>NZ_MYFL01000003.1:654113-654844 GCF_002193035.1 Delftia sp. K82 | reverse complement strand
CTTGCCTGGCTTGCGGGACAATGCCTGCTCCTTTTTGCAGCACCCCACGCCAGCCCCTCATGCAAGCCACGCGCATCATTGCCATCCGCCACGGAGAAACCGCCTGGAATGTGGACGCCCGCATCCAGGGCCATCTGGACATTCCTCTGAACGACATGGGACTTTGGCAGGCCGCCCAGGCCGGCAAGGCCCTGGCGGGTGAGCCGGTGGCCGCCATCTACAGCAGCGACCTTCTGCGTGCCTATGTCACGGCCGAGGCCGTGGCCGCAAGCACGGGGGCGACGCTGACGGCCGACAAGGGCCTGCGCGAGCGCTGCTTCGGCAGCTTCGAGGGCCAGACCTTCAACGATATCGAGGCGTCCCACCCGGAAGATGCGCTGCGCTGGCGCAAGCGCGATCCCGAGTTCGTGCCCGCCGGCGGCGGCGAGTCGCTGCTGATGCTGCGCGACCGCATCTCGGCCACGGTGAACCGGCTGGCCAGTGGCCATCCCGGCGAGCAGATCGTGATCGTGGCGCATGGCGGCGTGATGGATGTGCTCTACCGCCTAGCCACGCACCAGGAAGTGCAGGCACCCCGCACCTGGGCGCTGGGCAACGCGGCCATCAACCGCCTGCTGTGGACGCCCCAGGGCCTGGGCCTGGTCGGCTGGGGCGATGTGCAGCACCTGGAAGGCGGTGCGCGCGACGAGGTTTTCAGCTAAGCACCCGCACGGGGAAGGGCGCCGCAGCGC
>NZ_MYFL01000003.1:641269-653899 GCF_002193035.1 Delftia sp. K82 | reverse complement strand
GAGGGGCGCCGCAGCGCACCTCCCCGCCGCTTGTCGCTTACCAGTTGTCGTCGTCCTTCTTGCCGACCGGGGCATCGGCCTCCTTGGCGGGTGATGCCGCGCGGCGTGCTGCGGGCGGTTGTGCGGCACGGGCCGGTGCGGCCTGGAGCTCACCGGCCGCGGCCGTATCACCTGATGCAGCCTGTGCAGCCAGCACGGGCGCGGCGGATGCCTTCAGCACTTCACGCACCTGCAGCCCGCCCGGTGGCAGGTCTTCCATGCCGCCACGCATGTTCTCCAGGTGGCCATAGGAGAGGTTGGGGGTCACGCGATCGACCACCAGCTCGCAGCACGGTGACTCCAGCCGCCCCAGGCTTTGCCCGGTCTGCGGGTCCTTCATCTCCTTGCCCATGGCCACCACCTGGTAGCGCGCGCCCTCCTTCACGGCCTGGCCGCCCTGGCTCAGCACCACGCTTTCGCCATCGCGGGCGACCACGGTCAGCGGAAAGGTGCGCTGCAGGATGGAGCTGACCACGCCGGCGACCAGCGCATCGCTCATGTCGGTCATGACCTTGTTGCCATCCACGCCCGCGCCCAGCGTGGTCGGAGCCGTGGAAGGGACGGAGCCGCGCAGCGAATCCGAGGCCGTGACCTGGCGCGTGGCCACGTTCACCAGCTTCTGCGACAGGGCCCAGCCGCCCGAGTAGCTCACCAGTTGGCGGTCGCTGGTCTTGAGCTGGCGGGCATGGCGGTTGTAGGCAAAGCTGCTGACACGGGCGCTCCACACCAGATCGGCGCTGGCAGCCTGGGACAGCTTGGCCAGCTCGGCGCTGGGCGCCTGGCCCGTGGCGATCATGGCCAGTTCCTGCTCGATCTCGGGGCTGAATTCACGGTCCAGCACGGCAAAGCGGCCTGTCTGCACCAGGGCGTCGCTGATGCGTTGCCTCAGCGTTGCACCCACCTCGGCGGCGGAAACGCTGCGGTCGCCCATGGGCAACGAGGCCTGCTCGAAGCGCACCGGGCCCACAACGACCTTGATCTTCTGCATCTCGGCCGAAGGCTTGAACTTGGAAATGTTGGCCTTGATGGTGTACTTGTAGCGCTTGGCCCAGGGCTTGGGTTCTTCCAGATCCACCACCTGGACCGACTGGATGACGCCACCGGACTTTTGCTTGACCACCTCGGCGAAGGCGCTGGCGCGCAGCGAGGCGGCGTCCTGCCCCAGCGCCACATCCAGACCGTACTTGGCCGTGACCGAGGCGGACTGGATCACGGCGCCATTGACCTGCAGCAGCGCCATCTGCAATGCCTGCGCCATGGCCTCTCCAGGGGACTGGCCCAGGCCGGTGACCTGGACCTCGACGGTCTCCAGCCTGCCCACGTCGGGCACGGGCGGGGCGACGCTTTGGGGTTGTTCAGGCGCGTCGGTCCTGGGCTGCTCGGACGGCTTGTCGCCACAGCCGGACATGGCGGCGCAGGCAGCCACGACGGCCGCAATGTTGCGGATACGCATAGAAAGTGCTCCTTGCCTGTACCGGATCACAGCTTGAGCGTGCCCAGCGCGGCCGTGGCGTCAGCCGCATTGGCCGGCACCTCGATGTCGTTGGCCCGCGCGAAGGCGATGGCCGTCTGCACGGTGCTGAACAGGTCGGAGGCCGAGCCGGGGAACTTGGACACCACCCAGGCCGCGGAGGTGAGCTTGGTCAGCTGCATGGGGTTGGCGCTTTGCAGGCTCTTGCCCATGACCGAAACATCCTTGCCCATGCCGGCGTACTTCACGCTGCCGTTGACCAGGTGCACCAGCCCCTCGGCGAAGGTGGCCTTGGAGGCGGCATCGAGCACGGGCTTCTTCGCCATGGACTCGGCAATCGCGCCGCTGGTGTCCGAGACCACCTTGTTGCCATCGCCCAGCGCGCCGATGGTGGCGCCATCACCCAGGCTGTCCGCCGTGCTGGCGGCGCTGGCGGCCTGCTCCTTCAGGCCCAGGGCCGTGGCCATCTTGGCATTGGCGCTGAGCACCTCCTTGCTGGCGCCCACATAGCTGCGCACCAGGGCGTCGCCCTGGCCGGCCACGTCGGCAGAGCCGCTGCCGCCCATGAGCTTGCCGACACCCGGGATGGAGGGCATGGAGAACTGGGCCTGTGTCAGGGCGGGGCTGGCCATGGCGGCGGCAACGGCGACGGTGGTGAAGAGCTTTTTCATGGAGATGGACTCGGGTTGCAGCAGTCCGTGAACGCGGACGGTGAAGATAAAAACGAGGAAAGCGAAAGAACGGAAAAAAGGTCCGGCTGCATGGCAGCCGGACCTTGGAAGCCGCAGCGCTCAGCGCAGGCCCAGATTGGTGACCTGGCTGGTGAGATCGCGGGCCGCGTTGTTGGCGGCCAGCTTCAGCGCGTTGTTGCGCGCCTCATCCTCGGACGGGCCGGTGCCCGCGTACAGCACGGGGCCGACGGCGGCAATCGTGTCGGGAATGGTCTGGGCGATGTCCAGGATCTTGGCGTTGACCGTCACGCTCACGCGCATCAGGCCGGTCTGGGGATCGGGCTCGCCCATGCCCACATCCAGCGTGCCCAGGGCGATGTAGGGAATCTGCGCCGTGCGCATGCCGGCCACCATGGCCGCCAGGGTCGAGGGCTGCAGGTCCATGCCGCTCTTGTAGTCGCTCTCCACGGCCGCCACCTTGAAGTGGCCGCCCGTGTAGGGCTCCACCATGGCAGCCTCTGACACCTTGAAGCCGGCCTTGGCGAAGTTGGAGGAAAAGACCTGGGACAGGTTGGCGCTGGGGATCACGCGCCAGGTGGACTCGGCCGAGCGTCGCGTCGTGCTGCCGCCGGTCTCGGAAGTGCGGCTGCTCTTGACCGAGGCAGTGCCCGAGGTCGCCGTGGAGGCATTCGTGCTGATGCGTCCGCCACGGATGGATTCACCCTCGCTGCCCTTTTCGGAAGCGCTGACCTGGGCCTTGACGTCCTCGGTCTCGTCCACGCGCTTGTAGACGCGGTCATCGAAGGACTTGGTCGTGGCCACCTGGCGCGAGACGAACATGAAGGCCAGCGGCGACCGGCCTGCAGGCCCGCCCCTGGCCACGGCAGAGTTGGCCTTGACGGCATTGCGCAGATTGGCCACGTTCAGCGCCACGCGCACGGAGACCGTGTACTGCTTTCTGTCGGCGTTGTCCTCTTCGCTGAGCACGGTGTGCTCAAGGATGTAGCGATCGGGGTTGGCCAGGATCTTGTCGCGCACGGCGTCGAAATTCTCGGCCTCCGACTGGCCCGCTTCGGCGTAGTAGAACTCCACGGCCTTGAGCTGGGCCGCCATCAGCGCACGCTCCTTGTCCTGCGGGCTGACCTTTGAATCCTGGTAGCTGACCGAGGCCTTGCCGCGTGCCTGCTGCACCTGCGCGCCCGCACCGGCCGCGAACAGCGCCATGGAAAGGCACAGGAGGATTTTCTGGATTACTTGCATAGATTCATCAGGTCTTTTGTTTTGACAATTTGCGCTTCGATGTCGCTCTCGGCCGCAGCCGACTTGAGCCAGTCATTGCCCCGTCCAGCCGCCACCGTCTCGGCCAGCTTCACGAAAAGGCCGTTGAGCGAGTCATAGAACGCGGGAAAATCATCGACATGGGTTTGCGTGGAAGGCACCACCTTCACTTCCGCGTTCTTCAGCGAGGCGCCGAGAAACACCGGCCCATTGGGTTCCTGGATGCGCATATCGGCAAAGGTGCCGTAGACATAGCTGGTGCCGGCGCTGGATTCCTTGAACTTGAGCTTCTTGAATCCCTTGAAATCGACGCTGATGGCGTAGTCGGCACTGGGCAGCTGCAGCGTGTAGACCTCTCCGTCAAGCACCTGCATGCGCATCACATTGCCCACGGCATAGCCCATGGCAAAAGGAATGATGGGCACACCAATGCGGCTGGAAATGGCCTCGCCCACGATATCGGCGGCCCAGGTCTTGTGCACCTGCGGGTCCTGCAGATAGCCGGGCAGCATCTCGGCCATGGCGGCGGGAATCTGGATATCGGTGACCTGCAGGAAACGCGGCGTCTGCGAGGGCACGGTGGCCGTGGCCAGCACCTGGGCAAAACGGCCGAAGATGCCGGGCTTGCCTGCCGCGCCTTCGTATACCTTGGTCACGCGCTCCATGATTTCCTCTTGCGACGGCTCGTGGCGCAGGTTGTCGATGAAGGCAAAGCTGAGCGGATACGAACGCACCGCCGTCATGGACTTGAAGTCGAAAAACAGGGCCTGTCCACGAATCAGGATGAACAGCTTGCGCACGCCGCCAAAGCTTTCCACGGAGACCGTCTCGGAATTGAGCACCAGAGAAACCACCAGGGCCTGGTCGCGCCCCTTGAGCTCATCGATGGGATTGGTGGATATCTGCAGATGCTGTGCAGGCGCCTGCTGCACGAATGCCAGTGCCCGCGCATAGGCACTGTGCCCGGCGGCCTTCAGGCGGCTCTCATACTGCTTTGAATAAGGGAATCGCTGCTGCTGCGAACTGGCGTCGCCCGAATAGGCGACTCCCGCAAAAGTGACAGTGGGCCGGTCCTCGGCCATTGCAGCGCCCGACGCTGCAAGCGCAAAAAGCCAGAGCCATGCCATGGCCCGGCGCATGATTTTCTCCACCCCCACACCGCCCCCTTAAAAATGTAAGCGGAGGGTAACAGATTTCACACACCAATACGTGGCACTCGGCGCACAAAGGCGACTGCAGAAAATGCCGCCGATTTCGCCGGCCCTGTCTTCATTCAATGGAAAAAAGCGGTCACCCGCTGACCGTCAGCGCGGCCTATTCCACCTGGATATTGGCGGACTTGACGATCTGCGTGTAGCTCGCCTTTTCCTTCTTCAGGAACTGGGCGAACGTGGCCGGCGTGCCCGAGCCGGGCGTGGCGCCACTGTCCTGCAGGCGCTTGCGGACCTCGGGCAGCTTCAGCACCTCGGCCAGTTCGGCGGCCAGGCGGCTGACCACGGGTTCGGGTGTGCGGGCGGGGGCGAACAGGCCGGTCCAGGCTTCCAGCTCGAAGCCCTTGAGATCGGGCGCCTCCGCAAAGCTCATGACCTCTGGAATCACGTCGATGCGCTGTGCCGAGGTCACGCCCACGCCTTCCAGCTTTTTCTGCTGCACCAGCGGCGTGGCGCCGGTGGTCATCAGAATGCCCAGATCGACCTGGCCGCCCATGACCTCGCTGGTCACCTGGGCCACGCCGCGATAGGGCACATGGACCAGGCGGATGCGGGCGCGCTCCTGCAGCCGTTCCATGGCCAGGTGCAGCACCGTTCCCACGCCCGGCGTGGCATAGGTCAGCGCGCCGGGCCGGGCGCGGGCCATGCTGATCAGCTCGTTGAGGTTGTGCACCGGCAGGCCAGGGCGGGCCACGATCACCATGGGCGCCACCGAAGTCAGGCCCACGGGAGCCAGATCGCGCTCGGCGTCATAGCGCACGGAGGAGTTCACCAGTTGCGCAATGCTCACCGGCCCGTCAAAGCCCAGCAGCAGCGTGTAGCCATCGGCATGCGAGCGCGCCACCTTGCTCACACCCAGCACGCCGCCCGAGGCCGGCACGTTGTCCACCACCACCGACTGCTGCAGCCGCGCACCCAGCTTTTCGGCGATCAGCCGTGCGGTGGCGTCCACATCGCTGCCCGCGCCAAAGGGCACGATCAGGGTGATGGGCCCGGCTGCCGGCCAGGGCTTGCCCGCGCCCGGCGCGGCATGGGCGGCGGGTGCAGCGGCAAGGGCCGCAGCCAGTGCTGCGGCAGCCGATAGCAGGGAGCGGCGGGACAAGGGCATGGGGCTTGGGCATGCAAGGCGCATGCCGGCAAAGGCGGTGCGGGCTGGCGATGGCCTGCAGGGCAAGCACGTCCAGCGCGTGGAAAGCGGGCGATTCTGCCATAGGGCGCAATTTTCCTGCCACGTGCTTGCCATGAAGCCCCATTTATTGCAATCCGTTTCAACCCTTGTGATTCCGTGTCCTAGGGTTCTCGCCTAAGGCGCTGCCCCGCCGCCATGCCCAGAATCGGCTGACCATGCTCTCACCCAGCCAAGTCATTGTCTTCGCCACGCCTGCCTTTTTGCTGCTGATCGCGCTGGAATGGGGCGTGAGCCTATGGCGCGGGCGCAATGCCTACCGGCTGGCCGATGCCGTCAGCTCCATCAGCCTGGGCATGCTCAGCCAGACCAGCGCCGTCTTCACCACGCTGCTGCGCGTGGGCCTGTACACGCTGGCCTTCGAGCACCTGGCGCTGTGGCGCAACGATGCCTTCTGGACCAGCATTCCCGGCTGGCTGCTGGCCCTGCTGTTCTACGACTTCTGCTACTACTGGCTTCACCGCATGGGCCACGAGGTGGCCGTGCTCTGGGCCGCGCATGCCGTGCACCACCAGAGCCAGGACTACAACCTGTCGACGGCGCTGCGCCAGACCAGCTCGGGGGCGATGCTGGGCTGGCTGTTCTACCTGCCCATGGCGCTGGCCGGCGTGCCGCCGCTGGTGTTTGCCATCGTGGGCCTGATCGATCTGCTCTACCAGTTCTGGGTCCATACCGAGCAGGTGCGGCGCCTGGGCTGGTTCGACCGCTGGTTCTGCGCGCCCAGCAACCACCGCGTGCACCACGCCGTCAATGACTGCTACCTGGACAGGAACTACGGCGGCATCCTCATCGTCTGGGACCGCATGTTCGGCACCTTCAAGCCCGAGGACGATAGCGAGCCCTGTGTCTACGGCACGCGCGGCCTGCTGCAAAGCTGGGATCCGCTGTGGGCCAACGCCGTGGTGTACCGGCAACTCATCCATGACAGCTGGCATGCGCGGCGCTGGAGCGACAAGCTGCGCGTCTGGCTCAAGCCGCCCGGATGGCGCCCTGCCGATGTGGCGCAGCGCTTTCCCAGGCCGGCCTTCGACCTGGACGCGCACCGCGTGCTCTACGCACCGGGGATGGAGCGCGGCCTGCGCTGGTTTGCGGGACTGCAGTTCGTGGCGCTGATCGCCGGGGTGTCGCTGTTCCTCTGGCATGCCGACCAGTCCTCGACGGCGCGCAATGCGCTGTGGTTTGGCGTGCTGCTGGCCTGCCAATGGGCGCTGGGCGCAGCCATGCAGGGTCGCATCAGCCTGTGGGTGGCACTGGCCATCGAGGCCGGCGCACTGGCCACCGCCACCGCCGCGCTGGACATGCTGCACTGGCACTGGCTGTTCAAGCCGCTGACCATGGTCTTTGCGCTGATCGCCGTCATGCAGCTGTGGCGCGGCAGCACGGCCTTCTCGGCACTGGCCAAACCCGCGCGCGGCGCCTGCTGGCTGGCCGCGGCACTGGCGGCATCCCTGGCGGGCGACGTGTTCCTGATGCTGCCCGATCTGTTCATCCCGGGCCTGGCCAGCTTTCTGCTGGCCCACCTGGCCTATATCGTGCTGCTGCGCCAGGACGCACCCTGGTTTGCACACCGGCCCTCGCTGGCCGCCACGCTGGCCCTGGGCGCGGGCATGTATGCCGTGCTCTGGCAGGGCGGCCTGCCCGCCGCGCTGCGCCTGCCCGTGGCCGCCTATGTGCTGGTCATTGCGCTGATGGCGGCGCAGGCCCTGGGCCGCGCGCGGCATCTGGGCGGCAAGGCGGCCTGGCAGGTGGCCATGGGTGCCTGCTTCTTCATGGCCAGCGACTCGCTGCTGGCCATCAACCGATTTGTGCAGCCCTTCGACGGTGCGCAAGCCGGCGTGCTGTCCACCTACTACGCGGCGCAACTGCTGATCGTGCAAGGCTGGCTGGCCCGTGGCGCATCGACATCAGGGTTGACCCGAAGCAGCTCGCAAGGCACAATCGAGGGATCGCATTTTCAGGAGTCCTCCGTGGACAGTGCCAGTTCAACCAGTGACAAACAGCGCGCCGCAATGGCTTCGCTGCTGGCTGACTGACCGACTCCTGTGATGGGAGCGGCCATGTCGGTCGGCTTCCATCCATTGCTGCGTTTCCCCTTGGAATCTTCGCGCCGCCCGGCGCTGCAGTGGCGCTTGGCCTGCATCAGGCACGCCGCTCCTGCACCGAAGATTCCAATGGCTGTTGATCACTGACCGCGTGCCCGTGTGGCTGCCATCGAGCAGCGCCCGGCCCACGCTGCTTGACGGCCCTGCCTACGGCGGTCTTCCTGGTTCGCCAAGGAGAAAGCCATGTCCACACCGTTCGTCCGCCCCGCAATGCAACGCCTGCAGCCTGCCACTGCCGCGCCCTGCCCCGGCGCCACCGGCACGCGCGTGGCTGCCTCCCAGGCAGCAATGCAGGCCAAGGCACAGGCACAGATGCAAGCCCAGGCCCCTTCGGCCATGGAGCACGCCATGCATCTTGACCTGCAGACCCACTGGCCCACGCACCGCATCCGCAGCTTTCTGAGCCTGCAGCCGCGCTGAACGCGCGCCGCAGCCTTGTCCGCCCCATCGTCAGAAAGGAGTTCCCCCATGGACCCCGATCCGAGTCGATCTTGCCCTGACCCCTCCGATACGGTCCGGCCGCACATGCCTGCGGCCCTTCCGCACCTTCCCAAGGCCCCGGCCGGGAGACCCGCGCACGTCCATTGACGGATAGGTGCCGGGCTTCTTTCGGCCGCAACGAAAGAAGCCCGCCATGCAACACGTCATCACCGCGCTGCGCACCACGCCGGCAACCACGCCCGCCACAGCACCCGTCTCCGCGCGCGCCAGCCACACCTCCCGCGCCAGCACCCTGCAACTTGCCCTGCAAGCCGCCATTGCGGCACGCCATACCGGGCAACTGCACGCCCTGCTGCAGCAACACGGCCCCGATCTCTTCGCCCATGCCCTCGTGGCGCTCACGCAGCGCCAGCAGGCCGACGTTCTGTCCCTGCTGGCGGCGCAGGAGCGCGCCGAGGTCTACCGCCACCTGCCTGCCCATGCGCGGCGCCAATGGCTGCAGTCGGCCACCGTGACCCGCCCGCCGCTGCGCCGCCGCCTGCTGTGCGCCTGCCAGCGCAACTGGCACTGGCTGCGCGCCACCCTTCGTTCGAGCCAGGCCTGAGCCGCCAGGGAGGTCACCATGAAAAGCCTCAAGCACTTGTTCCAGGCGTTTCTGCGCAGCCGCCACGCCCTGGGGCTGTTCCGGCGCAATGCCCTGCCCTCGGGCACGGCCGTGCACCACTCGCGCTCGGTATCGCCGACCCTCACGCGCGAGCTGCTGCGCGCCTCGCGCGATGACATTGCCGCCGTGCTGGCGCGCACCGGCTCCAGCGAGGACGGCCTGACCCGCGAGCAGGCCCGCGCCGCGCTCACGCGTCTCGGCCCCAACGAGGTCGAGCACGAAAAGCCGCTGCCCGGCTGGCTGCACCTGTGGTACTGCTACCGCAATCCCTTCAACCTGCTGCTGACGCTGCTGGCCGTGGTCTCCTACGCCACGGAGGACATGAAGGCCACGGTCGTCATCGCCTCCATGGTGCTGCTGTCCACGCTGCTGCGCTTTGTGCAGGAAGGCCGCTCCAACCGCGCCGCCGCGCGGCTCAAGGCCATGGTCAGCAGCACGGCCACGGTGCTGCGCCGCAATGGCGGCCCCACGGCGCCGGCAGATGCCGACTCCGCAGACGCCCCGCACAGCGGCTTCGGCCAGCAGGCGCGCCGCTACGAGGTGCCGCTGCGCGAGGTCGTGCCCGGCGATTTCGTGGTGCTGTCGGCCGGGGACATGATCCCTGCCGACTGCCGCGTGCTCAGCGCCAAGGACCTGTTCGTGAGCCAGTCCGCCATGACCGGCGAATCCCTGCCCGTGGAAAAGCGCGCCGACGCCAGTGCATCGAATGGCACCGGCGTGCTGGATGCCAGCAACCTGCTGTTCATGGGCACCAACGTGGTCTCGGGCACGGCGCTGGCCGTGGTGCTGGCCACGGGCAACCGCAGCTATTTCGGCACCATTGCCACGCGGGTGACCTCCAACGACCGCGCGCCCACGGCCTTCGAGACCGGGGTCAACAGCGTCAGCTGGCTGCTGATCCGCTTTGCGGCGGTGATGGTGCCCGTGGTGCTGTTCATCAACGGCTACACCAAGGGCGACTGGGCCGAGGCCTTCCTGTTCGCGCTGTCCGTGGCCGTGGGCCTGACGCCCGAGATGCTGCTCATGATCGTGACCTCCACCCTGGCCAAGGGTGCCGTGGTGCTCTCGCGCCGCAAGGTCGTGGTCAAGCGGCTGGACGCCATCCAGAACTTCGGTGCCATGGACGTGCTGTGCACCGACAAGACCGGCACGCTGACCCAGGACCGCATCGTGCTGGAGCGGCACACCGACGCCTTCGGCCAGCCCTGCGACGAGACGCTGCGCTTCGCCTACCTCAACAGCCACTACCAGACCGGCCTGAAGAACCTGCTCGACCATGCCGTGCTGGAACACGTGGAGCTGCACACCCAGATGCGCCTGGCCGAGGACTACCGCAAGGTCGATGAGATCCCCTTCGACTTCGAGCGCCGCCGCATGTCCGTGGTGGTGGCCGAGCGCAACCACCACCACGAGCTGATCTGCAAGGGCGCGGTCGAGGAGATCCTGGGCGCCTGCACCCGGCTGCGCGAAGGCGACGGCACGCGCCCGCTGGACGAGGAGCAGCTGGCCCGCGTGCGCCGCGTGACGCGCGAGCTCAACCGCGAGGGCCTGCGTGTGGTCGCCGTGGCCATGAAGGAAGTGCCGCCGCACAAGAGCGACTACGGCGTGGCCGACGAGTCGGAGCTGACCCTGATCGGCTACATCGCCTTCCTGGACCCACCGAAGGAAACCACGGCCGAGGCGCTGGCCGCCCTGGCCGCGCACGGCGTGGCCGTCAAGCTGCTGACCGGCGACAACGAACTGGTGGCCGCCAAGGTCTGCCGCGATGTGGGGCTGCCCGCAGACCACATCATCCTGGGCACGCAGATCGAGCACATGAACGACGAGATGCTGCGCCAGACGGTGGAGCGGCACCAGCTGTTCGCCCGGCTCACGCCGCTGCACAAGGAACGCATCGTGCATGCGCTGCGCGCCAACGGCCACATCACCGGCTTCATGGGCGACGGCATCAACGACGCCCCGGCCCTGCGCGCGGCCGACATCGGCATCAGCGTGGACAGCGCAGTGGACATCGCCAAGGAAGCGGCCGACATCATCCTGCTGGAAAAAAGCCTGATGGTACTGGAGCAGGGCGTGATCGAGGGCCGGCGCACCTTCAGCAACATGCTGAAGTACATCCGCATGACGGCCAGCTCCAACTTCGGCAACGTGTTCTCGGTGATGGTGGCCTCGGCCTTCATCCCCTTCCTGCCCATGCTGCCGCTGCACCTGCTGGTGCAGAACCTGCTGTACGACCTCTCGCAGATCGCCATCCCCTTCGACAACGTGGACGACGAACTGGTGCGCCAGCCGCTGCGCTGGAACCCGGCCGACCTGGGCCGCTTCATGGTGTTCTTCGGGCCCATCAGCTCGCTGTTCGACATCCTGACCTTCGCGCTGATGTGGTTCGTCTTCGCCGCCAACACGCCCGAGCAGCAGACGCTGTTCCAGTCGGGCTGGTTCGTCATCGGGCTGCTCACGCAGACGCTGATCGTGCACATGATCCGCACGCCCAGGATCCCCTTCCTGCAAAGCCGCCCTTCCTGGCCGCTGCTGCTGGCCACGGCGGCCGTGATGGCGGCCGGCATCTTCCTGCCGATGGGGCCGCTGGCCGGCTACTTCAAGCTGCAGGCGCTGCCGGCGGCCTACTTCCCGTGGATGATTGCCATATTGCTGGGCTACGCTTGCCTGGCCACGCTGCTCAAGCGCGTCTACATCCGCCGCTACGGCTGGCAGTGACGCACCCTTCAGCGCCCCTTTCAACGCCCCTTCAACCCATTCACCAGGAAAGCCCGGAACCCCATGCAGGCCCTGCAGAACCTCAACCCCGGCGCCATGCTGGACACCTTCGTCAGCCTGACCACGGCCTTCGTGTTCGGCGCCCTCATCGGCCTGGAGCGCCAGGTGCGCCAGCGCACGGCGGGGCTGCGCACCAACACCCTGGTCGCCGTGGGCGCGGCCGTCTTCGTGGACCTGGCCGTGCGCCTGGGCGGGGCCGAGGGCGCCACGCGCGTCGTGGCCTACGTGGTCTCGGGCGTGGGCTTCCTGGGCGCGGGCGCCATCATGAAGGAAGGGGCCAACATCACCGGGCTGAACACAGCGGCCACGCTGTGGGGCTCGGCCGCCGTGGGCGCCTGCGCGGGCGCCAGCCTGGTGGCCGAGGCCGGCTTGGCCACGCTGTTCGTGCTGGCCAGCAATACCTTGCTGCGCCCCGTGGTCAACCGCATCAACCGCCGCCCGGTGGATGACGAATCCACGGAATCGACCTACTACGTCTACGCCATCTGCCACCGCGGCGCCCAGGGCGATGTGCGCGAGCAGATGCTGGAGCTGCTGGAGAACGCCAGCTACCCCGTGCGCGGCGTGGAAACCCATGCCTTCGGCCCGCAGGACACGGAGATCGAGGCCATGCTCTACGCCACCTCGGTGGACTCAGACGAGCTGGACCGCGTGATCGCCGCCATCGAGGCCCTGCCCGGCGTGCTGCAGGCCTTCTGGAACGCCGGCACGGAAGAATGAGTAGGGGTATCACACAGTCCTAGATCTAGGACACCGAGGAAGGGCCGCCCCGCACCGAGGGTGTCGTCC
>NZ_MYFL01000003.1:578271-641150 GCF_002193035.1 Delftia sp. K82 | reverse complement strand
CCGCCCCGCACCGAGGGTGTCGTCCCACTCCCGCGAAGCGAGAGAGGGGGAAGCGGCACAGCCGCTCAGGGGGTGTCTTTTTCCGGCACCGGCAACCCGAGATGGCGGTACGCCGCCTGGGTCGCCATGCGCCCGCGCGGCGTGCGCTGCAAAAAGCCCTGCTGGATCAGGTAGGGCTCGATCACATCCTCGATGGTGCCCGCTTCCTCGCCGATGCTGGCCGCGATGTTGTCCAGGCCCACGGGGCCGCCGTCGAAGCGGTGCACCACGGCCTCCAGCAGCTTGCGGTCCATGATGTCGAAACCCTGGGGATCGACATCGAGCATGGCCAGCGCACGGTCGGCCAGCTCGCGCGTGATGCTGCCGTCGCCACGCACATCGGCATAGTCGCGCACGCGGCGCAGCAGGCGGTTGGCAATGCGTGGCGTGCCGCGCGAGCGGCGCGCGATCTCGAAGGCGCCCTCGTCATCGATGGGCGCGTTCAACAGGCCTGCACTGCGCCGCACGATGCGCGCCAGCTCCTCGGCCGTATAGAACTCCAGCCGCGCCACGATGCCGAAGCGGTCGCGCAGCGGGTTGGTCAGCATGCCCGCGCGCGTGGTCGCGCCCACCAGCGTGAACGGCTGCAGGTCCAGCTTGATGGAGCGCGCC
This sequence comes from Delftia sp. K82, assembly GCF_002193035.1. Classification (NCBI taxonomy): domain Bacteria; kingdom Pseudomonadati; phylum Pseudomonadota; class Betaproteobacteria; order Burkholderiales; family Comamonadaceae; genus Delftia; species Delftia sp. K82. The sequence continues at coordinate 640,499 of NZ_MYFL01000003.1, read as the reverse complement.
GCCGGCCCCTCGCCGATCATGATGTCGATCTGGTAGTCCTCCAGCGCCGGGTAGAGGATTTCCTCGACCACGGGCGACAGGCGGTGGATCTCGTCTATGAACAGCACATCGTTGGCTTCGAGGTTGGTCAGCAGCGCCGCCAGGTCCTTGGGCTTTTCCAGCACGGGGCCGCTGGTCTGCCGCAGATTCACGCCCAGCTCGGCCGCGATGATGTGCGACAGCGTGGTCTTGCCCAGGCCCGGCGGGCCGAACAGCAGCACATGGTCCAGCGCCTCATTGCGCTTTCGGGCCGCGCCGATGAAGATCTCCAACTGCTCGCGCGCCTTGGCCTGGCCCACGTACTCCTGCAGCAGCTTGGGGCGCAGGGCGCGCTCCATGGCCTCTTCCCCGCGCGAGACCGGCGCTGCCGAAATCATGCGCGGCTTTTCCGGTGCCTTGTCTGGCGCAAAGCCCCCCTGCGCAAAGCCGCCCTGCCCGAAATCGTCGGTATGGATGCTCATGCGCCGCTCACTTGGCCAGCGCCTTCAGCGCCAGCTTGATGCCTTCGGTCACGCCCACGTCGGGCGGCAGCTTCTTGAGCGCGGCGGCCGCATCCTTGTCGGAATAGCCCAGCGCCATCAGCGCCTGCACGATGTCGTTCTGATCGTTGTTCACGAACAGCGACTGCGCGCCCGTATCGGCGCCGATCTTGCCCTTGAGCTCCAGCAGCAGGCGCTCGGCCGTCTTCTTGCCGATACCCGGCACCTTGACCAGGCGGCCCACCTCCTGCAGCGTCACGGCCTGGGCCAGGTCCTCCACGCTCATGCCGCTGAGCACCGACAGCGCCATGCGCGGGCCGATGCCGGTGATCTTGATCAGCTCGCGGAACGCCTGGCGCTCGCTGTGCGTGCCAAAACCGTACAGAAGCTGCGCATCCTCGCGCACCACGAAGTGCGTCAGCAGGCTGACCTTGGCCCCACTGGCGGGCAGGTTGTAGAAGGTGCTCATGGGCACCTGCACCTCGTAGCCCACGCCGCCGCAGTCCACCAGCACCTCGGGCGGGTTTTTTTCCAGCAGCGTTCCTGTCAATTTGCCTATCATTGGTGTCCTTTGCCGCCCTGGGGGCGGCTTTTCATGCCCGTCCGCAACCGAACGCCGGCCCATTCACAGGGTATGGCACCACGCCCTCGCGCTGGCCGCCGCCCGGAATCTCTGGAATTATCCGCGTGATCCTGCGCCACACCTTCACACCCCACGACAACAACCGGTTGAGCCACGTCTGCGGCCCGGCCGACGCGCACCTGCGCACCATCGAGATCGCAATGGGCGTCAAGATCGCCCACCGCCACGAGCAATTCAAGATCGACGGCCCCAAGGCCAAGGCCAACGACGCACTGGAGCTGCTGCAGGCCCTCTACGAGATGGCCGACGACCCCATCCTGGACGACTCCCTGCAACTGATGCTGGCCGGTGATACCGAACTCATCGAGCAGCCCCAGGACGCCATCCAGCTGTCCACGCGCCGCCCCGACCTGCGCGCGCGCACGGCCAACCAGTCGGCCTACCTGGAGAACATCGCCCGCCACGACATCACCTTCGGCATCGGCCCGGCCGGCACCGGCAAGACCTACCTGGCCGTGGCCTGCGCCGTGGACGCGCTGGAGCGCAGCGCCGTGCAGCGCATCGTGCTCACGCGCCCCGCAGTGGAGGCAGGCGAGCGCCTGGGCTTCCTGCCCGGCGACCTCACGCAGAAGGTCGACCCCTACCTGCGCCCGCTGTACGACGCGCTCTACGACCTCATGGGCTACGAGAAGGTGCAAAAGGCCTTCGAGCGCAATGTGCTGGAGATCGCGCCGCTGGCCTTCATGCGCGGGCGCACGCTGAACAACGCCTTCGTCATCCTGGACGAGGCGCAGAACACCACGCCCGAGCAGATGAAGATGTTCCTCACGCGCATCGGCTTCGGCGCCCGCGCCGTGGTCACGGGCGACGTCAGCCAGATCGACCTGCCCAAGGGCGCACTGAGCGGCCTGATCGATGCCGAGCGCGTCTTGAAGCGCGTCAAGGGCATCGCCATCAACCACTTCACCAGCGCCGACGTGGTGCGCCACCCGCTGGTGGCCCGCATCGTGGACGCCTACGACGCACGCGGCCAGGCCCCGGCACGCCGTGCCGCACCGCGCCTTGCAGCGCATTGATCCCGACAGCCACAGCAGACGCCCGCCCACGGGCGCCCCAAAGCACACGCCCAAGCTCACGCCCACGCCTCCTCCCATGTCCCTGAACCAACTGCAACTGTCCCTGCAATTCGCGCGCTTTGCCGAGGCGCCCGTCCACCGCGCCGTGCTGTCCCGCAGCAAGGTCACGCGCTGGATACGCCACGCCCTGGCCGTCGATGCCGAAATCACCGTGCGCATCGTCGACGCCGAGGAAGGCCAGCAGCTCAACCGCGAATACCGGCAAAAGGACTACGCCACCAACGTCCTGACCTTCGACTACCAGCAGGAGCCCACCGCCATGGCCGACCTGGTGCTGTGCGCCCCCGTGGTCGAGCGCGAGGCGCGCGAGCAGAACAAGACGCTGGAGGAGCACTACGCCCACCTGCTGGTGCATGGCACGCTGCATGCCCAGGGCTGGGACCATGAGACCAGCGAGCAGGACGCCGAGGAAATGGAAGCCTACGAGACCGAGATCATGGTCGAGCTGGGCTTTGCCGACCCCTACGCCAAGTAGGCGGCACCAGGGCCCGCGCGGGCCTCAGCGCGCCGTATCGATGACGACCCGGCCGCGCACCTGGCCGGCAAGCAGCCTGGGCGCCAGCGCAACCGCTTCGGCCAGGCCCGCCTCTTCGGTATTGCGCTCCAGCACCTCGCGCGGCAGTTCGGCAGCCAGCCGCGCCCAGGCCTGCTCGCGCCGCGCCTGCGGCGCATAGACGCTGTCGATGCCCAGCAGCGACACGCCGCGCAGAATGAACGGTGCCACGGAAGCCGGCAGGTCCAGCCCCTGGGCCAGTCCGCAGGCCGCCACGCAGCCGCCGTAGCGCAGGCTGGCGCACACATTGGCCAGCGTATGGCTGCCCACGCTGTCCACGGCCGCCGCCCAGACCTCCTTTTGCAGCGGCTTGCCGGGCGCATCCAGGCTGCTGCGCTCCACGATCCGCGCCGCGCCCAGCGCCTTCAGGTGCTCGGCCTGTTCGGGCCGCCCGGTGCCGGCGTGCACCTCGAAACCCAGGCGCGACAGCAGGGCCACGGCAATGCTGCCCACGCCGCCATTGGCCCCCGTCACCAGCACCGGGCCGCTGGAGGGCGTGATGCCATGCGCCTGCAGCGCCATCACGCACAGCATGGCCGTATAGCCGGCCGTGCCTATGGCCATGGCATCCCGTGCGCTGAAGGCCTCGGGCCGGCGGATCAGCCAGTCGCCGTTCACGCGCGCCTGCTGGGCGAGCCCGCCCCAGTGGGTCTCGCCCACGCCCCAGCCGTTGAGCAGCACGGCATCGCCGGGCTGGAAACGCGCGTCCTCGCTGTCCAGCACCGTGCCGGCCAGGTCGATGCCCGGCACCATGGGGAACTGGCGCACCACGGGCGAGCGCCCCGTGATGGCCAGTGCATCCTTGTAGTTGAGCGTGGAATGCGAGACGGCCACGCGCACCGCGCCGGCGGGCAGGCTGGCTTCGTCCAGCTCCACACACTCGGCACGGGTTTCACGCGGTACGGGTTGGGTCAGCAGCAAGGCTTTGAACATGGAATCTCCAGCAAGGCAGTGGCAAAGGAATCCAAAGGCAATCAGGACTGCGGCGCGCCCAGCACGCCGCTGCGGCACAGGCGGGCGATGGCCTCGTCCGCCATCCCCAGCTCCCGCAGCAGCGCGAGATTGCCATCGCCCAGGACGGGGGCCGGCGCACCCGGCAGGGGCTCGACATCCATCCACCGGAACCCCAGTCCCGGAGTGTCCACCGCAGCGCCGCCGGCGCCATAGCTCACAGGTGACACGGTGCCGGCGGCGCGGGCCTCGCCCAGGAATTCACCCAGGCGCCGCACCCTGGCGGCAGGCACGCCCACGGCGTTGAGCCGGGCTTCCATGTCCCGTGCGCTGCGTGCGGCGAAGGCCTCGGCCAGACATGCCTGCAGCCGCTGCAGCGCGGACGCATCGCGCGCGGCAACAAAGCCGCCCTCGGGCGCGTTGAAGGCATCGAGGTCGAGCAGCGTGGCGTCCTCGCACAGCGCATCGAGCCCCAGCACGCTGGCGAGCCTGCGAAACTGCTGCGGCGTATTGGCGGCCGTGGACAGCCAGCCGTCGGCGCACCGGTAGGTGTCGGCCGCCGGGCTGCCCGTATAGCCCCGGTTGCCCACGCGCCGTGGCTCCACGCCATGGGTGAGATAGGTACAGGCATGCGGGTACATCAGCATCAGCGAGGCCTGCAGCATGGAGGCATCGATGTGCTGGCTGCGCCGCTCGCCAGGCGCCCAGGCGTTGCGCTGGTGCAGGGCCGCCGTGACCGACAGCGCCCCCAGCATGCCCACCGCCACGTCGATCACGGGAAAGCCCACCTTCACGGGCGGCGCTTCCTCGTCGCTCCCCGCCATCATCATCATGCCCGTGAGCGCCTGCACCACATGGTCATAGGCGCCCCGCCCGGCCCACTCGCCCTGCTGGCCAAAGCCCGAGATGGAGCAGTACACCACGGCGGGACGCACCGCCCGGATGTCCTCGTAGCCCAGGCCGTGGCGCGCCACCACGCCGGGGCGGAAGTTCTCGATGAACACATCGGCCGTGCGCGCCAGGGCACGCACGATGTCCGCACCCTCGGGCTGGCGGATGTCCACCGACAGCGAACGCTTTCCCGCATTGAGCGCCACGAAGCCCGAAGGCATGCCGCCCCCGGGCTCGCCGGGCGTCCGGCTGTTGCGCATGACCTCGCCACGCGTGGGCTCGACCTTGATGACCTCGGCCCCGAGCTGGGCCAGGTAGTGCGAGGCCAGCGGCCCCGCGATCACATGCGACATGTCGATGACGCGCACTCCTTGCAGCGGCTTGTCCATACCCGTCTTGCCTTTCCCTGGTTCAACTGTTGGCGGTGATGCCGGCCAGCTCGATGATGGCGGCCCACTTGCGGTTCTCGCTGCGCACGAAATCGGCGAAGGCCTGCGGCGAAGCGCTGGCCGTGGCCTCGTTGCCGACAGCCTCGAACGAGGCGCGCAGCGCTGGCTGGGCGGCGGCCTGGCGCACGGCGGCGTGCAGGCGCTCGACCACAGCAGGGGGCGTCCTGGCCGGAGCCCACAGCCCGAACCAGGACTCCTGCACCGCCAGCTCGCTGCCCAGCACCTCCTGCAGCGTGGGCACCTCGGGCAGCTGCGCCAGGCGCTTGCGGCTGGTCACCGCCAGGGCCCGCAGCTTGCCGCCCTGCACCTGGGGAATGCCGGTGCCCGCCACCGGAAACGCATACTGCGTATCGCCGCGGATCAGCGATGCCGCAATCTCCACCGATCCCTTGAGCGGTATGTGCGTGACCTGCAGGCCCGCCAGCGAGACCAGCGTGGCGCCCGCCAGATGGGCCGAAGTGCCTATGCCGCCCGAGCCGTAGTTGGCCTGCGCCGGCTGGGCCTTCAGCCCCGCGATCAGCTCCCGGGCCGTGCGCCAGGGCGCATCGGCACGCACCACCAGCACCGTGGGCGACGAGGCCAGGTTGCTGACGGGCGTGAAGTCGCCGATGGGGTCGAAGCGCAGGCCCGGTTGCAGCAGCTTCTGGATCAGGTGGGTGTTGGAGCCCATCAGGCAGGTGTAACCATCGGCGGGCTGCTGCGCCACATACTGCGCGGCCAGCACGCCGGCCGCACCCACCTTGTTCTCGATCACGATGGACTGCCCCAGGATCTCCCCCAGCACCGGGCCGGCCTGGCGCAACTGCACATCAGGCCCCCCGCCCGCCGCATACGGAGAAATCACCCGCACCGGCCGGCTCGGAAAATCGCTGGCCCGCACCAGCGGAAGCGCGGCAGCCGCCAGGCTGCCTGCCAGAAAGACGCGTCTGTCCATGGTCCTGTCTCCTTGTCGCTTGTCGTCGTGGGGTCACGATAGAACGGCAGGCCCATTTCCAATAGTGATATGTTTGGATGGATGGCAAACCTCTGGTAATCACCCCACCCCCGGGAACATGCACGACTTCGACCCGCAACGCCTGCTGTCGCGGCTGCGCTTCAAGCACCTGCAGCTCCTGCTGGCCCTGCACCAGGGAGGCAGCCTGCGCGCCGCCGCCGGCCTCATGCATTTGACCCAGCCCGCGCTGAGCAAGGCCCTGGGCGAAATCGAGGCGGCCTTCGGCGTGGCGCTGTTCCTGCGCAATGCGCGCGGGCTCGAACCCACGGCCCAGGGCGAGATCGCCATCCGCGGCGCGGCCATGCTGCTGGCCGAGCTGCGCCATCTGGGCAGCGAGACCGCCCAGCAACCCGCCATCACCTTGCTGCGCATCGGCACCCCGCCCTTCGTGGCACAGGGCTACCTGCCCGGCGTACTGGCGGACCTGGCCGCACAGCAGCCCCATGTCCGGGTACAGCTCAAGGAAGAACGCGTGCCTTTGCTTGTGCAATGCCTGCTGGATGGCGAGCTCGACGCCCTCATCACCAGCTACCCCACCGAACTGCCCGAGGCTGCAGGCCAGCCGCTGCGCTACGAAAAACTGTTCGACACCGGCTTCACCGTCATCGCCCCGCCGGACCACCCTGCAGGCCACGCGCGCAGCAACCGCTGGGAGGAACTGGCGCGCCAGCGATGGATCCTGCCCACGCGCAGCTCCATGCTGCGCCGCATGATGGAAGAGGTGTTCCGCCGCGAAGGCGTGATCGCGCCCACGCCCGTCATCGAATCCACCAGCCCCTTCACCAACCTGCAACTGGTCCGGGCCGGCCTGGGGCTCAGCGCCGTGCCCGACTCCACGCTGCAGGCCTCGCCCCGGTCGCTGGGGGTGCGCAGGGTGCATGTCACACCCGCCATCTCCATGGGCCCCGTGGCGCTGATCTACCGCAGCGCCGTCGCCAACCCACGCGTCGCCCTGCTGCGCGCCACGCTGGGCCTGCCCGGCCCGGGGGTGGAGCCGCCCTAGTCGCCAGGCGGCCACCACGCCAGCGCGATCCTGTCCTTTTGCGCAAAGCAGCCCTGACCCCGCCGCCATGCCGGTGCGACAGCCCGGCCGATGGACCGGCACTAAGATCGGCCTCGACCTATAACACCGGCCTGGCCGCGCAAGGCCACGGCGGCCTGCCGATGCCTGGCCCCAGGAGGAGACAACACCCATGTGGGACATCGCACTGCTCATGAGCGCCGCCTTCGTGGCCGGCGCGCTCAATGCCGTCGCCGGGGGCGGCAGCTTCCTCACCCTGCCCGCCCTAGTCTTCACCGGCGTGCCGCCCGTGGCCGCCAACGCCACCGGCACCGTCGCCCTGCTGCCCGGCTACATGGCCGGTGCCTGGGGCTTTCGCCAGGACATGGAGCCGCCGCCCGGCCTGGGCATGCGCGGCGTGATCGTGCTGTCGCTCATCGGCGGCTCGCTGGGCGCGGCCCTGCTGCTGGTCACGCCCGACCACCTGTTCCGCAAGGTCGTCCCCTGGCTGCTGCTGGCCGCCACCGCCATGTTCGCCTTCGCGCCGCAGCTCAGGCGCATGGCGTCGCGCGGCAGCGCCGAGCATGCAGCCCATGCCTCACCCGTCAAAGCCGGCGCCGGCATGCTGGCCGTGGCCATCTACGGCGGCTACTTCAACGGCGGCCTGGGCATCCTGCTGCTGGCCCTGTTCGGCCTGCTGGGCCAGACCAGGCTGCACGCCATGAACGGCATGAAGAACCTGGTCTCCGCCCTGCTCACCGCCATTGCCGTCGCCATCTATGCGGCCGGCGGCGTCGTGCAGTGGGAGCAGGCCCTGATCATGATGATCGCCGCCACCGCAGGCGGCTACGGCGGCGCCCGCCTGGCGCGCCGCATCCCGCCCGAATGGCTGCGCGCGGGCATCGTGCTGACGGGGCTGGTGATGGCGGGGGTGTTTTTCTGGAGGCAGTGAGGCGGGGCTGCAGAGTACAAGTGCATTGCAGGTGAACAGCAACTCACCCCAAGGCAAGCGCATCTGCCGCACAAGCCCTCGGGCCGGGTCAAGTGGAAGATTGCCGCCAAGCCAAAGAGGTCTCGGGATCAGCACCCACTCAGCAAAGCCTACGGCGGAGGACGAGGCGCCAGATGCGTTTCAGGCGAGGTGGCTCATCCTGGCGCGCGCGGCTACTCGGGCACGGGGACCGCTATTGAAAGTTCCTGATGCTCTGCGCCCTCGAGCGCAAGCTGGGTTCTTTGATGACGTCTCAGGAAATCCTCCAGATCAGCCGGCTGCCGCTCGAAGCGCTCCAGCATTTCCCGCATCAGCGCAACGCAGAACACCTCGTAGGCCATTCCTGTACGTTGGGCAAACCTTTGCACAGCCGCATGGAGAGCATCCTCCACCTCGATCTCCACTCGCTTGACCTGCACGGGCGGATATCCGGGCTCCTTGCCTGCGGTGTCATCCTGTCCAAACGCCAACCACTCGAATCGGACCCCCAGTGCCTTGGCCAACTTGGCGACAACGGGAGGCCGTGGCGTCGTACGGCCTTGCTCGTACCGAGAGATCTGCGCAGCAGCTACGCCGCTGGACTCTGCCAAATCGGCTTGGCTCCAGCCATGACTTGAACGCGCCTTGATGAGCCGCTGAGCCAGTGCGTTGTTCATACATCTTTCTTATCGATAGTCCTAAAAAGTATTGACAAGTCATTTTTAGTATTGAAAATACTGTTCATGACTGTTTGATACCAATCTGGATGATGAGTGATTGTATGCCCCGCTCGAAGGCAGGGGGTGTGCACGCCTTCGCCATCGCTCCGCGCCTTTTCACATGCAAGCCTCCCGAGAGAGCACAAAGGAACTTGATATGCATGCCACATCTGCCCATGCTCGCGGCACCTCTCAATGCCCCGATTCACAACAAATGATGGCGCTTGCCATCCGTTGTGCCGAGCACCGCCTGGAGGTCCTGATTGCTACCACCGACACGGATAACGTACGGGACGAAACCGATGTTGAAGTAGAACTGGTCGCAGAACTCGCCCTGCATCACATCCGGCGAATGAAAAGCATGGAGTTCAGCTCCGGCCGCGATTTCGACAACGAGTGGTACCGCGCCCGCGCTGCTGTCGCATTAGCAGTGCAAGCATTCAGCCGACCGGACTCTGTCTACGGTAAACGCCTGTCGTTGGTCCTGAGGGGGTTTGATGAAGGTGCGAGTTTTGTGGAATTTGTGGAGCAGGGAATGACGTGAGGGAGTCAGGAGGTCTCGGATATGCGGCAGCGAACCCTGGGCCTAGGTCATGCGCTGAGTACCCGCATTTCTGAGCTGCCTATGCGGCAGCGAACGGCATGGCGGGCTCGTTGTGCACGGCGCAGTCTTTCTGAGCTGCCTATGCGGCAGCGAACACTGGCTGGAAGAGCACGCGCCAAATCCCGAATTTTTGAGCTGCCTATGCGGCAGCGAACCAGCAGATGTACGGCGTGCCCTTCCACCTGATTTTCTGAGCTGCCTACGCGGCAGCGAACTGGTCTTTGTAGAGGCCCACGACCTCCTCGATTTTCTGAGCTGCCTACGCGGCAGCGAACAGGTCAGAGAAAAACTTGACCAGAGTCGTGACTTTCTGAGCTGCCTACGCGGCAGCGAACTAGACAAAAAATTCCCCAATCCATTGTTTTTGAAAGAGCTTTCACCTCCAGCAGGCGAACACCCAAAATTCCGGGGCATCCGCCAAGCTGTTGATTTACAAGGCAGTCTTCAGGCCGCCAGAAAAAAGGATCAGAACCAGGGAACAGCAGTTCCCAGGCTCAGCCCGTAGGTGTTGAAGCCTTCCTGGCCCGCCGTTCCCTGCACCGCTTTCTGCTCCACGAACAGGCAAAACGGCTGGCCGGTGCTGGCGCTGCGCAGTTGAACGTAGGGCAGGTCCGGGGTGCGCTCCACGCTGTCGGGGATAGCGGCCGCGGCCTGTTCAGCGGTTTCTCCCTTGCGCCGCATGCGGCGGCGGCGCAGGCGGTCGGGGCTGGTCTTGAATTGCCGGCGCTGCACCAGGTAGGGCACGGCGCCCTCTGGCACCAAAGCTGGCGGCGTGCAGTGCACGTGATCGCGCATGCCCTGCAGCCAGGGCTGTTCCATCAGGCCGCGCAGCGCGGCTTCACTGCCATGCAGGCGCAGGATGGTGCCCAGAGTGCGTGGACGCAGGCTGTAGCCGGGAAAGCTGATGCCTATGTCCGCGCTGCCCAGTTGCACGAGCGCGCGGTGCAGCTTGGCGACCAGCGCGCCCAGCAGGTGGGCATGGCTGAATTCCGGGTCAGGCAGCAGCGTGATGTCGATGTAGTGCGAGGTCATGGCCATCAGCTCGCATCGCCGAAGACGCCGCCACGGATCAGCACGGCCATCACGAAGTGCTGCTGCTCGACGGGCGGCACCTTGTCCTTGAGCAGCCAGTCGTCCAGCAGGGTGTAGAAGTCCTGCTTTTGCTTGGGTTGGCGCCAGGCCTTGCCCTGGGTAGTGACGGAGCCGTAGGGCTCGACCGCGATGGGGCCCAGGTCCTGCGCGCCGTCGTACCAGGTGTCGATGGTGCGCAGGGCGTTGCCGATTTTCTGGGAGTGGATGACATCAAAACCAGGGGACGGTGGCGCCATCTTTGCCCAAGCCGTAAGCACTGAACGCCCCTTTAACGGCTACAGGCTGTGCAGGACTCTGCTTAATAAAGAATCGCACCCGCTGGCCCGTACTGGCGCTTTGCACATAAAGGTACGGCAGGTCCAGCGATTCGGTGGCCGTGTCTGGAATCCGTACCATGGCCTGCTCCAGAGTCAGACCATCTCTGCGCATCGCACGCTGCCGCATGTTGTGGGCAGATTTGCGCTGGATTCGAGCCACCATGCAATGTCTGGTGTCAGCAGGCACAGGACATACCTGCGCCAGATCGATCCACAGCATCACAGTTCGGCTCCAGTCTCCCGATGAAAAGGCCTGCAGGTCAGATTCGCAACCATGCACGCGCAGGCGCGCGCCCGGTGTCTTCTTCATGTCCGGAAAGCTCAAGGCGATGCGGCCATTGGCATTGCGAGCTATCCAGACATGGATCTTGTAGAACAGCGTGGCCATCAGTTCGTTTGTGCCGATCCCGGCATTCGCACGCAGCCGTATGTCAAGGTAGTGGTCCATCACGATCTCCATTCATGGGCTGATCGGCATCAGTCGTTACCGGACTTGCCGGCATCTCCGAACACGCCACCGCGTATGAACACGGCGAGCACGAACATGGCATCGGGCGAGGTTTGCATCCCACTGCCTTCAGGCTTGAGGTCTTGCGTCAGTTGCCTGATGCCTGGCAGCAGATTGAAAAAACTGTTGCCTGATTCAGGACGGCGATGGAACTCGTTGTCCGACAGGCTGGCGCCGTTGGGCTCGATGGCAATGGGAGGCACATTGCCAGGTGCGTACCAGGTGTCGATGGTGCGGATGGCGTTGCCCACCTTCTGGTCGCGGATGGCCGCCTGCCCCATATTGATGCTGTCCATGAAGGAATGCACGTCCTTGTCGCCGCGTGCCCGGTTCAGATCCGAAGGGGAAACGGGGTTGAGCTTGTACAGCGGACGTGCAAATCCCTGAGGCTTGCCACTGACGTACATCTGGGAGGGATAGACCTCGAATGCTCCTGCATTGGAGAAGTGCACCTTGGCACTCACTTCAATGCCCTGCCCCAGGCCGGCCTGCGATGCAAAGGAGCTTTGCAGCCATCGCGCCAGTTTCATCTCGTCTTCCGTGTACTCGGAGAAGCCGCGCTCAGCCAATTCGAATGGCCGCTCGCCAAGCGCCTGTGCGGTCTGACCTGCGCAACGGGCATGGATGTCCAGGGAGTGGGCCAGCGTCAGGTTGCGCCAGAGAAATGATCCACTGAACACGCGGCGCGCATAGCGCCGGCAAAGCTCCATCAGTTCCTCGCTGTTTGCTGCGCGGGCTAGAAACTGCTCGATGTCCGCGCGGACCTCCGCACTGTCGCAAGCCGTCAACAGCCTGCTAAGAGGAGTGACCTGCAAGGCAAAGCGCAGATGCATGCCCGTGGCCTGAGGGTGGGTTTTGGCAGTCTCCGTTATTTGGATATTGGCGAGCTTGTTTGGATCGAATTTTCCCGGCGTTAAGTTCTGGGTACCGCGGATGCCATGGCGCATGACCTCAAGCGGCAGCAGTTCTTTTCCCACGATGCTGCACATTGGTGCGTCGGAGACATTGATGCCGCGCATCGCAGCCACGACCTTGGCAGAGCCAGAGCCAGAGCCAGACTTCTTCTTCGTTGCCATAGCGATTTCCCCTCAGAGTTGCTGTATCAGAAAGCTGGTGCCGTCCTGGCTCCAGCCGTGTTTCCAAAAAATGCTGCCTGGCCCCCGCTGAGGCTCATTGCCCTGCATGGAGTCGCTGGCTGCGCCATGCGAATCCGGTGCGTCGAACGCCAATGGGCCATCCACAGCTTCAAAAGCATCGCCTTCGCCGACCTCAACGACTTCTGGGTCCACCTCGCCAGCGTCCTCGAAATCGAGGTAACCCCACGGTTCGAGTTCGTCGTCGGCGATGTCTTCGAGCGCGGTTTCAGGCATGTGCTTGAAACGGTTGATGTGGCGAAACTCGATCAGTCCGGTGATGGACTCCGCAAAGGCATGGCCTTCCAACTCCATATCGCCCATGCGCCGGATGCCCTGACGCTGGTTCGAGAGTTCTGTCAGCATGTGGTAGCCCACCACGGCGGGCACGATGTAAGCGCCTTCATGCCGATGCAGAAAGACGTGCGCGGGATGGTTCGACTCCAGTGCGATGGCAGCGCGCCAGGCGGCATCCATGACCAGATAACCGGGCCTGACGCCTTGCAACAGCTGCCGCTGGGTATCGAAGGCCTGCACTTGTGGTGGCCCTTGCAGGCAACCACCGGCAAAGCGCATTTCCATCAGCAGCGCTTTGACATCGTCGGGAGCGACTTGCGCCTCCCCAAGGTCCAAAGCCATGGAAAAGCAACCGTTGGCGGTGGCATGCATCTGGTACGACATGGCCGCCGGCGTAAGCGATGTGCTGGCATAGCCACCGCCATGGGGTCTGTCTACATAAAAGGTGGTTGCACCCCGTTTATTGGCCAGCAGTGCACCTGCCGCGCCGGGAAGCGACTCCTGCTCCACATTTGCCTCATGCAGAACAAGCGCAACGCCCTGCACAGGTTTGCCAAGGCGCGCGCCCAGCGCATGGCCCAGCATGACGGCAGCATGAATGGGCACTGGCATGATGATGTCCTTGCATTGCTGCGCGTTGTAGTGCGCAACCTTGAACCTAGAGATCAGCACGAACAAGATAGGTCTCCTTTCAGCGCTGGCTCAGCAGCAGGGCAATGGCTTTAGGTGCCCATCGCATGAAACGCTGGCGATCGATAGTCCCCAGGCCCAGGGTCTTGTTCTGGGAATCCTTGAGGCGGGCCAGATGGCTCCAGAGCAGCAAGGCCATGTCCTTGGTCAGTTCGCGCGCGCTGGCACCACCCGCCGTGTCCATTCCTGCAACAAGAAACCTGTCAATGGCTCTGCGGCCGGCAACCTGCAGCCGGACCTCTTCCTGTACGTCGTCGTTCATTGACCCCAGCGCGTCGCAGCATTGATCGCGCTGATCCAGCACATGCAGCCAAAAGAGCGCGAGTGCAGAGCGGCAGATGCGGCGCTCCAGCTCGATGGCCCTTACAGAATCACTGCGCAGCGTTGCCGTGTGGCGTTGGTACTGTGCAAACAGCTCGGCCCTGACAGCCTTCGGCAGTTGAATCCGGTAGCCCAGGTGGCGAACGCGGGCCAGCACCGTGTGCGCTTCATCTATGCGAGGGACATCGAAAACCAGCGCGCGGTTTGGAATGCCTGTGACGGAGCGCTCTGGCTCCAGCGCGTGCCCCACTTTGCGTATGGCCGTGAAATTGTTGATGGCGGTGGAGGAGAACCCATAGAACACCAGTTGCGCATACGATTTTTCTCTTTGCCAGTGGCTGTGCAGATAGGCAGATAGGCCCATGGAGGTCAACGGTGTCAGGGCACGATAGCGACCATCCTGTGCAGGCAGCAGGATCTGCCTGAGACGAGGATCAATGATCTGCGTTCCATGCTCGTAGCCATCGGCATAGAGTTGGGCAGCCAACTGCTGAACCATGGATACGGTGGCCTGATCGGCCTGCCCATCGCCATCTTTATTGAGGGCCTCCAGACATACGGTGGTCTTCCCGGTGTTGTCGTTCATGGCCTGATCCAACCTGATTGCATGGCCTTTTTCCAAAAGCAGGCCTGCGGTCAGATAAGGCCCCATGCCTTTTTGCCCTGGTCCCAGGACGATGCCTATCGGGCTGGCTGACGTATGCGTGGGCTTGGACGTGAAGTGGCCCAGCTTGCTCAAGGCCTCGATCATCGATGCATGCCGCCCGGCCATGACGGAGGGATCGGAGGCAGTCGCATTTGCCAGGCAGTTCACGACTGCGGGCACATCGAACTCATTCAGATCTTCAGGCAAAGGGGTGGAGACAAAAGCGTGCCTGTCAGCGTAGGAGGGACGCACCAAACCCTTGGTACGAGGGTGGCCCCATAGCATTTCGCAAAAGAGCGTTGAACGCAGCTTCAACAAGGCCTGATGGAAGTCCTCCTCCGGCAATTCGCTAGTCAGGGCCAGGGCCTCGTCCTCCATGGACTGGACAAGTTTTTTGGCATTCGCCGGCTTTTCGTTCCAAACAAGGAGCAAGGCCTGCAACCAAAGCTTCGCCAATTCCAGCAGCGTTGCTTTGACAGGACTGCTTCCTGTGCGATCTCGCACATCCATTGATTTCCATGAATCTTGTCGGGTGGCATGGCGCACCAACACTTCATCCAATGCGGCCGGTGCTAGGTGATGTGCATCCATCCAACTACGGAAAAATCGGTGTGCGTCCTCTGAATCGTATCCACTAGATTGCACGTTGGTGCCCTCCTCAAACCATCACAGATGGACACCATTCTGGATATGATCTTCTGTGGTCGCAAGGCTCTACCATCAATCAATACCAAAGAGAATTTCCACTTCTTATAAAGATCGCAAAGATCGAAAACAAAATTATCTTTTTCATGGCAAATATCGACAATCGACAGTTGTTCATCCTGCGCCGCGCCTGTCTGCTCACCCGGGTTACAAGGGCGGAGGTCATGCGCGAATTCGATGTCAGCGGCGTGACGGCGAAGAAAGATATGGAAGCAGCGGTGGCTCATTGGCCGGGCTATCTGGAGTACCTTCCATCGCATGGTGTCCGGGCCAAGCTTTTCGCCCATCCTCCTGAAGAGGCGTGCAGCACGACCTTCCTGAGCCTGCTGCACAATGCCGCACCACCCTATGCGCTCGGCCTTACCCGCTATGAGACCGTCTGTGCGGTCAATGCGCCGCGCTTCGTGTATCAGGGCCCGGAGGATAGAAGCATGGTCATGACCCTGTTCAAGGCATGTGTGACCAAAGCAGCCGTGGACATCGAATACGTGGGCCTTCGTATAGGAGAGACACGCAAGACGCGCACTGTGCTGCCCCTGGGGCTGGAGTTGCTCGGCCATCAATGGCGCGTGATCGCACACGATGTGGATATCAGAAAAAAGCAGATCGGAGCCGAACAAAAATTCTTTGTCTTGGCACGAATTCTCAACGCGCAGGTGAATTCCGCTTTGCAAGGAAGAAAGCTGAAGGACCACAACGGCCATCGCACGGATTGCCGCAACCTCCGGATCGACCGCACCGAGCGCGACTACCAGGTAATACCCAATAGACGACTCACACCTGATCAGGTGGAAGCAGTGGCGCGAGAGTTTGCTTTGGTGCGCAAAGGAAGCTCCTATGTCATCCGAATGCCGGAACGCAATATGGTGGAATTCAAGCGCGACCATTGCACTCACTCAGCCGCACCCGACGGCAGCCACGAATTGAAGGACTTTGTGCTGCCAGTCTTTGAGGGCATATTCCCCTATGCCCCACAGTAATATGACGCGCGGGATGGCAGCCACAATACGCCGCCTGGCATTTTTTGCAGGCCTGTTTCACGATATAGGCAAGCTGACCCAGTTCTTTCAGTCCAAGCTTCGCAGCACCAAAGTGCTCCGCGACGAGATCAGCCACGAATGGGTCTCTGCCTGGGTCTTGAGCCACATGCTTCAGCATCAATCCCTGCACTGGGATGGCTGGCTGGCCGCCTGGCAGGCCTGGGAAGACAACGGAATCCAGTACCTGTTGAGCAGCCACAGGAGTCACCAGCCCTGGCGACCTTTCGAGCGGCTGAACAGTTTTGAGTCCGCCGCGTTGATGAGCGTGGCCACCCATCACCGATTGTTTTCGGCAGACGAAGCACGCGAGGACAGGGATCAGCGGCGCAACCCACCTGGATCGGAAGTCGTTTCTCCACATCGCAACCATGTCAGCGGGATTTCCCCGGCGACCACGGTGACCCCATGGCGTCGCTTGGAGAACTGTTTCCAGAACGAACATGAAACCAGGCGCTGGCAAGCCTTGCTGGATGAGGGCCGCCAATTGCTGCAGGGTGATGCCCAGCCCAGCCAGCAGCCTGCGTACTGGCACAAGGCTGGCCTGATTGCGCGCGCGGCGCTGATACTCGCCGATCACCATGTCTCTGCCATCCGCGTCAAGGAGCCAGGCGGGCCAAGCAGCCATCTGCAGTCAGGTGCCTACGCGAACTCCCTGCGGGATGATGGCAAGGCAATTCTCAATCAACCACTGATCTGGCACTTGGAACAAGTGGGCCGCATGGCCCTGAGCTGCGTGGACTTCTTCGGGCCACAACTCCTGCCCGCACTGGATGCCGACAAGCGCCGGGCCATGCGAAACACGGGCGGCCTTCAACCTTCGCGTTTCTCTTGGCAGGACCATGCATGCAGCTTCATTGAGCGAACCCGAAACCGTGATGCCTCAGACAGCGCCTTCCTGATCTTCAATGTGGCCAGCACGGGGGCTGGCAAGACACGGGCCAATGTGCGCGCGCTCCAGGCCTGTCGCTCTTCGGTCGATCCCTTGCGGATTACAGCGGGCTTCAACCTCAGGACATTGACGCTGCAGACGGCCAGTGCCTACCGCAGTGAATTGCAGCTCAGCGACGATGAATGCGCCTGTGTGATCGGAGACCCCCTGGCACGGGCCCTCCACATGTACGAGCAGCAGGACGATAGCCAAGCGGCAACGCCTGATGCCTATGCGAGCAGCGGCTGCGACAGCGAAGGCTTTCTGAAGCAACTGCCCATTTGGGTGCAGGGACTGGACAGGCCGGGTAAAGGCCATGCCAATGCAACCCTGCTCGGGGCCCCCGTGCTGGTCGCAACGATGGACTATCTGGTGGCGGCCGGCGATCCGACGCGACAGGCACAGCACGTGCTGGCGCTGTTGCGCATTGCGCATTCGGACCTGCTGATCGATGAGGCAGATTCCTATGACCCGCAGGGACTCATTGCCGTGTTGCGCGTGGTGCAGATGGCTGGCATGTTCGGGCGCAATGTCGTGATCTCCTCGGCAACACTGTCCTCGGTATTGGCCGAAAAAATCGAGCAGGCCTGGAGAAGCGGCATAGCGATGCATTGCGCCGACGGCTTCGAAGCCTTGACCCCCCATACCCTGCTGATTTCCAACCAAGGCAGTGGAACAGGGCGACAGCTAGCCCATGCTGGAAGCGACATGCCTTTCAGACCGTGGTACGAGGAAAGCATGGCTTGCCTGTCTGCCAAGACTGTTGCCGCGGACATTCACCGCATGGGTCGCATCGTGCAGATCGATTCCCAAAAGGACTTCCCAAGCATCGTCGCAAAGAGCTGCCTTTCCGCACACAAGGATCACGGCTGGTCTTGCAGCAGCAATGGACGCCTTGTCCATGCCTCAGTGGGAATCGTCAGACTGGCCAACGTAGAACCATTGCAGCGGCTGGCAAATCAGCTGGCAAGCCAAGCCTGGCCTGAAGGTATCGCGGTCAAAATCTGCGCCTACCATGCCAGCGAGATTCCCGCACGGCGCTACCTGAAGGAGCGAGCCCTCGATCTGTTGCTCAAGCGCAGCGGCAATCCCGAGCTATCGCAGCATCCATTGATCGCACAGGAAATAGCCAGTCTTCCCGCGCATGTGCGTCACTTGGTGCTGATCGTGCTGGCATCTCCGGTGGAGGAAGTTGGCAGGGACCATGATTTCGACTGGGCCGTCGTCGAGCCCAGCAGCATGCACTCCATCATCCAGCTCGCTGGCCGGGTGAACCGCCATCGCCTGGCGCCTGTATCCCGGCCAAATGTCTATCTTCTGAATCGCAACCTTCGCGCGTTGCAACACCAGCCCCTTTGTTTCATCAGGCCCGGCCTCCAACAAAGTGACGCCTATGGCAGCCCCCTCACGCACCCGCACGACCGGCTAACCTGCCTGCTGCGCCCGATGGCTTCCGATGCAGCACTGGCCCTCACGTTTGCGCTGGACGCAGGGCTGATATTCGACCCTGTACGCCGTTGTCAATTTGCAAAGGAAGACGAGAAGGCCATTGAGCTCCTGCTGAACGCAACGACGGGATTCTTCGATGAACACAACGAACAATGGGCGTGCGACTGGTTCTATGTGAACCATCCGTTGCGAGAGAAGGATTTCTCCGAAACCTGGCGAGCCCAGCCTCTACCTGATGGACGCCTACTGCTGGAGAGATACGAACCCAACCATCGGGGCAGTCCCTGGGTTGAACAACGCAATGATGACAGGGAGACGCTGGCAACTCATCTTGCCGCAACCTGGTTGAGTCCCAGTGTGCATGATGCCGAGCAAAGACTGCGCCGACAGCTGGAGGCCATGTATGGTCCAGGAGCGGCGCAGATCTCGGAATCATTGCAACTGGCGCGTCAGTTTTCCATGCCGGGCACAGACGGCAGCGCCTATCCGGTCATCTCATGGACTGGAATCCGCTCTTCGCAGGCCGGCAACAAGCATGCCGCCCGCCCAAGGCCATCCTGATGCAGCCGCAGCCCCTCACTGCATCTGCTTCAGATTCCCGATGCGCACCAGCATTTCCGTGAACATCTGCATGTCGGCGCGCAGGTCGGGCAGTTCCTTGTATTCGAGCGCGTTGTGCGCCGTGTACTTCTTGCCGGGCATGGCGGGGCCGAAGTTGATGGCGTTGGGCATGAGCTTGGCCGTGGTGCTGCCGGCCGTGGGCACGGGCTTGGCGTCCAGGCCCGTGGTGTCGCCGAAGATGTTGAGCAGGGTGGACAGCCAGGCGCCCTTGGGGTCGCGCGCCATCCAGTTGCCCTGGGTGTATTGCAGGGTCAGGGGGACCTTGGCGGCCGCGCTCCAGCGGGTGATGCGTTGCTCGACTTCGGTGCGCAGTTGCTCGGGCGTCTTGCCGCGCGGCATGCGCACGTTGGTGGTGACTTCCAGCTTGCCGTCTGCCGCCTTGATGAGGTTGGGCGACAGGGTCAGCGGGCCCATGAAGTCGTCGGCATAGGCAACGCCCAGCTGCTTGCCGAAGTAGTCGAGGCCGAAGGCGCCGTTGATGTAGCGCAGGGCGTTGCTGTAGGCATTGGGCTGGACCAGGGCCACGCCATCGGTGGGCATGAGCACCTGCTGCAGGAACAGCGTCAGGCGCGGCACGGGGTTGACGCCTTCCTCAGGGCGCGAGCCGTGGGCCGAGGTGCCCGTGACCTTGACGGTGGCTGCGGTGCCGCTGCGCTGGATGTCGATGGTGAACGGCCCGCCCTGCCCTGCATAGCTGGTGGTGAAGTCACCCTTGGCCGCCTGCAGGCGCGCGGCGATGGCTTCGATGGCGGCTTCGTCGCCGGCCGTGATGGTGGCGGTGGCAGTCTGCGCAATGGCGTTGGCCGAGGCGGCGCCGGCCATGGCGGTGATGGCGGGCTGGGCGGGGTCGGTCTTCACGTCGTCGAATACGGCCTTGAGCGCGCCCGAGCCTTTTTCTGCGACGACGGCGGGGTACTTGCTGTCCAGCACGATGTTGTAGGCGGGCAGCGCGGTCTTGCCCTGGTAGTACTTCATGGCGTCGCCGCCGGTTTCCTCGGTGGTCTCGATCATGAGGCGAATGCCGCGCGACAGGGGCAGGCCGCTGTCCTTGACGGCCTTCATGGCGAACAGCACGGTGGCGATGGAGCCCTTGTCGTCGATGGTGCCGCGCCCGTAGAGCTTGTCGCCCACGCGCGTGACCTTGAAGGGGTCGATGGCCTGGCCGTCCAGCACCCATTCGGCAGGGACGACGGGCACGACGTCTGCATGGGTGAGGATGCCGAATTCATCGGCACCCGCGTTCGAGGCGCTCGCAGTGTTCGCGGTGTTCGCAGGCAGGGTGACTTCGAAGATGCGGTTGTCCACGTTGCGGTACTGCAGGCCGAAGTCCCTGGCCATCTGCTGCACCAGTTCGCCGAAAGCCAGGATGGCCGGGCTTTCGTGCGGCGGCACCTTGGCATCGCGCACGGTGGGCAGGGCGACCATGCGCTCGATGCTGGCCAGCACGGCCTGCTCCTGCGTGAGCCGCGTGTACAGGCCCAGCAGGCGGGCGATGTGATCGAGGTCCTCCCCCGCAAGCGCCTGGCCTGCCGCATGTCGCTGCACGGCCTGGGCGATGGCAGGCTGCGCGGCCGCGGCCTGCTTCAGGAAGCTGGCGAAGTCGGTGGGTGCCGGCTGGGCCTGGGCCAGGGCGTCCAGCGCGGGTTTCCTGAGGGTGTCGGCGCCGGCCGCGCCGCTCCACGCCAGGGCCATGCTCATGGCAAGGGCCAGGGTGGAGGCTTTGAACGGATGGTTCTTCATGGTCGTCGGTCTGTCGATGAATGCTGAGGCCGCAAGAATACGGGCTTTGCAGGCCTGTTCCGACCAGGCCGCGCTCGCAAATCGCGCCAGAATCCGCCCCAGAACAGCAGGTCTGCGGCACGCTATGCCGCGGTGGCCGGAGCTATCGACAGCGGAATGGTCACAGGCCCGTCGTTGAGCAGGTGCACCTGCATGTCGGCCCCGAAGCGGCCCGTGGCGACTTCCGGGTGCAGGGCGCGCGCCCGCTGGACGATGTAGTCGTACAGGCGCTCGCCCTCGGCCGGTGGCGCGGCGCGCGTGAAGCTGGGGCGGTTGCCGCCGCCGGTGTCGGCCGCCAGCGTGAACTGGCTGACGATGAGCAGGCCGCCGCAGGCGCCCTGCCCGTCCAGGTCCTGCACGCTGCGGTTCATCTTGCCCGCGTCGTCGGCAAAGATGCGCAGCTTGAGCATCTTGGCCAGCAGCTTGTCGGCTTCGGCCTCGGTGTCGCCGCGCTCGGCGCAGACCAGGGCCAGCAGGCCGGGGCCTATGCTGCCGGCGACCTGGCCGTCGATTTCCACGCGCGCCTGTTTCACGCGCTGCAGGATGCTGATCATTGTTCGGGGTTCGGGTTCTTGTCGGTGGATGGGGAAGGAGTGTCCGCCTGGCCTGCCGCCTCGATAGCGGCTTCCATGGCGGTCTGCATGCCCAGGGGCAGCAGCTCGATGCGCGCGTACAGGCCGGGCACGGCTTGCAGCAGTTCGGCCTCGATCTCGGTGCGCAGCCGCGCGGCGCGGGCCACGCTCCAGTCGCCGGGTACATGCATGTGCAGGTCGGCAAAGCTGCGCTCGCCGGCGCGCCGGCTGGAGATGTTGTCAAAGACCACACCCTGCTCGCGGTGCGCGTGGCGGTCCAGCACGGTGTCGATGCGCAGGCGCTCGGGCGCGTCCAGCGCTTGGTCCATCAGGCCCTGGGAAGACTGCCAGACCAGTTGCGCGCCCTGCACGCAGATGTTGATCGCAACCCCTATGGCCACGGCCGCAGCCAGCCTGTGAGCGCTGCGCCCATCAGGCCGATGACGACGCCGGCCGAGGTCCAGACATCGGTGAGCAGGTGGCGGGCATCCCCCTCCAGCGCCATGGAGCGGTGCTGGCGCGCCGAACGCAGCATGGCCACGGCCAGCAGGCCGTTGAGGGCGGAGCTGACCACGGACAGCGCCAGGCCCCAGCCCAATTGCTCCAGCGGCTGCGGGTTCCAGAGCCGCGCCAGCGCCGCCCAGGCGATGGCCAGGCTGGCGCCGATGACCAGGATGCCCTCGAAGCCCGCAGAGAAGTACTCGGCCTTGTGGTGGCCATAGGGATGATCGGTGTCGGCCGGCCGCTTGGCGATGGTGACCATGGTCAGCGCGAACACGGCACCGGCCAGGTTGACGAAGGATTCGAGCGCGTCCGACAGCAGGCCCACCGAGCCCGTGAGCCACCAGGCCAGGGTCTTGAGCACGATGGTCAGCAGTGCCACAACGACCGAGATGCGCAGCAGGCTGTGCGGCGCCATCCAGTCGGGTGCGTTGGCGGTAGATGGAGTGGACTCGGCCATGCTGCGCTGCGATAGGTGGGGGTGCTGCGGATTAGACCACTGCCTGCGCGGGCCGCATGCCAGAATCCGCGCCATGAATGGATGGCAGCGATCAGCGGGGTGGGTGCTGGCCTGGGCCGTGGCCGCAGGCTGCGGCGCGGCCTGGCTGGCGCACGCTCGCCTGCAGTCGCTGCGCGAGGTCTTCGATACCGATGCCCGCATTGCCCACCGGCTGCTGAGCCAGCGCATGGTGCAGCACGATGCCATCCTGGGCACGCTGGCGCTGCTGCAGCCGCGCCAGCCCGCGCCCGACCAGGCCTCGTGGAAGCAGTTGCCGCGCCTGTATCCGCAGGTGCTGGATGTGGCGCGCCGCTCGGCCGCCGCAGGCGAGTCCTGGCCCGCGCCCTGGCCGCACGGCATGGCCGAGGCCGAGCGCCGCTCCCAGGCCAGCGGCCATGCCGAACTGGCCCTGGCCGATCTCACCCGGGGCCGCCTGTACCTGGTGCAGGCCGGGCTGCCGGCCAGCTATGCATTGCTGCTGGACCTGCGCTCCATCATTCCCGCCGACGAATGGCCCATGCCACCGGCCACCAGCCCGGTGCGCGCCTGGCTGGCCCTGGGCGGGCAGGAATTCCTGATCCAGCCAGGCAGCACCGGCTCGCCAGGCTGGAACACATGGTCCTGGGAGGTGAGCAAGACCCTGGCCTCGCCCAGCCAGCCGCTGGTGCTGTACCTGCGCCAGCCGCTGGACGCCTCGGTGCTGCCCTGGACGGCCATGCTGGGCTGGGCCCTGGGCTGCGCGCTGGCCGTGGCAGCGCTGCGCGCCCTGCTGCGCCAGCGCGTGGCCCGCCGCCGCGCCGAGCAGTTGCTGCAGCTGGGCCAGGTGGCTCGGCTCAATACGCTGGGCGAACTGGCCGCCGGCATGGCGCATGAGCTGAACCAGCCGCTGACGGCCGTGCTGTCCAACAGCCAGGCAGCGCGCCGCCTGCTGGCCGAGGACCCGCCCGAGATGGACGCCGCCCGCCAGGCCATGACGCAGGCGGCCGAGCAGGCCAAGCGCGCGTCCGCCGTGGTAGGACGGCTGCGCCGCCTGGTGGAGCAACCGGGGCTTGCGCCCCAGGCCGAGCCGCTGGATCTGAACCAGGCCGTTGCCGAAGCGCTTTATCTGCTGGAGCCCGAGCTGCGGCGCCGCCAGGTCCAGGTCAAGGTGCAGATGAAAGTGCAGGCCGCCGATCTGCCCGCCGCCCAGGCCGACCCCGTGGCCGTGCAGCAGATACTGCACAACCTGCTGGTCAATGCGCTGCAGACCATGGACGAGCAGCCGCCCGCAACACGCCATCTGCGGGTGGAACTGGAACGACGCGACAACCGCCTGCTGGTGGCGGTGCAGGACAGCGGACCCGGCGTGGCGCCCGAGATGCGCCAGCGCCTGTTCACCCCATTTGCCACGGGCCGCGCCCAGGGGCTGGGCCTGGGCCTGACGTTGAGCCAGAGCCTGGCCGAATCCATGAGCGGCAGCCTGGAGCTGGCCGCCTCGGGACCGGGCAGCGGAGCCCGCTTCGAGCTGCTGCTGCCTGCGGCGTGCGCCAGTGCATGCGCCAATGCATCCACGGCACGCGCCGCCCCCACCGTATCCACACCACCACCACCGAACCCATGACCGCCGCGCCTGCCCAAGACCTGTCCCCGCTGATCCATCTGGTCGATGACGACGAGGCCGTGCGCGACAGCCTGGCCCTGCTGATCGGCACCGTGGGCCTGCGCGTGCAGTGCTGGGCCGATCCGCTGGCCTTTCTCGAAGGGCTGGACCGCCAGGGCATAGGCGCCATCGTGATGGACGTGCGCATGCCCGGCATCGGCGGACTGGCCCTGCTGGGCCGGCTGGTGGAGCAGGGCGTGGACCAGCCCGTGATCATGCTCACCGGCCATGGCACGGTGGACATGTGCCGGCGCGCCTTCAAGGCCGGCGCGGCCGAGTTCCTGGAAAAGCCCGTGGATGACGAGGTGCTGATCGACGCGCTGCAAGGCGCCGTGCGCCAGCATGTGCAGTCGCGCGAACGCCAGCAGGCCGACCGCGATGCGCAGCAGCGCTTCGCCCAGCTCTCGGCACGCGAGCGCGAGGTGCTGGCGCTGATCGTGCAGGGCCTGACCAACAAGGAGATAGGCCGCAGCCTGGAGCTGTCGCCGCGCACGGTGGAAACGCACCGGGCCAACCTCTTCGCCAAGCTGGAGGCGCCCAGCCTGGCCCAGCTCATACGCCGCTACGCCAGCCTGGCGGACACGGCGGCAGGCGCCTGAAGCGCCACCTCCTCGCCCAGCAGCGCGCCTGGCTTCTCCGTATTTCTACGCAGCGCCGCGCGTAACCGTCCGAATGGTGCGCGGCGGCGGCATTTTCTACAGTGCATGCATGCCGTCCGGGCTTGTGGCCCGGGCCGTACCGACCCCCAAGGAGAAGACCATGCAACGCCACGCCAACAAGCTTGCCACCCTCGCTGCCCTGACGCTGGGCCTGATCACCACCGCCGCCCAGGCCGAGGCCGTGCGCACGGAAAAGAACATGTCGCTGGAGCTGGCCAACCAGATCGCCGCACGCAGCGTGGCCGCCTGCGCCGCCGACGGCTATGCCGTCACCGCCACCGTGGTGGACCGTGCCGGCACCGTGCGCGCCGTGCAGCGCGCCGACAACGCGGGCCCCCACACGCTGGAGGCCAGCCGCCTGAAGGCCTACACGGCCGCATCGGCCAAGAACAGCACGCTGGCCATCATGGAAGGCGCGCAGAAGAACCCCGGCGCCGCCAACCTGGTGAACATTCCCGGCTACCTGCTGCTGGGCGGCGGCCTGCCGGTGAAGGTGGGCAACGAGGTGATCGGCGCCGTGGGCATCGGCGGCGCGCCCGGCGGCCACCTGGACGACAAGTGCGCCCAGACTGCACTGGGCCAGGTGCAGGACCTGCTCAAGTAAAGAAGCCGCGCCGCACGTGATGCGGCGCTGCAAAAAAAAGACAGGCCGCCATGGCGGCCCCCGATGCCCGACAGCCGCACGCGCTCCCACGCGTCAGCGGCCGCTCACCCTCGCACAAGAGCGCTATCAAAATCTCGGCGATTCCGCTATAAATCCCCAGCGAGGGGGACGCATGCCAGAGAACATCGATGCGCAAGACACGGGGCCCGACGATGCGCTGTTGCGGCTGATAGCAGATACGGCTCCGGCCATGCTGGCCTACTTCGATGCGCGCACGCTGCGCTGCCGCTTCGCCAACATCAACTACGCACGCAATTTCGGATTGACGCCCGCCGAGGCGGTCGGCAAGACCGTGCGCGAGATCGTGGGCGAAGCCGTGTGGCAGCTCATCGCCGAGCATGTGGAGCGCGGCCTGCGCGGCGAACATGTGCGCTACGAGCGCGAGGTGCCACAGCCGGATGGACCGCCTCGCCATATCGAATCGCTGCTGATGCCGCACTTCGAGCACGGGCAGCTGCAGGGCGCCGTGGTGCAGATCACCGACGTGAGCCACCACCACCATGTGGCGCAGAAGGTGCGCGACAGCGAAGAGCGCATGCGCAAGTTCACCGAGGTCACGACCGAGGCCATCGTCATGCACCGCGACGGCCTGATCATCGACGGCAACGAGGCCCTGTCCCGCCTGGCCGGCTACACGCTGGACGAGCTGACCGGCCGCCCCATCCTCGACTACATCTGCCCCGAATTCCGCCTCTACGCACTGCAGTACATGCGCAGCGGCCGCGAGGACCGCTTCGACGGCGCCATCCAGCACAAGGACGGCCACCGCATCCCCGTGGAGATCGAGGCCAAGACCATGCCGGCAGAGGGCGGGCCCTACCGCATCGTGCTGGTGCGCGACATCACGCTGCGCCAGCTGGCGCAGGAGCGCATGGACTTCCTGGCCCAGCACGACCAGCTCACCCAGCTGCCCAACCGCGTGCGCCTGATCCAGATGCTGCGCCAGGCGCTGTCGCTGGCTTCGGTCAAGCAGCGCACGCTGGCCGTGCTCCTCATCGACCTGGACCATTTCAAAACCATCAACGACTCGCTGGGCCACCAGGCCGGCGACCTGCTGCTGTGCGAGGTCGCCCAGCGCCTGCGCGGCAGCGTGCGCGCCCATGATCTGGTGGCGCGCGTGGGCGGCGACGAATTCGTGGTCGTGCTCACCGACGACCCCGATCCGCAGGAAACCGAGACACAGGCCAGCCACCTGCAGCGCATCATCGAGGCGCCCTGCGCCATCGATGGCACGCCGCTGGTGATCTCGCCGTGCATGGGCATCGCCATGTACCCCGGCGACGGGAAAAACGCCGAAGAGCTGCTCAACCGCGCCGAAAGCGCCATGCACATGGCCAAGGACAGCGGCCGCCGCAACCTGCAGTTCTATGCACCCGCACAGGACGGCCAGGCCACCCAGGCCCAGATGCTGATGCAGGAGCAGCAGCTGCGCGGCGCGCTGGAGCGCGGCGAGTTCGAGCTGTACTACCAGCCCCAGACCTTCACGGCCGATGGTCGGCTGGCAGGCTTCGAGGCCCTGGTGCGCTGGCGCCACCCGCAGCGCGGCCTGGTGCTGCCCGGCGAGTTCATCGGCTTTGCCGAGGCGCGCGGCCTGATCTCGGCCATAGACCACTGGGTGCTGCGCGAGGCCTGCCGCCAGGCGCGCCAGTGGCAGGACGAGGGCCTGGCGCCGGTGCCGCTGTCCGTGAACCTCTCGGCGTTGGAATTCCGCCAGCGCGACATGGCGCGCGAGGTGGCACAGGTGCTGGAGGAAACGGGGCTGGAGGCGCGCTGGCTGCACATCGAGCTGACCGAGTCCACGCTGATGCACACCAGCGGGCAGGTGCAGGACACCTTGCAGGCGCTGCAGGCCCTGGGCGTGGGCCTGGCCATCGACGACTTCGGCACCGGCTACTCCTCGCTGGCCTACCTGCGCCGCCACCCGATCAACCAGCTCAAGATAGACCGCTCCTTCATCGCCGACGTCCCCGATAGCGAGGACGACACGGCCATTGTCACCGCCATCGTGCAGATGGGCCACAGCCTGCACCTGGACATCGTGGCGGAAGGCGTGGAAACACCTGCCCAATTGGCGCTTTTGCGCGAGCTGGGCTGCGGCATGATGCAGGGATACCTTGTGGCGCCGCCCCTGCCGGCCGAGAGGGCGCGCGCCTGGCAATTGCACAACAGTCATCCAGTCCAACGACAATAGCCCATGGTTTTGCTTCACAACCCCTCGCAGGCCTCCAGGGCCGCAGCCACCTTGCACACCGACCCCCAGCGGGCCCTGGAGCACGTACAGCAGATCTACCGGGAGCAGATAGAGCACCTTCGCTCGAACATGCAGCGCTTCGTCTCCGGCGAAACCCCGGCCGCTCCCGTCCACGCCTACTACCCCTTCGTTCGCATGCACACGAGCACCGTGTCGCGCGCCGACACGCAGCTGGCCTACGGCTTCGTCGAGGGCCCGGGCACGCATGAGGCCACGCTCACGCGGCCCGACCTGTTCTCGCGCTACTACGCCGAGCAGTTCCGCCTGCTGATCAAAAGCCACGGCGTGCCGCTGGAGGTGGGCCTGAGCGACAAGCCCATTCCCATCCACTTCTCGTTCGCCGAGAACGACCACATCGAGGGAACGCTCACGCGCGAGCGGCGCCAGCTGATGCGCGACGTGTTCGACCTGCCCGACCTCGAAGCCATGGACGACGGCATTGCCAACGGCACCTGGCGCCCGCATCCCGGCGAGGCACTGCCGCTGTCCCTGTTCACCGCCCCGCGCGTGGACTACTCGCTGCACCGCCTGCGCCACTACACGGGCACCCAGCCCGAGTGGTTCCAGAACTTCGTGCTGTTCACCAACTACCAGTTCTACATCGACGAATTCATCCGCCTGGGCCACGCAGAAATGGCCAGGGAAGACAGCGAATACGTGGCCTTCATCGAGCCCGGCAACGTGGTCACGCGCCGCACCGGCCTGCCGGCCCAGCCCAATGACGAGCTGGGCACGCCGCCGCCGCGCCTGCCGCAGATGCCGGCCTACCACCTGGTGCGCGCCGACCACAGCGGCATCACCATGGTCAACATCGGCGTGGGTCCGGCCAATGCCAAGACCATCACCGACCACATAGCCGTGCTGCGCCCGCACGCCTGGATGATGCTGGGCCACTGCGCGGGCCTGCGCAACAGCCAGCAACTGGGCGACTACGTGCTGGCCCACGCCTATGTGCGCGAGGACCATGTGCTGGACGAGGAACTGCCGCTGTGGGTGCCCATTCCCGCGCTGGCCGAAATCCAGCTGGCACTGCAGCAGGCCGTGGCCGACGTCACGCAGATGGACGGCCCCGACCTCAAGCGCATCATGCGCACCGGCACCGTGGCCAGCACCGACAACCGCAACTGGGAACTGCTGCCCAACAACCTGCCCCAGCTGCGCTTCAGCCAGAGCCGCGCCGTGGCGCTGGACATGGAAAGCGCCACCATCGCGGCCAACGGCTTCCGCTTCCGCGTGCCCTATGGAACGCTGCTGTGCGTCTCCGACAAGCCGCTGCACGGCGAGATCAAGCTGCCCGGCATGGCCAACCACTTCTACCGCGAGCGCGTGGACCAGCATCTGCGCATCGGCATGCGCGCCATCGACATACTGCGCGAAGGCGGCACCCAGCGCCTGCACAGCCGCAAGCTGCGCAGCTTCGCGGAGGTGGCGTTCCAGTAGCGCCCCGCCACCGGCCACCTCCTGCCTCGGGCCACGCTTCGCACCGCCATCCAGGGACGCACATGCCATCCACGCTGCCCACCCTGGACTTTTTCTCCATGACCGCCGTCGTGGCCATCAACATGATGGCCATGTCGGCCGCCCTGCCGCTGGCCATGGGGCGTCGCGTCAGCGGTGCGGCGCGCCATGCGCAGCACTTCTTCCTGATGCAGGCCCTGGCCTGGACCCTCATCCTGATCGCCAGCCGCCTGCCCCAAGGCCTGATGGGACGTGACCTGCTGTCGCTGGGCGCGGCGGCGTTGGCCGCCACCGCCCAGTGGCAGATGGCGCGCGCCCTGCGTGAATGGCTGGGGCCGCGCCCGATGCTGCTGGAGCGCGGCCTGATCGCGCTGTGCGTGCTGGGGCCGCTGGGCTTTGCGCTGCTGCTGCCCCAGGCGGCCCTGCGCACCGGCTGGTTCAGCGCCGTCCATGGCCTGTGCCTGATGGCGCTGGCCGGCCTGTGCCTGGACCCACAGCGGCCCGTGGCGCGCAGCTGGCGCTACCTGATGTGCGGCGTGGCCGCCTTCATGGGGCTGATGCTGTTCGTGCGCAGCTACCTGGCCCTGGCCACGCCCTTCCTGCCCAGCTTCACCGCAGACAGCGGCGCCAACCAGATCTTCGCCCTGCTGACCACGCTGAGCAGCACGCTGCTCATGGTGGCCGTGCTCGTGGCCTGGCGCGACGAGACCAGCCAGCAACTGCGCGACCTGGCCTTGCAGGACATGCTCACCGGGCTGCCCAACCGCCGCGCCCTGCTGGAGCGCGCACCCGCCATGCTGGCCCATGCCCAGCGCCACCGCCAGGCCCTGGCCCTGGTGATGCTGGACCTGGACCACTTCAAGCATGTCAACGACGAGCACGGCCACGCCGTGGGCGACCAGACGCTGTGCCTGTTCGCCCGCCTGCTGCAGCAGCAGCTGCGCAGCGACGAAATCGCTGCGCGCTGGGGCGGCGAGGAGTTCTGCCTGCTGCTCTACACCACGGACGACGGCGTGGACACCCTGTGCACCCGCCTGCAGTCCGCGCTGCTGCAGGCCTCGCGCAAGGTGCTGGGCTTCGAAGTGCGCTTCAGCGCCGGCTGCGCCCACGCACCCCAGGCCTGGAACGGCCTGTGCCTGGAACTGATGCTGGCCCCCGCAGACGCCGCCCTCTACGCCGCCAAGCGCCGCGGGCGCGACTGCTGGACGCAGGTGCGGCTGAGCCCGGTGGCCGCGTCCGAGGAGCAGGGGCCGCAGCCGTCGGCCTCCATCCCGGAGCAGGCCATGGCGCACGGGCGCACGCCAGGCACCTAGAGGGCTCCCCCGCGGATCATGTCCACCGCCTTCTCCGCAATCATCACCGTGGGCGCATTGGTGTTGCCGCTGACGATACGCGGCATGACCGAGGCATCGACCACGCGCAGGCCCTTGATGCCGTAGACACGCAGCTGCGCATCGACCACGTCCATGGGCCCCGGCCCCATGCGGCAGCTGCCCACGGGGTGGTAGATGGTGTCGGCATGGCTGCGAATGAAGGCCTCGATGCCCGAATCATCCTGCGCGCCGGCCGAGGCCGGCATCTCGCGCCCGCCCAGGGCCGCCAGCGCCGGCTGGGCCAGGATCTCGTGGGCGCGGCGCACGCCGTTCACCATGCGCCGCAGGTCCTGCGCGTCGGAGAAAAAGGCCGGGTCCACCAGCGGCAGGGCCAGCGGGTCGGCGCTGGCCAGGCGCAGGCTGCCGCGGCTGGCCGGCTGCAGCACGCAGACATGCAGCGAATAGCCATGGCCCCAGACCGTCTTGCGCCCGTGGTCCACCAGCTTGGCGACGACGAAGTGCAGTTGCAGATCGGGCGCAGGCTCGCCAGGGCTGCTGCGGATGAAGCCGCCCGCCTCGGCAAAGTTGGTGGTCAGCATGCCGCGACGCTGGCTGCGCCATTGGCCCACGGCGGCCAGCAATCTGCGCGCACCGCCCAGTGACAGGCCGAAGCTGTCGGTCAGCTGTGCGCCATCGACCACCAGCACCACATCCGGGTGGTCATGCAGATGGGCGCCCACGCCGGGCAGATGGTGGACCACATCGATGCCCAGCGAGCGCAGGTGATCGCCCGGCCCCACGCCAGACAGCATCAGCAGCTGCGGCGACAGCAGTGCGCCGCCGCAAAGCAGCACCTCGCGCCGGCAGTGCAGTTGCTGCACCGTACCGCCCTGCAGGTACTCCACACCCACGGCGCGCCGGCCCTCGAACAGAATGCGCAGCACCTGGGCACCCGTTTCCACGCGCAGATTGGGCCTGGCACGGTGCGGCGCCAGATAGGCCTTGGCGACGTGGTGGCGCTCGCCGTTGCGCTGGGTGACCTGGTACAGGCCCACGCCCTCCTGCGCCTGGCCGTTGAAATCCGCGTTGTGCGCATGGCCGGCCTGCACGCCCGCCTGCACGAAGGCCCGGGACAGCGGGTTGGGATCGCGCAGGTCGGCCACGTTCAGCGGCCCGCCCGCGCCATGCCAGGCATCGGCGCCGCGCTCGTTGTGTTCGGCGCGCAGGAAATAGGGCAGCACCTCGCTCCAGCTCCAGCCCGGGTTGCCCTGGGCCGCCCAGTGGTCGTAGTCGGCCGGCTGGCCACGCACATAGACCATGGCGTTGACCGCGCTGGAGCCGCCCAGCACCTTGCCGCGCGGCTGGTGGCCACGCCGCCCGCCCAGGCCCGGCTGCGGCACGGTGGACAGGCCCCAGCTGTGGCGCCCGCCCTTGGCCATGGCGGCCATGCCCGCCGGACAGTGGATGAGCACGCTGGAGTCGGCCGGCCCGGCCTCCAGCAGCGCCACCTGCGTCTCGGCATCCTCGCTGAGCCGCCCGGCCAGCACCGAGCCCGCCGATCCCCCTCCGATCACGATGTAGTCCAGCATGTCTCCCCTCCCCTGCGGTGTAGCCATCCACTGTTGCAGTCGCCTGCGCGGCGCCGCAAGCCGGGGCAAACCCGGTGGATGCTCCGAATCCCGCTACGATCGCCGGATCGCATTCACGTTCGCATTCACTTTGTTCGTTTGAGGAGACTGACAGTCATGGCAATTCAAACCGTAGGCATCATCGGCGCAGGCACCATGGGCAACGGCATCGCGCAGGCCTGCGCGGTATCGGGCATCGACGTGGTCATGGTGGACATCTCTGAGGCCGCCGTCCAAAAGGGCGTGGCCACCGTCTCGGGCAGCCTGGACCGCCTGATCAAGAAGGAAAAGCTGACCGAGGCAGAGAAGACCGCCGCCCTGGCCCGCATCAAGACATCGACCGACTACGCGGCGCTCAAGGGCGCGCAACTGGTCATCGAGGCCGCCACCGAGAACTACGAGCTCAAGGTCAAGATCCTCAAGCAGCTGGACGCCCTGCTGGATGCCAACGTCATCGTCGCCACCAACACCTCGTCCATCTCCATCACCCAGCTGGCCGCCGTGACGGGCCGTGCCGACAAGTTCATCGGCATGCACTTCTTCAACCCCGTGCCCATGATGGCGCTGGTGGAGATCATCGTCGGCCTGCAGACCAGCGATGAGACGCACGCCACGGTCAAGGAACTGTCCGAGCGCCTGGGCAAGAGCCCCATCACCGTGAAGAACGCCCCCGGCTTCGTGGTCAACCGCATCCTGGTGCCCATGATCAACGAGGCCTTCTTCGTGCTGGCCGAAGGCCTGGCATCGGCCGAGGACATCGACGCCGGCATGAAGCTGGGCTGCAACCAGCCCATCGGCCCGCTGGCCCTGGCCGACATGATCGGCCTGGACGTGTGCCTGGCCGTGATGGAGGTCTACCTCAAGGAATTCGGCGACAGCAAGTACCGCGCCTGCCCCCTGCTCAAGGAAATGGTGGCCGCCGGCCGCCTGGGCCGCAAGACGGGCCGCGGCGTGTACAGCTACTGATACACGGCCTTTGCCTGCCGGCCCGCACGGGCCGGCCGTCTTCTGCGCGACTGCGCCCTCCAGCGGCCTGCTCTAAGGTCCATGCGCAGGAGACAACCATGGACATCAACACCCCCACCCCGCCGCCCGAAGGCTGCATCAGCTGCGAAGTGCGCGGCCATGTGCTGCTGATCGGGATCAACCGCCCCGCCAAGCGCAACGGCTGGACGCCACCCATGTTCCAGCAGCTGGCCGAGGCCTATACGCGCCTGGACGACGATCCCGAGTTGCGCGTGGGCGTGCTGCATGCGTTTGGCAGCCATTTCACGGCGGGGCTGGATCTGCCGGTGATGGCGGAGTACCTGCGCTCGGGCAGGAAGGCCATCCCGCAAGGCCTGGTGGAGCCGCACGACTATGGCCTGGTCGGCTACCGGCGACGCGCCAAGCCCATGGTGGTGGCGGTCAAGGGCATTTGCTTCACGGTGGGCATCGAGCTGATGCTGGGCGCCGACATCGTGGTCGCGGCCGATGACTGCCGCTTTTCCCAACTGGAGGTGCAGCGCTGCATCATGCCCACGGGCGGCGCCACGCTGCGCATGGCCGAGCGTGCGGGCGTGGGCAATGCCATGCTGCACCTGCTCACGGCCGATGAGTTCGA
The DNA here is from genome assembly GCF_002193035.1 of Delftia sp. K82. Lineage (NCBI taxonomy): Bacteria > Pseudomonadati > Pseudomonadota > Betaproteobacteria > Burkholderiales > Comamonadaceae > Delftia > Delftia sp. K82. The sequence continues at coordinate 606,818 of NZ_MYFL01000003.1, read as the reverse complement.
CAGCGCCGAGGCCTATCGCCTGAACTTCGTGCAGAAGGTGGTGCCGGCCGGCCAGGAACTGGCCGAAGCCCTGCGCATTGCCGAGCGGATTGCCGCCCAGGCCCCGCAGGCCGTGGTGGCCACGCGGCTCAATGTGCTCAAGGCCATCGAGCTGGGCCAGGCCGCCGCCGTGGCCGACTTCATTCCCGTGCAGCAGCGCCTGGCCAGCAGCGAGGATGCCGCCGAAGGCGTGCGCTCCTTCATCGAGAAACGCCCCGCGCGCTTCACGGGCCGGTAGGCCTTTCTCGCCCTCCCGATCTTCCCCCTCCGATCTGGAGGGATTTCCTCAATTAAGTTGCGTGCAATTTAATTGACAGCAATAATTCAGCCCATGCCACGCAACGCCCTGCCCACCGACACCCCAGAGCTTCTGCGCCTGGACAACCAAGTCTGCTTTGCGCTGTACTCGGCGTCGCTGGCCATGACCAAGCTCTACAAGCCCCTGCTCGACGGCATCGGCCTGACCTATCCGCAGTACCTGGTGATGCTGGTGCTGTGGGAGCGCGACGGCCTGACCGTGTCGGAGGTCGGCGAGCAGCTGACCCTGGATTCGGGCACGCTGACGCCGCTGCTCAAGCGGCTCGAAGGCGCGAACCTGCTGGAGCGGGTGCGCGATGCGCAGGACGAGCGCCGCGTGCGCATCACGCTCACCGCGCAAGGCCGGGCACTGCGCGATGCGGCTGAAAAGATTCCCGCCTGCGTGCTGCAAAGCACGCAGTGCACGCTGCCCGAGTTGCAGGCGCTGACGCAGCAACTCGGCGCACTGCGCGAGCGGCTGGCGCCGCGCCGCAGCGACTGACAACGGATTGCCGATTTCCTCCACCCGTCCGCACAGCCGGACAACTTTGCAAAAGGAAGACACCATGGCCCAGCTCGAAAAAGTCCTGTACACCGCACGTGCCCACACCACCGGCGGCCGCGACGGCGCCTCGCGCACCGATGACGGACGCCTGGACGTGACACTTTCCTCGCCAGGCACCAGCGGCACGGGCACCAATCCCGAACAACTGTTCGCCGCAGGCTACTCGGCCTGCTTCATCGGCGCCATCAAGGCCGTGGCCGGCAAGCAGAAGATCAGCCTGCCGCAGGACCTGTCCATCGACGCCGAAGTGGACCTGGGCACCATCCCCAACGCCTACGGCATCGCTGCCCGCCTGAAGGTCAGCCTGCCCGGCATGGACAAGGCCGCCGCCCAGGCCCTGGTGGACGCAGCCCACCAGGTCTGCCCCTACTCCAACGCCACGCGCGGCAACATCGACGTGCAGATCACCCTGGTCTGATCAGGCCCAGCCCGGCCGCTCCCGCCATTGCAGCATGCGACCCCGGAGGTCGTAGCGTGCATGGCAGGTCAACGGGCCGTGCAAGGCGTCGGCTGCATAGCTGACCAGCGCGATCTCGCCCACGGCGGCCTGCCAGTGCTCCAGCACCGGCAGGCCGCTTATCCATTGCAGCACCTGGACGCGTGGCCAGGCGGCGTTCCAGGCGCCCAGCGTCACATGGGGCACGTAGGGGCGCAGTGCCTCGGTCAGCGCCAGTTCGGGTCTTGCCGGCCTGAGTGCACCATGCAGCATGCCCAGCGTGGGCCCGCCCTGGCTGCGGTCGCGCACCTGCAGATAGGGCGCCATCTCGAAACTGCCCCAGCCGCCGAATTCCAGTTGCAGCGGTGCGGCCGGCAGGTCCTGCAGCGCGTGCAAGTCGCGCGATAGTTCCGCCGCGCCGTAGGCGTCCGGCAGGGCCGCATCGCCATCCAGAAAGCCGGCCGTGGCCAGGGTCACATGCAGCTGCCGCTCGTACCGAGGAACCAGCGCAGCGGCCAGGGCCTGGCGCGCCTGCGCACAGGCGCGGCGCACGGCTTCGCCCTCGGCAGGGCCCAGCGCATGGAGCTCCAGCACCCAGACCGCATAGCGGCGCCGACCCAGGTGCCAGCCGCTCCAGTCGTCGGATGCGCCTGCTGCACTGGAGCTGGCGCTGGCGTTGGCGCTCGCTATGGCATGGGATTGCAGGAAATGGGGCAGCAGCGGCACGGCGGGCGAATCGGCGAAGGCTAGGCAGCCGCACAGCTTAAGCCAGCCCGGCGACAATCGGCCCATGTCCGCCACACCGCACGATCCTGATCTGAATGTCGTCCCCGACGACAACTCGCACGCCTATGCCCGCCTCACGCCCGACGTGGTGCTCGACGCCCTGGCCTCGGTCGGCCTGTGGGGCGACGGCCGGCTCACGGCCCTGGCCTCCTACGAAAACCGCGTCTACCAGGCCGTACTGGAAGACGGCGATCGCGTCGTGCTCAAGTTCTACCGCCCGGGCCGCTGGAGCCGCGATCAGATCCTGGAGGAGCACGCCTTCAGCGCCGAGCTGACGGCCGCCGAAGTGCCCGCCGTGCCCCCGCTGGTGCTGGAAGGCGCCACGCTGCACAGCCACGCGGGCTTTGATTTCTCGGTCAGCCCCTGGCGCGGAGGCCGTCCGCCCGAGCTGGACGACTTCGAGGTGCTGGAGTGGACCGGGCGCTTCCTGGCCCGCATCCATACCGTGGGCGCGGCCCGGCCCTTTGCGCACCGGCCCGCGCTGGATCTGGCCACCTTCGGCTACGACTCCATGCAATGGCTGCTGGACCGGCAAATGATTCCGCTGGAGGTGGAATCCACCTGGAAGGCCGCCTGCCAGCGCGCCCTGGAGCTGATGGCACCCGCTGCCGACGGCCTGAGCGCTGCAGGCCACTTCGGCCTGCACAGCGCGCGCACGCTGCGCCTGCATGGCGACTGCCATCCCGGCAACGTGCTGTGGACGCCGCTGGACGACGAAGGCCGCGGCGGCCCGCATTTCGTGGACCTGGACGATGCGCGCACCGGCCCGGCCGTGCAGGACCTGTGGATGCTGCTGTCGGGCGACCGGGGCCAGCGCACGCGCCAGCTGGGCGCCCTGCTGGATGGGTACGAACAGTTCCGGCCCTTCGACCGCCGCGAGCTGGCCCTGATCGAGCCGCTGCGCACGCTGCGCCTCATCCACTACAGCGCCTGGCTGGCGCGGCGCCAGGACGACCCGATCTTTGCCATCAACTTCCCCTGGTTCGGCACGCCCGACTACTGGCGCGGGCAGGTGGACATGCTCAACGAGCAGATCGAGGCCATGCAGGAAGAGCCTCTATACGCCTGAGGCCACCGGGCTGCCTGCCTCCCGAAGACAGATATCTTTACAAATTGTCCAGGCCCGCGGCGCCCTATCCAGGGCTGCGGGTTCCGGGGTATTCTCGGCCCGAAATCCCATCGGCCATGCCCTACTCCGCCTTCCCACCATCGCTGCCCGACCCGCTACAGCCCTTGCCTGCCGCGCAAAAGGTGCTGGTGGTGGACGACGTTCCAGACAACGCCACCATCATCTGCCAGGTGATCAAGGATCTGTGCGGCCCGCTTGTGGCCTACACCGGCGAGGACGCGCTGACCCTGGCCCGCCAGTACCTGCCCGACCTCATCCTGCTGGACATCCGCATGCCCGGGATGGATGGCTTCGAGGTCTGCCGCCGCCTCAAGGCCGACCTGCAGACCGCGCATATACCCATCATCTTCCTCACCGCGCTGACAGAGCCCCATTGCGAGGAACTGGGACTGAACCTGGGCGCCGTGGATTTCGTGACCAAGCCCTTTCGCCCGGCCGTGCTCAAGGCACGCGTGCGCACGCATCTGGAGATTGCGCAGCAGCGCCAGATGCTGCAACTGCTGTCGCACAGCGACGGGCTGACGGGCGTGGCCAACCGGCGTTTCTTCAGTGCCCAGCTGGAGCGCGAGTTCATGCGCCTGCAGCGCCTGGGCGAGCCGCTGTCGCTGGTGATGATCGACGTGGACCACTTCAAGGCCTACAACGACCACTACGGCCATCTGGTCGGCGATGAATGCCTGAGCCAGATGTCCCAGGCCATTCAGGGCGCACTGCACCGGCCGGGCGACCTGCTGGCGCGCTATGGGGGCGAGGAATTCGTCTGCCTGCTGCCCCATACGGCGCTGGATGGCGCGGTGCTGGTGGCGCAGGGCATCGTCGATGCGCTCAGGCTGCTGGACCTGCCCCATGCCGCCTCGCCCCTGGGCCAGGCGCTGACCGTGAGCCTGGGCGTGGCCTGCATTGCGCCTTCGTCCACCAACAGTGCCCAGCAACTGCTGGCGGATGCCGATCGGCGCCTTTATCTCGCAAAAAACGCTGGTCGCGACCGCATCGTCTGGGCTGGGTGACAGGAAACACCCCCTGAGGCGCTACGCGCCGTTCCCCTCTCTCGCACCTCAGCAACGTCCATCGACGCGGCAGGTTGGCACGACCTGACCGCTGGCATCACGCCATTGCACCTGGCCGGCTGGGGTCTGAGGCGGGGCTGCAGGCGCTGGCTCCTGGGCCGGTTGAACGTTGGAGCGCTGCGGATCGTGCAGCACGGTGGATGAGCCCACGCCCACGCCGACCCGCGCGCCGCCCACACCCGTGGAGGCTCCCACGCCTGCGCTGCCCAGCACCTGGCCGCTCTGGTTGACGCCGACGCCAACGCCGACCGGGCCCACGCCCGTGCCGACTCCGGCACTCAGCCCGCCGCTGCCCAGCCCCACGCCCACCGACACGGGGCCGACCGGAATTCCGATGCCCACACCGCCGCCCACCGAGCCGCAGCCGGCCAGCAGCAGCGCGCAGGCGCCAAGCGCGGTCCACGCTGCCTTGCGGGATGGCTGGGAGGTCATGAAAGCGGAGGATGGAACTGGCATGCCGGACTCTCTGGACAAGGGAAAACACAGGGACGGCCACAGGGTACACCCGCCCGCCCGGCGCACGTTGCCAGCGGTATGCCCGGGTCCATGCCAGGGGCTCGGAGGCAGCGAAACACTCAGGACACGCGGGTTTCTTAGAATTCACCCATTGGCCTGCGGGTCATTCCAGATTCCATGCGCTCCCGGACAGTGCCGTGGCGCCCCGGTGGCGCCAGGCCTGCGCGGCGCCGCTTTCCCCTTCGCTTTCTTCGCGCTCCCTTTTCGCTCCCTTTTCTATGCAAACCCGTTGGCCACCCTATGCGTGGGTGTGTTTTTCCATGTGCGTGGGTGTCATGGGCACGGCCCTGGCCAGCCCGCTGTACCCGCTGTACCAGCAGGCCTGGGGGCTGCAGCCCAGCCACATCACGCAGATCTTCGTGGCCTATATGTTCGGCGCGCTGGCCAGCCTGCTGTTCCTGGGCCGGCTGACCGACCGTTTCGGCTTTGTCACCGTGCTGCGCGCCGGGCTGATCCTGATGACGCTGGGCGTGCTGGCCTCCGCCGTGGCCTGGAACGTGCCCAGCTTTGCGCTGGGGCGCGTGGTGATCGGCGTGGCTTCGGGGCTGATCACCACCTCGGCCTCGGTAGGCATGACCCGGCTCAACAACCGGGGCGACCTGCAGCGCGCCGCGGCCACCACCAGCCTGACCATTGCCTTCGGTTTCGGGCTGGGCCCCGTGGTGGGCGGGCTTATCGCGCAGTGGCTGCCCTGGCCGCTGGTCACGGCCTACATTCCCTCGCTGGGGCTGGGGCTGCTGGCCGTCTATGCGCTGTACCAGGTGCGCATTGCCGAGCCGGCCGAGCTGGCATCCACCCAGGCACGCGCGCTGCACTGGCGCGATTTCATGCCCACCATCACGCTGCCGGAGCGCCGCTTTGCGCGCCACTACGCACTGGGCGGCATGTGCGCGTTCTGCGCATTCGGCATGTTCAGCCTGTTCGCATCGCTGGCGCCCAGCTTCATGCAGCGCATGGTGCCCTGGCACGGACCGGCTGTCTCGGGCCTGTCCATCGGCGTGATCCTGTTCCTCTCGGCGGGCTTCCAGTACCTGGCGCGCCCGCGCCCGACCAAGGGCTCGGCCATTGTGGGCTTTGCCTGCCTGGTGGCCTGCAACCTCCTGCTGCTGGTCAACAGCTTCGCGGGCTCGGCCCTGCTGTTCGCGCTCAGCGTGATCACCACGGCGGCGGGCCACGGCCTGTGCAACCTGGCGGGCATGTCCATCGTCAACAAGGTCTCCACCCCGGCCACGCGCACGGGCCTGCTGTCCACGTACCTGGTGGTCGGCTACCTGGGCACCATCGTGCCCATCCTGGGCCTGGGCTGGCTCTCGGACCATATCGGCATCACCCAGGCCCTGGTCGCCTACTGCATCGTCATGGGCGCGCTGGCCGGCTGGCTGTGCTGGATGTGCACGCGCACGCCCACGCTGCCCATGCCCAAGCACTAGTTCCGCCAAGGGCGCATGCCTGTTCAGCGAAAGTGCGGTCCCGGCCCGTCTTCGGCCAGGCAATCGCCGTCATTGCGCAGCGGGCAGACCTTGAGGGACAGGCAGCCGCAGCCAATGCAGCCGTCGATCTGGTCGCGCAGCTGGGTCAGGCCCTGGATGCGCGCATCCAGCGCATGGCGCCAGCGTGCGGACAGCGCGGCCCAGTCAGCCTGCGTGGGCGTGCGGCCGCTGGGCAGGTCCTGCAGCGCCTCGGCAATCTCGGCCAGCGGCACGCCCATGCGCTGGGCCACCCTGATGACCGCCACGCGCCGTAGCACGGCACGCGCATAGCGGCGCTGGTTGCCGGGCGTGCGCAGGCTCTCGATCAGCCCCTGGCGCTCGTAGAAATGCAGGGCCGAGACGGTGATGCCGCTGCGCCGGGCGACTTCGCCCACGGAGAGGATGGCCGGCCCGTCATGGTCGGACGCGGTGACACCGGCAGAAGACAGATTCATGGCAGCAGGAAAATAGGCGCAGGAAAAATAGGTCCAAGCAGGCCTGCATTTGACCTCAACTTTGGTTGAGGTTTCACACTGGCAAGCCTCGCCGCCCGGTCCGGCCCACTCTCAGACTCCAAGCCATACATGCCACACGACGCACTTGCCACCTCCTCGGCACAGCCCGCAGCTTCCACGGCCCCGCAACTGCACCATCTGCAGCCCGCCGGCCTCTACGACGCCACGCCCAACGGCTACACCCATGTGGTCACCGTGCACGGGCCGGCGCAATGGGCCTTCGTCTCGGGCCAGGGCGGCGAGAACCAGGCGGGCGACTTGCCCGACAGCTTCGCGGCCCAGGCGCAGCAGGCGCTGTCCAACCTCAAGCTGGCGCTGCAAGCGGCGGGCGCGGACATGGGCCAGGTGGTCAAGCTGACCCTGCTCATCGTTGACCACTCGGAGGCCCGCTTCAACGACTGGCAGGCCGCCGTGCGCCTGCATTGGAGCGACGGCGCCCCCCGGCGATGGCGCCCCCAGCAATACCCTGCCGCGCTTTCCGGCCTGCACCCTGATCCCCGTGCCCCGGCTGGCCCTGCCCGGCATGCTGATCGAGGTCGATGCCGTGGCCGCACTGCCCGCCCACGCCCAGCCCGCACGGCCGCCGCTGTGGGTCTGAGCCATCCGTTTGCCACCCATAAGCAGATAACACAGGCATTCGTCAGATGAACAGATCCTCCCCGGCCCCCGCCCTGCCCTCGCCGCCCATGCAGGCCACCGCCACGCCCGTGCTGCCCCAGAGCACCCTGCTGCTCATGGCCACGGCCTGCGGCCTGTGCGCGGGCGCCAATTACTTCAACCAGCCGCTGCTGCACTCCATCGCCATCGACCTGGGCATCAGCGAGGCGCGTGCCTCGCTGACGGTGACCATGGCCCAGGTCTCCTATGCGCTGGGACTGCTGCTGCTCGTGCCGCTGGGCGACATGCTGGAACGCCGCCGCCTGGTGCTGGGCCTGATGCTGCTGGCCGCGCTGGGCATGCTGGCCAGCGGCATGGCGCACAGCTTTGCGCTGCTGGCGGCGGGCACGCTGATGACGGGGCTGTTCTCGGTCGCGGCCCAGGTGCTGGTGCCCATGGCGGCCAGCTTTGCGGCGCCCGGCGCCAGCGGGCGCGCCGTGGGGCTGGTCATGAGCGGGCTGCTGATCGGCATCCTGGCGGCCCGCAGCGTGGCGGGCCTGTTGTCGGAGCTGGGCGGCTGGAATGCCGTCTACTGGGTGGGCGCCCTGGCCACAGCCGGCGTTGCCCTGCTGCTGCGGCGCGCGCTGCCCCTGGCGCAGCCGGCCCAGCCCATAGGCTATGGCGCGGTGATGCGCTCCCTGCTCACGCTGGCGCGCGAGCAGCCGCGCCTGCGCAGCCGGGCGCTGATCGGCGGCATGGGCTTTGCCACGGTGAGCGTGCTGTTCTCGACCATGGCACTGCTGCTGGCCGGGCCGGGCTACGGGTTTGGCGATGCGCAGATCGGCCTCATCGGCCTGGTCGGCGTGGCCGGCGCCCTCATGGCCAACATGGCCGGCCGGCTGGCCGACCGGGGGCTGGAGCAGCGCACCACGTTGGCCGGCGGCCTGCTGATGCTGGCGGGCTGGGGGGCGCTGTGGCTGGGCGGCACCAGCCTGTGGTGGTTCCTGGCGGGGCTGCTCATCGTCGATGCCGCGCTGCAGGCCCTGCACATCAGCAACCAGAACGTGATCTACGCGCTGGCACCCTTGGCGCGCTCGCGCATCAATGCGGTCTATATGACGGGCTATTTCATCGGCGCCTCGGCAGGCTCGGCCGTGGGCTCGGCGGTCTGGCTGCACTGGGGATGGACAGGTGCCAGCGTGGCGGGCCTGATTCTGAGCCTGGCCACGCTGGCCGTCGTGGCCTGGGACAGGTCCCTCGCGCGCCAGGCACACCAGACTGGCCAAGCAGGCCAGGCAGATCGACAACAGGGCCGCGCGTAAGAAAGAGCACCAGCCTGCGGCACGCTGCGCAAGAATGCACTGCAAACGTGCCGTCTTGCGCGCCTTGCCATGCAGGAAACGCACCAATCCGATGCGCCAGCGCACCAACATGGCGCAACCGCCACTGCACCGGATTGGCACGCTAAATGCATGACAAAGGCCGTTACAACCACCACGCCCTGTACCGCCCGTCACGCCCATGTCCGCAGCGCTACCGATCACCGCCGTGCCCGCTTGCGCCTCGGGCTGGCAGGCCATGCTGGACCTGCGCTTCGGGCACCGCGCCGGTCAGGGCAGCGTGCTTTCCCACGCACGCCACAGCGGCCCGCTGCGCGTGCAAAAGCCGCTGCACCCTGAAGGCCCCGGCATCTGCCATGCCGTGCTGCTGCATCCGCCCGGCGGCGTGGCCGGCGGCGACCAGTTGCAGATCGATGTGACCGTGGAGCCCGGCGCCCACGCCCTGTTGACCACACCGGGCGCCACGCGCTGGTACAAGTCCCAGGGCCGCCCGGCCGCGCAGCGCGTGCGGCTGCGCGTGGAAGAAGGCGCCATCCTGGAATGGCTGCCACAGGAAAACATGCTGTTCGCCGGTGCCGACGCCACCATGGCGCTGGACCTGGATCTTGCGCCGGGCGCGCGCGCCATCGGCTGGGACGCCGTGGTGCTGGGCCGCTATGGCGCGGGCGAGCACTGGAACCACACCGGCGCCGCCCACTGCGCTGCCGCGCGCCTGCAGCTTCACAACCGGCTCGCATGCGGCGGACGGCCGCTGTGGCTGGAGCAAGGTGAACTGCACGCCGGCCATGCCCTGCTGTCCAGCCCCGTTGCCTGGGCCGGCTTCCCCATACAGGCCAGCCTCTGGGCCGTGGCCCCCGAACCCTTGGCGGCCATGGAGCCATTGAGCGAGCAACTGGCCGCCAGCCTGCCCTGGAGCGATGAAGTGCGCGCCGGCGCCAGCCTGCTGGCCGGCCAGGGCGGCGCGCCCTCGGTGCTGCTGCTGCGCGTGCTGGCCCGGCGCATGGAGGCGGCACGGGCCGTGCTGCATGAAGGCTGGCGCCTGCTGCGCCCGGCCCTGCTGGACCAACCAGCCCGCCCCCCGCGCCTGTGGGCGACCTGATCAACGGAGACTCATCGATGGAACTCACGCCCCGTGAAAAAGACAAGCTGCTGCTGTTCACCGCAGCCCTGGTGGCCGAGCGGCGCAAGGCGCGCGGCCTGAAGCTCAACTACCCCGAGGCCGTGGCGCTGATCAGCGCCGCCGTGCTGGAGTGGGCACGCGACGGCAGGACCGTGGCCGAGCTCATGCACCTGGGCACCACGGTGCTGACGCGCGCCGATGTGATGGAGGGCATTCCAGAAATGATCCCGGACATCCAGGTCGAAGCCACTTTCCCGGACGGCACCAAGCTGGTCACCGTTCACCATCCGATCGTTTGAGGAGATCCGCCATGTTCCATCCCCGCCTTCTGCTCGCCCCGGCCCTGCTGGCCGCCACCACGGCCGCCAGCGCCCATACGGGTGCAGGTGCGCACCTGCACGCCGGTGACGGCGCCATGCAGGCTCTGATGGCCGGGCTGTCCCACCCCATCGCGGGCCTGGACCATCTGCTGGCCATGCTGGCGCTGGGCCTGTGGTGCGGGCTGATGCTCCAGCGCCAGTGGCTGCCGCCCGTGGCCTTTGCCGCCTGCATGGCGCTGGGCCTGGCGCTGACGCAGACCCCGCTGGAGCTGCCGGCCGTTGAGCCCATGGTGGCCGCATCGCTGCTGGCCTTCGGCCTGCTGTTGGTGGCCCAGCGCCGCCTGCCCGTGGCCCTGGCCATGGTGCTGGCCGGCGCCTTCGCGCTGTTCCACGGATACGCGCATGGCGAGGTCTTCCCCCACGCGCTGCCCGCAGCCGTGTTCTGGGCCTACATGGCGGGCATGGTCGCCACCACGCTGGTGCTGCATGCGCTGGGCGTGGCCTTTGGCCGGGCCATGCGCGGCGGCACGGCATCGGCCTGGGCCGCACGCCTGGCCGGCGTGGCCGCCATGGGCTATGGCGCAGCAGCCCTGGCGGGCTGAACGCGGGAGCCGCACATGACCGAGCGCATCATCCCCGGCGAGCTGCTCGCCGAGCCCGGCGAGATCCTGCTGAACGCGGGCCGGCCCGTGCAGACCCTCACGGTCACCAACACCGGCGACCGGCCGGTGCAGGTGGGCTCGCACTTTCATTTCTTCGAAGTCAACGAGGCCCTGCACTTCGACCGCGCCGCCGCACGCGGCTGGCGGCTGAACATCGCGGCCGGCACGGCCGTGCGCTTCGAGCCGGGCCAGGAGCGCACGGTGGAACTGGTGGAAATCTCCGGCGACCGCATCATCTTCGGCTTCAATGCCAAGGTGATGGGGCCTCTCTGAAAGGGAACATTCATGGCAAGCATCACGCGCCAGGCCTATGCCGAGATGTTCGGCCCCACCGTGGGCGACCGCCTGCGGCTGGCCGACACGGCCCTGGTCATCGAGATCGAGAAGGACCACACGATCTACGGCGAAGAGGTCAAGTTCGGCGGCGGCAAGGTCATCCGCGACGGCATGGGCCAGAGCCAGCGCATGGCCGCCGACTGCGCCGACACCGTCATCACCAATGCCGTGATCATCGACCACTGGGGCATCGTCAAGGCCGACATCGCCATCAAGAACGGGCTGATCGCAGGCATAGGCAAGGCCGGCAACCCGGACATGCAGCCGGGCGTGACCATCGTCATCGGCCCCGGCACGGAAATCATTGCGGGTGAGGGCATGATCGTCACGGCCGGCGGCATCGACACGCACATCCACTTCATCTGCCCGCAGCAGATCGACGAGGCGCTGACCAGCGGCGTGACCACCATGATCGGCGGCGGCACGGGCCCGGCCACGGGCACCTTCGCCACCACGGTCACGCCCGGTCCCTGGCACATGGAGCGCATGCTGCAGGCCGTGGACGGCTACCCCATGAACATCGGCCTGCTGGGCAAGGGCAACGCCAGCCAGGCCGCGCCGTTGCGCGAGCAGATCGCGGCGGGCGCCATCGGCCTGAAGCTGCACGAGGACTGGGGATCGACGCCCGCCGCCATCGACTGCTGCCTGGGCGTGGCCGACGAGACCGACACCCAGGTCGCCATCCACACCGACACGCTCAACGAGGGCGGCTTCGTCGAGGCCACGGTGGCCGCCTTCAAGGGCCGCACCATCCACACCTACCACACCGAAGGCGCGGGCGGCGGCCACGCGCCCGACATCATCAAGGTCTGCGGCGAGGCCAACGTGCTGCCCTCGTCCACCAACCCCACGCGGCCCTACACGGTGAACACGCTGGACGAGCACCTGGACATGCTCATGGTCTGCCACCACCTGGACGCCTCCATTGCCGAGGACATCGCCTTCGCCGAAAGCCGCATCCGCCGCGAGACCATCGCCGCCGAGGACGTGCTGCACGACCTGGGCGCCTTCTCCATGATCTCCAGCGACAGCCAGGCCATGGGCCGCGTGGGCGAAGTGGTGCTGCGCACCTGGCAGACCGCGCACAAGATGAAGGTCCAGCGCGGCAGCCTGCCGGGCGACAACGCGCGCCACGACAACTTCCGCGTCAAGCGCTACGTTGCCAAGTACACCATCAACCCCGCACGCACGCATGGCATCGCCCATGTCGTGGGCTCGGTCGAGGTCGGCAAGCTGGCCGACCTGGTGCTGTGGCGGCCGGCGTTCTTCGGCGTCAAGCCCAGCCTCATCCTCAAGGGCGGCAGCATCGCCAGCGCCGCCATGGGCGACCCCAACGCCAGCATCCCCACGCCCCAGCCCGTGCACTACCGGCCCATGTTCGCGGGCCAGGGCAGCGGCGTGGCGGCGGCCAGCCTCACCTTCGTCTCGCAGGCCGCCCAGCAGGCCGGCGTGGCCGACCGCTACGGCCTGCGCAAGCGCACCGTGGCCGTGGAAAACTGCCGCAGCGTCAGCAAGCGCGACATGGTGCACAACGACTGGCAGCCCGACATCAGCGTCGACCCCGAGACCTACCAGGTCGTGGCCGACGGCCAGTTGCTGACCTGCGAGCCCGCCACCGAGCTGCCGATGGCGCAGCGGTATTTTCTTTTTTAAGGGGGAGCAATGGGGTCAGCGGGGCAAGGGCGCACTGTGCTCACGTATCCAGAGGGCGAACCCGGCCTCGTCCAGTTCGCCTGCGGCCAAGGCCACCATGGTCAGCACACAGGACTCGTCACCCGCCGTCAATTCCCAGCCATTGAGATGGAGAAACAGCTCGGTCGCCACAAAGGCTGTGCGTTTGTTGCCATCCACAAAGGGATGGTTGCGCGCGATGCCAAAGCCATAGCTGGCTGCCAGCTCGGCCGCATCAGGCGCCCCATAAGCGGCCAGATGGCGTGGCCTGGCCAGGGCAGATGCCAGCAACCCGGCATCACGCACGCCCGCCGGGCCACCATGCTCGGTCAGTTGCTCTTCGTGAACAGCCAGCATGACGGCCTCGCTGAGCCAGAACCAAACCTGCATGTTCCCGGTCATTTCGCCAGCTCACGCAAAACACCACGCCGCTTTTTCATGATCAGGCGCGCTGCATCCATCTGCTGCCCGAAGTCCTCGTCATACGGAGAAAGCTTGATGCCACCGTCGGCAACCTCGGTCAGATACACCGTGTCGCCTTTGCCCAGGTTCAGCTTCGCCAGAATCTCCTTGGGCAGGATCAAGCCCACGGAATTGCCGACCTGGGTGAGTTTGAGAGTGGTCATGATGGAATCTCCAGGGAAGTCATTGACCTCGCAATGTTATAACGAACGTTAATACGAAACAATCCATGCTCACCGTCAACAAACACATGCCCCAGGGCGGCGGCCTTGCCGCCGTGCTGGTCAGGCGCGCCGCCACGCTGGAGCTGGACTGGGACATGCGCCAGAAGAGCCGCTTTGCGGCAACGGACTCCACGGGGCGCGAGCTGGCCGTGGTGCTGGCGCGCGGCAGCGTGCTGCGCGGCGGCGATGTGCTGGTGGCCGAGGATGGCAGCCTGGTCGCCGTGCGCGCGGCGCCCCAGGCGGTGTTGCGCGTGACGGCGGCCACGCCGCTGGGCCTGCTGCGTGCGGCCTACCACCTGGGCAACCGGCATATCCCGGTGGAGGTCACGCCCACGCACCTGCACCTGGAAAACGACCCCGTGCTGCACGACATGCTGCTGCGCCTGGGCGCGCAGGTGGCCCTGGTGGATGCGCCCTTCGAGCCCGAGGCCGGCGCCTATGGCGGCGGCCACCGCCACGGCCATGACGCCAGCTTTGCCGAGGACCAGGCGCTGGCGCAGAGCGTGTATGCGCTGCATGACCATGGGCACGCACACGGCCATTCACACGATCATTCCCACGGGCATGAACATGGCCACGATCACAGCCATGACCATGATCACAAAGGCTGCTGCGCACACGGGCACGGCCACGACCATCCGCATGGCTGACCTGTCGATACAGGGGCTGTGCGCCCTGCTGCACCTGGCATCGCCCCAGCTGCCCGTGGGCGGCTTCAGCTATTCGCAGGGGCTGGAGGCCGCCATCGAGCACGGCCTGGTCACGGATGCCGGCACGGCGCGCACCTGGATTGCCGATGCGCTGGCCCACGGCTTTGCACGCTGCGAGGCGCCGCTGTGGCTGCTGCTGCGCCGGGCCTGGAGCGCAGGCGACGAGGGGGCGGTGCACGAATGGAACCAGTGGTTCATTGCCAGCCGCGACAGCCGCGAGGCCCGTGCCGAGACGCTGCAGATGGGCTGGTCGCTGCACAGCCTGCTGCGCTCCGTGCCCTGGGGCGGCGAGGCCTTTGCGCCCCGCATCGCACAACTGGGCGCCCTTGTGGAGGGACCGGGCCTGGCCTATCCCACGGCCTTTGCCTGCGCCTGCGCCGCCGTGGATGCCGACGAGGACCATGCCCTGCTGGCCTATGGCTTTGCCTGGCTGGAGAACCAGGTGGCCGCCGCCATCAAGGCCGTGCCGCTGGGCCAGGTGGCGGGCCAGAGCCTGCTGCTGGCCCTGCATCCGCTGCTGGAGCAGGCCGTGGGCGAGGCACGCCGCCGCGCCAGCGAGGCGCCGCCCCGGCTGGACACCATGCTGCCCCAATGGAGCGTGCTGCAGGCACGGCACGAACACCAGTACTCCCGGCTCTTCCGGTCCTGATCACTCACCCCAAGTCCACCATGAACACCCGCACCAAGAAACTCCCCCCGCTGCGCGTCGGCATCGGCGGCCCTGTCGGCTCCGGCAAGACCACGCTGCTGGAGATGCTGTGCAAGGCCATGCGCGCCCACTACGACCTGGTGGTCATCACCAACGACATCTACACCAAGGAAGACCAGCGCCTGCTGACGGTGGCCGAGGCCCTGCCGCCGGAACGCATCATGGGCGTGGAGACCGGCGGCTGCCCGCACACGGCCATCCGCGAGGACGCCTCCATCAACCTTGAAGCCGTGGACCGCATGCTGCGCCAGTTCCCCGAGGCGGACATCGTCTTCATCGAAAGCGGCGGCGACAACCTGGCCGCCACCTTCAGCCCCGAGCTGTCGGACCTGACCATCTACGTGATCGACGTGGCCGGCGGCGAGAAGATTCCGCGCA
Organism: Delftia sp. K82; assembly: GCF_002193035.1. Classification (NCBI taxonomy): domain Bacteria; kingdom Pseudomonadati; phylum Pseudomonadota; class Betaproteobacteria; order Burkholderiales; family Comamonadaceae; genus Delftia; species Delftia sp. K82. Next base: position 591,470 of record NZ_MYFL01000003.1, on the reverse strand, counting down.
AGGGCGGCCCCGGCATCACCAAGAGCGATCTGCTGGTGGTCAACAAGACCGACCTGGCGCCCTACGTGGGCGCCAACCTGTCCATCATGGAAGCCGACACGCAGCGCATGCGCGCCCACAAGCCCTATGTGATGGGCAGCGTGAAAAGCGGCAAGGGCCTGCGCGAGGTGATCGACTTCATCACCGAGCGCGGCCTGCTGCCGCCCATGCCCGCGCAGGGCTGAAGACGGCCGCGCACGGCCTTCAGCGCTGCGGCGTGCCGCTGGTGGCCTTGGCCTTGGGCAGGGTGGCCGCGCTGCTGGAAGACACCAGCGGATGGCCGGTGGAAGTGGCCGCGCCATCGGTCTGGCGCCAGGCCGAGGGCTTGGGCGCCACCATGGGCTGGGGCGCGGCGGCAGGCGCCCGGCTGCGGTTCCAGGCCGGCAGCAGCACGCGGCGCACAAAGCCCATATCCAGCGCCAGCCACAGCAGCACCGGGCACAGCGTGGGCACCATCAGCCCGCCCATCTGGTAGGCGTAGACGATGGCCTCCAGCTGCCATGTCTGTATGCCCAGCACGTTGAGGTCAAGCCGCGCCGCAAGGCACAGCTGCATCAGCACCTGCGAGACCACGCTGAAGGTCTGCAAGGGCAGCAGCGCCACATACCCCACCAGGATGCGCCACCACCGGCCCGGACCCCAGGCCGCCAGCAGCATGGCCACCAGCACGGGCAGGCCGTAGCCGTAGCGGGCGGGATCGACCTCGACGATGGCCTCGGCGCGGCGCCAGCCGGTCTGCTCGTTGGAGACCTGGACCGAGGAATTGACGACCAGGCTGCGGGGCGTCTCCAGGTCCACGCGCTGCACCCAGCCGTTGGCGGCGTTCTCCAGCACCCACTTGCTCATGCCGGACACCGGCACGGCCAGCCAGCCGGCCGCCAGCGTCCAGGCCAGGGTCAGCACCACGATGCCGCCCATGGCCAGGGCCGCGAAGCGCGAGATGGGATTGCGTCCGATCATGGCCTGCTCCTCAGGCGGCCACGGCGGCGGAAGCTGCAGCGGCGGGCGGCAGCGGCGGCTGGCCGCCGTCATCCTGCGACGGCGCCTTGCGGCCGCTCCAGCGCACCCACAGCAGCCAGAACACCAGCACGTCCAGCATGATCAGCGCCTGCCAGAGGTACTCATGCGCGAAGTTGAAGGCCGTGGTGCTCCACTGGCCCAGGTAGAACAGGCTGATGACGCGCAGCACATTGATGGCCTGCACGGCCACGAAGCCGGCCAGCAGGCCCACCAGCTTCTGGCGCCATGACGAGGGGAAGGCCATCACGGCGGCAAACAGCACGATGTAGGCCTCCAGGCCGTTGCAGCCGGCCTCGATGGAGACGCCAAAGCCCGTGGCCGTGTTCCACAGCACCTTGCCCGTGGCCGAGGCCGTGCTGTCGAACCAGGTCACCAGCGAGGCGCAGATGTGCGCCAGGAATGACGTCCAGGGCAGCACGATGTGCTGCTGCACCCAACTGAGCAGGTTCAGCCCGAACATCGTCAGCTGGATGGCCAGAAAGATCAGAAAGAAACGCAGCATGGCAGGTCTTGGAGTGTTGGTTGCCGGGCTTGCGACCTGGCAGTTGCGAAACAGTGTCCCTCTATAGGCTCGCATTATCTTCGGACCGCTCAAAGACGACAAAGGCCGGTGCGTGAATCACGCCACCGGCCCTTGCCGTCACGGGCGCATCACCGACGCTCGCGCCTGCGCATGGTCCCCAGCGCCATCAGCGCCAGCAGGGACGACATCAGCATCAGGCCCCACTGCGACAGCGTGGGAATGCTGGCCGTGCCGCCCGGCCCCGGCTTGAGCGGCGTGGTGGTCGTGCTCTTGTCGTTGTCGGGATTGCCGTCACCGGGCACCGAGACCGTGGCCGAGTTGACCAGCGGGCGGGCGCCCTTGTAGGGCTTGTCCAGCTTTGTCTCCAGCGTGAAGACCGCCGTGCCGCCCTGGGCCAGCTGCGGCACGCTGCAGGTCACGGTGCGCGTGCCGCTGGCGTAGCTGCAGCCTGCCGAGGCCGAGACGAACTCCAGCCCGGCGGGCAGCACGTCGGTCACCGAGCCGCCCGCGGGCGACTGCGGATCGCGGCCGTAGTTGGTGACGGTCAGCGTGTAGCTGGCCGTGTCGCCATCGTCCAGCGGGCCGGCGGGGCCCTGCTTGCCGATCCCCAGGTCCACGGCATTGCCCTGGCGGCTGGTGGAGGTCCGGTCGGTGGTGGTGTTGTTGACGATCACATCGCCGCCATTGCTCAGCCATTCCGTCTCGAAGGGCTTGACCGAGGCCTCGTGGTAGATGGTGCCGCCCGATGCCTTGTCGGGCAGGGTCTGTGCGCGCATCTTGAACTTGATGGTCATGCTCTGGCCCGGCGCCAGCGAGGGGATGGTGCACTGCAGAGGCCCGCTGGTCGCGTTCAGCGCCGGCTGCACGCCGCACCAGGATGCGGAGGCGCCGGGAATGCCGGCCAGCGCCAGGCCGTTCTGGTAGCTGAAGGTGGCCGTGGAGCCCGATGCGGGGAACTTGTCGGTCACGACCACCTGGGTGGCGTAGGAGGGGCCGGAGTTGGTCACCGTGATGGTGTATTCGGTGTCCTCACCCAGCACCAGGCCGTCCGCCGTGTGGCGCATGCTGATGTTCACATCCAGCTCGGCACGCTTGAGCCGGGCCTTAGCCTCGGCCTGGTTGTTGGCCTTGGTCAGTTCCTCGGTGGCGGTGTCCACGGCGACCGTGTTGAGGATCTCCGTGTCGGCCGCCAGATCGCCGCGCGAGCGCATCTTGTAGCTCACGGTGTACTGCGCGCCTGTGGGCAGCGGATTGGTCCAGGCGCACTCCAGCGTTCCGCCCTGCACGCCATCGGTGGCAGCCGGAGTACAGGTGCCGCCGCCGGAGACCGTGGGCGTGCCGATGAAGATGGCGTCTGCAGGCAGCACGTCCTTGAGCGTGACATTGGCGGCCGACGAGGGGCCGTAGTTGGGCACCGTGACCGTATAGGTCAGCGGCTCGCCCGCAGCCGCCACCTTGGGCGAGACCTGCTTTTGCGCGGCGATTTCCGCGATGGCCTGCACGGTGATGCTGGCCGTCGAGGAATCGTTGCCGGGATCGGCGTCATGGATGTCCAGGGACTGGGCCGAGGCCGCGTTGGCATAGGTGCCGGTGGTGGCGCGCTTGGGGCGGATCTTGACCTCGATCACCACCTCGGCCTCCGGGGCCATGGAGGAGATGTCGCAGGTCAGATCGCGCGTCTCGCTGTTGACGCCGCCCGAAGGGGTGCCGCAGCTGGCGTTGGCACCGGAAACGATGCGGCTGGAGACAAAGCCGCCGCCCGGGTAGGTGTACGGCACGGGATTGCCGGCCTCGTCCACCGGGTTGCCGCCCACGATGCGCACGCCATCGGTCTGCTTGACCAGCGCCTGCAGCGAGTCGCGTACGCGGACATTCGTCACCGTCGTGCTGGCCGAGTGGTTCTTCACCACCAGCTGGTAGGTGACCTCTTCACCGCTCTTGATGGAGGCCGGCGGCACAGGGCTGACCACGCTCTTGACGATGCCCACATCCACCTTGTCGGCAGACACGGTGACAGTCGCGGAGGTGGTGGCCGATGCATTGTCCCGGCCGACCACGCCCGCCGAGGCGTTGTTGGTGAAGTCCAGATGGCCCAAGGCCAGCGTGACCTTGGCCCTGACCGTGATCTGGCGGCTGGCGCCCACGGCCAGGCCCGCGGTCGAGGTGCAGCTCTGGGCGGCGCAGGTCCAGTCACCCGCGCCGGTGCCCGCACCGGACATGCCGATGACGGTCATTCGGTTGTCCGCAGGGGTGTCGGATACGGTGATCAGCTGATTCGGCAGCACAGGCATGGGACCGTTGTTGGTCACCGTGATCGTGTACTGGAACTCCTCACCTGCCAGCACCGGGCGGCTGGGGCCGGCCTTGACGAGGCGCAGCCGTGCATCGTTGCTGAAGCTCACCGCCGCGCTATCGGTGTTGTTGGTCTTGTTGGGCTCGTTGAGTTCGGGTGGAACCCCGATCACGCCCTGATTGACCAGTTGCGCACCCGGCGTTCCACCCGCAGCCACGCTGGCCTTGAAGCGGATGGCCTGCATGTTGGCGTAGCCGGCCACCGGGTACTCGCCCGCATGGGTGCAGGTGATGGTGCCGCTGTTGTGGCCGCAGTTCCAGGGCGCCGTGCTGCCGTCGAAGCCCGTGAAGGTCACGCCGGCCGGCAGCGTGTCGGTGACGGTAAGGTCACGAGGCACGATGGAGCCGCCTTCGCGACGCGGCTGCAGCGTGTAGGTGACCTCGGTCGCCTGCAGCGCATCCAGCACCGTGGGCGCCACCTGCTTGCGCAGCGAGACATCCACGAACTCGCTGCCGCTGGAGACCACGGCGGCGCTGGCGGTGTTGTTGCCGGACTGGCCGTCCGGCATCTCCGTGCTGGCGTCCTTGTAGCCCTTGACGCTGGCAGCGCCGGCAATGGTGCCGCTCATGTTGGCGATGGCCGGCACGGAGATGGAAGGCAGCACGGCGCCCGGCAGCACCGGGCCGCCGCGCGTGCAGCTGAGCTCGCCCGAGATCAGCGGATAGCCCGAGGCCGGCGTGCAGCTCCAGCCGCTGCCTGAGGGCACGCCCGTGACCACGGCGCCGTTGGGCACGGGGAAACGCACCACGGTACGGCCACCGGCGGGCACCTCGGACGGGCCCTTGTTCTGCACGTCGATGGTGTACTGGAAGGCGCCGCCGTTGGCGACGCTGGCGGGAGCCGCCATCGCGATGGCCAGATCGGCGGCCTCGGTGGTGGTGAAGTTGCGGTCCAGCTGCGTGTTGTTCTGGTCGTTGTCGTAGTCGGGCGAGGCCATGCGCGCGCTGGCCACGGCACGCCAGTTGGTGCCGACGGTCGGCAGGATGACCTCGAAGCCCACGGATTTGAAGCCATCGGCGGGCGCCAGGTTGCCGATGTTGCAGACCAGCGTGTTGTTGCCTGCGGTGAGCACCGTGCCAGCCGCGGGTGCCGTGCAGGTGATGCCGCCCGGGCTGCTGCTGTAGCCCTGGAACACGGCGCCCACGGGCAGCACCTCGGTCAGGGTGACGCCTACGGCGTCGGGACCGATGTTGTTGTGCCTGACCTTGGCCACATAGGTGAAGTTGCCGCCGGCAGGGCCTGCCGATGCGTCCTGTCCGTCATAGAGACCGTCCTGGTTGACCAGGATGTCGGTGTCGGCCGGCGCCGCCACGGCAGCCGCTGTTGCCAGCAAGCCGCCGGACAGCAGCGCACGCGCCAGCCAGCCCTTTCTCGTGAAAGCCATACAAACCTCTCTTTTGCTTCGTTGACAGCGCCGAATGCCGCAGGCACGGACGCACGAGGTGCCCAGCTGGAACAGCTCTGTCAGAAAGCCGACTACCGGACGCACCAAAAGGAGGCATGATGATTCTTTATTACCAAAAGTAAATATGATCTGGAATTTTTAACAAAAGTGAGTATTTAGAGGTATTTGTGAGTTTTTCGTGAGTCCACCGACGACTACCGGTTTTCCTCACGGATTGCAGACGCGAAAAAGCCGGTGGCAGCTTGGCTGGCACCGGCTTGTAATGCTGATCTGCCGCGCGCTGGCGCGGCAGTGAGCAGGCACTAAGGCCTAGGGAATGCGGCGAGGCAATCCTTGTGAGGAACTCACGCCAGCAGCGCGTTCACGCGCCTGACGTAGGCGGCCGGGTCTTCGGGCATGCCGCCTTCGGCCAACACGGCCTGGTCGAACAGGATGTTGGCCAGGTCATGGAAATGCACCGAACCGTCCAGCTTCTTGACCAGCGGATGCTCGGGATTGACCTCCAGCACGGGGCGGGCGTCCGGCGCCTGCTGGCCGGCCTGCTTGAGCAGGCGCGCCAGCTGCAGGCTCATGCCGCCGTCCTGCACCACCAGGCAGGCGGGCGAGTCCACCAGGCGCGTGGTCACGCGCACGTCCTCGGCCTTGTCCTTGAGCGCTTCCTTGAGCTTGGCCAGCAGGGGCTTGAAGGTCTCGGCCGCTTCCTCGGCGGCCTTCTTTTCCTCTTCGTCCTGCAGCTTGCCCAGGTCCACGGCGCCCTTGGCCACGGACTGCAGCGGCGTGCCGTCGAATTCGGTCAGGTAGCCCATGGCCCATTCGTCCACGCGGTCGGCCATCAGCAGCACTTCGATGCCCTTCTTGCGGAAGACTTCGAGCTGCGGGCTGTTGCGGGCTGCGGTCAGGGAGTCGGCCGTGATGTAGTAGATCGCGTCCTGGCCTTCCTTCATGCGGGCCTTGTAGTCGGCCAGCGAGACGATGGCCTCGTCCTGGCTGGTGGAGGAAAAGCGCAGCAGCTTGGCGATGCGTTCCTTGTTGGCAAAGTCCTCGCCCAGGCCTTCCTTGAGCACGGGACCGAACTCGGCGTAGAACTGGCTGTACTTGCCTTCCTTGGCCTTGTCCTCTTCGCTGACCACGTCGGTGACGCCGTCGGCAGCCGCGTCAGCGGCAGCGTCGTGGCGATCGTGCTTGGCCAGGTCTTCCAGCATGGACAGCACGCGCTTGGTCGAGCCGTCGCGGATCAGGCGCACGTCGCGGCTTTCCTGCAGCAGCTCGCGGCTGACGTTCAGCGGCAGGTCGGCCGAGTCGATCACGCCCTTGACGAAGCGCAGGTAGCCGGGCATCAGCGCCTCGGCGTCATCCATGATGAAGACGCGCTTGACGTAGAGCTTGACGCCGGCCTTCTTGTCGCGGTTGTAGAGGTCGAACGGCGCCTTGGCCGGGATGAACAGCAGCTGCGTGTACTCGGTGTTGCCCTCGACGCGGTTGTGGCTCCAGGTCAGCGGGTTCTCGAAGTCGTGGCTGATGGCCTTGTAGAAGTCCTGGTACTGCTCGGCCGTGATGTCCTTCTTGGGACGCGTCCACAGCGCGCTGGCCTTGTTGATGGTCTCCCACTCGCCCGTCTTCTCCATGGTGCCGGGCTGGTCGTTCTCGCCGTCCTTCCACTCCTCTTTTTCCATGAGGATGGGCAGGCTGATGTGGTCGGAGTATTTGCCGATGACCTGCTTGATCTTCCAGGCGTTGAGGAACTCCTCGGCCTCGGGGCGCAGGTGCAGCGTGATGCTGGTGCCGCGCTGGGGGCGCTCGATCTGCTCGACCTCGAACTCGCCCGTGCCGCCGCTGGTCCAGCGCACGCCTTCGGAGGCCGGCAGGCCCGCGCGGCGTGTTTCCACGGTGATCTTGTCGGCCACGATGTAGCCCGAGTAAAAGCCCACGCCGAACTGGCCGATCAGCTGCGAGTCCGACTTCTGGTCGCCCGACAGCTTGTCCATGAAGGCCTTGGTGCCGCTCTTGGCGATGGTGCCCAGGTTGTCGATGGCTTCCTGCTCGCTCATGCCGATGCCGGTGTCGGCAATGGTCAGCGTCTTGGCAGCGGCGTCGAAGGACACGCGCACTTCCAGGTTGGGCTGGTCCTCATAGAGGGAGGCATCGTTCAGCGCCTCGAAGCGCAGCTTGTCGCAGGCGTCGGAGGCGTTGGAGACCAGCTCGCGCAGGAAGATCTCGGGGTTGGAGTACAGCGAATGCGTGACCAGGTGCAGCAGCTGTGCAACTTCGGCCTGAAAAGAATGGGTTTGCTTGCTCATGCAGACAGTGTCCTATGTCCTATGGGTTCACAACAGGGAAAAAATCAGCCCTCATCTCGGGCCGGCGAGCGCATTATCAAGACCCCGCCGCCCCTGTGGCGGCGCAGGCTCTGGACGATTGTTCACTTTTTCGCCCTCACGGCGGGGCTGGCGCAGGGCTATAACTGCGCCACTTTCCGCTGTGCGGCGGACGGTGCGCGCAGGGCCCGGGCGCAATGGCGGGCCTGCTTCAGGAGATTTTCCATGCACAGCTCTGTTCAAAAATGGTCCGCCGAATTCCTCGGGACCCTGTGGCTGACCCTGGGCGGCTGCGGTGCGGCCGTGCTGGCCGCCGCCTTCCCGCAGGTGGGCATCGGCCTGGTCGGCGTCTCGCTGGCCTTCGGCCTGACGGTGCTCACGGGCGCCTATGCCTTCGGGCCCATCTCGGGCGGGCACTTCAACCCGGCCGTCTCCGTGGGCCTGGCCATGGGCGGGCGCTTTGCCTGGAGCGAACTGCCGGGCTACATCGTCTCGCAGGTGCTGGGCGCCATCACGGGCGCGGCCATCCTCTATGTGATCGCCACGGGCAAGGCCGGTGCCGACATCGGCGGCTTTGCCACCAACGGCTACGGCGCGCATTCGCCGGGCGGCTACGGCATGACGGCAGCCCTGGTCACCGAGGTGGTGATGACCGCCTTCTTCATCCTGGTCATCCTGGGCGCCACGGCCAAGCGCGCGGCAGCCGGCTTTGGCGGGCTGGCCATCGGCCTGTGCCTGACGCTGATCCACCTGATCTCGATTCCCGTGACCAATACCTCGGTCAACCCCGCGCGCAGCACGGGCCCGGCCCTGTTCGGTCCCGAGATCGCCATCTCGCAACTGTGGCTGTTCTGGGTCGCCCCCATCGTGGGTGCGCTGATCGGCGCCGTGATCTACAAGGCCCTGCTGGCCAACCCGGCCAACGATTAAGGCCAGGGACGGGCGCTGCAGGCGCCTCGCAGCAGACTCAAGCGGCTGGCGACAGCCGCTTTTTTCATTGAATCTTTGGTGAAACACGGTTTTCGTTTGTTGCATGGCGGCAACGCGAAGGACTTTTACCCAGGGCAAACAGGCCAACTTTACGAAGCAGAAACCGAACACTAGTGATTCGCAATAACAATCCGCGGGCTTTCATCGGAGTGAACATGAGCAAAATCCAACAAATCCTCCCCCCCGCGAACCTCACCCAGCTGGCCCTTGCCGCTGCCCTGTGCCTCGCGGGCACCTCGGCCTTCGCGCAGACCAGCACCACGCTGGGCACCGTGAACGTGACGTCTTCGACCGAAGCGCCCGTCAAGACCGACAACGCCTCCTCGGCCAAGTTCACGGCCCCGCTGGTGGACACGCCCAAGACGGTGCAGGTCATCAACGAGGAAATCATCAAGCAGACCGGCGCGACCAGCCTGCAGGAAGCCCTGCGGTCCACGCCCGGCATCACCTTCGGCAACGGCGAAGGCGGCAACCCCTCGGGAGACCAGCCCTTCATCCGCGGCATGGATGCCCAGGCCAGCACCTTCGTGGACGGCATGCGCGACATTGCGGCCGGCACGCGCGAAGTGTTCAACCTGGAAGCGGTGGAAGTCATCAAGGGCGCCGATTCGGCCTATGCAGGCCGTGGCGGCGCGGGCGGCTCCATCAACCTGGTGACCAAGAAGGCCAGGAACGAGAACTTCATCAGCGGCGACGTGGGCCTGGGCACGGACAGCTACCGGCGCGCCACCATCGACGCCAACCGCGTGCTGGGCGAAGGCGTGGGCCTGCGCCTGAACGCCATGGTGCACGACGCCGACGTTCCCGGCCGCAGCGGCCCCGAGAACAAGCGCTGGGGCATTGCCCCCACGGTGACCTTCGGCATGGGCACGCCCACCGAGGTTTCGCTGTCCTGGCAGCACCTGCAGACCGACAACATTCCCGATGGCGGCGTGCCCTACCTGTACAGCAGCACGGCTGCGGCCGGCCTGCGCGGCGGCAGCGTGGTGCGTCCCACCTACGGCAACAACCGCGACAACTGGTACGGCCTGACCAGCCGCGACTACGAAAAGGAAAAGAGCGACCTGTTCACGGCCACCGTGGAGCACAAGTTCACCGACACCCAGAAGTTCCGCAACAGCCTGCGCTACAGCAAGACCGAACAGGACTACCTGTGGACCCAGCCCGACGACAGCAAGGGCAATGTCGTCAATGGCTATGTGTTCCGCCGTGGCAATGCACGCGTGGCCGACATCAAGACGCTGCAGAACCTCTCGGAATTCACGGGCAAGGCCCAGACCGGCAGCGTGGGCCACAGCTACTCGTTCGGCCTGGAACTGTCCAAGGAAAAGGCAGAATCCCGCACGGCTGCCGTACAGACCACCAACACCACCTGCACGGCCGCCAGCCTGTGGTGCGCCTCGCTGAACAACCCCGACAGCAGCCCGCTGTGGAACCTGCCCGTGACGCTGGGCGACCCCAGCCACAACCAGATCGACACCGTGGCGCTGTACGGCTTCGACACGCTGAAGTTCAACGACCAGTGGTTGCTCAATGCCGGCCTGCGCATGGACCACTACAAACTCAGCGCCTCCGGCCCCGCCGGCCGCAACACGCCGGCCTATGACCTGAGCCGTTCGGACACATTGTTCAACTACCAGCTGGGCCTGGTCTACAAGCCGGCCACCAACGGCAGCATCTACGCCAGCATCGGCACCTCCTCGCGCCCCGGCGGCTCCATGCTGGGCAACGGCAACGAGGACCTGGGCATCTCCACCGACCAGCTGGCCAACCTCGCTCCCGAGAAGACGCGCTCGCTCGAGCTGGGCACCAAGTGGGACCTGATGGAAAAGCGCCTGGCGCTGACCGCCGCGCTGTTCCGCAACGATGTGACCAATGCGCGCATCACCGAAAACGGCGTCACCTACATGGGCGGCAACAAGGTGGTCAACGGCGTGGAGCTGGGCTTTACGGGCAGCGTGCTGCCGGGCCTGAGCGTCTTCGGCGGCTACACCTACATGGACAGCGAGCAGAAGAACGCAGGCGCGGGCAGCGTGGCCAATGGCCAGCCCTTCCCCAACACGCCCAAGCACAGCTTCAGCCTGTGGACCAGCTACAAGCCCATGGCCAAGCTGACCGTGGGCCTGGGCATCTACGCCCAGAGCAGCGTGAACCAGAGCTACATCCTGTCCACGGTGGATGGCGGCATCGTCACCAAGGGTGCCAGCGGCTATGCGCGCTACGACGCCATGGTGGCCTACCAGATCGACCGCAACCTGACCGTGCAGCTGAACCTGTACAACCTGGGCGACAAGGTCTACTACAGCGGCATCCGCTCGCCCCACTACGCGACCATGGCCGCAGGCCGCTCGGCCGTGGCCTCGCTCAAGTGGACGTACTGATCTGCTGATCGCCCCGGGCGAACGCGCAGCGGCTTGACGCTGCGCAGATCACCGCAAAGCCCCGCAGGCCATCGCCGCCTGCGGGGCTTTTTTGCGGGACACTCGCTGATTCCCCCTGAAGACCGCCTGCCATGATGCTCCGCATACCCGCCCTGCTCAGCCCCGACGAAGTGCGCCAGTGCCGCCAGGCGCTGGAGCAGGCCCCCTGGCAGGACGGCCGCGCCACGGCCGGCCCTCTGGCAGCCCAGGTCAAGGCCAACCTGCAGCTGCCGCTGGACAGCCAGGCCGGCCAGGCGATAGGCAATCTCATCCTCGACAAGCTGGGGGCCAGCGCGCTGTTCATGTCGGCCACCCTGCCGCTGAAGGTGCTGCCGCCGCGCTTCAACCGCTACGAGGGCGGCGGCACCTATGGCAACCATATAGACAACGCCATCTTCACCATCCCCGGCACGGCCATCAAGGTGCGCAGCGATGTCTCCACCACCGTGTTCTTCAGCGAGCCCGACGAGTACGAAGGCGGCGAGCTGATCGTGGAGGACACCTTCGGCCACCAGAGCGTGAAGCTGGCTGCGGGCGACGCCATCGTCTACCCCGGCACCAGCCTGCACCGCGTCAACCCCGTCACGCGCGGCACGCGCTACGCCAGCTTCTTCTGGACGCACAGCCTCGTGGCCTCGGACGAGAAGCGCCGCATCCTGTTCGACCTGGACCAGCAGATCCAGCAACTGACGGTGCGCCACCCGGGCGACCCCGCGCTTTCCGCGCTGTCCGGCACGTACCACAACCTGTTGCGGATGTGGTCGCAGGCCTGACGCCGCAGGAGCCCAGGCCCGGCATGTAGGTCTTGTCGAGCAGGTTGCCGGGAATGGAGCGCACTCCAAACACCGGCACCGCCACAAGTGAGTGCGGCCCGTTGCGCAAACGTGCGCAACGGGCCGCAGGGGATGCTCACGCGGTGTCAGAAGCTCTCGTGTGCACCCAGGTAGCGCCACTGGCCCACAGGCAGGTTGCCCAGCGTCACGCGGCCGATGCGGATGCGCTTGAGGCCCACCACGCGCAGGCCCACCAGTTCGCACATGCGGCGGATCTGGCGCTTCTTGCCTTCGGTCAGCACAAAGCGTAGCTGCTCGGGGTTCTGCCAGTCCACCTTGGCGGGCTTGAGTGCCTCGCCGTCCAGCGACAGGCCATGGCACAGGCGTGCCAGCTGCTCGGCCGGGAACACGGATTGCACGTCGATGTCGCGGTCGCCGTAGGTCACGCGCACCAGGTACTCCTTGTCCATCTCCGAGTCTTCGCCAATGATCTGGCGCGCCACGCGGCCGTCCTGGGTCATGACGAGCAGGCCCACGGAGTCGATGTCCAGCCGGCCGCAGGGCGCCAGGCCCTTGAGCTGCGCGAAGTTGAAGCGCGTGCGGCTGGTGTCCTGGTTCCAGTGGTTCTGGGGCGTGACCAGGACCACGGCGGGCTCGTGCCCGTCCTCGGCCTGGCCGCTGACATAGCCCATGGGCTTGTGGATCAGGATGGTGACCTGCTGGTCCTGGCGCTCGCGCGCCTCGCGCTCGACGGTGATGCGGTCGGCCGCCACCACGTTCTGGCCCATCACGGCGAGTTCGCCATTGACGCGGACCCAACCCTTGTCCACCCACTCGTCGGCCTCGCGGCGCGAGCACAGGCCCATGTCGGCCAGGCGCTTGTTGATGCGCACGCCACCGGGAACCTGCTCCTGCAGCGGCTCGGGAGCACGCTTGACGGGGATTTCGCGGCTGGCGCCACCGTCGGCGGGACGGTAGGTGCGGATGCCGCTGAGCGGACGGTAGGCGGGCTCGGCCTGGGGCGCCTCGTCGCGGCGCGGGCCACGGGCGTCATCACGGCGGGGACCACGGGCGTCGTCGCGGCGCGGTCCGCGCGCATCGTCACGGCGGGGGCCGCGGGCGTCGTCACGGGGACGGTCGCGGAAACCACCTTCACGCGGGCCGTCACGGGGACCGTCGCGCTGACCGTCACGTTGGCCATCACGCGGACGCTCATCGCGCTGGCCATAGGGCCGGTCGCGGCGATCGTCCGGGCGGGGCGGGCGCGGGGGGGGGGGGGGGGGGGGGGGGGGGGGGGGGGGGGGGGGGGGGGGGGGGGGGGGGGGGGCCGGCCCGCCCGGCCCCGCCTGCCGCTGATGCGC
>NZ_MYFL01000003.1:575668-578185 GCF_002193035.1 Delftia sp. K82 | reverse complement strand
ATCACGGGCATCGCGCATGTCGCGCTGCTCGCGCGGGGCACGGTTTTCGCCGCCGCCCTGTTCGCGCCAGTCGCCACGCGGCTGGGAACGGTCCAGGTCCTCGGCACGGCCGAAACCGCTGCTGCGCGGGCGCTGGTCACGGGCGTCGTCGCGGGGTGCTGCACCGCGGGCATCGCCGCGAGGGGGAGCATCACGGCGGTCGGAGCGCTCGTAGCGATCATTGCGGCCGCCACGGTCGCCGCCACGTTCATTGCGGTCGTTGCGGTCACTGCGCGGGCCGCCGCGTGCGCCCGCAGATTTGCCCGCGCCACCCGAAGGGCGGCGGGCATCGCCAGCCGGCTCGGCCTGTGGCTTTTCGGGGCGGCGCAGCACAGGGCGCGCGGAGGGCGCTGCCGCCTCGTCGGCGCCGGGCCGGGACGGTTTGGAAGAAGTAGGGGATGACATTAGACCGCCATTGTCGCGCGGCAAGGCCCGCAGCGGCTGCGCCCTGCGGCCAATACGGGCATTGCGCTCGGCTATCGGGCGGCCTGCGTGCAGGCCGCCAGGGCCCCCTTGCCAGCCCCGCCGCCCGGCCCTGCGCCCCGGCTGGCTCGCCATGTTCCGCACCACTCATTCATGTCCCATGCAATGCGCCTGGCGGCCGGCCCATCCCGATCACTGTATCCGGCGCGATATGCACAACCGGATGAATCCTCAATGAAAAATCGACAAGAAGCGAATCACATCGGCAAAACATCTTCAATCCGGCCGATTGGGATCTTGCAATGCACGGCATGCGATATGTAAAAAACTGTATTTTATTTGAGCGATTTCATTCATTGACGATTGCGAATCAACCCATTGGGCTTGCCATTGCCCATGCATCTCCCCATAGAATGGCGCCCGTCCAGAAACGGGGGGCTCTTTCGAGACAACAGCCCTTCGCGCAGCGCCTGCTGCGGTATCCAGACCATCCCGCCCGGACTCCCGCCTCATTCAACAAGGAAAACCATGAGCGATACACCCAACCTATCGAATTCCACTCCATTGAAAGAACAATTCAAGGCGCTGCTTATCACCAAGCCGGACTTGACTGGAATCGAGTGGTCCGATATGGAGACCGCCATCGGCCCGAATGCTGAAAAATACCGGCCACTGTGGGAACGCATGGTCAGCGGGAAAAAGGGCTTTTTCGCATCCATGAGTCCCTGCTGGACCGCCATTCCCTTCATGGGCGTTTCCTGGGCCATTGCGCGCCGCGTCTACGCCTATGCCGTGGTGGCCTTCATCACCCTGTTGATCATCAATCTGCTGATGCCCGGCACGGGCGGCGCCGGGCGCGTGCTCGGCATCGCGGTGGCCATCTCGTTCACGGTCAAGCGCACCTACCTGCAATGGCTGGTCACGCGCATACAGCAGATCAACCAGAGGGGCCTGGTGGGCGCTGCGCGCGAAGAGGCGCTGCGCCAGATCGGCGGCCTGGACCAGAAGAACGGCTGGATCTCCTTCGGCGTGCTGCTGGCCATCGGCATCGTGCTGGCCGCCTTCTGAAGCGCCAGGCCCGCAGATCAGCGGTCCACGGGCAGCCGGTCGCACAGGGCCACCAACTGCGCCAACTGGGGGCCCACATCCCGGATCAGCGTGCGGGCCGGCATGCGCAGGCCCGGCACGGCGCAGTTGAACAGCAGGCGGCGCGACCCGTAGCGGATGCGCGAGGCCGCACCCACGGCGCACACGCCCAGGCCGGAGTCGCCCATGTTGACCGCGAAGCCCCGGGCGGCATAGTGCGCCAGGCTTTCGCTGGCGTTGTCCCTGCAGCGCGCGTATTCCTCGGGCCGCTGGCTGCGCACGCGGTCCAGGAAGCGCTGCAGTTCCCCGGCATCGAGCTGGGCCAGCCCTGCCCGGCCCATGGCCGTTTCCAGCACGCCGCGCACGGCGCCCACGCCGGGTCGCTTGAGCGTGCCGCCCTCCCAGGCGCAGGTATCCAGGTAGACCACATCCAGGTCCATGACCACGCCCACCGACACCGCCCCCTTCACACGGTCGGCCAGCGCCTGCATGGGCAGGCGCAGCGGGCCGAGCAAGGGCGTGTTGATCACATAGGGGTAGCCCAGGGCGACGGCGGCCGGGCCGACGAAGTAGCGGTCCAGCCGCTCGTCATGGTCCAGGTAGCCCATGGTCTGCAGGCTGCGGCACAGCCTGGACACGGTGGGGCGCGGCAGGCCCAGGCGGCGGGCCAGCTCGCTGTTGGCATGCGGGCGCGGATCGCTGACGAAGCACTGGAGAATCATCAGCCCCTTGGCCAGCGTTCCCGCGAAATACGGGTCCTGCTCGCGGATGCGGCAGACATCCTGCGAGTCCCTGGGTTGGTGGGCAATGGGGGTGTGGGGCACGTGGCGATTGTGCGGACCACGGCCGCAAAGCCGCAACTGCATTTCAATATTTGAAACTGCATTGCAGCCCTGGTGCCCGCGCTTCCTACAGTGCGGCCCATGAGCCAAGCCCCCACCCCCCATCCCGCCGACGCCCGCCTGCAGG
>NZ_MYFL01000003.1:574332-575592 GCF_002193035.1 Delftia sp. K82 | reverse complement strand
CCGCCCGCCGTGGTCCAGGAGCTGCGCGACAAGGGCTATTTCGGCTGGAGCATTCCCCAGGCCCATGGCGGCCTGGGCCTGAGCACCGAGGAGCTGGTGCGCTGCGCCTTCGAGCTGTCCCAGGCCTCGGTGGCGCTGCGGGCCCGCGTGGGCACCAACACCGGCATTGGCTCGGAAGCCCTGGTGGCCGACGGCACCGAGGCGCAAAAGCAGCGCTGGCTGCCGCGCATGGCGCGCGGCGAGCTCACGGGTTGCCTGGCGCTGACCGAGCCGGACGCGGGCTCGGAAGCGAGCAACATCCAGACCACGGCGCGCCGCGAGGGCGACCACTATGTGCTCAACGGCAGCAAGCGCTTCATCACCAATGCGCCGCTGGCCGATGTCTTCACCGTCATCGCCCGCACCGGCGAAGGCAGCACGGGCAGCGAGGGGCTGACGGCCTTCTTCGTGGAGCGCTCGCCGGGCCTGGTGACAGGCCAGCCCTATCGCAAGATGGGCCAGGCGGGCTCGCCCGTGTCCGACGTGCATTTCCAGGACTGCCGCGTGCCGGCCGACCAGATCATCGGCGGGCGCGAGGGCCAGGGCTTCAAGACCGTGATGAAAGTGCTCAACAAGCAGCGCCTGCACCTGGCCGCGCTGTGCACGGGGCCGGCGATCCGCATGCTGGACCTGGCGCTGGCCCATGTGCGCCAGCGCGAGCAGTTCGGCCAGCCGGTGGCGAACTTCCAGCTGGTGCAGGCCATGCTGGCCGACAGCCGCACCGAGATCTTCGCGGCGCAATCCATGATCCTGGAGGCCGCCCGCGCGCGCGACCGGGGCGAGGACGTGGCGCTGTCCGCCTCCATGTGCAAGTACTTCGCCTCCGAGATGTGCGGCCGCGTGGCCGACCGCGCGGTGCAGATGTTCGGCGGCGCAGGCTATGTGGCCGACTTCAGCCCCATCGAGCGCTACTTCCGCGACGTGCGCCTGTTCCGCCTCTACGAAGGCACCAGCCAGATCCACCAGCTCAACATCGCCAAGCTCATGCTGCGCGAGAGCGCCTGACACCGGAGGCCCCCATGACATCCCCCCTCACCTCGAAGCACCTGACCACCCTGGGCCTGCTGGCTGCGCTGTGTGCCTGCGCGCAGGCTGCCCAAACGGCCCAGGCGACTTTTCCCGATCGGCCCGTGCGCGTGATCGTTCCCTTTCCCGCAGGCGGCAGCACCGACCTCGTGGCCCGGGCGCTGTCCGTGGAACTTGGTCAGGCCCTGGGCCAGC
>NZ_MYFL01000003.1:569345-574273 GCF_002193035.1 Delftia sp. K82 | reverse complement strand
CGCGCCCGACGGCTACACCTTGCTCATGGCAGGCCTGAGCAATGTCTTCCTGCCCCATGTGCACGCCAACCTCAAGTGGAATCCGCTGACCGACTACGAGTACATCGGCCTGGTGGCCGACCTGCCCAACGTCATCGCCGTCAACGCCAAGACCCCCTACCGCACGCTGGCCGAATTGGTGGCGGCCGACAAGGCCAGGCCCGGCACGATGTCCTTCGGCTCGGCCGGCACGGCCACGCCCTCGCACCTGGTCTGCGAGATGGTCAACCACCGGCTCGGCACGAAGATGCAGCACCTGCCCTACAAGGGCAATGCCCCGGCCGTCAACGACCTCATGGCCGGCCACATCCCGGTGATGTGCAACAACCTGGGCGGCACCCTGCCCTACATGCAGGGCGGGCAAATCCGCATCCTGGCGCAGACCGGCAAGAGCCGCTCGCCCGCAGCGCCCGACATTCCCACCTTTGCCGAGCTGGGCGTGGCCGGGCTGGACACCGGCCTGTGGGTGGGCCTGGCCGCGCCCAAGGGCACGCCGCAGCAGATCGTGGCCACGCTCAACCAGGCGCTGGCCAAGGCCATGGCCTTGCCCGAGACACGCGACAAGCTGGCGCGCCTGGGTGCCACGCCGCTGCCCACGCAGACGGCGGACTTCCACAAGCGCGTGGCCGAAGACCGCCGCGCCTGGGAACCCGTGCTGAAGAACGTGGACCTGAAAGGCAACTGATGCAGCGCCAAGGCTATCCGCTGGAGGGTGTGCGCATCCTCGACATGGCCACGGTGCTGGCCGCCCCCTTCTCAGCCACGCTGTGCGGCGACCTGGGCGCCGATGTCGTCAAGCTGGAGTTGCCCGGCGGCGGCGACACGCTGCGCAGCCTGGCCCCCGTGCACGACGGCCACGCCGTGTTCTGGAAAACCGCCAACCGGGGCAAGCAGGGCATCTCGCTCGATGTGCGCAAGGCCGAGGGCCGCACGCTGTTCCTGCGGCTGATCGAGGATTTCGACGTGCTCGTGGAGAACTTCCGCACCGGCACGCTGGACCGCTGGGGGTTGGACCTGGCCACCTTGCATGCCAGCAACCCGCGCCTCATCGTGCTGCGCCTGACGGGCTTCGGCCAGACCGGCCCCTATGCGCGCCGGCCGGGCTTTGCGCGCATCTTCGAGGCCATGAGCGGCTTCGCCCACCTCACGGGCGAGGCGGGCGGCCCGCCCCAGCACATGAACTACCCGCTGGGCGATGCCGTGGCCGGACTGTTCGGCGCCTTCTCCATCGCGGCCGCACTGGCCGAGCGCAACGCGCAGCCGCCCGGCGAACGGCGCGGCGTGGAGATCGACCTGTCGGCCACCGAAGCCATGCTGCGCCTGCTGGACCCGCTGGCGGCCGAATTCCAGCTGGGCGGACAGGCTCGCAGCCGCACCGGATCGTGCGCGGGCTACACGGCGCCCTCCAATGTCTACCGCACGCGCGACGGCGCCTGGCTCACCGTGGTCGCCACGGGCGACGCCATCTTCACGCGCCTGTGCCAGGCCATGGACCGCGCCGACCTGGCCGCCGACCCGCGCTTTGCGGACAACGCCGCGCGCATATGCCACCTGCAGGCACTGGATGCGCAGATTGTCCAATGGTGCGCAGCCCTGGACTGCGCCCAGGCCATGGCCGCGCTGGCCGCGCACGACATTCCGTTCAGCAAGGTCTGCTCGGCCGAGGACGCGCTGCAGGACCCGCATTTCGCGGCACGCGGCAGCTTCATCACCCTGCCCGACCCCGACCTGGGCCCCCTCACCGCCCCCGCGCCCGTGCCACGCTTCACGGACCGCCAGGCCCCTGCGCCCCGCAGCGGCCCGGCCACAGGCCAGGACAATGCATGCATCTATGCGGCGTTGGGGCTGGATGCGCAGCAGCAGGAGAGGCTGCGGCGCGAAGGCGTGATCTGAGGCCGCAAGTGGGTGGCAGTGGGCGGCGTCAGGCCGCCCGCCGCGCCGCCGCAAACAGCCCGCTGCGCAGCGCTTCCAGGTCGAGCACGCGCAGGCCGCCGTACTCCACGACGATGGCGTTTTCGCGCTGCAGCACGGACAGCGCCTCGTTGACGCGCTGGCGCGACAGGCCCACCAGGTAGGCCAGCTCCTGCTGGGTGATGCGCAGCACCTCGCCCACGCCCGGGTACAGCAGCGGGTGAAAGAGCGCGGCCAGGCTGCGGGCCACGCGCAGGTCGGGGTTGGTGAGGCGGTCGATTTCGCGGGCCGAGATGAATTGGCCCAGGCGCTCGTTGAGCTGGCTCATGACGAAGCGGTTGAAGCCGATGGAGTGGTCCAGCAGCCAGTGGAAGGTCTCGATCGGCAGGCCGCCGACCACGCTGCGGCGTATGGCCTGCACGTTGTAGCGATAGGGCTCGCGCTTGACGGCCGTGCCTTCGCCGAACCAGCCGCCCGGGGGCAGGCCGGCCAGGGTCATGCTGGCGCCATCGGCGCCGTCGGTGTTCATCTTGAGCAGGCCTTCGACCACGCCGAACCAGTAGGTGGGTGCGCGGCCGGTGCGGCAGACATAGTCGCCGGGCTGGGCGTCGCCGACGACCAGCGCCTTCTGGGCCCGTTCGCGCTCGGCGGGCTGGAGTACGGCCAGCCAGGGAATGCCTTCGAGTTCCTCGGGCCGGGGCGCGCGGCGGCGCTGATGCAGTGACAGTTCTTGGCTCATGGAGTCGCGGCGAGGGTGCGCGGATCAATCATCAAAACCACCCAAGCATTGCCCGAGCCCGGTGGCTGGCGTGAGCGGGATTTCCAGAAGGACCGCGGCACGCGCACATTCCCGGATGCGCAAGCCCCCAAGCGGGACATGAGACCGTTTTGGCACCTTTTGTTACGGCGCGTTTTCCCGATGATGGGTTTCCCGCGGATTGTCGTCAAACAGACACCACGGCGTCAAAGCCAGTCCTAGGATGCAGTCCAAGCCGGTAGGTCACAGCCTGGGCATCTGCACCATGCGGCCACCATTCACGAACATCCAAGGACATGGAATGACGACCACGTTCCCGCACCTGCTGCTCCAGCATGCCGCCCAGCGCCCCCAGGCGCCGGCGCTGCGCGAGAAGGAATACGGCATCTGGCAGACCTGGAGCTGGAGCGAGGCCGCCGAGACCGTGCGCCACATGGCCTGCGGCCTGGCGGCGCTGGGCCTGGCACGCGGCCAGAATCTGGCCTTCATCAGCGACAACCGGCCCCATGTCTACATGGGCTTCATTGCCGTGCAGGCGCTGGGCGGCGTACCGATCCCGCTGTACCAGGATGCCGTGGCCGCCGAGATGCGCTTCGTCATCGAGGATGCCGAGATCGACTTCGCCTTTGCCGAGAACCAGGAGCAGGTCGACAAGCTGCTGGAGGTGCGCGAGAGCGTCTCCGGCCTCGGCCACATCATCTATGACGACCCGCGCGGCCTGCGCCACTACGACCAGCCCGGGCTGATCAGCACCGAGGCGCTGCTGCAAAAGGGCAAGGAGTGGGATGCCGCACACCCGGGCGCCTGGGATGCGATGCTGGCCGCGCTGTCGCCCGACGATGTCTCGGTCATCCTCTACACCTCGGGCACGACCGGCAAGCCCAAGGGCGTGTGCCAGACGCACCGCAGCTTTGGCGAGTCGGCACGCGGCGGCGTGCAGGTGGACCGCCTGGGCCCCGGCGACAACGTGATCTCCTACCTGCCCCCGGCCTGGGTGGGCGACCACCTGTTTTCCTTCGCGCAGTGGCTGGTGGCGGGCTTCACCATCAACTGCCCGGAATCGGCCTCGACCGTGTCCATCGACCTGCGCGAGATCGGCCCCAGCTACTACTTCGCGCCACCGCGCATCTTCGAGGGCATGCTGACCTCGGTGTCCATCCGCATGGAGGACGCCGCGCCCTTCAAGCAATGGATGTACGGCCGCGCCATGGCCGTGGCGCGCCGCGTGGGCTCGGACATCCTGGACGGCAAGAAGGTGGGCGCGCTGGACCGACTGAAGTACGCGCTGGGCGACCTGTGCATCTACGGGCCGCTGCGCAATGCCATGGGCCTGTCGCGCATCCGCGTGGCCTATACGGCGGGTGCGGCCATCGGGCCCGAGCTGTTCCGCTTCTTCCGCTCCATCGGCATCAA
The DNA here is from genome assembly GCF_002193035.1 of Delftia sp. K82. Classification (NCBI taxonomy): domain Bacteria; kingdom Pseudomonadati; phylum Pseudomonadota; class Betaproteobacteria; order Burkholderiales; family Comamonadaceae; genus Delftia; species Delftia sp. K82. Next base: position 570,153 of record NZ_MYFL01000003.1, on the reverse strand, counting down.
CCTCAAGCAGCTCTACGGCCAGACCGAGACCTGCGCCTATGTATGCATACAGCGCGACGGGCAGGTGGAGCTGAGCAGCGTGGGCCAGGCCGCACCGGGCATCGAGCTGAAGATCGCCGACAACGGCGAGGTGCTGCTCAAGGGCGTGTCCGTGCTCAAGGAGTACTACAAGCGCCCCGACGCCACGGCCGAGGTGGTGGATGCCGACGGCTGGTTCCACACGGGCGATGCCGGCGTGATCGACGCCAGCGGCCAGCTGCGCATCATCGACCGCGCCAAGGACGTGGGCAAGACCAGCCGGGGCGCCATGTTCGCGCCCAACTACATCGAGAACAAGCTCAAGTTCTTCCCACAGATCAAGGAGGCCGTGTGCTTCGGCCACGGCCGCGACCAGGTCTGCGCCTTCATCAACATCGACTACGAGGCCGTGGGCAACTGGGCCGAGCGCCAGGGCCTGCCCTATGGCGGCTATGTGGACCTGGCATCGAAGGCCAAGGTGCTGGAGATGGTGGCCGACTGCGTGGCCCAGGTGAACGCCGACCTGGCCGCCGAGGCCGGCATGGCCGACACGCAGGTGGCACGCTTCCTGGTGCTGCACAAGGAGCTGGACCCCGACGACGACGAGCTGACCCGCACGCGCAAGGTGCGCCGCGGCTTCATTGCCGACAAGTACGGCGTGCTGGTCGATGCGCTGTACACGGGCAAACGTGAGCAGTTCATCGAGACCCAGGTCAAGTTCGAGGACGGCCGCACCGGCAGCGTCAGCGCCACGCTGTCCATCATCGATGCCAAAACCCATTCGGTGGCC
>NZ_MYFL01000003.1:569058-569187 GCF_002193035.1 Delftia sp. K82 | reverse complement strand
CCCCAACGGCGCGGGCAAGAGCTCCATGCTCAACTGCATCAACGGCGTGTACACGCCGTCCGAGGGATCGATCACCTTCCGGGGCAAGACCTTCAGCCACATGAACAGCCGCCAGGTGGCCGAGATGGG
>NZ_MYFL01000003.1:567883-568404 GCF_002193035.1 Delftia sp. K82 | reverse complement strand
GCTGATCGAGCACGACATGGGCGTGGTCATGGACATCAGCGACCGCGTCGTGGTGCTGGACTACGGCAAGAAGATCGGTGACGGCGCACCCGACGAGGTGCGCCAGAACGAAGACGTGATCCGCGCTTACCTTGGCACCAGCCACTGAGGGGACTGACATGGGATTTTTTCTGGAAACCTTGTTCGGCGGCCTCATGGTGGGCACGCTGTACGCGCTGATCGCCATCGGCTTCGTGCTGATCTTCAAGGCCTCGGGCGTGTTCAACTTCGCCCAGGGCGCGATGGTGCTGTTCTCGGCCTTGGCCATGGCGCGCTTTTCCGAGTGGATTCCGAAGTGGATCGGCATGGAGCCGGGCTGGTTCACCAACCTGCTGGCCATCTGCGTGTCGCTGGCCATCATGGTGGTCGTGGCCTGGGTGATCGAGCGGCTGGCACTGCGCCACCTGGTCAACCAGGAGCCCATCACGCTCTTGATGGCCACGCTGGGCATCGCCTACCTGCTCGACGGACTGGGCCCGATG
>NZ_MYFL01000003.1:565124-567817 GCF_002193035.1 Delftia sp. K82 | reverse complement strand
TTCGAGGGCGGCGTGCTGCTGAGCCAGGAAGACCTGTATGCGGCCTGCATCGCCGCGCTGCTGGTGGCCGCGCTCAGCGTGTTCTTCCAGAAGACCAAGACCGGCCGCGCGCTGCGCGCCGTGGCCGACGACCACCAGGCGGCCCAGTCCATCGGCATTCCGCTGTCGCGCATCTGGGTCATCGTCTGGTCGGTGGCCGGCGGCGTGGCCCTGGTGGTGGGCATCATCTGGGGCTCCAAGCTGGGCGTGCAGTACTCGCTGTCGCTGGTGGCGCTCAAGGCCCTGCCCGTGGTGATCCTGGGCGGCCTGACCTCGCTGCCCGGCGCCATCATCGGCGGCCTGATCATCGGCGTGGGCGAGAAGCTCTCCGAGGTCTACCTGGGCCCCATGGTCGGCGGCGGCATCGAGACCTGGTTCGCCTACGGCCTTGCCCTGTGCTTCCTGCTCGTGCGGCCCCAGGGGCTGTTCGGCGACAAGATCATCGACCGCGTCTGAGACCGTATACGGAGAACTTGCACCATGTTTTATCGTGAGAACGGTCAATTCAAGACGACCTACGCATCCGACCAGCAGATCTTCGGCGTCGCCCAGGACCGCTGGGCCATCGTGGCGCTGCTGGCCGTCGCCTTCCTGGTGATTCCCTTCAGCGTCAGCGACTACACCTTCCAGGCCGTGCTGATCCCCTTCCTGATCATGTCGCTGGCGGCGCTGGGGCTGAACATCCTGGTCGGCTACTGCGGCCAGATCTCTCTGGGCACCGGCGCCTTCATGGCCGTGGGCGCCTACGCGGCCTACAACCTGCAGGTGCGCTTCGAGGGCATGCCGCTGCTGGTGGCCCTGATCGGCGGCGGCGTGCTGGCCATGGTCTTCGGCGTGATCTTCGGCCTGCCCAGCCTGCGCATCCGGGGCCTGTACCTGGCCGTGGCCACGCTGGCCGCCCAGTTCTTCGTGGACTGGCTGGCCAGCCGCGCGGCCTGGGTGACGAACAACTCCTCCTCGGGCTCGGTAAGCGCAGGCCCGCTGTCCATCATGGGCTGGAAGATCGACACGCCCATGGAGAAGTACCTGCTGTGCCTGGGCATCCTGTGCGTGCTGGGCCTGGCCGCCAAGAACCTGGTGCGCGGCGCCATCGGCCGCGAGTGGATGGCCATGCGCGACATGGACGTGGCCGCCAGCGTGATCGGCATCCGCCCGACCTACGCCAAGCTCAGCGCCTTTGCCGTGAGCAGCTTCATCGTCGGCGTGGCCGGCGCGCTGTGGGGCTTCGTTCACCTGGGCGCCTGGGAGCCCGCGGCCTTCAGCCTGGACCGCTCGCTGCAGCTGCTGTTCATGATCATCATCGGCGGACTGGGCTCGGTGGTGGGAAGCATCTTCGGCGCGGCCTTCTTCGTGCTGCTGCCGCTGCTGCTCACCCAGGTGCCGCACTGGATGGGCCTGCCGCTGTCCACGGCCACGGCGACCTACCTGGAGCACATGATCTTCGGTGCGCTGATCGTGTTCTTCCTGATCGTGGAGCCGCATGGACTCGCCAAGTTGTGGGCCACGGCCCGCCAGAAGCTGCGCGTCTGGCCCTTCCCGCATTGAGTTGATCTGTATCGAGACAGGGCGCCACAGAGTGCCGGATAACCGGGGAATCTTCCCCAGCCAACTAGGAGACAACGTCATGATGTTCAAGAAAGTCGCCATCGCCGCCGCCACGGTCGCTGCTGGAATCGGCGCTCTCGTGGCCGCCCCTGCCGCACAGGCCCAGGACCAGTTCGTGCCGCTGCTGGTCTACCGCACGGGCCAGTTCGCGCCGCTGGGCATTCCATGGGCCGATGGCAAGCAGGACTACATCAAGCTGGTCAACGCCAAGGGCGGCATCAATGGCGTGAAGATCGCCTACGAGGAATGCGAGACGGCCTACGACACCGCCAAGGGCGTGGAGTGCTATGAGCGCCTGAAGGGCAAGGGCGGCGGCGCTGCCGGTTTCGATCCGCAGTCCACCGGCATCACGTTCGCCGTGACGGACAAGGCGCCCGGCGACAAGATGCCCATCATCACCACGGGCTATGGCCTGTCGCAGTCGGCCGACGGCAAGGTCTTCGAGTGGAACTTCCCGCTGCTGGGCAACTACTGGACAGCGGCCGATTCCATCATCCAGGACATCCTCAAGAAGGAAAAGGGCAGCCTCAAGGGCAAGAAGATCGCCCTGGTCTACCACGACTCGCCCTACGGCAAGGAACCCATTCCGCTGCTGCAAAAGCGCGCTGCCAAGGAAGGCTTCGACCTGACCCTGCTGCCCGTGACGGCGCCCGGCGTGGAGCAGAAGTCCACCTGGCTGCAGATCCGCCAGCAGCGCCCCGACTACGTGCTGCTGTGGTCGGCCGGCGTGATGACGCCCACGGCCGTGCGCGAGGCGCAGGCCACCGGCTACCCGCGCGAGAAGATGTACGCCATCTGGTGGGCCGGCTCGGACCATGACGTGAAGGACATCGGCGCCGGCGCCAAGGGCTACAACACCGTGACCATCCACAACACGGCCGAGCACGACAAGGTGCACGACGAGGTCAAGTCCATGGTCTACGACAAGGGCCAGGGCACGGCCACCGACGCCAAGGAACTGGGCGCCATGGCCCACACGCGCGGCATGGTGATCTCCATGTTGCAGGTGGAGGCCATCCGCACGGCACAGGAGAAATACGGCAAGGGCA
>NZ_MYFL01000003.1:545649-564405 GCF_002193035.1 Delftia sp. K82 | reverse complement strand
CAACGGCGCGGGCAAGACCACGACGCTGCGCGCCATCTCCAACCTGCTCAAGGGCGAGCGCGGCGAGGTGACCAAGGGCACGATCGAGCTGGAGGGCGAGCGCATCGAAAGCCTCACGCCCTCCGAGCTGGTGCAGCGCGGCGTGGTCCAGGTCATGGAGGGGCGGCACTGCTTCGCCCACCTGACCATCGAGGAAAACCTCATGACCGGCAGCTACACGCGCACTGACAAGGGCGAGATAGCGGCCAACCTCGAGAAGGTTTACAACTACTTTCCGCGCTTGAAGACGCGCCGTACCTCGCAGGCCGCCTACACCTCGGGCGGCGAGCAGCAGATGTGCGCCATCGGCCGCGCGCTGATGGCCAATCCGCGCATGGTGCTCCTGGACGAACCTTCGATGGGGCTGGCCCCGCAGATCGTCGAGGAGGTGTTCAACATCGTCCGCGACCTCAACAGCAAGGAAAAGGTCACCTTCCTGCTGGCCGAGCAGAACACCAACATGGCGCTCAAGTACTCGGACTACGGCTACATCATGGAAAGCGGCCGCATCGTCATGGACGGCGCGGCCTCGGACCTGGCCAGCAACGAGGACGTCAAGGAGTTCTACCTGGGCGTGGGCGGCGGCGAGCGGAAAAGCTTCAAGGACGTCAAGAGCTACAAGCGCAGAAAACGCTGGCTGGCTTGAATGCCCCCTGAGTCGCTTCGCGCCTTCCCCCTCTCGCTTCGCGGGGGGGACGACACCCTCGGTGCGGGGCGGCGCGGCCGGCCTAGGCCCTTCCTCGGTGTCTCTCGCCTGGGGCCGCGCCGGTTTCGCAGGCAACGGCGTTGCTGAATTTCTGGAATAAACCACTATCACTGGCCGGACTCCATCTGCCCTTTTCCACATACAGGACTAGCCATGAGTGCCTTCTACGACGCGCTGGAGACGCGCACCCCTGACGAACGCGAAGCGGCGCTGCTGGCCGCCCTGCCCCGGCAGATCGCCCATGCTCAGCAACACTCTGCCGCCTTCGCCCGGATCCTGGCCGGCGTCGATGCCGCGCAGATCACCAGCCGCGAGGCCCTGGCCCGCCTGCCGGTGACGCGCAAGTACGAGCTGCTGCAGCGCCAGGCCGAGCAGCGGCCCGCGCAGATCTTCGGCGGCTTCAACGCCATTGGCCTGGGCCAGCCCATGCCGCGCCTGTTCTGCAGCCCCGGCCCCATCTACGAGCCCGAAAGCCGCCGCCCCGACTACTGGCGCATGGCGCGCGCGCTGCATGCCTCGGGCTTTCGGCCCGGCGAGCTGGTGCACAACTGCTTCAGCTACCACTTCGTGCCCGCGGGCTCGATGATGGAAAGCGGCGCCCATGCGCTGGGCTGCACGGTGTTCGCAGGCGGCACGGGCCAGACCGAGCAGCAGGTGCAGGCCATGGCGGACCTGCGGCCCGCAGGCTACGTGGGCACGCCCAGCTTCCTCAAGATCATTGTGGAAAAGTCCCTGGAGATGGGCCTGCCCATCCCCTCCGTGACCAAGGCCATGGTCTCGGGCGAGGCCTTCCCGCCCTCGCTGCGCGACTGGCTGGCCGAGCGCGGCATCGCGGGCTACCAGTGCTACGCCACGGCCGACCTGGGCCTGATCGCCTACGAGACCGAGGCCCGCGAAGGCCTGGTGCTGGACGAGCAGGTCATCGTCGAGATCGTGCGCCCTGGCACGGGCGACCCGGTGGCCCCCGGCGAGGTGGGCGAGCTGGTGATCACAACATTCAACCCCGACTACCCGCTGATCCGTTTCGGCACGGGCGACCTCTCTGCCGTGCTGCCCGGCCAGTGCCCCACGGGCCGCACCAACGCGCGCATCAAGGGCTGGATGGGACGCGCCGACCAGACCACCAAGGTGCGCGGCATGTTCGTGCACCCGGGCCAGATTGCCGACGTCGTGCGCCGCTTTCCGCAGGTGGGGCGGGCAAGGCTGGTGGTCACGGGCGAGATGGCCAATGACCAGATGCAGTTGCTGGTCGAAACCCGCGAGACCTCGCCGGGCCTGGCCCAGCAGCTGTCCGATGCCGTGCGCGAAGTCACCAAGCTGCGCGGCGACGTGCAGATGGTGCTGCCGGGCACCCTGCCCAATGACGGCAAGGTGATCGAAGACGCGAGGTCGTACAAGTAGCCACCGAGGCGCGGGGGACAGCGGCCTCGCCGCCGAGCAGCCGTCGCAGACCCTGAAAACATGACGCCTGTCAAGCCTCCAAGGGTTTGCACTAGATCAATGGCAAGGGAATCTGCTGCGGCGCAATAGAAACAATTCTTAAAATTCGTCTCCTCGTGCATTCGGTTTCTTTTGCGTGTTTGCCCTTTAGGGCGAAAACGCATCGCCCCGTATCATTTGCACGCCATTCACCTGGAGACACTATGAAAGCATTGTTCAAGATCGCAGCCATCGCCCTGGCAGCCGGCGCAGCCATTGGCGCTCATGCGCAGGACTATCCTGCCGCAGGCAAGACGATCACCCTCATCGTGCCGTTCACCGCAGGCGGCCCGACCGACAAGGTGGCCCGTGATCTGGCCGAGTCCATGCGCAAGCACCTGAACAATGCCACCATCGTGGTGGACAACGCCGACGGCGCCGGCAGCACCATCGGCACGGCCAAGGCCGCACGTGCCCGTCCTGACGGCTACACGCTGCTGATCAACCACATCGGCATGTCCACGATCCCGTCGCTGTACCGCAAGCTGTCGTTCAACGTGCTCAACGACTTCGAGTACGCCGGCATCATCAACGACGTGCCCATGACGCTGATCGGCCGCCCCAGCCTGCCGGCCAAGAACTTCGCCGAGGTCAAGGACTGGATCGGCAAGAACCAGGGCAAGGTCAACCTGGCCAATGCCGGCATCGGTTCCGCCTCCCACCTGTGCGGCCTGATGCTGCAGTCGGCCATGAAGACCGAAATGACGCCCGTGCCCTACAAGGGCGCTGCGCCGGCCATCGCCGACCTGATCGGCAACCAGGTCGACCTGCTGTGCGACCAGACCACCAACACCACGGGCCAGATCACGGCCAAGAAGGTCCAGGCCTATGCCGTGACCACGCCCAAGCGCCTGGTCATGCCCGCACTGAAGGACCTGCCGACGCTGGCCGAAGTGGGCGTGCCCGACTTCCAGGTCACCATCTGGCACGGCCTGTACGCACCCAAGGGCACGCCGGCCGACATCGTCAAGAAGGTCAACGAGGCCATGAAGGCCGCCCTGAAGGACCCCGAGTTCATCAAGCGCCAGGAAGCCCTGGGCGCCGTGATCGCCAGCGACGGCCGCATCGAGCCCGAAGGCCACAAGAAGTTCGTCCAGGCCGAGATCGAGAAGTGGGGCAAGGTCATCAAGGCAGCCGGCACCTACGCCGACTGATCCCGAGGACCACCACCGCGACGGATCGCCCAGTTGCAACCACGATCAAGCCCGGCTTCGGCCGGGCTTTTTCGTTGGTGGGAGCCGCGCGACAGCAGCGACGCAGGCTCAGGGCGCCGGCCCGCGCAGCGCCATCACGGCTTGCCAGCTGCCGCCGCGCTGGCTTGCGTTGTAGAGGTTGCTCTGCGTGTTGCCGGGACCTTCGTAGTAGCTGCCGCGCATCAGGCATTGCGATCCCGAGGCCGTGCAGTGCACGAGCTCGACACCGAACATCAGCGCCGGCCGGCCGCTGGCCCGGTCCAGCACCTGCTCGCCGCCCTTGCCCACGTCGCAGGCCGAAGCCGGCCGCACATGGCTCTGGCCGCTGAGCAAGGCCAGCGTGCCCGCATCGGGGTCCAGCAGCGCCCAGCCCCGGCCGTTGCCTATGCAGTAGGCCGCCGCCTTGGGGCCGAGGTTGGAGGCGTTGTCCAGAAACAGCAGCGAATACACGGCAGCCGCCGCTCCCGGAGGTGCCTGCGGGCCGGTGGGTGCCTTGGGCCTGTCGGCACAGGCGGCCAGTGCCAGTGTGGCGGCCAGCGCGCCCAGCCAGGGCAGGAATCGGGAGGAATGACGGAGGCGGTGCATGGAAGTCCTTTCTTTCTCGCAATCTGCGTGCGTGTTTAACACGGCGCGCGGCCCCTGCTGCGGCTCAGGCCGGGCCTTCGAGTTCGGCATGCCGCCGCTCGAACAATTCAATGAGGTGGTCGGCCACAGCACGCACGCGCCGCGAATGGGCCAGGTCGGCATGCATGGCAAGCCAGATCGGCTGGTCGGCGCCCAGCTGCGGCTCCACGCAGACCAGCCCCGCCTGCCGCGCCAGGAAATGCGGCAGCACGGCCAGGCCCAGGCCGGCCTGGGCCGCGGCCAGCTGCGCGGACAGGGTGTTGGTCTCCAGCCGGCAGGGCCGCCCGCGCAGGGCGCGCGCCATCCAGCGTGCGGCGGGCAGGTGGGCATGGCTGTCGTCCCAGCCGATGAAGGCATCGCCCTCGAACGGGTCCGAGTCGTTGCCGCCTGCGCGGCCTTGCACGTAGCCGGGCGATCCGTACAGGCCGAAGCCCAGCGTGCCCAGGCGCCGTATCGTGAGGTGGCCGGCCTCGGGCTGGGTCATGCGCACGGCCAGGTCGGCGTCGCGCCGGTGCAGGTTCAGCGTCTGCACTCCGCTGACCAGCTGCACGCGCAGACCCGGGTGGCGGGCGAACAGAGGGACCAGCGAGGGCACGATCAGCGGGTTGGCCAGGTTCTCCGCCGTGGCCAGCCGCACCACGCCTGCGACCTGTGCCTGGCTTTGCGCGGCATCGCCCAGGGCCTGGGCAGCCTGCTCCAGCGCCTCGGCAGGGGCCAGCAGTGCCTGGCCGTCGGCGGTGAGCCGATAGCCGCTCTGGTGGCGGCTGAACAGGGGCATGGCCAGCGCAGACTCCAGCCGGTCCAGCCGGCGCGAGACCGTGGCCACGCCAAGCCCCAGCGCGGCCGAGGCACCGCTCAGGCTGCCGGCGCGGGCAATGGCCAGGAAGATGCGGGCGTCGTCCCACTGCAATGGAATGCTCCTTTGTTTTCGGGAATGTTTTTCGGAAATGCTTTCCGAAAATGGAAGATCAAAGCGCGATTTTGTCAGTAGGCAAGGCCGCTTCGGAAAACCATACTGGCCCCTTGTTTCAGCAAGAGGATATGCAATGCAACAACGCAAACTTGGCCACGATCTGCAGGTATCCGCCCTGGGCCTGGGCTGCATGGGCATGAGCGAGTTCTATGGCCCGCGCGACGACGCTCTGGCGCTGCAGGCGCTGGACCATGCCGTGGAGGCCGGCATCGATTTCCTGGACACGGCCGATGTCTACGGGCCGCACCACAACGAGGAGCTGATCGGCCGCTTCCTGGCCACGCGCCGCCCGCGCGTGAAGATCGCCACCAAGTTCGGCATCGTGCGCAAGGCCGGGGAGTACCGGCGCAGCATAGACAACAGCGCGCAGTACGCGCGGCAAAGCTGCGAAGACTCGCTGCGGCGCCTGGGCGTGGAGCGCATCGACCTGTACTACGTGCACCGCGTCGATGCCACGCAGCCCATCGAAGAGACCATGCAAGGCTTGGCGCGCCTGGTGCAGGAGGGCAAGATCGCCCGCATCGGCCTGTGCGAGGTCAGCGCGGCCACGCTGCGCCGCGCCCATGCCGTGCACCCGGTGGCGGCGGTGCAGACCGAGTATTCGCTGTGGACGCGCGAGGTGGAGGACGAGGTGCTGCCCGCCTGCCGCGAACTGGGCGTGGGGCTGGTGGCCTATTCGCCACTGGGGCGCGGTTTTCTCACGGGGCGCTTTCATGGCGGCACGGCCTTCGAGCAGGGCGATTTCCGCGCCAGCCTGCCGCGCTTTCAGCCCGGCAATATCGACACCAACCAGGCCCTGGTGGGTGCCGTATCGGCCCTGGCGCAGCGCAAGGGCAGCACGCCTGCGCAGATCGCCCTGGCCTGGCTGCTGGCCCAGGGGCCGGACGTGGTGCCCATTCCGGGCACCCGGCGCATCGCCCATCTGCAGGACAACCTGGGCGCGCTGTCCGTGGCACTGACGCCCGGCGAGCTGGACGAGCTGCGGCGCGCCAGCGACGAGCTGCCCGTGGCCGGGCAGCGCTATACGGAAGAAGGCATGAAGGGCATCAACGCCTGACGTGCCAGCGGGAGGCGCCGGCTACCAGGTGACGTCGCTGTTCTCGGCGGCGCTGCGGCGCAGCATGTCGATCATGGGCGCAGCGCGCTGGCGCAGGCTGACGGCATCGCGTGCGCCCGGTGCGGCATTGTCCTGGTCGCCATCCTGCGCATCCTCTTCCTGGTTGGCCTTGCGGCGGGCGTCGTCGTCGGCGACGGCGGCCTCCAGCGCCTCGATGGCGGCGGGAATCTGCTGCACCGTGATGATGCCGCTGGCGCCGGGCGTCTTGCCGACGATCTCCAGGACCTGGCGGCCGTTGGATTCGAGCATGATGACGTCGGCCGTGGCACGGGACTTGAACTTGTAGAGCATGGCTATCCTTTTTCTGTGTGGCGTGTCATGCACTCAGCGGTACATGTACTCGCGGTTGAAAGCATAGTCCGATTGAGCCCCCACCATGGGTCCCGACTGGAGCCGTCCATCGGGATGCGTGCACAGCATCTGGTGCAGGGCGATCCAGCCGCGCTCGAATCCCATGGCGCAACCCGCCAGATAGAGCCGGTAGGCGCGCAGCACCTTGGCGGCACCTTCGGCATCGGCATGCTGCTCAAGGATACGCTGCGCCTGCGGCAGCCGGGCTTCCAGTGCGTCGGACCAGTTCCACAGCGTGCGTGCGTAGTGGGGCCGCAGGTTCTCCGTGTCCACCATTTCCAGCCCGCTGTGGCCCATGTCGTGCAGCACGCGGCTCACATGCATGAGCTCGCCGCCGGGGAAGATGTAGCGGTCGATGAACTCGCCCATGCCCGCGCCCAGCTCGGTGTTGTCCACGCCGCCCGCCGTGATGCCGTGGATCAGCGCCATGCCGCCCGGGCGCAGCAGGCGGTGCACGGTCTGGAAGTACTCGGGCAGCTGGGCCTGGCCCACATGCTCGAACATGCCCACCGAGCCTATCTTGTCGAAGGGCTGGGCGGGCGCCAGCGCGCGGTAGTCCAGCAGTTGCATGTCCACCTTGCCCTGCAGGCCGCGCTCGGCAATCAGCTGCTGCACGTAGCGGTGCTGGTTGTGCGAGAGCGTGATGCCCGTGGCCGTGACGCCGTAGTGCTCGGCCGCCCACAGCAGCAGCGCGCCCCAGCCCGCGCCGATGTCCAGGAAGCGCTCGCCAGGCCGCAGGTCCAGCTTGCGGCAGATGTGGTCCAGCTTGGCCTCCTGGGCCTGCGCCAGCGTCATCTGCGGATCGCGGAAGTAGGCGCAGGAATAGACGCGGCGCGGGTCCAGCCACAGGCCGTAGAAGTCGTCGGAGATGTCGTAGTGGAACTGGATCTGCTGGGCGTCGCGCGCCAGCGTGTGCGCGGCCATGGAGCGCATGCGGGCCATGGCATGCCCCCACCAGTGCGATGTGCCGCGCACCGGATCGGACTGCAGCAGGCTGGCGGCCACCGCCATCACGTCGCGCATGCGGCCGTCGATGCGCACCAGCCCTTCCACGATGGCACCGCCCAGTGTCCCTATCTGCCCGGCCGCCAGGCTGGCCATGGCCGACATGGTCTGGAAATGCAGCACCACCTGCGCATCCGCAGGACCAGCGCGCTGGCCGGACGGCAGGATCACGGCCACGGGGACAGGGAGAGACGCCAGCCGCGCCTCGATGGAGCTCAGCACTTGTGTCATGGCGTTCATTTTTGACAGCAAGGCGCACTGCGTCAATCGCAGCCTGGGCTGTGCATGGCGGGGCATGGCGCCCCACCCGTGGTGCAGTGATCAGGCGATCAGCTGCCTGTAGTCGCGCCGTGTCTGATCCGTCACCGAAGCAAGCACTTGCTCGAAGGGCGTCTTGTGCCGTGCGACCAGCCGCAGGGATGCCACGGCGCGCGATTTGCAAAACCAATGACAGGTGTACTGCATGAGCAACAGCTCGGCCGTCATCGTGAAGGCGCGCGCACGGCGTTCATCCTCGTTGCGGCTGTCGGCCACGCGCACGGAGGCAATGCCGCGCGCATGCAACTGCATGGCGTCGCGCAGATCGAAGGACGACGAGGGAAAGAGCCGGTCCAGATAGGGCAGCGCCACGGGCAGCGTGCTCACGCGCGTGAGCTGCGGATCGGCCGTGGCCATCTCCTTGGCAAAGCGCTGGAACTGCTCGGCCAGATTGGCCTCGGTGTTGTCCAGCACGGTCCAGATCTGGGCACGGCGCTGCTCGTCGTTCTCACCCAGGGCGCGCAGATAGCCTTCGATCAGGCCGCCCATCAGCTTCTCGATCTGGAATCGCCCCAGATACTGGGCCAGCAGCAGGGTATGCCGGCGCTGTTGCTGCGTCTTGAGCAGGTAGATTGCGATGAAGACAATGATCGCCAGCGTGAAGAAGTCCATGAAAGCAGCAAGGGGGCCAAGGGTGCGAGAAGGCTTGAGTGTAGTCAGGCGCGGCCTGCCCGCGATTTTGGTGGGCATAGGCCTGCTGCTGGGCGGCTGTGCCAGCCGGGGGGCCGGTGGCGACGGGCTGGGTTATTACTGGCAAAGCCTGCGCGGGCAAATGCACCTGCTGCAGGCCAGCCGCCCGATTGACGACTGGCTGCAGGACGAGAACCTTGCGCCCGCACTGCGCGAGCGCCTGCTGTCGGCCCGGCGCATGCGCGCCTTTGCCGTGGAGCGCCTGGGCCTGCCCGACAACGCCAGCTACCGCCGCTATGCCGATCTGCAGCGGCCGTTTGCCGTATGGAACGTGGTGGCCGCGCCGCCCGACAGCCTGGAGCTGCACCGCTGGTGCTTTCCCGTGGCCGGCTGCGTGGGCTACCGGGGCTACTTTGCAGAGGCCGACGCCATGGCCCAGGCACGGCAACTGGCCGACCAGGGCCTGGAGTCCGGCAGCTACGGCGTGCCCGCCTATTCCACGCTGGGCTACCTGAACTGGCTGGGCGGCGATCCGCTGCTCAACACCTTCATCGGCTGGGGCGAGGGCGAGTTCGCCGGCCTGCTGTTCCACGAGCTGGCCCACCAGGTGGTCTATGTGGCGGGCGATACCGCCTTCAACGAATCCTTTGCCACCACCGTGGAGCGCCTGGGCACGCCGCTGTGGCTGGCCACCGAGGCCGGCCCCGCCGCCCGCGCACGCTGGGATGCAGGCCAGCTGCGGCGCGCGCAGTGGCGGGCGCTGACCGGCCACACGCGCCAGGCGCTGCAGCAGCTCTACCAGGACCCGCAGCAGCGCGGCCCCGCCATGCCGCAGGCCAAGGCGCAGATCTACCAGCAGTTCCGCAGCGACTACGCCGCGCTGCGCGCGCAATGGCGCAGCGCCGATGCCGCTCTGCTGACCACCGATGCACAGCGCCAGCTCTACGACCGCAACCAGGCGCGGCTGGACCAGTGGGTGGCCGATGCCAACAACGCCAGCTTTGGCGCGCTGGCCGCCTACGACGACTGGGTGCCGGCCTTCACCACGCTGTGGAAAAAGGCGCAGACCCAGGCGCCGGCCCAGGCCGGCGGCGAGGCCGCCCAGGGCTGGCAGCGTTTCTATGCCGAGGTAGAGAAACTGGCCGCCCTGCCTGCCTTGCAGCGCAACACAAGGCTGTGCGGGCTCATGCCCGCCGATGCGCCCCTGCCGCCTGCCTGCGCCCCGGATCAGGACAGTGCGTCGGTATCCACGGACGGATCGCATCCCGGCAACTGAATGCGGGCCAGCAGGCCGTTGGAACTGCCGGGCAGCGGCGACTGCAGCTCCAGGCTGCCACCATGCTGGGCCACGATCATGGACGCGATGGACAGGCCCAGGCCGTAGCCCGGCGACGCCAGCTCCCGCACGGTGCCCTGGGGCAGGCGCAGGTCGTCCACATGGCGCACATGGCGCTCGCGCGCGGTGCTCAGCGCCGCCGCATCCATGCCCGGCCCCTCGTCGCGCACCTGGACGGTGCGGCTGTCGCAGACTTCGAGCAGCACCTCCGAGCCATCGCTGTAGCGCAGCGCGTTCTCCACCAGGTTGCGCAAGGCGATGGCCAGCGTGTCCACATCGCCCGCCACCGGCCCGCAGGGCTGCTCGGGCAGCACCACGTCCAGCCGCAGCTGGGTGGATTCGTCCTGCTGCCAGAACTCGGAGGCCACCATGCTGGCCAGCGCGTCCAGCCGCACCTCGTCCTGCGCCAGCGCCGAGCCAGAGGCCGCGCGCGACAGCTGCAGCAGCTTTTCCGTGCGCTGGCGCAGCCGCTCCAGCGCCTCATAGGCCGCGCGCACATCGGTGTTGTCCACGCCCCTGTCCAGGGCCGTCTGCAGGCGCAGCGTGGCCACGGCCAGCGGCGTGCGCAGCTCGTGGGCCGCATTGGCAGCCATGGAGCGCTCTACCTGCAGCGCATGCGACAGGCGCTGCATCAGGTGGTTGATGCCCCGGCCCAGCCGCCACAGCTCGCGCGGCATGGCGTCCAGGTCCAGCGGCTCCAGGTTGGAGCCGCCGCGCTCGCTCAGCTGCAGCTGCATGTCGCGCAGCACGCGCAGGCGCCGCCGCGCGGTCACGCGCAGCGCCCAGCCCATGAGGGCGAGCATGACCAGCATCACCGAGCCCAGCGCCAGCAGCGCCCGCTGCAGCGCCTCGCTGCGCTCGACCATGGGATCGGCCAGCATCAGGAACAGCGGCTGCCGGGGATGGGCCACCACATAGATGCGCCAGCCCTCGCGCTCGTAGAAGCCCTCGCGCATGGGCACGGCAAAGGCTGCCACGGGGGCGGCCTGGGTACGCAGCAGCACGTTGCCGCGGCCGTCCTGCAGCTGGTAGACCAGATCCTCGGCCTCGTCGCCCGGCTGCGAGGCCACATGCGGGCGCTGCACGCCCTCGCGCGAGTGGTCCTCCTGTTCCAGCTGGTGCACGGCCACCTCCAGCAGGCGGTGGCCGCTGTCGATCATTTCCTGGTCGAAGTTGTGGTGCACGATGTGGCTGACATACCATGCCAGCGCCAGCACGCAGGCCAGCCAGACGGCGGCCAGGGCCAGTGTCAGCTCGCGGGCCAGCTGGTCGGCCAGACGGGGCGGCAGCGCCAGGCTGTAGCGCTGCGGCTCATCCATGCTCGAGGGCCAGGCGGTAGCCGGTACCGCGCACGGTCAGGATGCGGTCGCGCCCGAGCTTGCGGCGCAGCCGGCTGATGAAGACTTCCAGCGTGTTGCTGTCGGCCTCGGCATCGAAGCCGTAGAGCGCATCGAGCAGATGCTCGCGCGCGTGCACACGCTGCGGCTGGGCCGTGAGCACGCGCAGCAGCGCCCACTCCTTGGGCGTGAGCAGCAGGGTGCGGCCGGCATCGCGCACCATTTCGCGGGCCAGGTCGATCTCCAGCGTGCCCATGCGCAGCACGGCGTCCTGCCCGGCCTGCATGCCGCCGCCGCGCCGGCTCACGGCGCGCAGGCGGGCCAGCAGTTCCTCGGGGTCGTAGGGCTTGACCAGATAGTCGTCGGCCCCCGCGTCCAGCCCGCGGATGCGGTCGCTGACCTGGTCGCGGGCCGTCAGCACGATGGTGACGGGAGGCTGCTCCAGCCGGCGCAGCGTGGGCATGAGCGCCAGGCCGTCGCCGTCGGACAGGTGCAGGTCCAGCAGCACGGCCGCGTAGCTGGCACCGGCCAGGCAGGCGCGCGCCTGGGCCAGAGAAGGCACGCTGTCGATCAGAAAGGCCTTGGAGCGCAGATAGCTGCCCACCGCCTGGGCCAGGGCCTCATCGTCTTCGACCAGCAGGATTCGCATGGGAGGCTGGGCCTTCGCACATCAGGGTGTGCACCGGGTACGGGCGCAACAGAGGGGACGGGAGGGGTTCAAGCTGAACGGAGTCTGAACGCGGGGTTCAGATGTTCTTAAGCTGCGAATTCTACGCTCGCGGCCATGTCAGAACGCCTGCTCGCCCGCCCCCCCTTTGCCGGCTCCTCCGGCACCGGCCAAGCCCCGGCCCCATCTTCTGCCCAGCCTGCCCAGGCGGCCCCCGCCAGCCTCGCGGTGCGGCTGCGCACGGCCTGGAGCGCCCCGCGCTCGCCCCAGGCCGTGGCCCTGGTGCTGGCGCTGTGGCTGCTGGCCACCGCGAACTGGGCGCTGTGGCTGCGCCTGCCCCACCTCGAAGGCTATGACGGCAGCCTGGCCACTCTGGTGCTGCGCCTGCTGCCGCTGGGCCTGGGCGGCATCCTGCTGCTGCTGTCGCTGACGGCCTGGCCGCGCGGCATGAAACCGCTGTGGATCGCCCTGCCCTGGATTGCCGGCTCGGCCCAGTACTTCATGACCGCCTACGGCACGGTGATGGATGGCGGCATGATCAACAACATCCTGCAGACCGACCTGCGCGAAAGCAGCGACCTGTTCAACCCCCAGCTGCTGCTGCAGCTGCTGCTGGTGGCCGGCCTGCCCACGGCCTGGCTGCTGCGGCTGCGCATCATCCGCCCGCGCCGCAGCACTCAGACGGTGCTGCGCACGCTGGGGCTGCTGGCCGCCTCGGTGGTGCTGCTGGCGGCATCGGTCTTTGTCTCGTACCGCGAGCTGGCCCCCGTGATCCGCAACAACCTGTGGATGCGCCACATGCTCAACCCCGTGAGCCCCGTGCTGGCCTCGCTGGACGCGGTGCTCAAGCCCATCCTGCGGCCCAAGCGCCCGTTTGCCAGCATTGCGGCCGGCGCCACGCTGGGCGCCACCTATGCGGCCGAGCGCAAGCCGCCGCTGTTCGTCATCGTGGTGGGCGAGACGGCGCGCGCCGCCAACTGGGGCCTGAACGGCTATGCCCGCGACACCACGCCCGAGCTGGCCAGGCGCAAGGTGCTCAACTGGAGCAACGTGACCTCCTGCGGCACCAGCACGCGCGAATCCGTGCCCTGCATGTTCTCGCACCTGGGCCGCACGGGCTTCTACAAGAGCAAGGTGGATTACGACAACCTGGTGGACGTGCTGTACAACGCCGGCCTGGCCGTGCTGTGGGTGGACAACCAGGCTGGCTGCAAGGGCGTGTGCGAACGCATTCCCAACGCCAGCACGGCCGACCGCCTGAACACGCCCGACGGCAAGGCCCTGTGCTCCAGCGACGGCGAATGCCTGGACGGCATCCTGCTCAGCGGCATCGAAGAACGCATCGCCGCCCTGCCGCGCGAGCGCCGCGAGCGCGGCGTGGTGCTGGTCATGCACGAGATGGGCAGTCACGGCCCGGCCTACTACAAGCGCTCCACGCCCGAGACCAAGGTCTTCCAGCCCGAATGCCTGACCAATGCACTGTCCAGCTGCACGCGCGAGCAGGTGGTCAACGTCTACGACAACTCCATCCGCTACAACGACCATTTCCTGTCGCAGACCATCGACTGGCTGGCAAGCCAGCAGTCGCGCTACCAGACCGGCATGGTCTACATGTCGGACCATGGCGAGTCGCTGGGCGAGATGGGCATCTACCTGCACGGCATGCCCTACGCCATGGCGCCCGACGAGCAAAAGCACATTCCCATGATTGCCTGGCTGGGCAACCTGGGCGAGCGCACCGGCGTGTCCGAGCGCTGCGTGCGCGGCCAGCTGGACGCGCCGCTGTCGCACGACAACCTCTACCACACCACCCTGGGCCTGCTGGACGTGACCAGCCCCACCTACCAGAAGCCCCTGGACGCGCTGGCCGGCTGCCGCAGTTGAGCGGGCGGGGGGCGCAGCCGCCGTTCAGCGCTGCTGCCAGAAGCCCCGGTGCGGCTCCAGCATCTCCTCGTGCAGCGCAGGCACCGGACCGATGACCTGCACGGCGCGCTGCCCGCGCTCGAAGACCTCGCGGCAAGGCAAGGACAGCGTGGGATTTTCAGGATGGTCGCCCGTCAGCGCCAGCAGCGCCGTTTCCTCGGCGCCGTAGAGCACGCGGCCTATGCCGGCCCAGTAGATGGTTCCGGCGCACATGGCGCAGGGCTCGAAGGTGGTGACCAGGGTGCACTGCGCCAGGTAGGCGCCCGGATAGTTGGCGGCGGCCGTGCGCGCCAGCGTGGACTCGGCATGGTTCACCGTGTCGATGTTGCCCTGCTCGGCCAGCACGGTCTCGCCGTCGGGCGCCAGCAGCAGCGCGCCAAAGGGGTGGCGGCCCATGGCCATGGCCCGCCCGGCCACGGCGCCTGCACGGCGCAGCTGGCGGGCGGCCTGTTCGTCGGTCAGGGGCGTCATGGGCGTCATGGGCGGTGTCGTCGTGGGTGCGGGCATCATGGCCGGATTCTCCTTCACTCGCCCTGCGAGCCGCGCCGGGCCCAGCCCGTGGTGCGCTTTTCGATGGCGCTGAACAGCTCGTACATCACCATGGCCATGGCGCCCACCACGATCAGGCCGGCAAAGGCCAGGCCCATCTGCATGGACGAGCCGGCCGACACCAGCAGGTAGCCGATGCCTTCGTTGGCCGCGGTCATCTCGCTGACCGTGGTGCCCACGAAGGCCAGCGTGATCGCCACCTTCAGCGAGCCGTAGAAGTAGGGCATGGAGCGCGGCAGGCCGACCTTGATCAGCACGTCCCAGCGCCGGGCGCCCAGCACGCGCAGCACATCCTCCAGTTCGGGCTCCAGCGTGGCCAGGCCGGTGGCGATGTTGACCATGATGGGAAAGAAGCTGATCAGGAAGGCCGTGAGGATGGCCGGTCCCGCGCCGATGCCGAACCAGACCACCAGGATGGGCACGAAGGCCGCCTTGGGCAGTGCGTTGAAGGCTGTCATCAGCGGATAGAACGCCGCATAGGCCAGGCGCGAGGAGCCGATCAGAAAGCCCAGCAGCACGCCCACCACGATGGCGATGCCAAAGCCCGCCATCGTCACCCAGTAGGTGCGCCAGGCGTGGGCGGCGATGATGCCGCTGAACTCGGCCAGCTGCCGGCCGATGGCCCAGGGGCTGGGGAAGATGAATTCCGAGACCTCGAAGGCCGAGCAGATGACCTGCCACAGCAGGATGACCGCCAGCAGCAGCACCCAGGGCGCCCAGCGTTCCGCATATTTCTTGTGCATGTGAATCTCCCCCGTTCTATTGTTGGATGGCCGCGCCGGTCTTGCGCATGGCGCCGATGTGGCCGCGCAACTCGTGCACGATGTCGGTGAATTCGCGCGTGTAGGTCAGCTCCAGCTCGCGCGGGCGCGGCAGCTCGATGTCGCGGCGCACCACGAAGCGGCCCGGGCTCTTGCTCATCACGTACACGGTGTCGGCCAGGAAGACGCTTTCGCGCAGGTCATGCGTGACCAGGATGACGTTGAAGCGCTGCTCGGCCTGCAGGTCGCGCAGCACGCACCACAGCTCCTCGCGCGTGAAGGCGTCCAGCGCGCCGAAGGGTTCGTCCAGCAGCAGCATCTGGGGCTCGTGGATCAGCGCGCGGCAGATGCTGGCGCGCTGCTGCATACCGCCCGACAGCTGCCAGGGGTACTTGTCCTCGTAGCCGCCCAGGCCCACCTTCTGCAGCAGGGCGCGCGCCCGCGCCTCGTACTCCTTGCGCTTTTGGCGGAACAGCGAGCGGTGCGGCTCCACGATCTCCAGCGGCAGCAGCACGTTGTCCACCGTGGTGCGCCAGGGCAGCAGCGAAGGCGCCTGGAAGGCCATGCCCGAGATCTTCAGCGGCCCGGTCACACGCTCGCCGTTGACCATGACGCGGCCCATGGAGGGCATCTTCAGCCCCGTGGTCAGCTTCATGAAGGTGGACTTGCCGCAGCCCGAGGGGCCGACGATGGCGATGAACTCGCCGCGCCGCACCTGCAGGTCGATGGCCTCGACCGCGAAGTGGTTGGCGCGCAGCAGCTCCTCGTTGTAGGCAAGCCAGACGTCGCGGAACTCGACGAAGAAGGCGTCGTCATCGCCGTGGGATGTGGAGGAATTCATGGCAGGCAGCAGGCAAGGGCCGTGCGCGCCACCCGCTGGCGCACGCGCACGGTGTCAATCACTTTGTCGTCACTTCTTGGGCAGGATGTTCAGCTCGGCCGCAGACGGCAGGAAGCTGCCGTTCCAGATCTCGGCCGGGTTCACGCGCGTCTTGGTGGCATAGACATCGGAGACCTGCGACGCCATCAGCGACAGCCGCGTGGGCACGACCTGGCCAAAGCCCTCGGCACGCGCATCGGCGCTGTTGACCACGGTGTCGATGGCCAGTTGCAGGCGGCGTGTCTCCAGCTGGGTGTTGACGATGCCGTCGCGCTCCTTCACGTAGGCAATGGCCGCGCCAGGGTTGGCGATGACTTCCTTGGCCCCCTTGGCGAAGGCCTGCAGGAAGGCCTTGATGGCGGCCGGGTTCTCCTTGATCAGCTTCGGGCTGGCGATGATGGCGTTGCCGTACAGCTTCACGCCGAAGTCCGCATAGGGCATGACCACCACGTCGGCGGCCTTGATGCCGCGCGCCTCCAGGTTCAGCAGCGAGGTGAAGGTGAAGCCCGTGATGGCATCCACATCGCCGCGCACCAGCATGGTCTCGCGCAGCGGCGGGTCCATGGCCGTCCACTGCACGGTGCCGACCTGGTTGGCCTTGGCGAACAGCGGGAAGGCGCGGCGGCCCGCATCGAACACGGGCGCGCCCAGCTTCTTGCCGGTGAGGTCGGCCGTCTTGGCGATGCCGCTTTTCTTGAGCGCCATCACCGAGGCCGGCGTGTTGTTGTAGACCATCATCACGGCCACGGGCTTGTTGGGCATGTCCGGGTTGTTGGCCTGGAACTCCATCAGCGCCGCGATGTCGGCAAAGCCCAGGTCATAGGCGCCCGAGGCCACGCGCTGCACCACGCCGCCCGAGCCGCTGCCGGCATCGACCGTGACATCCAGGCCCGCGTCCTTGAAGTAGCCCTTGGCCACCGGCTGCAGGAAGAAGGCGGCCGGCCCCTCGAAGCGCCAGTCCAGCTGGAACTTCAGCGGCGTGGCCGCGTGGGCCTGTGTCTGGGCCGTTGCCAGGCCCGCGCTGGCGGACAGGGCCAGGACGGTGTGCAGGAACAGTCGTTTTTGCATGGTGGGCTTCCTCTCTGATGGTCAAAAGAAACGGTGGGGACGGAACGGGGCCGGATCAGCTTTTCCAGGCGCCCTGGTGCGATTCGGCGGCCTCGCCGATCAGCGCCGGGCCTATGCATTCGATGGCGTGGGACGAGGCGGCGAACACATCGCGGCAGGACAGCTCGGCATCCTTCTGGTCCAGGCGCTCGCCGCGGAATTCGCGCAGGCGCACCGCGTCTATGCCGTAGACCACGCGGCCTATGGCCGACCAGAAGATGGCGCCCGCGCACATCACGCAGGGCTCGGCCGATGAATACAAGGTGGCTGCGGACAGCGCCTCGCGGTCATGCAGCGGGCTGGCCAGGCGAATGGCCGACAGCTCGGCATGGGCCGTGCAGTCGCCGCTCTCGCCGTTGGCGTTGGAGGCCTCGGCGAGCACGCGGCCATCGGCGGCCACGATGAGCGCGCCGAAAGGGCGGTTGCCGCGCTTGCGCGCGCGGTCGGCCATGGCAATGGCGCGGCGCAGGTACAGGCCGTCGCGCTCGTCGAGCGAGGCCTCAAGGGGCAGTGAAACGGTGGCGTGGTCCATGTGCGATCCCTCAGGCCTTGGCCATGCGCGCGGCCAGCGGCGGCAGCAGGCTGCGGTTGAACAGCGCATCGGCCGACACGGGTGCCTTCAGGCCGAAGGCCTGGCTGACCTGCTCGGCCTGGCGGGCCAGCAGCTGCGGGTCGATGTCGCCCAGGCCGTGGCGCTGCGTATCGGGCGCGGCCAGGTACTGCGAGGTGATGGCCCAGCGCGCCAGTTCCAGCTTTTCATCCAGGATGGGCTCGCGCTGGCGCACGGCGGCCACGGCCAGCGCGGGCTGGGCCAGGCATTCGATGAGGGCGCGGTTGCTGGCGCGCAGGAATCCCGCCACCAGCGCCGGCTGCTCGGCCACCAGCGCGCTGGAAGCCAGGATGGCGTTGCCATACAGCTGCACGCCCGCATCGGTATAGCGCAGCACCGACAGCTCCTCGGGCTTGATGCGTGCGAACAGCGACACGGCCGAGTCATGGAAATAGGTGGCCGCATCCACATCGCCGCGCACCACCACGTTGTCGCGCGCCGAGAACTCCGTCGTGGTCCAGGCGAACAGGTCGGCCGGCAGGTTCTGTCGCTGCGCGACCAGGGGCCAGACGCGGCGCGTGGACTCCACGGCGGCGGCGGCCACCTTCTTGCCCTTGAGGCTGGCGAACTCGCCCGTGATGCCCCGGTCCTTGCGGCCGATGATGGCGAACGGCGCGCGGTTGTAGTACTGGTAGACGGCCTGCACGCGCGCCGCGCCCGCGTTCTGCGCCTGGAACTCGATCAGCGAGCTGATGTCGCCCAGGCCCAGCTGGTAGGCGCCGCTGGCCACCCGCGTGATGGATGCCACCGAGCCCGAGCCCACGTCGATGCTCACGTCCAGCCCCTCGTCGCGGTAGTAGCCCTTTTGCAGCGCCACGAAAAAGGGCGCGGTCTGCGAGGTCACGCGAAAGTCCAGCGTGAACTTCAGCGGTGTCAGCGCCTTGCCCTGGGCGAAGGCACCGGGCATCACGGCACAGGCAGCGGGAAGGGCGGCGGCGGCAAGGAAATGGCGGCGTTGCATGGTGGAACTCTCAGTCGCTATCAACATGGGGACCGGCCGCTGGCATGGGGCCGGGCGGCTGGCGTGACATGAGCAATTTCCGGGCAACGCGCACTGGGCGCGTGCTGAACGCTTCTACTCAGTGATGCTTGTATGCAAAGTGCGTACCACCCCCTGAGTCGCTTCGCGCCTTCCCCCTCTCTCGCTGCGC
>NZ_MYFL01000003.1:414172-545538 GCF_002193035.1 Delftia sp. K82 | reverse complement strand
CACCCTCGGTGCGGGGCGGCCCTTCCTTGGTGTCTCTGAGTGGGGCCGCGCCAGTTTCAAGCGCTGCGGGCATGCATCACCTTGGTGCACCGCCAGCTAGATGTGGGGCAACAACACGATTTCGCCTGACAGCTGCACCACGATGGAACGCGCGCAGCGACGAACCGGCCTGCGCGGGCTGGCGCGCTGTTTGCTTGGGTGGTTGGCAAGAGTAGAAGCGTTCAGCTTGCCGGTCTGTGCCGGCGCGGGTCATTGCTCTTGAAGCGGGTGCGGGAGCGGCGTGGCTGCGACCTGTGCCCTGTCAGCCACTTCAAGAGCGACGGGCGGGATCGGTGTCTTTTTGCGCCGGCCGCTGCGTGCCTTGCCACTGCCTTTGCGGCAAAGGAAACAGACCATGAACATGCTTGCCAACCCCACCCTGCCTTCGGCACCGGCTTCAGATTACGCCTTGGGTGAACTCGCCAAGGAGGCCCGCATGGGCGGCCAGGGGCAGGAGACGCGCGCACGGGAGGTGCGGGTGATCGATATCTCCGACTTTGACCGCCGCAAGGCCGAGATCGCCGATGCGATCTGGCAGGCCTCGGTGGAGATCGGCTTCTTCCAGGTGTCGGGCCACGGCATTCCCCAGCCCGATATCGATGCGGCCTTCGGGCGTGCCGAGCAGTTGTTCGCCCTGCCGCGCGAGGTGAAGGCGCAGTGGCCGCTGTCGCGCAATGCGGGCTGGGAGCACAAGGCGCAGATCCGGCCTTCCACGCGCACGCCCGACCAGAAGGAGTCCTACCAGATGACGCGACCGCGCATGGCCGGCCTGTGGCCCACGGAGCAGGAGCTGCCGGGCTTTCAGCAGGCCACGCTGGGCTTCGAGCGCCAGTGCTGGCAGGTGGGCATGCAGCTGCTGTCGTGCTTTGCGCACAAGCTGGGCTTTGATGCGGACTTCTTCACGCGCGCCCACGACCCTTCGGTGCCCGCCTACCAGAGCACGCTGCGCATGCTGCACTACTTCGCGGTCGATCCCGCGCTCAAGGACGAGCTGGGCCTGTGGCGCGCAGGCGCCCACACCGACTTCGACTGCCTGACCCTGCTGTTCCAGCGCGCAGGCCAGGGCGGCCTGCAGGTGCTGCCGGGCAAGGAGATGGAAGGCCAGCAATGGACGCCCGTGGACCCGGTGGAAGGCGTGATCACCTGCAACATCGGCGACATGCTCACGCGCTGGAGCGACGACCAGCTGCCCAGCAACTTCCACCGCGTGCGCAATCCCCTGCCCCATGAATACCAGGGCGCGCGCTACAGCCTGGCCTTCTTCTGCCAGGCCAACGAGGACGCGGTGATCGAAGGGCCGCAAAAGAAGTACCCGCCCATCACGGGCGCGGAATATCTGCGCCAGCGCATCAGTGCGAACTTTTCCAACAAGTACTGAACCCGGCCGGGGCCGTGGCCGGAAACGACAAGGCCCCGGAGTCCGGGGCCTTGTCTGTGTCTGCGATCGGTGGTGGTGTTGATCAGCGCAGCGACTCGATCAGGTCGATGTACTGCTGCTTGGCGTCGTCGGCCGAGGTGTCCTTGAGCTTTTCCCAGGCGTCCCACTTGGCGCGGCCGACCATGTCGGTAAAGCTGGGCTTCTTGGCCTCGTTGTCGCCTTCGGTGGCCTGCTTGTACAGCGCGTAGAGCTTGAGCAGCGTGGCGTTGTCGGGGCGCTCGCTGATCGAGGTGGAGTTCTTGACGGCGGCCTCGAAGGCGGCATTCAGATCGGACATGGCGGGTCTCCTGGTGGGCGGTTCGTGTAGCGGCACAGTGTAGCCAAAAAAGCAGGAATTTAGAACGACCGTGCTTTTTTCTCCGTCAACCGCACCGAGACCGGCCACGCCGCCCCTATGCCGCCCCTATGCCGCCCCTATGTCGCTCCCATGCCGTTCCTACGCCGCGCTGCACAGGTGCCCGGCCATGGGCCATCGGTCGGCCTCGCAAGGCACGGGGGTCGGCGCCTGGTCCCGGGCGCTGCCCGGTTGCAGGATGCGGCCGTGCTCCATCACGACCACGCGGTCGGCGACGGCGAAGGCCTGCTGGCGGTCCTGGGTCGCATAGACGGCCGTACAACCCAGGCTGCGCAGCAGCCGGGGAATTTCCTCGCACAGGCGCTCGCGCAGGTTGTCGTCGAGGCCGGACAGGGGTTCGTCAAGCAGCACCAGGCGCGGGCGCTCCACCACGGCGCAGGCCAGCGCCGCACGCTGCTGCTGTCCACCCGACAGGCTGCCGGGAAGGCGCTCGCCCATGCCCTGCAGCCCGACCAGGCCCAGGGTCTGCTGCACCCGCTCGTGGATCTGCGCGCGAGGCAGGCCGCGCATTTCCAGCGCGAAGGCCACGTTGGCCTGCAGGCTCATGTGGGGCCAGAGCGCATGGTCCTGGAGCACCAGGCCCAGGTCGCGCCGCTCGGGCGGCAGGGACTGCGAGGCGCTGGCCACGCACTGCCCGCCCATCCAGACTTCGCCGCGGCTGGGCTGCTCCAGCCCGGCCAGGATCTTGAGCAGGGTGGTCTTGCCGCAGCCCGAAGGCCCCAGCAGGGCCAGCACCTCGCCGGGGGCAATCTGCAGACTGATGTCCTGGAGCACGGCGCGCTCGCCGTGGATGCGCTTGAGCTGCCGGGCTTGGACGGCCACGCCCTGCGCGGCGGAGGATTCGATGGAGGTCACAGGGACCGCATGCTAGGTGCGGTGTGTGACATGCCGGTGTCGGCCGGACCCTGCAAGGACCTCAGCGCGTGGGCTCGCTCAGCCAGCGCTGGGCCAGCTTCACCCAGAACGTGGCGCCCTGCGGGATCAACTGGTCGTTGAAGTCGTAGCTGGGGTTGTGCAGCGTGCAGGGACCGCCGCCGTGGCCGATGGCGCGGTGGTCGCCGTCGCCATTGGCGATGAAGCAGTAGGCGCCGGGCTTTTCCAGCAGCATGAAGGCAAAGTCCTCGGCGCCCATCGAGGGCTCCTGGGGCAGTACATTGGCCTCGCCCACGACCTCGGCCATGACGCGGCGCGCGAACTCGGCCTCGGGCGCGGAGTTGATGGTGGGCGGGTAGTTGCGCACGAACTCGAACTCGCAGCGCGTGTCATGCGCGGCGCAGATGCTCTCGGCCAGGGTCTTCATGCGCCGCTCGATCAGGTCCAGCACCTCCAGCGTGAAGGTGCGCACCGTGCCCTGCAGCTCCACGCTGTCGGGCACCACGTTCGTGGCCTCGCCCGCGTGGACCATGGTGACCGAGACCACGCCCGCCTCGATGGGCTTGACGTTGCGGCTGACGATGGTCTGCAGGCCCAGGATCAGTTGGGCCGCCACGGGCAGCGGGTCGATCACCATGTGCGGCATGGCCGCGTGCCCACCCTTGCCGCGCACGACGATGCGGAACTCGTTGCTCGACGCCATGGCCGGGCCCGGGCCCACGGCCATGGTGCCGGCCTTCATGCCCGGCCAGTTGTGCATGCCGAACACGGCCTGCATGGGGAACTGCGTGAACAGGCCGTCCTCGACCATCTCGCGCGCGCCGCCGCCGCCCTCTTCGGCCGGCTGGAAGATCAGGTGCACCGTGCCCTCGAAGCTGTCGCGGTGCGCGGCCAGGTACTGCGCGGCGGCCAGCAGCATGGCGACATGGCCGTCATGTCCGCAGGCATGCATTTTTCCGGCATGGCGGCTGGCGTGTTCGAAGGTGTTGAACTCCTGCATGGGCAGGGCGTCCATGTCGGCGCGCAGGCCGACGGCGCGGCCGCTGGCGCCGCCGTCACGGCCGTGGATGGCGCCCACCACGCCCGTGCGGCCCAGGCCGCGGTGCACGGCAATGCCCCATCCCTCCAATTGCCGGGCCACGAGGTCGGCGGTGCGGATCTCCTCGAAGCACAGTTCGGGATGGGCATGTATGTCGCGGCGCAGCGCGGTGATCTCGGGTGCGCGGTCCAGCAGTTCCTGCAGCAAGGCCATGGGGTTCTCCTTCTAGAGCGTGTTATGCACTTTTAAGTACCCGCGTTGGCTCTGCGCGCTGGTGATCGCAAGGCGCAGTGTGCCGCCAAGGCTGAAGCCTTGGCAAGCGCTGCAATGCCGCGAGCGCCTGCGCGCAGAGCCAACCCGAAGGGAAAGCCTACACCCGGACCTTGCCGTCGCCGGTCAGCATGGACAACTCCACGAAGCGCGGCTTGGCCGATTGCGGCTTGAAGGCCAGCGGAAAGCCGGCCACCTGCTGGCCGTGCATGGCATCGAGCGCCGCGACCAGTCCGTCGCGCGTGGGCTTGCCCGAGGCCGAGGCCTGGCGCAGCGCATCGGCGAACACGCGTGCCGCCAGATAGCCTTCCATGCTGGAGTAGTTGGGCGTCAGCTTGCCGCCGCCCTTCTGGATGGTCGCCAGGAAATCGCGCGTGATCTGGCGCGAGGTCTGGAAGGGCGAGGGCACGACCTGGGTGACGACCACCCCTTCGGCATCCTTGCCCAGCGTCTGCGCCAGTGCCTGGGAGCCGACGAAGGAGACGTTGTAGAACTGCCCGCCAAAGCCCGCCTGGCGCGCCGCGCGCACAAAGGCCGCGCTGGCCGAGTAGGTGACGATCTGCACGATCACATCGGCGCCCAGCGGCACCAGCGTCTTGACGGCGGCGGCCACATTGTTCGAGTTGCGCTCCACCGTGGCCGCGCCCACGGGCTCCAGCCCCTTGGCGGCCAGCGCCGCCTTGACGCCGGCCAGGCCCGATTCGCCATAGGCATCGTTCTGGTGCAGCACGGCCACCTTCTTCAGGCCCAGCCCGGTGAGGTGCCGCACCATCAGCGCCGTCTCGTCGGCATAGGAGGCGCGCACGTTGAAGACCAGTTGGGCCAGCTGGGGCTGGCGCAGCGCGTCGGCGCCCGTCAGCGGCGCGAACAGGGGCACGCGCGCCTTTTGCAGCAGCGGCAGCGCGGCCATGCTGGTGGAGGTGCCCACGTAGCCGAAGAGGGCGAACACGTCGTCGGACAGGAAGCGCTGGGTATTGGCCGCGCAGCGCTCGGGCTCGTAGCCGTCGTCCATCACGCGCAATTCGATGTTGCGCCGGGCAATGCCCCCCTGCGCGTTGAGCTGTTCGAAGTACAGCTTGGCGCCTTCATGGAAGGGCTGGCCGATCTGTGCCGCGGGGCCCGTCATCGGGCAGGACTGGCCCAGCACGATGGTGCCTCCCGCGTCCTGGGCGCGCACTGCGCCGGTCCAGGTGGCGGCAGCAGCCGTGCTGGCTGCGATGAACTGTCTGCGGCTGAACGCCGTCTTGGGTCGGAGCATGAACTTGCCTGTTTTTGTCACTGGAATCGGCGCCGTTGCTGCGTGCAGCCGGCTGCAAGGGTCCGCATAATAAAGACAAGCGGCGAGTGCGGCATGCAAGACCGGCACCGCCCCTTGCCCGTGACGGCCTTTTCCCGTTTTCCCGGCTTTCACGGTTTTTTCGCAAAGTACCCACCCTGTCCGAGACCGCTGCCACCATGTCCTCCGCCTCGTCCCCACTCCAGGCCACCTCACAGGTGCTGGGCGCCTGCCCCCATGACTGCCCCGATACCTGCTCGCTGGTGACCACGGTCGAAGACGGCATCGCCAAGAGAGTCCAGGGCAACCCCGCCCATCCGCACACGGGCGGCGTGCTCTGCGCCAAGGTCAGCAAATACACCGAGCGCAGCTACCACCCCGAGCGCGTGCTCACCCCGCTGCGCCGCGTGGGCCCCAAGGGTTCCGGGCAGTTCGAGCCCGTGGGCTGGGACGAGGCGCTGGCCGACATCGCCGCCCGGCTGCACGCGCTGGCGGCGCGCGACCCCGAAACCATCCTGCCCTACAGCTACGCAGGCACCATGGGCCTGGTGCAGGGCGAGAGCATGGACCGGCGCTTCTTCCACCAGCTCGGCGCCTCGCTGCTGGACCGCACCATCTGCTCCAGCGCCGGGGGCGAGGCCCTGAACCTGACCTATGGCGGCAAGCTGGGCATGCGCGTGGAGCATTTCACCGAAAGCCGGCTCATCCTCATCTGGGGCAGCAACAGCATCGGCAGCAGCCTGCATTTCTGGCGCTATGCGCTGGAGGCCAAGCGCAACGGCGCACGCCTGGTGTGCATAGACCCGCGCAAGACCGAGACCGCCGACAAATGCCACGAGCACCTGCAGCTGCTGCCCGGCACCGATGCCGCCCTGGCACTGGCCCTGATGCACGAGCTGATCACGCACGGCTGGCTGGACCATGACTACATTGCGCGCCACACGCTGGGCTGGGAGGAACTCAAGGCCCGCGCCCTGCAGTGGCCGCCCGAGCGCGCGGCCCAGGTCTGCGGCCTGCCCGTGGAGCAGATCCGCCAGCTGGCGCGCGACTACGGCACCACCACGCCCGCCGCCATCCGCCTGAACTATGGCGTGCAACGCGCGCGCGGCGGCGGCAATGCCGTGCGCGCCATCGCCTGCCTGCCGGCCCTGGTGGGCGCCTGGCGCCACCGTGCGGGCGGACTGCTGCTGTCCGCCTCGGGCGCCCTGCCCGCGCAGCGCGCCCGACTGCAGATGCCGCACCTGCTGGGCGAGCGCCGCCCGCGCACCATCAACATGAGCACCATCGGCGACGCCTTGCTGCACGAAGGCGGCAATGGCTTCGGGCCGCGCGTGGATGCCATCGTGGTCTACAACAGCAATCCCGTGGCCGTGGCGCCCGAGTCGGCCAAGGTCGTGGCCGGCTTTGCGCGCGAGAACCTGTTCACCGTCGTGCTGGAGCAGTTCATGACCGACACGGCCGACCTGGCCGACTACGTGCTGCCGGCCACCACGCAGATCGAGCACTGGGACATCCACGGCAGCTACGGCCATACCGACGTGCTGCTCAACCGCCCCGCCATCGCGCCGCTGGGCCAGGCGCGCAGCAACGGCCAGATCTTCCGCGACCTGGCCGCGCACATGGCGCGGCATGACGACGCCTTTGCCGCCGC
Organism: Delftia sp. K82; assembly: GCF_002193035.1. Taxonomy (NCBI): domain Bacteria; kingdom Pseudomonadati; phylum Pseudomonadota; class Betaproteobacteria; order Burkholderiales; family Comamonadaceae; genus Delftia; species Delftia sp. K82. Next base: position 538,597 of record NZ_MYFL01000003.1, on the reverse strand, counting down.
CCATTTCCAGACGGGAGACGAGCAACTGTGCCGCGAAGCCTTCGAGGGGCGCGGCGTGGACTTCAACGAGCTGCTGGACAAGGGCTTTGCCACCCTGGCCCTGCCCGAGGCCCCCTTTGCCGAGGGCGGCTTCGCCACGCCCTCGGGCCGCTGCGAATTCACCAGCGCCGAGCTGGCGCGGCGCGGCATGGACCCGCTGCCCGACTACCTGCCCAACTACGAAACCGCCGAAACGGATGCGCGCTACCCGCTGGCCATGATCTCGCCGCCGGCACGCAACTTTCTCAACAGCAGCTTCGTCAACGTCAAGAGCCTGCGCACCATGGAAGGCCGACCGCTGGTGGAGCTGCACCCCGACGACGCCGCCCCGCGCGGCGTGGCCGAGGGCGACCGGGTGCGCGTCTTCAACGACCGGGGCAGCTACGAATGCCACGCCACCCTCAACGGCCGCGCGCGCCGTGGCGTGGTCAACGGCCTGGGCATCTGGTGGCGCAAGCACGGCGACAACGGCACCAATGTCAACGAGCTCACCCACCAGCGCCTGACCGACCTGGGCCGCGCGCCCAGCTTCTACGACTGCGCGGTGCAGGTGCAGCGGCTGGCCTGAGCCCCGCCCCGGAGGCGGGCGATTCCTGCGCAATGGCGTCTGGCGCATCGGCACAATGGACCGCATTGCCACCACCGACAGGAGATGCCCATGCTGCAAACCGCCGTGGTCGCCGTGCGCGACCGTGCCCGGCTGCAGGAAATCGTCGGCGTGCTGCTGCGCTTCGGGCTGGCCGACCTGGTCGACACGCTGGGCCTGGCCCGCTTCGCGCCGCGCGGCAGCCAGCCCCATCCCGAGCATCCGCTGGATGCCAGCCGCCCCGAGCGCCTGCGCATGGCCCTCGAACACCTGGGTCCCAGCTTCGTCAAGCTGGGCCAGATCATGGCCACGCGCTCGGATCTGCTCGCGCCCGAATGGACGGCCGCGCTGCAGCAACTGCACAGCCACGCCGCACCGCTGCCCTGGGAGACGGCCCAGCCGTTGATCGAGCAATCGCTGGGCCTGCCCGTGGAGCAGGTGTTCACGCATTTCGACCCCGTGCCGCTGGCCTCGGCCTCCATGGCCCAGGTGTACCGCGCGCGGCTGCCTGCGGCCGAAGACCGGGATGACCGGCAAGACCAGAAAGACGGCCGCGACAGCGACAGCACCCCTGCGGCCAGCGCTGCCGACATCGAAGTCGTGGTCAAGGTCCAGCGCCCTGGGCTGCGCCCCCAGATCGAGGCCGACCTGCGCCTGCTCGAGCACCTGGCGCTGCTGGCCCAGGAACAATGGCCGCAGCTGGCACGCTACCGCCCGCGCGAGGTCACGCGCCAGCTGGGCCAAGCGCTGCGCGAGGAACTGGATTTCACCGTCGAAGCCCACAACGGCGACGCCGTGGCGCGGCACTTCGCGGCCCAGCCCGAGATCGTCGTGCCGGCCATCCACTGGGCATTGAGCGGGCCGCGCCTGCTGGTGCAGGACTTCGTGCCGGGCGTGCCGGCCTCGGCCGTGGGTGCGGACCCGGCGCTGGACGGCCCGCTGCTGGCGCGCCGTGGCGCCTGCGCGTTTTTGCAGATGGTGCTGCGCGACGGCCTGTTCCACGCCGACCCGCACCCCGGCAACCTGCTGGCCCTGCCCGGCAACCGCGTCGGCTTCATCGACTTCGGCATGGTCGGGCGGCTGTCGCCCCAGCGCCGCCGCCAGGTGCTGGGCCTGATGCGCGCCCTGGTCGAGGGCCAGGGCCGCAGCCTCTCGGGCGTGCTGCTGGAATGGGCGGCCGAAAGCGAAATGCCCGGCCGCGCCCCGCCCTCGGCCGCGCGCATCGAGGCCGCCGTGGACCGCTTCGTGACCCGCCATGGCCCCGGCGCCAGCAACGGCCGCCTGGTCATGTCCCGCGCACTGCAGGACTTCATGGCCCTGGCCCGCGAAACCGGCGTGGCCCTGCCCGCCGACATGGCGCTGCTGCTCAAGGCCCTCATCACGGCCGACCAGGTGCTGCTGCAGCTGGACCCGCAATTCGACGTGGTGCAGACGGCCACGCCCCTGGTCAAGGCCCAGCTGCTGCAGCGCTACTCCCTGCGCAGCCTGGCGCGCCAGCGCCGCGCCGCCATGGCGCAGTGGCTGGAACTGGCCGACGATGCGCCGCACACCCTGCGGCTGGTGATGCAAAGACTGCGCTCGGGCCGGCTGCAGGCCGATCTGGACATACGCCACATCGACCGGCTTTCACTGGCACTGGAACGCGCCGCCACCCGCCTGGCCCTGGCGGTGGTCTCCGGCGCCTTCATCCTGGGCCTGGCCCCCGGCCTGCTGACCATGGGCCCGCGCCTGTGGGGCATCCCCCTCTTCGCCGCCCTGGGCGTGGCCGGCGCCGCCGCCAGCCTGGCCGTCCTGTTCATCACCATGCGCAGGCAGAAGGCGCTGGATTGATGGCTGGATTGATCGCTGGATTGGCGATCAGGAACGCCAAAAAAAAGCAGCACCAGCGCATCAGATCAAAGCCGGGCGCCGCCCCCAAAACCGCCACGGCCCAACCCAGAGACACCGAGGAAGGGCCGCCCCGCACCGAGGGTGTCGTCCCCCTCCGCGAAGCGAGAAGGGGGAAGCGGCGCAGCCGCTCAGGGGGTCAGTCCAATTTGACGCCCGCGCTCTTGATGATGGCGCCCCAGCGCTTGGATTCCGCGCGCGACATGGCAAGGAACTGCTCGGGCGTGCCGGGCAGCGCCTCCATGCCGAAGTCCTGCATGCGCTTGACCACGGCGGGGTTGGCCAGCGCCTTGTTGAGTTCGGCGTTCAGGCGCTGCACCACGGCGGGGGGCATCTTGGCCGGGCCCAGGATGCCCTGGAAGGCATAGACCTCGGTATCGGGCACGCCGACCTCGGCCAGCGTGGGCAGCTCGGGCAGGCTGGGCACGCGCTTGCCCGTGCCGATGGCCAGGGCGCGCACCTTGCCCGACTGGATCACGGGCAGGCCCGAGGCCAGGTCCAGGAACATGCAGGGCACCTGGCCGCCCATCACGTCGGCCAGCGCAGGCGCCGCGCCGCGATAGGGGATGTGCGTCAGGAAGGTGCCCGTGCGGTTCTTGAACATCTCCATGGCCAGGTGGTGGGGCGAGCCGTTGCCGGGCGAGGCGTAGTTGACCTGACCCGGATGCGCCTTCACGTAGGCCAGGAATTCCTTGAAGGTCTTGGCCTCGAAGTTCGGGTTCACCACCAGCGCCATCGGGAAGCGGCTGATGCCGCCGATGTAGGTGAAGTCCTTTTCGGGGTTGAAGGACAGTTTGCTGAACAGGTGCTCGTTGTAGGCCAGCACGGCGTTGTCGGCCGACATGATGGTGTAGCCGTCGGGCTTGGCCGTGGCCACGATCTGTGCGCCGATGTTGGTGGAGGCGCCGGGGCGGTTGTCCACCACGATGGTCTGGTTCAGCGTCTGGCGCATGGCCTCGGCCACGGTGCGCGCCAGCACGTCGGTGCCGCCGCCGGGCGGATAGGGCACGACCCAGCGGATGTTGCTGGCGGGCCAGTCCTGCGCCTGTGCAAAAGGCGCGGCCATGCCGGCGGATGAGGCCGCCACGGCGGCCAGGAATTGTCTACGGTCCATTGTTGTCTCCTGTGGGATGGGTGTGGATGGGTCCTGGCCGCGCCCTGTTGCTTTTTTTCATGGAGGCGGCGGCCGTGTGTTTCAGGGCGGGCTGGCTGCGGGGAACTCCACGCGCTGCACCTTGAAGCCCTGGGCCGCCAGCAGCGCCGGCAGGCCGCGCGTGCCCACCATGTGCAGGGCGCCCACGGCGGCGAACACGCTGCGGCCGGAACGGATCTGCCGCGCCACTTCGCGCGCCAGGCCGGGGTTGCGGCCATAGACCATGCGGTCGTAGTCGGCGCGCTCGGCGGCATTGGCCATGCAGTCGCACCAGTCGGGCAGGCTCTCCAGCAGGTGGATGCGGCCATCGGCCCAGACCTTCGCGATCAGTCCCAGCTTCTGGGAGGCGATGCCGCTTTCCAGCTGGCGCAGGCCGGACTCCACCGTTTCGGCCACGCGCGCGGGGTCGTCCGAGACCAGTTCGCGCAGTTGCAGCTCGGGCGTCTCCAGCGACAGCACGGGCTTGCCCAGGGCCAGCGCCACGCCGGCCAGCGAGAAATCGATGCCATAGGACGCGTCCAGCCCCTCGCTGCGGCCGGCCAGCGACAACAGGGAGATCACCTGGGCGTCGGGGCGCAGCACGGCCAGCTCGGGGCCGGCGCAGGCCAGGCGCCGCTGCTCCTCAAGCCGGCGCTGGAGATCGCCGCGCAGCGGCGGCGCATCGGGCCGCGCCTGCATGCCTGCGAACAAGACCTTCATGACATCGGGATCGAGGATGTTCAGCTCCAGCGCCAGGCTGTCGGAGGCGCGCAGCGCGTCCGCCACCGTGGGGCCAGGCACGCTCCAATCGAGCTTGGCCGCGTGCATGGTCCCGTAGAGCCAGCTGGTGCGGCCCCGGTGCTCGATGCGCCACAGCAGCCCGCGGTCCTGCGCCTTGCGCTGCATGGCGCGGATCTCGTCCGGGCCGGGCATGCGCGCCTCGGGCGGGCAGGTGACGGGGTCCGCGGCCGGGGGCGCCGCGAATGCCGCGGCCAACGGCGACAGCGCCAGCGCGGCCAGGCCGGCGCGCAGCGACCTGCCCGCTAGGCGCCACCAGGGTGCGCAGACGCGGCTCATTCGGCAAGCTCGACGATGTTCTGGTCGATGGCGCCGAAGATGCTCTGGCCGTCCTTGCCCTTCATCTCGATGCGGATGGTGTCGCCGAAGCGCATGAACTCGGTCTTGGGCGCGCCGTCCTGGATGGTCTCTATGCAGCGCTTCTCCGCGATGCAGCTGTAGCCCTTGGGCCACTCCATGCGCCGGTTCTTGCCCTTGCCGCTTTCCACGCCCTTGTTGCTCACGGTGCCGCTGCCCACGATGGAGCCGGCGCGCACATTGCGCGTCTTGCAGATATGGGCGATGAGCTGGCCGAAGTGAAAGCTCATGTCCTCGCCCGCATCGCACATGCCGACCTTGCGGCCGTTCCAGGTGGACTGCAGCGTCAGGTGCAGGCGGCCGCCCTTCCAGGCGTCGCCCAGCTCGTCCAGCGTCACGGCCACCGGGCTGAAGGAGGTGGCGGGCTTGGACTGGAAGAAGCCGAAGCCCTTGGACAGCTCATTGGGGATCAGATTGCGCAGGCTCACGTCGTTGGCCAGCATGACCAGGCGCACGCCGCCCAGCGCACGCTCGGGCGTGGCGCCCATGGGCACGTCGGCGGTGATGACGGCGATCTCGGCCTCGAAGTCGATGCCCATGGACTCGCTGGGCACCACCACATCGTCGCAAGGGCCCAGGAAATCGTCGCTGCCGCCCTGGTACATCAGCGGGTCGGTGTAGAAATTGGCGGGCACCTCGGCGCCGCGCGCCTGGCGCACCAGCTCCACATGGTTGATGTAGGCCGAGCCATCGGCCCACTGGTAGGCACGTGGCAGCGGCGCCATGCACTGGCGCGGATCGAAGGCAAAGGCATGGACCGCCTTGCCGCTGTTGAGCAGGTGGTACAGGTCCTGCAGCTGGGGCGCCATGTAGCTCCAGTCGTCGAGCACCTGCTGCAGGCGGCTCGCTATGCCGGTCGCATAATGGGCCTGGCTCAGGTCGCGTGACACCACGACCAGTTGCCCGTCCCGCGATCCGTCCTTGTATGTGGCAAGTTTCATGCTGCTCCCCCGTGCTGCCGCCGCGCGCCACGGCATCCGGGCAGCAGCCTGGATACCCATGGCGACGCAGCCACGAATTACGATAAGTTAAATTGATTTAACTAAACAAAACCAAATTCTATTGCAATGGACAAGGAACGCGCAGGGATTCAATCGGTCGAGGTCGGTTTTACATTGCTGGAAGCGCTGACGCGCGCCCGGGGCCCGCAGATGCTCAAGGACCTGGCGTCCGACGCCGGCATGAGTGCCGCCAAGGCGCACCGCTACCTCGTGAGCTTTCAGCGCATCGGACTGGTCACCCAGGACGCGCGCACCTCCCGCTACGACCTGGGTCCGGCCTCGCTCAAGCTGGGCCTGGCCTCGCTGGCCCGGCTGGACCCCGTGCGGCTGGCGCGCGAACGCATGCCCGCGCTCATGGAGCGCATCCATCACACGGCGGCCATCGCCGTCTGGGGCAACCACGGGCCGACCATCGTGCACTGGGAGGAAAGCGCGCAGTCGGTCACCGCCAACCTGCGCCTGGGCGACGTCATGCCCATGCTGGCCTCGGCCACCGGGCGCTGCTTCGCGGCCTGGCTGCCGCGCGAGGTCACGGCCCCGCTGCTGGAGCCCGAAGTGGCCAAGGCCCGCCGCATCCAGCGCAAGGACCTGCCGCTCACCCCCGAGGCCATAGACGCCATGCTGGCCGAGGTGCGCGAGCGCGGCACCGCCCGCGTGGTCGATACCGTGCTGCCCGGCATCGTGGCGTTTTGCACGCCGGTCTTCGACTCCTCGGGCCATATCGTGCTGGGCCTGACCACGCTGGGCTCGATTGCCACCTTCGACCCCGAATACGGCGGCGCCATCGATGCGCCCCTGCGCGAGGCCTGCGTCCAGCTGTCCCAGGACCTGGGCTGGAATGCCTGAAATGCACCTGCGCCAGCGCGCCCTGCCCGCCCTCACCGCCGTGGTGCTGGGCGTGCACGCCCTGGCCCTGCTGGGCCTGCCGCTGTGGAGCCAGGTGTCAGCGCCGCACACCGAGGTGGCAGCCATGCAGACGCGGGCGCTGTCCCTGCCCGAGCCACCTGCCCCCCCGCCTGCAGCGCCCGTACCTGCATCGAAGGCGCCTGCGCCCAAGCCGCAGCAGCCTCGCCCCAAGGTCCAGCGCCCGGCACCCGCCGCACCCGCGCCCACGCCCGAGCCGCTGGACACGCCCATCCGCGAAACCGTGGAGCCCTTGCCGATGGCCGCAGCGCCGGAGCCTGCCGCATCGGACGCATCGGAAGCCGCCGCTGCCCCTGCAGATGTCGGCAGCCGGCCAACCCCGGCCACGCCGCCGGCGCCGCCTGCTCCCAAGCCCGAACCCGAAACACCGCCCACTCCCTCGGCCGGCCCGGCCCAGGGCATGGCCATCACATCGCCCGACGGCACGCCGCTGGCCTCCGACGCCCCCGTTCCCGTGCAACTGCCCGATCCCGCGCGGCTGTCGTTCGCCGTCACCGGCCAGGCCAAGCGCTTCAACTACTCGGCCAGTGCCGAGCTGGTCTGGCGCCATGCCAACGGCGAGTACCAGGCCAGCCAGGAAGTCAGCCTGTTCCTGCTGGGCTCGCGCTCGCAAACCAGCGCGGGCCGCATCACGGACAGGGGCCTGGAGCCCAGCCGCTTCAACGACAAGGCACGCAAGGAGCAATCGGCGCAGCTGGCGTTCGACCAGAACCTGGCGCACTTCAGCACGGGCGCGCCCGATGCCGCCATCGCGCCCGGCGCGCAGGACCGGCTCAGCGTGTTCCTGCAGCTGTCGGCCCTGCTGGCGGCGGCGCCGCAGCGCTATCCGGCGGGCACGCAGATCAGCTTCATCACCGTCAGCGCGCGGCGCGCCGACCGCTGGACCTTCCGCGTGGGCGAGACCGAGACGCTGGACCTTCCCTCGGGCAGCACGCAGGCGCTGCGGCTGGACAAGATCGCGGCGGCCGGCGATGACCAGCAGGCCTCGCTGTGGCTGGCGCCGTCCATGCAATACCTGCCCGTGCGCATCCGGCTGGCGCAGGACAACGGCGACTTCGCGGACCTGCAGCTCAAGGGCCGCCAGGCGCCCTGATCGCGGGTAGGCCGGCACTTGCAGGCACCGCTGCCGCCCGCCTACCACAGCGCGGCCTGCGGCGCACGCCGCCGCGCATGCCAATCCGTGGAATACTGCATGCAAGTGCCTGTGATAGATCGGGACCCCCACGGTTCTTGAAATCCGGCGCTTCGCAGCCATGTAGGCTGTGCGACGCCCGGCAACGGGCCAGAAAGGGAACACCATGCAAATGCTTTACGACTCCGAATCTTTTGTGGTGCTCCATCTGCGTCCCGACATGGATCCGGATGCAACGGCTGGCAATGAGGCAGTCGATACCGCCCGTCAACTGCCACGCCACGGCTTCGAGATCGTGGACAAGCGCTCGGGCAAGGAGGTCTACCTGGACGGCTCCTGGGCCGAGATGTTCCAAAAGCAGATCATTGCCTGGCAGCTCGACGCCCCCACCGAGGAAGAGGTGGAAGACGCGCTGGAGCGCTACGCCGGCCTGGCCCAGCAGCCTGTCGTGGTCCACTGACGCCGCGCTTTTCACCTCCCTCCAACCCATAAGAAAGCCGGGAATGCGATGAGCATTTCCGGCTTTTTCATTGGGCTTTGGGCTGGGCGGACCCAGCCCCATTCCACCGTCAATCCCTGGACGCAGCCCTGATCGAAAGTGCCGCCATCCCGGCCAGCATCAGGGCCAGCATCATCAGCGCCCACTGGCTCAACGTGGGGATGGCTGCCACATTGCCAGCCGCCGCCGTCAGCTCGTTGGTGAAAGCCGCTGCGTTGCCCGTGGCCGCCACCGTCAGCGTGACGGCCGCCGGCATCCTGCCCCACGCCAGGCCTGCGGGTGCCGAGGGCAGCGTGGTGCTTTCGCTGACCGAGCAACTCACGCCTTGGGGCACGTTGGTGATGGTGCCTGTGCCCGTGGTCGCATTGGCCAGCACCACGGTCCCCGTGAAACTGCCACTCGCGCCACAGCTGGCCGTGAAGGCAAAGCTGCCGCTCACGCCGCCTGCAGGCGCGCCCGTGACGTTCTTGGTCAGGCTGATGACAGCGGTGCTGCGCACCAGGGTATTGGTGAAAGCGGCCGCATTGCCGGAAGCCACCACCGTCACCGGCACGGCAGCGGGCATGACGCCCCAGCTGTAGTTGACCGGCGCGGTAGGCAAAGGCGTGTTCTCGGTGACCACGCAGCTCGCGCCTTGCGGAACACCGGCGATGCCGCCCGTTCCCGACGAGGCATTGCTCAGCGCCACGGCGCCGGTGTAGTTGCCGTCCACGCCGCAGCTCGCAGTGAAGTCGAAGTTGCCGGTTACGCCCGCTGCAGGGCCGCCCGCCACGGTCTTGGTGAGCGCAATCGATGCGGCGCTGCGCGCCAGCGTGTTGGTCAAGGCCACGGCAGGACTGCCAGGTGGCGCCAGCAAGGCCACGGTGCCGCTGGGCGGGCTGACCTCCACCCACTGGTGATTGGCCGGTGCCGCTGGGCGGGAGGTTTCGGTCACCGTGCAGCTGCCGCTGGAGATGACGGGCGTGACAGAGACGGCGCCCGCCGTGGGCGTGCTCAGCGTCACGCTGGTGGCAATGCTCGGCACCACAACGCCGTCCGTTCCCGTGCAGGAAACGCTGACGGGGAAGCTGCTGCCCGTCAGATCCGTGGCCTGACTGCCTGCGGCCCAGGCCACCGTCTTGCCCACGGCCAGCGTGCCGGGCTGGCAGGTCAGCGTGGCCGTGGCGTTGTTGCCCGAACTTGCGGGTGTGAAGTCCACGCCGGGCCGGATGATGTTGGTCACGGTGCGTGCCACAGGGTCCGCGCAGGCTGCGCGGCCTGCCGCGTCATTGGGCCAGACCACGGGCACGGTGATGGAGCAGCCCGTGGTGTGGGGAATACCGAAGTCATCCAGATTGATCGTGCTGGAGCCCTCAGTCGCGGTCAGCGTGCCGCCCGTGCAGGTATGGGTGACGGGACCGCTGCCGATCAGCAGGGGGCTGGGCAGGGCATCGGTGACCTTGGCATGGGCCACGTCCTGCAGCGTGGCATTCTGAAATTCGATGGTCAGCTGCGCCGTGTTGCCGGCGCCGCCCAGCAGCACATCGGTCTTGTCAAAGCGCTTGGTCACCGTGGGCAGGCCGCAGGCACCACCCGGATCAGTCACGGCGCGCACAAAGGCCTGCGCGATCTTGCCGCCGTTGCGGGCGAGGGTCATGTCCGCATCTCGGAAGCTGGACACATCCACGGTGGCAAAGACGCAGGCGCCCTGGCCATTGTTGGACTGGGCGACGGGCACCAGCAAGGCGTAGACGCCATTGACCAGGGCGGTGGAGCCCGCAGGCGGGAAGCCGGCAACGGGTGTGCCGTTCGCCAGGTACAGAACGTTTTCTCCGGGGACGTTGTTGATGTAGTCGAAAAATCCACCGTAGACCGGGTCGAGACTGGTGAACGAGCCCGAATAGGCAGAGTTGGCATTCAGCGGATAGCTCTGAAAGACTCCCACCTTCGTGCCCAATGTGAAATTCCGCCCGGTATTGGCATTGAGCAGCTCCAGCATCTGCACGTCGTTGGTCAGCGTGTCGTCATAGCCATCGACGAAGAACAGCACGCTGTTGGCCCAGCGATTGGCCACGGCCTGTGACAGGACTGCCCAGTTCGTGGGATGGATGGCCCGATAGTGGCTGGCGACCACCACCATGTCGTAGGGCCCGCCGGGCGGGTTGAAGGTGGCTGCGCTGATGCCATTGGCTGTGAACAGAGTGGACACCCGTGTCACGTTGGCTGCGCCCACCACGTTGGAGAATTCCGTTCTCATATTGGTGAACTCGGACTCCTCGACGGAAGAGTTCACCCCGCCCGCGTCCGTGGTCAGCATCAACATCTTCTGCGCCATTGCCTGACTGCCCAGCAAAAGCATGCTGGCACACAGCAACAGCCTTGCCCATCGTCTGATTGACATCATGGGTTCCCTCCCTCTATTTCATCTGTTTAGACAATTAATCGAAAAATCCTATTGTCTTTTTCTATCGCTCAAGAAACAGAGTGAAACACGCGCAGCGTTCGCGCCACAGGAAAAACCAATGCTTGCCGGCCCTGCCTGCCGCCTGCTATTAGCGCGCCTGATAGCCCGGCGCCTTCGCCCTGGTGCTTCTACCGATACTGCGCAACCCCTGCTCTTTCCTAGAATCCCGGGCACAGGTTCAAGATTTGAAGACCATCTGTGAGATGGTCTTGTCACGCCTGTGTGGTGTGCGCCGGCCTCTTGCAGACAACCAGGAGGCAGCGATGCAAACCACAGGCCACAGCATTCGTGGCGTTCAGGATGTCATCTCGTACATCGACGCACGCCAGGGCATTTCAGGCCGCGCCGGCACCATCTGGTGGCTGGCACTCGGCGGCCTTTTCCTCGACGCCTTTTCCAACTCCGCGCTCAGCGTGGGCCTGGGGCCCATGACGCGCGACCAGCAGCTCACGCCGGCCGAGGTGGCCTGGATGACGTCGCTGGCCTCCTGGGTGTCCATCGCCTTCAACCCCATCGGCGGCTGGATGGCCGACCGCTGGGGCCGCATGCGCCCGCTGGTCATTGCCAAGGTGCTGGCCGTGGCCGGTGCGCTGCTGGTCAGCATGGCGCCCGACTACGCCACCATCCTCTTCGGCCGCTTTTTCGTGGGCGCGGCCTATGGCATCGACTTCGCCATCGCCATGGCGGTGCTGGCCGAGTTCACGCCCGCACGCCTCAAGAGCCGGCTCAATGTCTGGCAGGGCATGTGGTACATGGCCGTGTGCAGCAACCTGGTGCTGGCGCTGTGGTTCCACTCCTGGGACGTGGGCGATTCGCTGTGGCGCTACTCGGTCGCGGCCACGGCCGTGTTCGGCGTGTTCATCCTGGGCCTGCAGGCCGCGCTGCTGGTGGAAAGCCCGACCTGGCTGGCACGCAAGGAGCGGCTGGACGACGCGGCCCGCGCCATGACGCGCATCTATGGCCAGACCTTCAGGGCAGCGCCCCTTGCCGAGCGCCTGCCCGTGCTCAACCCGGCCCGCCGAGGCCTGGCCAATGTGCTGCTGATCTTTCGCGGCATCTACCTGCCGCGCACGCTGCTGGCGGCCACGGTGCAGATAGGCCAGTCCATCCAGTACTTCGCGGTGGGCTGGTACCTGCCGCTGATCAGCGCCTCGCTGTTCGGCAAGGACTTCCGCGAGGCCACGCTGGGCGCGCTGGTGTTCAACGTGTTCGGCATCGTCGGCGGCTTCCTGTCGCCCGTCATCGGGCGCCGGCTGGGCCTGCGGCGGGCCTCGGCCTTCGGCTTTGCGCTGGTGTTCCTGATGCTGCTGGTGCTGGGCCTGTTCAACGGCCGCATGCCCATCTGGCTGGCCGTGGCCGTGCCCTCGCTGTTCATCCTCTTTCACTCGGGCGGGCCCGGCGCCAACGGCAAGAGCCTGTCCACGCTGTCGTTCCGCAGCGAGCTGCGCGCGGGCGCCAATGGCGTGATCGGCGCGCTGGGCGCCATGGGCGCGGCGCTGGGGCTGCTGGTGTTCCCGCTGTTCCGCCAGCAGTACGGGCTGGAGAACACCTTCCTCATCCTGTCCGTGGTGCCGCTGCTGGCCAGCATCGTCTGCTTTTCCATCCGCTGGGACCCCACGCGCACCACCGTGAACCCCGACGACGAGCCCGGCGCGCCCCAGTTCGCGGAAGACGCGGCCCCGCCCGCCAAGGTCGCTCAAACCACCGCCTGAAAGAGACCACCCCATGCACCATGAAGCCGTGATCCTTTGCATAGACGAAGGCACCTCGGGCACGCGCGCCGCCGTCGTGGGGCGCGACGGGCAGGTGTCCGCCCAGGACTATCTGCCGCTGGAAATCCACTGCCCGCGCCCCGGCGTGGTCGAGCAGGACGCCGACCTGCTGCTGGAGCGCACGCTGGACGTGTGCCGCCGCGCCATCGCCCGCGCCCAGGGCTGCGGCCAGCAGATCGTGGCCCTGGCCATCGCCAACCAGCGCTGCTCGGCCGTGCTCTGGGATACGGCCACGGGCCGGTCGCTGGCGCCCATCATGGTCTGGCAGGACTCGCGCCACCGCGAAGAACTGGCCCTGCTGGCCGGCGACTGGGATGCCCGGCTGATCCGCCACGCGGGCCGGCCCGTGGGCGTGCGTTCGCCCTACCTGTGGGCCGCGCGCAAGCTGCGTGAGGATGCGGCCGTGGCCCGTGCCTGGCAGCAGCGCCGCCTGGCCTTCGGCACCATCGACTCCTGGCTGCTGTGGCATCTGTCGGATGCGCGCGCCGTGGTCACCACGCCCACCAATGTGACCTCGGGCAATGCCTATGCGCTGGGCGATCACCGCTACCTGCAGGACTGGCTGGACGCGCTGGAGTTTCCCGCCGAGCTGCTGCCCCGCCTGTGCGAGGACGTGCAGGACTTTGGCCGCACGCGCACCGAGCTGCTGGGCCTGGCCGTGCCCATCCTGGCCTGCGCAGGCGACCAGCATGCGGCCGCCGTGGGCCTGGGCTGCCTGGAGCGGGGCCAGGCGCTGTGCGTGCATGGCACGGGCAGCTTCGTCGATGTGCTCACGGGAACAAAGCTGCCCGCGCATGACGCGGCCCATGAAAGCTCGCTGACCATGACGGCGCGGCGCATGGGCGGTGTCTCGCGCTATGCCATCGAGACCTATGTGCCCACCACGGGCTCGGCGCTCAACTGGATCTGCGAGAAGCTGCAGTGGTTCGACAACCCGCAGCAGATCAGCACCCTGGCCCGCGAGGCCGAGACGCCGGCCGACCTGGTCTTCATCCCCGCGCTCACCGGCCTGCGCCTGCCTGCCATGGAGCCGGGCGCGCGGGCCTCGATCTCGGGCGTGTCCATGGCCACCTCGCGGCCGCAGCTGGCGCGCTCCATCCTCGAAGGCATTGCGCATTCCGTGGCCTCCTGCGTGCAGGCGGACGAGGCGGCATCGGGCACCGAGGTGGGCGAGCTGCTGGTGGGCGGCGGCCTGTCGGGCAGCGATGCCCTGCTGCAGATCCAGGCCGACCTGGGCGGCCTGCCCGTGCGCCGCCTGGCCGATACCGACAAGGCCAGCCTGCGCGGCATCGCCTTCATGGCCGGCAGCGCAGGCCTGCTGTGGGACGGGCTGGAGCAGGCCTGCGCCACGCTGCGCACCGAAGCGGTCTTCACCCCGCGCATGGCCGCCGACGAGCGCGGCGAGCGCCGCCGCATCTGGCGCGCCCGCGTGGGCGACGAACTGGCCCGCGCGCGGGCCCCCGGCCGCAGCGCCGCCCTGGAGGGCTGCGCATGATGCAATGGCCCTTTGGCAAGGAGCGCAGGGACAGCGCCGCACTGACCCAGACCGCGCCGCTGCAGCTGCAGCGCGCGGACCAGCTCGCGCGGCTGGGCGACGAGGCCTTCGACCTGCTGGTCATCGGCGGCGGCATCACCGGCGCCTATGCGGCGCTGGACGCCAGCCTGCGCGGCCTGCGCGTGGCGCTGGTGGAGAAGGACGACTTCGCCTCGGGCACCTCGTCCAAGTCCTCCAAGATGGTGCACGGCGGCCTGCGCTACATCGAACAGGGCAACCTGGGGCTGGTGCGGCACTCGCTGCTGGAGCGCCAGCGCCTGCGCCGCAATGCGCGGCACCTGGTGCAGCGCCTGCCCTTCCTGTTTCCCGTGATGGAGCGCGACGGCGTCTTCGACGCCCGCCTGGCCAAGGCCTTCGGCAGCCTGCTGTGGACCTATGACCTGGCCGGCGGCTGGCGCGAAGGCATCCTGCACCGCAAGCTCGGCAAGGCCGAGGTGCTGTCGCACTGCCCGAGCTTTCGCGAAGAGCAGCTCCTGGGCGGCTACATGTACTTCGACGCGCGCGTGGACGATGCGCGGCTCACGCTGGCCGTGGCGCGCACCGCAGCCTTCCATGGCGCGGCCGTGCTCAACCACTGCCAGGCCACCGCCGTCACGCGCAACGCCCACGGCCGCGTGGATGGCGCCATCGTCCAGGCCGATGGCCGCGAGATCACGGTGCGCGCGCGCAGCGTGGTCATGGCCACGGGCGTGTGGCTGCGCGACTGGGATGGCCGCAAGCCCGGCCAGGAGCCCCGGCTGCACGTGCGCCCCGCCAAGGGCGTGCACGTGGCCATTCCCTGGCTGCGCATACGCAACGACTGCACCGTCACCATTCCCGTGCCGGGCCGCAGCCGGCGCGCCACCATCACGCGCTGGGGCGATGTCTCCTACCTGGGCACCACCGACGAGGACTACGCAGGCGGCCTGGACGATGTGCACTGCACGCGCACCGAGCTGGATTTCCTGCTGGAAGGCGCGCGCTCTGCACTCAGGGTGGACCTGTCGCCCGAGGACGTGGTCGGCTCCATCGCCGGCTGCCGCCCCCTGGTCGGCCCGCCCGGCGGCAAGACCGTGGAGATGAAGCGCAACCACGAAATCCATGTGGCGGCCGACGGCCTGGTCACCATCGTGGGCGGCAAGCTCACCACCTCGCGCCACATGGCAGAGCAGACCGTGGACGCCGTGGAAAAGCTGCTGGGCCGGCGCACGCGCTGCACCACCACCTCGGCCTTTGTGCTGGGCGCGGCCGGCTACGACGCCCAGGCCATCACGGCCACGGGCGGCCTGTCGGCCCACCTGGGCGAGCGCTACGGCACGGAGGCGCGCTTCGTCAGCGACCTGCTGGCCGCACGGCCCGAACTGGCCCGGCCCATCGTGCAGGGCCTGCCCCATACCGAGGCCGAAGTCCTCTACGCCGTGCGCCACGAAATGGCGGCCAGCGTGGACGACGTGCTCTCGCGCCGCCTGCGCGCCCGCCTCATGGCGCGCGATGCCTCGGCCCACGCCGCGCAGCGCGTGGGCGACATCCTGGCCGATGAACTGGGACTGACACCCGCGCAGGTCGCGCAACAGGTCCACGACTACCGCCGCGCCGTGGAGCGCGAAAAACAGATTTTGATGGGAGACATCCAATGCTGAGCAAAGACGCAATCGCCCGCGGCTACAACCGCCGCAACTACGTGGTGGGCGCCCCCACGACACCGGGCTGGGCGGCGCAGGCCGCACCTGCAGCCGACCGCCCTGCCTCCGAAGGTCCTGCCTGCGGCCTGCAGCACGAACCCGTGGCCGTGCCCGAGGCCGCGCTCGCCGCGCTGCGCACCGCCTGCGACCGCGTGCAGACCGAGCGCGCCGACATCGTCGCCGGCACGCGCGACTGGTGGGCGCGCACCATGGTGGCCGAGACCTCGGGCCACCCGGCCACGCCGCAGGCCGTCATCGCCCATGCATCCACCGTGGAGCAGGTGCAGGCCGTGATGCGCATTGCCGATGCGCACGCCATTCCCGTCACCGTCTCGGCCGGGCGCAGCAACGTCACGGGCGCGGCCCTGCCCATGCGCGGCGGCATCGTGCTGGACCTGTGCGAACTCAATCGCTTCATCGCCATGGACGAGCAAAGCCAGATCGTCGAGGTCGAGGCCGGCATGTTCGGCGACGTGTTCGAGGAAACCATCCAGCGCCGCCACGGCATGACCATGGGCCACTGGCCCTCGTCCTTCGGCATCAGCACCGTGGGCGGCTGGGTGGCCTGCCGGGGCGCGGGCCAGCTGTCCACGCGCTACGGAAAGATCGAGGACATGGTCCACGGCATGGACGTGGTGCTGGCCGATGGCCGCCTCGTCACCGTGGGCGGCTACGCGCGCGCGGCCATCGGGCCGGACCTGCAGCAGCTGTTCATCGGCTCGGAAGGCACGCTGGGCGTGATCGTGCGCATCCGCTTCAAGCTGCACCGCCTGCCCGACCACGGCCGCGCCATCGCCTATGGCTTTGCCAGCTTTGCCCAGGGCCTGGAGGCCTGCCGCCAGATCCTGCAGCAAGGCGCCAACCCCGCCGCGCTGCGGCTGTACGACGCGCTGGAAAGCGGCGTGCAATTCGGCCGCAGCGACATCAACGTGCTGCTGATCGCCGACGAAGGCGCGCCCGAGATCGTCGATGCCGTCATGGCCATCTGCGAGCGTGTGTGTGCACCCTTGGGAGAACGGCTGGACGGTGCCGCCACCCTGGAGCGCTGGCTGGACACGCGCTACCTGACTGGCAAGAGCGCCGAGGGCTTCAAGAAAGGCCCGGGCTTCGTCGCCGACACGCTGGAGATGTGCGGCCCCTGGAAAGACCTGCCGGCCATCTACGAGGAAGTGGTCGCCGCCCTGCAGGCCATCCCCGGCACCCTGGCCGGCTCGGCCCACCAGTCGCATGCCTATGTGGATGGCGCCTGCCTGTACTTTTCGCTGCGCGGCGAGGTGGCCGTGGACCAGCGCGCCCAGTGGTACCGCGCGGCCTGGGACGCGGCCAACGCCGTGCTGCTGCGCCACGGCGCCACGCTCAGCCACCACCACGGCGTGGGCCTGCTGCGCGCGCCCTACATGCGGCAATCGCTGGGCCCGGCCTTTGCCCTGCTGGAGGCCACCAAGCGCATGCTGGACCCCAAGAACCTGCTCAACCCCGGCAAGCTGGGGCTGGACCTCTGACATGGGCCGCCCGGACAACTCCCTGGGCGCGCGGCTGGCGCGCCGCCCCGTCATCGCCACCCTGTACGGGGCCGAGCAGATGGACGCGCTGCTGGCCAGCCAGGCCGAAGTCGCCATCGTCGCCAACATCGAACTGCGCCGCCTGCGCTCGGTGATCTCCACCATCACCGGGGCGGGCAAGATCGCCATCGTCAACATCGACAGCTGCGACGGCATCTCGCCCGACAAGGGCGGCGTGGACTACCTTGTGGACCTGGGCGCCAGCAGCCTGCTGTCCACGCGCGTGGCCACCATCCAGCGCGCCAACAAGGCCGGGCTGCTGACCATGCAAAAGGTCTTCGTCACCGACCGCTCCACCTGGCCGCGCAGCATCAAGGCCGTGGAGCAGAGCGACCCCAACCTCGTGCAGATCATGCCCGCCCCCATGCTGGCCCACATCACCGAGGCCGAGCGCCGCATCCTGCCGCCGCTCGTGGCCTCGGGCTTCGTCTGCAGTCAGGAGCAGGTGCAACAGGCGCTGGCCGGTGGTGCGATTGCGGTGTCTACCAGTGACAGTGGGCTGTGGTGAGGTGGGCCCTAGGCCGTGCGCGACGCGGCCGGCCCGCGCGCCTCCACCCAGCGGAACAGCGGCGCCACCAGCAGCAGCACGGCGATCAGCCGGCAGACCTGGAAGGCCGTGACCACGGGCACGCCCAGTTGCAGTACCTTGGCGGTGATGGCCATTTCGGTGATGCCGCCCGGCGAGGTGCCCAGCAGCAGCGTGACCCAGGGCAGGTCCACGGCCAGGTGCAGCAGCCAGGCAAAGCCCGCGCAGATCGCCATGAGCCCCACGGTGCCCACGGCCACGGAGCCCAGCCAGCGCGGCGCGGTGTGCAGGAATTCGCGCTTGAAGCGCACGCCCAGGCTGATGCCGATCACCAGCTGCGCCGCATTGACCAGGGCCTGGGGCACGGCCGACAGTTCCTGGCCGCACATGGTCAGCAGCATGGACACCAGCAGCGCGCCCAGGAACCAGGGGTTGGCCCGCTTGAGCCGGTCCATGGCCCAGGCGCCCAGGCCCGTGAGCACGGCCAGCAGCGCCAGCCCCGGCCATTCGACGATGCGGATGCTGGGCGGCGTCAGCCCCTCCAGCCCGTGCAGGCCGCTCCACTGCAGCGCAAACGGAATGCTCACGGTGACGATGACCAGGCGCAGGCTGTGGCTGGCCGCCACCAGGTCGGTGCGCGCGTTCTCGCGCTCGGCCAGCAGCGTCATCTCCGACGCCGCGCCAATGGCGCCCGCGAAATAGGTGGTGGCGCGCATCTCGCCCGCCGGTATCTGCGGCATGCGCGGCGCATGCACGCGGTACAGCCAGGCGCCGAAGCCCCAGCCCAGCAGCAGCGCCCAGACGATGGCCACGGCAATCGCCCACCACAGCCCCGCGATCAACTGCACCACGGCCGGCGTGAAATACAGGCCCAGCGAGGCGCCGATGATCCACTGCCCGCCGTTGCGCAGCCGGCCCGCGCTGGCCGTGGGCGCGCCCAGGATGGAGGCCAGCGAGGTAGCGATCAGCGGCCCCAGCATCCAGGGCAGCGGCGTGCGCAGCCACAGGCACAGCTGGGCGGCGGCAAAGGCGCCCAGCAGGGTCAGCGAAATGCGAAGCAGGGGGATGGGGCGGCGCGCGGACATGAGGGCGTGGGCTCGTGGGCGAAAGGCAAGGCAGGGCCGGAAGCCTGCGAGTATCGCCGCGCCTGCGCCCGCGCGCTGCAGGCGGCACTGCCGAAGCGCTACCGGCGCGACAGATCTGCGCCGCGCCGCACGGCCATCTCACGGCCCATGGCCGCCTGCGTTGCCTCTGGCAGCAGGCCGCGCGCCTGCGGGTAGGCCAGCCGCTCTTCATTCTCGACATGGCTGGCATAGCAGGCCGCGAAGCGTTCGAACACCTCCTCGTCAGCCGCGCCAAAGCCCTGGCAACGCCCCTCGGCCATGTCCAGCAGCGGCTGGCGCGCCAGCGCCCAGTCGGCGCTCATCAGGCCGTGCTCGCGCTGCAGGCGCTGCACCAGGGCCACGGTCTGCGCATCGCCCTGCTCCAGCAGCGGCGGGAAGACATGCAGCTCCTCATCCTCATGGTGCAGCGGCGCCGCCTGGTCGAAGTAGCGCAGGATGTCGCGCGCCGCCTGGCGTGCGCTGTCGTCGCAACCTTTGGTCCGGAGATGCACGCGCAGCCGGTCCAGCAGCGCCAGCATGCGCAGCACGCGCTCGTGGCAGGCTTCGAGCATCTCGAAGGGCTGGTCGAAGCCCGTGCCGGGCGCGCGCCAGCCGGGCACGGCATCGCCCTGCGGACGTGGGGACACGGTAACTTTCACCCACAGCTCCCCAGATGGCCGCAGGCCGTGCAGTACTCGCAGCCGTCCTTGCGGATCACGGCATGGGCGCCGCATTCCTCGCATTTGCGGCCGGCCATGACCATGGGGTCGGTGGCCAGAGCTTCGGGCTCGGGCAGCGGCGATGGGGCGGGCGGTGCGCCGCTGCCGCGCCGGGCCAGGATGTTCTGCACCGCATAGGCGATGGCGGCCACCTCGGAGTCGTGCCACATGGGCACGCGCGTGCCGTCGTCGCGCTGGTGGGTGCCCAGGCGCACGGGGCCCCGGTCCCAGGCCACCTTGCGCATATCGCTGAGGGCGCGCTCCAGGAAGCCGCCGCGCGCGGCCAGTGACAGCAGGCGCATGCTGGAGGTCACCCACTGCTGGGATTCGCCGCTCTGGCCCACGGGCATGAAGAATTCGATGGCGCGGTCCACCGTGCGGCCATCGGGCAGCACCACGGGCAGGAAGGAGACGACCAGATACAGGCGCTTGGGACCCTGCTGGGTCCAGTATTCGATCTTCTCGGCCACGGCATCCAGCGCGCCCTGGGGGCGGCTTTCTATCACGGTGCGAAGCGGGTCGGGTGCGGAAGCCGCTACCCCTGCCGGCGCGGGGGAGGCCGGCTTTTCAGCAGATTCAGGCGCATGGGTCTCGAGCACGGCGCCCAGGATGGTGTTGGGCCGGTAGGTGGCCAGCCCCTTGAGGCCGGCCTTCCAGGCCTGGCGGTACAGGTCCTTGAAGTCCTCGTAGGGATAGTCGGCGGCCACGTTGACGGTCTTGGAGATCGCCGTGTCCACGAAGGGCTGCACGGCCTGCATCATGGCGATGTGGCCGGCCGCAGGCATCTGCAGCGCGCTGACGAAGTACTCGGGCAGCTGCTGCACGTCGCCGCCCAGCGAGCGGTACAGGCGCCAGGCATGGTCCTCGACCGCGTACTCGGCGCTGCCACCATCGGCCGTGCGTTTCTTGCGCTTGTAGGTCCAGGAGAACGGCGGCTCTATGCCGTTGGAGGCGTTGTCGGCAAAGGCCAGGCTGACCGTGCCCGTGGGCGCGATGGACAGCAGGTGGCTGTTGCGTATGCCGTGCGTGCGTATGCGCTGGCGCAGCGCCTCGGGCAGGCGGCTGGCGAAGGTGCCTTCGGCCAGGTAGCCATCGGCGTCGAACTTGGGGAAGGCCCCCTTCTCGCGCGCCAGCTCCACCGAGGCGCCATAGGCCGCATCGCGCATGCGCTCGGCAATGCGCGCGGCCATGGCCCGGCCCTCGGGCGCGTCGTAGCGCAGGCGCAGCATGGCCAGCGCATTGCCCATGCCCGTGAAGCCCACGCCGATGCGCCGCTTGGCCTCGCTTTCCTCGCGCTGCTGCGGCAGCGGCCACCAGGTCAGCTCCAGCACGTTGTCCAGCGCACGCACCTGCACGGCCACGGCGCGCTCGAAGGCCTCGAAGTCGAACACAGGCTCGCCCGCAAAGCCGAACGGATGGCGCACGAAGCGCGTGAGGATGACGGGGCCGAGGTCGCAGCAGCCGTAGGGCGGCAGGGGCTCCTCGCCGCAAGGATTCGTCGCCGCGATCTCCTCGCAGTAGCGCAGGTTGTTGTCGTCGTTGATGTGGTCCAGGAAGAGGATGCCTGGCTCGGCGAAGTCGTAGGCCGAGCGCATGATGGTGTCCCACAGCGTGCGGGCGGGCAGGGTCTGGTAGACCCACTGGCCGTCGGCGCGCTGGTGGGCACCCTGCTCCAGCAGGGCGGTGCCGGGGCGGGCGCGGTGCACCAGGTGCCAGGGCTGGTCTTCGGCCACGGCCTGCATGAAGGCGTCGCTGACGCCGACCGAGACGTTGAAGTTGTTCCAGCGGCCCGGCGTGCGCTTGGCGGTGATGAATTCGAGCACGTCGGGGTGGTCGATGCGCAGCACGCCCATCTGGGCGCCGCGCCGCGCGCCCGCGCTTTCCACGGTGGCGCAGGACTGGTCGAAGACGTTGATGTAGCTGCACGGGCCCGAGGCCAGCGAGGCGGTGGCGCGCACCTCGGCACCGCGGGGGCGGATGCGAGAGAAGTCGTAGCCCACGCCGCCGCCACGGCGCATGGTTTCGGCGGCTTCGCGCAGGGCTTCGTAGATGCCGGGGTAGCCGCCGTCGTCCACGCCCTGGATGCAGTCGCCCACGGGCTGCACGAAGCAGTTGATCAGCGTGGCCTGCAGGTCGGTGCCGGCCGCGCTCATGATGCGCCCCGCGCCTATGGCGCCGGCCTGCAGGTTGGCCAGGAACAGGGCCTCGCATTCGGCGCGGCGCGCTTCGGGCTCGACCGAGGCCAGGGCGCGGGCCACGCGGGCGTAGAGCTCGCCCACGCCGGTCTCGCCGTTCTTGAGGTATTTCTCGCGCAGCACATCGAGGCTGATGGGCTGCAGATCCGCCGCGTCCTGCGCGCGGCCCAGGTTTTCGCGATGCATTGGCATGGCTCCCGTGTTGACTTGCCTGCCGCCGTCCCTGGCACTTGCTCGGGCCTCAGTCGACAAGCACTTGTCCATCATGCTCCACGTAGGGCGGGTACGGCCCGGTGCCGCTGTGCGGAGCTTGAGATGCCGCAACAAAGCGGCCGGTCTGGACATCGAAGACGTGGACTTCGCCGTCTTCGATGACATAGTGCCATCCGTGCAGGCTGAGCTGCCCGGCCTCTACCCGCGATCGCACCATGGGATAGTCCATCAGCCGTTCGAGCTGCAGCACGACGGCGCGCTGCTCGGTGCGGCGCAGCGCCTCGGGGCCGGCCTGCACGGGCAGCACGGCCTCGCGGCCCAGGTCCAGCCAGCGCTGCAGGTTGCGCGCCTCGGGCGAGACTTCTCCATACAGGGCCTTGATGGCTCCGCAGTGGCTGTGGCCGCAGACCACGATGCGGCTGACCTGCAGGTTGAGCACGGCGAATTCGATGGCCGCCGCCGTGCCGTGGTGGCCGTGCGATCCGTCGTACGGCGGCACGAAGGCGCCCACGTTGCGCACCAGGAACAGCTCGCCCGGCGGCGCCCCCGTGAGCAGGTAGGGCACGAGGCGCGAGTCCGAGCAGCCGATGAACAGCGTGGTCGGGTGCTGGCCCTCGTCGACCAGGGTGCGGAACTGAGCGCGGTACTGCGGGAAGGCTTGCTCGTGGAAGCGCCGCAGGCGCAGCAGCAGTTCGTCGTCGGGCATCGGCACTTCCCCCTGCTATTGCACCAGCGGCGAGTCGGCCGCAGCGATGCGCACGCCCACCACCTCGGACTGGCCGGCCAGCAGTTGCAGGTACTGGTGGAGCGCGCTCACCCAGGTCTGCTGGTGCAGGGCCTGGGCGACGGCCGGGCGCGCCTGCTGCCAGTCGGGCAGAACGCCCGCCTCGCGCGCGCAGACCTCGACCACGTGCAGGCCGAAGCGGCTGTGCACCAGGCGCGGCAGCACGCCGATTTCCTGGGAGGCAAAGACATCGCGCGCGAATTCGGGCGCGCAATCGCTGCGGCCCAGCCAGCCCAGTTCGCCGCCGTGCTGGCCGCTGGGGCAGTTGGACCATTGGCGCGCGGCCTCGGCAAAGCGCAGGCCGGCGTCGTCGGCGCAGCGCAGCTCGATCAGCAGGGCCTCGGCCCGCTGTGTGAGGGCGCGCACGTCCACGCCGGGCGTGACGGCAAACAGCACGTGGCGCAGGCGCACGCGCTCGCCCTGGGCGAAGCGCGCGGGGTTGGCATCGAAGTGGCGGCGGCAGGCGTCCTCGCCGGGCTCGGGCAGGTGCAGCGATTGCTCCAGCAGCTGCTCTATGGCCTGGGAGGCGCGCTCGCTGATGACGCCGTCGTCGCCGGCCGCATCATCGGCGCCCAGCAGGCCTTCGCGCTGGGCCGCCTGGCGCAGCAGCTCGGTGCAGGCGCGCTGGCGCAGTTCGCGCTCGGGCGGGCGCTGTCCGGGTGCGTGCAGCGGCGTTGCGTTGATGCGGGCCACCTCGGCACCGGCCTCGCCCACGGGCTGGAAGGCCGGCACTTCGGGAATCGCCGGGAGATCCCCCATCGGTGCAGAAGAAGAAGAAGAAGAAGAAGAAGGGGTTGAAGACGCGCAGCCGCAGTGGCCGCCGCCCGATCCGTTGCATCCATGTTCCATGTCGATCTCCTCAATGGCCGGGCTTGGCATCACGGCGTGCCGACGATGCGGGCAGGCCCAGGCGGCGCGAGCGCACCAGCTGGTAGGGACGCAACAGGTAGACCAGGGTGCCGAAGCCGCTCCAGACATGGACCAGGCGCGTGAAGGGGAAGACCAGGAAGATGCTCATGCCCAGGAACATGTGGGCCTTGAACACCCAGCCGGCCTCGGCCAGCAGTTCGGCCGCGCCGCCACGGAAGGTGACGATGCGCTGCGCCCATTCGGCCAGGGCCATCATCATGGAGCCGTCCATGTGCTTTGCCGACAGCGGAATGGTGGCCAGGCCCAGCAGCAGCTGCAGCCACAGCAGCCAGAGGATGGCGATGTCGCTGAACCTGGAGTTGGCGCGGATGCGCACGTCCGACAGCCGGCGGTGCAGCAAGATGGTGAGGCCGATGAAGCCCAGCGTGCCCGCGATGCCGCCGCTGACCATGGCCAGCAGCTGCTTGGCGCCTGCGGCCATGAAGGGCTCGTAGACGAAGTGCGGCGTGAGCATGCCCACGGTGTGGCCGAAGAACAGGAACAGCACACCGATGTGGAACAGGTTGCTGCCCCAGCGCAGGCTGCCGCTGCGCAGCAGCTGCGAGGAATCGCTCTTCCAGGTGTACTGGTCGCGGTCGAAGCGCAGCCAGCTGCCGATGAAGAACACGGCCAGGCAGATGTAGGGGTAGAGGCCGAAGAGCAGGTGGTCTATCCAGGAGGGGGTCATGTCAGGCTCCTTTGGCGGGGTCCTTGGGCTTGGGGCGCCGCCGTGCGGCGCACGAAATGCACGGGCTGCTCGGCGCCGGGGCGGGATTTGCCCTGACTGCTGCAGCCGTCGAAGGCGGCGGGTTCGGCCCAGGCCTCGTCCATGGCGGGCTCGGGGCGGATTTCCACGCGCTCGGCCCTGTGGCCGGTGATCTCCAGCACGGCCGCGATCACGCTGGCGTAGGGGCTGTCGCGCCGCGCCAGCGCCGTGAACAGGGCGTTGAGGATGTGGGCCATCTCGCCCAGGAATTCGCGGGCGATGGCCGGCGGCTGGGTGGAGGCGAACTCCAGCACCACGGCCAGGTGGTCGGGCAGTTCGTCGGCCTCGAAGGCCAGGCCCGCGCGCTCGTAGGTCTGCTGCAGGTCGATCAGCGCCGGGCCCCGGTCGGCCGAGTCGCCGTGCACATGCTCGAACAGGTGCAGCGAGGTCTGGTGGCCCCGGTCGAAGGTGTCCACGTAGCGGGCCTCGGCCTCGAAGGGGTCCATGGCCTGCAGCTGCTCGGCCAGCTGCTGCAACTCGCGCAGCCGCGCGGGCGCCACGGATTGCTCCAGGCGCAGGGCGTCGATCAGGCCCGGCAGCAGGGCGCGCAGCTCGGCGCCGGGGTAGCCGATGAGGCAGGCCAGCGCGCGCAGCGTCAGGCGCACGGGGGAGGAGGTGTTGTGATTGAACATGGCGGCAGTCCTCACATTTGCGCGCGGATGGGGATGGTGCGCGGCTTCTTGCCGCCGAACAGGCTGGCGTCGGTGCTGCCGTCGGAGCAGCCGTTGCCGAACGAGAAGCCGCAGCCGCCGCGCAAATCGAACGCGCTTTCGGCGTATTCGCGGTGGGCCGAGGGGATGACGAAGCGGTCCTCGTAATTGGCGATCGCCATGGTCTGGTACATGTCCTCGACCTCGTCCACCGTCAGTCCCGCGTACTGGAGCACGGCCAGGTTCTGTTCCTGGTCCACGTGCTTGCTGCGCTGGTACGCGCGCATGGCCAGCATGCGCTCGAGCGCGCGCACCACGGGCGTGGTGTCGCCGGCGGTGAGCAGGTTGGCCAGGTACTGCACGGGGATGCGCAGCTGCGAGACATCGGGCAGGTCGCCATTGATGGGGCTGCGGCCGACACTGTCGAGATGCCCGGCGTTCGCCGCCGAGGTGATGGGCGACAGCGGCGGCACATACCAGACCATGGGCAGGGTACGGTACTCGGGGTGCAGCGGCAGGGCCACCTTCCAGTCCACGGCCATCTTGTAGACGGGGCTGGACTGGGCGGCCTCGATCCAGGCGTCGGGGATGCCGTCGATGCGGGCCTGGCGGATGACCTCGGGATCATTGGGGTCCAGGAAGATGTCCAGCTGCGCCTGGTAGAGGTCGCGGTCGCGCTCCACGCTGGCCGCTTCCTCGATGCGGTCGGCGTCGTACAGCAGCACGCCCAGGTAGCGGATGCGGCCCACGCAGGTTTCGGAGCAGACGGTGGGCTGGCCGGCCTCGATGCGCGGGTAGCAGAAGATGCATTTTTCGGCCTTGCCGCTTTGCCAGTTGTAGTAGATCTTCTTGTAGGGGCAGCCGGAGACGCACATGCGCCAGCCGCGGCACTTGTCCTGGTCGATGAGGACGATGCCGTCCTCCTCGCGCTTGTAGATCGAGCCCGAGGGGCAGGACGCCACGCAGGCCGGGTTCAGGCAGTGCTCGCACAGGCGCGGCAGGTACATCATGAAGGTGTTCTCGAACTGGCCGTAGATGTCCTTCTGGATCTGCTCGAAGTTCACGTCATGGCTGCGCTTGCTGAATTCGCCGCCCAGGATTTCCTCCCAGTTCGGACCCCATTCGATCTTCTCCATGCGCTGGCCCGAGATCAGGCTGCGTGCGCGCGCCGTGGGCGCGGCCTTGCTTTCCCTGGCCGACTGCAGGTGCTCGTAGTCGTAGGTGAAGGGTTCGTAGTAGTCGTCGATCTGGGGCAGGTTGGGGTTGGCGAAGATGCGCATCAACAGGCTCCACTTGCCGCCCTGGCGGGGCGCGATGGAGCCGTCCGTGCGGCGCATCCAGCCGCCGTTCCACTTGGCCTGGTTTTCCCACTCGCGCGGGTAGCCGATGCCGGGCTTGGTCTCGACGTTGTTGAACCAGGCGTATTCGACGCCCGGGCGGCTGGTCCAGACGTTCTTGCAGGTGACGGAGCAGGTGTGGCAGCCGATGCACTTGTCCAGGTTCAGCACCATGCCGATCTGTGCGCGGATTTTCATCGTGTTTGTCCTTTCAACGTGTGTGCACGTTTTCTTCGAGGGGTGCGCGTGGCGCCTTGAAACCGCAGGCTTTGCGGAGTAGCGGTCCCATATCGGGGACAGCAAGCAAGGGCCGCCCCGCAGCGAGGCTGTCGTCCCCCTCCCGCGTAGCGAGAGAGGGGGAAGGCGCGTAGCGACTCAGGGGGTGTTCACCTCTTCATCCAGCCAGTCGATGCGGCGCATCTTTCGGACCAGGACGAACTCGTCGCGGTTGGTGCCGATGGTTCCGTAGTAGTTGAAGCCGTAGCTGTACTGCGCGTAGCCGCCGATCATGTGGGTGGGCTTGAGCACGATGCGCGTGACCGAGTTGTGGATGCCGCCGCGCGTGCCGGTGATCTCCGAGCCCGGCGTGTTGATGGTCTTCTCCTGCGCGTGGTACATCATCACCATGCCCGGCTTGACGCGCTGGCTGACCACGGCCCGCGCCGCGATGGCGCCGTTGGCGTTGTACAGCTCCACCCAGTCGTTGTCGGCGATGCCGGCGCTCTTGGCGTCTTCCTCGCTGAGCCAGACGATGGGGCCGCCACGCGCCAGCGTGAGCATCATCAGGTTGTCGCCATAGGTGGAGTGGATGCCCCACTTCTGGTGCGGCGTGATGAAGTTCAGCGCGATCTCGGGATGGCCGTTGGGCTTTTGGCCCTGCACTTCCTGCAGCGCCTTCATGTGCACGGGCGGGCGGTAGCTGACGAAGCCTTCGCCGAAGTCGCGCATCCACGGATGGTCCTGGTAGAACTGCTGGCGGCCGGTGAGGGTGCGCCATGGGATCAGCTCATGCACGTTGGTGTAGCAGGCGTTGTAGCTGACCTTCTCGCTTTCCAGGCCCGACCAGGTGGGCGAGCTGATGATCTTGCGCGGCTGGGCCTGGATGTCGCGAAAGCGGATCTTCTCGTCCTCGCGGTGCAGGGCCAGGTGGGCGTGCTCGCGCCCCGTCTGCTTCGACAGCGCCTCCCAGGCCTTGACGGCCACGTGGCCGTTGGTCTCGGGCGCCAGCATCATCACCACCTCGGTGGCGTCGATGTCGGTGACGATGCGCGGGCGGCCCTGGCTCACGCCTTCCTCGCGCACCAGGCCGTTGAGCTCGCCCAGCTGCTCCACCTCGGTCTCGGTGTTCCAGCCGATGCCCTTGCCGCCGTTGCCCAGCCTGTCCATCAGCGGGCCCAGGGCCGTGAAGCGCTTGTAGAGGTTGGGATAGTCGCGCTCGACCACGGCAATCTGCGGCGCGGTCTTGCCGGGGATCAGGGCGCACTCGCCCTTCTTCCAGTCGCGCACGCCATCGGGCTGGGCCAGCTCGGCGGGGGTGTCGTGCATCAGCGGCGTCAGCACCACGTCCTTTTCCACGCCCAGGTGGCCCACGCAGACCTCGCTGAAGGACTTGGCGAAGCCCTTGTAGATCTCCCAGTCGCTCCTGGCCTGCCAGGCCGGGTCCACTGCCGCCGACAGCGGGTGGATGAAGGGGTGCATGTCGCTGGTGTTGAGGTCGTTCTTCTCATACCAGGTGGCCGTGGGCAGGACGATGTCCGAGTACAGGCAGGTGGTGCTCATGCGGAAGTCCAGCGTGACCAGCAGGTCCAGCTTGCCTTCGGGCGCCTTGTCGTGCCAGCGCACTTCCTGCGGCTTGGCTTCATCGTGGCCCAGGTCTTTTCCTTGCACGCCATGGGTGGTGCCCAGCAGGTGCTTGAGGAAGTACTCGTGGCCCTTGCCCGAGCTGCCCAGGATGTTGGAGCGCCACACGAACATGTTGCGCGGCCAGTTGGCCGGGTGGTCGGGGTCCTCGCAGCTCATGGACAGCGAGCCGTCCTGCAGGGACTGCACCACGTGGTCCTTCACGTCCAGGCCCTGGGCCTGGGCGTCGCGCACCAGCTGCAGCGGGTTGGCCTGCAGCTGCGGTGCGCTGGGCAGCCAGCCCATGCGCTCGGCGCGCACGTTGTAGTCGATCATGGCGCCGCCGTACTGGCTGCGGTCGGCCAGCGGGGACAGCACCTCTTCCACGCCCAGCTTCTCGTAGCGCCACTGGTCGGTGTGGGCGTAGAAGAAGCTGGTGGAGTTCATCTGGCGCGGCGGGCGCAGCCAGTCCAGCGCAAAGGCCAGTGCGGTCCAGCCGGTCTGCGGGCGCAGCTTTTCCTGGCCCACGTAGTGCGCCCAGCCGCCGCCGCTCTGGCCTATGCAGCCGCACAGCATCAGCATGTTGATGATGCCGCGGTAGTTCATGTCGCAGTGGTACCAGTGGTTCATGGCCGCGCCGATGATGACCATGGACTTGCCGCGCGTCTTCTCGGCGTTGTCGGCGAACTGGCGCGCAATGGCAATCACCTGGTCACGCGGCACGCCGGTGATCTTTTCCTGCCAGGCCGGGGTGTAGGGCGCATCGGCGTCATAGCCGCCATCAGCGCCCTCGGTGGCCTCACCCTCCAGGCCGCGGTGGATGCCGTAGTTGCCCGCCAGCAGGTCGAACACGGTGGCCACGATGGCCTCCTCGCCGTCCAGCACCATGCGCGAGACGGGCACGCGGCGCAGCAGCACATCCGTGCCCTGCTCGTTGGCGTCGAACCCCGGCGACTGCAGGCCGCCGAAGTAGGGGAAGGCCACGTCGGCCACTTCACTGTCCACGCCCTGGCCGTCCAGCACCGAGAGCTTGAGCTGCACGTCGTTGCCCGTGCGCGCCTCCTTGGATTCGAGGTTCCACAGGCCCTCGTCGGCGCGGCCGGCCTCGCCCCAGCGAAAGCCGATGGAGCCATTGGGCAGGGCCACGCCGCCGTCCTCGCCGTAGGCCACGGTCTTCCATTCGGGGTTGCTGTCCTGGCCCAGGTGGCCGTCGAAGTCGCTGGCGCGCACATAGCGCTCGGGCACCAGGGCCGTGCGGCCGTCGGGCAGTTGCTGGCGCTTGAGGCGGATCAGCAGCGGCAGGTCGGTGTAGCGGCGCGCATAGTCCTCGAAATACGCCGGGCGGCCGCGCTCGCCGAAGTAGAACTCCTTGAGGATGACGTGGCCCATGGCCATGGCCACGGCGGCATCCGTGCCCTGCTTGGGGTGCATCCACAGGTCGGCCAGCTTGGCGACCTCGGAGTAGTCGGGCGTGACGGCCACGACCTTGGCGCCCTTGTAGCGGACCTCGGTGAAGAAGTGGGCGTCGGGGGTGCGCGTCTGGGGCACGTTGGAGCCCCAGGCAATGATGAAGTTGGAGTTGTACCAGTCTGCGCTCTCTGGCACGTCGGTCTGCTCGCCCCAGGTCTGGGGGCTGGCCGGCGGCAGGTCGCAGTACCAGTCGTAGAAGCTCATGCACACGCCGCCGATCAGGCTCAGGTAGCGGCTGCCTGCGGCATACGAGATCATGGACATGGCCGGAATCGGCGAGAAGCCGATGATGCGGTCCGGCCCGTGCTTCTTGATGGTGTAGACGTTGGCCGCCGCGATCATGCGGTTGACCTCGTCCCAGCTGCTGCGCACGAAGCCGCCCAGGCCGCGCTGCTTCTGCCACTCGCTGCGCGCATCCGCGTTCTCGACGATGGCGGCCCAGGCATCGACCGGGCTCCTGGCCACGGCCAGGGCAGCACGCCAGTGCTTGAGCAGCCGGCCGCGCACCATGGGGTATTTGACGCGGTTGGCGCTGTACAGGTACCAGCTGTAGCTGGCTCCGCGCGCGCAGCCGCGCGGCTCGTGGTTGGGCAGGTCGGCGCGCGTGCGCGGGTAGTCGGTCTGCTGGGTCTCCCAGGTCACGATGCCGCCCTTGACGTAGATCTTCCACGAGCACGAGCCCGTGCAGTTCACGCCGTGCGTGGAGCGCACCACCTTGTCATGCGCCCAGCGGTCGCGGTAGGCGTCTTCCCAGGTGCGGTCCTCGCCCGTCACCTGGCCATGGCCGTTGGAGAATTCCTGCCGGGGCAGGGAGAAGTAGGAAAGCTTGTCCAGAAAATGGCTCATCGCGGGACTCCTTGTTGTTCGTTGCGGTGCGTTGCTGTTCGGTGCAGTAGTGCCTGCGGCCCGGGGCTCAGCAGGGCATCTCTGCGTTCCTGCGCGCGTAGTACCACCAGGTCACGCCCACGCACAGCACATAGAAGGCGGCAAACACCCACAGCGCCAGCTCGGGCCCGCCCGTGGCGGCGATGGAGCTGCCGTAGCTCTTGGGGATGAAGAAGCCGCCGTAGGCTCCCAGCGCGCCCGCAAAGCCCAGGGCGGCCGCGCCTTCGGTATTGCCCTCCTTGAGGGCATGGGCCTGCGCTTGCTCGCTGGGATGGGCGCCGAGCTCGCGCTGCTTGAGGGCCAGGAAAATCGCCGGGATCATGCTGAAGGTCGATCCGTTGCCGATGCCCGTGGTCAGGAACAGCACCAGGAACATCAGGAAGAAGCCCATGAAGCTGCCCTCGGCAGGGCCGAAGCCCAGCGCGTAGCCGCCGCTGCCCTTGGGCAGGAAATACAGCACGCCCACCACGGCCACGGCCATGACGAGGAAGTTCCAGAACGTCACGCGCGCGCCGCCCGCCTTGTCGGCCAGCCAGCCGCCAAAAGGCCGCGACAGCGCGCCCAGCAGCGGGCCCAGCCAGGCATAGGCCAGCGGATTGACCGCCGGGAACTGGCTCTTGATCAGCAGTGGAAAGCCGGCGGCAAAGCCGATGAACGAGCCGAAGGTGCCCAGGTACAGCAGGCACATCACCCAGTTGTGCTTGCGCCGGAAGATGGCGGCCTGGGCCGCGAAGCTGGCCTTGGCGTCGGCGATGTCGTTCATGCCGAACCAGGCGGCCAGCGAGGCGATGGCGATCCACGGCACCCAGATGAAGGCCGCGTTCTGCGCCCACACCCGGGTGGTCTCGCCGGCCTTGGTGATGGTCTGCGCATCGCCGCCGAAGACGCCGAAGATGCCGGCCGTGATCACCAGCGGGCTCAGGAACTGCACCACCGACACGCCCAGGTTGCCCAGGCCCGCGTTCACGCCCAGGGCCGAGCCCTTGCGCTCCTTGGGAAAGAAGAAGCTGATGTTGGCCATGCTGGAGCTGAAGTTGCCCCCGCCCAGGCCGCACAGCAGGGCCAGGATCAGCATGGTCGGATAGCCGGTGCTGGCGTCCTGCACGGCGTAGCCGATGCCGATGGCCGGGATCAGCAGCGAGGCCGTGGACAGCGCCGTCCACCGGCGCCCGCCCATCAGCGGCACCATGAAGGAATAGAAGATGCGCAGCGTAGCGCCCGACAGCGCGGGCGCCGCCGCCAGCCAGAACAGCTGGTTGGTGGAGTAGGTGAAGCCCAGCGCGGGCAGGTTCACGGCCACCACGCTCCAGACCTGCCAGATGGCAAAAGCCAGGAACAGGGCGGGCACCGAGATCCAGAGGTTGATCCTGGCGATGGCCTCGCCCTCGCGCTCCCAGAACTGCCTGTCCTCGGGGCGCCAGAGGGTCAGCACGCTGCCGGGGCGGCTGCGCGCGGATGCCTTTGCGGCGGTCTTGGTGTTCGCATGCATGTGCAACTCCTGCGGTTCAGCGCGCGGCCGGCTGCACATCGCTGTGACCACCGTGGCTGTTGAGCACGTCGGTGCGGCGCACCTCGGTGAAATACATCCAGATCAGCGACACCCAGACCACGCCGTACAGCAGCATGAAGGCGCTGGAGCGGATGCCCGTCCAGTCCAGCAGCACGCCGAACAGGATGGGCAGGATGAAGCCGCCCATGCCGCCGGCCAGGCCCACGATGCCGCTGATGGCGCCGATGTTTCCGGGGTAGTCGTCGCTGATGTACTTGAAGACGCTGGCCTTGCCGAAGGCCATGGCAATGCCCAGCACGAACATCAGCGCGGTGAAGGCATAGACGTTCAGGCCCAGGTGAAAGCGGGTGCTGCCCTCGGTGGTGAGCACCGTGAAATCGGTCTGCGGATAGGACAGCAGGAACAGGCAGATCCAGCACACCCACAGCACCCACCAGGTCACGCTGTGTGCGCCGTACTTGTCCGACAGCCAGCCGCCGATGGCGCGCAGCACGCCGCCCGGCAGCGAAAAGCAGGCCGCCAGCAGGGCCGCCACGCGGATGTCCAGGCCGTACTCGCCCACGTAGTACTGCACCATCCACAGGCTCAGCGCCACATAGCCGCCGAAGACGATGCTGTAGTACTGGCAGTACTTGAGCACGCGCGGGTCCTTGAGCGCCTTCAACTGGTCGCTGAAGCACACGTTGCTGGGCACCAGGTGGGCCGGGTCGCTGTGGCTGAACAGCCAGAACAGCACCAGCGCGCCCAGCATGATGGCCGCATAGGCATGCGGCACGGCGGCCCAGCCGAAGGCCACCAGGATCACCGGCGCCACGAACTTGTTGACCGCCGCACCCGAGTTGCCCGCGCCGTAGATGCCCATGGCCATGCCCTGGCGCTCCTTGGGAAACCAGCGCGCCACATAGGGCGTGCCCACCGAGAACGAGCCGCCCGCCAGGCCCACGAAGAGGCCGATGGTCAGGAAGTGCCAGTACTCGGTGGCATAGCCCATCACCCAGATCGCGGGCACGGTGACGGCCATCAGCACCGCCATCACGATGCGCCCGCCGAAGCGGTCGGTCCAGATGCCCAGCGGCACGCGCACCAGCGAGCCCGTGAGCACGGGCATGGCCGTGAGCAGGCCGAACTGCGTGGCGTTCAGATCCAGCATCTTCTTGATGGGGATGCCGATGATGCCGAACATCATCCAGACCATGAAGCAGACCGTGAAGGCCAGGGTGCTGACGGCCAGGACCGACCAGGCCTGGCGGTCGTGGCGTGTGCCTGTGCTGGTGCTCTTGCGGGGGTCGCCCTGTGCGGTGGGCGCTGTGTTTGCCATTTTGTTTTCCTCGTGGGGGCTATGGCTTCCATGGTCCCGCGCGAGGGCCGCGCCGCACATCCGCCAGCCGTACGCTCGGACAAGGCGGAAGAACTAGGAGCGCGCAGGCGGGCCTAGTTCCAAAGAACTATCGAGGACAAAAAGGCTTGACGCAGATCAGGAGCGGCGGCCAAACACGGACTTCGGGCTGCGCCCATAGAACCGCGTGAACGCGGCACTGAAGTTCGACGGATGGGCATAGCCCACCTGCCAGCCGGCCTGGGCGACCTGGCAGCCGGTCTCCAGCAACGCCCAGGCGCGGCGCATGCGCAGCTCCAGCAGCAGGGCCTGGGGCGTGGTGCCGAAGACGGCGCGAAAGCCCTGCTTGAGCCGGTGCTCGCCCAGGCCCACGGCGGCGCTCAGGTAGGCCAGGGTCAGCGCGCGATCCATCTGGGTAGACAGCAGTTCGCGCGCCTGCTCCAGCCGGGCCAGTTCGTCGGCCGACCAGCGCGGTGCCGCCTTGGCCGGCTGCGGCGCAGGCGCGAGATGCCGCAGCTCCAGCGCGGCCAGGCTCAGCATGGCGATGTGGCGGTCCAGCGCGTCGGTGGGCTGGTGCCCGGGCGGCTGGGCCAGGCGCCGCGCAAGGGCCAGACTGGCCGGCAGGCTGGCACGGTGGTCCAAGGGCCGCACGCCGGCCGCGCCGTCCACCTGCGTCAGCCGCCGCGAAAGCTCGGCCCCCAGATAGCGGTCCAGCGCTGCGCCCGAAAGCAGCAGGCGCAGCTGGCGCACGGTCTGGCCGGCCGCATAGCGGCGCTCGCCCTGGCTGCCGCGAAAGGCTGCCAGCGTGGTCTGCCCCGCGCCGAAGCGCAGCGCCGCACCCGTACGCGCCACAAAGCCCGATTCCCCGGCCAGCCCCAGCGTGATGACCAGGGTGCGGCCCTGCTCCGAGGCATCGGCCTGCACGCTGTCCTCCACCAGGTCGCGCAGCGGGCAGTAGTGCGAGCGCGCCAGCACGATGCCGTCGCCCAGCGTGAAGCGCTCCGCATGGCAGTCGCCCAGCTCGGCGGGCAGGGCATGCCGCGTCCAGCCCGGCGCACAGGGCTGGGGCAAGGCAATCGAGGAAGGGATGCGGGAGGTCATGTGAGAGGAATGGATGCGCGCTTCGCATAGGAAATGCTCCGGCGCGCATACGTTTTCAAATGATAGCGATTCTCATCTTCCCTAGCATCGGTCTCCAACAAGATTCCCTTTTGGAGAGGACGAGAAAACCATGGCATTCCCCCTTCGCTGGCCGGCCGCGCTGGCCCTGGCCCCCTTCACGGTGGCGGCCCAGGGCCAGGCGCCCGAAGCCGCCCTGCCCGAGATCACGGTCACGGTGAACAAGCAGGCCGAGAGCCTGGACGCCGTGCCCGCCAGCGTCTCCGTCTTCGACGGCGCGGCGCTGGAGGCGGCCGGCGTGCGCGGGCTGGACGCGCTGTCCGCCCAGGTGCCGGGCTTTGTGTTCCAGGCCTTCGGCCAGTCGGGCGTGCAGCCGCCCGTGATGCGGGGGCTGACGGCCAACTTCGTGTCGTTCTCCTCGTCCACGCTGCTGCTGGTCGATGGCGTGCCCACGCTGATGGCCCAGGGCTTCGAGCACAACCTGCAGGGCGTGGACCGCGTGGAGGTGCTGCGCGGCCCGCAATCGACCTTGTACGGCCGCAATGCCGAAGCGGGCGTGGTCAGCATCGTCACGCGCCAGCCCGGCGACGCGCCCTATGCATCGATCAGCGCCGAGGCCGGCAACCACGGCCAGCGCGCAGGCAGCTTCGAGCTGGGCCGCGCCCTGGTGCCGGGCCAGCTCTACATCGGCCTGTCGGGCGAGTGGCGCGCGCAGGACGGTTTCATACGCCAGCAGGCGACGGGAGCGCGCGTGGACGACCGCGAGCGCGCCAGCGGCCGCCTGGCCCTGCGCTGGACGCCCACGGCCGAGACCGAGGCCACGCTGCGCTACGCCCAGCAGCGCTGGGACGACGGCGCCGCGCAATGGGGCAGCATTGCCGCGCCGCGCGCCACGGTGAACTCGGGCACGGACAGCTGGAACCGCTCGCGCGGGCAGACGCTGTCGCTCGATGTCTCGCACCGCTTTGCCTCGGGCCTGCGGCTGCGCTCCATCACCGCGCGCAATGTCTTCGACGACCGTGTGCTGCAGGACACGGACTTCCAGCGCGCCGACCTGCTCCACGTGCGGCGCGACTACCGCCTGGCCACGACCTCGCAGGAACTGCGCCTGGAGGGCGAGGCCGCAGGCCTGTGGAACGCACGCTGGCTGGCCGGCCTGTACCTGGACCGCGACGACCATGACCTGCGTTACGAGCAAAAGCTGCCCGCCGCGCTGATGCGGCCCACGGCCGGACTCAAGGGCAGCACGGCGGCGCTGTTCACGCATTGGACCGTCCCGCTGTCCGAGCGCTGGACGCTGGCGGCCGGCGCGCGCGTGGAGCGCAACCGCGTGGAACTGGCCCCCGTGGGCGCGGCGGCGCGCAGCGACGACTGGTCGCGCTTGAGCCCCAAGCTCTCGCTGCAATACCAGTGGTCGCCCCAGGGCCAGGTCTACACCAGCCTCAGCGAGGGCTACCGCGCGGGCGGCTTCAACGTGTTCTCTCCGGCCATGGGCTATGCGGCCTACGAGCCAGAGACCGTGCGCGCCTGGGAGATAGGCGCCAAGGGCCGGCTGCTGGGGCAGCGCCTGCGCTATGCGGCCTCGGTCTACACCCAGCAGGTGCGCGACATGCAGGTGCAGCAGATGGGCCTGCCGGGCGTGGTCTACATCACCAATGCGGCGCGGGCGCGCTCCACGGGTGCGGACTTCGAGCTGGACTATGTGTTCGGCGGCGGCTGGCAATTGCAGACGGCCCTGGGCCTGAACCGCACGCGCTTCGGCAGCTTCCGCGACGGCACCGCCGTCTACGACGGCCACCGCAACCCGTTTGCGCCCGACATGACGGCCCATGTGGCGCTGCGCTACGACGCGCCCGGCCGCTGGTGGGCGCAGGCCGCCGTGCAGGGCACGGGCAAGGTCTACCTGGACGCCGCCAACGCCTACCGCCGCCCCGGCTACGGGCTGCTCAACCTGTCGGCCGGCTATGCCCAGGGGTCCTGGGAAATCGCCGCCTACCTGCGCAATGCCGCCAACCGCCGCTACGACGCCGTGGGCTACCTCAACGGCCAGGTCGTGGTCTACAGCCCGCCGCGCGAGTTCGGCGTGCGCCTGACCTGGCGCATGTGACTCCCTTTCGTGAAAAGGACCTTCCGATGAATACACCCCGCAGTGAATCCCCCACCCCCACCCACGCCCTGCAACCGCTGTGGGACCTGGCCGCCGCCCAGGTGCAGGCCGAGGCCCTGGTGCTGGCGCTCGAATCGGGCGCTCTGGACAGGCTGGCCACGCCCCAGACGCCGGCCGAGCTGGCCCAGGCCCAGGGCTGGAACGAGGCCAATACCTCCCACTGGCTGGAATTGCTGTGGAGCATGGGCCTCTTGCGGCGCGGCCAGCACGAGCCCGTGAGCTACCTGCTGGCCACCGACGCGCTGCGCTACCTGCACAGCGCATCGCCCGAGTCCTGCGGCGCGGCCTGGCTGTTCCGCCTGCGCTCGCTGCGCCACTCCGCCACGCTGCTGCGCGGTCTGGTCGAGCACGGCCCTGCCGGGGACGGCTCGGCCTGCAGCGCCCCCTTGGCCACGGGCAATGCCGAAGGCTGGGCCGCCGCCGCACGCGCCCAGATCGGCCAGGAGCAGCGCGCCGTCAGCGTGCCTGCCGCGCTGAACCTGCTGCAGCAGGTTCCCGAGGCCGGCGCCGCGCGCCGCATGCTGGACCTGGGCGGCGGCCCCGGCTGGATCGCGCTGGCCCTGCTGCGCCAGCAGCCCGCGCTGCAGGCCAGCGTCTTCGACTGGCCCGAGGCCGTGGCCGTGGCGGCGGACAACGCCCGCCAGTCCCGCCTGTCCGACCGCTTCACCGCCCTGGGCGGCAACCTGGCCACGGACGGCATAGGCAGCGGCTACGACCTGGTCTGGTGCTCGTCCGTGCTGCATTTCGTGCCCGATGCGGCAGCCGTGGTCGCCAAGGTGTTCGACGCGCTGGCGCCCGGCGGCGTCTTCGTCTGCGCCCATGCGGAGGTGGACGACGCGCCCGAAGCCGCCCTTCGCACCCTGCCCTACTACCTGCCCATGCGCCTGCTGGGCCGCAGCGTGACCCGGCGCGGCGAGCTGCAGGCGCTGCTGGCGCGGGCGGGTTTCGAGCGCATCGAACGCATCGAGTCGCGCGAGTTTCCGATGGCGCCACTGGCCGTGCTCGTGGCGCGCAAGGCCGCGCCATGAAGGCCGCAGCTCCCCGCCCTGTCTGGCTGCTCCAGGCCCTGTTCGGCTGGCTGCACCTGGCGCTCACCGCCCCCAGCGTCTACCTCTGGCTGGGCCTGCCCCTGGTCATGCGCCAGCATGGCTGGTCGGGCACGGCCATCGGCCTGTTCCAGCTGGCGGGGCTGCCCGCGCTGATCAAGTTCGCGCTGGCAGCGCCCGTGGAAGCGCGCAGCGCGAACGGCCAGCCGCGCTACCGCGCCTGGGCGCTGGCCCTGTGCCTGGCCTATGCGGCCGTGCTGCTGGCCCTGGGCTGGCAGCAGTTGCTGGCCGAGCGCCTGTGGCTGTTCGGCCTGGCCTTCGCGGCCGCGCTGGCCGCCACCTGGGCCGACATTCCCGTCAGCGCCCTGGCCATCCGCCTGCTGCCCGCGTCCGAGCGCATGCGCGCCGGGGGCGTGCGCGCAGCGGCGCTGTCGCTGGGCGCCATCGTGGGCGGCGGGATGATGCTGCTCATGCAGGTGAAATGGGGCTGGCGCGCGCCCTTCCTCTGCCTGGCCGGCGCGCTGGCCCTGGGCGCCCTGCTGCTGGCCTGGGTGGTGCGCCATGAGCCCGGGGAGGCGTCCTCGCCTGTGCTGCTGCCTGCGCCCAAAGCTGGACTGGCCGCCATGGTCCGCGGCTATGGCGCCCAGCCCGGCGCCTGGCGCTGGACCCTGGTGCTGGTCAGCTACTTCCCCTTCATCGGCGCGGCCTGGTTCTACCTGAAGCCGCTGATGCTGGACCATGGCTTCGCGCCCGCCCAGGCCGCCCTGCTGGCCGGCATGGGCGGCGGCGTGGTGGCTGCGCTGGCGGGCGCGGCCTCGCCCCTGCTCACGCGCCGCCTGGGCACCCGGCGCGCCCTGCCCCTGTATGCGGGCTGCAACGTGGCGGCGCTGGCCCTGCTGGCCGCCGTCATCGCAGCCGGCGCCCCGGCCCCGGGCCTGGTCGCGGCCGTGGCCTGCGTGGCAGCAGCCATGGGCGCC
Organism: Delftia sp. K82; assembly: GCF_002193035.1. NCBI lineage: Bacteria > Pseudomonadati > Pseudomonadota > Betaproteobacteria > Burkholderiales > Comamonadaceae > Delftia > Delftia sp. K82. Next base: position 499,698 of record NZ_MYFL01000003.1, on the reverse strand, counting down.
TCCTCGGCCTGCGTCTTCGGACTGATGATGCAATTCGCCCGCCCGCGCTGGCAGGCCTTCGACTACGGCCTGCAGGCCAGTCTGTTTGCCGCCAGCCGCATGCTGGTGCCGCTGGCGGCCGGCGTGGCGCTGGACGCCATGGGCGCAGCGGCCATGCTCACCGGGCTGACCGTGGCGGCCGCGCTGGCGTGGGTGTGGGCGCTGCGGTGTGCGGGGGATGGTTGGGCTTCGGCCACAGCGTAGGCCGCTAATCCCGCTGCCGCTCCGACGCATACACCGCCGCCTGCACGCGCGAGCTCAGGCCGAGCTTGCGCAGGATGTGTTGCACATGGATCTTGACCGTGGTCTCGGCAATGTCCAGCGTGCGGGCGATTTCCTTGTTGCTGGCGCCCCGGGCGATCTGGACCAGCACCTCTTCCTCGCGCGGGGACAGCGGCGAGGCCGGGGCCTCGTCCGGCTCGGGCGCCTGGGGCTCGGGCGCGCCCTGGGACTGGAAGGCCGCCACCAGCTTGCCCATCATCTCGGGGCTGACCACGGGCTCGCCGCGCGCGGCGCGGCGCAGGGCCTCGGACAGCAGGTCGCCGTCGATGGTCTTGAGCAGATAGCCCTGGGCACCGTTGCGCAGCGCGGCCGCCAGGTCCTGGCCGTCCTCGCTCACGGTGAGCATGACGACGCGGCTGCCGGGCGATGCGGCCCGCAGGCCCGCGATGGCATCGACGCCCAGCACGCCCGGCAGGTGGTTGTCCAGCAGGATGACCTGGGGCGCCAGCGCGGGCACCAGGCGCAGGGCCTCGCCCGCGTCGCCGGCCTCGCCGACCACGCGCAGGCCTGCGTCCTGGGCGATGAGGGCGATCAGGCCGCGCCGGAACAGCGTGTGGTCGTCGATGACGAAGACGGAGATGGGGCTGGAGAAGGACATGGGGCGGCTTTTTTCTTCCGGGAGCGTGTCACGCGTTCGAGGGGAGGGCCTGCGCTGGCGCGCCGGCCGAGGCCGACGGCGGCAGCTCGATCAGCACGCGCGTGCCCTCGCCGGGGCGGGAGTGGACATGGACCAGCGCCTGCGCCAGCAGGGCACGCTCGCGCATGATGCCCAGGCCCACATGCAGCGAGTCCGGCGCAACGTCGGCGGGGACGAAGCCGCAGCCGTCGTCGCAGACTTCGAAGCGCCAGGGGTGGCGCCCCACGCGCAGCTCCACATGCCTGGCACCCGCGTGCTTGCGCACGTTGGACAGCGCCTCCTGCACCATGTGCAGCACCTGGATCTGCACGTCGGGCGCCAGCGGCAGGCCCTGGCCCGTCATGCTCAGCGAGGTGGCGATGCCCGTCTGGTGCTCGAACTTGGACAGCGTGGCGCGCAGCGCGGCCTCGATGTCCTCGGCGCTGGTGCGCGTGCGGAAATGCACCAGCAGCTCGCGCACGTCGGCATAGCATTCGCGCACGCCCACTTCCAGCTCGCCCAGGCTGCGGTCGCGCGCCTCGTCGCGGCCCTTGGCCACGGCGTCGCGCAGCAACTGGGTCTGTATCTTGAGAAAGGCCAGCGACTGGGCAATGGAGTCATGCAGCTCGCGCGCGATCAGGCCGCGCTCCTCGGCCACGGCGGCCTCGCGCTCCAGCGCCGTGGCGCGCAGGCTTTCCATGGCGCTGGCCAGGTGGCGCGCCATGGCGGACAGCAGGTCGCGCATGTCGTCCGTGAGCACCACGGTGGAGCGAAAGAACAGGTTGACCTCGCCCAGCAGGCGCTGCTGCAGTTGCACGGGGATGCTGACCACGGTCTCGAAGCCGGCCTCGCGGCAGTGGGGCAGTTGCAGGTCGCTGGCCGGCGTGATGGGGATCACGCGCAGCCGCGCCTGCTCGCGCGGCTGGCCGCACAGGCAGGCGCCCGTGTGCAGGCAGTGCTCCTGCACCGACATGGACTGGGGCAGGCCGTCGCCGGCCAGCAGCACGTAGCGCTCGTTGGCCTCGTCGGACCAGCGCACCGTGGCCGCATCGGCCTGGGCCGCCAGGCGGACCTGGCGCACAAAGCCTTCGGCCAGGGACTGCAGGCTGGCGGCCTCCGACGCCTGCACGCTGACCGCGTACAGCGCCTGCAGCTGCTGGTGCTGCACGTTGAGGCTGGCGGTCTTCTCGCGCACCTTGTCTTCCAGCTCGGCGTGCGAGCTTTGCAGCGACTGGGCCATGAGGTTGAAGCCGGCCGCCAGCTGGCCGAACTCGTCATCCACCTCCACGCTCATGCGCGTGTCCAGGTGTCCGCGGCGCATGCGCTCCAGCGCCGAGCGCAGCTGGCCCACGGGATGCAGCACCAGCCAGTAGCTCGTGGCCATGAAACTCACGGCCGCGATGATGGCCAGCGCCATCAGACACATCTGAAACAGGTGCAGGATGGCCGTCCAGCGCGAGAGCCGGTCCTCGATGGCCTCGACAAAGCCGTCCACCTCGCGCACGAAGGCGTCGGCGCTGCCCATGATGGCCTGCGCATCGACATGGTCCTCGGCCTGCCACTGCGTGCGCAGCGCACTCCAGTCGCCGCGTATGCGCTCGTAGCGCGCGCTGACCGCATCGCTCCAGGGCACGAACAGCGGCCGCGACATGTCGCCGCTGCGCAGCAGGTCCAGGCTGGCGTCGAACTGTCGTGCGCGCTCCTGCCACTGCGCTGGCGCCTCGTTCTGGCGCGCCATGGCCATGCGCACCATGCTCATGCGCAGCCGCCCGGCCTCGTTCACCGCCGCCGCACCGCCTTCCAGCTGCCAGGCCACCCACAGCGTGAAACCGATCGATGCCACGGCCGCGAGCAGGCAGGCTGCGCCCATGAGCAGCAGCTTGGTCGAAAGCGAGGGCTTGCCATGCATGGTTGCACTGTAGCCACCGCACATTTGCGCGTCTTGACCTGAATCAAGCGCCGCCCGTTTGCGCCGTGCTCCCGCCCCGATTCCTAGGATCCTTTCAACTGCCCCCAACGCCCACAGGGCCTATGGCGTCCCCGGGCGAGGCCAGTGTTTAGCATGGGGCCATGCAAGTCCGCTCCATCCCCCGCCCCTTCATCCGCACCCCGCGCCTTGCCGGCCTGGCTGCGGCCGCATTGCTGGCGGCAGCCCTTGCCGGCTGCGCCAGCTCCTCCGCCCCGGCGCGGGACTGGACGCAGCAGTTGCAGCGCTGGTCCGACGCGCCCATCGTGCTGCTGGGCGAGCAGCACGATGCGGTCGCCCACCAGGCCTGGCAGCAGGCCACGGTGGAGCAGTTGGCAAAACAGGAGCGCCTGGCCGCGCTGGTGATCGAGATGGCGCCGCGCACGGGCTCCACGGCCAGCCTGGCACGCGATGCCTCCGAGGACGCGGTGCAGCAGGCCCTGCAATGGCAGGACGCGGCCTGGCCCTGGCCGCGCTACCGCGGCGTGGTCATGGCCGCCGTGCGCGCGGGCGTGCCCGTGCTGGGGGGCAACCTGCCGCGCGCCGACATGAAGCAGGCCATGCGCAACGAAAACCTGGACACCCACCTGCCGCCCGAGGGCTGGCAGCGCCAGCTCGACGCCATCCGCGAAGGCCACTGCGGCCTGCTGCCCGACACCCAGCTGGCGCCCATGGCCCGCATCCAGCTGGCCCGCGATGCCAGCATGGCCGAGGTGGCCAGGGCCGCAGTCAAGCCCGGCAAGACCGTGCTGCTGGTGGCCGGGCGCGGCCACGTGCTGCGCGGCGTGGGCATTCCCACCTGGCTGCCCGAGGCCGCAGGCGCCAAGGTGGCCGTGGCGCAGGCGGGGGAGACATCGGTGGCGCAGGCCTCGGATGTGGATTGGCTGCAGAAGACGGATGCCCTGCCCGCCAAGGACCACTGCGCCGAGCTGCGGGAGAAGTTCAGGAATCCGCCGGCGCCGCGGGCCGATGCGGGCTGAAGCCCGCTGATTCTTGAAGAGGTTGCGGCCGGCCTTGCGACCGGCCGGAAATCAGCGGTAGAAAGCTTCCACGGCGCCCTTGAGCTTGATCAGCAGGGGCTTTCCCTTGCGGTCCACCGTCTTGCCGGCAGGCACCTTGATCCATCCCTCACTCACGCAGTATTCCTCCACATCGAAGCGCTCGTTGCCGTTGAAGCGGATGCCGATGTCGTGCTCGAACACGGCGGCCACATGGTGCGGGCTGCGCGGGTCGATGGACAGATGGTCGGGCAGTGCGGGGCGATCGGCGGGTGCGTTGGCGTCGGTCATGGTCTTGTTCTCGCAAGAGGGTTCTGAAGAAAGCCGGTATTGTCCGCGCAATTCGCAGGCAGGCGCTGGCTGACAGGCTTTGGCGGCAGGCATCGTCATGCGGATGGCGGACGGGCGTCGTATGCTGCGCTCCATGCTGTCGCCAGAGCAACGTCAAACACTGAAGTCGGCCAAGCGCCTGCCGCTGGCGCTGCTGCTGTTCGTGGCGCTGGGCTTCGTGGCCTCGTCCGTGGCGGCGGGGCACTGGCAGCAGGTGCCTCTGTGGCTGGCCTGCATCAAGGCCGTGACCGAGGCCTCGCTGGTCGGCGCGCTGGCCGACTGGTTTGCGGTGTCGGCGCTGTTCCGGCGCATTCCGCTGCCCCTGGTCGGGCGCCATACGGCCATCATCCCGCGCAACAAGGACCGCATCGGCGAGAACCTGGCGAATTTCGTGCGCGACAAGTTCCTGGACGGCCCTTCGCTGGTGGCACTGATCGAGCGCCATGATCCTGCGCGCGTGCTGGCCGGCTGGCTGACCACGCCAGCCAACAGCACCCTGCTGGGACGGCAGGTGGCGCGGCTGGCGCTGGCGGCGCTGGAGATGGTGCAGGACCGGCAGGTGGAGCGCTTTCTGACACAGGCATTCAAGGCCTTGCTGGCCCAGGTGGACCTGCCCCGCGCGGCGGCGGATCTGTTGTCGGGGCTGACCAAGGACGGCCGCCACCAGGCCGTGCTGGACGATGTGCTGGCCCGCGTCAGCAGCGTGCTGCGCGAGGCCGAGACCCATGTGCTGATCGCCCAGACCATCGTGCTGTGGCTCAAGCGCGAGCATCCGCTCAAGGAAAAGATGCTGCCCACGGACTGGCTCAGCGACAAGGGCGCCAGCGCCATTGCGGGCGCGCTCGACAGCCTGCTGCAGGACATCGCCAGCAATCCCGAGCACCACATGCGCAAGGCCTTCGACGCCTCCGTGGACCGGCTGGTCACGCGGCTGCAGTCCGACCCCGCCATGTCCGAGCGCGCCGAGCGGCTGCGCCACTACCTGCTGCACGACGAGAAGCTGGCCGGCTACCTGCGTGCGCTGTGGCTGGGCCTGCGCGCCAAGCTGCAGGCGGACCTGGCCAACGAGCATTCGCAGGTGGCGCGCAAGACCGCCGCCATGGGCCGCTGGCTGGGCCAGTCGCTGGCGCACGACGAGGCGCTGCGCAGCTCCATGAACGAGCGCCTCAAGCGCTGGGCCCAGGCGCTGGCGCCCGATGTCTCGCAGTTCCTGGCCCAGCACATCGCCGATACCGTGCGGCGCTGGGATGCGCGCGAGCTGTCCGAGCTGATCGAGCTGCACATCGGCAAGGACCTGCAGTACATCCGCATCAACGGCACCGTGGTCGGCGGTGCCGTGGGGCTGGTGCTGTTCCTGGTCTCCAATGCGGGGCGGCTGTGGTCCTGATCTTCGTATCAGGATGTTGCCTGCGGGCCACATCGGGCCAACTTTACAAAGCCGCCGTGCTCGCCGGAACGCCGTGAATCGTGCCGGGCGCTGCACGCGCCCGGGCACTGGCGGCCCTGCATGTCATTGATGAACAAGGCAACATTCAGCATCCTGAATGAATTGCTCACAGATCGGCCCACTTGTAAAGAAAAACAGCAGCTGCGCTGCCGTCGGCCAGGCCGTTGTCGACGGGAAAATAAAATAAGAACGATTCGCACTCATCAAAAACAACAGAGCGGATGCGCACCCCGGTCGTTCGACCGTCCGTGATTCTTCTTGCGAGCTTTCCCATGCACAACTGCACAGCCCCCGCGGCGGGCCGTGGCTTTGCCCTGTCCGCCCTTTGCACCTCCTTGCGTGCTTCGTTTCCCTCCACCGTCGTTCCCCTGCGCCGCACCGCGCTGGGCGCCTGCCTGGGCCTGCTGGCCTCGGGCAGCGCGCTGGCCCAGGCAGCAGGCGGGGCGACGCTGGAAACCCTGGTCGTGACGGCCAGCGGCTTCGAGCAGGAGATCAGCCAGGCGCCGGCCTCGATCTCGGTGATCACGCGCCAGGAACTGGAGCAGGGCGCCTACCGCAACCTGCACGATGCCCTGCGCGATGTGCCCGGCGTGATCCTCACGCCCTCGGACAACAACTCCAACGACATCTCGTTGCGCGGCATGGGCGCCAACTACACCCTGATCCTGGTGGACGGCAAGCGGATGAGCACGCGCGAGACCCAGACCAACGGCAGCACCGGCACGGACCAGAGCTGGATTCCGCCGCTGGAGGCCATCGAGCGCATCGAGGTGGTGCGCGGCCCCATGTCCTCGCTGTACGGCTCGGACGCCATGGGCGGCGTGATCAACGTCATCACGCGCAAGGTGGCGAAGAACTGGCATGGCTCGGTGCGTGCCGACGCCACGCTGCAGGAGCGCTCCACCTCGGGCGATGCCTACCAGACCAACTTCTACCTGTCAGGCCCGATCAAGACCGACCTGCTGGGCCTGAGCCTGTACGGCAACTACGGCAAGCGCGACCAGGACCGCATCTACCAGGGCTACAACAAGAGCGACAACCGTTCGCTGAACCTGCGCCTGGCGCTGACCCCCAGCAAGGACCACGACCTGATCGCCGAGATCGGCACTTCGCGCCAGCACTTCGTTTCGTCGCCTGGCATGACCCTGCTGCCCACCGATGCGCCCAGCGACCGCAAGTTCGAGCGCGAGAACTACTCGCTGCAGCACAAGGGCCGCTGGGGCTGGGCTTCCTCCGACACCTATCTGCAGCGCGAGGAAACGCGCAACCTGTCGCGCGACATGACCATCAGGAACACGGTGTTCAACAGCAGCTGGGTAGCGCCGCTGGGCCGCCAGCACCTGCTGACCACGGGCGTGTACTACAACCAGCAGGACTTGCGCGACACGACGACCAATACGCTGCCGGGCTCGGCGCGCACCACGGCCGATCGCACGCAGTACGCCTGGTTCGCCGAGGACGAGTGGCGCCTGCGCGAGAACTTCGCCCTGACCGGCGGCCTGCGCTACGACCACGACAGCAAGGGCGGATCGCAATGGAGCCCGCGCCTGTACGGCGTGTGGAACCTCGACGCGCAATGGACCGTCAAGGGCGGCGTGTCCACCGGCTTTCGCGCGCCCTCGCTGCGCCAGACCCTGGGCGACTGGGGCCAGTCCAGCCGCGGCGGCAACATCTACGGCAACCCCGACCTGAAGCCCGAAACCTCGCTGAGCAAGGAACTGGGCGTGCTCTACAACAACGGCGCCGGCCTGTCGGCAGGCCTGACGGTGTTCGACAACGAGTTCAACGACAAGATCACGCGCATCGCCTGTCCCGAGTGCGGACCGGCCAATTCCTCGGGCAACACGCCCACCACCAACGTCAATATCGACAAGGCCATCACGCGCGGCATCGAAGCCACGTTCAAGGCCCCGCTGGCGCGCACGCTGGACCTGAGCAGCAGCTACACCTTCACCAAGTCCGAGCAAAAGAGCGGCGAGTTCGCGGGGCAGCCGCTGAGCCAGCTGCCGCGCCACATGCTCAACCTGGCGCTGAACTGGAAGCCTTCGCAGCAATGGGCGGGCTGGGCCAAGCTGTCCTACCGGGGCAAGGAAAGCCAGCCCACGGGCGGCCGTTCGGCGCGCACCTGGGTGGCTGGCAGCTATGCCATGTTCGACATGGGCGGCTCCTACAACTACAGCAAGGACGTGACCTTCTACGCAGGCATCTACAACCTGTTCGACAAGGACGTTTACTACGAGGACTACGCCACGGTGCAGGACGGCCGGCGCTACTGGATCGGCATGAACGTGAAGTTCTAGGCACCCCGGCCGCAAGGGCGGCCGCTGCCCGTGGCCTGCGGATCGGGCCGCGCCGCTTCCCGGCGCGGCACCCGCCTCCGGAGGCCGGAACTCCATTCATTTTTTCCTGGGATTCTTTGCCATGACCTTCGATATCACGCGCCGCGCGGCGGCGCTGGCCTTGCCGGCCTTGTTCCTGGGGACTGCGGTGGCGGCCCCGCTGTCCGTGCGGCATGCCGGGGGAATGACCAGCCTGCCCGGCGCACCCCGGCGCGCGGTGGTTTATGACCTGGGGGCGCTGGATGCACTGCATGCGCTGGGCGTGCCCGCGTCGGCGGTCGCAGGCGTGCCCCGGGCGCAGTTGCCCCGGTATCTGGACAGCTTCGCGCAGCGGCCTGCGGCGGGCGGGCTGTTCGAGCCCGACTACGAGGCGCTGAGCCGGCTGGCGCCCGACCTGATCATCGTGGGCGGGCGCTCGGCCGGCAAGGCCGAGGTGCTGGGACGCATCGCGCCCACGCTGGACCTGAGCGTCAGCGGCAAGGACATGCTGGCCGATATCGAACGCAACATCGCCACGCTGGCGCTGCTGTTCGGCCGCCAGGCGCAGGGCCGTGCGCTGGTGCAGCGCATCCACGCCGAGCTGCAGGGCCTGCGTGCCCAGGCCTCGCAGGCCGCGCCGGGCCTGCTGCTCATGGCCGTGAACGACAAGCTCCTGCCGCAGGCGCCGGGATCGCGTTTCGGCTTTCTGTTCGATGTGTTCGGCGCGCGCTCGGCGCTATCGGCTGCGCAACTGCCAGCCCGCGGCACCGCCTACGGCTTCGATGATGTGGCGCGGCTGGACCCCGAGTGGATCTACGTCATCGACCGCAACACGGCCACGGGCCAAGCGGCAGGCGGCGGCGAGATCATGGCTTCGCGCAAGGTGTTCGACAACGCGCGGATCCACGCCACGGCGGCCGGCCGCAAGGGGCAGGTCGTCTTCCTCGATCCCAAGGGCTGGTACCTGATGGGCAGCGCCGGGCCGACGGCGCTGCTGGACAACATGGCGCAGCTGCGCCAGGCCTATGGCGCGGCGTCATCGCGTTGACCGCTGGCCAGGGCCGGCTCCCGGTCCCGGCCCCACAGCGCAATCACGCGCACATAGGCCAGCTCGGCCAGCAGCTCCACCAGCGTCTGCGTGACGATGACGGCCGGCAGCACGGGAATGGCGTCAGGCACGGCCAGGGCCAGCGGCAGCACGACCAGCGAATTGCGCGTGCCCGCGCTGAACGCGACCGCACGGCCTGCGGGCGCAGGCAGTCGGAAGGCGCGCGCCACCAGCCAGCCCAGCGCGGGCGCCGCCACCGCGAAGGCCGCGTAGACGGGCACCACGCTCCAGGCCGCGTGCGTGGCCGGGCCCAGCTGGGGCAGCACGGAGGCGATCACCACGAACAGCACCAGGGCGGTGGCCGGCACGGGCAGCAGGCCCAGCCATGCCGAGGCGCTGGCGCCGCGCCGGCTGCAGGCCGCCCACCACTGGGTGGCAACGGCCAAGGCCAGCGGCACGGCGATCAGCCACACGAACGCATGCAGGAAAGGCCCCGCCTGCACCAGCCGCGCCGCATCGTCTCCCAGGAACAGGCCCAGGTAGCCGGGCAGGGCCAGCATCTGCGCGATCAGCAGGGCCGGCGTGGCCGCCAGCAGCAGGCGCGCATCGGCGCGTCCCAGGTGGGAGAAGGTGACCACGTAGTCGATGCAGGGCGCCAGCAGCACCAGCAGCGCGCCCAGGCGCAGCAGGGGGTCGGCGGGCAGGAACTGCAGCAGCGCCCAGACCAGCATCGGCACCACGATGAAGTTGGCCGTCATCAGCGCGGCCAGGAAGCGCACCTGGCCAAAGGCGCGCCGCAGCTCGGCCACGGGCACCTGCAAGAAGGTCACATAGAGCATCAGTGCCAGCGCGGGGTTGATGGCGCGCTCCAGCACGCCCGTGCCGGGCAGCGCCCAGGCGGCGGCCGCGGCCAGGGCCACGGCGGCGAAGTAGATGGGGATCTGGCGCTGTTCGAGCGCGTCTCGGGTGTCTTGCATTCGGGGCGCCGGGTGCGGCAGGGGCGGCAGGGGGTACGGGGTGCCTAGTATGGCAACGGTGCGGCCAGCCACTGTCTCGAATTCCCTGCCCTCGGCCCGACAGGCTCAGCCGGGCGATGCCGCGCCCAGCACCTTGTAGAGGTAGGAGCGCGAGATGCCCAGCTCCTGCGCGGCCAGCTTCTTGTTGCCGCCGCAGCGTGCGATGGCGTCGAGGATGGCGTTGCGCTCCTGGTCCTTGAGCGGGGCCACGGCGCCGGTGGTGGGCATGTCTGCCTCGGCAACGGGCGAAGGTCGTGCGCCGGCCAGCGGGTCCTCGTGGCGCGCGAAGTTGTCCACACCCAGCAGGTGGCCGTCGCAGAACACCAGGGCCTCTTCCACGCGCTGGCGCAGCTGGCGCACATTGCCGGGCCAGGCCTGGCGGGCCAGGTAGGGCATGACACCGGGCGCGATGCGGGGCAGCGCAATGCCGTTGCGCTCGCAGAACGACTGGGCAAAGCGCTGCACCAGGGCCGGGATGTCCTCCAGGCGCTGGCGCAGGGCGGGCACATGCAGCACCACGCCGCTGAGGCGGTAGAACAGGTCCAGCCGGAAGCGCCCGCTGTCGATGAGGCCGCGCAGGTCGCGGTGCGTGGCGGCCACGATGCGGAAGTTCACCTGCCGGCCGCTGTGCGCGCCCAGGCGCTGCACCTGGCGGTCCTCCAGCACGCGCAGCAGCTTGACCTGGATCTCCATGGGAATGTCGGCCACTTCGTCGAGGAAGAGCGTGCCGCCCTCGGCCTGCTCCAGCTTGCCGGGCTGGCCCTGCCGGCGCCCGCCCGTGAAGGCGCCGGCCTCGTAGCCGAACAGCTCGGACTCGATCAGCGTGGCCGGCAGGGCCGCGAGGTTGAGGCTGACCAGGGGCGCGTCGGCATCGCGCCCGCGCGCATGCAGGGCCTGGGCCACCAGCTCCTTGCCGCTGCCGCTCTCGCCCAGGATGAGCACGGGCACATCGAGCCGCGCCACGGCGTCGATCTCGCGGGCCAGCCTTTGCATGGGGGCACTGGCGCCCACCATCTGCGCCGTGGGCGTGCCGCCGCGCAACTGGCTCAGTTCGCGCTTGTAGTGCTGCACCTCGTCATGCAGCTGGTTCAGCCGCTGCTGCATGCGGTTGAGCGCCTCCACGCCGCTGAAGCTGACCTGGCCCACGGCACCCACCACGGCGCCGCCCTCGTAGACCGGCATGCGGTTGACGATGCGGCTCACGCCCGGCCCCAGCTGCTGCAGGTCGCCGATCTCGGCCCGGCCGCTGCGCACCACGTGGGGCAGGCGCGAGTTGGGGATCACGTCCTCGGCGCGCCGGCCTGCGGCCGTGCCGGGCGCCAGGCCGAAGAACTTCTCGTGCACGGGGCTGATGTAGCGCATCAGCCCTTCATGGTCGGCCACCGTGATCGCCTGGTACGGGTTGGTCAGGAACATGTTGAGGATGGCGAAGGCGAAGGGCACGCTGGCCACCATGTCGAACAGCGCCGCCGCCTCGTCGGCCGGGCGCAGCAGGGCGACCTCGCCCTCGGCATCGGCCAGCACCACGGCCACATGGCGGGCCACCGTGCCGCGCGGGCCCGGTGTTTCCACGTGCAGCAGCTGGCCATGGCCGATGGGGTTGTTCCCGTCGCCATGCGCGCGGGCCAGGGCCTCGGTGACGGCTGCATGCAGCAGCGGCTCCTGCGCCAGGCCCAGTCGCGCCACGGGCTCGGGCGAGTCGCGCCGCCAGACGAGAACGCCGAATCGGTGGTCGGGGGAGCTGGGCATGGGCATGGCGGGCAGTGGCTGGGGTGAACGCACTCTAGCGGCGCGCAGGCCACGGGTCTGTCCCCGTGGTGTCTCCATTAAAGACAGTGCCCAACCCGTGTCTTCGAGGTTGTCCTTGATGTGGACACGTGAAGGTGAACTGTGGAAAAAATCCTTTGAATTCAACGCACTGCGTTCTGGCACGCCTTGTGCATCTGTGCTGGCACAAGGAGACACGACGACATGAGCTGGCAACCCGAAGTGGACGAGATCGCATACCGCCGCGCACTGGCGGCCAAACTGGGCGGAGAGGACAAGGTGGCGCGGCACAAGGCCGCGGGCAAGCTCACGGTGCGCGAGCGCATCGATGCCTGCACGGACGCGCAGTCCTTCGTGGAGGTGGGCTCGCTCACCGGCTCGGGCCAGTACGACGGCCTGGGCCGGCTGACGGACTTCACGCCCTCCAACCTCATCATGGGGCGGGCGCGCGTGGGCGGGCGGCCCGTGGTCGTGGTGGGCGACGATTTCACGGTGCGCGGCGGCGCCAACGACGGCGCCGTGGGCGACAAGCTGATCTTTGCCGAGAAGATGGCGCACGACCTGCGCCTGCCCATGGTGCGCCTGGTGGACGGCACGGGCGGCGGCGGCTCGGTGCGCAATATCGAGACCAAGGGCTACACCAGCGTGCCCACCATGAAGGTCTGGAGCCAGGTGGTGCAGAACCTGTCCACCGTGCCCGTGGTCTCGCTGGCCCTGGGCTCGGTGGCCGGCATGGGCGCGGCGCGCGTGGCCTCCAGCCATTACTCGGTGATGGTCAAGGAGACCGCCCAGCTGTTCAATGCCGGCCCGCCCGTGGTGGCGCGCATCGGCCAGAACGTGACCAAGAACGAGCTGGGCGGCAGCCAGGTGCACACGCGCAACGGCGTGGTCGATGACGAGGTGGCCACCGAGCAGGAGGCCTTCGAGCGCGTGCGCCGCTTCCTGTCCTACCTGCCATCGTCGGTGTACGATCTGCCTGCGCGCACCGCGCCACAGGACGATCCGCGGCGGCGCGACGAATGGCTGCTGTCGGCCATTCCGCGTGATGGCCGCAAGGTCTACAAGATCCGGCCCATCGTCGAATGCCTGGTCGATGAGGGTTCCTTCCTGGAGACGGGCCGCCACTGGGGCCGGGCCATCGTCACGGGGCTGGCACGCATCGACGGCTGGCCCGTGGCCGTGGTGGCCAGCGACCCGTACTTCTACGGCGGCGGCTGGGACGGCCCCTCGGCCGAGAAGTTCACGCGCTTCGTGGACATGGCCCAGACCTTCCACCTGCCCGTGGTCAACCTGGTGGACATCGCGGGCTTCCAGATCGGCGTGGAGGCCGAGAAGGCCGGCGTCATGCGCTACGGCGTGCGCGCCCTGGCCGCCGTCTACCAGGCCACCGTGCCCTGGTGCAGCATCCTCATCCGCCGCGCCTACGGCGTGGCGGCGGCCGGCCACCAGCACATGGGCCGCTTCAACTTCCGCTATGCCTGGCCCTCGGCCAACTGGGGCTCGCTGCCCATCGAGGGCGGGCTGGAGGTGGCCTACAAGGCCGAGATCGAAGGCGCCGACGACCCCGTGCAAAAGCGCGCCGAGATCGAGCAGCGCGTGCGCAGCCTGACCTCGCCCTTCCGCACGGCCGAGGCCTTCGGCATCGACGAGGTGATCGATCCGCGCGACACGCGCGCCCTGCTCAGCGAATTCGTGGAACTGGCCGCGCCGCTGCGCGAGGCCGGAGCGCCGCAGTTCGGCCTGCGGCCCTGAACGCATAAAAAACCCAAGGAGACAAAGCAATGGCAACCAGACAACCGCGCGCGCCCTCGCGCCGCACCGCCCTGGCCCTGTGCCTGGCGCCGTGCCTGACCATCTGCGCCGCGACGGCGGCCCAGGCCCAGGCCCCCCAGGAGGACAAGTGGCCCACGCGCCCCGTGCGCATCGTGGTCGGCTTTCCTGCAGGCTCGTTCACCGACACCATTGCACGCGCGCTGTCCGAGCCGCTGAGCAAGTCGCTGGGCCAGCCCGTGGTGGTGGAGAACAAGCCCGGCGCCAACGGCGCCATCGGCGTGGGCGAGGTGGCGCGCGCCGCGCCCGACGGCTACACCCTGCTGGTCACCAACTCCAGCAGCATCACCATCAACCCCCAGATCTACAAGAAGATCACCTACCGCGCCAAGGACTTCGCGCCCATCACCATGGTGCTGGATGCGCCCTTCATTCTCACCGTCAACCCCGAGTGGGCGCAGAAGCACCAGATCCGCTCGGCCAAGGATGTGATCGCCTTCGCCAAGGGCCATCCCGACAAGCTCAGCTACGGCTCTGCCGGCCCCGGCAACATCGCCCACCTGGCCTATGCGGCCTGGAGCAACCGCACGGGCGTGAAGACCACGCATGTGCCCTACAAGAGCGCATCGCAGGCGCAGATGGCCGTGCTCAGCGGCGAGCTGGACACGCAGTTCGACACCTGGAGCGCGCTGCCCCACATCGCCAGCGGCAAGCTCGTGGCGCTGGCCGTCACCGCGCCCCGGCGCATGCAGCAGTTGCCCGAGGTGCCCACCATGGCCGAGGCCGGCTATGCCGATTTCGACGTCACCTTCTGGGCCGGCCTGCTGGCGCCCGCGGGCACGCCGCCGGCCATCGTCAACCGGCTCTACGAGGCCTCCAGGGGCGTGCTGCAGGACGCACGCATCCGCGCCGTGCTCAGCAGCCAGGGCGAGCCCGTGATGATGCCGCCCGCGCCGTTCGGCCAGCGCATCGCCAAGGAAGTGGCCGACTGGGGGCAAGTGATCCAGCGCGAAGCACTTTCCCTGGATTGATGAGGTACGCATGTCACTGTTGCAAGCACTAAACCCCCGCTCCGTCGCCATCCTTGGCGCCTCCGACAACCCCATCAAGGCCGGTGGCCGGCCCATCGACTACCTGCGGCGCCATGGTTTCGCAGGCCGCATCCTGCCCGTCAATCCCAAGCGCGCCGAGGTCCAGGGCCTGGCCGCCTACCCCTCGCTGCGCGCGCTGCCCGAGGCGCCCGACGCCGTGGTCATCAGCCTGCCCGGCGAGGACGTGGCCGCCGCCATCGACGACTGCGTGGCCGTGGGCGCGCGCCTGGCCGTGATCTATTCGTCCGGCTTTGCGGAGCTGGGCGAGGAGGGTCGCCGGCAGCAGGCCGACCTGGTGACGCGGGCGCGCCGGGCGCCAGGCGGCGGGCTGCGCCTGTTCGGCCCCAATTGCCAGGGCGTGGCCAACTTCGCCACGGGCGCCATCCTCAACTTCTCGACCATGATCAACGAGAACGCGCCGGCCGACGGCCCCGTGGCCATCGTCAGCCAGAGCGGTGCGGGCGCGGCCATTCTCTACGGCGGACTGCGCCGCGCGGGCATCGGCGTGCGCTACATGCTGTCCACGGGCAACGAGGCCGATATCTGCGCAGCCGAGGCCGTGCGCGCCGTGGTCGAGGACGAAGGCATCCGCCTGGTCGTGCTCTACATCGAGACGCTCAGGCAAAGCGCCTGGCTGGCCGAGGCCGCGCGCCTGGCGCATGCGCGCGGCATCACCATCCTGGCCGTGAAGGCCGGCCGCACGCGCGCAGGCCAGGCCACGGCCAGCTCGCACACGGGCGCGCTGGCGGCCGAGGACGCGCTGGCCGATGCCTTCCTGCGCCAGCACGGCATACCGCGCCTGGCCGACTTCCGCGAGCTGATCGACTACGCGCCGCTGTTCCTGTCCCAGCCCGCGCCGCGCGGTCGTCGCGTGGTCAGCATCAGCAATTCGGGCGCCACCTGCGTGCTGTCGGCCGACGCGGCCGAGGAATACGGCCTGGCCCTGGAGCCGTTCGATGCCGCCACGCTGGACGGCCTGTCCCAGGCCCTGCCGTCCTATGTCACGGCGCGCAACCCCATCGACATGACCACGGCCCTGCTGGGCAGGCCGCAGACCTTTGGCGACACGCTGCGGGCCTTGTCGGGCAGCGGTGCGGCGGACCTCGTTCACGTGGGCTTCCCGATCGGCGGCGAGGGCTATGACTTTGCCGACTTCGCGGGCCAGGCCAGCCGCTTTGCGCGCGACACCGGCGTGCCCATTGCGGTCAGCGTCAACCAGGAC
The DNA here is from genome assembly GCF_002193035.1 of Delftia sp. K82. Taxonomy (NCBI): domain Bacteria; kingdom Pseudomonadati; phylum Pseudomonadota; class Betaproteobacteria; order Burkholderiales; family Comamonadaceae; genus Delftia; species Delftia sp. K82. Next base: position 483,788 of record NZ_MYFL01000003.1, on the reverse strand, counting down.
TGGGTGGCCCAGGCCTTCCAGGACCAGGGCGTGCCCACCTTCTGGAGCGAACGCGCCGCCATGCGCGGCCTGGCGCTGCTGGCCGAGCAGGCCGGTGGCAGGCAGGCACAGGCGCCGTCTGCCGAGGCATCGGTGCCGGTGGCGGCCTCCCGCTCCCTCACGCTTGACGAGCCCTCCAGCCTGTCCGAACTCGCCCGCGCCGGCCTGCCGGTGATGCGCCATCTGGTCTGCAGTAGCGAGGACGAGGTGCGCGCCGCCATCGAGTCCCTGCCACGGCCCCTGGTGGCCAAGGGCGTGTCCGCCGATCTCTCGCACAAGTCCGAGCATGGCCTGGTGCGGCTCAACATCCGCGAAGCCGGCCAGGCGCTGGCGGCCTTCGGTGATTTCTCGGCCACGCTGGCCCGCCTGGGCGTGGCCGATGGCGGCCTGCTGCTGGGAGCCCAGCACAAGGCCGACTTCGAGCTGGCGCTGGGTGCCCATGTCGATGCCGAATTCGGCGTGGTGGTCATGGTCGGCCAGGGCGGCGTGCTGGTAGAGGCGCTCAGGGACGTGCAATTCCTCGTGGCCCCCTTCAGTGCGCAGCAGGCGCTGGATGCCCTTGCGCGCCTGTCCATCGCCCCGGTCTTTGCGGCCGTGCGCGGCATGCCGGCCGTTGAGCTGGACGCCGTGGCCGCCATGATGGTGCGGCTGGGCGACTGGATGATGGCCCAGGGCGGGCGCGTGCAGTCGGTCGATGCCAATCCCGTGCTCGTGGCGCGCGGCGCGCAGGCGCCGGTCATCGTCGATGCGGTGGTGGCCGTGGCCGCCGCGCCAGCGGTCTCCTCGGAGGCGGCATGAGCGGCGCCCCGCACCCCATCCGCCGCGTGCTGGTCGCCAACCGGGGCGCCGTGGCCGCGCGCGTGATCCGCACGCTGCGGCGCATGGGCCTTGAATCCGTGGCCGTGTACTCCGAGGCCGATGCCGGCCTGCCCTATGTGCGCGCGGCCGACCAGGCCGTGTGCATAGGCCCTGCGCCCGCCGCGCAAAGCTATCTGGACCAGGCGCGGCTGCTGCAGGTGGCGCGCGAGACGGGGGCCGATGCCGTGCACCCGGGCTACGGCTTTCTCTCCGAGAACGCGGAGTTCGCCGAGGCCGTGCAGCGCCAGGGCCTGTGCTTCATCGGCCCCTCGCCGCACTGGATACGCACGCTGGGCCACAAGACCCAGGCGCGGGCCTTCATGGCCGCCCAGGGCATGCCGCAGGCGGCCAGCTCGGCCGTGCTGCACAGCGTGCAGGAGGCGCAGGCGGAGGCGGCGCGCATCGGCTTTCCCGTGCTGGTCAAACCCGCAGGCGGGGGCGGCGGCATCGGCATGCTGCCCGCGCACGATGCACCGCAGCTGGAGGGCGCCTGGTCCAAGGCCAGCGGCATTGCCGCCAAGTACTTCGGCACGGCCGAGCTGTACCTGGAAAAGCTGATCGAGGCGCCGCGCCACATCGAGTTCCAGGTGCTGGCCGACCGCCATGGCGAGGTGCGCGTGCTGTTCGAGCGCGACTGCTCGGTGCAGCGCCGCCACCAGAAGGTGGTGGAAGAGGCCCGCCCCGCAGGCATTCCCGCGCAGGCCCTGGCCGACATGCGGCAACTGCTGGCCGGCCTGCTGGCGCGCACGGGCTATGACGTGATCGGCACCGTGGAGATGCTCTACACGCCGCAGCACGGCTTTGTCTTCCTGGAGATGAACACGCGGCTGCAGGTCGAGCATGCGGTGACCGAGGAGATCACGGGCATCGACATCGTCGAGGCCCAGATCCGCCTGGCCGCCGGCGAGCGCATGCGGGAGGTGCTGCCCGCCGAGCCCGTGGCCAGCGGCCATGCCATCGAGGCGCGCATCTATGCCGAAGACCCCGTGCGCTTCCTGCCCTCGCCGGGGCGCCTGGACCGCTTCGAGATGCCCCAGGGCGAAGGCCTGCGCGTGGAGACCGGCTATGCCCAGGGCTGCAGCGTCACGCCCTTCTACGACCCCATGGTCGCCAAGCTCGTGGCCCATGGCAGCGACCGCGCCCAGGCCATCGCACGGCTGCGCCAGGCACTGGCGCAGACCCGCATCGAGGGCGTGAAGACCAACATCCCCTTCATCGAACGCATCCTGGGCCACGCCGATTTCCTGGACCTGCGCATCGACACCGGCATCGCCCAGCGCGTGCTGGCCAACCTTTGAAAGCCCTACCCATGACCACCACCCCGAACATGATCACAAGCCCCATCGCCGGCCTCGTGGCCGCTGTGGAAGCCGCCGAAGGCGGCACCGTCGCCCTGGGCGACACCCTCATCATCGTGGAGTCCATGAAGATGGAGATTCCCGTGGAAAGCGAGGTGGCAGGCGTCGTGCGCCGCATGCTCGTGGCCGTGGGCGAGCCGGTGGCCGAAGGCCAGGCGATTGCGGAGATCGGATGAACGCCGTTGGAATTTCCACCGCCCCGGACCTGGAGGCCGCCGCGCTGGCGCGCGGCTACTTCGGCATCGACGTGCCCTTCATGTCCCATATCGGCCTGGAGCCCGTGAGCCTGGCGCCCGGCCTGGCGCGCACGCGGCTGCCCATGCGCCCGCACCTGGCCAACAGCCGGGGGCATGGCCATGGCGGCGCGCTGATGAGCGCGCTGGACTTCACGCTGAGCGCGGCCGCGCGCTCGTCCAACCCGCTGGGGCTGGGCGTGGTGACCATCGAGATGAGCACGCATTTCCTCGCCTCGGCCACCACCGACCTGCTGATCGAGGCCCGCGTGCTGCGCGCAGGCGCGCGCACCGTGTTCTGCGAGGGCGATGTGCTGGACAGCGCGGGCCAGGTCGTGTGCACGGCGCGGGCCGTGTTCAAGCTGATCGCGCTGTAGCCTGGCTTCAGGCGCCGTCGCCTTCGGGCGCCGGCGGCAGCAGGTGCTGCCCGATCTGCTGCCAGGCCTTGGCCGCGTCATGCTGGCCGCCGAACATGTGGCAGCTGGCGGCCGTCATGGCCAGGCGGCCGTTTTCGGGTTCCAGGTCGAACGCCAGCTCGCATTGCGCGGCGGCGTTGCGCCACATCACCACGGCGTCTGGCGATTCTTCCTTTTGCAGCGCATGGGCTTCGGCCATCCAGGCCTGGGCCAGACGAAACGCGCCCTCGGCCTGATCGGGGTCGGCCTTGTGGGCCAGATAGAAATGCTTGCCGGCCTGCTGCCACAGCGCCCGGGCCTGGGCGAAATCCTGGGTGGCGGCCCGCTGCGCCTGGGCCACCAGGGCATTGCCTTCGGCCAGCAGCGTTGCGTAGGAGGAGGGGGCGTCTTGCGTCATGGGGCGCCATTGTGCCGCCGCTCCGGTGCCTGTGTTCAGGCCGGGGAATCGCGCGGCGGGCTCGGGCTGTCGGGCAGTTCCAGGCCGATGCGCGTGAAGCCGCCCTCGGACTCGGCAAAGCAGCGCCCGCCGTGCATGCGCGCGATGGCGGCCACGATGGCCAGGCCCAGGCCATGGTTGCGGTCGGCCTGGCTGCGCGCGGCGTCGGCGCGGTAGAAGCGGTCGAACAGGCGCGGCAGGTCGGCGGGGGCTATGGTCGGGCCCCGGTTGAGCACCGCCAGCGCCACATCACCGGCGCCACCGTGGTGGGCACAGGGCCGAGCGCCTATCTGCACGGTGATGGTGGAGCCGCGCTGTGCATAGCGTGTGGCATTGCCCAGCAGGTTGGACAGCGCCCGGCGCAGCAGCCGCGCATCGACCTCGGCGGCCGCGTCGCCCTGGACGACGACCTGCAGGTCGGCCTCCTGCAGCGCGGCCTCGTGGAAGTCGATGACCTCGTGGGCCAGCGCGGCCAGGCTGGCCCAGGGCGCCAGGCGCGCGCCCTGGCCCCGGTCGGCCTGCGAGAGAAACAGCATGTCGGCCACGATGCCGGCCATGCGCCGCAGGTCTTCCAGGTTGGAGGCCAGCACCTCGCGCAGCTCGGCCTCGCTGCGCGGCTTGCGCAGGGCCAGCTCGCAGCTGCTGATCAGCGTGGTCAGCGGCGTGTTCAGCTCATGGGCCACGTCGGCGTTGAAGGCCTCCATCTGCCGGTAGGCCACGGCCAGCCGTTCCAGCAGGGCGTTGAATTGCGCGATCAGCGGGCGCAACTCCTGCGGCTGTCCGCTGTCGTCCAGGCGCCGCTGCAGGTCCTGGGCGGACAGCTTGCGCGTCTGCTCGGTCAGTTCGCGCAGCGGCGCCAGGCCCAGGCGCACCAGCCAGATGCCGGTCAACGACACCAGCAGTGCGCCGCCCACGGCGGCCAGCGCCAGCGTCCAGGCCAGCAGGGACAGCTGCCGGTCATCGTCGGCGCGGTCCAGGGTGAGCTGGGCCTGTGCATGCTGGCCACTGTCGGCCAGCACCACCTCGAAGCTGCGCTGCAGCGTGCGGCCCGGCGTCTTGGGAATGCGCAGGCGCTCGTAGATCACGCGGCCCTGCAGGTCGGTGATGCGCAGCGACATCTCGTCCAGGCCCGTGAGAAAGTCGTCCAGCATGTGGGCCAGACCGGCCTCGTTGTGGGCGCTGCGGCTTTCCGTCATCAGGTGCAGCACGGCCTGCTGCTTGAGGTCCAGCGTCTCGTGCTGGTGCTGCTCCAGCGTCATCGATGCCACCCCGTAGACGGCCGCGCACACCAGGCCCAGGCCCAGCATGGTCTGCAGCGCCAGCCAGCGCGACAGGCGCCGGCCCAGGTGGGGAATGTCGGCGGCGGGAGGTGCGGCAGGGGCGGCGCTCACGGTGCGCGCGACTCCAGCACATAGCCCATGCCGCGCACCGTGTGCAGCAGCGGCTGCTCGAAGGGCTGGTCCAGCTTCAGGCGCAGGCGGCGCACGGCGACCTCGACCACATTGGTCTCGCTGTCGAAGTTCATGTCCCAGACCTGGGAGGCCAGCTCGGTGCGCGACAGCACCTCGCCCTGGCGGCGCAGCAGCAGGCTCAGCAGGTTGAATTCCTTGGCCGTGAGGTCCAGGCGCTGGCCGGCGCGCGTGGCGCGTCGGCGGATCAGGTCCAGCTCCAGGTCGGCCATGCGCAGCATGGTGGCCTCGGCCGCCGGATGCGCCGTGCCGACACTGCGGCGCAGCAGCACATGCATGCGCGCCACCAGTTCGGAGAAGGCAAAGGGCTTGACCAGGTAGTCGTCGGCGCCGCCCTGCAGGCCGCGCACGCGGTCCTCCACCTGGCCACGCGCCGTCAGCATCAGCACCGGTGTCTGGCGCGACTGGCGCAGCGCCGCCAGCACGGCCAGGCCGTCGATGCCGGGCAGCATGCCGTCGAGCACGATGAGGTCGTAGGCCAGCTCGGTGGCCAGGTGCAGGCCGTCGATGCCGTCGTGCACGACATCGACCACGAACCCCTCCTCGGTCAGGCCCTTGCGGAGGTAGTCGGCCAGCTTGATTTCGTCTTCGATGACCAGGACTTTCATGCCGAGCATTGTCGGGGAAGGGCATGGTTTGCCAAGATGACAAATTTGTCATGTGCCCGACAGCCACAGGTCGCCGCACGGCCCTAGACTCGCCGGCTTGGGGGAGTCGTGGTTGTGGGCAAACGCCATGCACGACAATCCCCACCTGCCCCATGCCCTCCTCCATGACCCGGCCCCGTCTCGCTGCCCTCGCCGTCCTCGTGATCGCGCTGCTGTTCCAGTGGAGCTGGATGGCGGCCGCTGCACTGTGCCGGCACGACGGGCATGAGACCCGGCACTTCGGCCACCATGTCCACGGCGTGAGCCTGCATGGCATGGGCGCCGAGCGCCATGCCAACGCAGATCCGGGCGCTGGCGCCGAACCGGGGCAACCGGCAAAGAAGGCGGACCAGGGCCAGCCGTCGTCGCTCAGTGTCGATTGCTCCATGTGCCATGCCTGGGTGGCCGTCGCCACCCACTACGCCAAGGCCGCGCCGGTGGCGCCTCCCCCCATGCCATTCGCCGAGCCGCTGCGCCGCCATGCCTCGGCCGTGCTGCTGCGCCCCGATCGGCCCCGCTGGCAGGGCTGACGCCCCCTGCAGCCGCCGGCCGGGCATGGCCCTGTTTCTGCCCCGGACCGGCATTCCCCTGAAATCCCCTCGCGCTCAGCGGCCATGGGCCGTGCGCGCCCGCCGCAGCGGCCTGACCGGCTGATGAACGATCAGGCCTGACCTGCGCGCGGGCAAGGAGTCCGTGTATGTCTTTCCCTTCGTCCTTTCCGTCGAGGACGGCTTCCCACGCCCCATGGAGCGCCTGGCCCGGGCCGCGCGCCCTGCTGGTGATGGCCGTGCTGACCGCTTGCGGCGCCGTGCAGGCGGGCGAGCCTGCCGATGCGGCTGCGCCATCTGCAGCCGCTGTTTCCGAGTCCACACCGGCCGGCCCGCCGCTGGATCTGCAGCAGGCCCTGTCCCTGGCGCTGGACGGCAACCCCGGCCTGCGTGCGGCCCGCCGTGCGCTGGAGGCCAGCGATGGCGCCGTGCTGCAAAGCCGTGCCCGGCCCAACCCCGAGCTGGCCTGGTCGCAGGAGGACACGCGCCGCAGCACCCGCACGCTGACCGTGCAGCTGAACCAGACCCTGGAAGTGGGCGGCAAGCGCGAGGCCCGCATGCGCGTGGCCGAGCGCGGTCGCGACCTGGCGCAGGCCGAGCTGGCGGGGGCCGAGGCTGCGCTGCGCGCCGACGTGGGCACGGCCTTCTTCGGCGTGCTGGCTGCGCAGCAGCGCGTGGTCCTGGCCGGGCAGACGCTGGAGATCGCCAGCAGCGCGCGCGAGGCCGCAGCCCGCCGCGTGGCGGCCGGCAAGGTGGCGCCGCTGGAGGAAACCCGGGCCCGCGTGGCCGAATCCGGCGCCCGCCTGGAGCAGGCCAAGGCCCGCTCGGGCCTGCGCGTGGCGCGCGGCCAGCTGCAGGCGCTGTGGGGCGAGCGAGTGCGCCCCTTCGGCCAGGCCGAGGGCGCGGTGGACGCCCTGCCCCAGCTGCCTGAGCTGGCAGCCCTGCAGCAACGCATCGAACAGGCGCCCGCCGTGCTGCGTGCGCGCCAGGCGCTGGAGCAAAGCCGCGCCACGGCCGACCTGGAGCGTGCGCGGCGCCTGCCCGATCCCACCGTCAGCCTGGGCGTCAAGCGCGCCACCGAGGTCGGGCGCAACCAGCTCGTGGTCGGCGTCTCCGTGCCCCTGCCCGTGCTCGACAGCAACCGGGGCAACCAGCTGCAGGCCCTGCGCCTGGCCGACCAGGCCGAGGAGCAATTGCTGGCCACGCGCGTTCAGCTGCAGGCCCAGCTGTTCGAGGCGCGCGAGCTGCTGCAGTCCAGCCGGGAGCAGGCACGGCAACTGGCCGACGAGGTGCTGCCCACGGCGCGCACGGCCTACGAGCTGGCCTCGCGCGGCTTTGCGCTGGGCAAGTTCGGCTACCTCGATGTGCTGGACGCACAACGCACCTGGTCCGAGGCGCGCAGCCAGTACCTGGACCAGCTGCTGGCCACCCACCGCGCCGCCGCCGACATCGACCGCCTGCTGGGCACCGAATCCGGCCTCTGATTCCGATAGCAACCTGATTGCATCCAGACCATGAACACCAAGCCCTCCTCCTCCCCCCTCGGACCGCGCCGCACCCTCGTGGCCATTGCCGTCATCCTGGCCCTGGGCGCGCTGGCCGCCACGCTGATCCTGCGCAGCGGCACGCCAGGCGCTGCCAAGGCCGACAGCCATGGCCACGGCCACAGCGAGGCCGCAGGCCATGCCGATGGCGAGCACCACGGCGCCGCCGCAGCCGCAGCCGATGGCCACAAGCACGACGAAGGCCATGCCGACGATGAACACCATGAAGACTCCAAGGCGGAAAAAGCCGAGGCCAAGCCTGCCGCCCAACCTGCGGCCCAACCTGCCGCCAAGCCGGCTGCAGAAGCCGGCCATGGCGACGAAGAAGGCCTGATCGCCATGGACGCGCAGCGCATGCAGGCGGCCGGCGTGCGCCTGGCCGAGGCCGGCCCGGCCACCGTGCGTTCCGTGCTGCAGCTGCCCGGGGAGATCCGCTTCAACGAAGACCGCACGGCCCACGTCGTGCCGCGCGTGGCCGGCATTGCCGAGAGCGTTCCCGCAAACCTGGGCCAGAACGTGAAGAAGGGCCAGCTGCTGGCCGTGCTCAGCAGCGCCGCCGTATCCGAGCAGCGCAGCGAACTGCTGGCCGCCAGCAAGCGCCTGGAGCTGGCCCGCACCACCTACGCACGTGAAAAGCAGCTGTGGGAGGAAAAGGTCTCGGCCGAGCAGGACTACCTGCAGGCGCGCCAGGCGCTGCGCGAGGCCGAGATCGCCGTCTCCAACGCCCAGCAGAAGCTGGCCGCCACGGGCGCCGGTGCCGGCGGTGGTGCGGGCGGGCTCAACCGCTTCGAGCTGCGCGCGCCGTTTGACGGCGTGATCGTGGAAAAGCACCTGTCCGTGGGCGAGGCCGTGCAGGACACCACCCAGGTCTTCACCATCTCCGACCTGCGCAGCGTCTGGGCCGAGATGCGCGTGGCCGCGCCCGACCTGCCCGCCGTGCGCGTGGGCGAGAAGGCCACGGTGCGCGCCACGGCCTTCGACTCCTCGGCCACGGGCGAGGTGGCCTATGTGGGCGCACTGATCGGCCAGGACACGCGCACGGCCCCCGCGCGCATCACCCTGCCCAACCCCGACGGCGTGTGGCGCCCGGGCCTGTTCGTGAATGTGGAGCTGACGGCATCGTCCCGGCAGGCGCCGCTGGCCGTGGCCACGCAGGCACTGCAGAAGATGGAGCAGCAGACCGTGGTCTTCGTGCCCGTGCAGGGGGGATTTCGCGCCCAGCCGGTGCGCGTGGGCCGCGCCGACGGCAACACCACCGAGGTGCTGGAAGGCCTGAAACCCGGCCAATCCTACGTGGCCGAGGGCAGTTTCATGCTCAAGGCCGAGCTGGGCAAGGCCACGGCCGAGCACTCCCATTGATGCGGGCATGAACGGAGAACTCCATGTTTGAACGCATCATCCGATTTGCCATAGAGCAGCGCTGGCTGGTCCTGCTGGCCGTGCTGGCCATGGCGGGCCTGGGCATCTACAACTACCAGCGCCTGCCCATCGACGCCGTGCCCGACATCACCAATGTCCAGGTGCAGATCAACACCCAGGCCAGCGGCTACTCGCCGCTGGAGACTGAGCAGCGCGTCACCTATCCCATAGAGACGGTGATGGCCGGCCTGCCCCACCTGGAGCAGACGCGCTCGCTGTCGCGCTACGGCCTGTCCCAGGTCACCGTGGTGTTCAAGGACGGCACGGACATCTACTTTGCACGGCAACTGGTGGGCGAGCGCATACAGCAGGCGCGCGACAGCCTGCCTGCCGGCATCACGCCCACGCTGGGCCCCATCTCCACGGGCCTGGGCGAGATCTACCTGTGGACCGTGGAAGCCGAGGACGATGCGAAAAAGCCCGACGGCACGCCCTACACGCCCATGGACCTGCGCGAGATCCAGGACTGGGTCATCAAGCCGCAGCTGCGCAACGTGCCTGGCGTCACAGAGATCAACTCCATCGGCGGCTACGCCAAGGAGTACCTGGTGGCGCCCGCGCCCGAGAAGCTGGCGGCCTACGGCTTCACGCTGGCCGACATCGTCACCGCCCTGCAGCGCAACAACAGCAACGTGGGTGCGGGCTATATCGAGCGCCAGGGCGAGCAGTACCTGATCCGCGCGCCGGGCCAGGTCGGCGGCATCGCCGACATCCGCGAGGTCATCGTGGGCTCGGCCCAGGGCCAGCCCATCCGCATCCGCGACCTGGCCGAGGTCGGCCTGGGGCAGGAGCTGCGCACGGGCGCGGCCACCGACAACGGCCGCGAGGTGGTGCTGGGCACGGTGTTCATGCTGATCGGCGAGAACAGCCGCACCGTCTCGCGCGCCGTGGACCAGCGCATGGCCGAGATCAACCGGGGCCTGCCCCCGGGCGTCAAGGCCATCACCGTCTACGACCGCACGAACCTGGTGGACAAAGCCATCGCCACGGTCAAGAAGAACCTGGTGGAGGGCGCAGCCCTGGTGGTGGTCATCCTCTTCCTGTTCCTGGGCAACCTGCGCGCGGCGCTGATCACGGCGCTGATCATCCCGCTGTCCATGCTGTTCACCTTCACGGGCATGGTGCACTACAAGGTCAGCGCCAACCTCATGAGCCTGGGGGCACTGGACTTCGGCATCATCATCGACGGCGCCGTGGTCATCGTGGAGAACTGCGTGCGCCGCCTGGCACATGCGCAGGAGGCGCGAGGACGGTCGCTGACGCGCAGCGAGCGCTTCCATGAAGTCTTCGCCGCCGCGAAGGAAGCGCGCCGCCCGCTGCTGTTCGGCCAGCTCATCATCATGGTGGTCTACCTGCCCATCTTCGCGCTCACGGGCGTGGAGGGGAAGATGTTCCATCCCATGGCGCTCACGGTGGTCATTGCGCTGGCCGGCGCCATGCTGCTGTCCATCACCTTCATCCCGGCGGCGATTGCGCTGTTCATGGGCGACAAGGTGGCCGAGAAGGAAAACCGCCTCATGGGCTGGGCGCGCCGCGCCTATGCGCCCGTGCTGGCGCGCGTCATGGCCGCGCCCGCCGTGGTGCTCACGGCCGCCGCCGTGGCCGTGGCGCTGAGCCTGCTGCTGGCCACGCGCCTGGGCAGCGAGTTCGCCCCTAACCTCAACGAGGGCGACTTCGCCATCCAGGCGCTGCGCATCCCGGGAACCAGCCTCACGCAGTCGCTGCAAATGCAGATGCAGATCGAGACGGCGCTCAAGAAGGAGTTCCCCGAGATCGACCGCGTGTTCGCGCGCACCGGCACGGCCGAGATCGCCTCCGACCCCATGCCGCCCAACATCTCCGACGGCTACATCATGCTGAAAGCCCGCAGCGAGTGGCCCGACCCGGCCCGCTCGCGCGAGGACCTGCTGGCCGCCGTGCAGGCGCTGGTGGACAGCATCCCCGGCAACAACTACGAGTTCTCCCAGCCGATCCAGCTGCGCTTCAACGAGCTGATCTCGGGCGTGCGCAGCGACGTGGCCGTGAAGATCTTCGGCGACGACATGGCCGTGCTGGAGAAAAGCGCCCAGACCGTGGCCGGCATGCTGCAGCAGATCGCGGGCGCCTCCGAGGTCAAGGTCGAGCAGACCACGGGCCTGCCCATGCTCACCGTGCAGATTGACCGCGAAAAGGCCTCGCGCTATGGCCTGAACATGGGCGATGTGCAGGACGCCATCAGCACCGCCATGGGCGGCACCGAGGCCGGCACGGTATTCCAGGGCGACCGGCGCTTCGACATCCAGGTGCGCCTGCCGGACGCCGTGCGCAACGACCTGCAGGTCCTGAGCCGGCTGCCCATCGCGCTGCCGCGCGGCGCGGACGGGCGCATCGGCTTCGTGCCGCTGTCGGCCGTGGCCACGTTCGAGACCGCGCCCGGCCCCAACCAGGTCAGCCGCGAAGACGGCAAGCGCCGCATCGTGGTCAGCGCCAATGTGCGCGGGCGCGACATGGGCTCCTTCGTGGGCGAGGCACAGCAAAAGCTGCAAGGCCTCACGCTGCCGCCCGGCTACTGGACGCGCTGGGGCGGCACCTTCGAGAACCTGGAGTCGGCCACGCGCCGCCTGCAGATCGTCGTGCCCGTGGCCCTGCTGATGGTCTTCGTGCTGCTGTTCGCCATGTTCGGCAATGTGCGCGACGGGCTGGTGGTCTTCACGGGCATTCCGTTCGCGCTCACGGGCGGCATCCTGGCGCTGTGGCTGCGCGACATACCGCTGTCCATCTCGGCGGCGGTGGGCTTCATCGCGCTGTCGGGCGTGGCCGTGCTCAACGGCCTGGTCATGATCTCCTGGATCAGAACCTTGCGCGAACAGGGCGCCAGCGTGCCCGACGCCGTGACCGAGGGCGCGCTCACCCGGCTGCGCCCCGTGCTGATGACGGCCCTTGTCGCCTCGCTGGGCTTCGTGCCCATGGCCATTGCCACGGGCACGGGCGCCGAGGTGCAGCGGCCGCTGGCCACGGTGGTGATCGGCGGCATCCTGTCGTCCACGCTGCTGACCTTGCTGGTGCTGCCGCTGCTGTACCGGCTGGTGCACCGCAACGACCCGTCGGAAGCGGACGCCGCAGGCGCAGTGCCCACGGCATCGGCACCAGCCGCGTAGCACGCCACCCACGCCCCCATGCCGCCTGGCAGGCCCTGTGGCCGCCAGGCGGCGCGGGGCTTTTTCATGCCCGGCCGCCTCGGCACCAGGGGCTGGCCGGCTGGCCAAACATCTTTTCCAGTCGATGTGAACGTCGCGCATCAGGCATGGAGCGGCGGCAGGCTCCTGCCTAGAATTTGTCCCACAACAGCAAGGACAACGGGAGGGAGACAAGGCCATGAACAGCCCCGCCAGCGGACAGCACGGCCGTGCCCGCATCGCCGTGGAAAGCCGGTCCATCGACTGCATTCCCGACAGCGAGCGCCACGCGCGGCTCGCCGACCAGGGGCCGTTCTGGTTCCTGGGCAACTTCCACTTCTTCACGCTTTCCATCGGCTTCGTCGGCCCGTCACTGGGGCTTTCGGCGCCCTGGAGCGCCCTGGCCGGCACGCTGGGCATCATGTTCGGCACGCTGTTCATGGCGTTGCACGGCGCGCAGGGGCCGCAGCTGGGGCTGCCGCAGATGATCCAGTCGCGCGCGCAGTTCGGCTTTCGCGGCGTCACCCTGCCGCTGTGCGCCACGCTGCTGGTGTTCACGGGGTTCAACGTCGTCAACGTCTCTCTCATCATGCAGGGCATGCAGGCCGTGTTCGGCCTGCCGCCAGCGCCCACGGCCTGCGTGGCCGTGGCGGTAGGCGCCTTGCTGGCGGTCTGCGGCCACGATGTGATGCACAGGGCCTTCCGCTGCGCGCTGATGCTGGCACTGCCGCTGTATGCGCTGGCCACGCTGGCGTTGCTGGCAGGCATGGGCGAGCCCGCCTTGCACGTTCGGCCGGAGCCATTGCCAGGATTCGCATGGAGCGCCTTTGCCGCGCAGTTCACCATCGCGGCCAGCTACAACATCTCCTATGCGCCCTATGTCTCCGACTATTCGCGCTACCTGCCGCGCCATACCGCGCCCCGGCGCCTGATCGCGGCCATCTTCCTGGGCGCATCGCTGTCCGGGGCCTGGATGATCGGGCTGGGCGCGTGGATGGCGCAGCGGCTGCAGGCCGGCGACGCGCTGGCGGCGCTGGGACGGATCGGCACCGGCCTGTTCCCGGGCGCGGACCGGCTGCTGCCTGCCCTGGCCGTCGTGGCCTTCGTGCCCATCATCGCCCTCAACACCTACAGCGCGGCGCTGACCGTGCTCACGGCGGCGGATTCGCTGGGCGGCCTGCGCCCCACGCGCAGCGCACGCGGTGCACGCGAAGCACTCGGCACACTCGGTGCACGCATCGGCGCCATCGCCGCCATCAGCGCCACCATCCTCGCGTGCGTGCTGTCCATCCAGGGCAGCGGCGTGGCATTGCTGCACTCCTTCCTGGCGCTGCTGCTGTACTTCCTGGTGCCGTGGACGGCGGTCAACCTCGTGGACTACTTCCTGGTGCGCAAGGGCCGCTACGCCATCGCCGATTTCTTCACGCCACAGGGCATCTACGGCGCCTGGGGCTGGCGCGGCATCTGCGCCTATCTGGGCGGCTTTGCGGCCATGGTGCCCTTCTTCCACATCCACGACGCCACGGACGGCCATGCGGTCTTCATAGGCTGGGCTGCGCAGCGGCTGGGCGGCGTGGACTTCGCCTGGCTGCCGGGCATTCTCGTGGCCGGCGGCCTTTACTGGGTGCTGGCCCGCAACCTGGATCTGCAGGCCGAGGAGGCCGCCAGTTGCCAGTCTCGGCAGGACAGCCACCCTTTGCATCTCAAGGAGCGCACACCATGACGGAGCACCGCATCCGCATCATCCAGCCCCGTCTGCGCGACGGCGACATTGCCGGCAACCTGGCGATGACGCTGAAGACGATCAGGGCCAGCGCGGGGCAGGCCGACCTGCTGGTCTTTCCCGAAACCTGCATCAGCGGATTTCCCCGGCCGGACAACGTGGCGCAGCTGGCCGAGCCGCTGGATGGCCCCTCGGCCACTGCGCTGCGCGAAGCCGCGCGGCAAGCCGGCGTGGCCGTCGCCATCGGCCTGGCCGAAGCAGACCAGGGCCGCCACTTCAATGCCGGCCTGCTGATCGATGCCGATGGCCAGGTGCTGCTGCACTACCGCAAGACCATGCTCTACGACTCGGACCAAGGGGTCTTCGAGGCCGGGGATCGCCAGCCCGTCTGCACATGGCGCGGCCTGCGAGTGGGACTGCTGATCTGCTTCGACATCGAGTTTCCGGTACCGGCCCGCGCCCTGGGCGTGCAGGGCGTGGACCTGATCGTGCTGATGGACGGGATGATGCACCCCTACGGCCACATCCATCGCCACGCCGTGCCCGTGCGCGCCATGGACAACCAGTGCTACATCGCCATGGCCAACCGCGCCGGTCCCGGCGACAGCTACGCCTTCTGCGGTGAAAGCCAGTTCGCCGATCCCTTCGGCCAGACGCTGGCACGCATCGCGGGCGATGCCGAGGGCCTGCTGGACGTGCGTCTGGACCCTCTGGCGCCCGGCCGCGCGCGTGCGCAGTACCGGGGGTGACGAGCGCCGAGGCGCCGCAGTGTCTCGGTCATCGCGGTCATCTGTGCCGGTTGTATGACAGCAATGTCACCATCCTGTGGGGCTGGTGTGGGCACGTGATTTCTACATTGGAGTCCTCTCCTCGGCGTTCCGCATCGCGGGGCGTGGGGAGAACGAATTACCAACGTGCCTGAAAGGAATCACATCATGTCGCAACGCCGCTTCACCCCCGCCACCCTCATTGCCGGCCTGGCCGCATCGGCAGCGCTGCTGCTGCCCGGCATGGCATCGGCGGCCGGATACATCCACCCGGCCAACAACGAGGCGGGCGCCGTCGTCCACCCCGAGCATTTCAAGAGCAGCAAGACGCGCGCCCAGGTGACGGCCGAGGCCGAGGCGGCCGTGCGCCAGGGCGGCACTTCGCGCTTCAATGCCGGCGTCTATCCGGCTCCCGCACCGCAGACCGGCGCGGGCAAGACACGCCAGGAAGTGATCAATGAACTGATCAACGAAACGCCTGCCCAGCGCGATGCACGCCAGCGTGCCATGGGTGGCTGATGCGCAGGCGGGGCCCGTGCCCCGCAGGTGCCGGATCAATGCAAACCCGACGCGCCGCCTGGCTACGAGCCTGCGGCGCGTTCCGCTTCCTCGGCATCATGGGCGCGCGCAATGGCCAGGATCACGTCGCGCGCCAGCCGGCGCTTGGGCACGGGAAGGCGCAGGTAGATCTTGAACAGCTCGTTGTCCTCGTAGCCCAGGCCTGCGGACCAGGCGCTCTTGGGCTCGCGCACCTCGCGAACCTGCTGCGGCGAGCGCAGGAACTCCTCCAGCGGCACCTGCAGCCAGTCGGCCAGCGCAGCGAGTTTCTTGGCGTTGGGCATGGTCTTGCCGACCAGCCAGAGGCGCACGCCGTGCTGGGACATGGGCTTGCCCCAGAAACGGGAATTGAACTCGTGCTCCAGCACGGCAGGCCTGGCTTCATAGCCCTGGGCCTGCATTGAATCACGTAATTTTTGAGCAAACCGCTGCTTTGCATCCTGCATGCGCGAACGCTATGGGATTGGTCTGATTGAGATGTGAGTATTGATAAAAATCACATCTCTTTTTGATTGATAGTTAATATCAACCATCGATCTGGAAATCACATGCACGGGGGAGCAAATGCGTTGGCAACGAGTGTGGCTGCTGCCCTCGAGCCTTGTACTGGTGCTGGGCGGTTGCGGCGGTGACGACGGTGATGTCCTGGCGGTCCGGGCCGCATCCTGGGGCGGTGCATCGGGGGTCTCGATAGGCCAGGTGCTCCAGGAGAGGAACGCATGCGCGCGCAGTGCATGGCGCAGCGTGGGCGATGGAAACGGCGGGCGCATCGTCGAGTACACCTGCGAGAGATCAGGCACGCATGGATACCTGCAGCTGCGTCTGCGCCAGGATGCCGAGCAGCTGCAGCAAGCGGCCGATGGCGAGCAGGCGCGGTTCGAGGCCCGGCTGCGTGGCGGCTGGCGCGAATTGCTGATGCTGGAGCGCCAGCGCCAGGAGATGCTGGGCCGCCATCGGCTTGAGGCGCAGAAGGACGCGGAACGCATGCGCCTGCACCTGGAAGACCTGCGCATGCTGGAGGAAATGACAGACTGCCGCAGCTTCCGTCCGCAAGGGCTGGGCGCCGAAGCAGCTCCGCAGCGGCTGGTGCTGGCCGCCGACGCTTGCGTGCGTTCCGGGCGCCCCGCCGAGCCGGTCTACGCACGCGAACGCAAGCAGACGCTGGAGCGCATGCGTGCAGCCCTGCCGCGCTACGACGAGGCCCGGCTGGGGCGCGAGGCGGCTCTGCGGACACTGGAGCGCACGCTAGAGCAGCAGGAGGCGGCGCTGCGCAGACTGGAGGAGGACCGGCCCGAGACAGGGGAGCGCATCCGCAGATCCCTGGCCGAGCGGCTGGAGGCGATGCGCCTGCGGCTGAACCAGGTCGGCCGTGTGCGCGAACTCACGCGCTGGGGCGTGGCCGGCGCGCGCGTGGTCTACCTGGACACCGCCTTGGCGATGGAATGCGGCATGCGCACCCTGTCCCATGCCGTACCACTGGAGGCCATGATCGAAGACCTCGCGGCAGACCTGGCCGTGCCCCGGCAGGAAGCTGCGCTGGCCCGCGCGCTCGATGGGCTGTGGCTGCGCTGCCTGCAGCAGCCGTGACCAGCGGGTTGCATGGTGCTCGTTGCACGGCGCCGGCTGCACCGCGCCCGTTGCACTGCTCCTCAGAATCTCGGCAGGTCCGGGTGTGAGATCTGGCCGCCGCGCACCAGCATCTTTCCGTACTCGGCGCAGCGGTTGAGCGTGGGAATCACCTTGCCGGGGTTGAGCAGGGCCTGCGGGTCGAAGGCGGCCTTGAGCGCGAACATCTGGTCGTTCTCGGCCGTGGTGAACTGGGTGCACATGGAGTTGAGCTTTTCCACACCCACGCCATGCTCGCCCGTGACCGTGCCGCCCATGGCCACGCTGGTCTCCAGGATGTCGGCGCCGAACAGCTCGCAGCGGTGCAGCTCGTCGGGATCGTTGGCATCGAACAGGATCAGCGGGTGCAGGTTGCCGTCGCCCGCGTGGAAGACGTTGGCGCAGCGCAGGCCGTATTTCTTTTCCATCTCCTGGATGGCCAGCAGGATGTCGGCCAGGCGCTTGCGCGGGATGGTGGAGTCCATGCACATGTAGTCGGGGCTGATGCGCCCGCTGGCGGGAAAGGCGTTCTTGCGCCCGCTCCAGAAGCGCAGGCGCTCGGCCTCGCTTTCGCTCACCGTGATGGCCGTGGCGCCCGCGCTGCGCAGCACTTCGCTCATGTGGGCGATCTCTTCCTCGACTTCCTCGGGCGTGCCGTCGCTCTCGCACAGCAGGATGGCCTCGGCCGTGAGGTCGTAGCCGGCCTTGACGAAGTCCTCGACGGCGGCCGTCATGGGCTTGTCCATCATCTCCAGCCCGGCCGGGATGATGCCGGCCGCGATCACGGCGGCCACGGCGTCGCCGGCCTTGCGCACGTCGTCGAAGCTGGCCATGATGCAGCGCGCCAGCTGGGGCTTGGGGATCAGGCGCACGGTGACTTCGGTGGTAACGGCTAGCATGCCTTCGCTGCCGACCAGGATGGCCAGCAGGTCGAAGCCCGGCGTGTCCAGCGCCGTGGAGCCGAACTCCACCGGCTCGCCCTCCACGGTGAAGCCGCGCACCTTGAGCACGTTGTGCACGGTCAGCCCGTACTTGAGGCAGTGCACGCCGCCCGAGTTCTCGGCCACGTTGCCGCCGATGGTGCAGGCGATCTGGCTGCTGGGATCGGGCGCGTAGTACAGGCCGAAGGGCGCGGCGGCCTCGCTGATGGCCAGGTTGCGCACGCCGCACTGCACCACGGCCGTGCGGCTGGCCGCATCGACCTGCAGGATCTTGTTGAACTTGGCCAGCGACAGCGTCACGCCCATGGGATGGGGCAAGGCACCGCCCGACAACCCGGTGCCCGCGCCACGCGCGATCACGGGCACCTGGATGGCGTGGCAGGCTCGCAGCACGGCCTGGACCTGGGCCTCGGTCTCGGGCAGGCAGACCACCAGCGGGCGCTGGCGGTAGGCCGTGAGGCCGTCGCATTCATAGGGCGTGGTGTCCTCGGCATTCCACAGCAGGGCGTGGGCGGGCACATGGCGGGCCAGCGCGGCCACGACCTCGGCCTGGCGCCGTGCGCGCTCGGAGGTTGCAGGCTGTCGATGGGCGGCATCGGCGGCGGCCGACGCCATGGCGCCGGGAGCGAGGCTGGCTGGGGAGCTGGCGGGAGTCATGGAGCCTGACTTTAGGCGATGCCGCCGTCTTTGTGCAGCGGGGCTGCGCTGATGTTTATTGCAACGGTGCGTGAAATCCGTGAAATCCGTTGTGGGCGCCTCAGCAGGCCATCGCCCTCTTCAACCATTCAGCAAAGGCCGCGCATTCCCAGCGGTCCATCGTTCCGGTGCGCCAGCACAGGTAGTGGGCATGGGGGCTGGCCGTGTCCACGTCGAACAGGCGCACCAGGGTGCCGTTGTCCAGCCAGGGCGCGCCCAGCTTGTGGCGCACCAGGGCGATGCCCATGCCGGCCGATGCCGCGTCGCACATCAGGCCGATGTCGTTGAACTGCGAGCCCTCGTGCGGCTCGGGCCAGTCCAGGCCGGTGGCGCCGAACCAGGTGCGCCAGGGCTCCAGCGGGCTGCGCAGCAGGGGCATGCCTTCCAGGTCCTGGGGCTGCTCGAAGGGGCCGTGCTCGCGGATGAAGGCCGGCGAGGCCAGCGGCGTGACCACGTCGCGCGCCAGTTCGATGTGCTCCACATCGGCATAGTGGCCGGGGCCGAAGCGCACCATCAGGTCGGCATCCTCGGCAACCACGTCCAGCAGCGGGATGGAGACCTGCAGGGCGATGTCGATCTCGGGATAGGTTTCCGTGAACTGGCGCAGGCGCGGGATCAGGATCACGCGCGCAAAGGTGGGCGTGACCGCAAGCTTGAGCCTGCGGCGGCCCGGTGCCGTCACCTCGCCCGGAAAGCGCTGCAGCGCGCCCAGGCCCTCGCGCACGTGGGACAGGTAGGCGCTGCCTTCGGTGGTGAGCGAAAAGTCCGAGCGGCCGAACAGCCGCGTGCCCAGGATCTGCTCGAGCTGGCGCACGCGGTGGCTGACGGCGCTGGGCGTGACGCACAGCTCCTCGGCCGTCTGCGTCACGCTGCGCAGCCGCGCCAGCGCCTCGAAAGTGAGCAGGCACTGTATGGGCGGGATGCGGCGGGCGCCGCTGCCGGGCGGGGCAAAGCCGCTGCCGGCGGCAAGGGTCACGTTCGCCATGGGCGGCCGGGAGCCGGCTTCAGCGGAAGACCACGGTCTTGTGGCCGTTGAGGATGACGCGGTGCTCGCTGTGCCACTTGACGGCGCGGGCCAGCACCTGGCTCTCGGTGTCGCGGCCGCGGGCCGTGAGGTCCTCCACGGTGTCGGTGTGGTCGGCGCGGGCCACGTCCTGCTCGATGATCGGGCCTTCGTCCAGGTCGGCCGTCACATAGTGGGCCGTGGCGCCGATCAGCTTCACGCCGCGGTCATGGGCCTGGTAGTAGGGCTTGGCGCCCTTGAAGCTGGGCAGGAAGCTGTGGTGGATATTGATCGCGCGGCCCGCCAGCTTGGTGCACAGGTCGTTGGACAGCACCTGCATGTAGCGCGCCAGCACCACGAGCTCGGCGCCTTCGGCCTCGATGATCTCGAACTGCTTTGCCTCGGCCTGGGCCTTGGTGGCAGCCGTGACGGGAATGTGGTGGAAGGGGATGTTGTAGCTGGCCGCCAGCTGGTAGAACTCGCGGTGGTTGCTGATGATGGCGCGGATGTCCACCGGCAGCAGGCCGCTCTTCCAGCGAAACAGCAGGTCGTTGAGGCAGTGGCCTTCCTTGCTGACCATGAGCACGGTCTTCATGGCTTCGGCCTTGGTGTGCAGGCGCCACTTCATCTGGTACTGGCCGCCCAGGTCGGCCAGGGCCGCCCTCAGAGCCGCGGGATCGCAGCCGTTGCAGGCAAATTGCACGCGCATGAAGAACAGTCCGGTGGCCGGGTCGTTATACTGCGCGGCCTCTTCGATGTTGCCGCCTTGCTCGAGCAGAAAGCCCGAGACGGCATGTACCAGACCGAGCCGGTCGGGGCACGAAAGGGTAAGAATATAGGCTTGGGTCATAGCGGCGCAATTGTCGCAGCATGGACACGACCCTGCGCAAGTCACACGTTCTGGGAACGTTCTGAGGAACCACATGCAAGATCAGGGAGAGCAGCCCCGAATACCGCTCTGGGGCGCAATGACCCTGTACGTGTGCGCAGGTCTGCTGTGGCTCTGGGGCGTGGAATGGCTGCTGGCGCACCTGCAGATTCCGCCCGAGGCGGCGGCGCAGCGGCGCATGCTGTCCTCGGTGACCCTGGTGCTGGTCACGGCCGTGGGCGGCGGCTGGCTGCTGTGGCGCATGCGCCGTGGAGAGCGCACTGCCCATGCCGCGATGGCCGCCGGGCGGGAGGCCGACGAACGCCAGCGCCTGGCCACCGCCGTGGTGGACAACACCATGGAGGGCGTGGTCGTCACCGACGCGCGCAGCCGCATCCTCTCGGTCAACAGCGCCTTCACGCGGCTGCTGGGCTATACCGAGCAGGAGATGCTGGGCAAGACCCCGCGCATGTTCAAGTCCGGCCGCCATGACAAGGCCTTCTACGAGGCCATGTGGGACAGCATGCAGGCCACGGGCCACTGGCAGGGCGAGATCTGGAACCGCCGCAAGAACGGCGAGGTCTTCCCCGAGCGCATGTCGCTCAGCGCCGTCAAGGACGCACAGGGCAAGGTCACGCACTACGTGTG
This sequence comes from Delftia sp. K82, assembly GCF_002193035.1. Taxonomy (NCBI): domain Bacteria; kingdom Pseudomonadati; phylum Pseudomonadota; class Betaproteobacteria; order Burkholderiales; family Comamonadaceae; genus Delftia; species Delftia sp. K82. The sequence goes on along the minus strand of NZ_MYFL01000003.1, from coordinate 462,857 downwards.
CATGTTCACCGACATCTCGGCCGAGAAGGCGCGCGAGGCCCAGCTCGAATTCCTGGCCCACCGCGACATGCTCACCGGCCTGCCCAACAGCGTGCGCTTCACAGCGCTGCTGGAAGACGCCGTGGCCGAGGCGGCCGCCGAGCAGGGCACGCTGGCCGTGATGCTGCTGAACATCGATCGCTTCAAGGACGTCAACGACAGCTACGGCCACGCCATTGGCGACCAGGTGCTGCGCCACATCGCCGCCCGTGTGCACGACTCCCTGGGACCCCAGGACCTCATAGGTCGCATGGCCGGTGACGAACTGGCAGTGCTGTGCAAGGGCATGGCCGAGCGCGGCGACGCCATCGCCCGCGCACGGCAACTGATCGCGGCGGCCGGCCAGCCCTGGAGCTCGCCGGACGGCCTGTCCGTCATGGCCGGCGTCAGCGTGGGCATCTGCATGTATCCCTCCCACGCCGGCAATGCCCAGGACCTGCTGCAGGGCGCGCATGCCGCCGTCTACGGCGCCAAGTCGCGCAGCGGCCGTGCCTGGTGCTTCTTCGAGGAAGACATGACCTCGGCCGCGCGCGAGCGGCTGGCCATGGAGGCACGGCTGCGGCAGGCCATAGACCTGGGCCACCTGCGCCTGTACTTCCAGCCCCAGATCGACCTGGCCACGGGCCGCCTGGTGGGCGCCGAGGCCCTGGTGCGCTGGCTGGACCCGGACGAGGGCCTCATCTCCCCGGCACGCTTCATTCCCGTGGCCGAAAGCTCGGGCGTCATCGGCGCGCTGGGCCTGTGGGTGCTGCGCGAGGCCTGCGCCCAGGGCCGGCGCTGGCGCGATCTGGGCCTGCCCGAGATGACCATCGCGGTCAATGTCTCGCTGCACCAGTTCCTGCTGACCGACATCGCCGGCGCCACCGCCGACGCGCTGGCCGCCACGGGCTTCGCTCCGCACTGCCTGGAGCTGGAGATCACCGAAAGCGCCCTGGCCGAGCGCCCCGAGGAGGCCCTGGCCGTCATGCGCCGCCTGCGCGCCCAGGGCCTGCGGCTGGCCATCGACGACTTCGGCACCGGCTACTCCTCGCTCGCCCATCTCAAGCGCTTTCCGCTGGACCTGCTCAAGATCGATCAGGGCTTCATCCGCGACATCCCGCACAGCGCGGACGACATGGCCATCAGCGGATCGGTGATCGCGCTGGGGCATGCCATGGGGCTCAAGGTTCTGGCCGAGGGCGTGGAGACGGCCGAGCAACTGGCATTCCTGCGCGGCAAGGGGTGCGACTTCTTCCAGGGCTATCTGTGCAGCAAGCCCTTGCCCGCACAGGCGTTTGGGGAGTGGGTGTCGGACAACCAGGGCATGTGGGCCGTGCAGGGCTGATCGCCCGATGCACGGCGGGCCAAGGCCCAGCCCCTGCTCCACCACTCAGGCCAGGGGACCCGAGCGAATCGACGGCAAATCAGGCCAACGCCTCCGCCGGCCCAAAGAATTCATAGCGGACCTGCCCTTCCGGCACCCCCAACACCCGCAACGACTCCTTCACCGACCGCATGAACGGCCGCGGTCCCAGGAAATACACATCGGCATCCACTGAAGGCAGCCACTCACCCAACTGCCGGGCGGTCAGCAGCCCCTGCGCATCGGCCTCATCGCCCTCCTCCACCCGGTCATAGCAGTAGTACCGGCTGAGCTGCGGATGCACTGCGGCCAGCGCATCCACACGTTCACGGAAGGCGTGAACACCGCGCTCACGCGCGCAGTGGATGAAGACCACGGGACGCTTGCTGGGCAAGGCCGCATCCAGCATGGGCAGGGTCGGCGTGATGCCCACGCCACCGCTGATCAGCACCAGCGGACGCTCGCCGGGCTGCAGCGTGAAGTGGCCTGCGGGCGGGAACAGTTGCAGCGTGTCGCCGACCTGGACCCGGTCGTGCAGGAAGTTGGAGACCTTGCCGCCTGCCTCGCGCTTGACGCTGATGCGCAGGCTGCGGCCATCGGCGGGCGCGGACAGCGAGTAGTTGCGCCGCTGCTCCTGGCCGTCCACCACCAGGCGCAGGCCGATGTACTGGCCGGGCTGGTGGGCAATGACGGGGCCGCCATCGGCCGGCACCAGGTAGAACGAGGTGATCTCGGCGCTTTCCGCCACCTTGTCCTCGACCACGAAGGCGCGCTCGCCGCGCCAGCCGCCCTCGGTCGCCGCCGTGCGGTCATAGGCCTGGCGTTCGGCGCCGATCAGGATGTCGGCCAGCTGCTGGTAGGCGGCGCCCCAGGCATCGATGACCTCGTCGGTGGCGATCTCGGCGCCCAGCACTTCGCGGATGGCGCGCAGCAGGCAGGTGCCGACGATGGGGTAGTGCTCGGGCTGCACCTGCAGCGCAACGTGCTTGTTGATGATCTGCGCGGGCAGATCGCCCAGGGCTTCGAGCCGGTCGATGTGCTTGGCGTACATGAGCACGCTATAGGCCAGGGCACGCGGCTGGGCACCGCTTTGCTGGTGGGCCATGTTGAACAGGGCGCGCACCTCGGGGTACTCGCCCAGCATGGTCTGGTAGAAGTGGGTGATCAAAGCCTCGCCGCCGGTTTCAAGCAGCGGAACGGTGGATTGGACGATGGCACGTTGGCGGTCGGTCAGCACGGGAAACTCCTTGGGTACGGGGACGGGCATGCCCGGTGCGATGCCGGGCATGCCTTGACAAAGGCAAGGGCCGTGCCAGGACTGCAGCCCTTGCATAACAAGGGTTTGGCGTTTCATGCGTCAATATGACCTTCGTCAAATAGAGTCTTTTTGACAGCGACCGCAGTCTTTATGACCACATCCACCGCCCTGCATGCCCTGACCCCTCTGGTGGCCGACCTGGCCCAGGACCTGCCCGAGCGCGAGCGCTTTCGCCGCCTGCTGGCAGCCCTGCGCGCCGTGCTGCCGGCCGATGCCGCCGCCCTGCTGCGGCTGGAAGGCGAGTGGCTGCGGCCCGTGGCCATCGATGGCCTGGTGCCCGATGCGCTGGGCCGGCGCTTTCGCATTGCCGAGCACCCGCGCTTCGCCCAGCTGCTGGCGGCGGGCCAGGCCATGCGCTTTGCGCCAGACAGCCCGCTGCCCGATCCCTATGACGGCCTGGTGGCCCAGGGTCACGGGCCGCTGGAGGTCCACGACTGCATGGGCTGCGTGCTGCAGACGGGCGGCCTGCCCTGGGGCCTTCTCACGCTGGACGCGCTGGACCCGGGGCGCTTTGCCGACCCGGCCGCGCTGGCGGCGCTGCAGGCCTTCAGCAACCTGGCGGCGGCCACCGTGACCACGGCCGAGCGGCTGCGCCGGTTGGCGCGCAGTGCGCGCGCCCTGCCCGCGCCCGGCGCCGCCCCGGGGGGCGAGTCATCGCGTCCGCTGATCGGCCAGAGCCCGGCCATGCGCGCGCTGCAAAAGGACATCGCCCTGGTCGCGGCCAGCGACCTCAACGTGCTGATCACGGGCGAGACCGGCACGGGCAAGGAACTGGTGGCCCAGGCCGTGCATGCGCAGTCGGCGCGTGCAGGCCGGGCGCTGGTCAGCATCAACTGCGCGGCCCTGCCCGACAACCTGGTCGAAAGCGAGCTGTTCGGCCATGTGCGCGGCGCCTTCACGGGTGCGCTGTCCGAGCGCAGCGGCAAGTTCGAGCAGGCCGACCAGGGCACGCTGTTCCTGGACGAGGTGGGCGAGCTGTCCCTGCCCGTGCAGGCCAAGCTGCTGCGCGTGCTGCAAAGCGGCCAGCTGCAGCGCCTGGGCTCGGACCGCGAACACCATGTGGACGTGCGCGTGATCGCCGCCACCAACCGCGACCTGGCCGCCGAGGTGGCGGCAGGCCGCATGCGCGCCGATTTCTTCCACCGCCTGAGCGTCTACCCGCTGCGCGTGCCCGCGCTGCGCGAGCGCGACAGCGACGTGCTGATGCTGGCCGGCTTCTTCCTCGAGGAAAACCGCTCGCGCCTGGGCCTGGGCGGCCTGCGCCTGCACCCGGCCGCGCAATCGGCCTTGCTGGCCCAGGACTGGCCCGGCAATGTCCGGGAGCTGGAGCACCTCATCAGCCGCGGCGTGCTGCGGGCGCTGAGCCGTGCGCCCTCCGCCGCTCCAGCCGGTGGCCGGGCTCGCATGGTCACGCTGTGCCAGGCCGATCTCTGGGATGACGCGCAGCCCCCGGCGACGGCCACCCCGACCCTGCCCCTCCCACAGGCCGCATCGCCCGGCGCCAGCCCCCAAGGCCTGCGCGAAGCCGTGGAGAGCTACGAGCGCCATCTGATCGACGCCAGCCTGCAGCGCCACCACGGCAGCTGGGCCGCCGCCGCACGCGAGTTGCAGATGGACCGCGCCAACCTGCAGCGGCTGGCGCGGCGGCTGGGACTGGTCAGGCAGGACGCCTGAGCGACTTCAGCCACCCATACCCGCTCACCAGCAGCACCCCGGCCAGCACCATCAGCGCCCCGGCCAGGAAGTTGGGCTCGATGGGCTCGCTGAGCAGCCAGGCACCGAAGACCACGCCGAAGATGGGCGTCATGAAAGAGAACACGCCCAGGCGCGAGGCCAGGTATTGCGTGAGCAGCCAGAACCAGACCAGGAAGCTCACGAAGCAGACCAGCACGGACTGGAAGGCCAGGCCGGCCCAGGCCAGCGGCGTGGGCTCGAAGCGGGTCTGGCCCAGCAGGAAGGCGGCGGGCAGCAGCAGCGCAAAGCCGGTGGCCAGTTGGTAGAGCAGGGTCTGCGCGGCGGGCAGCGATGCCAGCCGAGTGGTGCGGATGGCCACCGTGGTGGCGCCCCAGGCCACGCCGGCAGCCAGTGCCAGCAGGTCGCCCAGCAGCATGGCGGCGCCGGCTGCCTTCGAAGGCTTGCCGCCGCCCAGGAAGGCCAGCGCTATGCCGGCAAAGGCCAGTGCGATGCCCAGCCATTGCAGCGGCGCCAGGCGCTCCGATGGCAGCTTCCAGTGCAGGCCCAGCGCCGCGAACACGGGGGCGGAATACAGAAAGACCACCACATGGGCGGCCGAGGTGTGGTTGATGCTCTCGCCCACCAGCAGGAATTCCAGCGCAAACAGCGTGCCCACGGCCAGGCCCGGGCGCCAGCTGCCGTCGCCCCACTGCACGCGCATGCCGCGCCAGCGCATGAACAGCCACACCAGCACAGCGCCCACGCCCGAGCGCAGCGCGATCTGCAGCGTGGGCGCAATGGCATCGGCCGTGGCCTTGAGCAGGATCTGCTGCAGGCTCCAGATCAGGCACAGCATGAGCATCAGCGCGGCGGCGCGCGCGTCCAGCGGTTTGCGTGAGTCCACGGCATATCCCTTTCAACGACCGTAAAAAAGCCGGCCCGCAGGCCGGCTTTGCATCAGGCGGGGGCTGGCCCGGCCAGCGGGCCGGCCATCACTTGATGCCCAGCAGTTCCACCTCGAAGTTCAGCGTGGCGTTGGGCGGGATCACGCTGCCCGCGCCACGGCTGCCGTAGGCGATGGAGGGCGGGCAGGTCAGCTTGGCCTTGCCGCCGACCTTCATCTTCTGCACGCCTTCGGTCCAGCAGGGAATCACGCCGGTCAAGGGGAACTCGATGGGCTGGCCACGCGTGATGGAGCTGTCGAAGTCCTTGCCCGTGTCGGGGAAGTAGCCGCGGTAGTGCACGCGCACCGTGTCGCTGGCCTTGGGGCTGGCGCCCGTGCCTTCCTTGAGGCTTTCATAGACCAGGCCGCTGGCCGTGGTGACGGGCTGGGCCGCATGGGCTGCCACGCCGGTCAGTGCGGCGAGCATCAGGCCGCAGGAGGTGGCCAGGGTGGTGAGGGTCTTGTTCATGAGGGTTCTTTCAATGCAATGTTTGCAGCGGGTTCACGCCTTGGCGGCGACACCAATGTCGTCAAGGGCCTTGGCGATGTGGCCGACGGTGCGGTCCACGTTGTGCCATTTTTCCAGGCCGAACAGGCCGATGCGGAAGGTCTTGAAGTCCGGGCCTTCGTCGCACTGCAGGGGCACGCCCGAGGCGGTCTGCAGGCCGGCTTCCATGAACTTCTTGCCGCTCTGGATGCCGGGGTCGGTGGTGTAGCTGACGACGACGCCGGGGGCCTTCCAGCCTTCGGCCGCCACGCTGGGAAAGCCGCGCGACTCCAGCAGGGCTCGCACCTTGGCGCCCAGGGCGATCTGCTCGTCGCGCACCTTGGCGAAGCCGTAGGCACGCGTCTCCAGCATCACGTCGCGCAGGCGGACCAGGGCGTCGGTGGGCATGGTGGTGTGGTAGGCGTGCTGGCCCTTTTCGTAGCCCTCGGCGATCTGCATCCACTTCTTGAGGTCGCAGGAGAAGCTGGAGCTTTGCGTGTGCTCGATGGCTTCGCGCGCACGCTGCGAGAGCATGACCATGGCGCAGCACGGCGAGCTGCTCCAGCCCTTTTGCGGCGCGCTGATCAGCACGTCCACGCCGGTCTTTTCCATGTCCACCCACATGGCGCCCGAGGCCACGCAGTCCAGCACGAAGAGCGCGCCCACCTCGTGCGCGGCATCGGCCACGGTGCGCAGGTAGCTGTCGCTCAGCAGGATGCCGCTGGCCGTCTCCACATGGGGGGCGAACACGACCTTGGGTTTTTCAGTGCGGATGGCGGCGGCCACGTCCTCGGCCGCGCAGGGCGCCCAGGGGTCCTGGCTGCCCGGTCCCTGGCGACGCGCCTTGCAGACCACGGCGCCGCCGCCCAGGCCGCCTTCCTCGAAGATCTGGGTCCAGCGGTAGCTGAACCAGCCGTTGCGCACGATGAGCACCTTTTCGCGGTTGGCGAACTGGCGCGCCACGGCCTCCATGCCGAAGGTGCCGCTGCCCGGCACCAGCACGGCTGTGTGGGCGTGGTAGACCTCCTGCAGCGTGGTGAGGATGTCCTGCATCACGCCCGCGAAGCGCTTGGACATGTGGTTGAGCGCGCGGTCGGTGTAGACCACCGAGAATTCGAGCAGGCCGTCGGGATCGATATCGGGCAGAAGTCCGGGCATGGGGAGTCTCCAGAGGCAGCGGGGCCTGCACTGCAGGCCCGCCATCATGTTCGTCGGAAAGGCGGCCAGCTTAGCATGCCGTCCGTGGCGTTTTCAGGGCCTACCAGGTGTCCACGAAGCCGGCTTGGGCAGGCGCAACGCGCGCCCCTGCCAGGCCGCGCGACAGCCACGCGCGCGTGTCGGCGGGGTCGATGACGGCGTCGATCTCCAGCGTGCCGGCCATGTGCATGGCCTCGCCGTGGGCGTACTGCTGGGCCAGCAGCCGGTCGAACAGGGCGTTGCGTTCGGCGCCCTCGGGCAGGGCCTCCAGTTCCTTGCGAAAGCCCAGGCGCACGGCGCCTTCCAGACCCATGGCACCGAACTCGCCCGTGGGCCAGGCCACGTTGAACACCGGCGCATGGAAGCTGCCGGCCGTCATGCCCATGGCTCCCAGGCCGTAGCCCTTGCGCAGCACCACGCTGAAATACGGCACGCGCAGCTTGGCCGCCGTGACGAACAGGCGGCTGACATGGCGCACCTGGGCCGTCTTCTCGATCTCGGGGCCGACCATGAAGCCGGGCGTGTCCACCAGGCTCACGATGGGCAGGCCATGGGCATTGCACAGCTGCATGAAGCGCGCGGCCTTGTCGGCCGCATCGGCGTCGATGGCGCCGCCCAGGTGGGAGGGGTTGTTGGCCATGAGCCCCACGGGCCGGCCTTCGATTCGCGCCAGCGCCGTGTGGATGCCTGCGCCAAAGCCCGTGCGCAGCATCAGCAGGCTGCCTTCGTCCACCAGATGCGCCATGGCCGCACGGGTGTCATAGGCACGCAGCCGGTTCTCGGGCACCACATGGCGCAGGGCGCGCGTGTCGGGCGCGGTCCACTCCGTGGTGCGGCCCTGGAAGAAGGACAGGTAGTGGCGCGCGGCGGCCACGGCTTCGGCCTCGTCCTCGACCAGCACGTCGATCACGCCATTGGCATGCTGCACGCTGCTGGGACCGATCTGCTCGGGCCGGAAGACGCCCAGCCCGCCGCCCTCGATCATGGCTGGCCCGCCCATGCCGATGCAGCTGGCGCGCGTGGCGATGATCACGTCGCTGCAGCCCAGCAAGGCCGCGTTGCCCGCAAAGCAGCGGCCATGGGTGATGCCGATCACGGGCACCTGGCCCGACAGCGCCGCATAGGCCGCAAAGGTGTGCACATGCAGGCCCGCGACCACGGGCGTGTCGGTGTCACCGGGCCGCCCGCCGCCGCCTTCGGCGAACAGCACCACGGGCAGCTTCTGCGCCAGCGCAATGCCCAGCATGCGGTCGGTCTTGGCATGGTTGCGCGCGCCCTGGGTGCCCGCCAGCACGGTGGCGTCATAGGACATGACGACGGCGCGCGAGCGCTCCTGGCCGAACTGCGCGCCGTTGATGGAGCCCATGCCCGTGACCATGCCGTCGGCCGGCGTGTTGGCGATCAGGTCGTCCATGCTGCGCCGGCGCGTCTGCGCGGCAATGGCCAGCGCACCGTATTCGATGAAGCTGCCCTCATCGCAGAGGTCGGCGATGTTCTCGCGCGCGCTGCGGCTGCCCTGGGCATGGCGTTTGGCCATGGCCTCGGGTCGGGCAGCATCGCGCGTGAAGGCATGGCGGTCGATGACGCGCTGCAGGTCGGCGCGGATGTGGTCCGGGTCCTGTGCGGACTGCTGCGCGCGTGCGTCGGCCTGCACGCCTTCGGCGGCGGCCAGCACCAGCAGGGGCTGGTCCTGGGCCACATAGGCACCGGCCTCGGCCAGCAGTTGGGTGATGGTGCCGGCCTGCGGCGCCAGCAGCACATGCTCCATCTTCATGGCTTCGAGCACGCCCAGCTCGACGCCTGCAGCCACGGCCTCGCCCACGGCCACGCTCCACTGCACGATGCGTGCTGGCATGAGGGCCGTGAGGGCGCCTTCGAGGACGGGCGCGCCAGCAGCCTCGGCCGCCGCCGGAACCTCGGGGGCCACAGCCGTGCGGCGCGCGCCTTCGGCCAGCGCCTGGGCGTCCGCCACCAATTCGGGAAGGGCCTCTTCAAGCCAGCGTGTGTGCACGGCCTGCGACGCCATCTCGGGCCGCCGGGCCAGCGCCTGCAGCAGCGGCAGGTTGGTGGCCAGCCCGTCGATGCGGCATTCGTCCAGTGCGCGACGTGCGCGGCGAAGCACGTCTTCAAAGCGCGGTCCGCTGCTGTGCACGATGAGCTTGGCCAGCAGCGTGTCGTAGTGCGGCGAGGGGCTGGCGCCCGCCACCGCATGCGTGTCGATGCGGATGCCGGGGCCGGCCGGCCACTGCAGTGCGCCTATGCGTCCGCTGCCGGGGCGCGACTGGCCTGCGGCATCCAGCGTCTCGGCATTGATGCGCCACTGCATGGCATAGCCGCGCGGCGCGGGCGGTGCCTTGGGGTCCAGGCCCAGCTCGCCCAGGTGATCGCCCGCCGCCACGCGGATCTGGGCCTGCACCAGGTCGATGCCGAAGACTTCCTCGGTGATGGTGTGCTCGACCTGCAGGCGCGGGTTGGCCTCGATGAAGACATAGGGCAGGGAGTCGGAGGCCGCATCGACCAGGAATTCGAAGGTGCCCAGGCTCTCGTAGCCGATCTCGGCGGCCATGCGCAGTGCGTCGCGCGTGATGCGCTCGCGCAGCGGCTGCGCCAGGCTGGGGCTGGGCGCGATCTCCACCAGCTTCTGGAAGCGCCGCTGCAGCGTGCATTCGCGCTCGCCCAGCGCGATGGGGCCTGCGCCGCCGTCGCCCAGGATCTGCACCTCGATATGGCGCGCGCCCGTCATCAGCCGCTCCACATAGACGCCGTCCACGCCGAAGGCGGCGCGCGCCTCGCTGCGGCAGCGCTCATAGGCGGCAGGCAGGTCCTCGGCGCGCGCCACGGCACGCATGCCGCGCCCGCCGCCGCCGCCGATGGCCTTGACCATGATGCCGCTGGCGCCTCCGGCCTGCTGCGCCTCGAAGAAGGCCTGGGCCTGTTCCAGCGTGACAGCCTCGCTGCTGCCCGGCATCAGCGGCACGCCGCAGCGGCGTGCCAGATCGCGTGCGCGGGCCTTGTCGCCCAGCAGCGCCAGGTGCTCCGGCGCGGGGCCGATGAAGCGCAGGCCCGCATCGGCACAGGCCTGGGCAAAGCCCGCGTTCTCGCTGAGAAAGCCGTAGCCGGGATGGATGCCGTCGCAGCCGTGCTCGCGCGCAATGCGCAGCAGGTGGGCGCCGTCCAGGTAGGCCGAGGGGCCGCTGGCGCCCAGGGGCACGGCTGCATCGGCAGCGGATACATGGGGCGCCTGCGAATCGTCTGCGGCAAAGACGGCCAGGCTCGGCACACCCAGCTCGCGCAGCGCGCGCACGATGCGCAGCGCGATCTCGCCGCGGTTGGCAATCAGGATCTTCTGGAACATGGGACTTCGGTCTTTCTCATTGATCGCGCAGCAAGCGACGCAGCACCTTGCCTGCGCCGGTGGCGGGCAGCGCCTCGATGAAACGCACCTCGCGCGGCGCCTTGTAGCTGGCCATGTTCTCGCGCGACCACTGCACCAGGTCCTCGGCCGCGATCTGCTGGCCCGGCCGCGTGACGATGAAGGCGCGCACGACCTCGCCCTTGTGCGGGTCGGGCACACCGATCACGGCGGCCTGGGCCACGGCCGGGTGCTTGATGAGGATGGCCTCCACCTCCTCGGGGAAGACGCTGTAGCCCGAGACCTTGATCATCTCCTTGAAGCGGCCGATGAAGGTCAGGTAGCCATCGGCGTCGATGCGGCCCATGTCGCCCGTGTGCACCCAGCCGTTCTTCAGGGTCCTGGCCGTGGCCTCGGGCTTGTTCCAGTAGCCCTTGAAGTTGCCGGGGCCGCGGATGGTGATCTCGCCCACCTCGCCTGCCGGCAGCGGCTCGCCGGTCTCGGGGTCGATGATGCGCACCTCGTTGCCGGGCAGCGGCTTGCCGTGCGTGCCCCAGCGGATGGCGTCGCCGGGCATGGCGGTGTCCATGGTGTGGGTCTCGCTGAGGCCATAGGCCGCCTCGCTGGAGATGCAGTTCGGGGTGAAGCGCTTCCACTGCCGCGCCAGCTCCTCGGTGTAGGCGATGCCGAAACTGGTCACCGTGTTGCGGCGCAGCGCGGAAAAGTCCATGGCCTCCACGCCCGGCAGCTGCATCACGGCCACGTTCATGGGCGCGATGCTGTACCACCAGGTCACGCGGTAGCGCTCCAGCGCCTGGGCCACGGCCAGCGGGTCGAAGCGGTGCAGCAGCACGCAAGTGGCGCCGCTGTGCACGGGCATGTTCACGCCCATGGACATGCCGGCAATGTGATAGAGCGGCGCCACGGCCAGCAGCATGTCCCCGGCGTTCACGCCCGTGGCACTGGAGGCGCCGGCCGTCTTGCTGGCCGCGTTGCCGTAGCTGAGCATGGCACCCTTGGGCAGGCCCGTGGTGCCCGAGGTATAGGTCATCAGCGAGACATCGTCCATGGCGACATCGACGGGCACGGGCTTGGCGCCGCTGTGCATGACATCCCAGAACGATTCCACGCCCTCGGGCAGCGGCTGCACGGGGGCCTGCAGTTCGGGCGGCAGCGCCAGCGTGGCCGATTCAGGAAGCCAGTCGCCATAGCGCACGGCCAGCACATGCCTGAGCGCCGTGCTGGCGCGCACCTTGTCCACCACGGGCAGCAGCACATCGGCCGCGACGATCACGCGGGCCTTGAGGTCATCGAGCTGGTACTGCAGCTCATGCTCCTTGTTCAGCGGCCCGCAGGGGCAGACGATGGCGCCGATCTTCTGGATGCCGTAGTGCGCCACGATGTACTGCGGGCAGTTGTTCATGAACAGCGCCACGGGCTCGCCCCGGCCCACGCCCAGAGCCTGCAGCCGCGCGGCAAAGGCGTCGCTGGCCGCATCCACCTCGGCCCAGCTGATGTGGCGGCCATACCAGATGTAGGCGTCGCGGCCGGGGTGGTTGCGCGCATTGCGGCGCAGGGCCTCATGCAGGGGAATGAGGGTCTCGGAATCCGCCATGCTTGTCTCCTGGGTGTCTGGCCATCCCGGAACCAGTCCTAAGGGATAGCCTTGATTTGTTTTGGGGTCCAGCGGCTTGCCAATATATACCCGCTGGTAGAACATTGCTACCCACCGGTATAACCATCGCAGCCACCGACGCGACACGAGATTTCCCGCATGCCCAAGCCCCCTGTCACCCCGCGCGGCCGCCAGCGCCTTCCCACGGCCGGCTCCGATGAAAAGCGCGAACGCATCCTCAAGGCGGCCGAGGCCCTGTTCGACCGCAACGGCTACGCCAACACCACGATGGAGCAGATCGTCCAGGCCCTGGGCGTAACCAAGCCCTTCGTCTACTACTACTTCCGCAACAAGCAGGAGATCTTCGAGACCCTGTGCTGGGCGCCCACCGAGGCCTGTTTCACGGTGCTGGACTTCGCGGCCGACGATGCGCGCGCCGCGCACGAGAAGGCCGTGGACGGCCTACAGCGCCTGATCGCGGCCACCATTGCCCACTATCCGGCGGCCTTCTTTCCCTACCGCGAGCCCCAGGCCTTCAGCCCTGCGTACATGAAGGCCTCGCGCACGCTGGCGCGCCAGTTCTACCGCCAGTTCTGCGCGCTGCTCGAAGAAGGCCGCGCCAGCGGCCATCTCGATTTCCGCGAGACACGCATCACCGCCCAGGCCGCCTGCAGCCTGCCGGGCTTTCTCTACAACTGGTACCGCCCCGGCGGCCGCCTGGGCACGGCCGAGATGGTGGCCGAGCTGACCGAGCTGGCCAGCCGCGTGCTGGGCCTGCGGGCGGCGCCAGCCACCGCGCCCGAAGCCATTGCCACACCCCCCGCGAAAAAAACGCCTGCACGGCGCAGCCGGCCCCGAGCCGAGCCGCCCGGCAAAGACTGACGACCATTCCTTCGAGGAGACAAGACATGCCGATCCGCCGCCATTGCATCCGACGATATTCCCAACCATCCATCGTTCTCGCCGCCGCCCTGCTGTGCGCCACGGTCGCCCACGCCCAGGGCGGCGAGACCTTCAAGATCGCCTTCATCGATCCGCTGTCCGGCCCCTTCGTCAGCACAGGCGAGCTGATGCGCGACCATGTGCAATACGCGGTCGAGGATGTGAACGCCAAGGGCGGGCTGTTCAACGGCGCGAAGCTGCAGCTGCTGCAGTTCGACAGCAAGCTCTCGGCCCAGGAAAGCCAGGCCGCGCTGCAGGCGGCCATAGACCAGGGCGCGCGCGTGGTGGTGACCGGGGGATCGGGCTCTTCGGTGGTGGCGGCGCTGGTGCAGGCAGCCTCGCGCCACAACCAGCGCAATCCGGGCAAGGAGGTGCTGGTGCTCAACCACTCCTCCATCGACCCCGAGCTGACGGGCAAGGCCTGCAGCTTCTGGCACTTCATGTTCGATGCCAACACCGCCATGCGCATGCAGGCGATTGCCAGCTACATCAAGACCCAGCCCGGCATCCGCAAGGTCTACCTGCTCAACCAGGACTACGCCCACGGCAAGCAGTGGGCGGCCTACGGGCGCCAGATGGTGAGCGCGGCCCGGCCCGACATCCAGTTCACGGGCGAGATGCTCCACCCCATAGGCCGGGTCAAGGACTTCGCGCCCTATGTGGCCAAGATCAAGGAAACGGGTGCGGACTCGGTGATCACGGGCAACTGGGGCCAGGACCTGACCCTGCTGCTCAAGTCAGCCGCCGACTCGGGCTATGACCTGCGCTACTTCAACCACAGCGCGGGCGGCATGCCGGGCACGGTGACATCCTTCGCCCAGACCCGCATCGGCCAGCTGACCTGGGTGGCCGAATGGCACCCGGGCCAGGCCGGCCGCCCGCTGGCCGACGCCCGCGCCCAGGAATACAAGGCCCGCATGGGCAAGGACTTCCTGGCCCCGCGCATGGACCTGGTGCCGCGCATGCTGGCCGCAGCCATGGCCAAGGCACAGTCCACCGAACCCGTGAAGATCGCGCTGGCCATGGAGGATTTGCAGATGGACACCGTGGTCGGCCCCGTGCGCATGCGCGGCAAGGACCACCAGCTGCTGCTGCCCCAGGTGGTCAACACCATCGCGCCCGTGGACAGCAAGCTGGTCAAGGCCGGTTGGGAAGGCACGAACTACGGCTTTCGCACCGATGCCGTCTACACGCCCGAGCAGGTGGAATTGCCCACGGACTGCCAGATGAAGCGGCCTGGCGGGCGCTGAGGCGGCCTGCCCCGCCAGCCAAGCCAGCTACGCCCCGCTCAACGCGGGGCGTAGTTTCTCTGGCCGAAGATACCGCTGCCCACGCGCACCATGGTCGATCCGGCGGCCACGGCCGCTTCCAGGTCGCCGGTCATTCCCATGGAAACCGTGTCGAAGCGCTCCAGCCCCGGCAGGCCGCTGGCGCGGATCTGTTCGAAGACGGCTGTGGCGCGGGCATGCACCTCGCGCTGGGCCTCGAAGCCCGGCGCATCGTCGGGAATGCTCATCACGCCGCGCAGCGCCAGGCGCGGCAGCTGCACGATGGCGGCGGCCAGCTCCAGCGCCTGCTGCGGCGCCACGCCGGCCTTGGTCTCGCCGCCATCCACGTTCAGCTGGATACAGACCTGCAGCGGCGCCAGGCCCTCGGGACGCTGGGCCGACAGGCGCTCGGCGATCTTCAGGCGGTCCACGGTCTGGGCCCAGTCGAAATGCTCGGCCACTAGGCGCGTCTTGTTGCTCTGGATGGGGCCTATGCAATGCCATTGCAGGGCCTCGCCGCCCAGCAGGCCCATGGCGCGCACGGCGGCGATCTTTTCCACGCCCTCCTGGATGTAGTTCTCGCCGAAGCTGCGCTCGCCGGCCAGCACGGCCTCGCGCACGGCGTCGGCGCCGAAGGTCTTGGAGACGGACAGCAATTGCACCGAGCCGGACGCCCTGCCCGCCTGCGCGCAGGCCGAGGCAATCCGTTCGTGAATCTGTTGAAGCTTGTTTTCAATCGTCGTCATAATTGCCGCCAGCGTACCAAACGAGGGAGCGAACTCCGTGGACATCACCCAATTGCTGGCATTCAGCGTCAAGAACAAGGCCTCCGACCTGCACCTGTCCGCGGGGCTGCCGCCGATGATCCGTGTGCACGGCGATGTGCGCCGCATCAATGTCGATCCGCTGGACCACAAGACGGTCCACGCCATGGTCTACGACATCATGAGCGACTCCCAGCGCAAGGCCTACGAGGAGTTCCTGGAGGTGGACTTCTCGTTCGAGATCGAGGGGCTGGCGCGCTTCCGTGTCAACGCCTTCAACCAGTACCGGGGCGCGGCCGCCGTCTTCCGGACCATTCCCAGCAAGATCCTGACGCTGGAGCAGCTCAACGCGCCGCGCATCTTCGGCGACCTGGCCCTGAAGCCGCGCGGCCTGGTGCTGGTGACCGGCCCCACGGGCTCGGGCAAGTCCACCACGCTGGCCGGCATGGTCAACCACCTCAACGAGACCGAGTACGGGCACATCCTGACGGTGGAGGACCCCATCGAATTCGTGCACGACTCCAAGAAGTGCCTGATCAACCAGCGCGAAGTCGGGCCGATGACGCAGTCGTTCTCGGCCGCCCTGCGCTCGGCGCTGCGCGAGGACCCGGACGCCATCCTGGTGGGCGAAATGCGTGACCTCGAAACCATCCGCCTGGCCATGACCGCGGCCGAGACGGGCCACCTGGTCTTCGGCACCCTGCACACCTCCAGCGCCGCCAAGACCATCGACCGCATCATCGACGTCTTCCCCGCCGAGGAAAAGGAGATGGTGCGCGCCATGCTCTCCGAATCGCTGCAGGCCGTGATCTCGCAGACGCTGTGCAAGACCAAGGACGGCCAGGGCCGCATCGCGGCCCACGAAATCATGCTGGGCACCAGCGCCATCCGCAACCTGATCCGCGAGGCCAAGGTCGCCCAGATGTACTCCACCATCCAGACGAGTCAGAATGTGGGCATGCAGACGCTGGACCAGAACCTGACCGATCTGGTGCGGCGCAACCTGATCAGCCCGGCGGAAGCCCGCGCCAAGGCCAAGATACCGGACAACTTCCCGGGCTGACCGCCACCCGCCCAGCCTCTCGCCACGCGCCATGAAAAGCATTTTCCGCAAGCTGCGAAGCGGCCAGGAGCCTTCGGCCCCGGCCTCCGAGTCGGCCTTCTTCACGACCACGCTGGCGGCGCATGGCTTCATGGACCCGCACACTCCTCCCGTTCCCTGGGAGGCGCGCGCCATCGAGGTCGGGGCCACGCGGCTGCCGCGCGGCGGCGGGGGCCAGCTGGAGCAGCTGTGGTCGCGCGACCGCTACCTGGGCCAGCTGGATGCGGCCAGCCTGCAGCGGCTGAGCGAATATTTCATCTACGCGGCCGTGGCACCGCAACGCGACGTGATCCGCCAGGAAGAGAACGGCAGCTTCATGGCCGTGGTGCTGTCCGGCCAGATCGCCGTGGAGCGCCAGCAGCCCTGGGGCGAGCGCATGCGCCTGGCGCAGACGCGGCCCGGCGACATCCTGGGCGAGATGTCCCTGCTGGACGGCGGGCCGCGCTTTTCCAGCTGCACCACGCTGACCGACTGCGAGATCGGCGTGCTCAGCGCCGAGGCGCTGGACGAGATGATGGCCAAGGACGCCGCGCTGGCCGCCAAGCTGATGGCGCTGCTGGCGCGCAAGCTCTCGTTCCGGCTGCGCGCCATCAGCGTGCGCCTGGGCGAAGAGCAGCACACATAGACAGTGAGTGAGTGAGTTGAATATGAGGACGCCTGGCCCCTGCGGGCCGGACCGGCCTACCTGCAAATAACAAAACAACCTGCGCGCCACAACGGCGCGCAATGCCCGGGGGAATACGGCAATGGAAAGAGATCAGGCCACCAAGTTCATCAACGACCTGCTCAAGCTCATGGTCAGCCGCAACGGCAGCGACTTGTTCATCACGGCGGAATTCCCGCCGGCGATCAAGATCGACGGGCGCATCACCAAGGTGTCGCCGCAGCCGCTGTCGCCCGTGCACACGCTGACGCTGGCGCGCTCGGTCATGAGCGACAAGCAGATCGCCGATTTCGAGCGCACCAAGGAGTGCAACTTCGCCATCTCGCCGCCGGGCATAGGGCGCTTTCGCGTCAACGCCTTCATCCAGCAGGGCCGCGTGGGCATGGTGATGCGGACGATTCCGCTGGCCCTGCCCACCATCGACAGCCTGGGCGTGCCCCAGGTGCTCAAGGAGGTGGCCATGACCAAGCGCGGCCTGTGCATCCTGGTCGGCGCCACAGGCTCGGGCAAATCCACCACGCTGGCCGCCATGGTGGACTGGCGCAACGAGAGCTCCTACGGCCACATCGTGACCATCGAGGATCCCATCGAATTCGTGCACCCGCACAAGAACTGCGTGGTCACGCAGCGCGAAGTGGGCCTGGACACGGACAGCTGGGACGCGGCGCTCAAGAACTCCCTGCGCCAGGCGCCGGACGTGATCCTGATGGGCGAAATCCGCGACCGCGAGACCATGGAGCACGCCATCGCCTTCTCGGAAACCGGCCACCTGTGCCTGGCCACGCTGCACGCCAACAGCGCCAACCAGGCGCTGGACCGCATCGTCAACTTCTTCCCCGAGGACCGCCGCCCGCAGCTGTTGATGGACCTGTCGCTGAACCTGCGCGCCATGGTCTCCCAGCGCCTGCTGCCCAAGCAGGACAGCAAGGGCCGCGTGGCCGCCATCGAGGTGATGCTCAACTCGCCGCTGATCTCCGACCTGATCTTCAAGGGCGAGGTCACCGAGATCAAGGAGATCATGAAGAAAAGCCGCAACCTGGGCATGCAGACCTTCGACCAGGCGCTGTTCGACCTGTTCGAGTCCAACCTGGTCACCTACGAGGATGCACTGCGCAATGCCGACTCGGTCAACGACCTGCGGCTGCAGATCAAGCTGGGCAGCCAGCGCGCCAAGTCGCTGGACCTAGCGGCGGGCACCGAGCATTTCGCCATCGTCTGAGGGGCGTGCCATGCATGCCCTGACCGCGCCTTCAGTGCGCTGAGCCGGCATGCCGGCTCCTTCCAGGGCCGCGCCGGACGCAGCCCTGCGCCACCCGCCTCCCACCACCTCTCAGGATTGCTTCCATGTCCGACTCCTCCATCGCCGCCCGCAGCTATGCGGACACCGCCCCTCTTTCCGTGGCCTTCCTCGGGCTGGGCGTCATGGGCTACCCCATGGCCGGCCACCTGGCCACGGCAGGCCACCGCGTCACGGTCTACAACCGCACGCCGGCCAAGGCCCGCGCCTGGTGCGAGGAGTTCAACGGCGGCCATGCGGCCACGCCGCGCGAGGCCGTGGCCGGCGCCGACATCGTGTTCAGCTGCGTGGGCAATGACGATGACCTGCGCTCGGTCGTGCTGGGCCCGGATGGTGCCTTCGCCGGCATGCGCCGCGGCGCCATCTTCGCCGACCACACGACGGCATCGGCCGAAGTCGCGCGCGAGCTGCATGCGGCCGGGCTGGAGCTGGGCCTGCAGTTCATCGACGCACCCGTCTCGGGTGGCCAGGCGGGCGCCCAGAACGGCCAGCTCACCGTGATGTGCGGCGGCGACGAGGCCGCCTTCGCCACCATGCAGCCCGTGGCCATGGCCTTCTCGCGCGCCTGCACGCTGATGGGCGACAGCGGCGCCGGCCAGCTCACCAAGATGGTCAACCAGATCTGCATCGCCGGCCTGGTGCAAGGCCTGTCCGAGGCCATCGCCTTCGGCCAGCGCGCGGGCCTGGACATTCCCGCCGTGCTGGACGTCATCGGCAAGGGCGCGGCCCAGAGCTGGCAGATGGACAACCGCGGCCGCACCATGGCCGAAGGCAAGTTCGACTTCGGCTTTGCCGTGGACTGGATGCGCAAGGACCTGGGCCTGGTGCTGGCCGAAGCCCAGCGCAACGGCGCGCGCCTGCCCGTCACGGCCCTGGTGGACCAGTTCTATGCCGATGTGCAGCAGATGGGCGGCAGGCGCTGGGATACCTCCAGCCTGATCAAGAGGCTCACCCCCTGAGCGGCTTACGCCGCTTCCCCCTCTCTACCCGCTTCGCGGGGGAGGGGGACGACGCCCTCGCCGCGAGGCGGCTCTTGCTCGGCGTCCCTGGCTTTTTGGTCGCGCCGGTTTCAAAGGTCGGTTGCAGTGGCTGACTCAGTAAGCAATGAAAAAAGCCGGAACATGTTCCGGCTTTTGCTTTCAGGCGGCGGTGATCACTTCACCGGGGTGGCGGTGGCGCCTGCGGGGGTGGACAGGCTGCTTTCCGAGAGGCTGGTGGGGGCGCTGGCTGCGGCGGCCTTGCCGGAGTCGTCGGTGACCACGGGGGCGGACTGGGGCTGCATGCGGGCCAGTTCGTCCTCGGAGATGACTTCCACCACGCGCACGACCTTGGTCACGTCGTTGATGCCGCGTGCAATCTCGGCACCGCGCTTGGCTTCGCGCGGGGTGACGATGCCCATCAGGAAGACGACCTTGTTCTCGGTCACGACCTTGAAGGCCGAGGCCTGGATGTCCTTGGCGTCCAGCAGGCTGGCCTTGACCTGGGTGGTGATCAGCGTGTCCTTGGAGCGCTGGCTCAGCGTGGAGGTGAAGGGAGCCACCACCACTTCGTTGAAGACATTGCGCACCGTGGGCTGCTCGCGCACGAGCTTCTCGATGGTCTGGCGGTCGGCCTCGTTGCCGGCCTCGCCGGTCAGCAGCACCTGGCGGTTGTAGCTGGTGACGTTGACATGGGCCTTGTCGCCCAGCACTTCGGCGATGCGGTTGTTGGCGCGCAGCTCGATGCCCTGGTCTTCCACCTGGGTGCCGGTGGTGCGGCGGTCCGCCACCGACATGCCGGCCATCACGGCGCTGCCGCCCACCAGGGCGACACAGCCCGACAGGGCGGCGCCCAGGGACGCGACGGCGAGCACACCGCAGGCGGCGCGGGACCAACGGAACTTCATAGAGGCATCTCCTGTTCACCAAGTAACTGGGCATCCACGCCGTCGCACAGGCAGTGCAGCACCAGCGTATGGGTTTCGCGCACGCGCGCCGCACGGTCGTGCGGCACGCAGATCAGAACATCGGTCTCGCGCACGCGGCCGGCCAGCGAGCCGCCCGTGCGGCCGGTCAGCACCACGGCCATCATGTCGCGCTCATGGGCGGCATCCAGGGCCTCCAGCACGGCCACGTCGTTGCCCGTGGCGGACAGCACCAGCAACAGGTCGCCGGGCTGGCCCAGGGCGCGTATCTGGCGCGCCAGGTACTGGGTGGCGTTGCCGCCCGAGCCCGTGGCGCCCACGGTGCCCAGCAGGCCGCCGTCGGAGACCAGGGCCACGGCAGCCAGCTCGGGCCGGTCGCGTTCGAAGCCGGCCACGCACAGGGCGGCGAAGAGTTGGGCATCGCTGGCAGAGGCGCCCGCGCCGCAGGCCAGAACCTTGCCGCCACTGGTCACGCAGGCCAGCATGGCCTGCACTGCCGCCGCAATGGGCTGGCTCAGCGCCTGGGCGGCCTGGTATTTCAGGTCGGCGCTGTCGATGAAATGCTGTTGGATACGTTGCTCAAGCATGGAGGCCCGATGATAACTGCCGCCCTTGAAGTCTTTCGTAGCCAGGCGTTATTTGTGCTGCAGCGGTAACGGATCAGGCGCCTTCGGCGTCAAAGGCGGCCTGCAGCCACTGCACGGCGGACCCGGCGCCGGGCTCGACCAGCACCACGTCGAAGCGGCACGGCGGCGGCGCGGACCAGCGCATCAGGTAGTGGCGCGCCGCAAATACGATACGCCGCTGCTTGGTGACACCGATGCTGGCGCCGGCACCGCCGAAGGCGCGCGTGCCGCGGCTGCGCACCTCGACGAAGACCACGGTGCCGTCGCGCGCCTGCACGATGAGGTCGATCTCGCCGCCGCCGCGGCCCGGCGTCCGATAATTGCGCTCGACCAGACGCAGGCCGGCCGCCTGCAGATGGGCCAGCGCCGCATCCTCGGCCTGCTGGCCCCGGTGCCGGGTCGTGAGGGCAGACGGCCCCGCGCCTGCCGGCTTTTTCGCAAGGAAACCCATTGACTACCTCTTTCGCCACCGCGCTGGGCGCAGCCAAGGATGCTGCGGCATCCCAGCATTATCCGCAGGGCGCCCTCTACGTGGTGGCCACTCCCATCGGCAACCTGGCCGACATCAGCCTGCGCGCCCTGCATGTGCTGCAGCTGGTGGACTGCGTGGCCTGCGAGGACACGCGCCACACGCAGGGCCTGCTGCGCTCCTATGGACTGGACCGCCCCGGCAGCCAGCTGCTGGCCGTGCACCAGCACAACGAGGCCGAGGCGGCACAGCAGATCGTGGCGCGGCTGCAGCAGGGCCAGCGCATCGCCTATGTCAGCGATGCGGGCACGCCCGGCGTCAGCGACCCCGGCGCACGCCTGTGCGCAGCCGTGCAGGCCGCGGGCCTGCGCTGCATTCCGCTGCCCGGCGCCAGCAGCATCACGGCGGCCATCAGCGTGGCCGGCGCGGTCACGCCTTCACAGGGCGAGGGAGGTTTCGTCTTCGCAGGCTTTCTGCCCACCAAGTCGGCCGAGCGCCTGGCCGCCGTGCAGCAGCTGGCCCTGCAGCCGCGCTGCACCGTGCTGCTGGAGGCCCCCCACCGCATTGCCGACCTGGCCGCCGCGCTGGCCACGCTGGGCGAGCGCCCGGTAACGCTGGCACGAGAGATCACCAAACAGTTCGAGGACATTGCCACCATGCCCGCCAGCGCGCTGCCGGCCTGGCTGCAGGCCGTGCCCCAGCGCAGCAAGGGCGAATTCGCCGTGGTGCTGCACCCGGTGGCCCTGGGTGGCGATGAGGCCGACGCCGACGCCCTGCGCGTGCTGCGCCTGCTGCTGGCCGAGCTGCCCACCAAGACCGCCGTGCGCCTGGCCGCCGAGATCACAGGCGCACCGCGCAACCGCCTCTATGACGCCGCGCTGGCGATCAAGCAGGCCGCCGAGGAGGACGGCGACGCGGATTGATCAGGCATACGCGAGGCCGGTGGCCACGCCGCCGAACAGGTCGCCCTCGACCTGCGGCACGCCCGGGAAGGCCTCGCGCAGCGCATCGCGCAGCGTGCGCAGGGCCGATGAGCCGCCCGTGAGGTAGATGGCGTCCAGCGCCTGGGGCGCCACGCCGGCCAGGCGCAGACAGTCCTGGGCGCAGGCAACGACCTGTTGCAGCGGGCCTTGCAGCTGCTCGTGCAGCACCTCGGGCGAGATGGCGGCGGACAGGCCCGATTCCAGCCAGCCCAGCTCGATGGCCGCTTCGGCATGGCGCGTGGACGCCTCGATCTTGGCCTGCTCCACCACGGCGGCCAGGCGGTGGCCTTCGCGCAGTTCCAGCACGTCCATCAGGCGCTTGTGCAGGCGCTGGTCGCTGTAGTCGGTGCGCAGGTTGCGCGCCTCGGCCAGGGCCTTGGGCGAGTACAGCCACTGGATCAGGTGCCAGGTCGAGAGGTCGAAGAACACGCGGCTGGGCACTTCGCGGCCGCTGGGGCCGATGTGCCGGTAGCCCAGCAGCGGCATGAGCTGGGCAAGGTTGAGCCGGTGGTCGAAGTCCGTGCCGCCGATGTGCACGCCGCTGGTGGCCAGGATGTCGTCGCGGCGATCGCTGCGGCCGGCCTGCTCGGGGCCCAGGCGCACGACGGTGAAGTCGGAGGTACCGCCGCCGATGTCCACCACCAGCACCACGGATTCCTGCGTGAGGCGCTGCTCGTAGTCCAGCGCGGCGGCAATGGGCTCCATCTGGAAATCCACTTCGCCCAGGCCTGCGGCGCGCGCGGCATCGGCCAGGGCCTGCTGGGCCTGGCGGTCGCGCTCGGGATGGTCGTCCACGAAATGCACGGGCCGGCCCAGCACCACGCGCTCGGGCAGGCGGCCGTCCAGCGAGGCACGCGCCCGGTCGGCCACGCGGCGCAGGAACAGGCCGATGATGTCCTGGTAGCTCACGAACTGGTCGTGCACCGCCGTCTTTTCCTGCAGCAGCGCACTGCCCAGCAAGCTTTTGAGGGAGCGCATGAGCCGGCCCGGCTCGCCGTCCAGGTACTGGGCCATGGCGTCGCGCCCGAAATGGGTGCTGTGCTCGTCCGTATGGAAGAACAGCGCCGTGGGCATGCCGCAGGCATCGCCCTCCAGCGGCAGCAGGCGTGCGGTCTGGCCGGGGGCGCGCCAGGCCATGGCGGAGTTGGAGGTACCGAAATCTATGCCCAGCGTGGCAGGAGTGGAAGCAGTCGTCATGGCAAGCAGCGCCGCGCCACGGCGCCCCTCAAGGGAGGCCGCGGCTGCAACGAAAACGCCCACCGGGGTGGGCATGGGTGTCAGCGGGGCGCCATTCTAGCGCCCACGCATTTCGCCTAGGCGGCGGCGGTTTCCCTGGCCGGGGAAACCTGGGCCAGCACGATGCGCGCGCCATGCGTGGCGGTCTCGTCCAGCGCCAGCGCAGACGCGGGCTGGCGTACCTGCAGCTCGATGGCATAAGGGCCTTCACCGCGCGTGGCCAGACGGTGGCCCAGGGTGCCCGTGGCAACGCCCTGGGCAGGCGCAGCCAGCACCAGCTCGGTGGCGCCCAGCCTCAGCGATGCGCGGTAGGCGCTGCCGTCGTCCGACAGCCGGGCCTCACCAATGTCTGCGCCCTCGCCCAGCAGCGCGCGCCAGCGTGCCAGGCTGGCGCGCAGGTCATGCACGGCCACGTGCAGCCGGGCCACGCCGGTGGCGCCGTTGGGGTGCACGCGTGCATCGCCCTCAGGCACGCGCAGGGCGCGCGGCGTGAGGTCGCCGCAGAGAAAGGGCAGGTCCTGGCTGCGGGCGCGTGCATTGCGCCAGCGCAGCTGCGCGCCGTCGGGGCGCAGGCGGCCGCCTTCGTAGGGCGCCTCGTAGTCCAGACCGCGCGCCTGGGCGGCGGCAACCACGGCGCCGGTCTCGGTGGGCAGCAGCGCGAAATCGACAATGCCCTCGCCATGGCGCTGCAGTTGCTGCCACCAGCGCTCCTCGGGCGCGGGTGCGCGCCAGGCGATGAGTTCAAAGTAGGCGCCGTCGGCAAACACCACCAGGGCGTTGTGCGTGGAGCGGCCCGGATGCTCGCCGCCGCGCAGCACGTTGAAGCCCAGCGCGGTGTAGTCGGCAATGGTGCGTTCCAGGTCCTGGACCGCGATGACGATGTGGTCGAGTGGCAGGGTCATGACAGGGGTGCTTTCTGCACGGTGTTCAGGCTGCCAGGCGCGCGGCGGCGCTGGAGTCGGTGTGGCGCACTTCGGCGCGGATGTTCTGCGGATTGCGCAGCAGGTTGAGGATGGGGCAGGTGCGCTCCACGGCCTCGAACAGCGCATCGATCTCGGCGCGGCTGGCGGGCGAGTCGATGTGCACGGTGTAGCCGATCTCATGCGGCCAGATGGGCGTGGCCTCGTGGCCGGGCTTGCCGCCGCGCGGATCGATGATGCCCGTGACCTCGACCTCCAGGCTCTCCACGGGCACCTGGCGCTCGGCCGCCTGGATCAGAAAGATGTGGGTCACGCAGGTGCCCAGCACGCCCAGCTGCAGCTCGGGCGAGCTGGGGCCGAGGTTGTAGCCCGCGAAGTCGGGCGGGCTGTCGCTGATGACCTGGTGCTCGCGGATGCGCAGGCGGCGCACGCCGCTGCGGCCCTCGGCGCGCACATGGGCCTTGAGGTGGGCGGGCTGGGCCGTGCCGGCCGCGACGGTGGCGCTGCGGGCGAGCACGGCGGCGCGCTTTTCGGCGAGGTATTCGTTGAGATGGCTCATGGACGGGCTTTCGGTGAAGGAAGTACCAGCCCATTGTTGGGACCGCCGCATGCGCGGCAAACAAACGAATCCGTCTGCGCTTATGCACTGGGCAGATATGCGGGGGCCCAATCCCTTAGTCGTTTTCCAAATATCGATGCAACTCGATATATGAGCGCAAATATTTGGCATCGATAGCATGAAAAACATGGAGCCGGTCCTGTGGCCGGCAGTCTTGTTTTTCAGCGCCCCAGCGGCGGCGAGGTACGAACGTGTTTTCCCAATCGAAGGCGGGTCAGGTGGCATGGAAGGCCGCGATAGCGGTATTGGCGGGCAGCAGCCTGCTGCTGGCGGCGTGCTCCAAGCAGGCCGATACGGCCCAGGCGGGCGCGGCTGCTGGCCCCGTGGAAGGCGGCACCCTGGTCTACCTGGAGCAGCAGGCCCACACCAACCTCTATCCGCCGGCCGGGGGCTTCTACCCCAATGGCGGCGTGCTCAACCAGATCACCGACAAGCTGACCTACCAGGACCCGAAGACGCTGGAGATCCAGCCCTGGATCGCCGAGTCCTGGACCGTGAATGCCGATGCCACCGAGTACCGCTTCAAGCTGCGGCCCGGCGTCACCTTCTCCGACGGCACGCCGCTGGACGCGGCGGCCGTGGCGCGCAACTTCGACACCTATGGCCTGGGCAACAAGGCGCTCAAGCAGCCGGTGTCCGAGGTGATCAACAACTACGAGCGCAGCGAGGTGGTCGACCCGCTGACGGTGAAGTTCTTCTTCAGAAAGCCTTCGCCGGGCTTCCTGCAGGGCACTTCGGTGATCGGCTCGGGCCTGGTCTCGCCGGCCACGCTGGACCGCCCCTTCGAGGAGCTGGGCGACGCCACGCGCATCATCGGCTCCGGCCCCTTCGTGGTGGCCAGCGAGACGCTGGGCAAGGAGCTGGTGCTCAAGGTGCGCAAGGACTATGCCTGGGGTCCCGCCAAGCTGGCCCACCAGGGCCGCGCGCGGCTGGACGAGGTGAAGTTCATCGTCACGCCAGAGGACAGCGTGCGCATCGGCGCGCTGCTGGCCGGGCAGGCCGGGCTGATCCGCCAGATCCAGGCCTATGACGAAAAGCGCGTCGAGGACCAGAAGTTCAGCATCTACGCCCCGCCCACACGCGGCGTGAACAACAGCGTGGCCATCCGCCCGGACAACGCCCTGGTGGCCGATCTCAAGGTGCGCCAGGCCCTGCTGCACGGCACCAATGCCAAGGAGATCGTGGAGACGCTGTTCTCGCCGCGCTATCCGCAGGCGCGCTCGGTGATTGCCTCCACGGCGGCCGGCTTCGTGGACCTGTCGGCCAAGCTGGCCTATGACGAGGCCAAGGCGAAACAGCTGCTGGACGAGGCCGGCTGGACGCTGGGCGCCAACGGCCTGCGCCAGAAGGACGGCCGCGATTTCGTGCTCTCCACCTACGAGTCCCTGCCCCAGCCGCAGAACAAGGAGACGCTGCAGCTCGTGGCCCAGCAGTGGGCGCGCATCGGCGTCAAGCTCAACGTGCTGTCGGGCGACGCGGGCAGCCGTGCCGTGGACACGCTGGACCCCGACAAGACCGGCGTGCTGCCCGGCATGGTGGGCCGCGCCGATCCCGACGTGATCAAGAGCAACTACTACCCGACCAACCGCAACGTGCTGCTGCAAAAGGGCGGCGTGAGCCAGAAGGTCAAGTCCTTCGAGGACACCAAGCTCAACGGCCTGTTCGACGCCATCGCGGCCGAGACCGATGCCGCCAGGCGCCTGGCGCTGGCCGGCGAGGTGCAGAACTACCTGATCGACCAGGCCTATGTGATCCCCATCTTCGAGGAACCCCAGGCCTTTGCGGGCGCGGGCTGGGTGCGCGACGTGGGCTTCGAGGCCGTAGGCCGGCCCAGCTTCTACAGCACCTGGCTGGCCAGGCGCTGACCGGAACGCTCCCTGAGGAACCACTACCATGCCGCGCCGCTATCTGCTCAGCCGCATCGCACAGGCCGCCCTGGTGCTGTGGGCGGCCTTCACGGTCTCGTTCATCCTGCTGCAGCTGCTGCCGGGCGATGCCGTGCTGATCAAGTTCCTGAACCCCGAGCTGGGCCTGGGCCCGCAGGAGATCGCCGACATCCGCGCCGCCTACGGCTCGGACCAGCCCGTGTGGCAGCAGTACCTGCGCACGCTGGGCCAGTTCCTCACGGGCCATTTCGGCTATTCGCTGCAGGCCGGCGTGCCGGTGAGCCAGGGCCTGGCCACCAGCCTGCCGCCCACGCTCAAGCTCGCGGCCCTGGGCTTTGCCGCAGCCGCGCTGCTGGCCGTGGCGCTGGCGGCGGCTGCCAGCCTGGCGCCCTTTGCCTGGCTGCGCAACGCGCTGTATTCGCTGCCTTCGGTCTTTGTCTCGGTGCCCGTGTTCTGGCTGGGGATCATGCTGATCCAGGTGGTGTCGTTCCGCCTGGGCTGGATCGCCGTGATCAATCCCGGCCCCTGGGAAGGACTGGTGCTGCCCACGCTGACCCTGGCCGTACCGATCTCGGCGCCGCTGGCCCAGGTGCTGCTGCGCAATATCGACGCCGTGCTGGCCCAGCCCTTCGTGGCCGTGGCACGGGCCAAGGGCGCCTCGCGCCGCTGGGTGCTGCTGCGCCATGTGGCACGCAATGCCCTGCTGCCCACGCTGACCATTGCCGGCGTGCTGTTCGGCGAGCTGCTGGCCGGCGCCGTGGTGACGGAGGCCGTGTTCGGCCTCAATGGCCTGGGCACGCTGACCCAGCAGGCCGTGGGCAACCAGGACACGGCCGTGCTCCAGGCCGTGGTGGTCGTCTCGGCCGCCGCCTTCGTACTCATCAACCTCGCCGTGGATCTGCTGTACCCGCTGCTTGATCCGCGCCTGCGCCATTCCGTGGAGAACCGGCCATGAACACTGCCGTCTCAAGCGCTCTTTCCCCGGCCCTGGATGCCCAGGCCGCGCCCGCCACTCCTACTCCCATTCCCACGGCGCTGCCAGCGTCGTCCTTGGCCCCTGCGCCAGCCGCCCCGCGCCGCAGCTTCGCCTTGCCGGCCCGCCTGCAATCCCTGAAACGCCTGCCGCCCACGCTGGCCCTGGCCTGGCTGGTGATTGCCGTGGCCGCGCTGTGGGCGCTGGCGCCCGGCTGGTTCGCCCACCAGAACCCGATCGCGGGCCAGGCCGGCCAGCAGTTGCTGGCGCCCAGCGCCGCGCACTGGCTGGGCACGGACGCGCTGGGGCGCGACCTGTGGGCGCGCGTGGTGCATGGCGCCGTGCATTCGCTGTCGGGCGCCTTCGTGGCCGTGGGCGTGGGCCTGGCCGTGGGCACGCTGATCGGCCTGCTGGCCGGGGCCACGGGCGGGCGCACGGAAGATGCGCTGATGCGCCTGGTCGATGTGCTGCTGGCCGTGCCTTCGCTGCTGCTGTCGCTGACCATCATCATCGTGCTGGGCTTTGGCACCATCAACGCGGCCATTGCCGTGGGCGTGGTCTCGGTGGCCAGCTTCGCGCGCCTGGTGCGCTCGGAGGTGGTGCGCGTGCGCCGCTCCGACTATGTGGAGGCCGCCTTCGGCAGCGGCGGGCGCTTTGCCGCCGTGCTGTGGCGCCATGTGCTGCCCAACTCACTGACGTCGGTCATCGCCATGGCGGCGCTGCAGTTCGGCTCGGCGATCCTTGCGATTTCCACGCTGGGTTTTCTGGGCTACGGCGCGCCGCCGCCCACGCCCGAATGGGGGCTGCTGATCGCCGAAGGCCGCAACTACATCGCCTCCGCCTGGTGGCTGACCACGGCGCCGGGCCTGATCGTGGTGGCCGTGGTGCTGGCGGCCAACCGCATCGCCACGGCCTTCGCACGGAGGCCTGCATGAGCGCCGCCATCGAGGAACGCATCCACGCCGCACCAGCAGTGGCAACCACCGCCCCTGTGCTCGAAGTGCAGGACCTGGCCGTGGCCTACCGCGATGCCGCAGGCCAGGCGCAGCGCGTGGTGCACGGCGTGTCGTTTTCCGTGGCGCCGGGCGAGGTGGTGGCCCTGGTCGGCGAATCGGGCTCGGGCAAGACCACCACGGCCCAGGCCGTGATCGGCCTTTTGGCCGACAACGGCCACCGCGAGCACGGCAGCATCCGCCTGCAGGGCACCGAGGTTTCGGAGTGGCCGGCCGCACGCTGGAACGCCATCCGCGGCCGCGTGGTCAGCCTGGTGCCGCAGGACCCCACCATGTCGCTGAACCCCGTGCGCACGGTGGGCGACCAGGTGGGCGAGATCCTGCGCCTCCACGGCCTGCGCGACCGCACGGCCGTGGAGGCGCGCGTGCTGGAGCTGCTGGCCCGCGTGGGCCTGTCCCAGCCCGCGCTGCGCGCACGCCAGTATCCGCACGAACTGTCGGGCGGCATGCGCCAGCGCGTGCTGATCGCTATCGCCATCGCGCTGCGGCCCGCCCTCATCATTGCCGACGAGCCCACCAGCGCGCTGGACGTGACCGTGCAGCGGCGCATCCTGGACCTGATCGACGCGCTGCGCCGCGAGACCGGCACGGCCGTGCTGCTGGTCACGCATGACCTGGGCGTGGCGGCCGACCGTTCGCACCGCCTGGTCGTCATGCAGGGCGGCCGCATCCAGGAGCAGGGCCCCACGCTGGAGCTGCTGCGCAATCCGCAAAGCGCCTATACGCGGCGGCTGCTGGCCGATGCGCCTTCGCTGGCGCCCGCGCCGCGCCGCACGCCCAGGCCTGCCACGGCCGATGACTGGGCCATCGAGGTCGAGGACCTGGTGCACGAGTTCGCGGCGCCCGGCCATGCCTCGGCCCACGGGCGCGGCATCTTCCGCGCCGTGGACGGCGTGTCGCTGCGCGTGCGCCGGGGCAGCACGCATGCCATCGTGGGCGAGTCGGGCTCGGGCAAGACCACCACCATCCGCGCCATCGTGGGCCTGGGCCGGCCCACGGCGGGCCGCATCCGCATCGAAGGCACCGAGGTCACGGGCCTGCACGGCGAGGCCCTGCGCCAGCTGCGCCGCCGCGTGCAGCTGGTCTACCAGAACCCGTTCAGCTCTCTGGACCCGCGCCAGAGCGTGTTCGACATCATCGAGGAGCCCCTGCTGAACTTCGACCCGCTGCCGGCCGATGAGCGCCGCCGGCGCGTGCACGACATGCTGGAGCGCGTGGGCCTGCCGGCCGCCGTGCTGCAGCGGCGCCCGCATGCGCTGTCGGGCGGCCAGCGCCAGCGCGTGGCGATTGCGCGCGCCCTGGTGCTGCAGCCGCAGGTCCTGGTGCTGGACGAGGCCGTATCGGCCCTGGACGTGACGGTGCAGGCGCAGATCCTCGCCCTGCTCGCCCAGCTGCAGCAGGACCTGGGGCTGACCTATCTCTTCATC
The DNA here is from genome assembly GCF_002193035.1 of Delftia sp. K82. Classification (NCBI taxonomy): domain Bacteria; kingdom Pseudomonadati; phylum Pseudomonadota; class Betaproteobacteria; order Burkholderiales; family Comamonadaceae; genus Delftia; species Delftia sp. K82. Next base: position 432,798 of record NZ_MYFL01000003.1, on the reverse strand, counting down.
TCGCACGACCTTGCCGTGGTGCGCCAGATCGCCGACACGGTGTCGGTGCTGCGCGCGGGCCGGGTGGTGGACGCGGGCAGCGTGGAGGAAGTGTTCCAGCGCCCCACCAGCGACTACACGCGTGAACTCATGGACGCCATTCCCGGCAAAAGGAGCATTGATTTTGTCCCTCATACCGCCTGATACCAACCGTGGCCACGGCTCCCGCACCGGCCCGCGCCTGGGCTTCTTCAGCCGCCTGCTCGACGATGCGCCGGCCGGCGAGCGCTACCGCCTGGTGGCCGAGCAGATCGCCCATGCCGAGGCCCAGGGCTTCGACTCGGCCTGGGTGGCCCAGCACCATTTCCATGAAAGCGAGGGCGGCCTGCCCTCGCCCTTCGTCTTTCTGGCCCATGTGGCGGCGCGCACGCGGCGCATCCGCATCGGCACGGGCGTGATCACGCTGCCGCTGGAAAACGCGCTGCGCGTGGCCGAGGACGCGGCCGTGCTGGACCTGCTGACCGGCGGCCGCCTGGAGGTGGGCCTGGGCACGGGCGGCACGGCCGAATCCTTCGAGGCCTTTGGCGTGCAGGGCGCCGAGCGCGGCGCCGTCTTCGCACGCAACTTCGGCGTGCTGCAGGACGCCTGGGCCGGGCGCGCGCTGGCTGGCGGCGTGCGCCTGTACCCGGCCGCGCCGCAGCTGCTGGAGCGCGTCTGGCAGGCCACGTTCTCGGCCGAGGGCGGTGCGCGGGCCGGGGCCAACGGCGACGGCCTGATGCTGTCGCGCACCCAGCCACGGCCCGAAGGCGCGCCGCAGGCCACGCTGTCCGAGATCCAGAACCCCATCATCGACGCCTACCTCGCCTGCCTGCCCGCGGGGCGGGCGCCGCGCATCCTGGGCTCGCGCACGCTGTTCGTGGCCGACCGCCGCGACGAGGCGCTGCGCTGGGCCGAGGCCGGCCTGCGCCGCGTGGCCCTGCGCCATGCCGCCCAGCCCTCGCAATGGGCGGCCCGCGTCGATCCGCAGGCGCCGCTGGCCGATCTCATCGCCGCCTACGACGTACATGTGGGCACGCCCGACGAGGTCATCGCCTCGCTGCGCGCCGACACGGCGCTGGCGCGCGTGAGCGACATCGTCTTCCAGGTGCATTCCATCGACCCACCGCACAACGCCATCCTGCGCTCGATCGAACTGACGGCCGCCCATGTGGCACCGGCCCTGGGCTGGCGCCGTGCCGATGAGTCCACATCCACGTCCACCCCAGCGCCTTCTTCCCTCCCAGCAGTCCGGGCCGGACTGCTGCAAGCCGCATGACCATGAACACCACCGCAACGCCCCGCTTTCCCGGCGACGTGATCGACCACCTCGCCGACATCACCCCCGGCAGCGCTCTGGACCGCGTGCGCCGCCACCGCACCGAGGCACGCACGCAGGCCCAGCAAAGCTTTGCCGCCCTGTTCACGCCTGCCGAGCCCGTGCCAGGCACGGTCTCGCTGCGCGAGCGGCTGGCCCTGGCCGCCTTCACGGCCGGGCTGCATGGCGAGCCGCGCAGCGCCGTCTTCTATACACGCGCGCTGGCCACCGAGGATGCGGAACTGGCCGCCGTGGTGGCGTCCGAAGTGGTGCGTGGCCGCGCCCAGAGCCTGCAGGCCGGCAGCGGCCCGCACGGCCCCTACGGCAGCTACCCGGCAGGCCCGCTGAGCCGCGAGGACCAGCCCGGCCCCGCCTATGCCGTGGACCCGGCCCACGCCGCACTGCTGGGCCCGCGCCTGGCCGCGGCGCTGGCCCATGCCCACCTGCTGGCCTACCACCCGCGCGACGCCAGCGCCGGGGCCCTGCAGGCGCTGCAACAGGCGGGCTGGAGCGAGACGGACATCGTCATCCTGTCCCAGCTGGCGTCCTTCCTGTCCTTCCAGATCCGCGTGGTGGCGGGGTTGCGCGTGCTGGCTGCACGCCCCGCGCCCCCGGCAGCCCATCAACCCACCACCCTGCAAGCCCAGCCATGACCTCAACGAACTCCGCCGCTCCCCAGGTCTTCACCCAGGAACAACTCGACTGGCTGCCATGGATTGAGCCGCTGGAAGAAAGCGAGCTGACCGAACGCCACCATGCAGGCCTGGTCGATGCCTCACGCGCGCAGTCGCCCTACTTCCGCCTGCTGGCGCGCGACCCCGACACGCTGGGCGCACGCACGCGCACCGACAAGGACATCTTCTACAACCCCGACGCCGGCCTGCCGCGCGCCGAGCGCGAGCTGGCCGCTGCGGCCACCTCGCGCGCCAATGGCTGCATCTACTGCGCCTCGGTCCATGCGCGCTTTGCCACGCACTTCTCGCGCCGGGGCGGCGACGTGCAGCGCCTGCTCGACGAAGGCCCGGGCACGGACCTGGGGCCGCGCTGGAATGCCATCGTCACGGCGGCCGTGGCGCTGACCCAGACGCCGCCTGCGCTGGAGCCCGCCCACATCGATGCGCTGCGCACCGCAGGCCTGGACGATGCCGCCATCTCCGATGTGCTGCACGGCACGGCCTTCTTCAACTGGGCCAACCGGCTCATGCTGTCGCTGGGCGAGCCACGGACCACGGCTTGAGGGCGCCCGCCCTCACCACAGGCCCAGCAGCTTCCACCAGACACTGCCGACCACGGCAAAGATCAGCAGCTCGATCACGCACATGGCCGCACCCACGCGCCACCAGTTGCCCAGCGTGACGTAGCCGCTGCCGAAGATGATGGGCGAAGTGCCGGTGGCGTAGTGCGTGAGCGTCATCATGATGGCCGAGCCGGCCGTCATCATCAGCATGAAGGGCACGACATAGTCGGCCGGAATCAGCTGCGCGCCCACGGTCAGGAAGGCCAGCATCATCGCGCTGATGTGGGCCGTGGTGCTGGCGAACAGGTAGTGCGAGAACACGAACACGCCTACCAGGATGGCAGCCACCGGCAGCCAGTCCAGGCCGCTGGCGACGATGGCATTCTTCATGCCCACGGCAAACCAGGACACCACGCCGAGCTTGTTGAGCTGCTCGGCCAGCATGACCAGGGCGCCGAACCATACCAGGGTATCCCAGGCGCTTTTCTCGGACAGCACGTCATCCCAGTCGATGGTGCCCGTGATGATCAGCACGAACAGGCCCAGGAAGGCGACCACGGTGGGGTCCAGCACGAAGGCCGGGCCGAACAGCATCTGCGGCACGTTGGCCCACAGCAGCAGCATCAGGCCGAAGGTGCCAAGCATCACGCGCTCCTTGCCCGACAGCGGCCCCATGCGTGCCATCTCGCTGCGCGCGTACTCCACGGCATTGGGCGTGGCCTTGAGCTCGGGCGGCGACAGCAGGTAGATCACCAGCGGCATCAGCAGCAGGCACAGCAGGCCCGGCAGCAGCATGTACAGCGCCCAGGTGGTCCAGCTCAGGTGCAGGGCCTGGCCCGTGGCCTTGGCCACGAAATCCACCACCAGCGGGTTGGGCGCCGTGGCGGTCAGGAACATGGCCGAGGTGATGGGATTGGCGTGGTAGTTGACCAGGGCCAGGTAGGTGCCCACCTTGCCCTGCGTGCCCTTGGCCGGGTCCGACTCGAAGGCATTGGCGATGGACTTCATGATCGGGTGCACGATGCCGCCGCCGCGCGCCGTGTTGCTGGGCGTGAACGGAGCCAGCACCAGCTCGCAGATCGCCAGGCCGTAGCCGATGCCGATGGTGCGTTTGCCCAGCAGGGCGATGAACATCAGGCCGATGCGGCTGCCCAGCCCCGTCTTCTTGAGGCCGCGCGAGATCAGGATGGCCACCACGATCAGCCAGATCAGCGGGCTGGAAAAGCTGCTCAGCGCATCGGTGATGGCACCCTTGGACGAGCCGGAGGTGACCTGGGACAGCGAGACGATGACGATGGCCATCAAGGCCATCACGCCGATGGGCATGACCTTGAGGATGATGGCCACGATGGTGGTCAGGAAAATGGCGACCAGCTGCCAGCCCTTGGGCGTCAGCCCCTCGGGCACGGGCATCAGCAGCAGGCCGAACAGCACGGCGGTGGCAATCAGTGCCGGCACCAGCCGGAACGGCACGGCCGCCTTGAAATAACGGAACAGCGAGGCGATCTTCTCGAGCATGTGGATCCTTTGCGTTGCCGGAGCGGCGCCGAGAGAGCATGGCCTGCCGGGAGCAAAAGCCCACCAGCCTGCACGGGCACTGGCGGCCGCGCCGCATGACTGACATCATGATGCAGTGCAGCATGAGCCCGGCTTCCAGCGGGTGCCTGCGCCACCGAAGTTTGACAGGCATCAAGCCCGGGCCAGTAAACCTGGCGACCCAGGCCACCGAGCCCCGCTCACATGACAGCATCCCCAGACCGGGTGCCTTTCGCCCCGGTGTACCCATGCAGTGAAAAAAGGAGAAAAGCCGACATGCCAGCCAACCGATTCTTGCCCGAGGAATGGGAATGCCGGCTCCAGGAAATCGACCTGGAGATCGCCCGCCACGCCGTCATCTGCAAGATCCCGCTGCTGCAGGCCGGTGTGGTGGAGCGCGTGCTGGCCAATGACGCCAGCGTCTGCGGCGCCGAGCACGAGGCCGCATTCAAGACCCTGCGCGGTCTTCTGTACATGCACTACACCGAGCTGCTGCACATCAGCGAAGTGCTCAGCCCCGAGGTTGCCCAGGAAATCGCCCACCGCGTGCGCCTGCGGCTGGGCCAGCGCATCGGCAACCAGCTGGGCGGCTGATGCCGGGCTGTCCGCCTGGCCTTTGCCCTGGCGCGAGGGCATGAAAAAAGGGCTACGACACTGTCGTAGCCCTTTTCAATTTGGTTGCGCGAGAAGGATTTGAACCTCCGACCTTTGGGTTATGAGCCCAACGAGCTACCAGACTGCTCCATCGCGCGGTATTCCAAAATTATAGCAGATTATTCAGCTGCCTTGGCTTCGGCGGCGCCTTCTTCAGCGCGCTCGACCAGTTCCACGAAGGCCATGGGGGCGTTGTCGCCCACGCGGAAGCCCATCTTCAGGATACGGGTGTAGCCACCAGGACGCTTTGCGAAGCGGGGGCCCAGCTCGTTGAAGAGCTTGGTCACGCTGTCGCGGTCGCGCAGGCGGTCGAATGCCAGACGGCGGTTGGCAACGGTGTCGACCTTGGCCAGGGTGATCATGGGCTCGATCACGCGGCGCAGTTCCTTGGCCTTGGGAACGGTGGTCTTGATGGCTTCGTGCTCGATGAGCGAATTCATCATGTTCTTCAGCATCGCCAGGCGGTGCGAAGAGGTGCGATTGAGTTTGCGGAGGCCGTGACCGTGACGCATGGTGCTTTATTCCTAAAATATGTAATTAGGGCTTGCGCAAACAAGGATGCAAGCCTGGACCCGTTACCGGATCTGCAGCTTGCCTCAACCGAATTTGCGCAAGTTGTTGATTAATTCGTGCAGCCGTATCAGGTACTGCCCGAGGCACTGAGGCTCTCCAAAAAAGGAGAGCCCGCAATTATAGTGCTTAGCGCTTTTCCAGGCCAGCAGGCGGCCAGTTCTCGAGCTTCATGCCCAGCGTCAGACCGCGGGAAGCCAGGACTTCCTTGATCTCGTTGAGCGACTTGCGACCCAGGTTGGGGGTCTTGAGCAGCTCGTTTTCGGTACGCTGGATCAGGTCGCCGATGTAGTAGATGTTCTCTGCCTTGAGGCAGTTGGCCGAACGCACGGTGAGTTCCAGCTCGTCCACGGGACGCAGCAAGATGGGATCAAAGGCGGTTGCGGCACCACGGCCACCGGCCGGAGCATCGAAGACGCTGGCGATATCGCCGCCGTCCAGCTGAGCGAACACGGCGAGCTGTTCCACCAGGATCTTGGCGGAGGCGCGCACGGCGTCCTCGGCAGTGATCGCACCATTGGTTTCGATCTCCACCACCAGCTTGTCGAGGTCGGTGCGTTGTTCAACGCGGGCCGATTCGACGGCGTAGCTCACGCGCTTGACGGGCGAGAACGAAGCGTCCAGCACAATGCGGCCGATCGACTTCGTGGACTCGTCGCCATAGCGGCGCACGTTGCCGGGCACATAGCCGCGGCCCTTCTCCACCTTGATCTGCATGTCCAGCTTGCCGCCTTGCGACAGGTTGGCGATGACATGATCAGGGTTGATGATTTCCACGTCGTGGGGCGTCTGGATGTCGCGCGCCGTCACGACGCCTTCGCCATCCTTGCGCAGCGAGAGCGTGACCTCATCGCGGTTGTGCAGCTTGAACACCACACCCTTGAGGTTCAGCAGGATGTTGACCACATCTTCCTGGACACCGTCGATGGACGAGTACTCGTGCAACACACCAGCAATCGTCACTTCCGTCGCTGCGTAACCCACCATGGAGGAGAGCAGGACACGGCGCAGGGCGTTGCCCAGCGTATGGCCGTAGCCACGCTCAAACGGCTCCAGAACAACTTTGGCGCGATTGTGGCCAAGCTGCTCGACATTGATCGTCTTGGGCTTCAGCAAATTGGTTTGCATGCAGACTTCCTCTCAATACCCCCGGCTCGTTACACCGGTAAGGCTGGTGAAGCACCCCAGCGCGATGCCTCGCGGCTGGGGGACGGTTTTACAGAAATGTCGCTGCGCGGAATTAACGCGAGTACAACTCAACGATCAGGGATTCGTTGATGTCTGCACCGAACTCGTCGCGGTCAGGCGACTTCTTGAACGTGCCTTCAGCCTTGTCGGCAGACACTTCCACCCATGCGGGGAAACCGACTTGACCAGCCAGTTGCAGGGCTTCGACGATACGAGCCTGCTTCTTGGACTTTTCACGCACGGCGACCACGTCACCCACCTTCACCATGTAGGAAGGGATGTTGACGGATTGGCCGTTGACCGTGATGGCCTTGTGCGACACCAGCTGACGCGCTTCCGAGCGGGTCGAGCCGAAGCCCATGCGGTACACCACGTTGTCCAGACGCGACTCCAGCAGCGACAGCAGATTGGCACCGGTGTTGCCCTTCTTCTTGTCGGCGGCTTCGAAGTAGCGGCGGAATTGCTTTTCCAGCACGCCGTACATGCGCTTGACCTTCTGCTTTTCACGCAGCTGCAGGCCGAAGTCGGAAGTACGCTGACCGGAAGTGCGGCCGTGCTGGCCGGGCTTGGTGTCGAACTTGGACTTGTCGGCGATCGAGCGACGTGCACTCTTCAGAAACAGGTCAGTGCCTTCACGGCGGGAGAGTTTGGCCTTGGGGCCGATATAGCGTGCCACTTGATTTCCTTTGTGTCATCTGCCGTGCACAAGCACGGGAGCCGCCCGCGATGTTACACATCTGGGCGGCGGTGGGCTTGGTGAAAAAGCTTAGATACGACGGCGCTTTTGAGGGCGGCAGCCGTTGTGGGGAACCGGCGTCACGTCCGCGATGGAAGTGATGCGGATGCCCAGGGCGCCCAGGGCGCGAACCGAGGATTCACGGCCAGGACCGGGACCCTTGATTTCGACGTCCAGGTTCTTGATGCCCTGTTCGATGGCAGCACGACCAGCCACTTCCGAAGCCACCTGGGCAGCGAAGGGAGTCGACTTGCGCGAACCCTTGAAGCCCTGGCCACCCGACGAGGCCCACGACAGAGCGTTGCCTTGGCGGTCGGTGATGGTGATGATCGTGTTGTTGAACGAAGCGTGCACGTGGGCAATGCCGTCCGAAATGTTCTTACGGACTTTCTTGCGAACGCGCTGTGCAGCGTTGTTTGCGGGAGACTTAGCCATAGTGATCTTTCAATCTCTTTATTTCTTCAAAGCCGCGGCACCCTTGCGCGGACCCTTGCGGGTACGTGCATTCGTGCGGGTACGTTGACCACGCATGGGCAGGCCACGACGATGACGGAAACCGCGATAGCAACCGATGTCCATCAAACGCTTGATGTTCATCGTTGTTTCGCGACGCAGATCACCTTCCAGAGTCAGGGAAGTCAGCTGATCACGGATCTTTTCCAGATCACCGTCAGTCAGTTCCTTGATTTTCTTGGAATATGCGATGCCAGCGGCTTCGCAGATCTTGCGTGCAGTGGTGCGACCGATCCCATAGATAGCGGTCAGGCCGATTTCAGCGTGCTGATGCGGCGGGATGTTAATGCCAGCGATACGTGCCATTATTCGTCCTCAAACTTTCCTATCAACCCTGGCGCTGCTTGTGGCGCTGGTCCGTGCAGATCACTCGCACCACACCTTTGCGGCGGATGATCTTGCAGTTACGGCAGATTTTTTTGACCGAAGCCGAAACTCTCATTTCATTCTCCTAAAACTCTACATCCGTTACGGCCTATCGACCGGGAAACATGCCCGCGATGGATAGATCGAGTGGGCGTCTACTAACTCTTACTGGACCCGCCGGCACCGCCGGCCAGGCCCATCACTTAGTTCAATTGCCAAGTGTCGCTTTGAAGTTCGCCTTTTTGAGGAGCGATTCGTACTGTTGCGACATCATGTAGTTCTGCACCTGGGCCATGAAGTCCATGGTCACCACCACAATAATCAGCAGTGATGTGCCACCGAAGTAGAACGGAACGTTGTACTTCAGGATCAGGAACTCGGGCAACAAGCACACGAATGTGATGTACACCGCGCCAGCCAGGGTCAGGCGAACCAGGATCTTGTCAATGTAGCGGGCCGTCTGGTCACCGGGACGGATCCCGGGGATGAAGGCACCACTCTTCTTCAGGTTGTCGGCGGTTTCCCGGCTGTTGAACACCAGGGCCGTGTAGAAGAAGCAGAAGAAGATGATGGCAGTGGCGTAGAGCATCACATAGATCGGCTGACCGGGGGTCAGCGTGCTAGCAATGTCCTTCAGCCAGCGCATGGATTCCCCTGCACTGAACCAGTTCACAACGGTCGCCGGCAGCAAGATGATCGAGGAAGCGAAGATGGGAGGAATGACCCCCGCCATATTCAGCTTCAGCGGCAAGTGCGAAGACTGGCCACCATACACCTTGTTACCCACCTGACGACGCGCATAGTTCACCAGGATCTTGCGTTGTCCCCGCTCGACAAACACGACGAAGTACGTCACGGCTGCCACCACGAGAACGATGAAGATCGCGGCCAGGATGCTCATGGCACCGGTGCGCACCAGCTCCAGCAGACCACCGATGGAGCTCGGCAGACCTGCGGCGATACCTCCAAAGATGAGGATCGAGATGCCGTTGCCCAGACCACGTTCCGTGATCTGTTCACCGAGCCACATCAGGAACATGGTGCCGGCCGTCAGGCTGACCACCGCCGTGAGGCGGAAGCCGAAGCCAGGGCTCAGAACCAGACCTGCGGAGCTTTCCAGAGCCACGGCAATTCCCAGGGACTGAAAAATCGCCAGGCCCAATGTGCCGTAGCGGGTGTACTGGGTGATCTTGCGACGACCCGATTCACCTTCCTTTTTCAGCTGCTCGAATGTAGGGACCACGTAGGTCATGAGCTGCATGATGATCGATGCCGAGATGTACGGCATGATCCCCAGTGCGAACACCGTGAAGCGCGAGAGCGCCCCACCCGAGAACATGTTGAACAGATTGAGAATGCCGCCCTGCTGGCCATTGAACAGCTGCTGCAGCTGCGCTGGATCGATGCCCGGCACGGGGATATGAGCCCCGATCCGGTAAACGACCAGCGCGAGCAACAGAAAAACCAGACGGCGGCGAAGATCGCCGAATTTTCCGGTTTTTGCAATTTGAGCTGCGCTAGTAGCCACGGATGTCTTCTTTCAGATCATTAATCAGGCGATGCTGCCACCGGCAGCTTCGATGGCAGCCTTGGCGCCGGCGGTAGCGCCGATGCCGTTGAGCTTGACAGCCTTGCTGATTTCACCGCTCTTGATGATCTTGACCACCTTTGCGATTTCACCAACCAGACCGGCTTGCTTCAGAGCTGCCAGATCGACTTCGGCCAGGCCCAGCTGTTCCAGAGCGGACAGGGTCACTTCTGCATTGAACTTCAGCAGATGCGACTTGAAGCCACGCTTGGGCAGACGGCGCTGCAGAGGCATTTGACCGCCTTCGAAGCCCACCTTGTGGTAGCCACCCGAACGCGACTTCTGACCCTTGTGACCACGGCCGGCAGTCTTGCCCAGGCCGGAGCCGATGCCGCGACCGACACGGCGCTTGGCGTGCTTGGAGCCCTCTGCAGGCTTGATGCTATTGAGTTCCATCATCAATCCTTTCAGAGAACTTTGACCAGGTAGCTGATCTTGTTGATCATGCCGCGCACGGCAGGCGTGTCCTGCAGTTCGCTGATGCTGTTCAGCTTGCGCAGGCCCAGGCCACGGACAGTGGCGCGGTGCGATTCCTTGGTGCCAATGGGGCTGCGCACCAGTTGCACCTTCACGGTTTGTTGCGTTGTCATGTGATTGACTCCGATCAGGCGGTGAAGATGTCTTCAACCGACTTGCCGCGCTTGGCTGCCACTTCCGAAGGGGTCGTGGAGTGCTTCAGAGCGTCAAAAGTCGCGCGGACCATGTTGTAGGGATTCGACGAACCATGGCTCTTGGCCACGATGTCGGTGATGCCCAGCACTTCGAAAACGGCGCGCATCGGGCCGCCGGCGATGATGCCGGTACCCTTGGGAGCGGGGTTCAGCATCACGGATGCTGCGCCATGCTGACCCATCACGGTGTGATGGATCGTGCCGTGCTTCAAAGACACCTTGATCATGTTGCGACGGGATTCTTCCATCGCCTTTTGCACGGCTGCAGGCACTTCTTTCGACTTGCCCTTGCCCATGCCAACGCGGCCATCACCATCGCCAACCACGGTCAGTGCAGCGAAGCCGAGGATACGACCGCCCTTCACAACCTTGGTGACGCGGTTCACCGCGATCATTTTTTCGCGCAGACCGTCGTCACGACCTTCGTCTTGCACCTTGGGAGAAAACTTTGCCATTTCTATCCGCTCCGCTTAGAACTGCAGGCCGGCTTCACGAGCGGCTTCTGCCAAAGCCTTCACGCGGCCGTGGTATGCGAAACCAGCGCGATCGAAAGCCACTTTCTCCACGCCGGCAGCCTTCGCCTTCTCGGCAATGCGCTTGCCAATCAGCGTAGCGGCAGCCACGTTGCCACCCTTGCCGATGGCGCCCAGTTGGGTGCGCACTTCGGCTTCGGCGGTGGAGGCCGAAGCCAGCACCTTGGTGCCGTCTTCCGACACCACGCTTGCGTAGATGTGGAGGTTCGTACGGTTCACGCTCAGACGTGCCACGCCTTGCTGTGCAATGCGGATGCGGGTCTGGCGGGCACGACGGAGACGCTGCTCTTTCTTGGTCAACATAATGCAGCTCCTTACTTCTTCTTGGTCTCTTTGATCACGACCTTCTCATCCGAGTAACGGATGCCCTTGCCCTTGTAGGGCTCGGGAGGACGAACGGCACGGATCTCAGCAGCCATCTGGCCAACGGCCTGGCGGTCAGCACCCTTGACCAAGATTTCGGTCGGTGTGGGGGTGGTGACAGTGATGCCGGCCGGCATTTCGAAGTTCACCGGGTGCGAAAAGCCGATCGCCAGGTTCAGCTTGGAGCCCGAGGCCGAAGCCTTGAAACCCACGCCAACCAGCGACAGCTTCTTCTCGAAGCCCTTGCTCACGCCCACCACCATGTTGTTCACCAGCTGACGCATGGTGCCGCTCATGGCGTTGGCTTCGCGCGAGTCATTGACGGGCTCGAAAGACAGCTTGCCTTCGTTGTTGGAGATCTTCACCAGAACGTTCTGGGCTTGCGACAGCGTGCCGCCGGTGCCCTTCACATTGATCTGGTCGTCTTTGATGGACACATCCACGCCTGCGGGGATGGCCACGGGAGTCTTTGCTACGCGAGACATTTCAGTATTTCTCCTTAATGTCCGTTAGGCCACGTAGCACAGCACTTCGCCGCCCACGCCAGTGGCGCGTGCCTTGCGATCCGTCATCACGCCCTTGGGAGTGGTGACGATGGCAACGCCCATACCGTTCATGACCTGGGGGATTGCGTCACGGCCCTTGTACACGCGCAGGCCGGGACGGCTCACGCGCTCGATGCGCTCGATCACCGGACGGCCGGCGTAGTACTTCAGGGTAATTTCGAGTTCGGACTTGCCAGCGTCGGTCTTCACTTGGAAGCCGTCGATGTAGCCTTCATCCTTCAGCACCTGGGCGATGGCAACCTTGACCTTGGAGGAAGGAGCCGTCACGGTGGTCTTGGAGACCATTTGTGCATTGCGGATGCGGGTCAGCAAGTCAGCGATGGGATCACTCATGCTCATGTTTAATCTCTCCTGCTTGCTTACCAGCTGGCCTTGGTGACACCGGGGATGTCGCCAGCGAAGGCCAGTTCACGGATCTTGGCGCGGCCCAGACCGAATTGACGGAAGGTGCCACGGGGACGACCCGTGATCTCGCAGCGGTTGCGCTGGCGAGTGGGGTTCGCGTTACGGGGCAGCTTCTGCAGGCCCAGGCGAGCGGCGTCGCGCTCTTCGTCGCTGCGCTTTGCGTCAGCGGCGATTGCCTTCAGTTCTGCGTATTTGGCAGCGTACTTGGCTGCCAGCTTTTCGCGCTTGAGTTCGCGCTGGATCAATGCAACTTTAGCCATGCGCCACCTCAGTTCTTGAAGGGGAAACGGAAAGCGGCGAGCAGTGCCTTGCACTCATCGTCGGTCCGAGCTGTCGTCGTGATGCTGATGTTCAGACCACGCAGAGCGTCCACCTTGTCGTACTCGATTTCGGGGAAGATGATCTGTTCCTTGACGCCGACGTTGTAGTTGCCGCGACCGTCGAAAGAACGGCCGGAGATACCACGGAAGTCACGCACGCGGGGCAGAGCCACGGTGACGAAACGGTCCAGGAATTCATACATCTGAACGCCACGCAGGGTCACCATGCAGCCAATGGCCTGGCCTTCACGGATCTTGAAGCCGGCGATAGCCTTCTTGGCCTTGGTCACCACGGGCTTCTGACCAGCAATCTTGGTCAGGTCAGCCACGGCGTTGTCCATCACCTTCTTGTCGGCCACGGCTTCGCTCACACCCATGTTCAGGGTGATCTTGGTCAGACGGGGCACTTCCATGGAGGAGGTGTAGCCGAACTTTTCCTTGAGTTCAGCCGCGATCTTTTCGCGATACAGTTTTTGCAGTCGTGCCATGTGTTACCCCTTAGGCCGCCTTGATTTCGGCGCCGCTGGACTTGAACACGCGAACGCGTGTGCCGTCGGCCTGCACCTTGATGCCCACGCGATCAGCCTTGCCGGTCGCTGCATTGAAGATGGCCACGTTGGATTGGTGGATAGGCATGGCCTTTTCCACGATACCGCCGGTGGTGCCCTTCATGGGGTTCGGCTTGACGTGCTTCTTCACCATGTTGATGCCATCGATCAACAGGTGGGAGTCGTCCTTGCGAGCCGAGACCACGCCTTGCTTGCCCTTGTCACGGCCGGTCAGCACGATGATTTGGTCGCCCTTGCGAATCTTGTTCATGGTGCTTCCTTTAGAGAACTTCAGGTGCCAGGGACACGATCTTCATGAACTTTTCGTTGCGCAGTTCACGAGTCACGGGGCCAAAGATGCGGGTGCCGATAGGCTCCAGCTTGGCGTTCAGCAGAACGGCGGCGTTGCCGTCGAACTTGACGAGCGAGCCATCAGCACGGCGAATACCCTTCGCCGTACGCACCACGACCGCGCTGTAGACCTCGCCTTTTTTGACGCGTCCACGCGGTGCAGCTTCCTTGATGGTCACCTTGATGATGTCACCAACACTCGCATAGCGACGATGAGAACCGCCCAGCACTTTGATGCACTGAACAGACTTCGCGCCGGTGTTGTCGGCAACCTCTAACCGAGATTCTGTTTGGATCATTTCAATATTCCCAACTTGCTCCAGCAAACACTCGACAGCCCCAGAGTCTTCTCAAGGGCCGCGAGCAGCCAGTCAGTCTTGGGCCCGTCGTCCACGCCGAAAACCATTTCTCGGCGCTTCCACTGGGCAGATAACTTCACGATTTTCACGTGAAGCATGGGATTGTCCCAGAAATTCCTTTGCGCGTCAAACCCTTAGCTGCCTTTTCCACCCCTGGCCGGCAGCGTTGCGCAACCCCCACAAGAGCGCTATCAACCCAGGAGCAAGCTGGGCCTGCCGATGGCCGCACACCATCGGAAACGCCCATAAAAAAGCCGAGCCTGGCGGGCTCGGCAAAGGGTGGCAGACTCAACGCAATCGTCTGCTGCGGGCTGGCCGCTCGTACTACGGCGGCGCAGACATCGCAGCGGCTTGGGGCCACCGCGTTGGGCTCGGGCACGGCCCTTGCCCTGCGGAAAACGGACTTTCAAGCGCTTTCTTCATCATTTCCCCCTCCCTCGTCAGCCTTGTGCTGGCTGCTGTTCGCTGGCACCGTTACGAGATGCCATGGGCAGCATTCTGATTCATAAAAACAATCAAAGATAGATATCCATCAATTTTGACAATCTTTCCTCGACTTGCATCTGCCTCCAAAAGCAAAACGCCCTGCAGTGCAGGGCGTTTTGCTTGAGAGGGACTTCAGCCGCAATCAGGCCGGCAGGTACTGGGCCGCCAGCGGCATGAAGTCCGCCAGGCCGGCGTCCTGCCCCAGCTCCTCCTGGAGGATGGCTGCCACGCGCGGCGCCACCTCGGCGGCCTTGCGCGCATCAAGGAACAGCAGGCGGCTGCGGCGCGCCAGCACGTCTTCCACGGTGCGCGCGTATTCGAAGCGCGCGGCAAAGCGCACCATGGCTTCGTTCAGGCCGTCTGCCAGCCATTCGTCGTTGCCCGGCAACGCCTCCACCGCCGAGGCTTCCGTGCCATAGGAGTGCAGGCCCTGGACCTGGTTCATGCGGTGGTGCACGGCGGATTCGGCCGGGGCGCCAGCCAGCGGCAGGCGGGCCGTGACGCCGCCGGGCCGGTGCGGCAGGCGGCCGATGGCAAAGCACTCGGAGAGCACGTCTTCGGCCATGGCGCGGTAGGTGGTCCATTTGCCGCCCGTGACGGTGACCAGGCCGGTGCGGCTGGACATGACCGTGTGCTCACGGCTGATCTTCTTGGTGTTCTCGCCGTCGTCGTCCTGGGGCTTGACCAGCGGGCGCAGGCCGACCCACATGCTGCGCACGTCGGCCAGCGTGGGCTGGCGCGTGAGGTAGCGTCCGGCCTCGGTGAGGATGAAGTCCAGCTCCTCGGGGAACGGCAGGGGCTCGCGCGCCAGGTCGTTGCGCGGCGTGTCGGTGGTGCCCAGGATGACCTTGCCCAGCCAGGGCACGGCAAAGAGCACGCGGCCATCGGCCGTCTTGGGCACGAGCAGGGCGTGATCGCTGGGCAGGAAGTCGCGGTCCACGACCACGTGCACGCCCTGGCTGGGCGCGACCATGGGCTTGACGGGTCGGCCCTGGGCCTCGGCATCCTGCTGGCGGAACAGGTCCACCCAGGGGCCGGTGGCGTTGACCACGCACTTGGCGCGCAGCGTGAAGCGCCGGCCGGATTCCGAGTCTTCGCAGATCAGGCCGGCGACCTTGCCGCCTTCATGCAGCAGTTCAAGCGCGGGGCAGTAGTTGACCAGCAGCGCGCCCTTGGCAGCGGCCGTGCGGGCCAGCGCCAGCGCCAGGCGGGCATCGTCGAACTGGCCGTCCCAGTATTTGACGCCGCCCTTGAGGCCTTGCTGGCGCACGGTGGGCAAACACTTGACGGTGCTGGAGCGCGAGAGGAATTCGGTGGCGCCCAAGCCTGCCTTGCCGGCCAGCGCGTCATACATCTTGAGGCCGATGCCATAGAACGGCGTGTCCAGCAGCTTGTAGGACGGCATGACAAAGGCCAGCGGCTGCGCCAGGTGGGGTGCGTTGTGCAGCAGCGTGGTGCGCTCGTGCAGCGCTTCGCGCACCAGGGCGATGTTGCCCTGGGCCAGGTAACGCACGCCACCATGGACCAGCTTGGTTGCGCGCGAGGACGTGCCCTTGGCGAAGTCGTGCGACTCCACCAGCACGACCTTGAACCCGCGCGCCGCCGCGTCCAGGGCCACGCCCAGGCCGGTGGCACCGCCGCCGATGATGGCCAGATCGTAGGTTTCAGGCTGGGCCAGGCGTTCCAGCAGGGCGGCACGGCCGGTGGGCAGAGGGGAAGCAACGAGGGACATGGATCTTCGACGAAGGAATGTGGGGCAAGTTAACAGGGCGCCATGTAGCCGCCATGTCAGCACCCGGGACGCCACGCCTGCGCCCAATGCGAAGGGGACGGAATCGGGTTTTCCGCTATTTTCGCTCGTTTTTGTATTTTTTTCTTCGCTATCTTTCGTTTCGTGTTTTTTGCAGTCAACGAATTTGGCGATAGGCCGGGAGACCAGCACAGGGCATGTTGTCCAAAGCCGACACGGCCCAACTCAGGGACGCCGAGCAAGAGCCGCCTCGCGGCGAGGGCGCCTTCCCCCTCCCTTGCGAAGCAAGTAGAGAGGGGGAAGGCGCGCAAGCGCCTCAGGGGGTGCTAACGCACCTTGCCGTTTTTCCAGGCATTGAGCAGCGTGTCATACGCAATCGTCTCGCCCTTGGGCTTTTCATTGGCCAGCTTCTTCCACGGCGCCTGCTTGTCGCTGAGCCACTTGGCCGGGTCGCCCTTGGGGTTGAGCTTGGGAGCGCAGTGCGCCATGCCGGCACGCTGCAGGCGGGACATGACCTGGTCCATTTCCTCGGCCAGGTTGTCCATGGCGCCCTGGGGCGTCTTCTCGCCGGTGACGGCCTGGGCCACGTTCTTCCACCACAGCTGGGCCAGCTTGGGGTAGTCGGGCACGTTGTTGCCGGTGGGCGTCCAGGCCACGCGGGCGGGGCTGCGGTAGAACTCGACCAGGCCGCCGAGCTTGGGCGCCATGTCGGTCATGGCCTTGGAACGGATGTCGCTCTCGCGGATGGGCGTCAGGCCGACGATGGTCTTCTTGAGGCTGGTGGTCTTGGCGGTGACGAACTGCGCGTAGAGCCAGGCGGCGGCCGTGC
Organism: Delftia sp. K82; assembly: GCF_002193035.1. NCBI lineage: Bacteria > Pseudomonadati > Pseudomonadota > Betaproteobacteria > Burkholderiales > Comamonadaceae > Delftia > Delftia sp. K82. The sequence continues at coordinate 415,896 of NZ_MYFL01000003.1, read as the reverse complement.
GGTTGGCGTCATGGTCCTTGAAGAAGGTCCAGCTGCCCACGTCCTGGTAGCCGTTTTGCATGCCGTCCTTCCAGTAGGGGCCGTTGGGGCCGGGCGCCATGCGCCATTTGGGCGTGCCGTCGGCATTGACCACGGGCAGGCCGGGCTTGGTCATGTCGGCCGTGAAGGCGGTGTACCAGAAGATCTGCTGCGCGATATGGCCCTGGGCTGGCACGGGGCCGGACTCGCCGAAGGTCATGCCCATGGCTTCCTTGGGCGCGTATTTCTTCATCCAGTCCACGTACTTGGTGAGCGCGAACACGGCGGCCGGCGAGTTGGTGGCGCCCCCGCGCGAGACCGAAGCGCCCACGGGCGTGCACTTGTCGTCGGCCACGCGGATACCCCATTCATCGACGGGCATGCCGTTGGGAATGCCCTTGTCGGCCGCGCCGGCCATGGACAGCCAGGCATCGGTGAAGCGCCAACCCAGCGACGGGTCCTTCTTGCCGTAGTCCATGTGGCCGTAGATGGGCTTGCCGTCGATCTGTTTGACGTCGTTGGTGAAGAACTCGGCGATGTCCTCGTAGGCGCTCCAGTTCAGCGGCACGCCCAGCTCGTAGCCGTACTTGGCCTTGAACTTGTCCTTGAGGTCCTTGCGCTCGAAGAGGTCGGCGCGGAACCAGTAGAGGTTGGCGAACTGCTGGTCGGGCAGCTGGTAGAGCTTGCCGTCGGGCGCGGTGGTGAAGCTGGTGCCGATGAAGTCCTTGATATCCAGGCCCGGATTGGTGAAGTCCTTGCCCGCGCCGGCCATGTAGTCGGTCAGGCTCATGATGCGGCCGTAGCGGTAGTGCGTGCCGATCAGGTCGGAGTCGGAGATCCAGCCGTCATAGATGGACTTGCCCGACTGCATCGAGGTCTGCAGCTTCTCGACCACGTCGCCTTCCTGGATCAGGTCGTGCTTGACGGTGATGCCCGTGATCTCGGTGAAGGCCTTGGCCAGCGTCTTGCTCTCGTACTCGTGCGTGGTGATGGTCTCGGACACCACGGCGATCTCCTTGACGCCCTTGGCCTGCAGCTTCTTGGCCGCCTCGATGAACCACTTCATCTCGGCCATCTGCTGGTCCTTGGACAGCGTGCTGGGCTGGAACTCCGCGTCGATCCACTTCTTGGCTTCCGCCTCTCCGGCCCAGGACGCCTGCCCCGCCGCCAGCAGGGCCGCCGCGAGGGCGATGGTATGAAGTCGTTGTTTCATCTGCCGTCTCCTAGATTCTTGCTGTCTCCCCGACATGCACATGCACCAGCGGGCCCCGGGGGAGCTTCGGACCCGGCTGTCGATAAATGGAATGAAGTGATCAGCCTTTGCGCATGACCACGGCCAGCACGAGCATGGACAGCACCAGGCTGATCCACACCGAAGGCTCGGCCTCCAGCGAGAACCACTGCACCATCCTCTCGCCCAGGCCCACCCAGGCCAGATTGACATAGGCCGCCAGCAGCAGCCCGATGAACAGCCGGTCCCCGCGCGTCGTCGCCATCGGCAGCCAGCCCTTGCGCATCACGGTCGGGCTGCGCAACTCCCACAGCGTCATGCCCACCAGCATCAGCACGATGCAACTGAAGAACACCGCCACCGGCAGCGTCCAGGCCATCCAGGAAAACATTGACGAGTCCTTTCAGAAATCCAGCATCAATACCGCAGCTTCTCGAAACCGGCAGAGCCCAGCCCAGGGACACCGAGGAAGGGC
>NZ_MYFL01000003.1:276734-414066 GCF_002193035.1 Delftia sp. K82 | reverse complement strand
GACACCGAGGAAGGGCCGCCCCGCCCCGAGGGTGTCGTCCCCCTCCCCCGCGGAAGCGGGTAGAGAGGGGGAAGGCGCGCAAGCGCCTCAGGGGGTGCCTCACACTCTTCCCATTGCGAACCCCTTGGCGATGTAATGCCGCACGAACCAGATCACGATGGCGCCCGGCACGATGGTCAGCACGCCGGCCGCCGCCAGCGTCGCCCAGTCCATGCCCGAGGCCGAGACGGTGCGCGTCATGGTCGCCACAATGGGCTTGGCATTCACGCTGGTCAGCGTGCGCGCCAGCAGCAGCTCCACCCAGCTGAACATGAAGCAGAAGAAGGCCGCCACGCCCACGCCGGCCTTGATCAGCGGCAGGAAGATGGTGAGGAAAAAGCGCGGGAAGGAGTAGCCGTCGATATAGGCTGTCTCGTCGATCTCGCGCGGGATGCCGCTCATGAAGCCCTCCAGGATCCAGACGGCCAGCGGCACATTGAACAGCAGGTGGGCCAGGGCCACGGCGATGTGCGTGTCCATCAGGCCCACCGTGGTGTAGAGCTGGAAGAAGGGCAGCAGGAAGACGGCCGGTGGCGTCATGCGGTTGGTCAGCAGCCAGAAGAACACATGCTTGTCGCCCAGGAACTGGTAGCGCGAGAACGCATAGGCCGCCGGCAGCGCCACCGTGAGCGAGATCACGGTGTTGATGGCCACGTAGATCAGGCTGTTGATGTAGCCCGAATACCAGGAGGCGTCGGTGAAGATGGTTTGGTAGTTGGCCCAGGTGAAATGCTGGGGCCACAGCGAGAAGCTCGACAGGATCTCCTCGTTGGTCTTGAAGCTCATGTTGACCATCCAGTAGATGGGCAGCACGGCGAACAGCAGGTAGGCGACGAGGAACAGCGTGCGCTTGTGGAAACGGCGGTCTTCAGTCATGTCCGGCCTCCCGCAGGGCCATCCCAAGGGAGGCCGAGCCCCCTCGGGGTGCAGCGAACGAAGGGAGCGTGGGTGTCATTCTCTTGCTCCTTCTTTGTCTGCCGTGCCCACGCGCTGCATCCAGTTGTAGAGGATGAAGCACAGCAGCAGGATGATGAGGAAATAGATCAGCGAGAAGGCAGCCGCCGGCCCCAGGTCGAACTGGCCCACGGCCTTTTGCGTCAGGTACTGCGACAGGAAGGTGGTCGCATTGCCGGGCCCGCCGCCCGTGAGCACGAAGGGCTCGGTATAGATCATGAAGCTGTCCATGAAGCGCAGCAGCACGGCAATCATCAGCACGCCGCGCATCTTGGGCAGCTGGATGTAGCGGAACACCGCGAACTTGCTGGCGCCGTCGATGCGAGCGGCTTGGTAGTAGGCGTCGGGAATGGAGCGCAGGCCCGCGTAGCACAGCAGGGCCACCAGCGGCGTCCAGTGCCAGACATCCATGACCAGCACGGTGAGCCAGGCATGGGTGGCATTGCCCGTGTAGTTGTAGTCCACGCCCAGCGCGTTGAGCGCCGCGCCCAGCAGTCCGATATCGGCGCGGCCGTAGATCTGCCAGATGGTGCCGACCACGTTCCACGGAATCAGCAGCGACAGCGAGACCACGACCAGCACGGCCGAGGCCTTCCAGCCCTGGGCCGGCATGGACAGGGCCAGGGCGATGCCCAGCGGAATCTCCACCAGCAGCACGGCCAGCGAAAAGCCGATCTGGCGCAGGAGGGCCGAGTGCAGTTCCTCGTCGCGCATGACCTGGGCAAACCACTCCGTGCCCACGAACACGCGCCGGTCGGGACTGATGATGTCCTGCACCGAGTAGTTCACCACCGTCATCAGCGGGATGATGGCCGAGAAGGCCACGCAGATGATGACCGGCAGGATCAGCAGCCAGGCCTTCTGGTTGACGGGCTTGACGGTCTGGCTCATGCCTGCAGCTCCTCGTTGACGTAGTAGCAGGTGTGGGGGCCCTGCAACTGTACCCATACCGTTTCACCCACGGCGGGCAGGAAGGCATCGGCACCGCAGCGCAGCTTGAGCAGCCGCTCGCCCAGGCGCGCCACCAGCAGCTGGTGCGTGCCCACGTCCTGCACGCGCTCCACCGAACAGGCCACGGCGCCGGGCGCGTCCGCCGAGGCCAGCGCCAGGTACTCGGGGCGTATGCCCAGGCTCAGGGGCAGGCCGGGCGCCACGCTGGCCAGTGCGGCGGGCAGGGGCAGGTACTGGCCCTCGGCCAGCAGCCGGCCGCCGTCCTGCTGCAGCGGCACGAAGTTCATGCCCGGCGAGCCGATGAAGTGGCCGACGAAGGCGTGGCTGGGCCGCTCGAAAAGCTGGGCGGGCGTGCCCACCTGCACGGCGCGCCCGCGCGTCATGACCACAACGTGCTCGGCAAAGGTCAGGGCCTCCACCTGGTCGTGCGTCACATAGATCAGCGTGAGCCGCAGCTCATGGTGGATCTGCTTGAGCTTGCGGCGCAGTTGCCACTTGAGCTGGGGATCGATCACCGTGAGCGGCTCGTCGAACAGCACGGCCGAAACATCGGGCCGCACCAGGCCCCGGCCCAGCGAGATCTTCTGCTTGGCATCGGCCGACAGGCCGGCCGCGCGCTGGTCGAGCTGGCCGCTCATCTCCAGCATCTCGGCGATCTGGCCGACCCGCGCGCGGATGCGCTCCTCGGGCATGCGGCGGTTCTTCAGCGGAAAGGCCAGGTTCTCGGCCACGGTCATGGTGTCGTAGATCACCGGGAACTGGAACACCTGGGCGATGTTGCGTTCCTGGGGCGTGGCGCGCGTCATGTCGCGGCCGTCGAACAGCACCTTGCCCTGCGAGGGGACCAGCAGGCCCGACATGATGTTGAGCATGGTGGTCTTGCCGCAGCCCGAGGGGCCGAGCAGCGCATAGGCGCCGCCGTCCTCGAAGACCATGCTCAGCGGCAGCAGCGCGTAGTCGCTGTCCTGCTGCGGGTTCGGCTTGTAGGAGTGGGCCAGATCGAGTTCTATGCGGGCCATCTCATCGTCCTCCGGGCCGCGCCGGCGCCAGCAGCAGCGCGCCGTCCGTGCCGAACACGTAGGCATGGGCCGGGTCCAGGTGCAGCGTGACCGCGCTGCCCAGATCCAGGTGGTGCACGCCCGTGACCTGGGCCACCAGCTCGCCCCAGGGCGTGGTGGCATGCACGAAGGTGTCGGAGCCCGAAATCTCGGCCAGTTCCACCACGCCCTGCAGTGCCAGATCGCCGGGCCGGGACTGCAGGCGCAGGGCGCTGGCGCGCAGGCCCAGGGTCAGTGGGCCGGACACGGCCAGGTCCGCAGCCAGCGCCACGGGCAGCCGCGCGCCGCCCGGCAGTTGCAGCCCGCCCGCCACGGCACTGGCCGCGATCAGGTTCATGGGCGGATCACTGAAGGCGCGCGCCACGCGCAGCGAATTCGGCTGATGGAAGACCTCGGCCGTGGGGCCGTACTGCAGCAGTTCGCCCTCATGCAGCACAGCCGTGTAGCCACCCAGCAGCAGGGCCTCGCCGGGCTCGGTGGTGGCATAGACCACGGTGGAGTCGCCTGTGGCGAACAGCTGGGTCAGTTCCTCGCGCAGTTCCTCGCGCAGCTTGTAGTCGAGGTTGACCAGGGGCTCGTCCAGCAGCATCAGCGGAGCGCCCTTGGCCAGGGCGCGCGCCAGCGCCACGCGCTGCTGCTGGCCGCCCGACAGCTCGGCCGGGTAGCGGTCCAGGAACATGTCGATGTGCAGCCGCTCGGCCAGGGCACGCACGCGCTGCGCCACGTCGCGGTCGCCGCGCAGCTTGAGCGGCGAGGCGATGTTGTCCGCCACCGTGAGCGAGGGATAGTTGATGAATTGCTGGTAGACCATGGCCACGTTGCGCTCGCGCACGGGCATGCCGGTCACATCGACGCCATCGGCGCGCACACGGCCTTCGGTGGGCACGTCCAGGCCGGCCATGATGCGCATCAGGCTGGTCTTGCCGGCCTGCGTGGCACCCAGCAGCACGGTCACCGCGCCGCTTTCCAGTTCAAGGTGCATGGGGTGCAGCCAAGTCTGGCCGCCCACGCGTTTGCTGATTCTCTCCAACACCAGTTCCACGACCGCCCTCACTGACGAGGCCGCCTCGGGGGCAGCGATTGAACAAGGAGAAACATCTCGCTCAAGGCGGCGATTGCGCGCCATCCGAAAGCAAGAACGTGATCATTTTTGTTCTTTCCAGATCGCAGCCCATCAACACATACCCTAGGTGCTGTTCTTTTTTCTTCGTTTTAAAGTTCCCCAACCCACGGCCGGCCAGGGGCAAATGCGCTATAAACCGGTCGCCCCGCCTTGTTTGCCTGAGAACGCACCAGATCTGGAATCGCCGCCGTGAACACCAATCCCCGACAACTACAGCTGCTCGACGAAGTGCGCAGCCGCCAGTCCACTTCGGTGGAGCAGCTGGCCGAGATCCTGGGCGTGACCCTGCAGACCGTGCGCCGCGACATACAGAAGCTGGCCGATGCGGGCCTGATGGTGCGCTTTCACGGCGGCGTGCGCGTGCCCAGCGCCACGGTGGAGAACCTGGGCCACACCCAGCGCCAGGTGCTGCATGCCGAAGGCAAGTCGCGCATTGCGCGCGCCGTGGCCGAGGCCATTCCCAACGGCTGCTCGCTGATCCTGAACATCGGCACCACCACCGAGGCCGTGGCCCAGGCCCTGCTCAAGCACCGGGGCCTGCGCGTGATCACCAACAACCTCAACGTGGCGGCCATCCTCAGCTCCAACGCGGACTGCGAAGTCATCGTGGCCGGCGGCGTGGTGCGCACGCGCGATCGGGGCATCGTGGGCGAGGCGGCCGTGGACTTCATCCGCCAGTTCAAGGTGGACATCGCCCTGATCGGCATCTCGGCCATCGAGCCCGATGGCAGCCTGCGCGACTTCGACATGCGCGAGGTCAAGGTGGCCCAGACCATCATTGCCCAGTCGCGCGAAGTCTGGCTGGCCGCCGACCACAGCAAGTTCCACCGCCAGGCCATGGTGGAGCTGGCACGCCTGGACCAGATCGACCGCCTGTTCACCGATACCGCGCCCCCCGCCCCGTTCGATGCCCTTCTGCGCGAAGCAGAAGTGCAATGCGTGGTGGCGCAGTAAGTTTTCCGCAGCCGCTGCGCCACCGCCCGCACAGGACACGCGCACCGGCCCTGCTTTTCCTGGATACCGCACCATGACCTATCTGCTTGCCCTGGACCAGGGCACCTCCAGCTCGCGCAGCATCGTCTTCGACACCCAGGGCCGCATCGTGGCCTCGGCCCAGCTGGAGCTGCCGCAGATCTATCCGCGCCCCGGCTGGGTCGAGCACGATCCGCGCGAGATCTGGCGCACCCAGCTGGCCACGGCGCGCGAGGCCCTGGCCAAGGCCGGGCTGGCGGCGGCCGACATCCGCGCCCTGGGCATCACCAACCAGCGCGAGACCACCGTGGTCTGGAACCGCGCCACGGGCCAGCCCATACACCACGCCATCGTCTGGCAGGACCGCCGCGCCGAGCCGCTGTGCGCCCAGCTGCGCGAGGCCGGCCATGCCGACACCATCCAGCGCAAGACCGGCCTGCTGATCGACGCCTATTTCTCGGGGACCAAGCTGCGCTGGATCCTGGACAACGTCAATGGCGCGCGCGCCGCCGCCGAGCGCGGCGAACTGGCCTTCGGCACCGTGGACAGCTGGCTGATCTGGCAGCTCACGGGCGGACGCCGCCATGTGACCGATGTTTCCAACGCCAGCCGCACCATGCTGTTCAACGTCCACACCAACCAGTGGGACGACGATCTGCTGGCGCTGCTGGAGATTCCGCGCGCGCTGATGCCCGAGGTGCTGCCTTCCGCCGCCGATTTCGGCCGCACGGCAGCCGAGGTGCTGGGCGGCGAGATCGCCATCGGCGGCGTGGCCGGCGACCAGCAAAGCGCCCTCTTCGGCCAGGCCTGCTTTTCGGCCGGCATGGCCAAGAACACCTATGGCACGGGCTGCTTCATGCTCATGCACACGGGCGGCGTGTTCCAGACCTCTGCCAACGGCCTGCTGACCACCGCTGCGGCACAGCCCACCGCTGCGCCGGCCTATGCGCTGGAAGGCAGCGTCTTCGTGGGCGGCGCCGTGGTCCAGTGGCTGCGCGACGGACTGCGCGCCATCGAGCACAGCGGCCAGGTGCAGCAACTGGCCGAGAGCGTGCCCGACTCGGGCGGCGTGATGATGGTGCCGGCCTTCACAGGACTGGGCGCCCCCTACTGGAAGCCCGATGCCCGCGGCACCATCACGGGCCTGACGCGCGGCACCACCATTGCCCACATCGCGCGGGCTGCGCTTGAATCCATCGCTTTCCAGAGCGCCGCCCTGCTGCTGGCCATGAGCCGCGACGCGGTGGCCAGCGGCGGCGCGCCGGTCAGCGAACTGCGCGTGGACGGCGGCGCCTGCGTCAACAACCTGCTCATGCAGTTCCAGGCCGACCTGCTGGGCATTCCCGTCGTGCGCCCGGCCTGCGTGGAGACCACGGCCCTGGGCGCTGCCTACCTGGCGGGCCTGTCCTCGGGCGTGTACCAGAGCACCGAGGAACTGTCGGCACTGTGGAAGGCCGAGCGCCGCTTCGTGCCCACGCTGGACAAGCACCGCGCCGACGAGCTGATGGCGCGCTGGGAGCATGCGGTGGCCCAGACCGCGCTGGCGGCCTGACAACGGGCTCACGGCCTTGTTCAAGGCGGCCAGCCTGGTGCTTTCCGGCCTGCTGCTGGCCGGCTGCGCCGCGCCGCCCCAGGCCCTGCCGTCCCCGCAGCCCACGGCATGCTCGCGCCTGCAATGGCTGGGCAGCACCACGATTGCGCGCGAGGAGCCCATCCATGGCGCCACCACCGGCGGCATCTCGGGCCTGGACTACGACGCGCGGCGCGGCGACTACGTGGCCATCAGCGATGACCGCTCGGCGCGCGGCCCCGCGCGCTGGATGCGCCTGCGCATAGAGCCGCTGGACGCCGGCCAGCGCGCCGGCCCCAACCCCTGGCAGGCGCAGGTCACCGAAGTGCACCCGCTGCTGGATACCGAGGGCCGCTGGCTGCGCCCGCCCCATGCCGCGCCCGCCACCCAGCCCGTGCCCGACCCCGAAGCCATCCGCCTGCTGCCGGACGGCGGCCTGCTGTGGACCGACGAAGGCGACCCGGGCCGGGGCTTTGGCACCTCGCTGGTGAGGACCGACGCCACGGGCCGCCAGATTGCGCAGTGGTTCTACGCATTCAAGGACGAGGACGGCAGGCCGGGCCTGCGCTCGAACTTCGGCTTCGAGGGGCTGGCCGTGACGCCGGACGGCCAACAGGCCTGGCTGGCCCTGGAGGCGCCGCTGCGCCAGGACGGCCCGCGCGCCAGCGCCGCCACTGCAGGCGCGCCCGTGCGCATCAGCCTCGTCAGCCTGGACGACGGCCGGCTGCTGCGCCAGATCGCCTACCAGCCCGATGCCGTGCCGGCCGCCAGCTGGGCCCTGCCCCAGCGCGAGGTCAACGGCATCAGCGAAATCCTGCCGGACGGGCCCGACCATCTGCTGGTGCTGGAGCGCTCCTACAGCCCGGGCCACGGCTTTAGCGCGCGGCTGTACCGCATCGGCCTGGATGCGCCTGACACGCTGGCCCTGGCCAGCTTCGCGCAAACGCCGCCACAAGTGGCGGTCAAGCAACTGGTGGCCGATCTGTCCACCGTGCAGCCCGGCCGGCTGGACAACATGGAAGCCATGTCCTGGGGCCCGCCGCTGCCCGATGGCACGCGCGTGCTGGTGTTCGCCAGCGACGACAACTTCAACCCGGCGCAGGCCAACCAGATCCTGATCACCGCCTACCGGACCTCGCCGCCCTGCGCACCCTGAAGGCGCTTCAGGGCGTGGCCTGCACCTGCTCCTGCGGCAGGTAAATGCGCGTCAGCCCGCGCGCAATGGCCTCCACGATCTGCTCGCGCCGCAGGCCGATGTGCTCGGCCATCAGGCGCTCGCTGGCCTGGGCGTCGCGCGCGCGCAAGGCCTGCAGGATTTCCAGGTGCTCGTGCTGGGTGGAGGCGCGCCCCACGCTCTCCATGTCGATCCAGCGGATGAAGCGGATGCGCTCGTTCAGGCTCGCCAGCATGCGACGCAGCTCGGCGTTGCCGGCCATGTCGGCAATGCGCAGATGGAATCCCTCGTCCAGGTCCACCAGTTGCCGGATCGGCGTATCGGAGGCCACGCGCTGGCTCTGCTCCAGATAGGCCAGGGCCTCGTCGAGCTGGGCATCGGTGGCACGCTCCACGGCCAGCCGCACGCATTCGCGCTCCACGGCCACGCGGGCCTCGTACAGGTCCAGCGACTCCTTCACGTCCAGCTCGCGCCGCATGTAGCCGCGGCTGGCCGGCAGCAAAAAGCCATCGGCCACCAGCCGCGTCAGCGCCTCGCGCACGGGCGTGCGGCTCACGCCCAGGCGCAGCGCCAGTTCGCTCTCGCTCAGGCGCTCGCCTGGCTTGAACTCGTAGGAGATGGCCATGTCACGCAGCGTGCTGTAGACGCTGGAGCCCCGTTCATGGCGGATGTTGGAGATTTTCATGGCGCCATTGTGCCCTTTGGCGCTGCGCATTCTTTTAAGTATACTGAAATGGATTCTTAAAAATCCCGTCACCCAACCTGCCTGGAGACTCCCGACATGACCACCGCTTTCAATGGTGCCGACGCCATGGTCCGCATGCTGCAGCTCAATGGCGTCAAGCACATCTTCGGCCTGTGCGGCGACACCAGCCTGCCCTTCTACGACGCCATGGCGCGGCTGGACCACGGCATGGACCACATCCTCACGCGGGACGAGCGCAGCGCCGGCTACATGGCCGACGCCTATGCGCGCGTCACTGGCAAGGTGGGCGTGTGCGAAGGCCCCAGCGGCGGCGGTGCCACCTACCTGCTGCCCGGCCTGGCCGAGGCCAATGAGTCCTCGGTGCCCGTGCTGGGCATCACCTCGGACGTTTCCGTGGGTGCGCGCGGCAAGTTCCCGCTGACCGAACTCGACCAGCAGGCGCTGTACAGGCCGCTGACCAAGTGGAATACCACCATCGACCGCGTGGACCAGATTCCGCACGCCGTGCGCAGCGCCTTTCGCGCCATGACCACGGGCCGGCCCGGCGCCACCCATATCTGCCTGCCCTATGACGTGCAAAAGCACACGCTGGACCCGGCCGATGTCTGGGCCCAGCCAGGGCATGACCACTATCCGGCCTACCGGTCCGCGCCCGATCCGGCGGCCGTGGCCGAGGCTGCCGACCGCCTGGTGGCGGCCCGCTGCCCCGTGCTGATCTGCGGCGGCGGCGTGCTGATCGCAGGCGCCAGCGCCGCACTGGATGCGCTGGCCACCCTGCTCAACGCGCCCGTGTGTTCCAGCGTCAGCGGCCAGGGCAGCCTGGCGGGCAGCCATCCGCTCAATGCCGGCGTGGTGGGCACCAATGGCGGCGTCGAGGCCACGCGCGCCGTGGTGGCGCAGGCGGACTTGGTGATGTTCATCGGCGCCCGTGCCGGCTCCACCACCACCGAGCACTGGCAGATGCCCTCGCGCAAGGTGACCATCGTCCATCTGGACGTGGACGCCATGACCATAGGCACCAACTACCGCACCGACGTGGCCCTGGTGGGCGACGCCCTGCTGGGCCTGCAGGCGCTGCACGCGGCCGTGCAGCAACGCATCTCCCGCCGCCCCGCCGATGCCGCGGACGGCGCCACGCTGGCGGCCACCGCGCGCGCCGCCAAGCAGGCCTTCTTCGCGCCGCTGGCCGCCTCGCTGGACCGGCCCATCAAGCCCGAGCGCGTGGTGGACACGCTCAACCGCCTGCTGCCCGCGCGCGCCATCGTGGTGGCCGACCCCGGCACGCCCTGCCCCTACTTCACGGCCTATTTCGACGCGCCCCAGGCCGGCCGGCACTTCATCACCAATCGTGCGCACGGGGCGCTGGGCTTTGCCATGTCCGCCGGCTTTGGCGCCGCCATCGGCCAGCCCGGTTCCGTGGTGGTCGCGGTCATGGGCGACGGCAGCTTCGGCTTCACCTGCGGCGAGCTGGAAACCATCGTGCGCCGCAATGTGCCGCTGAAGATGATCGTGTTCTCCAACAGCGTGTTCGGCTGGATCAAGGCCAGCCAGAAGTCCGGCTACGATGAACGCTACTTTTCAGTCGACTTCAACCGCACCCACCATGCCCGCGTGGCCGAGGCCTTCGGCGTCAAGGCCTGGCAGGTGCATGACCCGGCAGATCTCGAAGCCGCGCTCAAGGCCGCGCTGATGCACGACGGCCCGGCGCTGGTGGATGTGATCTCGCAAGAGCTCCAGGACACGGCCGTGCCGGTGAGCCAGTGGATGGGTTGACGCCAGCCCCACGCATAGATTCCCGATTTCCTGCCCGCTAATGCGCTTGAAAAGGAGCCTTCCCATGCCCCATCCACCCTCACGCCGCCAGCTGCTGCTGGCCACGGCCGCCGCATGCCTGCTGGGGCCGGCCGGCACGGCATCCGCGCAGGGCGCCGCCCCGCTCAAGCTGGTCATCACCTTCCCGCCGGGGGGCAGCACCGACATCGCCGCCCGCATACTGCAGCCGCGCCTGGGCGAGGTGGCCGGGCGCCCGGTGATCGTGGAGAACCGCCCCGGCGCCGCCAGCCAGATCGCCACCCAGTACGTGGCCAAGTCCGCCCCGGACGGCAACACCCTGCTGTTCAGCTTCGACACCCATGCCATCAATCCCATCGCCAAGTCCCGGCTGCCCTACGACACCTTCAAGGACTTCACGGGCGTGTCGCTGGCGCTGCGCTTCCCGCTGGTGATCGGCGCCTCGGCCTCGGTGCCCGCCAAGGACCTGGCCGGCTTCCTGGAACTGGCGCGCCGCAACCCGGGCAAATACAGCTACGCATCGACCGGCCTGGGGTCCATGAACCACCTGGTGATGGAGGACATCAAGCGCCGCTCGGGCACCTACGTGCTGCACGTGCCCTACGGCGGCGGCGGCCCGGCCGTGCAGGCCGTGCTCGGCAATGTGTCCGACCTCACCCTGCTCAGCTATGCGGCGCTGCGCGGCCAGATTTCGGCGGGCAAGATCAAGCCGCTGGCGGTGACCGGCCTCAAGCGCCTGCCCGAGCTGCCCGACGTGCCCACCGTGGCCGAGTCCGGCTTCCCGGGCTTCGAGGCCTATTCGTGGATCGGCGTGTTCGCACCTTCCGCCACGCCGGCAGCCACGGTGCACAAGCTCACCGAAGACTTCCAGGCCACGCTGAACACGCCCGACATCCGCAGCAAGCTCATGCAGTCGGGCTTTGAAGTCATGGCCACGGACGGACCCGCCCTCGACCGCTGGGTGCGCCAGGAATATGAGCGCTGGGGCCGCTTCGTGCGCGACAACAAGGTCCAGCTCGAAGACTGAGAATCCGGACGGCACCCCCTTACACCACACAGGAGCATTCATGGCACTTCCGCTGGACCACATCGTCATCGCCGTGCAGGACCTCGAGGCCGCCGTGGCGGACTACCGCGCGCTGGGCTTCAAGGTCGCCATCGGCGGCCGCCATCCGGGCCGCACCTCGCACAACGCACTGGTCGTGTTTGCCGACGGCGCCTACCTGGAGATCATTGCCTGGACCGCCCCGGCGCCCGAAGAGCGCTGGTACCGCACGCTGCGCGACCATGGCGAGGGGCTGGTGGACTTCGCCCTGCTGCCCCAAAGCACCTCCCAGGCGCTGGCCGAGGCACGCGGGCGGGGGCTGGATACCCTGGTCGGCCCCGTGGACGGAGGCCGCGTGCGCCCCGATGGCGCGCAACTGCTGTGGCAGACGGCGCGCCACGCCACGCCCGACCTGCCCTTCCTGTGCGGCGACGTCACGCCGCGCGCGCTGCGCGTGCCCGAGGGCAGCGTGCGCGAGCATCCCAACGGCGCGCTGGGCGTGGCCTCGCTGACCGTCGCCGTGCACGACCTGGACGCCAGCCTGGACCGCTACCGGGCGCTGCTGGGCCCGGGCCTGCCGCTGCAGAGGCTGGACGACCAGGGCGCGCGGCTGGCATTGCCGGGCTTCGATCTGCTGCTGCAAGGCGCGCGGGCACTGGCGGCCTCCGACGCACTGCGCCAGCGCCTTGCCACGCGCGGAGAGGGCCCTTGCGCGCTCACCCTGCGCCAGCGGCCCGGCGCCCCGGCACAGCCCCTGGACCTGGCCGCCAGCCATGGCGTGGACATGCGCTGGCACGGTGGGAACACGCTCTAAACTCTTCGCTTTCCTTCTCCACCGCCACCAGCATGAACACCGTTTCCACAGCCTCCCCTGTCATCGCCTTCATCGGTGGCGGCAACATGGCCAGCGCCATCATCGGCGGACTGATCGGCCAGGGCCAATCCGCAGACCGCATCGTCGTCGTCGAACCCTTCGAGGCTGCACGCGACGCGCTGCGCACGAACTTCGGCATCACGGCCCATGCCGATGCCGCGGCCGCCGCCAGCGCGCTGGACGGTGCCAGCATCGTGGTCTGGGCCGTCAAGCCCCAGACCTTCAAGGAAGCCGCCCAGGCCGTGGCGCCGCACACCGCCCAGGCCCTGCACCTGAGCGTGGCCGCCGGCATTCCCACGGACTCCATCGCCCAGTGGCTGGGCACGGGCCGCATCGTGCGCGCCATGCCCAATACGCCGGCCTTGGTGGGCAAGGGCATGACGGGCCTGTTCGCCCGCGCCCAGGTCGATGCCGCAGGCAAGAGCGCCATCGAGCAGGTGGTAGCCACCACGGGCCAGTTCGTCTGGGTCGACCAGGAAGCGCACCTGGACGCCGTGACCGCACTGTCGGGCTCGGGCCCGGCCTATGTCTTCCTGTTCCTCGAAGCCATGACACAGGCCGGCGTGGACATGGGCCTCACGGCCGAGCAGTCCTACCGCCTGGGCGTGGCCACCTTCCAGGGCGCATCGGAACTGGCCGCCCGCTCCACCGAAAGCGCCGACGTGCTGCGCCAGCGCGTGACCAGCAAGGGCGGCACCACCCACGCCGCCATCACCCACATGCAGGCGCAACAGGTGCCCGAGCATTTCGTGGCCGCCATGCGGGCGGCGGAAACACGGGCCAAGGAGCTGGCCGCCGAATTCGGCAGGTAGGACACGCCCGCGCGCGCCCCTCTTTGTGGTGGCAAGGGAACGGTGCGCCAGATTCCTGCAAAAACCAGATAGTTCTGATGGTGGAAGCAAGCGGCACTCGGTAGAAATCGGCAATTGACCGGCAGCGCGGAAAGCCCCGCGCCGGTCATGACCTGCCACCGCAGTTTCCACCAAGCATTCGCCTCGGCGGGACGTGCATCGCCTGCCCGCCCCTGTCCATGGCTTGCCTTGGATTCGCTGCATTCAAGGAGAAAGCATGCGTTTCCATCCCCCTTCCGTGCCCAGGCGGCGCCGCAGCAAGCCGGCCTTGGCGGCATGCCTGCTCTGGGCATCGACCGGCCTGGCCCACGCAGTACCCGGCCCCTCCCAAAGTCCTGCCCACCACCGCGCGCACACACCAGCGCACTCACCAGCCCATGCCCCAGCACATGGCTCCGCCCAGGCCCGGCAGATACCGCACGCGCAGCAGGCCCTGCAGGGCCTGTCCGTGCCGTTCGAGGCCAACAGCGGCCAATTCGACCCTGCCGTGGCCTTCACAGGCCGCACCTTCGCGGGCGCGATCCACGTCACCCGCCAGGGCCAGATCGTCTACAGCCTGGCCGCGCCCACGCAGCAGCAGGGCGTGACCTCGGCCCCTCCGCCCGAGATGCCTCCCCAAGCACCTCCCAAGAAGCCGCCCAGGACGCCCGCAGGTACCAAACCCCAGGCACCGCCCCAGACCCCTCCGGCCACCCAGCCCCTGTCCGGCTGGAGCCTCACCGAAACCCTGGCCGGCGCGCTGCCGCTGTCGCCCACGGGCGGCGAGGCCGCCGCCACCCAGATCACCCGCTTCAGCGGCCCCCACAGCTATCAGCCGGCCACCTACCGCAACCTGCACCTGGGCCAGGCCTGGCCCGGCGTGCAGGTGGAACTGGCCGTGCGCGGCGCCAATGTGGAAAAGCTCTTTCACGTGGCCCCGCAGGCAGACCCCGGGCAGATCCAGGTGCGCGTGGACGGCGCGCTGTCCCTGCGCCTGGGCGAAGGCGGCGAACTGGTGGCCGCCACAGGCCATGGCGACGTGGCCTACACGGCGCCCGTGGCCTTCCAGGAAGTTGCGGGGCGGCGCGTGGAGGTGCCCGTGCAGTACGCTCTCAACAGCCGGGGCGATGGCTACGGCTTTGCGCTGGGGGCCTATGATCAGGCGCTGCCGCTGGTGATCGACCCCTTCCTGCAGAGCACCTACCTTGGCGGGTCTGGCAACGATGCCATCACCGCCCTGGCCCTGACCCCTGCGGGGCAGGTGCTGGTGGCCGGCATAACCCGCTCCAGCGATTTCCCCGGCACAGCCGGCGGGGCCCTGGCCCCCTCAGCGGCCGACGTTCACCTCTTTGTGGCACGCCTGTCCGGCGACCTGCGCACCCTGGAGCAAAGCTCCTATCTGGGCATGAACGATGGAGGAGACTTCCACTTCCCCAGCATGGCCATCTTGCCCTCGGGCGATGTGGTGGTGGCGGGCGACACCTCGAGCGGAAATCTTCCTGGCGCGGTGAACGGAGCGCAACCGGCAAATCCAGGCGCACGCAGCGGCTTTGTCACACGCCTGTCGGCCGATCTGCGCACCCTGGTGCAGAGCACCTATCTGGGGGGAAGCGGTCGGGACAGCCTGGCAGCCCTGGCCATCACCCCCTCGGGCGACATCGTGGTGGGCGGATCTACGGAGTCCTCCGATTTCCCCGGTACGGCACAGGGCGCCATTGCGGACGTAGCGCCAAATACCCGCAACGGCTTTGCGGCCCTGCTATCGGCAGACCTGCGCACGCTGGTGCGCAGCACCTATATCACCGGAGCAGACTCGCCTACGGCACTGGCCCTCACGCCTTCGGGGGACGTGCTGGTCGCCGGCTTCACATATTCCACCAACCTGCCTGCCACCACCGGCAGCGCCCAGCCCAACCCGGCGAGTGGGAGCGACGGCTTCATCACACACCTGTCCGGCGACCTGCGCACGCTGAAACAGAGCACCTACCTGGGTGGATCGACCGATGACGTCATCACCGCATTGGCCATCACGCCCTCCGGGGAAGTGGTGGTGGGCGGCCATACCCAATCAACCGACCTGCCGGGCACGGCGGGCGGCGCACAGCCGACTACCCAACTCATCCGCAACTACAGCAGCGGCTTCATCACACGCCTGTCCGGCGATCTGCGCACGCTGAGGCAGAGCACCTACCTGGGTGCCTGGTCCCGTGACGAGATCACCGCATTGGCCATCACGCCCTCCGGGGAGGTGGTGGTGGGCGGCAATACCTTAGCCTCCGACTTTCCTGGGACGGCAGGCGGCGCACAGCCGACTCCGGCTCTCGGCGACCCCGGCTACCAGTGCGGCTTTGTCACACGCCTGTCCGGCGACCTGCGCACGCTGGAGCAGAGCTCCTACCTGAGCGGCACGCACTATGACGCCATCACCGCATTGGCCACCACGCCCTCCGGGGAAGTGGTGGTGGGCGGCTATACCCAATCCCGCAACCTGCCGGGCATGGCCGGTGGCGCACAGGAGACCAATGCAGGCACTGCAGACGGCTTCATCACACGCCTGTCCGCCGACCTGCGCGCCGTCTCCCCCCAGGCCATCACCTTCCCGCCCCAGGCCGATCAGGTGCTTACCGCGACCGGCGACACCTTCCAGATCAGCCCGATCGCCACGGCCAATTCCGGCCTGGCCGTGAACTACACCGCCCATACGCCGGCCGTGTGCACCGTCTCGGGCACCACGGTCACCATGGTGGATGCGGGCCCCTGCATGCTGGAGGCCTGGCTGCCCAGCGTGCCCGGCCAGTGGCTGGCAGCCAACGGCATCTTCGTGACCCTGCAGATCCGCAGGCCGCAGGTGATCTCCTTCCCGGCCCAGGCCGACCAGCCCTTCACGGCCGGCGCCAGCTTCGACCTCGGCCCGCCCGCCACGGCCAGTTCGAACCTGCCGGTGGACTACGCCAGCACCACGCCCGGCGTTTGCACGGTCTCGGGCGCCACGGTGACCATGGTCAGCGCAGGCACCTGCAGGCTCACAGCCAGCCAGCCGGGCAACACGCTGTGGCTGGCGGCCACTGACGTGTCGCAGGACATCGAACTCGTGGCCATCCCGCCGCCTCCTCCTCCCGCACCCGGCCCGGGACCCGGCGCTGCGTCCCCCGTGCCCGTGCCCACCCTGGGCCCCTGGGCCCTGGCCTGGCTGGGCACGCTGGCGGCAGGCCTTGGCGCCATCTCGCTGCGCCGCCGGGCGCGCCATAGCAGCGCTCGCTAGCAACGCACGCGTGGCCGGGCAGGAGGGGATAGCCCCCGTGCCGGTCACGCCCCAGGAACCCGGCCCCGCCAGGCCTCCGCCTGCGGGGCTCACGCCCGGAGGCAGGCTTGCCTCGGGGCGGCCGCATTCAGGGAGACCCCATGAGCCTCTTTCTTCAGCCTGCGCCCTGGCTCCGGTGGCGCAGCACAAGTCGCCCAGCCCTCCTCTGGCTCGCCATGGCAGCAGCCGCATGCATGGCCGCCAGCACCGCCCATGCAGCGCCGGGTGAGAGACCCGGTGCGGCGCAGTTGCAGCATGCGAAGCAGGCCCTGCAGGGCCTGTCCATGCCCTTCGAAGCCAACAGCGGCCAGTTCGACCCGGCCGTGGCCTTCATGGGCCGGACCTTCGCGGGCGCCGTCCATGTCACGCACCAGGGGCAGATCGTGTACGGCCTGCCCGGGCCCGACACGGGACGGCTGGCGGACTGGGCAAGAAGCAAAGCGGCCGGCGGTGCGCCCAAGAGCGCCCCCATCCTGCGGCCCGGCTGGAGTCTCACGGAAACCCTGGTCGGCGCGCTGCCGCTGTCGCCCTCGGGCGGCGAGGCAGCCGGCACCCAGATCACCCGCTTCAGCGGCCCGCACCGCTACCAGCCGGCCACCTACCGCAACCTCCACCTGGGCCAGGCCTGGCCCGGCGTGCAGGTGGAGCTGGCCGTGCGCGGCACCAATGTGGAAAAGCTCTTTCACGTGGCGCCGCAGGCCGACCCCGGGCAGATCCAGGTGCGCGTGGACGGCGCGCTGTCCCTGCGCCTGGGCGAAGGCGGCGAACTGGTGGCCGCCACAGGCCATGGCGATGTGGCCTATACCGCGCCCGTGGCCTTCCAGGAAGTTGCGGGGCGGCGCGTGGAGGTGCCCGTGCAGTACGCGCTCAACAGCCAGGGCGATGGCTACGGGTTCGCACTGGGAGCGTATGACCGGGCGCTGCCGCTGGTGATCGATCCACTGCTGCAGAGCATCTATCTGGGCAGCCCCGAGAGTTCCTGGATAGAGGCCATAGCCACAGCCGCCCCTTCAGGCGACGTGCTGCTGGCCGGCACTACCCTTTCCAACCGATTCCCCGGCACTGCGGGTGGAGCGCAGCCTGCGAGCCCCCCTGGCATATTTGCATTGCATGGCTTCGTCGCCCGGCTGTCCAGTGATCTGAGCCGCCTGATACAGAGCACCTACCTGAGCGGGTCGTGGGGCAGCCAGATCCACGCACTGGCCGTCACAGCGTCGGGTGACGTGGTGGTAAGCGGCGAGACGATGACCAGCGATTTTCCCGGCACGGCCGGGGGAGCACAGCCTGTGTCGCTCAGCGTTCCTGCGGGCTTCGTCGCCCGGCTTTCCGGCGACCTGCGCACCCTGGAGCAGAGCACCTATCTGACCGGAGACGGCTGGGTGGTCGCCACTGCCCTGGCCCTTCCTGCCTCGGGGGAGGTCGTGGTGGCCGGGGACACCCTTGCCAAGGACCTGCCCCGCGCGGCCAACGGAGCCCAGCCCGCCCTAAGCGCCGATCGTGACGGCTTCGTCATGCGCCTGTCCGCCGACCTGCGCACCGTGGTGCAAAGCACCTATCTGGGCGGGACGGGAGCGGAGAGTATCTCCAATATCGCCATCGGACCTTCAGGAGAGATACTCGCCGGCGGGCAGACCCAATCCCCCGATCTGCCTGCCACGGCGCACGCAGCCCAGCCAGACATCAGCGGCGATGCCGACGGCTTCATCGCATTGCTTTCAGGCGATCTGCGCACCCTGGTGCGCAGCTCCTACCTGGGGGGGAACGGCTGGGAGACACTCTCGGCATTGGCCTTCCACCCCTCGGGAGAGATCGTGGCAGCCGGGCAAACATCGTCCTCTGCCTTTCCTGGCACGAGCGGTGGTGCGCAGCCTGCCAGCAATGGCAACTACCCCGGCTACATCACAAGGCTGTCCGCCGATCTGCGCACCCTGTTGCAGAGCACCTATCTGGGCGGCGCAAACCCAGACTGGATCGCTGCCCTGGCCATCGCTCCTTCGGGCGAGATCCTGGTGGCCGGCAACACCTCATCCGACAATTTTCCCGGCATGGCGGGCGCCATTGAGCCTGTCTACGGTGGTGGATTTCAAACCGGCTACGTGGCACGCCTGTCGGACGATCTGCGCACCTTGGAGCAAAGCACCTACCTGGGCGCAAGCGGCCTGGATGGTGTCACCGCGCTGCACATCACTGCTTCTGGCGAGCTTCTGGCCGGGGGCTACTCCGGAGCACAGTTCACGAACCCTGATGCCTTTGTCTCACTCCTGACCGTGGACCTGCGCGCCCTCTCCCCCCAGACCATCACCTTTGGGCCACAGGCCAGCCAGGTCCTCGGCAGCCCTGGCTCCACCTTCACCATAGACCCTCCCGCCACGGCCAGCTCCGGCCTGCCGGTGGACTACAGCAGCCCCACCCCGGCCGTCTGCACCGTCTCGGGCACCACGGTCACGATGATCGATGGCGGCATCTGCACGCTGGTGGCCCGCCAGGCGGGCAATGCCCACTGGCTGCCCGCCGACGCAAGCGCCGATGTCCGCATCCGCAGAACCCAGGCGATCCACTTCCCGGCCCAGGCCAGCCGGACCTTCGAGGCGGGGACGGCCTTTGCCATCGACCCGCCCGCCACGGCCAGCTCCGGCCTGCCGGTGGATCATGCCAGCACGACGCCAGGCATCTGCACGGTCTCGGGCAACAGGGTCACGATGGCAGGCGAAGGCATCTGCACGGTGACCGCCAGCCAGCCCGGCGATGCACGGTGGATGCCGGCCACCGAGGTGGCGCAGGACATCGCGCTGACTGCGGTGGTGCCGCCTACCCTGCCGCCCCCCGTAGATCCTCCTGTAGATCCACCCGTAGATCCTCCTGTGGATCCACCTGTGACTCCACCCGTGCCACCGCCCGCTCCGGCGCCCATTCCCGCACTCGGCGCCTGGCAGCTGGCACTGCTGGGTGCCATGGCGGCAGGCTGCGGAGCGCACGCACTGCGGCGGCGTGGCGCCTTCAGCGCAAGGCGAACCCCAGCGCCACGCCCGCGAACAGGCTGGCACCGATCCAGTGGCTCTTGCTGAAGGCGACGAAGCAGCCCTCGCGCGTGCGGTGGCGGATCAGGGTGAAGTGCCAGATCACCTGGGCCTCGGCCACGGCCAGGCCCAGCCAGAAAGGCCAGGCCAGGCCATAGGGCGCCAGCGCCCAGATAGTGAGCAGGCCGCAGAGCACGAAAAAGCCCATGACGGCCACCACGTCGAAGCGGCCCAGGGTGATGGCCGAGGTCTTCATGCCGATCCTGAGGTCGTCGTCGCGGTCCACCATGGCGTATTCGGTGTCATAGGCCAGCACCAGGAACATGTTGGCGAGCCACAGAATCCAGGCCGTGGCCGGCACCTGGCCCTGCACGGCGGCGAAGGCGATGACGATGCCGAAGTTGAAGGCAATGCCCAGGAAGGCCTGGGGCATGGCGAAGAAGCGCTTGGTGAACGGGTAGAGGATGGTGAACAGCACGGCGGGCACGGACCAGGCCACGGCTTCCCAGCGCGTGGTCAGCACCAGGCCCAGCGAGACCAGGGCCAGGGCCGCGCCCAGCAGCGCGGCCTCCTTGACCGAGACCTGCCCCGAGGTGATGGGCCGCTGCGTGGTGCGCTTGACGTGGCGGTCGAAGTCGCGGTCGGCGATGTCGTTGATGCAGCAGCCGGCGCTGCGCATCAGCACCGTGCCCAGCACGAAGACCACCAGCAGATGCCAGCCCGGAAACCCGCCCGCTGCCACCCACAGTGCGGCCAGCGTGGGCCAGACCAGGACCAGCCAGCCGGCCGGCCGGTTGAAGCGGACCAGGTCCAGGTAGAGCGACAGTTTGCTGCGCCGGGGCGCAGGCATGGGCGTAGAGGAGGTGGTGGGCATGGCGTCAGGGCGCCGATGGCGACCGTGGGCCGACCATCGCACGCATCACATTCGAAAATGCCCGCATTGTCGCCGCTGGACGGGCGGGCTCAGCGGCGCGCCTCAGCAGCGCCTGCCGGCAACGCGGGTTTGCGCCCACTCCACGGCACAGATCACCAGCGCCATCCAGGCCAGGCCCAGCAGCCAGCCGGCCAGCACATCGCTGCCATAGTGCACGCGCAGCACCACGCGGCTGGTGCCCACGCCCAGGGCGACAGCCAGGGCCGCCAGGCCCACGGGCCAGCGCCAGGCCGGGCGCAGGTACGGCAGCAGCAGCCAGGCCAGCATCAGGTAGAGCACGAAGGTGCCCGCGCTGTGGCCGCTGGGGAAACTGAAGCCGCCTTCAGGCACCCAGCCACCCACGGGGCGCGGACGGCCCACGCTGGTCTTGATGGCGCGTATCCACAGGCCCACGCCAGCCGTGGCCACCACCCAGGCGGCCGCATGCAGCCAGTCGCGCCGCCACAGCAGCAGCGCCAGCACGGCGGCCGACAGCGACACCATCCAGGCCACATTGCCCAGTTGGGTGAAGGCGACCACGGGGCGCACCCAGGCATCGGTGGCATGGCCGGCCAGCCACAGGTGCAGGGCCTCGTCGAGCACCGGCCAGTCGGTGCAGGTGGCGCAGCCTGCGGGCTGGGCCAGGCCCAGCATGTCGCGCACCATCACGGCCAGTGCCAGCAAGGCCAGCACGCCGGCGGCAGCCAGGCCCAGCCATGCGGCCCGCGGCATGGACAGGCCTGCGTGGCGCAGCCGGGCCGTGGCAGGCAGGCGCAGATAGAAAAAAAGGCCGCCCAGGGCGGCCAGTACCAGGCACAGGCCGCCCGTGGCGGCGTGTGCGTCAATCCAGGTCCAGAGCATGCGGTGGCATCACTCCCGGGCCAGGGTGGGTACGCGGGAAGACTGGGGTTTGCGCAGCATCAGTCTTCGAGCAGGGCGCGCAGCATCCAGGCGGTCTGCTCGTGCACGGTCAGGCGCTGGGTCAGCAGGTCGGCCGTGGGTTCGTCGCTGGCCTTGTCGGCCAGGGGGAACAGGCTGCGCGCCGTGCGGGCCACGGCCTCGTGGCCGGCGACCAGGATGCGCACCATCTCCAGGGCCTTGGGCGGGTCGTGGGGCACGTCGGCCAGGCTGGTGAGCTTGCCGAAGTCGGCATAGGAGCCCGGCGCGAAATGGCCCAGCGCACGGATGCGCTCGGCGATGGGGTCGACGGCGTTCCACAGCTCCGTGTACTGCCCCATGAACATGGTGTGCAGCGTGTTGAACATCGGGCCGGTGACGTTCCAGTGGAAATTGTGCGTGGTCAGATACAGCGTGTAGGTGTCGGCCAGCAGGGCCGACAGGCCCTTGGCGATGGCCGCGCGGTCCTTGTCGCTGATGCCGATATGGATGGCGGAGGAGCGCACGGACGCCGGTGCCACGTCGGCCAGTGCGGTCTTTGCAGGCTGCACTGCCTTGTCGGCCTTGTCGGCCTGCACGGCCTCTGGCTTCTTTGCACCGGACTTGTCTTTGCTGGCATTTTTGGCCATGGGATCCCTTTCAGCTTCGTACAAACGGAAGATGCTCCCGGCAGGTCGCCCGGGAGCCAGTTGCAACGATAACGCAAGCGCAGCGGCCCCGCAGGCCCGGCGCACGCGCCGGTGCGGTCATCAGGACAGGCGTTTGACGCCGGGCAAGGCGCAGGCGTAGACCGCGTTGCGCAGGGCGGCGATGGCCTCGTAGCGCGTGAAGCTGCGGCGCCAGGCCAGGACTACGCGGCGTGTCGGCGGGGCCGAGCCGTCGTCCTCGAGGATGGGCAGGTAGCGGATGTGCGGCTCGTCGGTCTTGCGGCGGCGCGCCGTGGTCTCCAGCGCATCGGCGGGCACGGACAGGCGCGGCACCAGGGTCACGCCCATGCCGGCGGCCACCATGTGCTTGATGGTCTCCAGCGACGAGCCTTCGAAGGTGCGGCGAATGCCTTCGGCATTGCTGGCATAGCGTGCGAACTCGGGGCAGACCTGGAGCACATGGTCGCGGAAGCAGTGGCCCGAGCCCAGCAGCAGCATGGTCTCGTTCTTGAGATCGCTGGTGGAGACGTGGTCTTTCTGGGCCAGCGCATGGGTGCTTGGAACGGCGGCCATGAAGGGCTCGTCGTACAGCGGCGCCAGCGCCAGGCCGGTGTCGGGGAAGGGCTCGGCGACGATGGCGCAGTCGATTTCGCCGGTGCGCAGCATCTCCAGCAGCTTGATGGTGTAGTTCTCCTGCAGCATCAGCGGCATCTGCGGCGTGCGCATGATGGAGTTGCGCACCAGGTCAGGCAGCAGGTAGGGGCCGATGGTGTAGATCACACCCAGGGTGAGCACGCCGGACAGCGGGTCCTTGCCGCGCTTGGCGATTTCCTTGATCTCGGCGGCCTGCTCCAGCACGCTTTGCGCCTGACGGATGATCTCCTCGCCCAGAGACGTG
Organism: Delftia sp. K82; assembly: GCF_002193035.1. Taxonomy (NCBI): domain Bacteria; kingdom Pseudomonadati; phylum Pseudomonadota; class Betaproteobacteria; order Burkholderiales; family Comamonadaceae; genus Delftia; species Delftia sp. K82. Next base: position 391,306 of record NZ_MYFL01000003.1, on the reverse strand, counting down.
ACCGACACTTCGCCGGCACTGCGCTCGAAGAGCTTGACATCGAGCTCCTCCTCCAGCTTCTTGATCGCCACGGACAACGTGGGCTGGGACACATAACAGGCTTCGGCGGCGCGGCCAAAATGCTTTTCACGTGCCACGGCCACGATGTATTTGAGTTCGGTAAGTGTCATTGGCGAGCTGTGTCTGGGAGGGAGCCTCGGAAAATACGATGGTCTTACACCAAGAACCTGTGCCGGAACCTTTGTGCAATCAGGCCTTGCGGCCCGCTTGCCGGGGTGCTCCCCTAAAAAGTTCCTGCACAGGTTCTAGGATTTGTCCTAATTCGATTGTGCCAGTCCTCGTCCGCGCATGACCACTGCGCGCTCCCCGACCCGCCGGCTTTTTGTATTTATCCACCTAGTGCAACGGCCGGCGCATCCGGTCGCGTTGCTGCATGAGCTGGTCCATGCCTATCAATGCAGCCAGGCCTATGGCCACGATCACGGTAAAGACCGGAAGGTCCAGGGCGCTGATCACGGCAAAGCCTTGCGGCCTAGCATAACGCTGTGCCTCTGAAATGCATACGAAGTCCGCTGCGGCCATGCCGGTGTAGTGCATGGAACAGACCGCCGCGCCCATGACGGCAGCGGCCAGCGCACGCATGCCCGGCGAGCTGGTGCGAAACGACAGCCACAGCGCGGCGCTGGCCGCGGCCACGGCGATGCCCACGGACAGCAGCACGGTGGGAACGGACCAGACGATGAAGCCCGGAAAGCGCATGCCATACATGCCCAGGTAATGCATGAAGGCCACTCCCAGGCCCAGCAGGGTGCCCGCGCCCAGCACGCGCGCCCCGCTTTCGGGCCGCCGCGCGACAAAGGCCAGCGCCACCGAGGTGGCGGCAACGGCGGCGCACAGGGACAGCAGGGTTTCGACCATGGAGTAGCCCGAACCCATGCCCAGGTTCAGCGCCAGCATGCCCGTGAAATGCATGGACCACACGCCGATGCCGCCCAGCGCCGTGCCCGCCGCCAGCAGGTTCAGCCAGCTGATGCCCTCGCGTTCCCGGATGCGCTGCGCCGCAGTCAGGGCCACGAAGGAGCCCAATACGGCAATGCCATAGGACAGGGCCACCAGGCCCATGCGCCAGGAGGTCTCGACGATCTCATTCGCTTGAACGGCTTCATTCATGTTGGCAGCTCCTCATTCGCAGAAAAATGGGACAACACAAGAGTGATCGCGGCCGTCCTCCCCGTGGGGGAGGCTTGGCAGGCCATCCCCTCCCGGATGGAGCTACCCTGTTTTTTGTGACTCAATGTACCAAAAGGTCACAAATATTCAATGCCGTAACGGGACGGTGCTGTCACCGCCAGGACGGCATGAAGCGCTCCATTTCGATGGCTACAACGCGTGTGGAAACCATGTCTGGCGCGGGCTGCAGGCCTGCGGAAGATGCAGCCGCCAGGCAGCGCCCGGACACGTAAAAATACGTAACACAGCCACCCGACAGGAATGGAACGGGCCGATCAGGCCTTGAGGAATTCGGCCTTGCCGCCCAGCCAGCGGCCCACATGGCGCTGGGCCAGTTGCGGGTGCTGCTCCAGCATGCGCGGCGCCAGCTCGCGGGCCCAGTCGAGCAGCATCAGGTCCTGCTCCAGGTCGGCGAAGCGCAGCATGGGCGCGCCGGACTGGCGCGCGCCCAGGAATTCGCCGGGGCCGCGGATCTCCAGGTCGCGCCGCGCGATCTCGAAGCCGTCATTGGTCTCGGCCATGGCGCGCAGCCGGTCCTTGGCCGTCTCGCCCAGGCGCCCGCTGTCTCCCACCGAATACAGCAGCACGCAGGCCGAGGCCGCCGCCCCCCGCCCCACGCGCCCGCGCAGCTGGTGCAGCTGGGACAGGCCGAAGCGCTCCGCATGCTCGATGACCATGAGCGAGGCGTTGGGCACGTCCACGCCCACTTCGATCACCGTGGTGGAGACCAGCACGCCCATGACCCCGGCGGAGAACAGCTCCATCACGGCCTTCTTCTCGGCCGTGGGCATGCGCGAGTGCAGCAGGCCGACCATGACGTCGGGCAGCATCTCGCTCAGGTAGGCATGGGTGGCCGTGGCGTTGGACAGGTCCAGCGCCTCGCTTTCCTCGATCAGCGGGCAGACCCAGTAGACCTGTCGCCCTTCCGCGACCTGAGCGCCTATGCGCTCGATGACCTCGTCCTTGCGGCTGTCGGCAATGAGCTTGGTGACGATGGGCGTGCGGCCCGGCGGCAGCTCGTCGATGGTGGACACATCCAGGTCGGCGTAGTAGCTCATGGCCAGGGTGCGCGGGATGGGCGTGGCGCTCATCATCAGCAGATGGGGCTCCATGCCCGAGGCCGCGAGCTTCTGGCGCAGCGCCAGCCGCTGGGCCACGCCAAAGCGGTGCTGCTCGTCGATGACGGCCAGCGCCAGGTTCTTGAACTGCACCTGGTCCTGGATGACGGCGTGCGTGCCCACGACCAGGGCCGCCTCGCCGCTGTGGACCAGCTCCAGCATGGCGGTGCGCTCCTTCTTCTTCTGTGCGCCGGCCAGCCAGGCCACGCGCTTGCCCAGCGGGGCCAGCAGCGGCTCCAGCCAGCCGACCAGCTTGCCGAAATGCTGCTCGGCCAGGATTTCGGTGGGCGCCATCAGCGCGCACTGCCAGCCGGCCTCGATGCAGGCCACGGCCGACAGCGCCGCCACCACGGTCTTGCCCGATCCCACATCGCCCTGCAGCAGCCGGTGCATGGGCATGCGGCGCTCCATGTCGGCAAGGATCTCGGCCACCACGCGCTGCTGGGCGCCGGTCAGGCCAAAGGGCAATTGGTCCAGGAACTGGCGCGCCAGGCCCTGGGCGCTGTCCATGGGCAGGGCGCGCAGCACGGGCGCCCTGAGCCGCGCTCGCTCGCGCTTGGCCTCGTATTGGGATAGTTGCTGGGCCAGCAGCTCCTCGGCCTTCAGGCGCTGCCAGGCCGGGTGCGAATGGTCTTCCAGCGTAGCCAGGGCCACATCGGGCGTGGGGTGGTGCAGGAACTGCAGCGCATCGCGCAGGCTGAACAGCGGCGGCAGCCCGCCGTTGCCATGGAACTGCGCCACGGGCGGATGCTCGCCCTGGGGCAGCGTATCGGAGAGATCGGCGCGCAGCATGGCCGTGACCGCCGCGCGGCGGATGTAGGCCTGGGGCAGGCCCGCCACCGTGGGATAGACGGGCGTGAGCGCCGTGGGCAGGTCGCCGCCCGCCGCGCGAAACGCCGGGTGCAGCATCTGCCGGCCCCAGAAGCCGCCCTTGACCTCGCCGCGGATGCGCAGCCGCGCGCCCACGGACAGGGTTTTCTGGTGCGAGGGGTAGAAGCTGAAGAAGGTCAGCACGCATTCGGCCGTGCCATCGTCCACCGTGACCTTGAGCATGCGGCGCGGGCGCAGTTGCACCTCGCTGTGGGTCACCGTGGCCTCGATCTGCACCGTGTCGCCCTCGCGGGCATTGCGCAGCGCGGTGATGCGCGTCTCGTCCTCATAGCGCAGCGGCAGGTGCAGGGCCAGATCGATGTCGCGCACCAGGCCCATCTTCTGCAGCGCCTTCTGCGCGGCGCTGGCTGCGGGCTTGGCGGGCGCTGCTGGCTTGTCTCCCGCCTTGTCCGCTGCCTTGCCGCCCTTGCCTGCGGCCTTTCCCTTGCCGGCACGCGCGGCCTTGCCGCCGGGGGCGTCGCGCCCCAGATCTGGGAAGGCAGAGGAGACGTTCAAGGGCATGGGCTATCCTGTTTCAGAGCATGCGCATGGACATGGGCGGGCATGCAGCATAGTGTATGAATATACAGGTGTAGGCAACACGCCACGTTCATGCCGGATGCCCTTGCCCAAAGCACCCTTGAGGCCCCGGGTCTCTGGGGAAGCCGCTACCATGCACGCTGACGTTACGTAGTGTTACCCCGCCACCGAATGCCATGTTGAAGCGTATCAATGTCCAGCATGTCACTCTGGGCATGTTCCTGCACGAGTTCTGCGGCTCCTGGATGGAGCATCCTTTTTGGCGAACCCGTTTCCTGCTCCGCTCCGAGGCCGACCTCCAGCGCCTGCGCTCCACCTCCATCCAGGAGGTCTGGATCGACGTGCGCAAGGGCCTGGACGTAGGTGTCCAGGTGCCTTGCCTGCGCTTTGACCCGCAGGACGAGCTTCGCCACCAGATCCCGGACAGCGCCCGCCCTGTCTCCGAGCAGAGCACGGCCCCCATTTCCACCGCCACCGAACTGCGCCGCGCCGCCCAGACCTGCGTGCAGGCCAAGCAATTGCTCAGCCGCCTGTTCAGCGACGCGCGGCTGGGCCGGCCCGTGGACGCCACGGCCGCCGGGCAGCTGGTGGACGATGTGACGGCCTCCGTGGCGCGCAATCCCCACGCCCTGATCGGCCTGGCACGGCTGAAGACGGCCGACGACTACACCTACATGCACAGCCTGGCCGTGTGCGCGCTGATGGTGGCGCTGGCCAAGCGCATGGGCCTGGACGACCACAGCCTGCGCAAGGCCGGCATGGCCGGCCTCATGCACGATTTGGGCAAGACCGCGATCCCGGTTGCCGTGCTCAACAAGCCCGGGCCGCTGGACGATGCGGAATGGGCGCTGATGCGTGCCCACCCACGCCATGGCGAGCAGCTGCTGCGCCCGCTGGGCCTGGACGACGAGGTCATCGATGCCTGCCTGCACCACCACGAAAAGGTGGACGGCAGCGGCTACCCCGACGGACTGCAGCAGGGCGACATCGGCCTGCTGGCGCGCATGACGGCAATCTGCGATGTCTACGACGCCATCACCTCGGACCGGCCCTACAAGAAGGGCTGGCCGCCCTCGGAGGCGCTGCGGCGCATGGCCGAGTGGAGCCCCCGCCATTTCGACAAGCGGCTGTTCGAGCAGTTCGTGCAAACCGTGGGCATCTATCCGCTGGGCTCGCTGGTGCGCCTGCATTCGCAGCGCCTGGCCGTCGTGGTCGATGCCTCGCCGGGCAGCCTGCTGGCACCTCGCGTCAAGGTGTTCTATTCGCTGCGCCAGGCCTGCCGCATCACGCCCGAGATCGAGGACCTGTCCGAGAGCCAGGGCAACGACCGCATCATCGCGCGCGAGGACCCGGTGAACTGGGACTTCCCGGATCTGGAGACGCTGTGGCTGGAGTTCGAGCGCCAGCCCCAGACACAGGCCCAGATGGCCAAGTGACCGCCGCGAAATTCCGGGGATGACCCCAGGGTTTGCGACAATGGCGGACTTCCGTTCAACGAACTTGGAACGGGCCCTGTCCGGCCCTCAAGCACTGCATGTCCTCCCTGTCCCGTGTGTTTTCGCTCAGCGATTTCGACTTCGAGCTTCCTGAGAACCTGATCGCCCAGCATCCTGCCGCCCAGCGCAGCGCCTCGCGCCTGCTCGACGGCCGCGGCGATGCCACCCCGCCCACCGACCGCATCTTCCACGAGCTGCCCGACCTGCTGCAGCCCGGCGACCTGCTGGTGTTCAACGACACGCGCGTGCTCAAGGCGCGCATCTTCGGCGAGAAGGCCAGCGGCGGCCGGCTGGAGCTGCTGGTCGAGCGCGTGCTCGAAGGCAACGATGTCGTGGCCCACATGCGCGTCAGCAAGAAGCCCCTGCCCGGCTCGCGCATCCACCTGTGCGGCGGCAAGAACCGCGGCGGCTTCGACGCCGTGCTGCGCGGCCGCTGGCCCGACGAGAACGGCCCGCTGTTCCACCTGAGCTTCGAAGGCCCGCGCGGCGAGACGCCGCACGAGCTGATGGAGCGGTTCGGCCACCTGCCGCTGCCGCCCTATATCGAGCGCCACCAGGACACAGGCAACGACCCCGACGCCGCCGAAGACAGCGAGCGCTACCAGACCGTCTTCGCGGCCCGCCCCGGCGCCGTGGCCGCGCCCACGGCCGCCCTGCACTTTGACGACGCCGTGCTGGCCCGCCTGGCCGAGCGCGGCATCGAGCGCGCCAGCGTCACGCTGCACGTGGGCGCCGGCACCTTCCAGCCCGTGAAGACCGAGAACCTGGCCGACCACCAGATGCACAGCGAGTGGTACGAGATCCCGCTGGCCACGCTGGCTGCGCTGGAACGCTGCCGCCAGCGCGGCGGCCGCGTCGTCGCCGTGGGCACGACCACGGTGCGCACGCTGGAGTCCTGGGCCCAGACAGGCCAGTTCTCCGGCGACACGCGCATCTTCATCACGCCCGGCTTCGAGTACCAGGTGGTCGATCTGCTGATCACCAACTTCCACCTGCCCAAGAGCACGCTGATGATGCTGGTCAGCGCCTTCGCGGGCTACGAGCAGGTGATGGCGCTGTACCGCCATGCGATTGCGCAGGAGTACCGTTTCTTCAGCTATGGCGATTCCATGCTGTTGAAAAGAAGCACCCCCTGAGCGGCTTACGCCGCTTCCCCCTCTCTACCCGCTTCGCGGGGGAGGGGGACGACACCCTCGCGGCGGGGCGGCCCTTGCTTGGTGTCCCTCGCCTCAGGCCGCGCCAGGTTCAAGTGCCAAGCCCGAAACGCCGCATGTTCAACCAAAGTAATGGCAAAGCCTGCGGCCCTTGACCTCGTGCACGCTGACGGGGATGCCGTAGAGGGTGCTGAGGACCTCGTCCTGCACGACCTCGGCCGGCGTGCCCGCCACGGCCAGGCGGCCGTCCTTGAGCGCGATGATGTGGTCGGCGTAGCACGAGGCGAAGTTGATGTCGTGCAGCACCATGACCACGGTCTTGCCGCGCTCGGTGACGGCGCGGCGCAGCAGGCCCATCATGCTGACGGCGTGGGCCATGTCCAGGTTGTTCAGCGGCTCGTCCAGCAGGATGAAGGGCGTGTCCTGGCACAGCACCATGGCGATGTAGGCGCGCTGGCGCTGGCCGCCTGAGAGTTCGTCGAGAAAGCGCTCGGCCAGCGGCGTGAGCTGCAGGTACTCCAGCGCCTCGTCCACATGGCGCAGGTCTTCGGGGCCCAGCCGGCCCTTGCTGTGCGGAAAGCGGCCAAAGCCCACCAGGTCGCGCACCGTCAGGCGCAGCGTGCTCTGGTTGTCCTGGCGCAGGATGGCCATGATGCGCGCCAGCGCCTCGGTGGGCGTGGTGGCCACGTCGAGGCCGGCCACCCGCACCTTGCCCGCCGTGATGGGCATGAGGCGGCTGACCAGGGACAGCAGCGTGGACTTGCCCGCCCCGTTGGGCCCGATGATGGCCGTCAGCGCCCGCTCGGGCACATCGAAATTGAGCTCCTGCAGCACTGCCGTGCCGCCATGGCGCTTGAGCAGATCACGCACCTCGATCATTGGGTCCCCTTGCGCATGAGCAGCACGATGAAGACGATTCCACCCAGGAACTCCACCACGATGCTCAGCACGGTATTGAATTGAAAAAGCTGCTCCAGCAGCACCTGCCCACCCATGAGCAGCACGCAGCCCCAGAGCACGGCCGCAGGCAGCACCCAGGCATGGCGGCGCGTGCCCATAGCGTGATAGGCCATGTTGCTGACCAGCAGGCCGAAGAAGATCACCGGGCCGACCAGGGCCGTGGACACGGCCACCATGCAGGCCACCACGGCGAGCAGCCGCAGCACGCGGCCCTCGTAGTCCAGGCCCAGGCTGACGGCGGCATCGCGCCCCAGCGAGATCACGTCCAGCACGCGGCGCTGGCGCCAGATCCAGGCGCTGCCCAGGGCGATCAGCAGCAGCGACGGCAGCAGCAGCTGCAGGTTCACCGCGTTGAAGTTGGCGAACATGCGGTCCTGCAGCGCCGTGAACTCATTGGGATCGAGCACGCGCATGGCCAGCCCGGCCAGGCTGCGAAAGAAGATGCCTCCCACCATGCCCACCAGCAGCATCAGGTGCAGGCTGCTGGCATGGCCCACGAACAGCCAGCGCATCAGCAGCACGCTGAAGCCCATCATCAGCACGATGTTGAGCGCATAGCGCCCGACCTCGCCCATGGCGGACATGCCCGCCGCGCCCAGCATCAGCACCATGGATGCCTGCACGAACAGGTACAGCGCATCCAGCCCCATGACGGAAGGCGTGAGGATGGTGTTGTGCGACACGGTCTGGAACACCACGGTGGACAGGCCGATGGCACAGGCCACCAGCGCCATGGTCAGCACCTTGGCGCCCCGGTGCTCCAGCACGAAGGCCCAGTCGGTCTTGACGCCCACGGTCATGAAGGCCAGCAGGCACAGCAGGGCCAGCGCGCCCAGCAGCGCCAGGCGCGCGCCATGGCCCCAGCTGCGCGCTGCAAGCTCATCGGAAGCAACGGATTGCGGCAGGCTGCTCATGCACGGTCCTTGCGGCGGCGCAGGATCAGCGCCAGGAACAGGGCACTGCCCAGCACGCCCAGCACGGTGCCCACGGGGATTTCATAGGGAGCGATCAGCAGCCGCCCGACCAGGTCGCACAGCACGGTCAGGCCCGCGCCGATCAGCGCCACCCACAGCACGCTGCGGCGCACGTTGTCGCCCAGGACCAGGCGCACCACATTGGGCACGATCAAGCCCACAAAGGGCAGGCTGCCGGCCGTGACCACCACGGCCGAGGTGGCCACGGCCACCACCACCAGCCCCTGCCAGACCAGGCGCCGGTAGTTCAGGCCCAGGTTGGTGGCAAAGCTCTCGCCCAGGCCCGCCACGGTGAAACGGTCGGCCGCCAGGCAGGCCAGGGCCGTGACGCCCAGCGACAGCCACAGCAACTCGTAGCGACCTTGGACCACCAGCGAGAAATCACCGTTGGACCAGGACTTGAGCGCCTGCATCATGTCGAACTGCAACGCCAGAAAGCTGGCGGCTGCCTCCAGCACGCCGGCCAGCACCAGGCCGACCAGGGGCACCATCCACGACGAACGCAGCCGGATGCGCGAGAGCACGGCCAGGAACAGCGCCGTGCCCAGCAGTGCCGCCACGGCCGAAATCCCCATCTTGGCCATCACCGGCCAATGCGGCACCCAGAGGAACGCGGCCAGCATGCCCAGGCTGGCCGACTCCACCGTGCCCACGGTGGAAGGCTCCACGAAGTGGTTGCGCGCCAGCATCTGCATGAGCAGTCCGCAGACCGCCATTGATGCGCCGGCCAGCACCAGGGCCAGCGTGCGCGGCACGCGGCTGTAGACCAGCACCTGGCTGGCCAGGTCGTCCTCGTTGCGCGACCACAGCACGCTCCAGTGCATGTCGCCCGCGCCCACCATCAGGCTGGCCAGGGACAGCGCCAGCAGCAGGCCCAGCGCGAAAAGCCAGGCAAGGGCCTGGCGAGAGGGGCGTGACATGGGCGCGGCGTGCGCGGCGGCGACAGGCGGGCTCAACGCTTTGACGTCATGTGCGGGCAAAGGCATCCGACAATTGCTGGATATTGGCCTTCAGCGCGCCCGGCCCGGCGTTGGACAGGGTGTACCAGTTGGCCGCATTCAGATAGACCACCTGCTTGCCGCGCCATGCCTTGGTGGCACGCACCAGCGGGTTGTCCAGCAGTTGCTGGGCGGTCTTGCCATCCTGGCCGATGGCCACGTCGCGGTCGATGACGAACAGCCAGTCGGGATTGGTCTTGAGCAGGAACTCGAAGGAGACCACCTGCCCATGGCGCGCCACCGTCAGGTTGTCGATGGCCGGCTTCACGCCGAACACATCGTGCAGCATGCCGAAGCGCGAACCCGGCCCATAGGCACTGAGCTTGCCGCCCGAGGTCAGCAGCACCAGCCCCTTGCCTGCGTCCTGCGCCTTCCCATGCAGTGCGGTGATGGCCTGCTCCACAGACCGGACCTCGGCCTCGGCCTTGTCCTGCAGGCCGTAGACGGCGCCCAGCGTGCGGATGTTGCGGTAGATGTCGGCCATCTGGTGCTGGTCGCTGACACTGAGGTCCAGCACGGGCGCGAAGCGCGACAGCTCCTTGTACTTGGCCTCGGAGCGGCCGCCCACGATGATGAGGTCGGGCGACAGCGCCTTGATGGATTCGTAGTCAGGCTCGAACAGGCTGCCGATGCGCGCATACCTGGCATCGGCATAGCGTGCCAGCAGCGGCGGCATCTTGAACTCGGGCACTCCCCGCACCTCGCCGCCCAGCGCCTGCAGCGTGTCCAGCGCCGCCAGCTCGAACACCAGCACGCGCACGGGCTTGAAGGGCACCTGGACCTCGCCCTTGGCATGCGGCACGGTCACGGTCACGGTCTTGCCGGCCGCTGCCGTCTGGGCATGGGACATCTGCGCCGCCAGCGGCAGCGTGACCAGCACGCCCAGGCCCTGGCCCATCTTCGCCAGGATCTGGCGACGGGAATGATTTGCATTCATGGTGTTCATCTTTACAGTGATTGCTGTATTGCCAGGAAGTTCAAACATTGGCCTTTGCGGCATCAGGGCAGTGCAGGCGTGTCGTCCGGCATGCGCTCGCAGGCCGGCAGGCCCTGGGCAAAGCGCCCGGGGTTGAGCAGGGCCACCAGGCCGCAGGCCAGCGAGCCCTGCCACTGCAGGTAGTCATGGCTGGTCTCGTGCTCGGCCTGGGTGACTTCGTAGCCCTTGGCGCGCAGCACATCGGCCAAGTGGCGGTTGGTTTCCAGGATGCCGTCCTGCCCGCCGCGTGCGCGCTCGTAGCGGCCCGCATCCAGATAAAAGCGCACGGGCTGGCGTGGCTCCTGGGCATAGCGGCGCTGCACCCAGCCCGGCACCTCGCCGGCCGGCGACCACCAGAACGATCCCGACATGCTCAGCACGTTGCCGAACCAGCGCGCATTGACCAGACCCGCATAGGCCGAGGCCAGGCCACCAAAGCTGGAGCCACCGATCACCGTGCGCGCCGCAGGCTGGCCCAGGCCCTGTTCACCCACCCAGGGCATCAGTTCCTCATCCAGAAAGCGCGCGAAGGCAGTGTTGGGCGGCAACTCCCTGCCGCGCGCCTGCGGGCTGGCGTTGTCCACCAGCACCACGGCCGTGGGCGGGATCAGGCCGTCGGCCATGAGGTTGTCGATGAGGGTGGGCGTGGACACCTGCTTCGCATAGGCGTTGCCGTCGAACAGCACCAGAAGCGCCTCGGGCGCCTGGCCGCCCGCCGGGCGGTAGGTCCAGACATCGCGACTGTTGCCCAGAACGCGGCTGGACAGGCGGTGCTGCACCAGCGCCCCCTGGGCCACGCCCGCGCGCGGCGCCACCCAGGGCTGGGGCGGTGCCTTGGGCAGCTCCAGCACGGAGGCGCCCTGGAAGGCGTCGATGAAGCCGCCCTCGGGGGGCTGCGGAAACACCTTGGGATTGAGCGGATCGCGCTGCGCCGTGGCCAGCAGTGCGCGGCGCTGCTCCATGGCCGAGCCTGCGATCAGCGGCACATCGGGCGCCAGGCGGTAACTGAGCCGCGCGTTGTCGGCCATGCGGAAGCTGGCCCACCAGACATCGCTGCCGGCCAAATGCTGCAGCGGATCATGGTTGCCGGCCGGGCTGCCGAACAGGCGCACGCCCTGCATGCCGGCGCGCGGCTGGCCACGCCACAGGAAGGTGACCAGGGACTGGCCGCCGGGCAGCGGCTCCACCATCGGCGCGCCCTCCTCCTGCACGCTCCGCCAGAAGGCGTCTGCCGCCACGCCCGAACCCGCGCCGCGCTGGATGGCCTGCGCCAGGGCCTGCAGGCGTGGGCTTTCCAGCGCAGGCCGCTCCGGGGCCTGCACAGCCTTGGCGCCCAACGGCGCAAGACTGGAGGTCAACCGCAGCGCAAAGCGGCCGGCTGCGGATTTCACCTCGCCGGCCATCAGCGCGTCCGTTGCGATGTGGCGCGCCACCAGCCTTTGCCTGCCAGCTCCCTCCGTGACCCACATCAGCGACTGCGCGCCGCCATCGGGCCGCGCCAGGCGGCGCAGGTGCCGGCCCTGGGCATCCTCCAGGTCCAGGGCCACGCCCTGCCCTTCGAATTCACCCTGGACCACGTGGCCGGCGGGCAGATCGACGCGCCAGGACTCGCGCCCACCGGCAGCCAGGACCCCTGTGGCCGCCTGGCCCGGCGCCAGCGTGCCCGGCCGTGCGGCCAGGGCCTGCCGCGATGCGGTTGCCGTCATGTCTTCACCGGCATGGACGGCTGCGCCCAACAGGCACAGCAGCGAGGCGGCCACGCACAGGCCTTGTCGTGCAGCTTGCGCCATGGCGTCAGAAGTCCACCGTGGCCGAGACACGCACCGTGCGCGGGCCGCCCGTGGTGGCGAAGTTGTCATTGAAGCTGCCGGCCCAGTAGGACTTGTCGAACAGGTTCTCCACCGTGGCGCGGAAGGTGACGGGTTTGGCCGCGATGCGGGTGGCATAGCGCGCGCCCACGTCCACGCGGGTCCAGCTGGGCATCTTCAGCGTGTTGGCCGAATTCACCCATTGCGCGCCCGTGTAGATCAGGCGGCCGGTGAGCGTGGCGCCCGGCAGCGCGGGCACATCCCACTCGCCGCCCAGGTTGGCCGTCCAGCGCGGCACGCCGTAGACGCCGAAGCCATCGCGCGCGCCGCCCTGGGTCTTGCTCTGGATGGCCTGCGTATAGGCCAGGCCGCCCAGCAGGCGCGTGCCGCGCAGCGGCTCGCCGAACACATTCCACTCCAGGCCCCGGTTGCGCTGCTCGCCATCCATCAGCAGGCGGTTGGTCGCGGTCTCCACCACGGACGAGGGCCGCTCGATCTGGAACAGCGAGACCGTCTGCGTGAAATCACCCGTGCGCCACTTGGCGCCGATCTCGAACTGTTTGGTCTTGTAGGGCGCGAACACTTCGCCGGCATTGGCATAGGTGGCGCCGACGATGGAGCCCGCGCTCAGGCCCTGCACATGGTTGGCATACAGCGAGACCGCATCGCCCCAGGGCTTGACCACCAGGCCCAGCGCAGGCGAGACGGCCTGCTCGTTGTAGCCCGCCATCTTCTGGTTCACGCGCTGCAGGCGTGCGCCCACGGTCAGTTGCACGGCATCGCCACCCCAGCTCAGCGTGTCGGCCAGGGCCAGGCTGTTGAGCACATCGTCGCGCTCCTGCTTGATGGCGCCGTAGGGGCCGGCCAGCGTGATGGGCGCGGGATTGTAGATGTTGGTGATGTAGCTGGCGCTGGTGGCCACGGCCGCGCGCCCGCCCTTCTGGTTCATCCAGTTCAGGGAGGCCACCAGCAGGTGGTTCACCCCGCCCGTGCGCAGGCGCCCGCGCACGCCGAACTCGGCCGCGGTGCTGTCGGTATAGCCGTACTGGTTGTAGGTCTGGCCCACGGCCGAGCCGTCGCCCTGGGCGCGCAGCACCACGCGCGTGCCGTTGAGCATGCCGTCGTAGGCATGCTGCGCCGTGCCTGCGGAGCCGAACAGCGTCCAGTCCGCGCCCAGGTCCACCGAGCCGCGCAGCATCAGCGCATCGCTTTGCTGCTTGGCGTGTATGCCGGGAAACAGGTTGGTCGTGGCGTCGGGCGCCGCGATGACCTGCTTGAGGTTCTGCATGCTGACCATCATCGGGCTGCCATCGCGGATGGTGGAGCGGTAGCTGTAGGCATCCAGCCCCAGCGTGAAACCGTCGCCCTGGTAGTCCAGCGCCAGCGCGCCCAGGCCGTGGCGGCGGTTCTGGCCGTCGATCTCGGTGTCGCCGCTCGAGGTGCTGCCGTTGACGCGTATGCCCAGGCGGCGCTCGGGGCCGAAGCGGCGCGAGACATCGGCCTGCAGGCCCAGCTGCGAGCCGCTGCTGAACATGGTGGTCACGCGCGTGAGATCCTGGGCCAGCGGGCGCTTGGTCACCAGGTTGATGGTGCCGCCCACGGCGCCGCCGGGCGTCATGCCGCTCATCAGCGCACCGGGGCCCTTGAGCACCTCCACGCGCTCGATCATCTCGACGGGCACGTGGCCGTCGGGCGCCAGTCCATACAGGCCGTTGAAGCCCAGTTCCGAGGCATTCACCCCCAGGCCGCGGATGGTGAAGTTCTCGTAGGCATGGCCGGTGTTGGTGGTGAAGCGCACCGAAGGATCGTTTTCCAGCACCGACATCAGCGTGGCCGCGTTCTGGTTGGCAATGCCTTCGGCCGTGTAGGAGGTGATGTTGAACGGCGTGTCCATCACATCGCGCTGGCCCAGCACGCCCAGGCCCGCACCCTTGGCCACCTGGCCGCCCGGGGCCACCGTGGGAAGGGTCTGGGGATCGGTGGTGCCGCGCACCGTGACCTCGCCCAGCTCGGCGTCAGCGGCCCAGGCGCCGGCGGGCAGCGCCGCGGCAGCCACCATGGCGCAGACACGGGCGATGGTGCCCAGGCGGTGGAGCGTGCAAACAGGGGTGCAAACAGGGGTGAAGGGGCTGACGGCGCCTGCGCGCGGCAGGCCGATGCGGGTACGGGAAGACATCCGGGAGGGCTTTCGAGACGGAAGGAAATGCGCCGCATCCAGCCCGGAGCCACTCGGGCACAGGCCGGATACGGCATCTGCCCGAATTATAGAAAATGAGAATTATTCTTATTAAGAAAGCAGCAACAACGCACCGCGCGCAAACATGGGCGCACGGCCAGCAAACAATCGCGTTGAAAACAGTGGGGGCCAGGCAACAGGCGGCCCGGCCTCGGCGACGCCAGCGGCCGCTAGAAGGTGTCGCCGCGCTCCATGGCGCGGCGGTGGCGCTGCACGAATTCCTGGTAGGTGTCGATGCCGCGCAGCTGCAAGATGGCATTGCGCACGGCGGCCTCGACCAGCACGGCGATGTTGCGGCCCGCCACCACCTGGATCACCACCTTGCGCACGGGCACGCCGAGCACATCCTGCGTCAGCGGCTCGGCCGGCAGGCGCTCGTACTCGCGCTCCATGGTTTCCTTGCGCACCAGGTGCACGATGAGCTTGAGGCGCATCTTGCGGCGCACGGCCGTCTCGCCAAAGATGGCGCGGATGTCCAGCAGCCCGATGCCGCGCACCTCCAGCAGGTTCTGCAGCAGCTCGGGGCACTTGCCCTCGATCGTCGTCTGGTTGATGCGGTACAGGTCCACCGCGTCATCGGCCACTAGGCCGTTGCCGCGCGTCACCAGTTCCAGTCCCAGCTCGCTCTTGCCCAGGCCCGACTCGCCCGTGATCAGCACACCCATGCCCAGGATGTCCATGAACACGCCGTGCATGGTGGTGCGGTCGGCGAAATGCTTGGCCAGGTAGGCGCGCAGCACATCGATCACGAAGGCCGACTGCTCGCGCGTGGAGAACATGGGAATGTGGGCGCGCTCGCACATGGACAGCAGCGCATCGGGCGCCGTCTGCCCGTCGGCCAGCACCAGCACGGGCGGCTCCAGCGTGACGATGCGTGCCACGCGGCGCTGGCAGTCCTGCGGCGTGGCATTGCTCAGATAGGCGATCTCGCGCTCGCCCAGCACCTGCAGCCGGTAGGGATGGATGTAGTTCAGGTAGCCGACGAGGTCCGCGCCGGAGCGCGCCGAGCGCACGGCCATCTCGTCGAAACGGCGCTCCGAGGCTCCCAGGCCCGCCACCCACTCCCAGCGCAGGCTGGAGCGGAACTCCTCGAACAGGACATCGGCGCTGATGGCACTGGGTCTCATGGCAAGGCCCGTGAAAAGGGGAAGGAAAAAGTCTGGAGACTAGACCAGGGGCGCAGCGGAGGACTGCCAGCCGGCAATCATTCCATGCAGCCGGGCCGCATCGGCGCAGGACTTCAGGCGCTCGCGCAGCTGGCTGTCGCTGAGAAGCTCGGCGATTTCGGACAGGATTTCCAGATGCTTCTGGGTGGCCGCTTCGGGCACCAGCAGAAAGATCAGTAGGCCCACGGGCTGCTCATCGGGAGCATCGAAACCAATGGGATTGTCCAGCTGGAACACGGCCGCCATGGGAGCGGTCAGGCCCTTGATGCGTCCATGGGGAATGGCCACGCCGTGGCCAAGCCCCGTCGAGCCCAGGCGTTCGCGTGCAAACAGGCTGTCGGTGATGAGTGCGCGGGACAGGCCATGCAGGCTCTCGAAGAGCAGACCTGCTTCTTCGAAAGCGCGCTTTTTGCTGGTGACGTCGACGCTCACGAGCACTTGAGCGGCGGGCAGGATGGAGGCAAGACGGTTCATGGTTCGGGAAACAATTATGCACCGCAGTGCCGGAAACCGTGGGGAAACCCTGACCCCCATCAAAAACCGCCCCGAAGGGCGGTGGTCGTGCGTGGCTCATCAGCCACATAAGCGCAGGTATTGTAAGCGCCCGCACAGGGCTGGCGCCTTACCTGTCACCCGACTGACGCCAAGGTCAGCCCAGCATCATCGAGTCGCTTGGCCGAACCATAGCGGCTGCCCTGCTGGCGGGTCTTGTAGCGCACCACCACGCGGTCCAGCTTGTCAGCCAGCGCATCGACGGCGGCGTAGAGATCGAAGTGAGAGGTCTCGACAAAAAGATCCTGGCCCTTGACGCGCAGCGTGCAACCGGCACGTTGGCGCTTTTCCTTCTCCTTTTGGTTATGAACGGTCAGCAAGACCTTTACATCCACCACCTGGTCAAAGTGCCGAAGAATGCGTTCGAGCTTGGCCATGACGTAACTGCGCAGCGAGGGAGTGACCTCCAGGTGATGCCCACTAATCGTCAGATTCATATCTAAACACTCCTTGCTCTGGATGAAAACAGCCCGGTCCACAGGGAGACGATCCGCAGGGACAGGTGCTTGCAGGCTGGAATGCGCATTCGTTTGCTTGCGAATCCACTATGCGCCGGGGTCTGCCCAAAAGCAACGCCGCAAGCCGATAGCGCAGGACGGTGCAGGGCCTTGGAGGCGGGTTTTGCGCGCCATGCAATTGGGCGCACAATCGGCGGGTTTGCCAGGCTGCGCCCCTGGGGTGGGGCTTGCCACGGGCCGCCCGTCACCGCGAGGCGCCGTTGGTTAGAATCGCGCTCCTGCGCGTGCCGCTTGCAGCCATCCGGCCGCTGCAGCCTCTTTGCCAGATTGCCCCTTGCCTCACATGACCACCCAGTCCCGCCCCTCCGCCCTGCACACTTCCAACATTGCCTCGCTGCCGCTGCTCGCGCGCGGCAAGGTGCGCGACAACTATGCCGTGGGCGATGACCGCATCCTGATGGTGGCCTCGGACCGCCTGTCGGCCTTCGACGTGATCATGGGCGAGCCCATCCCCGGCAAGGGCGAGCTGCTGACGCAAATGGCGCTGTTCTGGTTCGACAAGCTCGGCCACATCTGCCCCAACCACCTGACCGGCGAAGCGCCCGAGTCCGTGGTCACGCCCGCCGAAGTGCCGCAGGTCACGGGCCGCTCCATGCTGGTCAAGCGCCTCAAGCCCGTGCTGATCGAGGCCGTGGTGCGCGGCTACCTGGCCGGCAGCGGCTGGAAGGAATACCAGGAATCGCGCTCGGTCTGCGGCGTGCCCCTGCCCGAAGGCCTGACCAACGCCGCCAAGCTGCCCGAGCCCATCTACACCCCGGCCGCCAAGGCCGAGATGGGCGACCATGACGAGAACATCACCTACGAGCGCACGGTGGAGATGGTCGGCGAGAAGCTGGCCTCCCAGATCCGCGATACGGCCATCCGCATCTACAAGGAAGCTGCGGCCATCGCCCTCGAAAAGGGCATGATCATTGCCGACACCAAGTTCGAATTCGGCCTGGACGAGAACGGCGAACTGGTGCTGATGGACGAAGTCCTCACGCCCGACAGCTCGCGCTACTGGCCCGTGGAGGGCTATGCCCAGGCCCTGGCCAATGGCGAGAACCCGCCCAGCTACGACAAGCAGTTCGTGCGCGACTGGCTGGAGCAGGCCCAGGTCAACGGCAAGCCCTGGGACAAGAGCGCCCCGGCCCCGCGCCTGCCCCAGGAGGTGACCGAGAAGACGGCCGCCAAGTACCGCGAAGCGCTGCAGCGTCTGACGGCCTGACGGCCCGCCGTAGCCCGGCCCCGCGCGCCTTCCCCCGCAAAAGAGAGCTTCGGCTCTCTTTTTCGTTGCGGGCCTGCGTTTTTGCAGCCGGTCATGCCTGCGTCACCGACGCTGCCACAATGTTCGCTTCCTCTGACTTTTTCTGAAGGAGCAAGCACATGGCTGGCAAGAAGATTCTGATGATCTGTGGCGACTACTGCGAGGACTACGAAACCATGGTCCCCTTCCAGGCCCTGCAGGCCGTGGGACACACGGTGCATGCGGTCTGCCCCGACAAGAAGGCCGGGGAACACATCAAGACGGCCATCCATGATTTCGAGGGCGCGCAGACCTATAGCGAGAAGCCCGGCCACAACTTCACGCTCAACGCCAGCTTTGCCGACATCAAGCCCGAGCAGTACGACGCCCTGGTGATCCCCGGTGGACGCGGCCCTGAGTACCTGCGCAACTACGACGCCGTGCGCGCCGCCGTGCGCCACTTCTTCGACAACAACAAGCCCGTGGCAGCCGTCTGCCACGGCGCCCAGCTGCTGGCCGGCGCTGGCGTGCTCAAGGGCCGCACCTGCTCGGCCTACCCGGCCTGCCGTGCCGAGGTCGAATTGGCCGGCGGCACCTATGCTGACATCGGCGTGGACCAGGCGCATACCGAAGGCAACCTGGTCAGCGCCCCCGCCTGGCCCGCACACCCGGCCTGGATCGCCCAGTTCCTGACACTCCTGGGCACGCGCATCAGCCACGGCTGAGCACGCAGCGGCCGTTGGCGCCAGGCGGCTCAACCGCCCCAGCGCACCAGCACGATGCCGCCGAAGACCAGGGCCGAGGCCAGCATGCGCACGCGGCCCAGGCGCTCGCGCATTAGCCAGGCGGCAATCCAGCCCGCAAACAGCACGCTGCTTTCACGCAGCGCAGACACCAGCCCCATGGGCGCCTGCGACAGCGCCCAGGTCGCCATCCAGCTGGCACTCAGCTGCATGGCGGCGGCCAGGGCGCACAGGCGCCAGGTGCGTGCATCGGCACGCAGCACGGCGGGGCCGCGCCGCCAGGCGACGATCAGCACCGTGGCCAGGCCATCGCCCAGCGTGAGCAAGGCCGCATAGAGCAGCGCGGAACCGGACGCGCGCGCACCCAGCCCGTCGATGACCGTGTAGCAGGCAATCATGGCGCCCGTGGCCAGCGCATAGCCGCTGCCGCCATAACCGCTGGCCGCGCCGCTGCGCACCGACAGCGCCAGCACGCCCAGCGACAGGCACAGCACGCCGGCCAGCCCGGTTGCGCCCGGCCACTCACCGGCCAGCAGCGCCGCGCCCAGCGTCACGAACAGCGGCGCACTGCCCCGCGCCACCGGGTAGACCACGCCGAACTCGCCATGCTGGTAGGCGCGCGGCAGCACGAAGTGATAGACGGTGTGCACGGCCACCGAGGCCGCCAGCCACCACCACACCGATGCGTCCCACAACCCCGCCGCGCGCCAGTCCAGCCAGGGCAGCACCAGCAGCGACCACAGGCTGGCCAGCCCCGTGGTCAGCGCCATGGCGACCATCTTGTCGCCGCCCAGCTTGATGGCGCTGTTCCATCCCGCATTCATCAGCGCGGCCCCCAGGGCCGCTGCCAGCACCGCATTGCTCAATTCCATTCCATGGCCTCGTTCTTGATACGGGACGGGATGATGGATTCGCACCCAGATTAGATAAAGTCGAATCTTCGGAACATCATCTTCAGGAAACCTGATGCGACGCCTCAACCTTGACCAGCTCCAGACTCTGGTGGCCGTGGCCGACCTGGGCACGCTGGCTGCTGCCGCCCAGGCCCTTCACCTGTCGCCGCCCGCCGTCAGCCTGCACATCCAGGAGCTGGAAGCGCGCCTGGACACCCCCCTGCTGGTGCGCGGCAAGCGACAGGCGCAGCTGACTCCCGCAGGCGCTCTGCTGGCCGAAGGCGGACGCCGCCTGCTGGCCGATAGCGAGGCCCTGCTGCGCCAGGTGCGCAAGCGCGCCGAGGGCTTTGGCGCCAGCGTGCGCATAGGCGCCTCGGCCGGCGTCAGCCCCCTGCTTTTGCCCGAACTGCTGCAATGGCTGGCCGAGCACGCGCCCGGCGTGGAACTGCGCCTGGAAGTCGTGAGCTCCGCCCAGGCCATGCAGCGCCTGGCGACTGGCCACCTGGACCTGGCCCTGGTCGGGCTGCCCCAGCCCGTGCCTTCAGGCCTGGAAATGCGCGCCTGGCGCAACGACCCCATGGAGCTGTTCGCCCCGCCGCAGATGCCGCTGCCCGACCAGATCACGCCCGAATGGCTCAACGCCCAGCCCTGGATAGGCTTTGCCGCCGGCACCCAGATGCACCGCCTGCTGTCCCAATGGTTCGCCCAGGCGGGCCTGCTGCCGCAGCCACGCATGGAAATGAGCTTTCCCGAAGGCATACGCGCCCTGGTCGCCGCAGGCCACGGCCCCACGGTCCTGCCGCGCGAGGAGCCCATGGACGCCGTCAGCCGCACGCTGCAGCAGCGTGGACTCAGCCCCGCCCTGACACGCCCGCTGGGACTGGCCTGCCGCAGCGCCGCGCAGCAAGACCCGGCCGTGCAGGCCATAGTGCGCGGGTTGATGCGATTTGCCGATCCCGTACGGCAGTAGGCGCTACAGCCCGGCCTCCTGCAGCACCCACGCACACAGCGCCTCGATGGCCGGCTGGCCCTGGCTGCGCCGGGGGTAAAGCAGGTGGTAGGCGTAGGCCGGGCCCAGGCCCACGGCGATGTCGAACAGGCGCACCAGGCGGCCACGGGCCAGGTCTTCGGCCACCAGGTCCTGCTCGACCAGGCCCACGGCGCCGCCGTCCAGCACGGCCTGCACGACGTGGCTGGAGTCGGTGAAGGCGATGCAGCGGCCTGCGTCCAGGCCCTCCACGCCGGCCGCCGCCATCCACATCGGCCAGTTCGGCCAGACCTGGCCGTCCACCCTGCAATCGACATGGCACAGCGTGTGCGCCAGCAGGTCAACGGGCCGCGCCAGCGGCGGGCCGGACTGCAGCAGGGCCGGGCTGCAGACGGGGATCACCCTGGCATCGAACAGGCGCACCGCCAGGGTGTGCGGATCACGGCCGGTGCCGAAGCGGATGGCGGCGTCGATGTCATCGGCGTCGAAGTCGCGCACCTCGTCGCAGATGTCGAAGCTCAGTTCGATCTGCGGATGCGCGGCGCGAAAGCGCGGCAGCCGGGGCAGCAGCCACTGCGTGGCAAAGCGCGCGCCCAGCGACAGGCGCAGCCGCGTCTCGCCCCGGGCCAGCTGGCGCGCCCGGCCGGTGGCGCGCCGCAGCAGGCCCAGCGCCTCGGCCGTGGCCTCCAGCAGCACGCTGCCTGCGGGCGTGAGCTGCATGCTGCGGCTGTTGCGCGTGAAGAGGACGAGGCCCAGCTGTTCCTCCATCTCCTTGATCTGGTGGCTGACCGCCGCCGGAGTCAGCCCCAGTTCGTCGGCCGCGCGCGTGAAGTTCAGGTGGCGCCCTGCAGCCTCGAAGCTGCGCATGGCGCGCGTGCCGGGTGGAAGCTGGCGCATGGATCTTCAAATTTTTCTTGATGAAGCCCCGAATACTACTTGCTTCCTCTTTTGGGACCGCCATCGAACAATCAAGAAAACTTGATGGATGAACCCATGGAAACCGCCTCTTTCTTCACCAGCCTTATCGATGGGCAGCCCGCTACGGCGGCCGAACTCGCCGCCCTGGCCTTTGCCGGCCATGCCCATTTCACGGCCATGCAGGTGCGCGGCGGCCGGCTGCGCGGGCTGGACCTGCATCTGCAGCGCCTGCGCCAGGCCTCGCTGGAGCTGTACGGCCAGGCCTTGTCCGATGACCATGTCCAGGCGCAGCTGCGGGCGGCGCTTGCCAACGGCCCGCAGGATGTGTCGCTGACCGCCACGGTGTACTCGCCTGTCGGGGAATTCACGGCCGCCGATGCGCGGCCGCGCATGCTGGTGCGCACCTCGGCACCCGCCTCGGGCCCCGCCGGGCCCTTGAGCCTGGCGCTGTTCGAGCATGAGCGCATGCTGCCCCACCTCAAGCATGTGGGCGAGGTGGCCAAGACGCATCTGCTGCGCCGCGCCGTGGCCCAGGGCTTTGACGACGCCGCCTTTGCCGACCGCCAGGGCCGCATTGGCGAGGCCACCATCTGGAACCTGGCCTTCTGGGATGGAGACGCCGTGGTCTGGCCGCGCGCCCAGGTGCTGCCGGGCACGACCGAGTCCATGCTGCGGCGCCAGTTGCAGCGCCTGGGCGTGGCGCAGCGCCAGGCCGTGCTGACCCGGGCCGACCTGCCGTCCCTGGCCGGCGCCGTGGTGATGAATTCGTGGTCCCCGGGCATTCCGGTCAGGCGCCTGGCCGATGTGCATCTGCCCGATGCGCCCGGCTTCGTGCAGTTGCTGCACCGCGCGCATGCGGCCGAGGAACCGGTTGCACCCTGAGCCCTCGCCATGAAAAAAGGGAGCCGCAAGGCTCCCCCGTCTCTTCACCCGTGCAGCGCCGGTCTCAGTTCAGCGCCATGCTGAGCTTGCGGCGGTAGCTGTTGATCAGTTGCGTGGCTTCGTCCTGCTCGGCGCCAGCCTTGCCCAGCAGCTCGATGCCGCCGCTGCTCTTGCCGGGGATGGCGTCCTGCTTCTTGGGCTTCGGGGGCGTGAGCAGCTCCAGGATGCCCACGTAGAGCTTGCGCGCGGCCTGGCCGTTCCAATCCTTGTCGCGCATGATGATTTCCAGCAGTTCGTCCATGCTGGCTGCCCATTGGCCTTCGGCGGCCAGGGCCCGGGCCTTGCCGAAGCGGGTGTCGAAGTCGCGCTTGTTCTGCGCGATGACGGCGTCGAACTGCGCAAACTCCCAGTTGCCACGCTCGTCGTTGTGCACGAACAGCATGCACTGCAGCCACTGGTTGAGCGCCTCGAAGCGCGTGGCCTGGGGAATGCGCTTGAGCGGCTCGGCCAGCAGGGCGCCGGCCTCTTCGTAGCCGCCCGTGGCGATCAGCAGGCGCACGTAGTCGAAGCGCGCATCGTCGTTGGCCGGGTCGGCGGCCAGGGCGTCGGCCAGCTTTTGCAGGGCGGCCTGGGTGTCGCCGGCTTCCAGCAACTGGTGGGCCTCGTCGGCTTCGGCCTCGGCGGCCAGCTCGCCTTCGGAGGGCAGGTGCTTGTCGAGGAACTCGCGCAGCTTGCCTTCGGGCTGCGCGCCCATGAAGCCGTCCACGGGGCGGCCGCCCATCATCAGAATGCAGGTCGGGATGGAGCGGATGCCGAACATGCCGGCCAGTTGCTGCTCCTGGTCGGAGTCGATCTTGACCAGCTTGAAACGGCCTTCGTAGGCCACTTCCAGCTTTTCCAGGATGGGGCCCAGCGTCTTGCACGGGCCGCACCAGGGCGCCCAGAAGTCGACGAGCACCGGCACCTGCATGGAGGCGGCGACGACTTCGGCTTCGAAATTCTCAATGGTGACATCAATCATGTGATCAGACCCTGTGGCAAGGCGCGCGGCCAGGGCGCGCGGACTGTGGCGGTTCGGAGTTCGGCGGCCGAATGCCTCCGATACGGACCGTGTGATTCTCCAGCAATTCCAAGGCCCAGGGCATGAACGCCATGGGCGGCAGCCACCCCAGATGGGAGCAGGCTGCGCGCATTTCAAGCCGCCCGGCCGAGGGCGCGGCGCGGCAGCGCTGGGCTATATTGGCGCGCTGAGCCGCCATTGCGGCCTGCCATCAACACAATGAGGGAGGGCTCGCCTTGATCAAGGTTTCGCAGCTGGTGTTCGAGTACCCGGGCCACCGCGCGCTCGATGGCGTCAGCGTCCATATCGCCGCAGGCACCGTCACGGCCCTGGTGGGGCCCAACGGCGCCGGCAAATCCACGCTGATGCGCTGCATCGCCGGGCTGGACCAGCCGCTGTCGGGCCAGGTCCAGGTGCATGGCATTGCCGTGCAGGAGCAGCCCCGCGAAGTGCACCGGCACCTGGGCTATCTGTCGGATTTCTTCGGCCTCTATGACCGCCTGAGCGTGCGGCGCTGCCTGCAGTACGCGGCCCTGTCCATGGGCGTGCCCCCGTCCGAGGCGCCGCAGCGCGTGGCGCACGTGGCTGGGCAGCTGGGCCTGGCCGATCTGCTGGAGCGCCTGCCCACCGAGCTGTCTCGCGGCCAGCGCCAGCGCGTGGCCATCGGCCAGGCCATCGTCCACCAGCCGCGCGTGCTGCTGCTGGACGAGCCGGCCAGCGGCCTGGACCCCGAGGCCCGCGCCAGCCTGTCCCAGCTGATGCGGGCGCTGCAGGCCCAGGGCATGACCCTGATCGTCTCCAGCCACATCCTCAGCGAACTCGACGAGTACTGCACCCACATCCTGAGCCTGCGCGGCGGCCGCGTGGAAAGCCACGAGGCCCTGCACGGCGGCATCAAGGCACCTGCCGCCGGCGGCGATGTGCCGCTGGCACTGTACGCACTGGAGCTGGCGCCGCCACCGGGTGCCTCGGCCGAGTCGCTGGCGCGGCAGCTGCACCAGGTCCTTCCCGACACCCCTGTGCCGCCGCCCGATGACCAGGGCCTGGTGCATCTGCAGCTTTGGCTGCCCACGCCGCCGCGCGAACGCGCCGACCTGCTGGCACGCCTGGTTGGCGCCGGCCTGCCCGTGGCCAGCCTGGCGCCTGTGCGCGAGCGCCTGCAGGACCGCTACGCACGCGGCCTGCAGGCCGCAGCCCCCCTCACCCCTGCGGAGCAGCCATGACGCACAACCCGGAATTCCAGCGCCAACTCTGGCTCAACTGGCGGCCCGCCCAACTGGGCTGGAGCCTGCTGCTCACCGCCTTGCTGCTGGCCACGCCAATGGTTCTGGTCCAGCCCGAAGACCGCCTGCATGCCCTGCTGGTCGCTGCCCTGATCGGCATGTGGATCGCCGCGGCCGGCCTGGGCAGCGTGCTGGCCGGGCGCGGCCTCAACGAAGAGGCGCACCAGCACACCTGGGACTGGCAGCGCCTGTCGGCCCTGACGCCCTGGCAGATGGCCTGGGGCAAGCTGCTGGGCGCCCCGCTGCCGGCCTGGCTGTACATGCTGTGGTGCGCGCTTGCCGTGCTGGCCACCTCGGCGGGCCAGCCGGGCGGGCTGGCCTGGGGCGTGCACGCCGTGCTGCAGGCCGTGCTGTGGGGCCTGGCCCTGCAGGCCTGGAGCATGCACTCCGTGCTCATGGGCTGGGGGCCGAAGGAGCAGCCCGCGCGCCGCATCCGCTTCGTGCTGGTGCCGCTGCTGTTCGTGATGGTGCTGCCCGGACCCATCCTGGGCCGGTTGACCGAGCAGCTGGGCCGCGAAGAAGGCCGCCCTGTGCTGTGGTGGTCCGTGCCGCTGCACGGGCGCGGCGCCATCTACCTGTTCGGCGCCATCGCGCTGGGGCTGGGCCTGCTGGCCCTTTGGCGGCTGCTGTGCACGCGGCTGGATGTGCGCACCCTGCCCTGGGCCTGGCCGCTGGGCCTGTGCGTGGCGGGCCTGGCCTTTGGAGGCATGCACCTCGATGCAATGCAGTTGCAGGGCCCCGGTCCGGCCTCTTTCTTCGCTTGGACCACCGGGCTGGCGCTGGCGGGCACGGCCTATGTCTGCCTGCACGGCATGGACGAGGGCCTGCGCAGCTGGCGCCAGGTGCAGTGGTGCGTGCTGCAGGGGCGCTGGCGTGGCGCGCTCGAAGCGCTGCCGCTGTGGCCCGTGAGCTGGCTGCTGGCCGTGCTGGCCTGCGCGCTGTGGCTGCTGTGGCCCGCGGGCGGCCAGCCCATCGTGCCGGGCGCGGCCCAAATGGCGGCGCTGGCCACGGCGCAGTTGCTGCGCGATGCCGCGCTGGCCACGGGCTTTTCCCTGCTGGCCGGGCGCATCAAGTCGCCGCTGGCCGCGTTTGCCGTCACCTGGCTGCTGGTCAACATCGTGCTGCCGCTGCTGGCCTTTGGCCTGGCCGGGGCCGATGCCGCCGTGCTGGCCCAGCCGCTGGCAGCCGGCCTGACAAAGCCCGTCACCAGCGGAATGTGGCTGTCGCTGGCCGTGCAGGTGGGGCTGGCCCTGGCCTGGCTGGCCCATGTGTTTCGCCAGCGCGTGCTGGGTTTTGCGCGCGAGCAGCACACGGCTGTGCGGTGATTTGCAGGGGGATGCGGGCCGATCCGGACTAAAAAAGTAAAATCGCGGGTTCCACTAGGCCGGGCCGCAGGCGCCCTCACGACATGAACTCCATCCAGATCGGTGTGGTCATGGGCTCCAGCAGCGACTGGGAGACCATGCAGCACGCAGTTGCCATTCTTCAGCAATTTGGCATCGCCCATGAAGCCCAGGTCGTCTCGGCCCACCGCATGCCCGACGACATGTTCGCCTACGCCGAGGCCGCTGCCGGCCGTGGCCTGAAGGCCATCATCGCGGGTGCGGGGGGCGCTGCCCACCTGCCCGGCATGATCGCCGCCAAGACCGTGGTGCCCGTGCTCGGCGTGCCGGTGGCCAGCCGCCACCTGCAGGGCGTGGACTCGCTGCACTCCATCGTGCAGATGCCCAAGGGCGTGCCCGTGGCCACCTTCGCCATCGGCGCGGCCGGTGCGGCCAATGCGGCCCTCTTCGCCGTGGCCCTGCTGGCCAATGAGGACCCGGCCCTGCGCACCAGGCTCGAAGCCTTCCGCGCCGAGCAGACCGCCGCAGCGCGCGCGATGACGCTTCCTCCGGTGGCCGTATGAGCGCAGATGTGATCCTGCCGGGCGCCACGCTGGGCGTGCTGGGTGGCGGCCAACTGGGCCGCATGTTCGTGCAATCGGCCCAGGCCATGGGCTATTTCACGGCCGTGCTCGACGCCGACCCGACCAGCCCTGCCGGCCTGGTCAGCCACCACCACATCCGTACCGGCTACGAAGACCCGCAGGGCCTGGCCGAACTGGCGCGCCTGGCGGCCGCCGTCACCACCGAATTCGAGAACGTGCCCGCCGCGGCGCTGAACCTGCTGGCCGCCCAGCGGCCGGTCTCGCCGGCCGGCTCCTCCGTGGCCATTGCTCAGGACCGCGCCCAGGAGAAGGCCCACTTCGTGCGCTGCGGCGTGCCCTGCGCGCCCTATGCGGTGATCGAGACGCCCGCCCAGCTGGCGGCCGTGCATGCCAGCCTGCTGCCCGGCATCCTCAAGACCGCCCGCATGGGCTACGACGGCAAGGGCCAGGTGCGCGTGAAGAACGCCGCCGAGCTGGCCACCGCCTGGGAGCAACTGGGCCGCGTGGCCTGCGTGCTGGAAAAAATGCTGCCGCTGGCCCATGAATGCTCGGTCATCGTGGCGCGCGGCCGTGACGGCTCCATGGTCAACCTGCCCGTGCAGCGCAACCTGCACCGCGAAGGCATCCTCTCCGTCACCGAGGTCTACGAAGGCAACCTGCCACAGGCCCAGGTCGAGCAGGCGCTGGCCGCCGCACGCTCCGTGGCCGACGGCCTGGACTACGTGGGCGTGCTCTGCGTCGAATTCTTCGTGCTGCAGGACGGCATGCTCGTGGTCAACGAGATCGCGCCGCGCCCGCACAACAGCGGCCACTACAGCCAGAACGCCTGCGATGTCTCGCAGTTCGAGCTGCAGGTGCGCTGCATGACCGGCCTGCCGCTGACGCAGCCGCGCCAGCACAGCCCGTCCATCATGCTGAACCTGCTGGGCGACCTGTGGTTCAAGGACGGCGAACAGGCCAAGGCACCGGCCTGGGACCAGGTCCTGGCCCTGCCCGGCTGCCACCTGCACCTGTACGGCAAGCACGACGCCAAGCGCGGCCGCAAGATGGGCCACCTGAACGTCACCGGACCCACGCCCGAGGCTGTGCGCTCCACCGCCCTGCAGGCCGCTGCCATCCTGGGTATAGAGCCGTTCTGAAGGCCCGCGCGATGATTCTCGATGGAACGCTGGCGGCCTCTGTCCAGGCCGCCGCACAGGCGCTGCAGCGCGGCGAACTGCTGGGCCTGCCCACGGAAACCGTCTACGGCCTCGCGGCCGATGCCGACAACGACGCGGCCGTCGCGCAGATCTTCACCGCCAAAGGCAGGCCGCCCAATCACCCGCTCATCGTGCATGTGGCCGACAGCGGCGCCATCACGCGCTATGCACGCGAAGTGCCGCTGTTCGCACAGCAGCTGATCGACGCCTTCTGGCCCGGCCCGCTGACCCTGATCCTGCCGCGCCTGCCCCAGGCCGCCCGGGCCTCGACCGGCGGCCAGGACAGCGTGGGCCTGCGCTGCCCCTCCCACCCCGTCGCCCATGCCGTGCTGGCCGCCTGCCAGCAGCTGCAGCCGCCCGTCTGGGGCGTGTCGGCGCCCAGTGCCAACAAGTTCGGCCGCGTCAGCCCCACCACGGCGGCCCATGTGGCCGGCGAGTTCGGCGACACGCTGCTGGTGCTGGACGGCGGCGCCTGCGAAGTGGGGATTGAATCGACCATCGTGGACTGCACGCGCGGCGTGCCCGTGCTGCTGCGCCCCGGCGCCATCACGCGCGACGACATAGAACGTGCCTGCGGCCAGCGCCCCCTGTCCAAGGAAGAGCTGCAGGAGAACACGCCACGCGCCTCCGGCACCCTGCTGGCCCACTACGCGCCCAACGCCCAGGTGCGCCTCATGGACGCAAAGCAGCTGCAGGCCGGGCTGGACGTGCTGGGCGCCGACGCCAGGAACCTGGCCGTCTACCACCGCACACCGTTGCGCACCGCCTCGCGCGCCGTCACGCTGCGCGCCATGCCCGCCGACGCCGCCGCCACCGCACGCGAGCTGTTCGGCGCCCTGCGCGACTTCGATGAAGTCGGCGCCAGGCTGATCTGGATCGAGACCCCGCCCGACACGCCGGACTGGGAAGGCGTGCGCGACCGGCTGCTGCGCGCGGCGGCGGCCGGATAACACCAACACCCTCTTCTAAGGCTTGCGGGAAGGCTCGTACGCCAGCTCCATCCGGTAGGCCAGCGCCAGGAACAGCGACTGCGCCAGGGTCAGCGTGCTGGTCAGGGAGCGGAAGCCGAAGGTGGCTGCGTCCTGGGCCAGCAGGGTGACGGTGGCGCGGGATGCCAGGGGGCTGAGCTGGCTGTCGGTCAGCGCCAGCAGGCGCGCGCCGCGTGCCAGGGCCGCGTCCACCACCTCCAGCGTTTCGGGCGCATAGGGCTCGAAGGAGACGGCCAGCATCACGTCGCCGGGCACCAGCGCGCGCAGCTCGCCCTTTTGCATGGCGCCCAGGCCGTGCAGCCAGTGCACGGGCTTTTCGGTGTGCTGCAGCGCATAGGCCAGGTAGGCGCCCACGGGGAAGGCCCGGCGCGAGGCGGCCAGCCACAGCGAGGGGGCATCCAGCATGAGGTCCACTGCCGCCTCGAACTGCTCGGGCGGCAGGCCGCGCTGCAGGGCCTGCAGGCTTTCGATGCTGCCTTCGATGACCTCGTGCGCCAGGCGCGCGCTGCTGCGTGGCTCGTTGCCCGAGGCGATCAGGCCCCGGATGCGGTCCTGGTAGTCATGCTGGGCCGAGAGCTGGCGCGCCGCATCGGCGCGGAACAGCGCCTGCAGTTCCGAGTACCCCGAGAACCCGAAATGCTTGGCAAAGCGCACCACGGCCGAAGGCTGCACGCCACATTGCTCGGCCGTGGCCTGGATGCCCTCGAAGGCCAGGCGATCGCCCTGCATTTCCACATGGCGGCCGATGGCCTTGAGCTGGCGGCTCAGGGCCTCGAAGCCTTCGCGCAGCACGGTGAGGAAGGCGGCGCGGTCGGCGTAGGGGCCGGCCAGCGAGGGGGCGCCTGCATCGCCAAGGGTTTTTCTATTTTTCATATATATGGAAAACTTTTTCTATTTCGATCTATGATCGCATGCACGCAACGATTATGGACAGGCCCGCACGCGGGTGTCCGCAACGCACAGGCCTATGACGATGAGCATGCTGAACTTTCCCTCCGACCGGCCGCTGGACGTGGCCTGCCTGGGCCGACTGGCCGTGGACCTTTACGCGCAGCAGATCGGCTGCAGCCTGGAGGAGGCCGGCAGCTTCGCCAAGTACCTGGGCGGCTCCTCCGGCAACATGGCTTTCGGCACGGCGCGCCTGGGGCTGCGCTCGGCCATGATTTCGCGCGTGGGTGATGAACAAAATGGCCGCTTCCTGGTCGAGACGCTACGCCGCGAGGGCTGCGACACCAGCCAGGTGCAGGTCGATGCCCAGCGCCTGACCGGCATGGTGCTGCTGGGCATCAAGGACCAGGAAACCTTCCCCCTGCTCTTCGCCCGCGAAAACTGCGCCGACATGGCCCTGGACGCCGAGGCCATCAGCGAGGCGTTCCTGGCCCGCTGCCGCTGCCTGGCCATCACGGGCACCCACCTGAGCGCACCCGGCGTGCTGGCCGCCAGCCGCAAGGCACTGGAGATGGCAGGCCGCCACGGCCTGGTGCGCGTGCTGGACATCGACTACCGGCCCGTGCTGTGGGGCCTGGCCTCGCGCGGCGACGGCGAGACACGCTATGTGGCCAGCGCCGAGGTCAGCCGCAGGCTGCAGGCCGAGCTGGGCCAGTTCGAACTCATCATCGGCACCGAAGAGGAATGGCTGATCGCCGGCGGCGTGGAGGGCGACCTGATCGCCAGCCTGCGCCGCGTGCGCGAATGCAGCCGCGCCGTCTTCGTGGTCAAGCGCGGGCCGCTGGGCTGCTCGCTGATCGAGGGCGAGGTGCCCGATGCGATCGCCGATGCGCCCACGGTGCTGGGCGAGCGCGTGGAAGTGCTCAATGTGCTGGGCGCGGGCGATGCCTTTGCCTCGGGCCTGCTGTCCGGGCTGCTGCGCGGCAAGAGCCTGGAGGAATCTGCGGCGATTGCCAACGCCTGCGGCGCCATCGTGGTCTCGCGCCATGGCTGCGCGCCGGCCATGCCCACGCAGGCCGAGCTGGCGCACTGGTTCTCGGGCCACCGCCATCCGCGTCCCGACCAGGACCCCGAGCTGTCCCACCTGCACCGCGTCAGCCGCGCGCGGCCGCAGTGGCCCGCGCTGTGCGTGCTGGCCTATGACCACCGCAGCCAGTTCGACGATCTGGCGCGCGAGGCCGGCGCCGCGCCCGCGCGGCTGCGCCCGCTCAAGCGGCTGATCAACGAGGTGGTCGCCCAGGTCGAGCGCGATCCGGGCAACGCGGGCCGCATGGGCGTGCTGATCGACGGCCGCCATCACCTGGGCGAGGCCGCGCTGCACGACGCCACGGGACGCGGCTGGTGGATAGGCCGGCCCATCGAGCTGCCGGGCTCGCGCCCGCTGCGCTTTGACGGCACGGACTCGCTGGCTTCCGAGCTGCTGCACTGGCCGCAAAGCCATACCGTCAAATGCCTGGTCTTCTACCACCCCGACGACACGCCCGCACTGCGCGCCGAGCAGGATGCCTGGCTGCAGCAGGTCTGGACCGCCACGCGCGCCAGCGGCCATGAGCTGCTGCTGGAAGTGATCCCGCCAAAGGACACGCTGGCGCCCGACGACCGGGGCGAGGCCGTGCTGCGCGCCATACGCCACTTCTACGACCTGGGCCTCAAGCCCGAATGGTGGAAGGTCGGCACCATGGCGCGCGAGAACTGGGAGGCGCTGGACGCCCTGGTGAACGAACGCGATCCATGGTGCCGGGGCGCCGTGATCCTGGGGCTGTCCCAGCCCGTGGAGCAACTGGTGGAGGGCTTTGCCCAGGCGCGGGCGCCCGTGGTCAAGGGTTTCATGATCGGCCGCAGCGTCTGGGCCGGACCCGCGCTGCAGTGGCTGCGCAACGAGCTGGACGACGCCGCGCTGCGCGATGCCGTCGCCGCCAACTTCCGCGCGCTGATCGCGGGCTGGGATGCCAGCCGCTTGGCCGCGCGCCAGGACATCACCGAAGGAGCCGCGGCATGAGCCTTCTCGTCAAGGCCGCACCCGGCCGCATCGTCACCGACATCACGCCCGCCAGCGCGGGCTGGAAGCACATCCACTTCAAGGCCCTGAGGCTGCAGGCAGGCGAGGTGGAGGCGCTGTCCACCGGCCCGCTCGAATACTGCATCACCGTGCTCACCGGCCAGGTGGACGTGCAGGTCGGCAGCCAGCGCTTCAGCGCCCTGGGCAGCCGCGCCAGCGTGTTCGAGGAGGGTGCGCCCACGGCCGTCTACGTGCCGCCCGGCCAAAGCCTGCGCATCACGGCGCGCGGCCCGGCCGACGTTGCCTTGAGCGCCGCACCCGCCACGGGCCGCCACGCCACGCGCGTGATCGCGCCCGAAAGCATGCGCCGCAGCGTGCGCGGCCAGGGCAGCAACACGCGCCATGTCTGCGACATCCTGCCCGAGACCGAGGCGGCCGAGTCCCTGCTGGTGGTCGAGGTCATCACGCCCGCAGGCAACTCGTCCAGCTATCCGCCGCACAAGCACGACAGCGCCGACCCCGCCGCACCGGACGCCGAGACCGTGCTGGAGGAGACCTACTTCCACCTGCTCAACCCCAGCCAGGGCTTTGCCTTCCAGCGCGTCTACACCGATGACCGCAGCATCGACGAAGCCATGGCGGTGGAGCACCGCGACACCGTGATGGTGCCGCGCGGCTACCACCCCTGCGTGGCCCCGCACGGCTACGACCTCTACTACCTCAACACCATGGCCGGGCCCGAGCGGCGCTGGGCCTTCCGCAACGACCCCGCGCACGAATGGATGCTGCGGCCGCGCTGACGCACGGCGCAACAGACACCCATAAAAACCACCGGAGACAAAAAATGCTGTTCAACCCAATGGCCCTGCACCGCCAGGCCTGGCTTTCCTGCGCCCTGCTGACGCTGGGCATGGGCACCGCCCAGGCGCAATCCACCCCAGCCCCGTCCTCCCAGAGTGCGCCAGCCTGGCCCACCCAGCCCGTCAAATGGGTGGTGCCCTACGCACCGGGCGGCACCACCGACGTGATCGCGCGCCAGCTGGCCGTGCAGATGGGCAAGGACCTGGGCCAGCCCGTGGTGGTGGACAACCGTCCCGGCGCGGCCAGCATCATCGGTGCCACGCTGATCGCACGCGCCCCGGCCGATGGCTACACGCTGGGCACGGCCGACTCGGGCACGCTGGCCTTCAACCCCGCCATGTATGCGCGCCTGAGCTATGACGCGGGCAAGGACTTCAGCTACATCGGCGGCCTGGGCCGCATGCCGCTGGTGCTGGCCGTGCATCCGTCCTTCCCTGCGAAGAATGTGCAGGAATTCCTGGCGATGGCGCGCAAGGAGCCGGGCGGCATCTCCTCGGCCTCGTCGGGGCCGGGCTCGCCGCTGCACGTGGCGCTGGAGCTGTTCAAGCAGCGCACGGGCACCCAGATCCTGCACGTGGCCTACAAGGGCTCGGCCCCGGCGCTGCAGGACCTCATGGCCGGCCAGATCCAGTCCATGTTCGTGGACCTGCCGCCCAGCATCTCGGCCATCCGCGCGGGCAAGCTGCGCGTGCTGGCCGTGGCCACGCTCCAGCGCCTGCCCATCCTGCCCGACGTGCCCACCATGGCCGAGGCCGGCGTTCCCGGCTTCGAAGCCTATGCCTGGCAGGGTTTCGTCGGCCCCGCCCACCTGAGCCCTGCGCTCACCGAGCGCCTGAACAAAAGCCTGGCCACCGCCCTGCGCCACCCCGAAACGCGTGCCAAGCTCGAAGAGATCGGCATACAGCCCATGGAGATGACGCCGCAGCAGTTCGCAGGCTTCGTGCGCTCGGAACAGGCGCTGTGGAGCGGCGTGATCAAGGCCGCCAACATCAAAATGGATTGAAGCGCAGACATCGCCACATAACAAAGATCCCGGAGACAAGCCATGACCCTCGCATCCCGCCGCCAATTCATCCACTCGCTGGCCGCCCTGGCCGCAACGCCGGTCCTGCCCGCCATGGCGCAGGCACCGGCCGGCACCTGGCCCCAGCGCCCCATTGAACTCATCGTGCCCTTTGCCGCTGGCGGCGGCACCGACGTGCTGGCACGCGCGCTGGCCGAGGTGGCGCGCAAGCACCTGCCGCAGGACCTGATCGTGCTCAACCGCGCAGGCGCCAGCGGCGCCGTGGGCTGGACCGAACTGGCCAATGCCAGGCCGGACGGCTACAAGATCGGCATCATCACCGTCGAGCTGACCATGATCCCGCACATGGGGCTGACCAAGATCAGCTCCGACGCCCTGCTGCCCGTGGCCCGCCTGAATGCCGACCCCGCCACCATCGCCGTGCGTGCCGACTCGCCCTATCGCAGCATCGAGGAACTGATCGCTGCCGCGCGCAAGGACGAGGCCGCCGTGCGCATCGGCAATGCCGGCCCGGGCTCGCTGGGCCACCTGGCCGCCGCCGCGCTGCAGGACAAGGCGGGCGTGAAGTTCAACCACGCGCCCTACCGCGGCGCCAACCCTGCCGTGCTCGACCTGCTGGGCGGCCACATAGAGGCCGTGGCCGTCACGCCCGTGGAGGTGGCCACCTATGTGGCGGCCGGCAAGATCCGCCCGCTGGCCATCATGGCCGAGCAGCGCATACAGGCCGGCTGGGAAGCCGTGCCCACGCTCAAGGAGCGCGGCATCGACCTGCTCATCGGCGGCTGGCGCGGCCTGGCCGTGCCCCGCAACACGCCCGACGCCGTGGTCCAGACCCTGCGCAAGGCCATGGCCCTGACCCTCAAGGACCCCGCCCTGCGCGAAACCATGGCCAAACAGAACATGGGCGAGGGCTACCTGGACCAGCCCGAATTCAAGGCCGTGATCGACCGCGACAACGCGGTGTTCAAGCAATTGGTGGACAAGCTGGGGATCAAGGCCTGAGGGCTCGCCCTCACCGAATGAACCCCGCCGCAAACGACGCCCGCAGGAACTCCACGAACACCGCCACCGCGCGCGGCACGTGGCTGGCGTAGGGGCGTATCGCGAACAGGTGTTCGCCGAAGGCATCGACGGGCCGCCAGCCGGGCAGGACCTCGCGCAGGTGGCCGGAGGCCAGGCCCGATTGAGCGCTGAAGTCGGGCACCAGGGCGATGCCCAGGCCTGCCATGGCGGCGTCGCGCAGCATTTCGCTGTTGTTGGCGGCAAAGCCGCCGGCCACGGGCACGACGGTGCGTACTGCGTCTGCACTGGCGTCTGCACCGGCGTCCGCACCGGCATAGGCGGGCACGAAGCTCCAGGCCATGGCGCCCTGGGTGCGAGGGTAGTGCAGGCACTGGTGCGCGGCCAGGTCCTGCGGGGTGGCCGGGGTGCCGTGCGCGGCCAGGTAGTCCGTGCTGGCCACCAGCAGCGAGCGCGTGGGCGCCAGCGCCCAGGCCACATGGGTTTCGGGCGGGGTGGAGGCATGGCGCACGGCGATGTCGAAGCCCTCCATCGCCAGCGAGCGCAGGTGGTCAGACAGGTCCAGCTCCAGCCGGATCTGCGGATGGGCACGCAGGAAGGCCGGCAGCCGGGGCATGAGCTGCTGACGCGAGAAGGCCACGGGCGCGGTCACGCGCAGCAGGCCGCGCGGCTCGGCCGCCAGGTCGCGCACGCCCGCAAAGCTGTCGGCGATGTGCTCGAAGGCGCCGCGCGTCTCGTCCACCAGGCGCTGCCCCGCTTCGGTCAGGCGCACGCTGCGCGTGGTGCGTGTGACCAGGGCCACGCCGGCCGCGCGCTCCAGCTCGGCCACGCGCTGGCTCATGGCCGCCTTGCTCACGCCCAGGCGCGCGGCGGCCGAGGTGAAGCTGCCTTGCTGCTCCAGCACGACCAGCCAGTGCAGGTGGCTCCACAAGGCCTCGGCCTTGGCATCGGGTTTTTCATTTGCCATGCAGGGATTGTTCAGCAAAATGAACAATCAATTCAAGCGCAGCGCCTAGGCAGGCCGAAGGCGCACTCCTAGACTGGCTGGCATGAACACCGCAAACACCTCCTTCGCTTCCATCGT
Source organism: Delftia sp. K82 (assembly GCF_002193035.1). Classification (NCBI taxonomy): domain Bacteria; kingdom Pseudomonadati; phylum Pseudomonadota; class Betaproteobacteria; order Burkholderiales; family Comamonadaceae; genus Delftia; species Delftia sp. K82. Next base: position 355,667 of record NZ_MYFL01000003.1, on the reverse strand, counting down.
CCATTACGTCAACGGCCAGCGCACGGCAGGTGCCAGCGGCCGCGAGCAGGACGTGACCAACCCGGCCACCGGCCAGGTCACGGGCCGCGTGGCCCTGGCCTCGCGCGCCGATGTCGATGCCGCCGTGGCGGCCGCCCAGGCGGCCTTCCCCAAGTGGGCCGACACGCCGCCGCTGCGCCGGGCGCGCGTGATGTTCCGCTTCCTCGAACTGCTCAACCAGCACAAGGACGAACTGGCCCACGCCATCACGGCCGAGCACGGCAAGGTCTTCACCGATGCGCAGGGCGAGGTCAGCCGCGGCATCGACATCGTGGAGTTCGCCTGCGGCATCCCGCAGCTGCTCAAGGGCGATTTCACCGACCAGGTCTCCACCGGCATCGACAACTGGACGCTGCGCCAGCCGCTGGGCGTGGTGGCGGGCGTGACGCCGTTCAACTTCCCCGTGATGGTGCCGATGTGGATGTTCCCGGTGGCCATTGTGGCGGGCAACACCTTCGTGCTCAAGCCCAGCCCCATCGATCCCACGCCCTCGCTGCTGATCGCCGACCTGCTCAAGCAGGCCGGCCTGCCCGACGGCGTGTTCAACGTGGTCCAGGGCGACAAGGAAGCCGTGGATGCGCTGATCGAGCATCCCCAGGTGAAGGCCGTGAGCTTCGTGGGCTCCACGCCGATTGCCAACTACATCTATGAGACGGGCGCGCGCCACGGCAAGCGCGTGCAGGCCCTGGGCGGCGCCAAGAACCACATGGTGGTCATGCCCGACGCCGATATCGAGCAGGCCGTGGACGCACTGATCGGCGCCGGCTACGGCTCGGCCGGCGAGCGCTGCATGGCCATCAGCGTGGCCGTGCTGGTGGGCGACGTGGCCGACCAGCTGCTGCCGCGCCTGATCGAGCGCACCAAGGCCCTGAAGGTGCTGGACGGCGAGGACCTGGCCGCGGAAATGGGCCCCATCGTGACCCGCGCCGCGCACGAGCGCATCAGCGGCTACATCGACCTGGGCGTCAAGGAAGGCGCGCAGTTGCTGGTCGATGGCCGGGGCTTCGACGGCAAGGCGGCCGGCGCCGCCACGGGCACCGACACCTCGGGCGGCTTCTGGCTGGGCGGCACGCTGTTCGACCATGTCACGCCCGACATGCGCATCTACAAGGAAGAGATCTTCGGCCCCGTGCTGGCCGTGGTGCGCGCCAAGGACTTCGCCGAGGCCGTGCAGCTGGTCAACGACCATGAGTTCGGCAACGGCGTGGCCTGCTTCACGCGCGACGGCAATGTGGCGCGCGAGTTCGGCCGCCGCATCGAGGTCGGCATGGTCGGCATCAACGTGCCGATTCCCGTTCCCATGGCCTGGCACGGCTTCGGCGGCTGGAAGCGCAGCCTGTTCGGCGACATGCATGCCTACGGCGAGGAAGGCGTGCGCTTCTACACCCGCCAAAAGAGCATCATGCAGCGCTGGCCCGAGAGCACGCCCAAGGGCGCGGAATTCGTGATGCCCACGGCCAAGTAGGCGCAGGCCCGCTCCATGAAAAAACCAGCCCGCGGGCTGGTTTTTCTTTGGGGACTGCGACCTGTCAGAAGCGGTATCCGATGCCGATGGCGTAGACGTTCGGGTTCAGCTTGAGCGACACGCTCTGGCCCGAGGACAGGTGCGCCGTGGTCTTCAGGAAGCTCTTGTAGTAGGCCACGTCCAGGAACCAGCGCTCGTTGAAGTTGTAGACGAAGCCGATCTGCGGCGTCAGGCCCCATTTGCTGTCCACCGAGGCCGTGGTGGGGTTGGCCAGCGTGCCGCCGGTCAGGCCGTTGAGGGAGGCCGTGGTGCGCTCGCCGAAGAACTTGGCATAGGTCACGCCCAGGCCCAGGTAGGGGCGGAAGGCGGAGTTGGCCTCGCCAAAGCGGTACTGCGCGAACACGGTGGCGGGCAGCACCTTGGTGCGGCCGAGCTTGCCCGTGCCGGAGATGGCGCCATTGCCCACGAAGTCATGCTTGAACGGCAGGCCCATGGGCACGTCGATGGCCCAGTTGTTGGTGACCATGTAGGTCACGCCGCCCGTGAGCTGGCTGTTGGCCTTCACGTCCACACGGGTGTCGGGGAAGCTGGGCGTGCTCAGCCAGCCGCTGCTGGTCTGGGGATCGATGCGCGTGGCGCCCAGGCGCACGCTCCAGGTGCCGGCGGACTGGGCGGTGGCGGCCATGCAGGCCGTGGCCATGGCCACGGCGGCGGTGATACGCAGGAATGTCTTCATGGATGTGTCTCCTCGTGCTGCGTGTCTGCTATCACAGCCAGCCGGCGCGGGCCAGGGTGCGGGAGGCCAGCTGGCTCATTTGCTGGTGGCCATAGGGCGTGGGGTGGAAGCTGTCGGCAAAGGCATAGCTCTTCCACCAGTTGGCGCTGGTCTCGCCCACGGGAATGGAGGCGGACAGCGCGGCCTCGGTGCAGGTCGGGAAGCTGTAGGTGGGCAGGCCGTCGGCGCCCACGCCGGTGGCCGGGCAGGCCGCCTTTTTCACGTTGGTGTAGGCGTACTGGGCGGGGTCGGCCATCTGCTGGCGGAACTCGCTGTAGAAGTCGATGATGGCCACGCGGCTCTCGCCCGCGAAGCCGGTGGCAACCTGCTGGTTGAAGGCCTTGACCCAGCCGTCGAACACGGTCTCCAGCTGGGCGGCGGCGGCCGAGCCCTGCTGCTGGGCCACGGACTGCAGCACCAGCTGGAAGCGCGGCGTCAGCGTGATGGCGGGCACGTTGAGGATGGCCACGCGCGTGGCGCCCTTGCCCAGCACATTGGTCTGGATGCTGGAGACAAAGCCCTTGGCCAGGTTCTGCATGTACAGGCCACCGGCCTGGGCCATGCCGGTCTGGCCCTGCTGCAGCAGCGCGCCCAGCGTGGCAGCGTCGATCTTGGTGGACAGCAGCGCCTTGAAGTTGGCGCCCTGGTCCCTGGAAGCGGCCAGGAAGGCGCCGATCACATCGGCCGCGTCATTGGCGCCACCGTCGATCACGGCCAGGTCATCGGCCGTGAAGCCTGCCGCGCCGGCCAGCAGGATCTGCTGCGTGATGGAGATGGGCGCCGTGGGCGCGCTGGTGTAGTTGATGCGGCCGCCGCCCACGGCGTAGTTGTTGCACGAGGTGTTGGGCGTGAAGGCCGTGCCGTTGAAGCGCGGGCACAGGGAGATGTTGTACAGGCCCGCCACGCGCTCGGCCCAGACCTGGTTGGAGCCGGCGCCCGTCAGCGTGGCGTTCTGCACGGTGAACTTGTAGCCGAAGGTGCCGCTGTCGGAGAGGCTGTCGCCCATCACCTTGACGGAGGTGATCTTGGCGCGGGGAGTGGTGTCGGCGCCGCTGCCGCCGCCGCAAGCGACCAGCAGGCCGGCCGTGGCCAGAGCGGCCGCGAGGATTCGATAACGATTTGCCAAGATGGAATCTCCGTGAAGTGTTATGAATAGCACGACCGTGCTTTTTTGCTAAAGCCATCGTAACGACACTTGCGCATTGGCGACACCGGGCAACTACGGATAGAAATCGCACGCCGACAAGGCAATTCGCACGCGGGCGAACAGACGATAAGGACCGCCGCATGGCCCGTGGGTAGGACAACGTCCTTGCTGGGAAAACAATGAAAAAGGGCCTGCGAAAGCAGGCCCTGCACAAGACGCGAAGGCGCCCGATCAGCGGTCGCGCGCCGTCCAGTCCACCAGCGCATCCCAGGCCGCGCGCGCGGCCGGGGCGTTGGTGTGGTTGGCCATGGCCACCAGCACGTAGCGGCGGCCGCTGGCCCCGTCCACATAGCCGGCCAGGGCCGAGGCATCGCGCAGCGTGCCGGTCTTCAGGTGCGCCATGCCCTGGGCCCGGCTGAGGCTGCGGCGCAGCGTGCCATCCACGCCGACGATGGGCATGGAGGCCACGAACTCCGGCATCACCGGCGAGGCCCAGGCCTGCTGCAGCATGCGGCCCAGGCCGGAGGCGGTGATGCGCGCCTCGCGGCTCAGGCCGGCGCCGTTGTCGGCCACGGGCTGCTCGGCCGCGCCCCAGCGCGCCTGCCACCACTGGCCCAGGGCCTGGCGCGAGGACTCGAAGCTGGCCACGCCCGTGCGCTGCATGCCCATGGTCAGGAACACCTGCTGGGCCATGACGTTGTTGCTGTACTTGTTGATGTCGCGCACCACCTCGGCCAGCGAAGGCGATTCGTTCTGGAATGCTGGCTGCAGCCCGGCTGGCACGCGGCCGTCGTGCACGGTGCCGGTGAGCTTGCCGCCCAGCTCGCGCCACATGCCCTCGATGGCGCGGGCCGCGAAGGCCTCGGGCTGGGCCGGCGCCAGCGACCAGCTCTTGTCGCCGCAACTGGCCGGGAACGGGCCGGCAAAGGCGATGCGCAGCGGGTCGGCCATGTCCAGCTGCAGCCGGGCACGCCAGTCGCCGCATTCGCTGCCGGCCGGCGCCAGCGGCACGGTCTCCTGCTGCTGGATGCCGGCCAGCGGCGGATCGTATTGCAGCCGCGCCACGCCCGCCGCCGCGTCGGGCGTGAAGCCCACGGTCACGGCCTTGTAGTTGACCAGCAGTGCGTCGGGCGCCACGTTGTAGGGGCGCCAGGGTTCGTTGTCGAAGGTGGCCGCGTCATGGCCGCTCACGGAAAACGCGCTGCGGTCCAGCACGATGTCGCCCACGATGACCTTGATGCCCATGCCCTGCAGGCGACGCAGCATCAGCCACAGCCGCTCCATCACGAGCTTGGGATCGCCCTGGCCCTGGATGTACAGCGGCCCGCGCAGCACGCCGTCCTGCACCGGCCCGCCCAGAAAGACGGGCGTGCGCCAGACATGTGCGGGACCCAGCTGGTCCAGCGCCGCATAGGTGGTGACCAGCTTCATGACCGAGGCGGGGTTCATGGCCACATGGCTTTGCCAGTCCAGGCGCGGGGCAGCCCGGCCATCGACCTCGACCACCAGGGCCGAGACCGCCTCGCGCGGCAGCTTGGCGCGCGCAAGCGCCGCCTCCACGGCCGGGGGCAGCCGGCTTTCGCGTGCAGTCTTGGTGGACAGCGAGGCCGGCGAGGTGGGCGCATCTGCCTGGGCGCTTGCCACGCCGGGCAGGACAGACGCCACCAGCAGCGCGGCCGCCAGGCCCCGGCGTGAACGCGGCGTTCCGAGTGAGAAGGCGGAGGAAATCGAGGAAATAAGGGAAGAAGACGGCGAAAGATGCAACATGGCCGGCAAGTCTACGCCGGTCATTGCAGCCCTGCCGGGCGCGGGACGGGCGGGGCACCGATAATCCTGCACTTGCTGCGGCACCGCCGCCTGCCCCAAGCCATGAATCTTCTTGCCCTAGACACCAGTACCGACACCCTCTCCATCGCCGTGCAGCGCGGCGATGCCGTCTGGGAGCACAGCGGCCCCGGCGGCCCGCAGACCTCGACCGAGCTGATCCCCGCCATCCTGGCGCTGATGGCCCAGGCCGGCCTGGAATTCGCCGAGCTGCAGGCCATCGTCTTCGGCCGGGGTCCGGGCTCGTTCACGGGCCTGCGCACGGCCTGCTCCGTGGCCCAGGGGCTGGCCTTTGCCGCCCGCGTGCCCGTGCTGCCCATGGACAGCCTGCTGGCCGTGGCCGAGCAGGCCCGCATGCAATACGGCTGCACCGACCTCATCGCCGTGATCGATGCGCGCATGAACGAGGTCTACCACGCCGCCTATCACTGGGCCGACGGCCGCTGGAACGACATTGGCGAGCAAAGCGGCGACTTCGGCCTGTGCGCGCCCGAGGCCCTGCAACTGCCGCCCGGCACCGTGGTGGCGGGCAACGCCCTGGCCGCCTACGGCGAGCGCCTGGCGCCCCAGGCCAGCCACCTGGCCGCCCTGCCCACCGCCGCCGCCATGCTGCGCCTGGCCCCGGCCCTGCTGGCGGCCGACCGCGCCTTGCCGGCCGACCAGGCCCTGCCGCGCTACATCCGCGATAAAGTCGCGCAGACCACGGCCGAGCGGGAGGCTGCCAAGGCGGCCGCCGCGCTGGCCCTGGCCACGCCTACCCCAGAGGCCACCCCACCCGCACCATGAGCACGCACACGCCACAGCCCTCGCGGCCGCAGCCGCCCCTGACCGACGCCCCAGCTCCGGCTCCGGCGCCGGAGCGGGACAGCGTGCGCTTCGAGCCGCTGAACGTGCTGTGGCTGGACATGCTGCTGCCCGTGGAGCAGCAGGCCTACTCGCATCCCTGGTCCCGTGGCAACTTCATCGATGCCATGGCGGCCGGCAATGAAGCGCAGCTGCTGGTCGATGCCCGGGGCGAACTGGTGGGCTACTTCGTCGCCATGATCGTGCTCGACGAGGTCCACCTGCTCAACATCACCGTAGCCCCGTCGCGCCAGCGCCAGGGCTGGGCCCGCATCCTGCTGGACGCGCTGGCCCTGTGGGCGCGCCAGCGCAAGGCCCAATGGATCTGGCTGGAAGTGCGCGAGAGCAATGTCCGCGCACGCAGCATCTACGCCGCGCATGGCTACCAGGAGGTGGGCCTGCGCAAGAACTACTACCCCATGCACGACGGCCCGCGCGAGCATGCCGTGCTCATGAGCCTCAAGCTATGGCCCTGAATCTAGACACCCGCCAGCGGGCCATGCTGCACGCCATGGGCATCACCGTCTGGCTGCCCGAGCCCGAGACCGCACCCGCCGTGCTGTCCGAGGCCCTGGCTGCGCCCGCCGATGCGCCTGCAGCGGCGCCCCTGGCAGATCCGCCGGCGGCCCGCCCCGTGCCGCCAGCCGTGCAGGAGGCGCCCTCCCCGGCGCCTGCTGCACCGGCGCCTGTCGCCGCGCCAGCGCCCGCACGTGTTCAGGTGCCTGTCCAGGCGCCACCGCCTCCCGCACCCGTGCACGCCTCTCCCGCACCCGTCATTCCCGAACGCGAACGCCCGCCGCGCCGCTACGTGCAGCAGCCCGTGGCCGGCGCCCCGGGCCTGGGCTGGCGGCTGGGCCCCGTGCGGCCCGTGTATGCGGCAACCCCGCCTGCCGGTGATGGCGGCGAAGGCGGCTGGCTGATCCTGCTGGAGCCGCCCGCCAACTCCCTGCCCCTGCCACCCGCCCAGCGTCCCGGCCCCGACTGCGCGCGCACCGCGCTGGAAGGCGACGCGGCCCGGCTGCTGGACAACATGCTGCGCGCGCTGAACCTGCAGGACCATCCGCGCCTGTACAGCGCCGCACTGCACCGCGTGCAGCCTGCGGCCGAAGGACAGGAGGCGCCCGAGGTCCCGGCGCTGCAGCCATCGCTGGAGGCGCTGCTGCGCGATCTGCGCCCGGCCTGCGTGCTGGTGCTGGGCCTGGCCACGGCGCGCGCCGTGCTGCAGCGCCAGGAGGCGCTGGGCCGCCTGCGTGCCGAGCCGCACCGCATTGCGGGCGTGCCCGCCGTGGTCAGCTACGACCCCAACTACCTGCTGCGCGCCCCCCAGGCCAAGGCGGGCGCCTGGGCCGACCTGTGCCATGCGCAGGCTTTTGTGACAGGCCGCCAGATGCCCCCTGGAGCCGCTTCCGAATAGCGCAGCCGGCCCGCATGTTGCAGCGCAACGCTGCATAATCCAACGCTTTGCATCTTGGAGAAAGCTCCGTGGAAACCTACCCCAGTTGGTAGCTTTCAACTCCCGGTTGGCCTGTGGGGTTGAAAGCACCTCCGATACCCCGCACGCCTGAGAAGAACACCTGGAGTGAGCCTATGCTCAACATCTTTACGCTGGCCAATGGCCGCCTGGTTCAAGAAGAGATCGAGTCGCTGGAGGAGCTGTCCCGCTTCAAGCCGATCTGGGTGGACCTGGAGTCGCCCACGGTCGAGGAAAAGCGCTGGATCAAGCAGCACTACGAGCTGTCCATCCCCGAGGATGCGATGGACGACGACATCGAGGAATCCGCCCGCTTCTACGAAGAAGACAACGGCGAGCTGCACATCCGCAGCGACTTCCTGATCGACGATGACGAGGACCCGCGTTCGGTGCGCGTGGCCTTCATCGTCAACGAGCACAACAAGAACCTGCGCAGCTGCGGCGTGCTTTTCTCCATCCACGACGAGGACGTGCCGGTCTTTCGCCTGCTGCGCATGCGCGCACGCCGCGCGCCGGGCCTGATCGACGAGGCCAAGGACGTGCTGCTCAAGCTCTTCGACGCCGACGCCGAATACTCGGCCGACACGCTGGAGCGCATCTATGACGACCTCGAAAAAGCCAGCCAGATGGTGCTGTCCGGCGACGTGACCGACGACGTGGCCCGCGAGGTGCTGGGCGCCATTGCGCGCCAGGAAGACTTGAACGGCCGCATCCGCCGCAACGTCATGGACACGCGCCGCGCCGTCAGCTTCATGATGCGCTCCAAGATGCTCAATGCCGAGCAGTTCGAGGAAGCGCGCCAGATCCTGCGCGACATCGAATCGCTGGACAGCCACACGGCCTTCCTCTTCGACAAGATCAACTTCCTGATGGATGCCACGGTCGGCTTCATCAACATCAACCAGAACAAGATCATCAAGATCTTCTCGGTGGCCAGCGTGGCCCTGCTGCCGCCCACGCTGATCGCCAGCGTCTACGGCATGAACTTCAAGTTCATGCCCGAGCTGGAGTGGGAGTTCGGCTACGTCTACGTCATCGGGCTCATGGTGCTCAGCGCCGTGGGGCCCATGCTCTACTTCCGCAAGCGCGGCTGGCTGAAGTAGCGGCAGCCGGCCCCCCTCGGGCCGGAACGCCTTCTCAGGCCAGCGCCACGGCCTCGATCTCCACCTTCAACCCGAAATGCAGCGCCCCCGTGGGCACCACGGCGCGCGCGGGCCGGTGCGCGCCGGCCCAGTCCGCGTAGATGCGGTCAAAGGCCGGCCAGTGCGCCATGTCGTCCAGGTACACACGCACCTGCAGCAGCCGCGGCACGCCGCTGCCGGCCAGTTCCAGCGCCGCTGCCAGGTTGGCCAGCGCCTGCCGGGCCTGGTCCTCGAAACCGGCATCCACCAGGCGCGTGCCGTCGGGCCGTATGGGCAGCTGCCCTGACACGAAGACCAGCCCCTGGCCCGTGGCCGTGTGGCTGTAGTGGCCGCCCGGCGCAGGCAGGTTCGGCGATGCATGGCGCAGATCGATCCCGCTTTCACCAGCCATGGAGCCGCTCCCAGGTTTGCACCGAGCCATCTGCCGCCAGCGCCTGGTAGGCCGGGAACTGCGCGCCCGTGGCGCAGGCATGGTTGGGCAGGATGCGCAGCCGCGTGCCCAGGGGAAAGCGCGTGGCGATGTCGGCCTCTGCCGCGCCATCGGCCCGGGCCAGAATGCCGTGCTCCTGGTTGGCGCCCGTGAGCACGAAGCCCGCCATCACCCGCCCCTGCAGGTCGCAGACCTGGCCGTAGCCGAAATCCTGTTTCTGCCGGGCCGTTCCGCGGTCGCGGCTCATGGCCATCCAGCCCGCATCCACGATGGCCCAGCCCTTGTCGGCCTGGTGGCCGATCACGGTGGCCAGCACCGACAGCGCCACGTCCTCGGCCGTGCACACGCCGATGTTGCGCATCACCAGGTCAAAGAACACGTAGACGCCTGCGCGCACCTCGGTCACACCGTCCAGCCGGCTGGCCGCCAGCGCCGTGGGCGTGGAGCCCACGCTGACCACGGGGCACGGCAGGCCGGCCGCGCGCAGGGCCTCGGCGGCCTGCACGCAGCCGGCGCGCTCGCGCTCGGCCAGGGCCTGCAGCGCCTCGGGCGTATCCAGCTCGTAGCTGGAGCCCGCATGCGTGAGCACGCCGCCCAGGCGCATGCCGCCGTCGTGCAGCGTGCGGCCAATGGCCAGCAGCAGCGGCGTATCGTCTGCGCCCACGCCGGAGCGGTGGCCGTCGGTATCGATCTCTATCCACACCTCGAAGGCCTCGCCCTGCTCCTGGCCAAAGACTGCAATGGCCTGGGCCGCCGCCACGCTGCCCACGATGAGCTTGAGATCGCAGCCGCGCCGGCGCAGTTGCAGCGCATGCGGCAGGCGGTGCGGCGCCATGCTGACTGCATAGAGGATGTCGGTGGTGCCTGCCGCAAAGAACTGCTCGGCCTCCTTCAAGGTGGAGACCGTGATGCCCGAGGCCCCGGCCGCACGCTGCGCGGCGGCCACGGGCACGCTCTTGCTGGTCTTCACATGGGGGCGCAGGCGCACGCCCTGCGCGTCCATGCGCTGCTGCATGCGGGCGATGTTGCGCTGCATGCGGTCGAGGTCGATCACGGCAGCGGGCGTGTCCAGCGTCAAAAGAGTGTCTTGCATGGCGGCTCCTGAAAAAGACTTGGCACAGTCAGCGGCCTGCGGCAAAACCGCGCAGCCAGGGCAAGGCGGGGGCCAACGTGGAAGCTTCAGCTTCGGCGGCAGGCGCTCCATCGGGCCGCGACAGGCCCACGCGGTTGTGCCAGAAGGTGCGCAGGCCCACGGCCGAGGTGCCGAACAGGTCATAGCCCGAACCGGCCACAAAGGCGGCCTGGTCCGCAGGCAGCCCCAGCCGGTCCAGCGCCAGCTGGTAGGGCCGGGGGTCGGGCTTGTAGAAGCCTGCTGCTTCGGAGGTGACCACCACGTCCCAATCCACGCCCAGCAGCGCAGCGGCACGCTGACCCAGGCGCTCGGAGCAATTGGTCACCACGGCCAGGCGGCAGTGCGGGCGCAGGGCGGCCAGCAGCTCGCGCGCGCCATCCCAGGGCTGCAACTGGTCCCATTGCGCCTCCAGCCGGTCGGCGGCCGAGGCGGGCAGGCCCCGGTTGCGGGCCGCCTCGCGCACCAGGTCTTCATAGGGCTGGTAGGCGCCGCAGCCATAGGTCAGGCGCAGGTACTCGGCGCGCCAGTCGCGCCCGGCGGCCTCGCTGCCGGCAGCGCTGTTCCATACCGTCCAGGAGTCGAGCAAGGCGGTCAGCAGGTCGAAAAGCACGGCACGGGGCCAGGCGGCGGCGGTCGGTTCCGTCAGTGGGGCTGGGGTGTTCATGGCCTGGAACTGTACGGATGGAACCTGTGCCCGTGGTTAAATCTTCCATCATCAATCGTTAAGGCAAATTGAATGATTGCCATCGAAGACCTGCAGCTTGCCGCCGCCCTGCTGCGCGAAAGCTCGCTGAGCGCCGCAGCCCGTGCGCTCGATGTGACGCCGCCCGCACTGTCCATGCGGCTGCGCCGGCTGGAGGCCGAACTGGGCCTGTCCCTGGCCAACCGCAGCGCGCGGCGCCTGGCGCTGACGCCCGAGGGCGAGCGCTTCGCCCGCGAGGCCGTGCGGCTGCTGGGCCAGATCGAGGAGCTGCGCGACTCGCTGCACGGCGATGCCCGCCAGCTGGGCGGCACGCTGCGCATTGCCGCGCCCTTTGGCTACGGGCGCAGCCGGCTGGCCCCGGCACTGGTGCCCTTCACGCGCCAGCACCCGCAACTGAAACTGCAGCTGGACCTGCGCGAAACGCCCTTCCCCGACCGCCACGATGCCGACGCCGTGGTCCACATCGGCGTGGTGCGCGATTCCTCCTGGGTGGCGCGCGAGCTGGCCGCCAATGACCGCTGGCTGTGCGCCAGCCCCGACTACCTGCGCCGCCAGGGCACGCCCGCCACGCCGCGCGAATTGCTGGAGCACGCCTGCATCTGCATCCGCGAGAACGAGGAGGACGTGACGCTGTGGCACCTGCGCCCGGCCACCAGCCGGCGTGCTGTGGACGGCCAGACCCTGCGCGTGACGCCGTCCTACGTCACCAACGACGGCGGCGTGGCCCGCCACTGGGCCGAGCAGGGCCTGGGCCTGGTGCTGCGTTCGCAATGGGATATGGAGCAGGCCGTTGCCGAGGGCCGGCTGGTGCGCGTGCTGCCCGACTGGCATTTCGGCAGCGCGCCCGTCACCCTGCTGGTGCCCACGCGCAAGGGCCGTACGGCGCGCGTGCAGGCCCTGGTGACGTTTCTGGAGCAGTGCGCCGCAGCGGGCGCGCTGTAGTGCAGGTCAGGCCGTGCGCGCGGACGTGTCCCGGGCATCGCTGGCACCGTCGGTGCCCTGGCCGCGCTCGCGCAGCCACAGCACCAGGCCGCAGACCATGACCACGAGTTGCGTGCCCACCAGCAGGCTGAAGCCTGCGACGAACCCGCCACCGGCCGAATGCGAGGTCCAGCCGATGACGGCCCCCATGAGCGCAGGCATGAAGCCCGCCACCAGGGTCGCCGTGCCGTTGACGACGCCGTAGGCGCTGGCCACATGCTCGGGCCGCGCGCAGTACTGCACGGTGCTGGGAATGGCCGGGCTCATCAGGCCCCAGCAGAAATTGGCGGCGATCAGGCAGTAGGCCGCCGCGTAGCGGTCTTCCATGTGGATGGCCAGCCAGATGGCCAGCGCCAGGCCCAGGCTGCCGCCGACGAAGATCAGCGGCACCTGGCGGCGCGGCAGGCGGTCGATGACGATGCCGCCGACCAGCACGGCCAGCACCGTGGCGTACTGGGGCAGCGAGGCCAGCCAGCCCATCTCGCGCAGCGAAAAGCCGCGCGACTCCAGATAGGCCGGCAGCCAGTTGCTGCTGCCCCAGAGGTAGGAGAAGAAGGCCGCCGACAGCACGGCCACCAGCACCAGATAGCGCGTGTGCATGGCGCCGCGCACGATCTGACCGACCTGGCCCACCGCCTCGCCCAGCGAGCGCGGGCGCGGCATGCCGGTGTCCACGCGGGGCATGCGGATGAAGGCCAGCACCAGCGGAATGCCGATGGCCACATTGATCAGGCCCAGCACGTGGAACGAGGTCTGCCAGTCATGGCCGGCCACCAGGTAGCCGATCAGCGGATAGCCCACCGCCAGCCCCAGTCCCGTGCCCATGTTCACGAAGGAGTTGGGCAGGCCGTTCTCGTGGCTCTGGAAATGCGCCTTGATGTAGCTGCCCGCCAGCGAGTACAGCGGTCCTTCGGAGATGCCCAGCAGGATGCGCGAGGCCAGCAGCAGGCCATAGCTGTTCATGGCCGGGGACAGAAAGGACACGGCGCCCCACAGCAGCAGGCCGACCACCAGGCTTCGGCGCACGCCGAAGAGCGCCGCGCAAAACGGCGTCAACACGAAGGAAGAAACGCCGTAGCCCACCATGAAGGCCGTGGCCAGCAGGCCCTGGCGCGTGCGGTCGTCGTGCGTCAGCCCGATGTGGTCCAGAAATCCCTGGTCGAGGATGAGGATCGAAAGGTTGATCCGGTCCACATAGGAGATGGCGACGATGATGAAGAGGCTGATCACCCCCCACCAGCGGGCCGCACGCATATCTTTCATGGCAAGTCTCTATCGCCCGATGGGCTGTATCAGAAGAAGTGGCGCACGCCCACCTCGAAGCCGGAGGAGCGGCCGCCCAGCGTGGTGCCCGGGGCCGACAGGCCCTGCACGCCGATGGACCTGGCCGCGCCGTCCTTGTTCTTGAGGAAGGCCACCGTGCCGTAGACCTGGGTGCGCTTGGACAGGTTGTGCCCGTAGCCCACGCTGATCTTGTTCCAGTCGGCATTGCTGCCGTCGGTGTTGTAGTGGCCGTAGGAGGCCTTGAACTCGCCCATGCCCACGGGCGCGGTCACGCCCAGCTGCAGGGCGGTGACCTTGAGGGCGCCGCGCTTTTCGCTGGCCCACAGCAGCATGGGCTTGGCCACGCCGAAGTCCCAGCTCAGGCCCACGTTGCTGGCCGTGAGGTTGGTCGCATCGCTGTCGCCATAGAACTTGCCCGTGGCCAGCGCGCCGTTGAAGGGGCCCTGGCGGTAGCCGAAGCGCAGGCCGCGGTAGTCGCCCTGGTTCTTGTTGGGTGCGCTGCGTGCCTGCTCGCCCATGGCCACCTGCACCTGGCCGTAGAAGCCGCCCAGGTTCTGCGGCAGGAAGTAGCTGACCGCGTTGCTGATCTGGATGGGCGCGCCGCCCGTGGCCGTGCCCGTGCCGGGAATGCCCAGCATGGTGAAGCCCATGGTGCCGCCCACGCCGTTGGTGAGGAAGGGGTCGAAGATCAGCGTGCTCAGGAAGGTGGCCGAGTCATCGCGGCCCAGGCGCACTTCGCCGAAGTCGCCCGACAGGCTCACGGTGGAGCGGCGGTTGAAGCTCAGGCCGCCACCGCTGGCCTTGCCCGAGCCGCTGTCCACGTCCATGCCCGCCTCCAGCCAGAAGCCCGCACGCAGGCCGCCGCCCAGCTCTTCCGTGCCGCGAAAGCCGAGGCGGCTGATGTTGGCGCCGCCCGTGGACAGGCCGGTCTTGGAGGGGCCGGAGCCGTTCAGGTGCGTGACGCCGACATCGACGACGCCGAAGATCTCGACCTTGGACTGCGCCGAAGCGGCACCGGGCAAGGATGCCAGGCAGGCTAGCGCCACGCCCAGCATGGGCGTATGGATGGTTTTCATGGGGTTGTCTCCTCTGGGGGTGGTGGCTTGGGGGGGGCTTGGGGGGGTGGGTTGTTGCCTTGCAGGTCTGATTGCCTGCTCAGATATCCAGGACCAGTCGCTCGCTCTTGCAGCCGGAAACGCAGACCATCATCACTTTGTTGCTGGCCTTTTCCTTGGGGCTGAGCACCGAGTCGCGGTGGTCCGGAATGCCTTCGAGCACACGCGTCTCGCAGGAGCCGCAGACGCCTTCGCAGCAGCTGTGGTCCATCTGGATGCCGGCATCCAGCAGGGTGTCGAGCAGCGACTTCTCGGGTGTGATCTCGATGAAGCGGCCGCTGCGCTTGAGCTCCACCGTGTAGTTGCTGCGCGCATCGTCGGCGGCCTTGACCTCCACGGGCGTGAAGCGCTCGACGTGGGCGTTGGCGTGGCCCAGCTCGGCGCAGAACTTCTCGAAGGCGTCCAGCATGGGCGTGGGGCCGCAGGCGTAGTGGTGCGTGCCCGCGTCGGGCTGGCGTTGGGCCAGCAGCGCGCGCAGGTCGGGCGGGCCGCCGGCCTCGCTGTCGAAGTGCAGGTGCAGCGGCATGCCCAGCGCCTGCAGCTCGTCCAGGAAGGCCGCGCCCTTGCGCTCGCGGGCGAAGTACAGCATCTCGAACGGGCGGCCCTGGCCCTTGAGCCGGCGCGCCATGCACAGCAGCGGCGTGATGCCGATGCCGCCGGCCACCAGCACGGTGTGCGCGGCGCTTTCGTCCAGCGCGAAATGGTTGCGCGGCTCGGAGATGGTGATGGGCATGCCCACGCGCAGCGACTCGTGCACGCAGCGCGAGCCGCCGCGGCTGGCGCGGTCGCGCAGCACGCCGACCACGTAGCGGTGGCGCTCTTCGCTGGGGTTGCTCAGCGAGTAGCTGCGCACCAGGCCGTTGGGCAGGTGCAGATCGATGTGCGAGCCCGGCGTGAAGGCGGGAAGCTCCCCGCCCGCCACGGGCCGCAGGTCCACGCTGATGGTGTCCTGGGCCTCGAAGCGCAGCGTGTGCACGAAGGCCTGGAGGTTGGTGCTCATGATGCGGCGCCTTCGTCGATCTGCTCCTGGGCCAGGCGGCGCAGGTGGCGGCGCAGGCGCACCAGGCCGATGTCGTGCTGGTAGAGGTTCTCGCGCTCGTTGGCGTCCAGCTCCATCTGCTCCATCATGATCCGGTCCTGCTCCAGCACGGCCCAGTGGCGCGCCTCCAGGCGGTTGCGGTACAGGAAGCGCCAGGTGTCGCGCATCCAGCCCTGCACCTTGCGGCAGCGCCAGAAGAACACGGCGCACAGGTCGGCGCTGATGGGCGTGACGCAGGCCACGATGGCGAAGTTGCCGCCGGGGCCGCCGGTCTTGGGATAGGGGATCTCCAGGCGCATCCAGTGCACGCCCGTGCTGCCCCACTCGGTCCAGTCGAAGTTCACGCCGCGCTGGCCCACCTTCTCGAAGACGAAGCCGTCATCGGTCTCGCGCACCTGGAACGTGGCCTTGCTGTCGCCCTCGGCCATGGAGTGCGACTGCTTGTGCAGGAAGGTGCCGTGCATGGGGTCCATGACGTTGTCCAGCGCATAGCGGTAGTCGCTGCGCCACTCGGCATAGCACAGGAAGTTGGAGTACTCGGGCGAGGTCAGCTCCTCGGGCAGCGTGAACTCGGGCGCCTCGTCAACGGCCTTGTCGCTGTTGTAGAGAAAGATGGCGCCATGCGCCTCGCGCGCATGGAAGGCCAGCGCCGCGCGCGAACCCTCGAGCTTGCAGCCGGGGCTGCCGGGCACCTTGGTCACCGTGCCGTCGCCGCGCACTTCCACGCCGTGGTAGGGGCAGGCCAGACGGTCGCCCAGGATCACGCCCTGCGACAGCGGCGCGCCCCGGTGCGGGCAATGGTCTTCCAGCGCATGGACCTGGCCGGCCGCATCGCGCCACAGCGCGATCTTGCGGCCGAAGCGGCGCACCGACACGGGCTGGGTCTTCACGAAGTCCGAGGGGCAGACCGCGTACCAGAGGTTCTTCAGGCCTTTGTTGAGCAGGCCGTCCACCGGATCGATGGTGATGGTTTGTACGTTCATGGGGCTCTCCAGTCCTGCTCGGTATCAATAGCCCAGCCGCGCCATCAGCGCCTGGAAGCTGTCTTCGGTCCAGGCCTGGCCGTTTTCGCCGGCGGGGCCGCTGCGGTTGAGATAGGCCACCAGTTCGGGCAGGGTCTGCACGCCTTCGCCGAAGGCGCGTTCGATGGAATCGCCCAGCAGGTCTTCCATCAGGGTGGGGGCACGTTCGCGCGCCTGGTGCGGCTCGAGATAGCGATCAGCGGCCATGGTTCTCTCCTTCGAAAACTGTCTTGAATCGTGGTTCGGCTTCATTGCCCGGAGCGTCGCCCGCCACCCGTATCGCGTGAAACCGGCGCAGCCCGACCTCAGGGACACCGAGGAAGGGCCGCCCCGCACCGAGGGTGTCGTCCCCCTTGGGGGAAGGCGCGAAGCGACTCAGGGGGTAGGTCATTTAGTCAGCGCGGATATCCAGGTCTTTGATGAGCTTGCCGAAGCGGTTGAAGTCCGCTGCATTGGTCTTCTCAAGCCTCGCGGGCTCGCCGCCTGCGGGCAGCGCGCCGAAGGTGGCCATCTTGGAGACCACGTCGGGCATCTTCAGGATCTCGTTGAGGTGCGTGTTCAGCAGCTTCACGGTCTCGGGCGACATGCCCTTGGGGCCGAACAGGCCCTGCCATGCGGACACTTCCACGTCCTTGACGCCCAGCTCGGCCAGGGTGGGCACATTGGGGGCCAGCGCGCTGCGCTGGCTGTCTGCCACGGCCAGGGCGGTGACCTTGCCGCCGATGTAGGGCGCAATCGGGCCCCAGGTCATGAAGGTCGTGGGCACATGGCCGCCGATCAGGTCGTTGACGGCGGGTGCCACGCCCTTGTAGGGAATGTGGGCGATGCGCGTGCCGGCGGCGCGGTTGAACATCTCGCCCAGGATGTGCATGGGCGAGCCGCTGCCGGGGCTGGCGTAGGTCAGGCCGTCGCGCTTGCCCTGGGCGATCAGGGTCTTCATGTCCTTGATGCCCGAGGCCTGGTTGGTGGCCACGAACATGGGCTGCACGCTGGTCTGCACGATGGGCGTGAAGCCGTGCAGCACGTCGTAGCTGGAGCCCGAGGCCGTCTTGAGCACGAACTGCGCAATGGCGAAGGTATTGGGCGCCAGCAGCAGGGTGTAGCCGTCCGGCGCGGCCTTGGCCACATGCACGCTGCCGATGGTGCCGCTGGCACCGGGGCGGTTGTCCACCAGCACGGGCTGGCCCAGGCGCGTGGACAGCTTCTCGGCATACAGGCGCGCCATGGCATCGGTGTCGCCACCGGCCGGATAGGCCACGATGATGGTGATGGGCTTGGCCGGATAGGCCTGGGCCATCGCGGTGCCGGACAGCGTGGCTGCAGCCAGGAATGCAGCGGCAAGAGAAACCTGGCGACGTGTCTTGTTCATGGTGGGGGCCGTGGGGTGGTTGGGTTGTGGGGGTAGGCCGTCAGGCGCGGTCTCAATGCCGCTTGTCGGTGATGAATTTCCCGTCGCTGGTACCCACGCCCTTTTGGCGCCGGGTGTTGCCGTCGATGCCGCCATCGATGGCCCATTCGGCAAACACCGTGGGGCCGGGCTCGAACTCGCGGGGCTGCCAGTCGGCGGTGAGCTGGTCCTCGTCGGCGTAGTACTCGACCAGGGCACCGGCCGGATTGCGGAAGTACCAGAAATAGGCCGAGGACACGGGATGGCGGCCCGGGCCCAGCTGGGTATCCCAGCCGCAGCGCGAGATGTGCATGCCGCCGCCGAAGACCTCGTGGATGTCGCGCACCGTGAAGGCCACATGGTTCAGGCCCGCGTCCTTGGCCGGGCGCTGCAGCAGGAAGATGTCGTGGCGGCCGCCGTCAGGCGCGCAGCGCAGGAAGGCGCCGCGCTCGGGGTAGCGGTCCGAGGCCGCGAAGCCGAAGTTGTCCACGTAGAAGCGCTCGCAGGCCTGCACATCCTTGACGAAGAACACCACATGGCCGACCTCGATGGGCTGGGCGCGCTCGTAGGCGGGGCTGGCCTGGTTGACGCGGTCCTTGCGGTTCCAGGTGTTGTAGGCGGCGCCTTGGACATCCACATCACGCTTTTGCGTGACCTGCAGGCGCACGGACAGGCCGTTGGGGTCGGTGCAGCCTATGCGCCCCTGGCCCTGTGTGAAGCCCGGCAGCGCGGCGATGCGACCGGCGTACAGCGCCAGATCGGCCTCGCTTTCCACACCCCAGACCACTTCGCGCAGCGTGGGGCCGGCCTCGATGGCGGGCGGCAGATCGGGATGGTCCACGGCGGCCACGATCACGCGGCAGCCGTTGAGGGTCTCGAACACCAGCCGGTCGTCCGCTTCCTGCACCAGCGCCAGGCCCCAGTCCAGGAAGAAGCGGCGGCAGGTAGCCAGGTCGTCCGCGCCGTAGGTGATTTCGTCTATGCCCAGTACGCTCATGTCGTGCTCCTTCAATTTGCCCAAGCGATGGGGCTCTCGTTCAAGCCCCAGTACATGCTCTTTTGCTCCATGTACTGCTGTATGCCCAGCCGTCCCTTCTCGCGGCCCAGGCCGCTGTCGCGCCAGCCGCCGAAGGGTGTGGAGATGGAGAACTGCTTGTAGGTGTTGATCCAGACCGTGCCGGCCTGCACGGCGCGGCCTATGCGCCAGGCGCTCTTGTAGTCGCGCGTCCAGATGCCGGCGGCCAGCGCGTAGACGCTGTCGTTGGCCTGGGCGAGCAGGTCGTCCTCGTTGTCGAAGGGCATGGCCACAAGCACGGGGCCGAAGATCTCCTGCTGGCAGATCTGCCAGTCGTTCTTCACGCCGTCGATGATGGTCGGGCGGTAGTAGTAGCCGCGCTCGAACTGCGCGCCCTCGGGCCGCTGGCCGCCCGTGAGCAGCCGGCCGCCCTCGGACAGACCCAGGGCCACATAGCTCTCTATGGATTCGCGGTGCTTGGCGGTGATCAGCGGCCCCATCTGCGTGCGCTCGTCGGCCGGGTCGCCCACCTGCAGCGCGGCGGCCTTGGCCGTCAGGCGCTGCATGAATTCGGCATGCAGGCTGCGCGCCACGAACAGGCGCGAGCCCGCGATGCACGACTCGCCCGAGGAGCTGAAGATGCCGTAGAGCACGCCGTTGACGGCATGGTCGATGTCGGCATCGGCCAGCACCATGGTGGCCGACTTGCCGCCCAGCTCCAGCGAGACCGGCATCATCTTGTCGGCCGCGATGTGGGCGATGTGCTTGCCCGTGGACGTGCCGCCGGTGAACGACACGCGCTTGACCAGCGGATGCTTGGTGATGGCATCGCCAATCACCGAGCCCCGGCCCGGCAGCACGCTGACCAGGCCCTTGGGCACGCCGGCTTCCTCGCAGATCTTCGCCAGCTCCAGCGCCAGCAGCGGCGTGGCCTCGGCGGGCTTGACGACCACGGCGTTGCCGGCGGCCAGCGCCGGAGCGAGCTTTTGCGCCTCGCTGGCGATCGGCGAGTTCCACGGCGTGATGGCCGCCACCACGCCCATGGGCTCGTACACGCTCATGGTCATGAAGTCGCCGCGCGAGGGCGTGATGGTTTCCTCCATGGTCTCGCAGGCGGCTGCAAAGAACTGGAAGGTGGCGGCGGCGCTGGCCACCAGCATGCGTGTTTCCTTGATGGGCTTGCCGTTGTCCAGGCGCTGCAGCTGGGCCAGGGGCTCGGCGCGCTCGCGGATCAGCTGGGCCACGCGGTGCAGCACGGCCGCGCGCTCATGGGGCTTTTTCTGGGCCCAGCCGCTGGTGCGGAAGGCGTGGTCGGCCTTCTGGATGGCCTCCTCCACATCCTCCAGGCTGGGCGCGCGCAGGCGGCCCACCACTTCGCCGGTGGCGGGATAGAGCGTGGTGGATTCGCCACCGCCGCCCAGGCGCCATTCGCCGGCGATATTGATGGGGAGCAGTTCCAGGTTCGACATGGTGAGCCTCTCTCGTTCGTTCGAATCCAGCCGCCTCAGGCGGCCTTGGTGGCCGTGCTGGTGGCCGGGATCTGGTCCAGCTTGTTCACGGGCGGGCCCGAGAACGTGGCCTTGAAATTGCCGATGGCGCGCATGTCGATCTCCAGCAGGAAGGGGCCCTTCTTCGGCCAGGCCGACTGCAGCACCGCCGGCAACTCCTTGAGGTCTTGCACGCGGGCATGGGGCAGCTGGATGGAGGCGCACAGCTGCGCGTAGTCGGGCGTGTGCAGTTCCACATAGCAGCGGCGGCCGCCGTAGGAGGCGTCCTGGATGTTCTGGATCACGCCATAGCGCTGGTCGTTCATCAGCACGATCAGGGTGTCGCACTCTTCCTGCACCAGCGTGGCCAGCTCGCCCAGGTTCAGGATGAAGCCGCCGTCACCCGCCAGGCCCAGCGTCTTGCGACCCGAGCCGCTGACCGCCGCGCCCACGGCCGCGCCGATGGCCATGGGCATGCCCATGCCGATGCCGCCGCCGGTGGCGTGCACGCCCGCGTTGGGCTCGAAAAAGCGCAGCTCGCGGTTGCCCCAGGTGCTGTTGGAGACGGTCACGTCACGCACCCAGTTGAAGTTGCGGCCCACGGCCTTTTGCAGCTCCTGCACCAGCACGCTGTACGGGCCCAGGCCGTCGCGCATGGTGGCCACGGCCTCGTCGTGCACCTGGCGCAGGTCGGCCAGCAGCTCGGGGTCGGCCCGGTAGCCGCGTGCCTCCAGCCGGTCGGCCAGGCCCGTCAGCGCCAGGGCCGAGTCGCCGCAGACAAAGCCGTCATCGGCATAGCAGCGGCCCTGCTGGGCGGCGTCCACATCGATGCGCAGCAGCGGGCGCGGCAGCTTCAGTTCGTACTTCAGCGTCTCGTTGCTGCGCAGGCGCGTGCCCACGGCCAGCATGGCGTCGCAGCGCTGGTAGAAGGCCTCCACTGGCTTTTGGATGTTGTAGGCGCCCAGCGAGGCCGGATCGTCCTCGGCCACGATGCCGCGGCCCTGGCCCGTGCTGACGATGCCGAAGCCCAGCGCCTTCAGGCGCTGCACGGCAGCGACTGCGTGGCGTGCGCCGCCACCCAGCCACAGCAGCGGGCGACGTGCCTTGGCCAGCGTGTCGGCCAGCGCATCCAGCGATGCCTCGCTGGGGGCCAGCACGGCCACCGGCAGCGGCGACAGGTCGACCGGCATGTCGATCACGGTCTGCTGGATGTCGATGGGAATCTCCACGCTCACCGGCCCCGTGGGCGCGGTCATGGCGGCCTGCACGGCTGCCTTCAAGGTGGACAGGCAGGTCTCGGCGCTGCGCACGCGGAACGCCGCCTTGGACACGGCGCCCAGCATGGTCAGCTGGTCGGGCGCCTCGTGGATGTACGACAGCTTCTGGTCCAGGTACTGCGTCTCGATCTGGCCCGTGATGTGCAGCAGCGGCGTGCCGGCCGTATAGGCCTCCACCAGGCTGCCCGCAATGTTGCCGGCGGCCGGGCCGGTGCTGGTGATGCACACGCCCAGGCTGGAGGTGGAACGCGCGCAGGCATCGGCCATGTTGCCCGCGCCGGCCTCGCCGCGCGCCATCACGAAGCGGACATGGCCGCGCGCATTCATCGCGTCCAGGATGGGCATGTTGTGGATGGAGATCACCCCGAACGCGGCCTGCACGCCGCAGTGCTCGAGGAACTGGGCCACAACGGCGCCGACGGTGATTTTGGATGCGGAAGAAGTCATGTTCTGCTTTGAATCGGGTGAAGGGGCTGGAGCACTACGCTTGCCGTGCAAGACCACCGGAGACGTCGATGTGGCTGCCGGTCGTGTAGGAGGACAGGGGCGTGGCGAGATAGAAGATGGCGCGTGCGGCCTCGTCGGGCGAGCCCAGGCGGCCCAGCGGAATGGACTTCTTGCGGGCGAGGTCGGCGCTCCAGGCGTTCCAGTCCTGGCTGCGGTCCTCGCGCGCCTCGAAGCGGCGGCGCCACTGGCCGGACTCGATCAGGCCGACCAGGATGCCGTTGACGCGCACGCCCTTGGGCGCGAACTCGGTGGCCATGGAGCGCACCAGGTTCTTGAGGCCGGCGCGCGCGGCCGAGGTGGCCACCATGTGCGGCTCGGGCTGCGAGGCCAGCAGCGAATTGACGCAGACGATGGCCGGTTGTGCCGTGCGCTCGAGCTGCGGCAAAAAGGCGCGCGTGGGATGCAGCACCGAGAAGAACTTCAGGTGCAGCTCCTCGGTCCAGGCCACATCGTCGGTGCTGGCAAACGTCGAGACCCGGCCCTGGCCCGCGTTGTTCACGAGGATGGAGGCCGGACCCAGCGCAGCCTCGCTGTCGCGCGCGAACTGCTGCACCTGGGCGGCGTCGAGCACGTCGCAGGCCTGGGCGAACAGGCGGGCCTCGGGATGGCGCCCGCGCAGCTGCTGCACGGCCTGCTCCAGGCGTTCGGCGCTGCGCCCGCACAGGGCGACACGCGCGCCCTGCGACAGCAGCAGATCGACCGTGGCCAGGCCAATGCCCGAAGAGCCGCCGGTGACGACGGCCGTGGTGTCCTTGAGGGTGGTATCAAACATGGCCGCCTCCTGCGCGCCGGGAATTGAGGGAAAGCAGCTGTGCCGTCTGCGTCTGCGTTTGCGGGCGGTAGTTCAGCAGTTCGGACAGCTCGGCCGCCGCGTCGCAGACGCCGGCGATCAGGGTCTCGGCACGGCCCTCCTCCACATGGGGCGCGGGGACCGTCGTGCCCAGCGCCGCCACCACGCGGCCGCTGTGGTCGCGCACGGGCGCGGCGATGGTGCAGATGGAGCTTTCGTAGAAGCCCTCGCTGAACACATGGCCGCGCTCGCGGTCGGCCTCGACCAGGTTGAACAGATCCAGCACCGTGCGTGGCGTCTTGGGCGTGTGCGCTTCCAGGTGCTCCTCGGGGTAGAGCGTGCGCAGTTCGGGCAGGGACAGGTCGGCCAGCAGCACGCGGCCCAGGGCCGTGGCATGGGCAGGCAGGCGCGTGCCCACACGCACCGAACTGGTCAGCGGCGTGGGCGGCGTCACCTTGGCCACGTAGACGATGGAGCGGCCATCGCGCACCACGATGTTGCAGGGATAGCGGATCTCGCCGCACAGCCGCGCGATCACGGGCTGGCCCAGCTCGGTCAGGTCCATGGACGACAGGAACTCGAAGCCCAGGCGCAGCACGGACAGGCCCAGCCGGTAGTCATTGCTGCCCTCGGCACGCTGCAGAAAACCCATGGCCTCCAGCGTGTTGAGCATGCGGAAAATCGTGGCGCGCGGCAGCTGCAGGCGGCGGGCCAGCTCGGGCGCGCCCAGCGTGGCATTGCCGCGACCGAACTCCTGCAGCAGGCGCAGGCCGCGCTCCAGCGCGGGCACCATGTACTTGTCGGCGCCGTTGTCCGCGCTCTCGGCGCTCTCGGCATTCCCGGAAGGGGTGGTGTCGGTCATGGCGAAACCCCTTCAATTCATGACGAAGCCGCCGTTGACGGGCAGCACCTGCCCCGTCACGAAGCGCGCGCCGTCGGACAGCGCATAGGCCACGGCGCCCGACACATCCTCGGGCCGCTGCTCGCGCTGCAGCGCGCGCTGGTCGATGTACAGGCGGTGGCGGTGCTCGGGCACGTATTCCGTGGCCTCCACCAGCACCAGGCCCGGCGCCACGGCGTTGATGGTGATGCCGTCGGCGCCCAGCTCGCGCGCCATGGAACGCGTCATGGCCATCACAGCGCCCTTGCTGGCCACATAGGCCATCAGGTTCGGGGCGCCCCACATCGCGGTGTCGGACGCCAGGTTGACGATGGCGCCCCGGCCGCTGTCGCGCAGCGCGGCGCGGCAGGCGCGCGTCATCAGCCACACGCCGCGCACGTTCACGTTCATCACCTGGTCCCACTTGTCCAGATCGATGTCGTCCATGCCCTTGCCGCCCGAATCGGTCACGGCCGCGTTGTTCACCAGGCCGTCCAGCCCGCCCAGCGCCTGCACGGCCTGCTGCGCGCAGCGCTCTATCGACTCCGGATTGCCGGCATCCAGCCCGAAGCCATGGGCCTCGAAGCCCTGCGCACGCAGCCGGGCCACGGACTCGGCCAGCAGCTCCTCGCGCAGATCGGCCATGGCGACACTCGCGCCCTGCTCGCAAAAGGCCTTGGCGAACGCAAAGCCCAGGCCGCGCGCCGAGCCTGTGACGAGGATGCGGCGGCCGGCAAGCTGGCCTGTGGAGGGCGTGGTGTTCATGGCGTACCTCAATCGAAGGGGGGTTTGTGTCTGTTTCAAATTTGAAATGACACTTTTTTCTTGAAACAAGCGTGAGTTTAGGACTGATGGTTCGGGGTGGGATTGGGGAAAACACGGAGGTGTGTGGGAAATGGATGACAGAGGTGTGTCTGGGTGTGTTTTGGATGGGGGCTTTTATGGCTTGTGAGGACATGCCCGCCCTGCGGGCGGGAGCCGGGTTTCGGCCCGGCGGCCGACCGCAGCGAGCCAGATGACGAAGCAGTCCTGTCCTTCGGTAGGACTGCAACCCCGCAACCACCACGCCGCAGGCGCGTTCATACGGGGAGTGGGTGCGGGCCGTCGCTTCGCTCGGCCTGGGGTTTGAGGCGGGGTTGTGGAATGCCTCTATGATTTCGGTGGCCCCCTGTTCCGGGGCTGGTGCTTGAAAACACCATCAACACACAGCGGCAGAGCCTCCCCGAAAGAGAGGCCTCGTCACGTCTGAACACTTGGACAGTGGGCATCGCACCCGCACGTCCACACGGTTTTGGATGGGATGGGGCTACCCGCAAGGCTGCCCGCACGTCTGTGTGCGTGTTTTCAACATCCCATCCACCCTTTCTGCGCTTGAAAACGCAGGTCGGGTGTTTCCGTCTCGCACAGGAGTACGAAAACATGAACGATCAGCGCACCGCTCTTCCCACGCGCGCTAGCTTCGAGCAACTGGCTCGCACCATCACCGACACCAATGGATGGGTACAGGAAGGCTGCAACGAAATATGGGCCCTGGCCCAACTTGTATTGGCCAGCCTCAATGCACCAGAAGACTTGCGACGTCCGCAAGCCATGCCTCACGCACTGCGCGCCATCCGCGACGGCGCTGAGTCACTGGCCGACTATGTGCAAGGCGAAGCCAGAAGCGTAGGTTGCGACCACACTCAAAGCCCATAGCCACGAGTGCGGCCACATCCGGCCGAGCGCAGCGAAGGCCCGAGCAAACTCCCCGTATGTCAGCGCCTGCGTCGGGCCGCCTGCGGGGTTGCAAGCCTGCCGAAGGACAGGCTTGCTTCGTCATCTGACTCGCCGTGATTGTCTGAACGTAGCGCGCAGCGCGAAGTGAGTTTCACGGCGAACCCCGCAGGTGGCCCGACGCAGGTTGCCCCGTAGCGCAGCGAAGGGGTCGCGGACATTCGGGGTGCTTTTCTTTGCCTACTTTCTTGTAGCAAGACAAGAGAGTAGGTCGGCCGCCGGGCCGAAACCCGGCCTCGAAAAACACCCCACCGGCAGGATCAAAAAACGCCCCCGCCAGGGTAAAAAATCAAACAGCAAGCCGCCGCAAAAACCCATCAACAACCCGCAACGCATACCGACTCGCCACCACCCGCACAAACTCCGCAAAGTCCACATGTGCACTGTCATCCGCCCGATCGGAAACAGTCCGCATGGCCGCAAACGGCACGCCATAGTCCAGGCAGGCCTGCGCCACGGCGGCGCCTTCCATCTCCACCGCCAGCACCTCATGCCCTGCAGCACGCAGGCCCTGCGCCAGCGCGGAAGAAGCGCCCGCCGTGCCCACGAACTGGTCACCGCTGGCAATCAGCCCCTGGTGCGCGCGCGGCGCCGTGGTGGCGTGGGCGGCGCGCAGGTCTTCGCCCGCCTCGGCCACGCAGGCCTGGGCGGCGGCCAGCAGCGCGGCGGTCATTTCAGGGTCGCAGGGCAGGCGCGTGCGGCCGTAGCCGGGCATTTCCCAGCGCGGGAAGATGGGCGAGGCGTCCAGGTCGTGCTGCAGGTATTCGTCGGCCACGACGACATCGCCCACGCGCACGCCTTCGCCCAGGCCACCGGCCACGCCGGTGAAGGCGATACGGCGCACGCCGAAGCGCTCGATCAGCGCCGTGGCCGTGGTGGCGGCCGCCACCTTGCCTATGCCCGACAGCGCGCAGACCACGTCGTGCCCATGCAGGCGCCCGCGCCAGAACATGCGGCCGGCGTGGGCCGTGCCCTGGGCGTCGGACATGGCATGGACCAGGCCTTCCTGTTCCTGCGGCAGGGCACTGAGGATGGCGATGGTCATGGTGGCTTCTCTTTCAACGGCACAGGGAAAAAGCAAAGGCGGCCCGGGGGCCGCCTGCGGGGCGAAAGAGCCCATTGTGCCGCGAGCCTGTGCCCGGCGCGGCTCAGATGGCGATGGCCGTGGCCTGGTTGAGCACGGCGCGCACCACGCTGTAGACGGTGAGGGCCGAGGTCTTGGGGTTGGCCTCCAGCGGCTTGCCGCGCATGGTCAATTCCATGGACCCGAAGGCGCCGCGCGCGGCCACATGGTGCACGTTTTCGTCCACGGCCGGGTCGGCGTACAGGCGCACCGTGGTGCGGTCCAGGCCCATGCCGGCCAGCGACAGGGTGGCGGCCACGTTGGCGTTCTTGGGGTAGAGCTGGGCGGCCTCGCGTGCGCTGCCTTCGAAGATGCAGAAGGCTTCCTTGAGGCTGGCGAGGTCGCAGCGCTGTTCTGCGGGCGTGCCGGTCCAGGCCAGGGGCGGCTTGCGGCCGGTGTAGACCACTTCGTCCAGGCCGCCGATGCGCGCGGCGGCCAGCGCATCCACGCCGCCGATGGCGCCCGACAGCAATTGCACCTGGGTGTCTCCGGCCTCGGCCGCGGCCTGCACGGCCTCGGCCATGCCGGGGGCGCTGAGTGCGCCGATGGAGGCCACGACGGCAGGAATGCCACGCTGCAGGGCGGGCAGCACATGCTCTTCAATGGCGGTATGGCCTGCGCATTCGACGATGAGGTCGGGCCGGTCTTCGGCCGCCAGCGCAGGCAGTGCGCGCGCCTGGGGCGCATGCCGGGCCAGGGTGGCGCGCACGGCGTCCGTCACTTCGGGAACAAGCACCCAGCCCACCTGCACCGCGGCATGGCCCTTGAGCAGTTCGAGCACGCTGGCGCCAATCGCACCGCAGCCAATCACAGCAATATTCATCGTCATTTCTTTCTGAGCAAGAACGCGCTGAAGGCCGGTGGGGGCACCGTCTCCTCAGCGCAGAAAACCAGGATGCTGGGTGCGCAGGTGGCCCGTCAGTTCGACGGCGGCCTCGCGCACCTGTTCCACCCAGTGCGCCATGCGCCCGGGTGCGATTTCGGTAAAGGCCACGGCCATGCCCAGGCCCGCGATGATGCGGCCCTGCGCATCGCGCACGGGCGCGGCAATGCTGGAGACGCCGGGCTCGTAGAAGCCCTCGCCCATGGCGTAGCCGCGCTCGCGGTCCTGCAGCAGCAGCTGCTGCAGTTGCTGCACGTCGCGCGGGGTGCTTTCCGAGAATTGCGGCAGTTCGCTGCCGCCGAAGAGTTCGCGCAGCTGGTCCGCGTCCATGTCCTGCAGCAGGGCGCGCCCCAGCACGGTGGCATGGGCCGGCAGGCGCGAGCCCACGCGCACGGCGCCCTGGAAGGCGCCGGCCGGCGCAATGCGCGCCACGTAGACCACCGAGGTGCCGTCCAGCAGCGCCAGGTTGGTGGTGAAGCCCAGGCGCTCGCACAGCGCCTGCAGCACGGGCTCGGCCAGCTGAGCCAGCGGCTGGGTGGACAGGTAGTCGTAGCCCAGGCGCAGCACGGACAGGCCCAGCCGGTACTCGGTGCCCGAGCGTTGCAGATACCCCATGTTCTCCAGCGTCGTCAGCATCCGGAACACCGTGGAACGCGGCAGCGCCAGGGTGCGCGCCAGGTCGGGCGCGCTCCACACGGGCTGCGAAGGCGTGAAGCAGGCCAGCAGGCGCAGACCGCGCTCCAGCGCGGGGACGGTGTAGCGGTCGTTGTCGTTCGAGAGGGTTTCTGAGGTGTCGCTCATCGCAATTCGGGCCGGTAGGCCATCAGGTCAGCAGGGTGGCCAGCCTCTGTGCGACATCCGCAGGTTGTTCGACGACAGAGGCATGGCCGGCTGCCGCAAGCGTAACGTACCGCGCGCCCAGCCTTGCGGCCCAGGCCGCGCAGGCGGCGGGCGGCGTGACCACGTCGTGCTCGCCCACCCAGACCTCGACCGGCATGTCCAGTTGCCCCGCTGCCTGCCCCAGGTCGCTGCCGCACAGCAGCTCCACGGCCTGGGCGTAGCCGGCAGCATGCAGGCGCGCCGTGTTCCAGCGCACCCATTGGCGCACGGGCTCGGGCGCGGCGGGCGAGACCAGGCGCTGGTCGATGGCGGCGGCCAGGCCTTCGATGCCTTTTTCCTGCAGGGCCGCAAGACGGCCCTGGCGTACCTTGGCCTGCTGCTCGCCCATGCCGGGTGCGCCATAGCCGCCAGCGGGGCTGATCAGCACCAGTTGCTGCACGCGCCCGGCACCAGACTGCACCGCCCAGGGCGTGCCCATGAGCGCACCCAGCGAGTGGCCCACCAGCAGGCAGCGGCGCACGCCCAGCGCCTGCAGCGACTGCTCCAGCACGCGGGCGTAGTCGGCGCCCGTGGGCACGGCGGGTGCCAGCGGCGTGGAGCGGCCATAGCCGGGCGCGTCCCAGGCCAGCACGCGCGTGCGCGGTGCCAGCGCCAGGGCCACGTCCATCCAGGACGCGGCGCCCGAGCTGATGCCGTGCAGCATCACCACGGCAAAGTCCGAGGCTGTGTCGCCGGCCTCGCGCCAGGCGACCTGGGCGCCACCGGGCAGGGCAATGAGATGTTCGGGGAACTGCGCTTGAAGGCGCTGCTCCATGCATGCTGTTACCGAGGGGGTCATTTCAGTTATCCATGGCGATGGCATGGCCCTTCAGCCATGAGACTGGCACGATCCCAGCCAGGGACAGCAGGCAAGGGCCGCCCCGCCGCGAGGCTGTCGTCCCCCTTTCAAGGGGGAAGGCGCGAAGCGCCTCAGGGGGTGCTCCATTTCTAACGTTTGATTTTTGCCAGGGGGTGTTCTGGGGGATAGGTGGGCGTGATGGGCTTCTTGGCGCCCAGCATCACGCACATCAGCGCGTCTTCGTCGCCGATGTTGATTTCCTCGCGGTACACGCCGGGCGGCACGGAGACCACGTCGCGGTCGGTGAGGATGGTCTCGAAGCGCTGGCCGTCCTTCTCCAGCACGAGCTTGAGCTTGCCGCGGATCAGGAAGAAGACTTCCTCCACATCGGTGTGCAGGTGCGAGGGGCCTTCATTGCCGGCCGGGATGACCATGGTGGAGAAGGTGAAGTTCTCGGACGGGATGGTGTTGCTGTCCGCAGCCACGCCCGTGCCGCCCGTGCCGATGTAGCGCATCTGGCCACGGCGGTACTTGGGGTCGAAGTCGGCCTGGAACTTCAGCGCGTCGAAGTCGTACTTGCGCGTGGAAAACCGCGCCACGCGCGATTCCATCCATTGTTCGAAGCTGGAGCCTTCGGGCTGGTCCCAGGTGCGGGGCGTGTTCTGAGCGGATTCGGACATGTGTCTCTCCATCAACGTCGGTGGATCATGGCGGGGAAGGCGCCATTTGTTTTATCCATGAATCACAGTTCATGGGGTAAAACAATTATAGGAAGATTGATCGCACGCAACAAGGGCCACATGCGCAGCGGCATGTGGCCCCTTTGCTGCCCAGTCTGTTGAGGGAACAGCGATGCGGGTGCAACAGCGATGCGAGTGCCTCAGGCAGCCATGCTGCGCCGCCCAGGCCGAAAGCCCGCATGGCTGGCCGGCCAGACCACGGACAGGCAGGCCAGCGCCAACACCGCCAGCGCCCAGGGCAAGGCGCGGGCACCCAGCCAGCCCAGCAGCAGTCCGCCGGCCACGCCGCCGCTCGCCACGGCCAGGTTGAAGACCGTCACCAGCATGGACTGGGCCACGTCGGCGCCCTCGCCTGCTGCGTCGGCCAGCGCGGTCTGCAGCAGCGTGGGTGCGCCGCCAAAGCTCAGCCCCCAGGCCGCAACCCCGATCAGAACGGCCACGGCCGACTGCCCGGCCAGCCCCAGCACCAGCGCAGACACGGCAAACAAGGCCGGGCTCAGCACGGTGAGCGCGCGCAGCCAGCGGTCCACCAGCAGGCCCGTGAGCCAGATGCCGGCAATGGCCGCAAGGCCGAACAGCAGCAGCACCCCATCCACCCTTTGCCCCAGCCCTGCAGAGACCAGGAAAGGCGCGATGAAGGTGTAGAGCATGTTGTGGGCCAGCATCCAGCCGAACAGCGCCAGCAGCACGGGACGCACGCCGGGCACGAGCAGGATGCGCGCCACGGGCTGACGTTGGTGCGCCGTCTGCCCGGCGTAATCCGGCACACCCAGCCGCACCCAGGCCAGCAGCAGCAGGCACAGCGCGGACAGCGCCCAGAACACGCCGCGCCAATCGAACAGGCTGCCCAGCCAGGCGCCCAGCGGCACGCCGGCCGCCAGGGCCAACGGCTGGCCCACACCCGCCACGGCCAGTGCACGCCCCTGCAGATGCGGCGGCACCATGCGCCGCGCATAGCCGGCCACCAGCCCCCAGATCACGCCGGCAGCCATGCCTGCGGCAAAGCGGGCGACCAGGGTCAGGCCGTAGTGGCCGGACAGCGCGGTGAGGCTGTTGAACAGCAGCAGCCCGCCCACCGCCGCCATGAACAGCGGCCGGCGCCTGAGGCCGCGCGTGGCGACCACGACGGGAATGGCGGCCAGTACCGAACCCAGCGCGTACAGCGTGACCATCTGGCCGGCCATGGCTTCGGACACTGCCAGTCCCGTGCCGATCTGGGGCAGCAGGCCGGCCGGCAGGGTCTCGGTCATGATGGCCAGAAAGCCTGCCATCGCCAGGGCCAGCAGCCTGCCCAGCGGCAGGCCGGTGTCGCCGGAGGTGTCCATGGGCTGGTTCATTGCCTTTTCCTCGCTGCGCATCTCAGGCATGGGAGGCTGGATGGGATGCCAGGTGGGATGCCGCCATGTCCTTGTCGCCATGCCCGGCGGCCAGCGCGCGCTCGAAGCGGCGCAGCCCGGCCTGGGCGCCATCCAGCAGCAGGCCTGCGCCGGCGGCGGCATCGGCCACCAGTTGCGCGTCCTTGACGGCATTGGCCACGGTGAAGCTGGCTTCGTAGCGGCCTGACAGCATGGCAGCGGCCTTGGCCTGGAAGAAGCCGCTGTCCATGGGCCCGCCCGTGACGGCATCGACCACCAGGGCCGGTTCTATGTCCAGCCCCTTGGCCAGCGCCAGGCTTTCGGCCAGGCCATGCGTGAGTGCGAAGGCCCAGTGGTTGAGCGCCAGCTTGAGCCGGCTGGCGGCGCCTGCCTGCTGCGCAATCCACAGGCTGCGTTTGCCAATGGCATCGAACACCGGCTGCACCTGGCCGCGCTGCGCCAGCGGGCCTGCGGCCAGGATGACCAGCTGGCCCTGCTCGGCCGGCTGGCGCGTGCCCTGCACGGGGCAGTCGTAGAACACCAGGCCATGCCGATCGGCGAACTGCGCCAGCGGCGCGATGGCGTCCACACCCACCGTGCTCAGTTGCAGCCACAGTGTGCCCGGCTGCAATGCGGGCGCTGCAGCCTGCATGGCCTGCAGCACGGCCGGCCCGTCCTTGAGCACAGTGACGACGATGCGGGCGCCACGCACGGCGTCGGCCGCATCGCCACAGGCCTGAACGCCGTCGGCCGCAAGGGCCTGGGCCTTGGCGGCCGTCCGGTTCCAGGCGCGGACGGTGAAGCCCTTGCGTTGCAGGTTGCGCGCGACGGGCGCACCGATCAGGCCCGTGCCGAGCACGGCAATGGTGGTTTGAAGGTTTGAATGCATGGGAACTCCAGGGTGATGAGAGAGTGGGACAGACACGGAAAACTGAAATCCGAATTACTGGAACGATCATTCCAATTCAAGGGAAATAAAAACCCGCAACGGCACGACATGCGCGCGGCGGGTGGCGGGTGGCCGGCTATTGCGCCTGCAGCGCCATGTCGACCACGTCGACCACATCCATCAGGCACTGGCGGCGCTGCGGCGCGCTGCTGCCCTTGCCCAGCACGCGCAGTCCCTGCACGGTGTTCAGGACGAAGCGCGCCAGGGCGCGCGGCTTTTTGCTGTCGGTGATATCGCCTTCCTGCTGGCCGCGCAGGATGAGCTTTTCCAGCGCCTTTTGCAGGCGCTGGAAGTTGCCGGCCACCCTCTCGGCCACGGCCTCGTCATGGCCGGCCAGCTCCAGCGCGGCATTGGCGACCAGGCAGCCACGGCGCCCGGCATCGCTCAATTCGTCCTGCACGATGCGCAGCAGCAGCTGCCGTACCAAGTCCCGGGCGCGTCCCGGGCCGGACAGCAGTTCCACGTTGGAGGTGGTCACGGCCTCATAGCGGCGCAGCGCATGCTGGAACAGCCCCTGCTTGTTCTCGAAGGTGCCGTACAGGCTGCTGCGCGACAGGCCCGTGCCGTCCACCAGGTCCTGCACCGAGGTGGCCGCGTAGCCGCGCTGCCAGAACACCTGCATGGCGGCGTCTGCAATGTCATCGGGGTCGAAGTCCTTGGTGCGCATGGTGGCTCATTGAATTGGAACGATCATTCCATTCAATGTAGGCGGCCGTTTCGCGGCTGTCAAGATTGCGCCAAAGGGCCTTCACTCGCAGGGAATTTCCAGCCCGACCTTCACGCGGTCCAGCGCCACGATGGTCTTGAACCATTTGACGTTGGGGTTCTCGGCAAACAGGCGCCGCGCCAGGGCCTCGTACTCCTGCATGGTGGCCACGGTGAGCACGAGCACGAAGTCCACCTCGCCCGTGACGTAGTAGCACTGCTGGACCTCGGGCACGGCGAAGTGCGACTTCATGGCGTTGAGCGCGTCGATGCTGGTGCGCTCGGTCATGACCTCCACGATGATGGTGATGGGCCGGCCCACGCGCGTGGGGTCCACGGTGGCGGCCTGGCCGGTGATCACGCCTTCGGCCTGCATGCGCTTGAGGCGGCGCTGCACGGCGGCCGTGGACAGGTTGACCTGCTCGGCCAGCAGGCGCAGCGGCACAGTGCTGTCGCGCTGGACGATGGCCAGGATGGCGCGGTCGAAGCCGTCCAGGTCGGCCAGGTGAGCAGGGTGGGCGGTGTGCTTGGTCATGGGAAGCGAGGACTTTTGGAGGGTGAGAAATTTTCTCGCAAACACCCCCAATTCAGAGACCAAAAAACAGGTGCCGCGAAATAGTATTTCGTCGTTTTCCGCATCCAACGCATGCGGACCTGCCTGCCGAGAAAGCCCATCCCATGGCCACCCTGCTCCACCTGTCTCCCGTGTTTCTTGTGATGTCCATGCTCATGGTTTTGCGCCGCCCGCCTGTGCAGGCGGCCATGGCCGGGGCGGCGCTGGTAGCCCTGCTGTGGCTGGTCGATGCCTGGATGGCGACGGGCACCGCCGCTTCCGGCGCCGCCCTGGCCGCAGCGCGCGACACGGGCGTGCTGTTCCTGAGCACGGCCTTCGTGATCGTGCCGGGCCTGGGCTTTGTGATCCTCATCGAACGCATGGGCGTAAACCAGGCGCTGAGCCAGTGGGTGCGCTCGCTGGGCCTGGGGCCGGCCGATCAGGTGGTGTTCATCGTGCTGGGCCTGGCGCCGCTGCTGGAGGCGATGACGGGCTTTGGCGTGTCGCTGATCGCCACCGTGCCGCTGCTGCTGAGCCTGTTCGAGCGGCGCGCCGCGCTGCGCATGGCGCTGGCGGGCATGGCCATCATGCCCTGGGGCACGCTGGGCCTGGCCACGGTGATCGGTGCCTCGCTGGCCCATGTGGACGCGGTCGCGCTGGCCGCTGTGTCCTCGCTGACCAGCGCGCCGGTGTTCCTGGTGCTGGGCGCTCTGTCCCTGCATCTGGCCGGCGAGCGCGGTGCGCGGGCCTGGCTGCTGCTGGGCGGCTTTGGCCTGCTGTTCGTGGGGGTGCTGCATGGCATCAGCCGCTGGCTGGGCCCCGAGGTGGCGGGCGTGGGCGCGGGCTTTGCCGTGGCGCTGGGCATGCTGGTGCGCGCGCTGCTGCTGCGCGGCACGGCCCAGGCGGCACCCGGCTGGCCGCGACAGGCCTGGCCGTATCTGGCGCTCGCCCTTGCCATCGTGCTGCTCAAGCTGCTGGCCCTGGCCACGCAGTGGGACCAGCGCTGGATCGTGCAGGGCGCCCAGGTGGCCTGGAAGCCGCTGGCCTCCCCGGGCGTGGCGCTGACCCTGGTGCTGGCCCTGCTGCTGGCGCGCGGGGCCGGCCGTGGCGTTGCCCTGGCTGGTGCTCTGGCCGCCCGCGCCAAGCGCCCGCTGCTGACCATCTTCTTCTTTCTGGCCATGTCCCAGATGATGGTCAAGGCTGGTTTCCTGTCCGGCCTGGTGCAGCTGCTGGCCGAGCTGGCGCCCGCTGCCCTGGCGCCCATCGTGGCGGCCTTCGGCGCGCTGGCCGGCTACATGACGGGCTCCAACGTGGGCGGCAACGCGATCTTCATGCCCGCCATCGCCCTGCTGCCCGAATCCTCGCGCCTGCTGCTGGCCGCCGTGCACAACAGCGCCGCCGGTCATGCGGCCCTGGGCTCCCTGTCCATCGTGATGCTGGTGCTGGGCCTGGCACGGACCACCGCGCAGGAAGAAGGCGAGCTGGTGCGCTTCGGCTTTGCGCTGGCGTGTGCCAATGCGGCTTTGGTGGCGTTGGCGGCCTTGGTTGTGGGTGGGGTGGGGGTGGTTTGATACTCGTTAAACAGTATTTTTCCGTCAATAAATTCAATAATTTTGAGAATTTGCGTCAATTCTGTCTGTTCATTTGCACAAGCTTCCAGTTTTCCGACAAGCCTTGTGCCTCGCCAATGCATGGATTATTGAAGTTTTGCGACATTTATTTAAGTAAATGCAATAATTTCCGTCAATCATCCAACCGCTGGTCCACCAAACCATGAAGAAAACGTCAATCCTCGATGACACGCTTTTGCTCAACGCGGAGCTCACGGCTGCGCAGCAGCGAACGGTGCAGCGCCGGGTGGCAAACGGCGAGCTATTCCGGATTCGCGCGGGCGTGGCCACCTCCATCGGCAAAGAG
The DNA here is from genome assembly GCF_002193035.1 of Delftia sp. K82. Taxonomy (NCBI): domain Bacteria; kingdom Pseudomonadati; phylum Pseudomonadota; class Betaproteobacteria; order Burkholderiales; family Comamonadaceae; genus Delftia; species Delftia sp. K82. Next base: position 320,236 of record NZ_MYFL01000003.1, on the reverse strand, counting down.
TCGGAGTGGCCTGCGCTGCTGGGCCGCAACCTCACGCGGATCGTGGCGGCATTTGCACCTCAAAGCGTGCTCAGCTTCAACACTTGGTTCACTGGCGGCCGCACGGTCCGTGGGGAAGTCCACCTGGTGGGAGAAGCGCGCAAGACGGTGAGGCTGCCCGGCCTGACCCTTCAGGTCTGGCAAGGGGCGCCTTGCCAACCCGGCGATGTGCCCATGAGCGGCCGCCCTGTCTACTTCGCTTCGCAAGAACGAGGGCTGCTGGAGAACCTGTGGCGCAATGTGGGTTCCAGAGCTGCGGGCAAGGCCGGAGTGGAAGAGAAGCTTCTGGAAATCTGCGATGCGCGGGGCGAGAAAGCGCTGAACCAGCTGCGAGACCAAGCTCGCGCGATTGCGCCTGCGCTGGGTCGCCAGGCAGAGATGGCAACGCTGGAGAACCTCATCGGAGCGATTTTGAGCACACGGTCACCCGCCCATCTTCTGACGGACAAGGCCAAGGCGCGCCGGGCAGTCCCGCCTTACGACAGCGACCGCATGGGCCTGTTCGAGACTCTGGCTGCGCATCTGCGCAGCACGGAATTTCCCCGCATCCCTTCGGTCGCACGCAGCGATGCCGCAAAACGCCATTTCGCCTTCCTGGAAAGCTACTTCTCCAACTTCATCGAAGGCACCGAGTTCGAAGTCTCTGAAGCACGCGGCTTCGTGCTGCAGGGCGCGCCCATTGAACACCGGCCCAAAGACTCTCACGACATCATCGGGGTCTACGAGCAATGCCTGAGCCCCAGCTGGTCGACCCTGACCTTGCCGGCCGGTGAGCCCGTGCTACAGCAATTGCAGGATCGCCATGCCTTGCAGATGAAGTACCGCCCCGAGGTCGCCCCAGGCGCTTTCAAGCTCAAGGCAAACCAGGCTGGCAACTCTGCCTTTGTGCTGCCCGGGCTCGTGCGCGGGACCCTGATCGAGGGCAGCAAGCTGCTTGCCAGCATTCCGGAAGGCTTGGCGCGTGCGCTGTTTTCCATGTTCCTGGTGGCCGAGGTCCACCCCTTCGACGACGGCAATGGCCGGCTGGCGCGTCTGGTCATGAACGCTGCGCTGACCCTGGTCGATGAATGCCGGATCATCATCCCGACGCTGTACCGGGAAACCTATCTGGACTGCCTGCGCCGCCTGACCAGAGAGGCCGACCCTGTGCCGTTCGTGAAGGCCATGACGCACATCCAAAGCTGGACCAGCAGCTTCGACTATGAAGACATGGACCAGGTCATCGCGGCGATGCAGTCGTGCAACGCCTTCGAGCGTTCGCTGACGCAATACAAGCTCAACATGCCTGCGTCACGCGAGTAAGAACTCCCAATGAAAAGAGGCGCCGCAGCGCCTCTTTGCAAACACGGCAAGCCGCCTGCGTTACTTGCTGTCGCGCAGCTCCCGGCGCAGGATCTTGCCGACCGGGGTCTTGGGCAGTTCGGTGCGGAACTCGATCACGCGCGGCCGCTTGTAGCCCGTGAGGTTGTCGTGGCAGAAGTCGCGCACGGCCTGTTCAGTGAGGCTGTCGTCCTTGCGCACGATGACCAGCTTGACGGCTTCGCCGGTCTTCTCGTCGGGCACGCCGACCACGGCGCATTCGAGCACGCCGGGGCAGTTGGAGACCACGTCCTCCACTTCGTTGGGATAGACGTTGAAGCCGCTGACCAGGACCATGTCCTTCTTGCGGTCCACGATCTTGAAGTAGCCGCGCTCGTCCATGGTGCCAATGTCGCCGGTGCGAAAGTAGCCGTCGGCAGTGAAGACCTTGGCGGTTTCGTCGGGGCGCTGCCAGTAGGCGGCCATGACCTGCGGGCCCTTGATGGCGACCTCGCCGCGCTCGCCGATGGTGGTCACGTCGTTTCCTTCGTCATCGACGAGCTTCATCCAGGTGCTGGGCAGGGGCACGCCGATGGTGCCCGAGAACTCGGTGGAGTTGACGGGGTTGCAGCTGACCGAGGGACTGGTCTCCGACAGGCCATAGCCCTCGCAGATGGGGCAGCCGGTCTTTTGCAGCCACAGCTGGGCCACGGCGCTTTGCACGGCCATGCCGCCGCCGACCGATACCTTCAGGTGCGACCAGTCCACGGTGTTGAAGTCCGGGTGGTTGGCCAGGCCGTTGAACAGCGTGCTCACGGCCGGGAAGCTGTGAAAGCGCTGCGTGGACAGTTCCTTGAGCGTGGCCTTGAGGTCGCGCGGATTGGGAATCAGGATGGTTTTGCCGCCCGTGCGCATGGACAGCATCATGTTCACCGTGAAGGCGAAGATGTGGTACAGCGGCAGCGCGCAGATGCTGGTGGGCTGCTCGCCGGCCGGCACCTTGCCCATGGCGGGCTGGTTCCAGGCCTCGGACTGCAGCACGTTGGCGATGATGTTGCTGTGCAGCAGGACCGCGCCCTTGCTCACGCCCGTGGTGCCGCCCGTGTACTGCAGCAGGGCCATGTCGGAGGCCTGCAGCTGCGGCGCCTGGAAGGGCGAGCGCATGCCCTTGGACAGCGCGTCGTTGAAGCGCACGGCCCCCGGCAGCGAGAACGGCGGCACCAGCTTCTTGACCTTGCGCACCACGTAGTTGACGATGGCGCCCTTGAGCATGCCCAGCTGGTCGCCCATGGTGCACAGCACCATGTGCTGCACGGGCGTGGCAGCCTTGCAGGCCTGCAGCGTATGGGCGAAGTTCTCGATGATGACGATGGCCTTGGCGCCCGAGTCCTTGAGCTGGTGCTCCAGCTCGCGCGCCGTGTACAGCGGGTTGACGTTGACCACCACGAAACCGGCGCGCAGCACGGCGGCCACGGCCACGGGGTACTGGGGCACGTTGGGCATCATCAGCGCCACGCGGTCGCCGCGCGCCAGGCCCAGGCTTTGCAGATAGGCAGCGAAGGCGCGGCTTTGCGCATCGACCTGGGAGTAGGTCAGCTCCTTGCCCATGAAGGAATAGGCCACACGGTCCGCGTAGCGGCTGAAGGCCTCCTCCATCAGGGCCACCAGCGAGGGGTATTGGGAGGGATCGATGTCGGCGGGCACACCTGCCGGATAGGCACCCAGCCATGGGCGGTCACTCATGCTGCTTGTCTCCTGGTTGTCTCGACTAATCGTGCATTCTCATAAAAAGCACGGTCGTTCGATACTGTGATAACCCTAGTATTACCCCTAGGGTCACCATTGCGTTGCTCCAGGTCAAAGCCCGCCGGGCCGCGCAGGCCCCCGATCCCAGCCCCGCTCAATCCCAGGCGGGAGCCAGGCCGTCAGGGCTGACCTGGCGGTCGCCGCGTTCCAGCGCGGCGATGCGCTGCATGTCTTCGGCGCCCAGCACCAGCTGGCAGCTGTCCAGGTTGGCCTGCAGGTGGGCGCGCTGGGTGGACGAGGGAATGACGGCATAGCCCATGGCCATGGCCCAGGCCAGCGCCACCTGGGCGGGCGTGGCGCCGTGGGCGGCGGCGATGTCGGCCAGCACGGGATCGGCCAGCAGCTTGCCGTAGCCCAGCGTCATGTACGAGGTGGTGTGAATGCCCTGCTGGCGTGCGAAGTCGGTGACGGTACGGTTTTGCAGATAGGGGCTCAGTTCGATCTGGTTGGTGGCGATGTTCGCGGCGCCCACGGCGACGATGGATTGCTGCAGCAGCGCGATGTTGAAGTTGGACACGCCGATGTGGCGCGTCAGCCCCTGCTCCCTGGCGCGCATGAGCGCGCCCAGGCTGTCCTCCAGCGGCACGCTGCGCGAGGGCCAGTGGATCAGCGTCAGCTCCACATGGTCGGTGCGCAGGGCTTCAAGGCTGCGCTCCAGGCTGGGGATCAGCGCGTCGGCGGACAGGTTCTCGGTCCAGATCTTGGTGGTGAGGAACAACTGATCGCGCAGCACGGCGCTGGCGGCGATGGCGGCACCCACATCGGCCTCGTTGCCGTAGATCTGGGCGGTGTCGATGGCGCGGTAGCCCACCTCCAGGGCCTGGTCCACGGAGTGGCGCACCACCTCATCCTTGAGGCGGAAGGTGCCCAGGCCGAACGCGGGCACCACGGAAGCGAGAGAGGCAGTCGATGTCATGCAGGTCTTTCAAAAAAGCAAACAAGGCGCGGAACCACGCCCCGAAGACTGCAGTCTGGCGGGTTAACGCTTGCAGATAAAGCCTGGTATCAGCAGAAAATATTTGACGCTGCAGCAACAATTGCGCCAAGCTGGCGCCCCATGAAAACCACCCTGGACGAGTTGCTGGCCTTTCGCGCCGTGATCGACTGCGGCAGCATCACGGCGGCGGCCGAGCAGTTGGGACAGACCACCTCGGGCATCAGCCGCAGCCTGTCGCGCCTGGAGAAAAAGCTGGCCACCACCCTGGTGCGGCGCACCACGCGCAGCCTGGAACTGACCGAGGAAGGCGAGCGCTTCCTGGCCCGCGCGCGCGAAGTGCTGCAGGCCCTGGACGCGGCCGAGGAGGAGCTGGCCGCGCGGCGCCAGGCGCCGGCCGGGCTGCTGCGCGTCAACGCGGCCTCGCCCTTCATGCTGCATGCCATCGTGCCCCTGGTCGGCGAGTTCCGCGCGCTCTATCCGCTGATCACGCTGGAGCTGAACACCGATGACCTGCACATCGACCTGCTGGCCCAGCGCACCGACATCGCCATCCGCATCGGCGAGCTGCGCGACTCCACGCTGCATGCGCGGCTGCTGTGCCACAGCGTGCTGCGCGTGCTGGCCAGCCCCGCCTACCTGCAGGCCCATGGCCCCGTGGCGAGCGTGGCCGCGCTGGCGCGCCACCAGCGCATTGGCAACAGCCAGGTGCCCGGCCTGAACCACTGGCCGCTGCGCACGCCCGAGGGCGGCGACCGCTGGGATGCCGCGCCCCAGCTCACGGCCTCCAGCGGCGAGACCATGCGCCAGCTGGCCCTGGCAGGCCAGGGCGTGGTCTGCCTGGCCGACTTCATGACCGTGCGCGATCGCGCCCAGGGCGAGCTGGTGCAGGTGCTGGCGCGCGAGACCGTGCAGCAGCGCCAGCCCATCCACGCCGTCTACTACCGCAACACGGCGCTGGCCGCGCGCATCACGGCCTTCCTGGACTTTCTCGCGCAGCGCATGGCGGCGGGCTGACACCGCGCGCGGGCAGGCGCTACCGCGCTACAGGGCTAGCACGTGCGCTTGCGCATCCGTGGCGCATGCTTATGCGCTTTGCTTCGTTGCCGCAAAGCAGGCCGCTGCCCAGAATGGCCGGCTCATCCCCGAAGCCGGACACACACGCCGCCGGCCGGGGACGGAGAAGACCGTCTTGCCCCACCTGATCGAAAGCTTTGCCGACATGGCGCACTTCGTGGCCCTGCGGCGCGACCTGCATGCCCACCCCGAGCTGGGCTTTGAGGAACACCGCACCTCGGCCATCGTGGCCGAACGCCTGGCCGCCTGGGGCGTGGAGGTGCACACCGGCCTGGCCGGCACGGGCGTGGTGGGCGTGTTGCACGGCAGGCATACGGACGCACGCCACGGCACGCGCACCATCGGCCTGCGCGCCGACCTGGATGCGCTGCCGCTGCAGGAAGAGAACCGGTTCGCCCACCGCTCGCAGCACGCAGGCCGCATGCATGCCTGCGGCCATGACGGCCACACCACCATGCTGCTGGCCGCGGCCTGGCATCTGGCGCGCACGCGCGACTTCGCGGGCACGGTGCACCTGATCTTTCAGCCGGCCGAAGAGATGGGCAAGGCCGGGGCACGCAGGATGATCGACGAAGGCCTGTTCGAGCGCTTCCCGTGCGATGCGGTCTTCGCCCTGCACAACTTCGCGCTGGACCGCGTGGGCAGCTTCGCGCTCAACCCGGGCGCGCTCATGGCCTCCAGCAACACCTTCCGCATCGTGCTGCTTGGGCAGGGCACGCATGCCTCGCTGCCGCACACGGGCATCGACCCGGTGGCCGCCACCATTGACCTGGCCCAGCAGCTGCAGACCCTGGTCGCGCGCCATGTGGATTCGCGCGAACGCGCGCTGCTGGCGGTCACGCAGATCCAGGGCTCGGACGCGCCCAACGTGATTCCCGACAGCGCCTGGGTGGGCGGCACGGTGCGCACCTTCTCCGTGGCGGCGCTGGACATCCTCGAAGCCGCCCTGCGCCGCCAGGCCGAGCACACGGCCCTGGCCCACGGCTGCAGGGCCGAGATCCATTTCCGGCGCGCCTCGCCGCCCCTGGTCAACCACGCGGCCGAGGCCGCCTTCGCCGCCGCCGTGATGCGCGAGATCGCGGGCGACGACGCCGTGGACACGCAGTTCCCCGGCGTGCTGGCGGCCGAGGACTTCGCCCACATGCTGCAGGCGCGGCCCGGCTGCTACGCCTTCATCGGCAACGGCCAGGGCGATCACCGACTGCCCGGCCATGGCGACGGCCCCTGCCTGATCCACAACCGCTCCTACGACTTCAACGACGACATCCTTGCCATCGGCGCCAGCTACTTCGTGCGGCTGGTGGAGCGGTGGCTTGCCGTCACCCAGGACACTTCCCCATGAAAACCTCTCATCCTTCTCCTGTCACCCGCCGCGTTCTGCTGGCAGCAGCCCTGGCCTTGGGACTGGCACCGGCCGTGCATGCCGAACGCGTGATCCGCATCGTCGTGCCCTTCGGCGCAGGCGCCACGCAGGACACGGTGGCACGCACCTTCAGCAATGAACTGGGCCAGGCCCTGGGCGCCACCGTGGTGGTGGAAAACCGGGCGGGCGCGGGTGGCAGCGTGGGCACGGCCCAGGTGGCCAAGTCCGCGCCGGACGGCAACACCCTGGTGCTGGCTGCGGCCAGCCACAACCTGGCCGGCCATCTGTACGCGAAGCTGCCCTATGACCCGCTCAAGGACTTCGTGGGCGTGTCCTTCCTGGGCCGCACGGGCTATGTGGTGGGCGTGCCTGCCGCCTCGGGCGTGCAGACCCTGGGCGAGCTGCTGCAGCGCGCCAGGGCCCAGCCCGGCCAGCTCAACTATGCGTCGGCCGGCAATGGCAGCGCCTCGCACCTGGCCTCGGCCTCGCTGGCCGCGCAGGCGGGCATCAAGCTGCAGCACATTCCCATGAAATCCACGGGCGATGCCACGACCGAGCTGCTGGCCGGCCGCGTGCAGCTGGTCACGGGCGCCACCATCGGCATGCTGGCCTTCCAGAAGGACACGCGCGTCAAACTGCTGGCCTACTCGGGCCAGCAACGGTCGCGCTTCCTGCCCGATCTGCCCACGGTGGCCGAGTCCGGCGTGCCCGGCTATGCCTTCGACTCCTGGCTGGGCCTGCTGGCACCGGCCGGCACGCCACCCGCCGAAGTGGAGCGCATCAACACCGCCGTGCGCAAGGTGCTGGCCGAGCCCGCGGTGCAGGAGCGCCTGGCCCGCGTGGGCGTGGAAGCCGCCACCCTGCCGGCCGCCGAATTCCAGCGCCTGCTCAAGGACGACTGGGAAGCGTCCGGGCGCATCGTCAAGGCGGCCGACGTGCGCATCGAATAGTCACCCAGGCCAATAGTCACCCAGGCCGTCACAGCAGCTTGGTGCCCAGCGGCACCTCGCGGTCGGGCACGCACAGCGCGACCTCGCCGTTCTCGTTGTGGAATCCCGTGACCAGGCATTCCGAGCGCATGGGACCGATCTGCTTGCTGGGAAAGTTCAGCACGGCCACCACCTGGCGGCCTATCAGTTGCTCGGGCTGGTACAGCGCCGTGATCTGGGCGCTGGACTTGCGCAGGCCCAGTTCGGGGCCGAAATCGACCTGCAGCACATAGGCGGGGCGGCGCGCCTCCTTGAACACCTGGGCGTCCACGATGCGGCCCACGCGCAACTCCACCTTGAGAAAGTCGTCAAAGCCAATGGTCTCGTGCAATGCGGATGAAGTAGTCATGCGGCCATGATGCCGCGCCGCCGGTGCCCGCTTTGTCGAGCAACGCTTGCAGTGCCAGGGCACACTGTCCGCATGAAAAAGGCCGGCATCGCGTCCGATGCCGGCCTGGTGCGGGGCCCTCGACAGGCCCCGCAGCGGTTCGCGCCAGGATTACTTGGCGGCGACCACGCGCACCATTTCCAGGCACTTGTTCGAGTAGCCCCACTCGTTGTCGTACCAGGACACGACCTTCACGAAGGTCTTGTCCAGGGCGATGCCGGCTTCGGCATCGAACACCGAGGTGCAGGACTCGCCGCGGAAGTCCGTGGCCACGACCTTGTCTTCGGTGTAGCCCAGCACGCCCTTGAGCGCGCCTTGCGACTGGGCCTTCATTTCGGCGCAGATCTCTTCGTAGCTGGCTTCGCTGTTCAGCTCCACCGTCAGGTCCACCACCGACACGTCGGAGGTGGGCACGCGGAAGGACATGCCGGTCAACTTCTTGTTGAGCTCGGGAATCACCACGCCCACGGCCTTGGCTGCGCCCGTGCTGGAGGGAATGATGTTTTCCAGGATGCCGCGGCCGCCGCGCCAGTCCTTGTTGCTGGGGCCGTCCACGGTCTTTTGCGTGGCGGTGGCAGCGTGCACGGTGGTCATCAGGCCGCGCTTGATGCCCCACTTGTCGTTGAGCACCTTGGCCACGGGAGCCAGGCAGTTGGTGGTGCAGGAGGCGTTGGAGATCACGTCCTGGCCGGCGTAGGTCTTGCAGTTCACGCCGAAGACGAACATCGGGGTGCTGTCCTTGGAAGGCGCGGACATGATGACCTTCTTGGCGCCGGCAGCCAGGTGCTTGCGTGCGGTCTCGTCGGTCAGGAACAGGCCGGTGGCCTCGATCACGATGTCGGCGCCGACTTCGTTCCACTTCAGGTTGGCGGGGTCGCGCTCCTGCGTCAGGCGGATGGTCTTGCCGTTGACGATCAGGTTGGAGCCCTCCACCGAGACCTCGCCCTTGAAACGGCCGTGCACGCTGTCGTACTTGAGCATGTAGGCCAGGTAGTCGGGCTCGAGCAGGTCGTTGATGCCCACGACTTCGATGTCGCTGAAGTTCTGCACGGCAGCGCGGAACACCATGCGGCCGATGCGGCCGAAGCCGTTGATACCGATCTTGATCGTCATATTTGCCTCTTGGATTGACGGATTGCGAAAAACGGAAAAACTGAAACGGTGAGGGCCAGGCCGGGCCTGGCGGGCGGCAAAAAGGGGCCACAGGCCCCTTCTCGCAGCTTTACTTGCCGGCGCGCTGCAGCGCAGCCTGCACGGTGTCGGCCACGTTCTCGGCCGTGAAGCCGAAATGCTTGAACAGCACGGGCGCGGGGGCCGATTCGCCGTAGGTGTCGATGCCGACGACGGCGGCGCAGCCGTACTTCCACCAGAAGTCGGTCACGCCCATTTCCACGGCGATGCGCGGCAGGTTGGCCGGCAGCACCTGGCTCTTGTACTTGGCGTCCTGCTTGTCGAAGGTGGTGGTGCTGGGCATGGAGACCACGCGCACGGCGACCTTGCGCTCGGCCAGCAGCTTCTGGGCTGCCAGGGCCAGCTGCACTTCGGAGCCGGTGGCGATGATGACGGCCTGGGCCTTCTTGTTCAGGCCGACGGCCTTGGGCTCGGACAGCACGTAGGCGCCGCAGGCGATGTCGTCCAGCGCGTCTTCGGTCTTGGCTGCGTAGGCCAGGTTCTGGCGCGACAGCAGCAGGGCCGTGGGCTTGTTCTTCTGGCTCAGGGCCACGGTCCAGGCGACGGCGGTTTCCGTGGTGTCGGCAGGGCGCCAGACATCCAGGCCCGGGATCAGGCGCAGCGAGGCGGCGTGCTCGATGGACTGGTGGGTGGGGCCGTCTTCGCCCAGGCCGATGGAGTCGTGCGTGAAGACGTGGACCACGCGCTGCTTCATCAGAGCGGCCATGCGGATGGCGTTGCGGCTGTAGTCGCTGAAGGTCAGGAAGGTGCCTGCGTAGGGGATGTAGCCGCCATGCAGGGCGATGCCGTTCATGATGGCGGCCATGCCGAACTCGCGCACACCGTAGTTGATGTGGCGGCCGATCTTGCCGTCTTCGGTCAGGACCACGGCACCCTTGTCGTCCACGCGCAGCGAAGGCGTGCTCTTGGTGTTGGTCAGGTTGGAGCCGGTCAGGTCGGCCGAGCCGCCCAGCAGTTCGGGCAGGGCTGCGGTCAGGCCTTCCAGGGCCAGCTGGCTGGCCTTGCGGCTGGCCACGGTGGCGCCTGCGTCATGCGCGTCGGAGGCGATCTGCGCGGCGATCTCGCCGAAGTTGGCAGGCAGGTCGCCGGCCATGCGGCGCGTGAAGTCGGCAGCCAGTTCGGGGAAGGCCTTGGCGTAGGCGGCGAACTTCTTGTTCCAGGCCGCTTCGGCCTTGGCGCCGGCGGCCTTGGCATCCCAGTCGCCGTAGACGCTGGCGGGGATGTCGAAGGGGCCGTGCTCCCAGCCCAGTGCCGCGCGGGTCAGCGCGATTTCCTCGGCGCCCAGGGGCTCGCCGTGGGCCTTGGCCGTGTCCTGGCGGTTGGGCGAGCCCTTGCCGATGCTGGTCTTGCAGCAGATCAGCGTGGGCTTGGAGCTGTTCTTCTTGGCAGCGGCGATGGCGGCATCGAGGGCCTGGACGTTGTGGCCGTCCACGTCGCGGATCACGTTCCAGCCATAGGCTTCGAAGCGGGCGGGCGTGTTGTCGATGAACCAGGGAGCGACCTTGCCGTCGATGGAGATGCCGTTGTCGTCGTACAGCGCCACCAGCTTGCCCAGCTTCCAGGCGCCGGCCAGGGCCGCGGCCTCGTGGCTAATGCCTTCCATCAGGCAGCCGTCACCCAGGAACACGTAGGTGTGGTGGTCGACGATGGCGTGGCCGGGACGGTTGAATTCGGCAGCCAGCAGCTTTTCGGCCAGCGCGAAGCCCACGGCATTGGTGATGCCCTGGCCCAGCGGGCCGGTGGTGGTTTCCACGCCGGGGGTGATGCCCACTTCGGGGTGGCCTGCCGTCTTGCTGTGCAGCTGGCGGAAGTTCTTGAGCTCGTCGATCGGCAGCGCGTAGCCCGTGAGGTGCAGCAGCGCGTAGATCAGCATGGAGCCGTGGCCGTTGGACAGGATGAAGCGGTCACGGTCAGCCCATTGCGGGTTGACGGGGTTGTGCTTGAGGTGACGGCTCCACAGTGCCACGGCCATGTCGGCCATGCCCATGGGGGCGCCGGGGTGGCCGGAGTTGGCTTGTTGAACGGCATCCATTGCGAGTGCGCGGATCGCATTCGCCATTTGTTGAGTGTTGGCCATCAGGGCGCTCCGTGAAGGAGGGGGTAATCAGAATAAGCCGGCCATTTTAAAGGACTGGGGTTTTCGGCTCCCGCGCGCGGGGCAATGGCCGCTGGCAATGGTCTACAGTTGCCCTCCATGACCGCCCAGCCCATCCCGCCGTTCCCCGCCGCCAAGGCGCTTTCCCTCACCGAACAGCCGCCTGCCATGCTGCTGGCCGCAGGCCGTGGCGAGCGCATGCGGCCGCTGACCGACACCTGCCCCAAGCCGCTGCTGCAGGTGCAGGGCCGGCCGCTGCTGCAGCACCACCTGCAGGCCCTTGCGCAGGCCGGCGTGCGCCGCGCCGTGGTCAACACGGGCTGGCTGGGCGCGCAGATTCCGGCGCGATTCGGCCCCCAATTCGTGCCTGACAACGGGGGCGAGCCGCTGCAACTGGCCTATTCCCCCGAGCCCGAGCAGGCGCTGGAGACCGCCGGCGGCATTGCGCGCGCGCTGCCGCTGCTGGGCGAGGTGTTCTGGCTGGCGGCCGGCGATGTCTACGCGCCCGACTTCGATTTTCCGTTCGAGGCCGCCCGGGAATTCGCGGCCAGCGGCCGCCTGGCCCATCTGTGGCTGGTGCCCAACCCCGAGCACCATCGGCGTGGCGACTTCGGCGTGGACGAACTGGGCCTGGCCTGCGACTGGCCCGAGGGCGACGCCCGCCCGCGCCAGACCTACGGCACCATTGCGCTGCTGCGCGCCGAGCTGTTTGCCGCGCCCTGGTGCGACATCCCGCCCGGCAACCCCGAGGGATGGCGCGTGCCGCTGGTATTGCTGCTGCGCCGCGCCATGGCGGCCGGCCAGGTGGGGGCCAGCCTGTACACGGGCCGCTGGACCGACGTGGGCACGCCCGAGCGGCTGGAACGCCTCAACGCGCCGGGCTGATACACCGCGCGTCGGTGAGTGCGGCCTGGCGATCGGCGGCTTGGCGCCCTGCCCCCTGCACCTGCAGGCAGCGGCGCGCGCTTCGTGATAGCGTCGCCGGTTCGGCGCAGCGGCGCGCCAGAAAGCCTTTCGATGAGCGTGATCCAGTATGTGATGTTCCTGGCCCTGGTGGGCCTGGCGACGTTTTGCCAGAACCTGACGGGCTTTGCCTTCGGGCTGATCTTCGTGGGCGTGGCCGGTGCCACGCACCTGATGGGCATTGGCGATGCGGCCAATGTGGCCTGCCTGCTGTCCGTGGTCAACGGCGTGGCCTACCTGCGCGCCCACCGCCAGGTGCCGCAGTGGTCCCTGCTCAAGCCCATGCTGATCAGCAGCGTCATCGGCGTGATCGGCGGCGTGCTGCTGCTGCAGTGGCTCAGCGGCAATGCGCTGAGCGGGCTGCGCATGCTGCTGGGCCTGGCCATCGTGGCCTGCGCGCTGTTGCTGTTGCTGCAAAAGCAGGTCAACGCGCAGGTGTCGGGGCCGGTGTCGCTGTGGGTGGCCGGTGTGGCATCGGGGGTGCTGGGCGGTCTGTTTGCCACGCCGGGCCCGCCCATGGTCTACCACCTGTACCGCCAGCCGCTGGACCGCCTGGTGGTGCGCCAGTGCCTGTTTGCCATGTTCCTTACCTGCGCGCTGCTGCGCCTGGTGATGGTGGCCTGGGAGGGCGAGATCACCGCCAGCGTGCTGCTGGCGGCGGCCCTGGCCTTTCCCGTGGTGACGGTGGTGACCTGGCTGCACATGCGCCATCCGCCCGCCCTGCCCAAGCGGCTGGTCGAATGGATGGTCTGCCTGCTGCTGGTGCTGTCGGGCACCAGCCTGCTGGTGTCGGGCTGGAACGCCAGCCACCCCCAGCCCGTGGTGCCCGATGACGAGATGGCCATGGCCGTACCCCAGCGGTCCCAGGCTGCGGCCCCCGCGCCGCGCTGACAACAAAAAAGCCCGCCGGGCGGACCGGCGGGCTTTTTTTGAAGGGGAAGGAACCGATCAGTTCACGACCTGCTGCAGCGAACCGGCAGCGTACTTGGCGGCCATCTGCTCCAGCGTGTAGCCCTTGATCTTGGCGCCCTGGCCTTCGCAGCCGAACTCGATGTAGCGGGCCTTGCAGATCTGCTTGGCGGCTTCGCGGGCAGGCTTGAGCCATTCGCGGGCGTCGAACTTCTCGGGGTTCTCGGCCAGGAACTTGCGAACGGCGCCGGTCATCGCCAGGCGGATGTCGGTGTCGATGTTGATCTTGCGCACGCCGTGCTTGATGGCTTCCTGGATTTCCTCGACGGGCACGCCGTAGGTTTCCTTCATGGCGCCGCCGTACTGGCGGATGATTTCCAGCAGTTCCTGGGGCACGGAGGAGGAGCCGTGCATGACCAGGTGGGTGTTGGGCAGGCGGGCGTGGATTTCCTTGACACGCTGGATGGACAGGATGTCGCCCGTGGGCTTGCGTGTGAACTTGTAGGCGCCGTGGCTGGTGCCGATGGCAATGGCCAGCGCGTCCAGCTGCGTGGCCTTGACGAACTGGGCCGCTTCCTCGGGGTCGGTCAGCAGGGCCGAGTGGTCGAGCACGCCTTCGGCGCCCACGCCGTCTTCCTCGCCGGCCATGCCGGTTTCCAGCGAGCCCAGGCAGCCGAGCTCACCTTCGACGGTGGCGCCCAGCCTGTGGGCCATTTCCACGACCTTGCGGGTCACGTCCACGTTGTATTCGAAGGAGGAAGGCGTCTTGCCGTCTTCCATCAGCGAGCCGTCCATCATCACCGAGCCGAAGCCCAGGTTCAGCGCGCCCTGGCAGATGGCGGGCGAGGTGCCGTGGTCCTGGTGCATGACCAGGGGGATGTGGGGATACTGCTCGGCGGCGGCCTGGATCAGGTGCTTGATGAAGGGCTCGCCGGCGTACTTGCGGGCGCCTGCGCTGGCCTGCAGGATGACGGGCGCGCCCACTTCGTCAGCGGCCGACATCACGGCTTGCACCTGCTCCAGGTTGTTGACGTTGAAGGCGGGAAGACCGTAGCCGTTTTCGGCAGCGTGGTCCAGCAGTTCGCGCATCGAAACGAGAGGCATGTGTAGGGTCCGTATCAAGTTGTTGAGAGGGGGATGCCCCTGCCGCATGGCAGCCGCCGCTGCGTCATGGGTGCGCTGCGGGGCCACGGCCGGGGGATCGCGGCAGTAACCGCTTGGTAACTGGCGATTTTAACCAGCTGCCGCCAACCCTGTCCCGGGCATTCCCATGCGGTAGCAGGTCGTGAAGCCTTCGGGCGGCGCGGCCTCGCCAAAGCTTCCCTGGTGGGCGCGCAGCACGCGCGCCACGATCTCGTGGCCCAGGTGCAGGCTGTCCACGGGCGCTGCCGCGCGCTCTGCGCCATCGCGGCGGCCGTCGTCGCAGACCTGCAGCCAGACCTCGCCATCCGGCCCCTGCCCGGCCTGGACTTCGATCTGCGTGCCGTGCGGCGTGTGCTTGAGGGCGTTTTCCACCAGGTTGCGCAGCGCCAGCTCCAGCAGCACGGCATTGCCCATCACGCCCAGTGCCTCAGGCGCCTGTACGGACAGGCTGCAGTCGCGCTGCCAGGCCGCCTGCGCATGGGCGGCCCCCACCTGCCGGGCCAGCGCGGCCAGGTCCACGGGCACGGGCGGCTCGGCCAGCATGGCGCGGCCTGCGCGCGCCAGTGCCAGCAGCTGGCTGAGCACATGGCCGGCATGCAGCGCGTCCTGGCCTATCTGCGCCAGCGCCTGGCGCTGGGCCGGTGCGTCCATGGCACCGGCCGGCGCATCGCCCAGGGCCCGCGCCTGCAAGGCGATGGAGGCCAGCGGAGTGCGCAGTTCATGGGCCACTTCGTTGGCCAGGCTGCGCTCGCGCTCCAGCGCCTCCTGCTGGCGGTCCAGCAAGGTGTTGATGGAGTTCACCACAGGCATGAATTCCCGCAGCGCGTGGCGGTGCGAGACGCGCTCGGCCTGGGCCAGGTCCAGGCGCTCCACCTCGCGCGAGAGTTCGTTGAGCGGCCGCATGCCCCGGCGAATCGCCAGCCCCAGCGCCAGCGCCACCACGGGCAGCAGCCACAGGCCGGGCTCGACCATCTGGCCCGCAATGTCGTCGGCCAGTTCGTCGCGCTCCTGCAGCTCGATCATCACGCTGACCTTGCGTGCGTGGTCGCGGCTCCATTGGGTGAAGCTGCGCCAGGCCCGATGCTCGGGACCCAGGCGCAGGGTGGCAAAGCCCTGCTCGGTGTCGAAGGCGGGTTCGGGGGCATCGCCCGTGCGCGAGATGAGCCGGCCCGAGCCATCCCACAGGGCCACGCTCAGCGACTGCTGGTAGTCGTGGGCCATGAGGCCGGGGGGCTCATGCACGGGCGTGGCTGCTCCCTGGCCTACGGCGCCTGCGACTTCCAGGTTGAGCACCAGCGCAGCCACGCCGGCCAGGTGGCCGTCGGTGAGCTCGTCGGCCTCGTGCACGCCGGTCTGGTAGCCCAGCGCCACGAAGCTGGCCCAGACCACGACCAGCGCGCCCAGCATCCAGGCCATCAGATGCCAGATCAGCGAGGGGCGGCGGTCCGGCGCGGTGCTCATGTGTTCTCCACGGGCAGGAAGTAGCCCACGCCACGCATGGTGACGATGCTGGCATTGCCCAGCTTCTTGCGCAGGTGGTGGATGTGGACTTCGACGGCATTGCTTTCCACGGCCGTGCCCCAGCTGTAGAGGTGCTCTTCGATCTGCTGGCGCGAGAGCACGCGCCCGCGCGCCTGCAGCAGCACCCAGAGCACGGAGAACTCGCGCGGCGACATCTCCACCAGCTTTCCGTCGCGGCGCACGGTGCGCGCGGCCGGGTCGACCTCCAGCTCGCCATGACGGATCACGGGTGCCGCCTGGCCTCCTGCGCGGCGCAGCATGGCGCGCAGCCGCGCCTCCAGCTCGTCGATGTCGAAGGGCTTGACCAGGTAGTCATCGGCACCCAGGTCCAGCCCGGCGATGCGCTCGCGCACCTGGTCGCGCGCGGTCAGGATGAGCACGGGCGTGTTGGGGTCCGGCAGGGCCTGGCTGTCGCCACCCGGGCGGCGCGGGCCCCGCAGGCGGCGCAGGATTTCGCTGCCGTCGCCATCGGGCAGGCCCAGGTCCAGCAGCACGGCGTCGAAGCGCTCCATCTCCAGCGCATGCCAGGCCTCGGCCACGGTGGTGCAGACATCGACCGCATAGCGGCGCTGTTGCAGATTGGCCTGCAGGCCTGCGGCAATGCCCGCGTTGTCTTCGACGACCAGTATTCGCATGCGCGCATTGTGCAATGCCCGCTGCCGGCTGCGGCGCCAGACGATGGCCGCACGCCGGGGCATGCGTTAAGACGGGTTTAAGCCGCGCTTCTCATGCTGCCGGCCATGCCGACACCTGAACCCCGAGATTTCTCCGCAGCCCCCGCGCAGGGCCCCTCCTTCAAACGCACCCTGCTGTGGACCCTGGCGGCCCTGGCCGTGGTCCTGGCCTGGGATGCCAGCGCCCTGGACCTGGCCATGGCCCGCTGGTTTGGCGACGCCGATGGCTTTGCGCTGCGTTCGGACTGGTTCTTCGTGAACATCGCCCACGAAGGCGTACGCCGCCTGGCCTGGCTGGTGGTGCTGGGCCTGACGCTGTGCGTCTGGCGGCCCGTGGGCCCGCTGCGCCTGCTGCCCCATGGGCGGCGCGTGCAGCTGGTGGCGGGCATCTTGCTGTCGCTGGCCCTGATCTCGCTGCTCAAGTACACCAGCGTGACCAGCTGCCCCTGGGACCTGGCCGAGTTCGGCGGCGTGGCGCGCCACGTCTCGCACTGGTCGCTGGGCCTGGCCGATGGGGGGCCGGGCCGCTGCTTTCCCGCCGGCCATGCCTCGGCGGGCTTCGCCTTTCTGGCCGGGTATTTCGCGCTGCGCCGCCATGCACCGCGCGCAGCCTGGATCTGGCTGGCCGTCTCGCTGGCCGCAGGCCTGTCGATGGGCCTGGCCCAGCAGATGCGCGGCGCCCATTTCATGAGCCACACGCTGTGGACCGGCTGGCTGTGCTGGACGGCTGGCTGGCTCTTCGACCTGGCGGTCACGCGTGCGCTGCGCACCCGGGACAGCGCGCCTGACTCCCTGTGGCCCGCCGCCAGCCTTCCGCCTTCCACTCCCTGATCGAGCGTTGCCATGCTGCCCCTGGACCCCGCCCTGTTCACGCTACTGAACGCCAACGCGCAAACGCCCGCCATCTCGATCGAGGCGGCGCGCGCCATCTCGTCCTGGCTTCCCTCGCTGTGCGCCCTTCCCGTGATGGCCGGGCTGCTGCGCGGCTCGCCCGCCCTGCGCCGCACCCTGGTGCTGGCCCTGCTGTCCATGCTGGCCGCCTGGGCCGTGGCGCGGCTGATCCGCTGGGGCTTCCCGGCGCCGCGTCCTGCCCAGCTGGGCATGGGCGTGCAATGGGTGGAACACGCGCTGCGGTCCAGCTTTCCGAGCATGCACGCCACGGGCGCCTTTGCCCTGGCCCAGGCGCTGACCCTGGGCTGCACGCGCCACCGCCGCTGGGTCATGGTGTCAGCCTGGTCGCTGGCCCTGGGCATGGCCTGGAGCCGCGTGCACCTGGGCGTGCACTTCCCGTCCGATGTGGTCGGCGGTGCCATCGTGGGCATCTGCAGCGCCACCCTGGTCTGGCATGCCGCGCTGTGGCGCCGCCGTGCAGGCGGGCCGCTGCTGGCACGCCTGGGCTCAGGCACGCTCTGAAACAAAAAACCCGGGAAGGCCTGTGGGCCTGTCCCGGGTGGGTTCAATCACTGACGCGCAGCGGATGCGTGTGCCTCAGTTCACACGACATATCTTGAGCATGTTGGTGCCACCGGGCTGGCCCATGGGCTCGCCGCAGGTGATGGCATAGACATCGCCGCTTTGCACGATGTTGCGCGCGCGCAGATGGCCTTCGGCCTGGTCCAGCGCGGTGTCGCGGTCGGCGCTCGTGTCCATGAGCAGGGGGCGCACGTTGCGGTACATGGCCATCTTGCGCTGCGTGGAGATCTTGGGCGTGAGCGCGTAGATGGGGATGTGGATGCGGTGGCGGCTCATCCACAGCGCGGTGGAGCCGCTGTCCGTCATGGCGACGATGGCCTTGGCGCCCAGGTGGTGGGCCGTGAACAGCGCGCCGATGGCGATCGACTGGTCGATGCGCGAGAACTGGCGGCCGGTGAACTCGGCATCGCTGTCCGGGTCTTCGGCGGCTTCTGCGGCGGCGCAGATCTTGGCCATTTCCTGCACGGTCTCCAGCGGGTACTTGCCGGCGGCGGTCTCGGCGCTGAGCATGACGGCGTCCGTGCCGTCCAGCACGGCGTTGGCCACGTCGCTGACCTCGGCGCGCGTGGGCACGGGGTTGGTGATCATGCTCTCCATCATCTGCGTGGCGGTGATCACGAACTTGTCCATG
Source organism: Delftia sp. K82 (assembly GCF_002193035.1). Classification (NCBI taxonomy): domain Bacteria; kingdom Pseudomonadati; phylum Pseudomonadota; class Betaproteobacteria; order Burkholderiales; family Comamonadaceae; genus Delftia; species Delftia sp. K82. The sequence continues at coordinate 301,741 of NZ_MYFL01000003.1, read as the reverse complement.
TCGCGCGCCATGCGGATCATCTTCTTTTGCAGCGCGGGCACGGCCGCGTTGCCCACTTCCACGGCCAGGTCGCCACGGGCGACCATGATGCCGTCGGAGACATGCAGGATCTCTTCCAGGCGCGGAATGGCCTCGGCGCGCTCGATCTTGGCGATCAGGCCGGGCTTGTGGCCGTACTGGGCCGCAGCCACGTTGCACAGCTGGCGCGCCATCTCCATGTCGGTGGCGTTCTTGGGAAAGCTCACGGCCACGTAGTCGGCCTGGAAGCTCATGGCGGTCTTGATGTCCTCCATGTCCTTGGCCGTCAGCGCCGGGGCCGTCAGGCCGCCGCCCTGCTTGTTGATGCCCTTGTTGTTGGACAGCTCGCCGCCCAGCTTGACGGTGGTGTGCACCTCGTCGCCGCGCACATGGTCCACGGTGAGCACGATCAGGCCGTCGTTGAGCAGCAGCACATCGCCGGGCTTCACGTCGCGCGGCAGCTCCTTGTAGTCAAGGCCCACGCCGCCCAGGTCGCCGGGCGCTGTGCGCGATGCGTCGAGCACGAAGCGCGCGCCGGGCTCCAGCATGACCTTGCCTTCGGCGAACTTGCCGACGCGGATCTTGGGGCCCTGCAGGTCGGCCATGATGGCCACCTCGCGGCCTGCGCGCTGGGCCGCCTCGCGCACCATGGTGGCACGGTCGATGTGGTCCTGCGCCTTGCCGTGGCTGAAATTCAGGCGCACCACGTTGACGCCTTCACGCACCATCTGTTCCAGCAGTTGCGGGTCGCTGGAAGCGGGGCCCAGGGTGGCGACGATCTTGGTGGCACGGCGGACTTGCATGGAATGTCTCTCGCTCAGGGTTTGTAATCGGGTTTCAATTCTCACACGAATGCGGTTACATGAAGGCAACATTCCGGCATGTGGCCAGGGGCTGAAAGCCAGGCCCCAGGCACCCCGCAGATCGCGCAGGCGCGGCACGCAGCGCATCGCAAAGCACCGTGGCGCCTGGCCTTTGCCGCTATGGGTTTTGATGCTGCAGCGCAGCATCGCCGGCGCAGGCACGCCGCCATGCCTGCCGCCTGTGAAAGCAGTTTTGCCCGGGACGTTCGCAATGCCTGCCGCCCGCGTGTCGAACCCGCGACAGCCTCGCGCCCCTCCTGGCGTTTGAATGCCCTGCGCGCCTTGTTCGACAAACCAACGACAGGAGACAGACATGGGACATGCTCACGACCATGGACACACGCACGACGACGCCCCGCTGATGGAGGATCTGCTCAGGAACGCCCCCAGCAACTGGGGCCGCTGGGGACCCGACGACGAGGTCGGGGCGCTGAACTTCCTCACGCCCGCCGAGGTGCTGCGCGGCGTGTCCCACATCCGCTCGGGCGAGACCTTCACGCTGCAGCGCCTGATCGGCGACCCGCGCGGCGATCCGGTCTGGCCCGGCCGCACGCCGGCCGAGCGCACCATGGTGTTTGACGAGTCCAGCTGGGACGGCCCCGATGCGCCCCGGTTCCCCGGCGGCCTGCACTATGCCGATGACAAGCTGGACGCCTTCCTGCAGGGATCGACCCAGTACGACGCGCTAGGCCATGTCTGGTACGGCGGGCGCATCTGGAATGGCTATGACGCACGCACCACCATCGGCGGGCTGGACAAAGCCAGCGTGGAGGCGCTGGGCGCGCGCGGCATCGTGGGGCGCGGCGTGCTGCTGGACATGGCGCGCCACCGCGGCAAAGTGGCGCTGGAGCGTGCCGAGACCTTTACGCACGAAGACCTGATGGCCTGCGCCAAGGCCCAGGGACACACCATAGAAAAGCACGACATCCTGATCGTGCGCACCAATTTCCTGTCGGGCTTCTACGAAGACCAGGCAAGCTTCTACAACGACTTCTGCGAGCCCGGCCTGACCTACTCGCCCGAACTCGTGGACTGGTTCCATGCGATGGAGATCCCCAACCTGGTCACCGACACCATCGCCAACGAAGTCACCATGGACCCCGTGCACGGCGTGGCCCTGCCGCTGCACTGCGCGCTGATGCGCAACCTGGGCGTGACGCTGACCGAGATCTGCGACCTGGAGGCCCTGGCCGACAGCTGCGCGCGCGACGGCCGCTACACCTTTCTGTACGTGGCCGCGCCGCTGAAGATCCACCGCGCCACGGGCTCGCCCGTCAATCCCGTGGTGATCAAATGAGCGCAGCCCCATCGCACGACAGGCCCTGGCTGGGCCTTTACGCGCCGGGCCAGCCGGCCGAGATGCGGCCCCAGTTCAGCAGCATGCTCGACCTGTTCGAAGCCTCGCTGGCTGCGGCACCCGGCTGCGCCATCGTGCGCTACTTCGACGGCGGGCTGAACCTGCGCGAACTCGACCAGGCCGCCAGCGCGCTGGCCCATGCGCTGCAGGCGCGGGGCTTTGTGGCCGGCGACCGGCTGGCCCTCTATACGCAGAACAATCCGGCCTTCGTCATCGGCCTGGTGGCGGCCTGGAAGCTGGGCGGTATCGCCGTGCCGGTCAATCCCATGAACCGGCAGCGCGAGCTGCACTACATCCTGCAGAACGCGGGCGCCCAGGCCCTGCTGTGCCTGGACCAGTTGTTCCTGGACGTGGCCCGCGAAGTGCATGCGGCCGGCGGCCTGCCGCTGGCCACCGTGGTCACCACATCGGTGCTGGACTGGCAGACGCGCGGCGATGCGCGCGTGCTCGGCGACGGTCCGCGCCTGCCCTTGGCCGATGGCACGCTGGACCTGCTTGCGCTGGTGCAGGCCGGCGGCCAGCCCGCGCCGCTGGCGCACCGGCCCACGGCGGGCGATACGGCCGTGATCACCTACACATCGGGCACCACGGGCCAGCCCAAGGGCGCCATGAACACGCATGGCAACCTGGCCTTCAACGCCCAGACCTACCGCGACTGGATAGGCATCACGGCCGACGACAGCGTGCTGGGCCTGGCGCCGCTGTTTCACATCACCGGCCTGGTCGGCCATGTGGCCCTCGCCCTGCTGGTGCCCTGCCCGCTGGTGCTCAGCCACCGCTTCCATCCCGAGACCATGCTCGAATCCATGCGCGAGCACCGGCCCAGCTTCACCATCGGCGCCATCACCGCCTTCGTGGCGCTGATGAACCACCCGGGCGTCTCGCGCGAGGATTTCCGCAGCTTCAAGGCCGTGTACTCGGGCGGCGCGCCCATTGCGCCGGCCGTGATCCAGGCCTTCGAGCAGCTGTCGGGCCTGGTCATCCACAACGCCTTCGGCATGACCGAGACCTGCTCGCCCACGCACTTCGTGCCGCTGGGCGCGCGGGCGCCGGTGGACCCGGCATCGGGTGCGCTGTCCATCGGCGTGCCGGTCTATGGCACGGTGGTGCGCATCATCGACGACCAGCACCGCGAGGCCGCGCCGGGCGAGATCGGCGAGATCGTCTCGGCCGGCCCGCAGATCATGTCCGGCTACTGGAACCTGCCCGAAGCCACGGCCGACGCCATGTTCGAGGGCGGGCTGCGCACGGGCGACGTGGGCTTCATGGACGAGCGCGGCTGGTTCTACCTGGTGGACCGCAAGAAGGACATGATCAACGCCGCCGGCTACAAGGTCTGGCCGCGCGAGGTCGAGGACGTGCTCTACACCCACCCCGCCGTGCGCGAGGCCGCCGTCATCGGCGTGCCAGACGACTACCGGGGCGAGACCGTCAAGGCCGTGGTCTCGCTGAAAGCGGGCCGGCAGGCCGCGCCCGAGGAACTCATCGCCCATTGCAAGGCGCACATGGCCGCCTACAAGGTGCCGCGCATCGTCGAGCTGCGCGAGGAACTGCCCAAGACCGTGACCGGAAAGATCCTGCGCAGGCAGCTGCGCTGAGTCCTCCTGCATCGCTCTGCAGAATCAGACGGGGCCGCATTGACCCGGCAGGCGGCCCCTCCCTAGCATCGCCTGTTCATATCTGCGGCCCCCCGGGTTCGCAGGCAGCAGCCAGAACATCCGGTGCCCCTTGGTTTCGCATGCTCAGCCAACCTATCCACCGCTTTGCCATGCCACCAGAAAATCCAACATGCTCGACCGGCGACATTTTGTTCTGAGCGCCCTCGCTTCCTCGGCCCTGACCGCCTGCAGCGGCGGCGCACCCGCCAACCGCTACCTCCAGACACCCCTGCTCGCCAGCCATGCTGGCTACGGCGCGCGCTTCACGGAACCCGACTTCGTCAACGGCTGGGGCATTGCCATCCGCCCGGCCGGCGCAGGCGGCCATTTCTGGATTGGCGGCGGTGGCACTTCCTGGCAATACCTGGGTGACGTTTCGCGCTCGTCCGAGCCAAGCCTGCGCACACTGCGCCAGGACGGCCTTCGCAAGGTGGCCGTGCCCCAGTCGGACTCCCGGATCGACGACGGCAGCGCAGGCAAGGTCACTGGCGTGGTCTACCACGGCGCGCCCCTGGAATCCCACCTGTTCCGCGTGCGCAGCCAGCCCGCAGGCGGGCGCCTGCTCGACGGCGCGGCGCGCTTCGTCTTCGTGACCGACAGCGGCAGCGTCAGCGCCTGGACCGAGCGCGACGCAGAGACGGGCGCCATCGTGCGCGTGGACGGCCCAGCCGTCGAGGTCTTCGATGGCACGGGCCGGGGCATGGCCTTCTTCGGCGCGGCCCTGCATACGGGCCGCTGGGACCGTCTGTGGCTGGCCGATTTCGGCGACCAGCCTCAGATCCGCACACTGGACGCGCAGTGGCAGCTCACCCCCACCCAGGGCTTCGTCAACCCCTTCGCCAGCGGCCCTGCCGGCATTGCCAGACCTGGCGATCCCGTGCCGTTCAATATTCAGGTTGTCAACGACGGCTCAAGAGACCGCGTCTTCGTGCTCTACGCCATGAGCCAGCCCGACCCCGAGGACGCCAACGCCTTCTTCGCAGGTGAGGAAGATGCCATGGATGCAGAGCGCGAGGCCGCCACCGGCAACCGCCCCGCGCGCGGCAAGCTGGCCGAGTTCGATCTGGACGGCCGCCTGCAGCGGATCTATTCAGACGATGGCAGGCTCAACGCGCCCTGGGGCGTGGCCATCGCACCGCCCGACTTCGGGCCGCTATCGGGCCGGTTGCTGGTGGGCAACTTTGGCGGCGCGGGCCGCATCTGCGCCTTCGACCTGGACAGCGGCAGCTACGTGGACGAGCTGCGCGATGGCCAGGATCGCCCGGTCGCCATACCGGGCCTCTGGGCGCTGCAGTTCGGCAACGGTGTGGCCCTGGGCGACAGCAATGCCCTGTACTTCGCGGCCGGCCCCAAGGATGAGACCGAAGGCTTGTTCGGCTCGCTGAGGTTTGGCTAGAGTCACACCAGCCCGTGCGAGAGCAGATAGGTGATCGCATGGGCCACCATGGCCGCCTCCAGGCCATAGCGCCAGAACAGGAAGCCGCCCACGGCGCCGTGGACGATTTCGAACAGCAGCAGCTGCAGCACCAGCCCGTCCGACAGGCCGCCCCAGGTACCCCAGGCCAGCGCCAGCTGCAGCAAGCCCCAGAGCAGGGCCGACAGCATCACCGACCACCAGCCCAGCATCCAGCCCGGGCGGCGGTCGGTGCGCCCGCTCAGCCGCCACAGCAGCCACATCACCAGCGTCATGCCGCCCAGGCGCATCACCAGCTCGGCCGTGATGCCCGCGTACAGGATCTTGGCGCCCAGCGGCATGGCGTAGACGGGGTCGATCAGGGTCAGGTCGTCGGGCCAGGCCAGGGCCAGGGTCACCAGCCAGGCCGCGCCGACCACGCCGCCAGCCAGCCCTGGCAACGTGAGGTAGCGCACGGCGCGCTGGGGCGAACGCCCGGCCACCCAGGTGGTCAACAGCGGTGCGGACAGGCCCAGCCTTGGCCCCAGCCACACCCCGACGCCCACGGGCAGGGCCAGCAGCGCGGCCATCACGCCAATGCCGGCCAGAGGCGTGGCCAGCGGCTCCACGGGCAGGCCCAGCAGGCGCATCCAGTCGGGCAGCACGAACCAGGCCATGGCCGCCACGCCGGGCAGGCCCAGCAGCCAGAGCACCGTGAAGATGCGCCAACTCAGCCGTGGCAGCGCGGGTGGGACATAGGCCGATGGGGCGGGCATGAGGGTGGACACGGGGCCGGTGGTGGGCAGGCTGGCGTTGTCAGTCACGCATCAAGGCTTCTATCTCGTCGGGCTCCACGGGCACGCCGCGCGTGATCAGCTCGCAGCCCGTCTCGGTGACGATGGCATCGTCCTCGATGCGGATGCCGATGTTGTGGAACTGCTCGGGCACGCCGGCCGCAGGGCGCACGTAGATGCCCGGCTCGATGGTGGTGCACATTCCCGGGCGCAGGATGCGGCTGGGGCGGTTGGTGATGGTCTCGCCCGACAGCGGGTCCTTGCGCTCGTGCGACTGGCCCAGCTCCGAGGGCTCCACATAGCTGCCGCAGTCGTGCACGTCCATGCCCAGCCAGTGGCCCGTGCGGTGCATGTAGAACTGGAAGAAGGCGCGCTGCTCGATCACGTCCTGGGCGTTGCCATAGACCTTTCTGTCCAGCAGGCCCAGGTCCAGCATGCCCTGCGCCAGCACGGCCACGGTGGCGTCGTGCGGATCGTTGAAACGCGCACCGGCGCGCGTGGCCGCCACGGCGGCCTTCTGGCTTTCCAGCACCAGCTCGTAGAGCGCGCGCTGCGGGCCGGTGAAGCGGCCATCGGCGGGGAAGGTGCGCGTGATGTCGCTGGCGTAGCCGTCGAGCTCGCAGCCCGCATCGATCAGCACCAGCTCGCCCGCGTGCACGGGCGCCTTGTCGGCCTGGTAATGCAGCACGCAGGCGTTGGCGCCGGCTGCCACGATGGAGCCGTAGGCCACGTACTGCGAGCCCTGCTGGCGGAATTCATGCAGCAGTTCGGCGTCCAGGTGGTATTCGCGCACCTCCTGGCCTGCGCGCAGCATGCGTGCCGAGCGCTGCATGGCGCGGATATGGGCCTGGGCGCTGATGGCGGCGGCGCGGCGCATGATGTCCTGCTCATGCGCGTCCTTGACCAGGCGCATCTCGTCCAGCAGCGTGCACAGGTCGCCCTGCTCGGCCGGGCACAGCGCGCCGAAGCGCACGCGCGCGCGCACCTGGCCCAGCCAGCCTTCCACGCGCACGGCCAGGCCTTCATGCGTGGCGAACGGATACCAGAGGCGGCCCCGGTTCTCCAGCAGGCGGGGCAGGCGCGTATCGATCTCGGCGCTGGAGAACGCCTGGCTCACGCCCAGCGTGGCCACGGCGGCCTCGGGGCCCAGGCGGATGCCGTCCCAGATTTCGCGCTCCAGGTCCTTGGGCTGGCAGAACAGCACGCTGGTGCCGTCGGCGGCCAGCACCAGGCAGGCATTGGGCTCGGCAAAGCCGGTCAGGTAGTAGAAGTAGCTGTCGTGGCGGTACAGGTAGCCGGTGTCCCGGTTGCGCTGGCGCTCGGGAGCGGTGGGAATGATGGCGATGCCGCCAGCGCCCAACTGGGCGGCCAAGCGTGCGCGGCGTTGAGCGTAAACAGATGTCATACAGCTATCGTACTGCCGTCCGGGGTTCTCCACAGTCCCCTGAACAGGGGAACTTGGGGGTCGGACAGCAGACGTCAGGCTGGATTCAGTGCAGGCGCCGTCACTGCCCCAGGGCGCGCCGGTTCCAGGGCGCCTTCATCAGAACGCGCGCCAATCCGCAAAAGCCCGTGGCACCGGCCACGATCAGGCCGCAGCCCACGAAGGCCGACAGCAGGTGCCACCACGGGGACACCGTGGCGCCGAGCACGGCGCCCAGCAGCGCCAGCCCGCCCGCACCCAGTTGCACCTGGCGCTGCAGCTCCAGCGGCTGGCGGCTGTCGCGCAGCACGGGCAGGCCTTGTGCCTTCCAGGCGTCCAGGCCGCCATCGAGCACATGGCCGGCACAGCCGGGCGGCAAGGCTGCCGCCAGGGCCTGGGCGTTGAGACGCGTGCGGTGGCCGGAGCGGCAGTGAAACACCACGGCGGCGGGCGCGCCGGCCAGGGCTCCCGCCGCCAGGCGGTCCATGGGCAAGCTGCGGGCGCCGCCTATGCGTTCGCGCGCATGTTCGTCCGGCGCGCGGATGTCGATGAGCCAGGCGCCCTGCTCCTGCATCTGGCGGGCGGCTTGTGAGGAGACGGAGGAAAGAGACATGGATCAGCTCCTTGGGAACAGAGGATTTCAGGCGCAGAAGATGCTCTTGAGCGTGGCCACCAGCTTTTGCACATCGGGATTGGCGATGCGGTAGTACAGCGTCTGCGACTCGCGGCGGTAGGCGACCAGACCCTCTTCGCGCATGCGGGCCAGGTGCTGGGACAGGGCCGACTGGCTCAGCGGGATCTGCTGCAGCAATTCGCCCACGGACAGCTCGCCATGCTCGATCAGCAGGCACAGCACCAGCAGGCGCCTCTCGTTGCCCACGGCGCGCAGCAGCGCGGCGGCACGTGCAGCGCCCTGCTGCAAAAAGGCCTGTTCGGGAGAGAGCGTCGGTTCGGTCATGGTTGATCAAGAACAATCTAATTTAGCAAATTCTAATATAATCGCCGACAGGCTGCACACGAGCCATCGAACCAGGAGTGCCTTCATGACATCGCCGCTGCGCATTGCACCGTTCTTCGACGCCAACACCCACACCGTGACCTACCTGGCCTGGGATGCGGACACGGCCGAGGCCGCCGTCATCGACCCCGTGCTCGACTACGACCACGCCAGCGGCCAGGCCCACACCGGCTCGGCCGATGCCGTGCTGGACGCCGCGCAGGCCCAGGGCCTGCGAGTGCGCTGGATTCTGGAAACCCATGCCCATGCCGATCACCTCAGCGCGGCCCCGTACCTGCGCGAGCGCACGGGCGCCCCGATTGCCGTGGGCGAGCACATCCGCGAGGTGCAGCGCATCTTCCGCCCCGTCTTCAACCTGCCCGCGTCAGGCGTCGACCAGCCCTTCGACCGGCTGCTGGCCGACGGCGACAGCCTGCCGCTGGGCGGGTTGCGCATCGAGGTGATGCACACGCCCGGCCATACGCCGGCCTGCGTGTCCTACCGCATCGCGGACGCGGTCTTCGTGGGCGATACGCTGTTCATGCCCGACTACGGCACGGCGCGCGCCGACTTCCCCGGCGGCGATGCGGGCACGCTGTTCCGCTCCATCCAGCGCCTGCTGGCCCTGCCGCCCGCAACGCGATTGTTCATGTGCCATGACTACAAGGCGCCGGGCCGCGACCGCCATGCCTGGGAAACCACGGTGGACGCGCAACGCGCCGGCAATGTGCACGTGCACACGGGCGTGGACGAAGCCAGCTTCGTGGCCATGCGCAACCAGCGAGACGCCACGCTATCCGCGCCCGCCCTGCTGCTGCCCGCCATCCAGGTCAACATGCACGCAGGCCATTGGCCCGCGGCCGAGGCCAATGGCGTGCACTACCTCAAAATCCCGCTGCGCATGAAGCACCGGCCCCAGGCAGCGGACGCAAAGCAGGCGTAGAGTCATCCGCTCCGCCTCCCCCGCGCCTCTTGCGGCAACTTCCAGGACAAAGGACTTTCCATGATCCACAGCGCCCACGCCACCAGCACGGACACCCCCTATCGCGTCACGCTTGGCGACCCCCAAGGCCACCGCTGGCATGTGGACGAGCCTGCGGACAAGGGCGGAGGCGACACGGCGCCCAACCCGCTGCAACTGCTGCTGTCGGCCCTGGGCGCCTGCACCACGGTCACGCTGCAGATGTACGCGGCGCGCAAGCAGTGGAAGCTGGAGCAGGTGGACGTGCAACTGCGCCTGAACCCCGAAGGCACGCCCGCCAGCGGCAACCTGATCGAACGCCAGATCACGCTGCAAGGCGCGCTGGACGACGAGCAGCGCCAGCGCCTGCTGCAGGTGGCCGAGGCCTGCCCCGTGCACAAGCTGCTGGCCGGCGAGGTGCACATCCAGACCGCGCTGCAGTTGCCGGCCTGAGCGCGGGCCGGGCCACCATGCAAAAAGCCCTGCAGCTGTCAGGCCGCAGGGCTTTTGGGAGTGGTTGGGGACATGGCCGGCGTCAGGCTTGGCTGACCTCGATCTCCCCGGTATCGACATAGAGCTCGAACTCGCGCTTGGCCAGCGACACGGTGATCGGCTGCTCGTCCTGGGTCCAGGACAGCACATAGCTTCCGATGGCCGTGGCCACCTGCACTCGGGTGCCGCGCGGAATGTCTTCCAGGGGGCCGTCGCCTACCCGGTGCTGCACATTGCCGGTGACCGTGGCTTCGAACTTCTCGGGGAATCGCTGGACTTCCACGGCGCTCTGGACCGCCTCTTCAGCGGCTTCGGCTTGCGTCTGTACGGATGTATTCATGGCGGTTTCTCCTGTAAGAGTGAGGCCGGCGCCCGCCAAAATGGCGGGCGCCGGTCCGTTCTTCGAATGTAAACAATGTTCCTGAGAACGCGCTGTCAGCGAACAGGCCCAATCCATGCGAGCCGCGTTTGCCTGCTGCGCCGCGCTGCACGACACTGGTGGCTTCCCCCACGAAACAGGCCGATCCGACCATGTCCGACACGTCCCAGCCCCTGACCCAACCCCAGCACCTGCCCACCCGCACCGCCGATGTGGGCGGCATTCCCATCCAGCGCGCGATTCCCCAGCGCGCCCTGCGCAAGGTCGGCGCCTGGTGCTTTCTCGACCACGCCGGTCCTGCCGACCCCGCGCCACCGGGCATGCAGGTCGGCCCGCATCCGCACATCGGCCTGCAGACCTTCACCTGGATGATCCGCGGCGAAGTGCTGCACCGCGACAGCCTGGGCCACACCCAGATCATCCGCCCCGGCCAGGTCAACCTGATGACGGCCGGCCACGGCATCGCCCATTCCGAGGAAAGCCAGACGCCCTCGCACATCCACGCCGCGCAGCTGTGGATTGCGCTGCCCGAGTCGCACCGCAACGGTCCGCCGCGCTTCCAGCACTACCCCGAGCTGCCCAGGACCACGGTGGGCGACTTCACGGCCACGGTGCTGGCCGGCGAAGCGCTGGGCCTGACGTCGCCGGCCGAGGTGCACACGCCCCTGATGAGCGTGGACCTGCATGCGGACAGCGCAGGCAATGGCAATGGCAATGCCGTCGCCACGCTGCCGCTGCGTGCCGATTTCGAGCATGCCGTGCTCAGCCTGGAAGGCAGCGTGAGCGTGAACGGCCAGCCCCTGCCGGTGGAGGAACTGCTCTACCTGCCCCTGGGCACGGCCTCGGTCGCCATCGAGACCACGCCCGGCAGCCGCCTGCTGGTCATTGGCGGCGAGCCCATGGATGAAGCCATCTTGCTGTGGTGGAACTTCGTGGCCCGCACCAGCGAAGAGATCGCCGAGGCCCGCGCGCAATGGGAAGCGGAGGCCGGTCAGAATGCGCAGGCCCTGCCCGCAGGTGCGGCGCGCCGCTTCGGGCCGCCGCTGGCATCGCCCCTGAAGCCGCTGCATGCGCCTTCGCTGGACGGCGTGGTGCTGCGCGCCTCGCGCTGAACGCGCTTGCTGCGGCGATCGACCTGCAGCCATGGCCCTGCCCAACCAAAAGGCGCCCCAAAATGGGGCGCCTTGCCGTTTGTGTTGCGGGAATTTCGAGGGTCAGGCCGGGCTGGCCGCATCCACCTCGGTGCCGTCTTCCACGCCGCGAACGCTCTCGCGGCCGTTCTTGTCCTTGAGCTTGCCCAGGTCGGTCTCCACGGCCCGCTTCAGCTTTTCAATGGCCGCGTTGAAGGCATCCTTGACCTTTTCAGCCTCGGCGTTCACGGCGATCGGCGGGCGGCCATTGGCCCGGGTCTCCAGAACGCAGCGCTTGCCGGGAGCGCCCGAGGTCTTGAGCGCATCGACGCCGGTGAGGAAAACCTCCACGCGTACCACGTAGTCCTTGAATCTCGCCAGCTTGGCGTTGATCTCTTCCTGCGCCCATTGCGCCAAGGACTCGCCACCCTGGATCGAATCGTCGGCATGAACCTGAACTTGCATGCATATCCTCCTAGTCGCCAAAAGCCGCACCACCGGCGCGGCGGGGTTGTCGGGGCCATTGATGAACTGGCGAATCCATCGTAACGCCATGCGGGCTGCCTGCACAGCAAGTCGCACCCTGCGTCGTCAGGTTTTTCGCGCTGCAGCATCCGCAGCCCCAACCCCTGCCTACAGGCTACACCCGCAGGCGGGGCGCCTGCACGAATGGACTGAAAAAGCTTGAGATGCCTCAAGACAACTCTTGCATTCACCTACACCTATTTGCAGTGATGGCCCTGCGCCGGTCGCGGGCGTTCAACCCCTTCCTACAGGTCGCAGGCACGATTGGGCTTACAACGTGACCATCAGGACTTTCCCCTTGCCCACCACCCCATGAGCCCACTTGCCTCACGCCGCCTCAAGATCGGCCTTTCGGCCTGTTTCTCCCATGCGGACCCGCAGCGTCCGCTTTTCACGGGCAAGACGCTGCAGTACGTGGAGCAATCGATAGCGCACTGGATCATGTCGGCCGGCGCCATGGTGGTGATGGTGCCCTGCCCCACAGGCGAGACCGCGCGCGGCGACGTGACGCTGGAGCACTATGCCGAGTGGCTGGACGGCGTGGTCATGCACGGCGGCGCCGATGTCTGGCCCGGCAGCTATGGCGAGGAACCCATGCGCCCCGAATGGCTGGGCGACCGCGTGCGCGACCTCTACGACCTGGCCGTGGTCGAGGCGTTTTCCCAGGCCGGCAAGCCCATCTTCGGCGTCTGCCGCGGTCTGCAGCTGATCAACGTGGCCTTCGGCGGAACGCTCTACCAGGACATCGAGACCCAGGTGCCCGGCTCGCAGCTGCACCGCAATCCCACCGAGTACGACCGCCACTACCACGACATCGCCATCGTGCCCGGCAGCCGGCTGGAGGCGCTGTACCCCACGCTGGACCGCGCACGCGTGAACAGCATCCACCACCAGGGCATCAAGGACGTGGCGCCCGAGTTCGATGTGGAGGCCTGGAGCCTGCCCGACCGCATTCCCGAGGCCATCTTCCGCAAGCCCGGCACGCTCAAGAGCTATATCGCGGCCACGCAGTGGCACCCCGAATTCCAGTTCCGCAACCCGGACACCAGCACGCTGGATGACAGCGTGCTGCTGCGCGACTTCCTGGCCGCCTGCTCACGCGCCCGCGTGAGCCCGGCCGTGAGCCACAGCCCCTTCCAGATCCGCAACCGCGCAGCACGCCTGCTGCGCCGCGCCTTGCTTCGCAGGCATTGACGGCCCGGCGCCGCCAAGCGCCTGCGCCACCACCTGCTGCAACTGCCCGCGCAGCCACGCATGGGCGGGATCGGCCTGGTGGCGCGTGTGCCAGATCATGAACATGGGCAGCGGCGGGCAGTCCACGGGTACGGCAAAGCTGGCCAGCGATGACAGGGCCGTGCGGCCCAGCAGCGACGGCGCCGTCGCCAGCAGCGGCGTGCCGCGCACAAAGGCGGCCAGCGCCGCAAAGCCCGGCACGCGCACGGCAAAGCGGCGCTCCAGCCCGCGCGCCTGCAGTTGCAGGTCCAGGTCCAGCGCCTGGCGGTCGGCATAGGCCACGGTGGCGTGGTCGGCCTGCAGATAGTCGGCCAGGCTGGCTGGCGGCTGTCGCACGGCGCTGTCATAGAAGACTGCGTACTCATCGCTGAACAGGCGCTTTTGCACGATGTCCGTGGCATCGGGCGGGCGCGGGCTGATGGCCAGCAGGCAGGCGTCCGAGCGCAGCAGTTCGGCATCCGGCGCGCCGCTGTCGATCACGCGCAGCATGGCTGCGGGCGCTTGCGTGCGCAGGCGCCGGGCCAGCGCGGGCAGCAGCAACTCGCGCTGCAGATCGTTGGCGGCAATGGTGATCTCGGCACGCCAGTGCGCGGGGTCAAAGCTGGGCCCCTGGCCGAACTGCTGCATCTGCCGCAGCAGCTCGCGCGCCGGGGCCTGCAGCGCCAGCGCATGGGCCGTGGGCGCAATGCCCCGCCCCTGCCGCACGAACAATCGGTCGCCCGTGATGGCGCGCAGCTTGTCCAGCAGATGGCTGACGGCCGATTGCGTCACGCCCAGGCGCTGCGCCGCCGCCGTGACGCTGCCGGTCTCCAGCACGGCCAGCAGCAGCTGCAGCAGCCTGCCATCGAGCTGCGATCCATCGATTTGTCTCATGCATTCCATGATTGGCCGCCGCTTTATCTTTGGCAACGCGGGCCGGACACTGCCGCTGATCCAACGCAAATACCGGAGACAAAACATGGCCGATCAGCCGCAGATTCCCGGCACCACCCTGTTCGACGGCAGGCAGGCCCGCAAGGGCTATGCGCTCAACAGCATGTGCTTTTCCTTCAACGAGCTGGCCAACCGCCAGGCCTTCCTGGCCGACGAGGAGGCCTATATGCGCAGCTACGGGCTGAACCAGGAGCAGGCCGATGCCGTGCGCGCCCGCAACGTGCTGCAGATGATCGCGGCCGGCGGCAACGCCTACTACCTGGCCAAGCTGGCCGGCATCTTCCACCTGGACATGCAGGACATAGGCGCCCAGCAGACCGGCATGACCAAGGCCGAATTCCAGGCCCTGCTGCGCTCGCACGCCTGAGCCCCGCCGCAGACCACACGCAAGACACAGCACAGGAGACACCCACCATGGCACATCTCATCGGCGGCCTCGGCACCTCGCACATTCCCGCCATCGGCAACGCCATCCACAAGGGCCTGCAGAACGAGCCCTACTGGAAGCCCTTCTTCGACGGCTTCCCGCCCATCCGCGAATGGCTGGCCGCCCAGCGCCCCGACGTGGTGGTGATGTTCTACAACGACCACGGCCTGAACTTCTTCCTCGACAAGATGCCCACCTTCGCCGTGGGCGCGGCCGAGCGCTACTGCAACGCCGACGAAGGCTGGGGCATTCCCACGCTGGCACCGCTGCGCGGCCACACGGAGCTGTCATGGCACCTGATCGAGTCTCTGGTGGGCGAGGATTTCGACGTGGTCAGCTGCCAGGAAATGCTGGTGGACCACGCCTGCACGCTGCCGCTCAAGCTGTTCTGGCCCGAGGGCGACTGCCCTGTGGCCGTCGTGCCGGTGTGCATCAACACCGTGCAGTTCCCGCTGCCCTCGGCACGCCGCTGCTATGCGCTGGGGCAGGCCGTGGGCCGGGCGATTGCGCGCTGGAACAGCGACCAGCGCGTGGCCGTCATTGCCTCAGGAGGCCTGTCGCACCAGCTCGATGGCGAGCGTGCGGGCTTCATCAACAAGGCCTTCGACCTGCAGTTCCTTGAAAGCATGGCCACCAATCCCGAATGGGCCACGCAGTTCAGCGTGCATGAACTGGTGGAAAAGACCGGCACCCAGGGTGTGGAACTGCTGATGTGGCTGGCCATGCGCGGCGCCCTGTCCGCGGCTGCGCCCGGCGTGCGCCGCGTGCACGGCAACTACCACATACCGATCTCCAACACCGCCACGGCGCTGCTGGCGCTGGAGGCGGTCTAGTCGGAAAACACAAAGGCCGCCGGGCATGCCAGGCGGCCTTTGTGCTTTGCGGGGCGTGCGGACCGGGTATATCCCGGCCCTGCCTCTCAATGGTGGTGGCCGTGGCCGCCGTGCACGTGGCGGTGCTCGATTTCCTCGGGCTTGGCCGCGCGCACTTCGGTGACCTTGCAGGCAAAGTGCAGCGCCATGCCGGCCAGCGGGTGGTTGCCGTCCAGCAGCACCACGGGGCCCTTGATCTTGACCACGTGGTAGATCTGGGGCTGGCCCTGGTCATCCGTGCCGCGCAGCTGGCCGCCGACCTTCACGCCGGGCGGGAACTCGCCCTTGGGAATGGTGCGCGTCAGGCTCTCGTCGCGCGCGCCGAAGGCGTCTTCCACGGCCAGGTCCACGGTCAGCGTGTCGCCCACGGCCTTGCCGTCCAGGGCGGCTTCCACCTTGGCGAAGATGTTGTCGTAGCCGCCGTGCAGATAGGCCACGTCGCCCTTGTCGAGCAATTTGCCCAGCTTGTCGGTGATCTTGTAGTTGATGGTGACGGCGGTGTCTTTGGTGATGTTCATGGCAAAGGCCTTGGAAAACCGCAGCGCAGAAGGCGCGCCGCGCAAAGCTGCCATTGTCGGCGACCTGGGGCATTCCAGCGTCGCGGCCGTGGGTTCACCGGCCGCCCGACCTCAAGCCAGGCACTCGCGCGCACATTCGAGCAGGCTGCGCGCCCAGCGCGCGCGGGCCGAGGTGTTGAGCCACAGCAGGCCCACCTTGCGCGCATCGGCGGGGCGGGAGCCGGCGCCGTCCGCAGCGGCGCCCTGCTCCGGCAGCGCCAGCACGCGCACGTCGCGTCCCTGGGAGAGCACGGGGCCTATGTCGGGCACCAGGCCCACGCCCAGGCCCTGGTCCACCATCATGGCCACGGCCAGCACCGAGTTCAGTTCCATGCGCTCCAGCGGCGCAATGCCCTGGGCGCGCAGGTAGCGGTCGGCCAGCCGGCCACCGGCCAGGGAACGGTCATAGCGCACCAGGGGCCGGGTGCGCAGCAGGGCCAGCGGGTCCTGCTGCGCATCGCGGGCGCGGCACAGCACGACCAAAGGCTCCTGGCGCAGCTCGGCCCAGCACACGGTCTTGGGCAGGTCGAACGAGGGTTGCAGGCAGATCAGCACGTCCAGCTCGGACTGGACCAGGGCCGTGTACAGCTCGGGCGTGAGGCCGGCGCGCACGCTGATGCGCACCTCGGCGTGACGCGCCACGAAGGCCCGCATCACGGCGGGCACAAAGCCGTGCAGCGCCGTGTTCACGGTGCCCAGCCGCAGCTCGCCGCCGTCCGCGTCCGAGGCCACCCATTCGCGCAGGCCCTCGAAGTCCTGCAGCAGCTGGCGGCCGCGCTCGAACAGCCGCTCGCCCGCCTCGGTGGCGCGCACGCTGCGGCCATGGCGCACCAGCAGCGGCGCACCCAGCTCGCCTTCCAGCACGCGCATCTGCTGGGCAATGGCCGAGGGGCTCAGGTCCAGCTGGCGAGCGGCCTCGGACATGGAGCCGGTGTCCACCACTCTCAAGAAATTGTGTATGTATCTCACGTCCATTTCACACATTTTCTTGAATCACAACGCAGATGCAACTGCTGTTTTCCCAGGCTGCGCTGCACCACACTGCGTGACAACGACTATTTCAGGAGACAGACGCATGGATTCCCGGCCCACCTCTCAAACCGCTCAAGCCTCTCAGACCTCTTTGCCGCGCCGGATGTGGCTGTCCACCGCCGCCGCCGCGCTGGCCGCCTGTGCGCTGCCGGCCTGGGCCCAAAAGCGCGGCAGCCGACTGGTGGTGCCGTTTGCGCCAGGCGGCGGCAACGATGTGTTTGCGCGGCAGATGGCGCATGGCCTCAACGAGTCCTTCGGCTACGGGATGATCGTGGAGAACAAGGCCGGCGCGGGGGGCAACCTGGGCACGGAAGCCGTGGTGCGTGCGGCGGGCGACGGCAGCACCTGGCTGCTGGGCCATACGGGCACGGTGTCCATCAATCCCTCGCTGTATCCGGGCCTCAAGTTCAATG
Source organism: Delftia sp. K82 (assembly GCF_002193035.1). Classification (NCBI taxonomy): domain Bacteria; kingdom Pseudomonadati; phylum Pseudomonadota; class Betaproteobacteria; order Burkholderiales; family Comamonadaceae; genus Delftia; species Delftia sp. K82. Next base: position 284,284 of record NZ_MYFL01000003.1, on the reverse strand, counting down.
CGGCCACCGATCTGCAGCCGGTGGCCATGTTCGCCTCGTCGGCCCTGCTGCTGGTGGTGCCGGCTTCCTCGCCCGTGCGCAGCGTGGCCGACCTGGCCGAGCAGATGCGCAAGCGCAGCGGCGAGATGAACTACGCCTCCAGCGGCTCGGGCACGGGCGGCCACCTGACGGGCGAGATGTTCGCCCACGCGCTGGGCGCCAAGGCCATCCACGTGCCGTACAAGGGCACGGCCCCGTCGCTGACCGACCTGGTGGGCGGCAATGTGGACTTCAGCTTTGGCGTGATTCCCGCGGCCATGGCCCTGGTGAAGGCCGGCAAGCTGCGCGCCCTGGCCGTGACCGGCGCCAAACGCCAGCCCCAGCTGCCCGACGTGCCCACGGTGGCCGAGTCCGGCGTGCGTGCGCTGGCCGAATTCGAGAGCTCGCTGACCTACGGCATCCTCGCGCCCAAGGGCACGCCTGCCGAGACGGTGCGCGCACTGGGGCGCGACATCCTCAAGGTGGCGTCTGCCGAGTCCTTCCAGTCGCGCCTGGGCATCGAGGGGGCCGTGCCGCTGCTGGGCGATGGCGCGCAGTACGCGGCCCGCATCCAGGTGGAGAGCGCCAAGTGGGCGGCCGTGATCAAGGCCTCGGGCGCCACGGCCTGAGACCGGCAAGGACAGCATGTCATTGGTGAAGGACTATCTGGGCCCCGCCGACAGCGGCCATTGGTTTGCAGACGCGCGCTGGCTGCAGGCGCTGCTGCGCTTCGAGAGCGCGCTGGCCCAGGCCCAGGCCGACTGCGGCCTGGTGCCGCGCCCGGCCGCCGAGGCCATTGCGCGCGCCTGCGCGCAGGCGCCGCTCACGTGCGAAGGCGTGGTGGAGCAGGCACGCGCCAGCGGCGCGCTGGGCCTGGCCGTGGTGCGGCCGCTGCAGCAGTGGCTGCAGGCCCACGCCCCGGAAGGCCTGCCCTGGCTGCACTGGGGTGCGACCACGCAGGACGCCGTGGACACGGCGCAGGCCCTGCTCACGCAGCAGGCCCTGCAGGCGCTGCTGGCCGAGCTGGGCGCGCTGCAGTCCGCACTGCAGGCCCTGGCCCGCACGCACGCGGCCACGCCCATGCTGGCGCGCAGCTTGCTGCAGCCCGCGCAGATCACCAGCTTCGGCTTCAAGTGCGCGCAGTCGGCAGCCGCCGTGGGGCGCAGCATCGAACAGCTCGAAAGGCTTGCCGCCGCTGCGCTGTGCGTGCAATTGGGCGGCGCCGTGGGCAATGGCGCCGTGCTGGGAAGCCACCGTGCCGAGGTGGAGCAGGCACTGGCCCGGCGCCTGGGCCTGTCGGCCTGCGGCCGCAGCTGGCATACCCAGCGCGACGACTGGATGCGCCTGGCCATGGAGGCCGCCATATGCGGCGGCAGCCTGGCCAAGCTGGCCAAGGACTGGTCGCTGATGTCGCAGTACGAGGTGGGCGAGGTCAGCGAGGCGCCGCGCGGCAGCACCTCCAGCGCCATGCCGCACAAGCGCAATCCCGTGCACCTGATGCAGGCGGTGGCACAGGCCCAGGCCATCCCCCAGCTCGCGGCCCTGCTGCTGGGCTGCATGGCCCAGGCCCATGAGCGCGCGCTGGGCGAGTGGCAGGCCGAGGTCGCGCACTGGCCCGACCTGTGGCGCCATGTGCATGGCGCCGCCGCCGCATTGCGCCAGGCCGCGCAGTCGCTGCAGGTGCATCCGCAGCGCATGCTGAGCCATGTGCGGGGCCTGCACGGACTGGTGTTTTCAGAGGCCTGCGTGCACGCCATGGCGCCCTGGACGGGCAAGCCCGAGGCTCTGGCCGCCGTGGAACTGCTGGCCCCGCAGGCGCTGGAGCAGGGGCGCGAGCTGCGCCTGCTGCTGGCCGAATGGGCCGCGCCCCGGCTGGACGCAGCAGCTCTGCAAGCGCTGCAAGATGCGCTGGCCCGGGCCTGCGACCCGGCCCGCGCCGTGCAGGCATCGCATGATGCATGCCTGGCGCTGCTGGCGGCGCCGCAGACCCATGCCATTGCTTGAGACAGGAACCCCCGCCATGACCGAATCTTCCGCCGACGCCCTGCAGCGCGGCCTTGCCAACCGCCGCCGCGTGCTGGGCGATGAATGGGTGGACCAATCCGTGGCGCGCGCCAACGAACTGAATGTGGAGTTCCAGCGCATGATCACGGCCTATGCCTGGGACGGCATCTGGAGCCGCCCCGGCCTGGAGCGCCGCACGCGCCGCATCATGGTGCTGGCCATCACGGCATCCATGGGCCGCTGGGAAGAGTTCGAGCTGCACATCCGCACGGGCCTGCTGGCCGACCCGGCCGATGCCGAGGCCGCGCCGCTGGATCTGGACACCATCCGCGAAGTGCTGCTGCAGACCGCCGTCTATGCCGGCGTGCCCGCAGGCAACACCGGCATGGCCATCACGCTGAAGATCCTCAAGGAGCTGGGGCGCACGCCCGCGCCGGCCAGCTTTCATCCACCCGCAGACACGGCCTGACGCGGCCTGACCGGACTCAGGCGGCTGGAGGCTGCTCCTCGACCGCAGCGCCCGGGTAGCGCGCAAAGCGCCGGTTCTCTGCGCCATGCACCGGGTCCTGCTCGGCCCAGGGCCATCCGCCGAACTGGGTGCGCCGGTAGTCCTGCATGGCCTGCATGATTTCCTGCTGCGTGTTCATCACGAAGGGGCCGTACTGCGCCACGCTCTCGCCAATGGGGCGGCCTTGCAGCACCAGGCATTCCACGGCGTCGGCGCCGCTGTTGTGCAGTTCCCAGTCCTGCGTGGCATCCACATGCAGGGCCGCATGCTGGGCCAGCGCCGTGGGCCCGACCTGCAGTGCCTGGCCAGCAAAGAAATACAGCATGCGCTGCGTGTCCACGCCGGCTGCGCGCGGCAGCGTCCAGCGCGCGCCGGGCTCCAGGCGCAGCGTCCAGATGGCCACGTCGCCCTCGGGTTGCGAGGCCCAGGATTCGGGCGGCGGAGGCAGGGCGGCCGCCGTGCCGGGCAGGCTGCCTGCGACCACGGTGACCACGGTCCTGCGGCCTGCGGCGTCTGCGTGCTCCAGCCGCGGGATGCGCTCGTTCCAGAACATGGTGAAGTGCGGCTCCACCATCTTGGAGCGCGCAGGCAGGTTCAGCCAGATCTGGAACAGCTCCAGCGGATTGGGCGCGTCGCTGTTGAGCAGCGGGAACATCTCCGAATGCTGTATGCCCTTGCCGGCCGTGAGCCACTGCACGTCGCCGCCGCCAAAGCGCGCGGCCGCGCCCAGCGAATCGGAATGGTCGATCAGGCCCTTGCGCACCAGGGTCACGGTCTCGAAGCCGCGGTGCGGGTGGCCGGGAAAGCCCGGCACGCCATCGCCGTGGTACATGGAAAAGCCGTCCTTGCGGCTGAAGTCGCTGCCCATCTGGCGGCCTTCCAGGTCCACGGCCTGCACGCCCAGTCGGCCATCGCTGGGTGGATAGGCGTCGTCATGGTGGGCACAGAACAGGAAGGGGTCCATGGTGGGCCACAGCGGGCCCAGCGGCTGGCTCTGGAGGACGGGGGTGGTGGCTGCGGTCATCGTGGCTCCTGTGAGGCTGCGCCCGCAAGAAAAAAGGGGGCGCTGCATTCTCGGACAGATGCGGCCCCCGCGCCCGTTTTGAAAGCCACCATGGCTGGGACAGTGCGGCCCAGAAATGCAACGCCCGCCGGGTCAGTTGCGCGGCGGCGTCACCAGGCCCTTTTGCACGGCCGGGCGCGCCACGAAGGCGGCCAGCACGCGCTGCAGCTCGAGAAAGCGCTCCCAGCCCAGCAGTTCGGCCGCGTTGTAGCCCTGCTCCACCACCATGTTGCGCACCCAGGGCCACAGGGCGATGTCGGCAATGGTGAACTGCTCGCCCATCACCCAGGCGCGGCCTGTGAGGCGGCGCTCCAGCACGCCCAACAGGCGCACGGACTCGTTCACGTAGCGGTCGCGCGGGCGCTTGTCCTCGAAGTCCTTGCCCGCGAATTTGTGGAAGAACCCCAGCTGGCCGAACATGGGGCCGACGCCACCCATCTGGAACATCAGCCACTGCAGCGTTTCATAGCGCGCGGCCGGGTCGGCGGGCAGCAGCGGGCTGCCGGACTTCTCGGCCAGGTAGACCAGGATGGCGCCCGACTCGAACAGCGCCAGCGGCTTTCCGCCCGGACCCTGCGGGTCCAGGATGGCCGGGATCTTGTTGTTGGGAAAGGTGTCCACGAACTCGGGCGAGAGCTGGTCATTGCTCTCGAAGCCCACGCGGTGCGCCTCATACGGCAGGCCCATCTCCTCCAGAGCGATCGACACCTTGACGCCGTTGGGCGTGGGCAGGGAATACAGCTGGATGCGGTCCGGCTGCGTGGCCGGCCACTTGCGCGTGACGGAAAAGGCGGAAAGCGGATTCTGTGAAGTCATGGGGCACCTTGAAGGCTGGACGGGTTCGCCAAGAAATCGATGGCCGCTGCATCGTAACGTTCGGCGCCCAGCCATGCTTGGCACGCTAAATAATGGCGGACCCGGCCCTGCCGCCGGGTCATAACAATCAACGGAGACATGCATGACAAGACATTCCACCCGCCGCCACGCACTGGCCCTGCTCGGCACCACCGCCGCCGCCTGGGCGGCCCTGCCCCTGGTCGCCACAGCGGCCGGCTACCCCGAGCGCCCCGTGACCGTGGTCGTGCCCTACTCGCCCGGCGGCGGCGTGGACATCATCACGCGCCTGGTCACGCCGCCCATGGCCGAGCTGCTGGGCCAGTCCCTGGTGGTGGACAACAAGCCCGGCGGCGGCACCAACATCGGCATGGGCGCGGTGGCACGCGGCGCGGCCGACGGCTACCTGCTGCTGACGGCATCCAACACGCTGACCACCAACAAGGCGCTGTACGCCAAGCTCAATTTCGATCCGCTCAAGGACCTCATCCCGGTGGGCCGCATCGGCGAGGCGCCGCTGGTCGTGGTGGTGAACGCCAAGTCGCCCCACAAGAACCTGGCCGAGCTGATCGCCGCCGGCAAGGCCAAGGCCGGCGCCCTGTCCTATGGCACGGCTGGCGTGGGCAGCTCGGGCCACATGGCCAGCGCCCTGCTGGAGCGCGCAGGCGGCTTCCAGGCCGTGCACATCCCCTACAAGGGCGGCTCGGCCGCCGTGACCGACCTGCTGGGCGGGCGGCTGGACTTCATGGCCATCAACCCGCTGGAGGTGGCAGGCCATGTGGGCAGCGGTGCGCTGCGCGCCCTGGCGGTGCTCAACCACAATGGTTCGCGCCTGCTGCCGGGCGTGCCCACGGCACGTTCGCTGGGAGTGAATGTGCAGGCCACCGTGTGGTGGGGCCTGGTGGCGCCGGCCGGCACGCCGCCGGCCGTGGTGCAGGCGCTGAACCAGGCTTTGAACAAGAGCCTGGCCCAGCCCGCCGTGCTGCAGAAGCTGGCCGACATCGGCGCATCGCCCATGGGCGGCACGCCGGCCGAGTTCGGCGCCTTCATTCAGGCCGAGAGTGCCGAGCTGGGCGAGGTGATTCGCGCCGCCAATATCCGCGCAGACTGAGGCGCGGGCGAAGGTGCGCCGCTGCGCTCAGCGCGGCGCGACGGGCTTCTGGACCAGGGCCACGCTCAGGCCGTCCGGCGTCACCGTGATGGCGCCGGGCTCCATGTTCAGCGAGTCCATCAGGGCCAGTTCCTTGTCCTGCAGCTGGTAGAGCACGAGCTGGCCCAGCGCCTGCTCGGCCAGCGCGCTGGCGTAGGTGGTGAGCATGTCGCTCATGGCGGGCGCCAGATCATTGATGACCAGGCTGTTGACCTTGATCTGGTGGGCGCGCAGCGTGCGGTCCGTGGGCTCGTAGCGCAGCGCGAAGTCCAGGTTCAGATGGCCACCATAGGCTTGCTTGAGCACGGGCCCCGACAGATCGGCCTGCAGCACCGCATTGAGCGCGTTGCGCTCGGGCAGCAATCCCAGCACCGGCGAATGCAGCTTGAGCTGCAGCATGCCGGCCACGGGGAACTGCCGGGGAAAGCGCTGGGCCACCACCTCCTGCAGCCTTTGCCGCGAAACCGAGACATTCCCAGGTCCGGACTTTCCCGAACATCCGGTCGCGGCCAGGCTCCAGCCCGCTGCCACGACCATCAATAAAAAGCGGCGATTCATCACGACAGCACAAGCCTCAGAAAGCCCGACACGAAACCCTGAAGCGCCATGCATGCCATACGCATGGCGCTATGTTTTTTGAGAGCGACATTGTCCCGCCAGGGGCTATTCCCTGTCCCTGCAGTGGGTGTTGCCCGGCACCTGCGCGCAGCCACTTCGAGAACGAAACGACATAGCAGCTAGTGCCCGCCGGACATAGGCAGTACCGGCTCCCATACGGAAACTCGGCCGCTCGCAAAGTTCCCGCCTTCCAGAAGAAATCAAGGAGACACCATGAAGAAGAAGAACATCGCCCTCGCCCTGCTGGCCACAGGCTGCGCGGCCGGCCCCGCCCTGGCGCAGTCCACCAGCAGCGTGAGCCTGTACGGCATCATCGACGTGTCGGTGCGCGCGCAAAGCGGCCTGTCGGGCGCCAATGCGCCGGCTGCGGGCAGCATGGGCTCGGTCAACAGCGGCGTGGGTCCCACCAGCCGCTGGGGCATACGCGGCAGCGAGGACCTGGGCGGCGGCCTGCGCGCCATCTTCAACCTCGAATCCACGCTGGGCGCCGACGTGGGCGGCATCGGCGGCGTGGCCGGCACCTTCGACCGGGCGGCCATCGTGGGCCTGGCCGGCCACTGGGGCACGGTCACGGCTGGCCGGCAGAACACGCTGATCTCCGACTCCGTGGGCCTGGTCGATCCCATCGCCCTGCGCTTTGCGGGCCTGAACCCCAACATCCAGGTCACCAGCCTCACGGGCCACGGCCTCAACAACGAATGGGGCGCCACCAACACCAAGGTGGGCTCCAACCGCGTCAACAACTCCATCAAGTACTCGGGCAGCTTTGGAGGCCTCACGGCGCGCGCCATGTACAGCTTCGGCGAGACCGGCGTGTCGGCCTCGCGCCTGGACACGCGCGGCCTGGGCCTGGACTGGCGCCAGGACGACCTGGTGCTGACCAGTGCCTACACCCAGTTCCATGACGCCAGCGGCCGCACGCTGGACGCCGCCAACATCGGTGGCGCCTGGAGCCGTGGCGACCTGCGCCTGATGCTCAACTACGGCCGCAACAAGGCCGAGACCAGCGACACCGCGAAAACCACGAACAAGATCCTGGCCCTGGGCGCGCGCTACGCCGTCACGCCCGTCATCGGTCTGAACGGCGGCTACTACAAGGTGGACCGCGAGCGCACGGGCCAGGGCGACGACGGCTTCCAGCGCCTGATCGGCTTTGTGGACTACCAGCTGTCCAAGCGCACCAGCCTGTTCCTGGAACTGGACACGACCAAGTGGAAGAACGGATATCAGGGCGCAGGCAACAAGACACGCGCCAGCGGCATCAGCCTGGGTATCACGCACAATTTCTGACCCCCTGAGCGGCTGGCGCCGCTTCCCCCAGGGGACGATGCCCTCGGCTAGGCGCCCCCGCCGCG
>NZ_MYFL01000003.1:256739-276617 GCF_002193035.1 Delftia sp. K82 | reverse complement strand
GAGGCGGCTCTTGCTCGGCGTCTCTGAGTTGGAGCACGCCAGTTTCACAGGCTGTGATCGTGATTCGCAGACCTGCAAGCCGCCGCGAAATCCAGCTTTGCCGCGCCCTTGGGCGCGGTTTTTTTATCTATTCATATATCCATTCATGCATTTGCATAAATCCTTGATTTTCAATAAATTAACCCCTTGTTTCATCCATTCATGAATTGATTCTCCATGGCCACTGAAGACCTCTCCCTGCAGGTGCTGGCAGCACTGCGCCGCCAGGGCGGTGCGCTGGCGGCACGCGAGTTGCAGCAGATGCTGGGCGTGAGCCAGCCCACCGTATCGCGCGCGCTGGCACCGCTGATCCAGTCGGGCCAGGTGCGCAAGGTGGGGGCGGCGCGCACGCAGCGCTATGTGCTGCCGCGCCAGGTGGCGGGCGTGGGCGCCGAGGTGGCCATCATGCGCGTGGACACCGAAGGCCGCGCGTCGCCCTTCGGCCGCATGATCGCCCTGCACGGCGGCGGCTTCTGGGTGGATGAGGCCGACGGCCTCAGCGAGCAGCACGACGGCCTGCCCTGGTTCCTGGACGACATGCGGCCCCAGGGCTTCATCGGCCGCAGCTTTGCGCACAGCCACCCCGAACTGCAGCTGGGCGGCGACCCGCGCCAGTGGGGCGAGGACGATGTGCTGCGCGCCCTGGCCCGCTTTGGCGAAGACCTGCCGGGCAACCTCATCGTGGGCGAAGCCGCCTTCGAGCGCTTCCACTCCCTGCCCGCGCGCACGCTGCGCGCCGCCTCTGCGGCCGACTATCCGCACCTGGCCATGCAGGCCATGCAGGGCACGCATCCGGGCTCGTCGGCGGGCGGCGAGCAGCCCAAGTTCTGCTGCATCACGGCCGGGCGCAGCGTCATCGTCAAGTTCTCCCCGGCAGGCAACGCACCGGCCGAGCAGCGCATCCGCGACCTGCTGGTCTGCGAGCACCTGGCACTGCAGACCCTGGCCGAAGACGGCCTGCCCGCGGCGCGCACGCGGCTGTTCCTCGATGGCGGCCGCGCCTTCCTCGAATCGGAGCGCTTCGACCGCAGCCAGCCGGCGCCGGGCGATGTGCCAAGCGATATGCCAGGCGATGTACCGGGCGATGTGCCAGTCTCACAGGCCCACCCGGGCAGCAACCCTGGACGCATCGGCATGGTGTCCCTGCAGGTGCTCAATGCCCAGTACGTGGGCGAGGTGGACAACTGGGCGGCCACGGCCAACCGCCTGGCCGCACGCGGCCTCATCACCGAGGCCGACGCGCGCAGCCTGCGCCTGCTCGAAGCCTACGGCCAACTCATCGCCAACACCGACCGGCACTACGGCAACATCTCCTTCGTGCTGCCGCAGCCCCATGGCGACTGGGCGCTGTCGCCCACCTACGACATGCTGCCCATGCTCTACATGCCCATCAACGGCGAGATCGTGGAGCGCGACTTCGGCGCCCAGCCCCAGCGCCCCACGGCCGCCACGCTGGCTGAATGGCCGCATGCCCAGGCGCTGGCACGCCGCTTCTGGCAGACCGTGGCGCAGGATGCGCGCATCTCCGGGGACTTTCGCAGCATTGCCACGCGAAATCTTGAATTCATGATTGCCTGATTGACAGGCACCATCAATGAAATCCGAATACCAATCTGTGGATAACACCGGTAATTTCTCTTGAAAAACCTGTGCACATTCTATTGAAAAACATTTGCACAAGCTGTGCTTTGTCTGCGCAAAACCTGCCATCCACAAGGACAGTACGCCACCGCCTGCACAATCGAAGGCTTCCTCATCCGACAAGAGCCTGGCCACCGATGACAAGCATTGCCCCTTCTCACGCCGCAGACCCGCGCATCGCCGACGTGCTCAGCTACTGGCTGGGCTCCGCGCATCCCGACAACGCGGGCGCCCTGGCCTGCAAGAACCTGTGGTTCATCAAGTCCGATGCCACTGACGACCAGATCCGCGAGCGCTTCGGCGCCCTGGTCGAAGATGCACTGGCCGGCCAACTGGACGGCTGGGCCGACACGGCGCTGGGGCGGCTGGCGCTGATCGTGTTGCTGGACCAGTTCACGCGCAACCTGTTCCGGGGCACGGCACGCAGCTTTGCAGGCGACCCGCAGGCGCTGCAACTGGCGCTGGACGGCATCGCCCTGGGCCATGACCGGCATGCCGACCTGCCTGCCGTGGCGCGCATCTTCTGCTACCTGCCGCTGGAGCATGCCGAAGACCTGGCCCTGCAGGACCGCAGCGTGGCTGCCTTCCAGGCCCTGGCCGACCAGGCCGGTGACGCTGGCGGCGAGGGCGTGCGCGAGTTCCTGGCCGGCACGCTGGACTACGCCCACCGGCACCGCGACGTCATCGTGCGCTACGGCCGCTTTCCGCACCGCAATGCCATCCTGGGCCGCACCAGCACGGCCGAGGAACTGCAGTACCTGTCCCAGCCCGGCTCAGGGTTCTGAGAGCGCAGCACATCTCCTTCACCCACAAAAAAAGGGAACGTGCCAACGTTCCCTTTTTTGCTTTCGGCGCGCTGCCGGCATTCAGGCCGGCTGCGCCTGCGGCTGGCGCTCGCCGCCCTTGCGCTCGCCATCGCGCATGCGCAGCGCCCAGCGCTCGATCGTGTAGAACGACAGCGCCGACAGCGCCACCGAGATCGCCAGTCCCAGCGCCACCACCACGGGCCACGAGAAGTCGGCGCGCAGATAACGCACCACCGGGTAGTGCCAGAGGTAGACGCCATAGGACAGGCGGCCCAGCTTCACCAGCGAGGGCGACGACAGCATGTCGAAGACCAGGCCCGAGCCCTGGCTTGCCGCCACCAGCAGCACCACGGCGGCGCATTCCACCACGGTGATGCCCCAGACCATGGCGTCCTGGTTGTCCCATTGCAGCGCCATCAACAGCGGCACGGCCAGCGGCACCCACATGGCGTGGTGCATGCGCGCCTTCAGTGCAGCGATGAAGTCGGGCCGCTCGATCATCACCGCCGCCAGCAGCGCACCGGCGAACAGGCCCGAGGCACGGGTGTCGAAGCGAAAGAAGATCTCATAGAAGTGCTGGCCCTGGTCCACCCAGTACACGCGCCACAGCCAGCTCAGCGCCCACAGCAGGGCAATCGGGCGCCACAGACGGCCCGGCTTGGAAAAGCGCAGCAGCAGTACCAGCAGCGGCGGCCAGATCAGGTAGAAATGCTCCTCCACCGACAGCGACCACATGTGCAGCAGCGTGTCCGGGCTGTCGAAGAAGGCGATGCCGTAGTCGGCCAGATAGAGGATGGAGACCAGCGCATCGGTGTAGATGTCGTTCAGGTCCGGCCACAGCAAGGGCGCAAAGATGCAGTACGCGCCCAGGAACAGGGCCAGCGCCGGCATCAGGCGATAGAAGCGCCGGCGGTAAAAGCGCCAGAAGCCGATGCGGCCTTCGGATTCGTTCTCCATCAGCAGCAGCGAGGTGATCAGATAGCCGCTGAGCACGAAGAACAGGTCCACCCCGAAGAATGCGCCATCGAACAAAGGCGCATGGGAGTGCGACAAGATCACCAACAGGATCGCCACGCCCCGCAGCCCGTCAAGGGCGGGGTTGTAGTGCAGTTTGAAATCCTTGACCACCAAAACCGGACACCTTTCCAACGCCGGGGGATACGCCCCGGGCCATGAACAAACCCCATGAAAAATGGAGCACGCGGACATGGCGCAGCCGTCCCCGGGAGGGTCGCAACGCATGGTCCAGCGCGATAAGAGAGACGGCACGCCCCAAGGTTCCCGGCGGATGCTGTGACCAGCAATCCGCGAGCCGCGGCTGCGGCGCACCTGGAGGATGCGGGCCGCCTCTACGGGCGGCCCTGCGTGCACGAACATGCCCTGCAGTACAGGTCAATGGCTGATGAATTTCAGCGAAATCCGATTTTAGCCATCACCGCCTGCGGGCCAGGTTCGATGGGCATTCGGCCTGGAGTCCTGGGTCACCCCGCCCCGCTGCATGTCCACCTCTCATCGCACGCCGCGAGTATGGGCAGCGCACCGCGGCCGGAACGTAACAGGAAGTTGCCGCCGGCGCTGCTGCGCCCGGCCTCACGCCGCCCTGCACCACCCTGTTGAGCCACTGGCGAACACAGGGCAAGGGGAGTTGGATGCGCCGTCAACAATTTGGAACAAAACGCCACCAATCCCAATGAACACCAGCATCTTCCGCTATCGTTTTTAACAAGCAGGCGGACAAACGAAAGAGATCGCGTCCTGCAGACCACGGCGCGCGTCACTGTCTGTCTGCACCGGCTGCTGGTTCTTGGCCCGCAGATAGTGCTCGGTGAACAGCGCCAGGTAGCTCTCCAGCGCGCGGCCTGCGCGCCGGTCGCCTCCGTCGCCCGTCAGCTCCAGGCACAGGGCCGCCACCTCGCTGGTGCAGAAATGGTCTTCGCGCTGGGAGCGACGCAGACGGTACTGCGACACCTGGTCCGGGTGCAGGCTCAGCACCGGAAAGCGGTCCAGGTAAGGGCTCTTGCGGAACATCTTGCGCGCCTCGGGCCAGGTCGCGTCCAGCAGGATGAACAGCGGGCGCCGGCCTTGGTTCGGTTCGACCCCGGCTCGGGGCGCCGGCAGCGCATGCACCACGCGCTGCGGCGGCTCCACGAACTCGCCGGGAAACACCACATAGGGCTGCCACTGCGGATCATCGAGCAAGGCCAGCAGGCCCGCATCGGCCTCGGTGCGCGCCCAGCCGAAAGCGTGCGTCTGCTCCACCACATCGGCGATCAGCCAGCCCGTATTGCTGGGCTTGAGCGGCTCGGCATCGTGCATCAACAGGCAAAAGCCCGCCCGCGTCGGCAGCATGGGGCGCAGCGCGCAGATGCAGTGCGAAGGCCGCAGCCGGCAACCCTCGCAGCGCTCGCCGCGCGGCCCGCCGCGCGACAGAAACGGCCGCGTGCTGCGCGCCAGCCGCTGCGTGCGCAGCCGCGAGACCGCATGCGGCGCCACGCCGGAGTCCACGCCGCGCAGATAGGACAGAGGCACGCAGGCATCCTGCGCCGAAGCAGGCACAGCTGACATTTCCAGGCTCATCCCACGCTTTCCAGCTCGAACAGCGGCAACTCGGCGCGGCGGCTCAGCCACACGCCGCCGCCCAGTTCCTTGAAATGCTCGGCCAGCCCGCGCCGGTACAGATCGGCCCGGTGGCGGAACAGGCGCGGATCGGTCAGATCTTCATCGATCACGCCGCGTTCGTAATCCTCGCGCGCCACCGCCTCCACATACAGGCCGCCTCGGCTCAACCGCCCCAGATTGGCCAGCGCGCGCTTGAGATCCGGCGGGCTCAGATAGGGCAGCACGCCCTGGCAGATCACCAGATCGAAGGGCTCTGCAGGATCATGCGCCGCATAGTCCACCACCGAGCCGCGCTCCCAACCGAAGCGCCCGCACAGGTACTCGCTGAACTCCACGCCGTGGTAGCTGGCACCGGGGAAGTGGCGCTGCACCGCCTCGCGCCACAGACCAATGCCGCAGCCTACATCCAGCACGCGGCGCACGGGCACGCGCACATAACTCAGGTAGGAACAGACGAAAGCGCCCAGACGGTTCACATGCTCGGTATCGACCACGCTGGTCTTCTTGTCGAAGTAGTAGCGCTGGTAGTACGCCTCGTCGAACCACTGGTCACTTGCTGATTGCACGCATTCTCCTTGGGGGTGAGCGCCCGGCGGGCGCATCGGGGCGGGAGTATGGCGTACAGGGCAGTGGGTATGGGCCTGCGTGTTTTTTGACCCTGCCGGGTGGTGCTTTTTCCGAGGCCAAGCCTGTCCAGTTGTCGACCAATTTCTTGATCACCCGCATAAGCCAAGACAGTTGCTACTCCGCCAGGCAGACTGATTCGCATATCAGATCACAACAACAGCCGCCCAAACATCTAAAAAACTGCGAGATATGACAAAAGATCAGGATTGCATAATTTTACAAATTCAACCCAACCACTCAATACCCATCATGGCTAACATATCAACGGCAATTACGATATCTCGCAAATCACTGATTAACAACTTATGGGCCATCATCAGGCCCACATCTTTGGTACTCAAATGCTAATAATCGATAGAAATGGAATAGCAATCCACTCACTCATAAAGCCAGCCATCGCACCCACCATTGAACGTGGTGAAATGAAAGAAATTCATGGCATCATTGTTCATCAAACTGGAGGGTCGACAGCACAGTCTTCAATTGATAGTTACAAAAACCCATCAGCAAATGGAGCACATTTCCTGATAGAGAAAGATGGAACAATATATCAAACCGCTTCCCTCTACAAACAAACATGGCACATTGGCAAAATAAAAGCGCGTTGTTTACTGGAAAAGCGATGCACACCAGTTGAATTAAAATCGTTACAACGTTTCAATCCAACCCAAGAGAACAAGCGCGAGATGCTGAAAAAGGTTCCAGCACGATTTCCGGCCAACCAAGACAGCATTGGCATTGAATTGGTAGGTGAAGCACTTCCTCGTGGCGGGAACATACCAGACGAAAAGAAAACTTATCAAGCCGTTACAAGCGAGCAGAATAATGCACTACAGTGGCTTATCGCGGAATTAACGCTGACACTAAGAATATCTATGAGCGAAGTTTTCAGGCACCCAGAAGTCTCTAGAAAAAATCCTACGGAAGCGATTTCAGCAAAATGGTGAGATCACTATTAACCTTACCCCTGCTAGTTGTTATGGCTAGCACCGCCTCCGCCGCCAATCAATGCACAAAAGGCTCAGAGTTCGAGCCGCCACTGTGCCCACTGATACTTCCCAAGATCAGCCAGATCACCATCCAGGAAAACGCGGCCAAATCGCCCATCGAAAAAGACCCAGCGGTGAGTTGCGCCAACTTTGTCCTGACCATCTCCCAGGTGCGCCGTTATTTTCAACAGGCAAAAACCACCAACGAAAACGACGCGCACTACACGCTAGACTGGTCGCCCTGCTATGCAAGCGGCGAAATCGCATTCAGCGATGGCAGCCGTGGAAGTTGGAGCATCAACCAGTTCCGGGGCGGTGCGCTGTTCCTGGAGGGCCGGGACAAGACGGTATTGCACTGCCCAAAATGCAAGTTCAAGCCATTTCAATGGTGATTATTCTGGCGTGGCACCACCTTGGCCAACCGCAATAAAAACAGCCGAGTGCAGCGATGGCACATCGGCTGTTTGCATTTTGGCGTTTCGACGTCAGGGCTCCAGCGCCGAAAAAACACCGTCCGGCACGGTCAGAAACTCAGGCCTTCGGCGGCCGATGCAACAGGCACAGCTTGTTGCCATCCAGATCCCGCACATAGGCCAGGTACAGCCGACCACCGGGCGAAGCCTCGCGCCAGCCGGGCGGATCCTCGCAGGTCACGCCCCCGGCTGCCACGGCAGCGGCATGGGCCGCGTCGGCCTGCTCGGGCGACTGCGTCGCAAAGCCGATGGTCGCACCATTGCCGTGGCAGGCAGACTCGCCGTTGATCGGTGTGGAAATGGCAAACGTGCCGCCCGCGCTGCGGTAGAAATAGCGGTTCTTGTTGGCCATGCCCGGCGCAACGCCGAGCGCGCCCAGGAATGCGTCGTAGAACTGCTTGGATTTTTCGAGGTCGTTGACCCCGACCATGACGTGGCTGAACATGCCTGTGTCTCCTTGGTTGATGCGAACCGGGATGTTAGCTGCGGCACGCCGTCCTGCTGTCACCCATGCGCGCCAGCGACCATACTGTCGCCCCCGCCACAGCCGGCGGACATTGCACCGATACCGCGATACCGAAACCATGCGCCTTCTTCACACTTCCGACTGGCACCTGGGCCAGCACTTCATGGGCAAGAGCCGCCAGGCCGAGCACGCTGCGCTCATCGACTGGCTGCTGGAGCAGGTCGATGCCCAGGCGGTGGATGCCGTGCTCATCGCGGGCGATATCTTCGACACCGGCGCGCCGCCCAGCTATGCGCGCGAGCTGTACAGCCAGTTGGTGGTGCGCCTGCATGCGGCGGGCGTGGCCCTGTTGCTGCTGGGCGGCAACCACGACTCCGTGGCCACGCTGGCAGAGAACCGCGAGCTGCTGGCCTGCCTGGACACCACCGTGGTTGCCGCCGTGGGCGAGACGGCCAGCCACGTGGTCGAGCTGCCGCTGCGGCGCCGGCTGGGGCAGCCGGCCGCGCCCGGCTGCATCGTCTGCGCCCTGCCCTTCATGCGCCCGCGCGACCTGGTGCTGAGCCAGCCCGGCCAAAGCGCCGAGCAAAAGCAGCAGGCGCTGCAGGCCGCCATCGAGTCGTGCTACCGCAGCGTGCACGACGCCGCCATGGCACGCCGTGACGCGCTGGCCGCCGCATCCGGCCAGCGCCTGCCCATCATCGCCACGGGCCATCTCACCACCGTGGGCGCCAGCAGCAGCGAGTCCGTGCGCGAGATCTACGTGGGATCGCTGGATGCCTTCCCCACCTCGGCCTTTCCGCCCGCCGACTACGTGGCGCTGGGCCACATCCACCAGCCGCAGAAAGTGGGCGGCCTGGAGCACATCCGCTACAGCGGCTCGCCCATTGCGCTGAGCTTTGACGAGGCCCGCCAGTCCAAGCAGATGCTGCTGGTGGACCTGGGCCCCGAAGGGCTGCAGGCCGTCACGCCGCTGCCCGTGCCCTGCTTTCAGCCCATGGCCTCGGTGGCAGGCAGCCTGACCGCCTTGCCGGATCTGATGCGCGCCACCGCCCAGGCCGGCAGCCCTGCACGGCCCGTGTGGTTGGAGGTGGTGGTGGAGCAGGACGACTACCTGCCCCAGCTCACCGACCGCGTGCAGGCCCTGGCCGACGAGCTGCCCGTGGAACTGCTGCGCGTGCGGCGCCAGCGCGGCCGGGCGGTGGCCGGCATGGCCGCCGCCGCCGGCGAGTCGCTGCACGAGATCAGCCCCGCCGACGTCTTCGAGCGCCGCCTGGCGCTGGAAACACTGGAGCCCGGCCTGGCCCAGGCCCTCACCCGGCGCTACCAGGAAGTGGTGGCCGGGCTTGATGCGCCCCAGCCAGGCGCCGGCGAACACGGCGAGGAGGCCCGCGCATGAAGATCCTTACGCTGCGGCTCAAAAACCTCAACTCGCTCAAGGGCGAATGGCGCATCGATTTCACGCAGGCACCGTTCGCGGGCAACGGCCTGTTCGCCATCACCGGGGCCACGGGCGCGGGCAAGTCCACCCTGCTCGATGCCATCTGCCTGGCGCTGTACCACCAGACACCCAGGCTGAACAACATCTCGGCATCGGCCAACGACCTCATGACGCGCCACACGGCCGACTGTCTGGCCGAGGTCGAATTCGAGGTCAAGGGGCAGGTCTACCGCGCCTTCTGGAGCCAGCGCCGCGCACGCGACAGGCTCGATGGCGCACTGCAGGCCCCCAAGGTGGAACTGGCCCGTGGCGACGGCAGCATCCTCAGCAGCCAGACGCGCGACAAGCTGGAGCAGACCGCCGCCATCACGGGGCTGGACTTCGAGCGCTTCACCAAGTCCATGCTGCTGGCCCAGGGCGGCTTTGCGGCTTTTCTGCAAGCCAATGCCAATGAGCGCGCCGGCCTGCTGGAAGAGCTGACAGGCACCGAGATCTACGGCCTGATCTCGCAGAAAGTCTTCGAACGCGCCCGCGACGCGCGCCAGCGCCTGGACCAGCTCAAGGCCCAGGCCGATGGTGTGGAGTTGCTGTCGCCCGAGGCACGCGATGCCCTGCAGGCCCAGGCCGACAGCCTGGTGACGGAGCAGGCCACGCTGCAGGCCGACTACCTGCGCACCCAGGCCCAGCACCAATGGCAGCAGCAACTGGCCCAGGCCACCCAGACACTGCAGGCCGCCCGCACCGGCTGCGCAGACGCCGCCCAGGCACTGGAGCAGGCCGCGCCCGAACTGGAAAGCCTGGCCCGCGACGAGCCCGCGCAGGCGCTGCAGCCGCTGCACCAGACCTGGCAGCGCAGCACTGCCGCCTGCGATGACAGCCGCCAGAAACTGCAGCAACTGCGCGAGCACGAACAGCAGACCCAAGCCCGGCTGCTGTTGCAGCACCGCCACGCCCAGGCCCTGTCCGCCCGCCTGGCCCAGGCTGCGCAAGACACCCTGGCCCGCCAGCAGGCCGAGCACCAAACGCTGGAACAGTTCTGCACCCACCATGCCGCACATGCCCTGCTGGGCGAGCGCCTGGGCAGCTGGCGCCAGCAGTTCAAGCTGCGCGCCAGCCAGCAACAGCAAGCGGCCAGCCAGCAGCAGGCCCTGCGCAAGCTGGATGCCGAACAGGCCCGCATGGCGCAAAGCGCCGAAAACGGCGCGGCCCAGGTCCAGGCCGCCACCGACGCCCAGGCCCGCGCCAGCGCCACACTCCAGCACGCGCAGGACGAACAGGCGCAGCGCCTTCAAGGCAGCGGCGGCATGGCCGAGCTGCGCGCGCGCGAGCAGGCAGAGCAGGACCGCCTGCACCTGTGGCGCCAGGCAGAAACCCAGGCCGCGCAGCGCCGCGAACTTGCGCGCCAGCAAGCTGCGCTGGAGCAGGAATTGCGCGATGGAGAGGCACAGGCGCGGGCGCAGGACACATCGCTGCAAGCCCTGCGGCAGCAGTACAAGAGCGTCAAGGAACAGGTCGCGGACAAGCAGACCCTGCTCCTGCAGGAGCAGCGCATCCAAAGCCTGTCCGAGCACCGCCACGCCCTGCAGCCCGGCCAGCCCTGCCCGCTGTGCGGCGCGCACGAGCACCCGGCCGTGGCCGCCTACGAAGCGCTGGACGCCTCAGCCACCGAAGCCGCGCTGCGCCGCAAGCAGGATGAACTCGACGCCCTGCAAACCCAGGGCGAAACGGCCCGCGCCACGCTGGCCGCCACCACGGCCGCACAGGCTGCGCGCCAGCGCCAGGCCGACGAACTGGAACAAGACATCGCACGCTGGCACGGCACATGGAACGACACATGGCAGGGCCTCACGCAACCCCTGCAGCTCGCGCCAGACAGTTGGCAACAGGCCGACACCCTCGCCGCATCGGCCCAGGCCTGCGCCCGCCAGCTGGACACACTCAAGCGCGCCGTGCAGGCCGCCGAGCAAGGCGAGCAGGCCGTGCAACAGGCCAAGGACGCCGCCCAGCACAGCCGCCAGTCACTGCAGACCGCGCAAGGCCAGCTTGCGCTGCAGCAGCAGGCCCTGGCCGACCACAGCGCACGCCGCGAAGAGCTGCAGCAATCCGTCGCCGGCCTGCAGGCCGAAGCCCAGGCGCTGAACGCGCAGTTGCAGGCTTCACTCGGCGAGGCCGGCCACACGGTGCCCGACGACGCCCAGCCCTGGCTTGAAGCGCGCGAAGCCGAATGGCAGCACTGGCAACAGGCCCGGCACGACCTGCAGCAACTGGCCCAATCCATGGCCTTGCAGCGCAAGGAATGCGAGGCTGCCGAGGCCGATGCGCAGCGCTGGAACAAACAGTCGGAAACACAGTGGGAGGCGCAGTGGGAGGAGCAGAGAACGGCGCAGCACCATCCCGCCGATACGGCTGTGGCAGAGCCGCCTTCCCTGCCCTTGCCGCCCGTGGAACAGCTGCCGCAGGCCCTGGCCGAATGCGCCAGCGACATCGCCGCTCTCACGCGGCGTCAGGATGCCCTGCAAGGCCAGCAGCAACAGGCCCAGGCCACGCTGGCCCGCCAGCGCGAGGAAGCGGCCCAGGCCGAATCCGCATGGCAGGCCGCCCTGAGCACCAGTCCCTTTGCTGACGAGCCCGCCTTCCTGCAGGCCCTGCTGCCCGCACCCGAACGCCAGCGCCTGGCCACGCTGCGCCAGCAGCTGCAGGCGGCACAACAGCGCGCGGCCACCCTGCTGGAAGCCGCACAGCGCGAGCACGCGGATCTGCAGGCCCAGGCCCTGACCGACCTGGCACCCGAAGCCATCCAGACCCTGCTGCAAACACTGCAGGAGCGCCATACGGCACTCAGCGAACAACTGGGCGGCGCCCGCGCTCAGCTGGCCGACGACCAGCGCCGCCGCCAGGGCCAGCAGGCCCTGTTCGAGCACATCGCCGCCCAGGCCAGCGACAGCGACCTGTGGCAGCACCTGGACGGCCTCATCGGCTCGGCCAAGGGCGACAAATACCGGCGCTTTGCCCAGGGCCTCACCCTGGACCACCTGCTGCACCTGGCCAACCTCCACCTGGCCCGCCTGCACGGCCGCTACCTGCTGCGCCGCAAGCCCGAGGGCGAGCTGGAACTGGACATCGTCGACAGCTGGCAGGGCGACACCCCGCGGGACACGCGCACGCTATCGGGGGGCGAAGCCTTCCTCGTCAGCCTGGCCCTGGCACTGGCCCTGTCGGACCTGGTCAGCCACAAGACCTCCATCGACTCCCTGTTCCTCGACGAAGGCTTCGGCACGCTCGATGCCCACACGCTGGAGATCGCCCTCGACGCACTCGACCGGCTCAACGACAGCGGCAAGATGATCGGCATCATCAGCCACGTGGAGGCGCTCAAGGAGCGCATCGCCGTGCAGGTGCGGGTGGAGAAAGGCGGTGGCGTGGGGCATTCGAGGCTGGTGGTTTCTTCGTGATCCGAAGCGTTTCAAAATCTCTTAGGCTGTTGTTTTGAAAAGAATTTCGGTACGTTTCTGGTTTTTTGAGAAACGTACCGAAAAAGGCTCTTTCGATTTCTGCCGGTAAGTTGTTGCGTGCTACCGCTTCGCCCGACTCTGCTTGCGGGGCTGTGAGTCACTACAGAACTGTCACCAAACTGCCTCCCAACGCCTGCACCATCCTGCGGGCACGGCCTGCCTGGCCGCCGTTCACTCCTTTTCAAGGACCGTTCCATGCAAGTGCGCTTTCCCAATCCCTTCGGCCTGGCCCTGCCCGACGCCCAGGCGGTGCGCGAGTACCAGGCCGCGCAAGGCTTCTCCGACGCCTACGCGCAGTTCCTGATCACGCAGAACGGCCTGGACTTCGACCGGCTCGAAGCGGCGCCCGACCGCGAGGACTACCTGCAGGCCGACGACGAGACCGGCGACAACCACGCCTGGCTGCGCACCCTGCACCACTTCCGCGCAGGCTCGGAGCACTACGACGTGGAGGACCACCAGCGCGAGAACCTGTTTGCCGCGCACTTCATGGTCATTGGCCATGACCCTGGCGGCAACCCCTTCGTGGAAGTGCTGCACGGCGCCTTCAAGGGCCGCATCGGCAGCCTGGACCATGAGCTGTTTGCAGGCTGCGAGGACCTGGAACAGTTCCTCGAAGAAATGGAACTGAGCGGCTTTGCCGCCGCCAGCGTGGACGAACAGACCGACATGCTTTGCGACGAAGACCAGGGCCTGATCTGGTTCCACGCCAGCAGCATGGACAGCTTTGTGCAGCAATGCGTGTTCTGCGACGAGGACGGCTCGGGCTTCGTGGTGGACGAGCCGGGGCTGGAAGAGGATTGAGCTACGGGGCGGGAAGGCCGGTGCTCGTGCGCAAGGGAAACCACTGCGCATTGGCATGACCGGTGGCTTGGCGTTCGCTTGCGGTTGCTCGCAACCGGCCAATCAGGCATGCCAGAATGCCCGGCGCCTTTGCGGCCATCGTCATTGCATCGGGATCAGGCAGCCCGGCCTCTTCGGATTCAGGACCTCCACATGCGAGCAATAAAGCTGACAACCCTGGCACTGGCAGCCTGCATTCCTCTGTGGAGCCTCGCCACGGAAATCATTTCTCAACCCGATGAACGCGCCTTGCGCGAGGAATGCAGTGCCCACTCCCAGGCCGGAATGCGAGACTGCCTGGCGCGCAGGCTCGCAGACAGCCACAAGGCCTTGAAGCAGGCCGAGGAACAGGCAGCCAGCGCGCTGGGGCAATGGGATGAGGATGCCAAATATGCCGCCCAGGCCAAGGCCAGGCTGTCCGCCTCCGGCAAGGAATTCACGCAGTACCGCGATGCCCAATGCAGCTGGCTTGCTTCTCTGGCTGGCGGCGCAGCCGGCAACGCGACGGAGATCAGGCGCCTGTCCTGTGCTGCAGCACTGAACTTGGGGCGGGCTGCGCAGCTGCGCGACGCCACATCCGAGCTGCCGTTGAAATAGCACGGAGCGCCCGCTGCGGGCGCGCCTGAGGAGCGTGTCAGCGGAACTTCACCGGCTGCACCCCCAGGTGCTTGGGCCTGACCACCACGGTGCCCGCAATCTTGTCGTGCCAGCCCTGCTTGCGCGGGTCAAAGGCCACCCAGATCAGCCCCAGGCACAGCGGGATGATGGACACGAAGTAAGCCAGGTAGCGAATGATGGCCTGCCGTGTGCTCATGTCCGCGCCGGTCTGCGCGTCCACGATCCTGGCGGCGATGAGCATCTTGCCCGGCGTGGCCTGTTTCTTGATCCAGAAGATGACGACGGCAATGGCAGGCAGCACCCAGGAGATGACGAAATCGGCCGGGCCGTGCAGCAGTTTTTCGGATTCCAGGTATTCCCAGCCATAGATGGAGATCAGGGCCGGAAGCATGAGCACGAGCAGGATCACGGTGTCGATCAGCGCGGCGCCGGTACGGGCCCAGAAGCCTACGTATTCGAGATCGTCATCCTGCATGGTGCGCCCTGGTTGGCATATGAGGCTGCCAGTGTGCCACCTCGGTGCCCCGTCAGAAATGCCGCGCAAGGCCAGGGCCTGCGCGGCAGGGTTGCGGCGGCCTGTCGGTCGAACTATCGATCGAATACCGCCTGCAGGTCCTTCTGCCCCGTCACGCCGGACTGCAGCGCCAGCATCAGCAGGATCCGCGCCTTGGGCGCGCGCAGATCGTCGGCCATGACGGCGCCGGCCTCGAACGAGGTCTTGCCGCCGCCCTCGAAGCCGTAGCTGGGCATGACGCGGCCGTTGTGCACGCGCGTGCTGACGACCACGGGCACGTTCTTGCCGATGGCGTACTTGGCGGCATCGAGCATGGCGACGTTCATGTTGCCCATGCCCAGGGCGTCGATGACGATGCCCTTGACGCCCCGGTCCACCGCCTGGCGCACGGCCTGGCCGTTGGCGCCGCCGTACATGGGGAAGATTTCCACCTCGGGCATGGTCTGCGCCTGGATGGGCAGGTGCTGGCGGCGCGCGGGGGCGGAGGCGAAGTTCACGCGGTCCGGGTAGACCTCGCCCAGAAAGCCGAATTCACCCGAGCGGAAGGTCTCCACGTTGGCCGTGTGTGTCTTGGTGACGTAGCGCGCGGCATTGATCTGGTTGTTCATGGCCAGCATGGCGCCCTTGTCGCGCGCCTTGGGGTCCACGGCGATGCGCACGGCGTTGAGCAGGTTGCGCGGCCCGTCGAAGTCGGACACCGAGGCATTGCGCTGCGCGCCGATGAGCACGACGGGCTTGGACGACTGCACGGTCAGGTCCAGCCAGAAGGCGGTTTCCTCCAGCGTGTCCGTGCCGTGCGAGACGATGGCGCCGGCCACCTCAGGGCGGGCCAGCGCTGCCTGTACGGCCTGGGTGAGCTGCACCCAGCGGGCCGGGTCCATGTAGTCGGAGGGCACGTTGGACAGGTTGTTGACCTGGATGCGCGCGTACTTGCCCACGTCGGGCACGGTGGCCAGCAGGTCGTCGCCCGAGATCGCGGGCACGGGCGCGTTCTTGACCGGGTCGATCTTCATGGCGATGGTGCCGCCCGTGGCAATGAACTGGACCACGGGCTTGTCCTGGGCGGCGGCGCTGGTAGCAATCATGGGCAAGGTGCAGGCGGTGAGCAGGGCGAGGGCGGTGCGGCGGAAGGCTTTCACGGGTGTTGTCTCCTTGTTGTGATGTCAAGGAGCATGCTAACCATGGCGTGCGGCCGGCCCGCGCTGCCGGCCCTGCGTGAAACCCTGATGGACAGGCGCGATCAGCGCGCATCAGCGCGTCAAGGCGTCAGCGCGGCCTCAATGTCCGTGGACAGCTTGGCCGGCGCATCCTGGGGCGCATAGCGGCGGATGACCTGGCCGTCGCGGCCAACGAGGAATTTGGTGAAGTTCCACTTGATGGCCTTGGTGCCCAGCACGCCCGGCGCCTCGGCAGTGAGCCAGCGGTACAGCGGGTGGGCGTTGGCGCCGTTGACGTCGATCTTGCCCATGAGCGGAAAGCGCACGCCAAAGTTCAGGTCGCAGAAGCTGGCGATTTCCGATTCGCTGCCCTTTTCCTGAGAACCGAACTGGTTGCACGGAAAGCCCAGCACCACCAGGCCGCGCTCGCCGTACTGCTCATGCAGCGCCTGCAGGCCGGCGTACTGCGGCGTGAAGCCGCAGGCGCTGGCGGTGTTGACGATGAGCAGCACCTTGCCGCGGTAGTCCGACAGGGGGACGGCCTGGCCCGTGATGGAGGTGGCCTCGAAGTCGTAGGCCGAGCGGGGCGCGGCGGCGGTGTCATTCATGCGGGTGCTCCTGGAGTGGAGCGCCCATGGTAGCGCCGGGATACCCAGGGACACCCAGGGGCGCGCTGGCCGGGCATGGGGATGCGGACTTGTCTCACAGACAGCAGGCGACCGAAAACTTACCTTGGAAGACAACAGGCGGGCACATCGGCCCGCCTGGTCCCGTTTCGCTGGCAGGTGTTTACAAGCCGCATAGGCGCATGCCTGCCGTAGTTTCCGTCCCACGATGAAGAGACCACGTATGAACCCCAACAGCACCCCCACGAAGCAAGCCAAATCCAACGCCGGCAACGGCCACCTGGCGCTGGACCCCAAGGCCCTGGAGGCCGCCAAGCACAGCCTGGACGATGGCGCCGTGACCCCGCACTTCGGGCCCTGGCGCGAGGACATCATCAAGCTGCTCAATGACTCGCTGGCCACCGAGCTGGTGTGCGTGATGCGCTACAAGCGCCACCACTTCACGGCCGTGGGCCTGGCTTCGCCCGCCATTGCGGACGAGTTCCTGGTCCATGCCAACGAGGAAATGGCCCACGCCGACAAGCTGGCCCAGCGCATCGTGCAGTTGGGCGGCGAGCCCGACTTCAACCCCCAGACGCTGACCCAGCGCAGCCATGCCGACTACAACGGCGAGATGGACCTGAAGGCCATGATCCGCACCAACCTCATCGCCGAGCGCGTGGCCATCGAAGCCTACAGCCAGATGATCGACCTGATCGGCGACAAGGACCCGACCACGCGCCGGCTGATCGAATCCATCCTGGAGCAGGAGCAGGAACACGCGGACGAGCTGTCCGACTGGCTGGAGAAATAAGCACTTCCCGCCAGTACCCGCCAGCCCGACAATACCGGGGCTTGGCCCATAGGCAAGGCACCCCGCGCGAGCGGGGTGCCGTTTTTTTGGGCATCCTCTCGGCTTCGCGGAATGGTCCCGCCCTATCGGCCCTGATGTTCTGTCATCAGGGCCGTCTTGCAATATGCGCTTTTCTTTCAATGACTTGAAGCTGCCCGACGCTGTGCTCGCAGCCTGGCAAAGGCTGCTGGCCAGCCGCATCGGCCAGCGCGTGGCGGCCCTGCCCTGGTGGCACCGCTGGCCCACGCGGCGTGAATGGCTGCTGTTCGCCGCCGCGCTGCCGCTGCTGTTCGCGCTGTATGTGCTGGCCCTGATCCCATTCACGCCCGGCATCCGCGACATACGCAAGGCCAAGCTGGAGCAGCCCGCCCAGATCATGAGCGCGGATGGCAAGCAGCTCGCGCAGTTCAAGCGCAGCAACCGGCAGTGGGTGAAGCTCGACGAGATGTCGCCCTCGGTGATCAAGGCGCTGATCGCCACGGAGGACCACCGCTTCTACGAGCACCACGGCATGGACTGGCGGCGCACGCTGGGCTCGGTAGTGCACACGCTGCGCGGCGATCCGCAGGGCGGCTCCACCCTCACACAGCAGCTCGCACGCAACCTGTACCCGACCGAGATCGGCCGCGCGCCCACGCTCAACCGCAAGCTCAAGGAGGCGATCACGGCCTTCAAGATCGAGGCGCTCTACACCAAGGACGAGATCCTCGAGACCTATCTGAACACCGTGCCCTTCCTCTACAACGCCTTCGGCATAGAGATGGCGGCGCGCACCTATTTCGACAAGCCGGCCGCGCGGCTGACGGTGCTGGAAAGCGCCACGCTGGTGGGCATGCTCAAGGGCACGAGCTACTACAACCCCGTGCTCAACCCCGACCGCGCGCTGTACCGCCGCAACACGGTGCTGTCGCAAATGGTCAAGCGCGGCGTGCTGCAGGAGGCCGAGTTCGCCCAGCTCAAGAAGCGCCCCATGCGCATCAACTTCGAGCGCCAGGAAGAGCCCCTGGGCATGGCGCCCCACTTCGCGCAGCAGCTGCGCAAATGGCTGATCGACTGGGCCGACCGCAACGACTACAACATCTACACCGACGGCCTGGTGGTGCACACCACCATCGACTCGCGCCTGCAGAACTGGGCCAACCAGGCCGTGGCGCGCCAGACGCGCACGCTGCAGGGCGTGGCCAACGGCGCCTGGAGCCAGCGCGACGGCTGGAATGCCGCCAACCCGCTGGTGCAACAGCTGGTGCGGGAGAGCCCCGCCTGGCGCGCGGCGCGCAAACGCGCGGACGGCCAAGGCAAGGACAAGGTAACGGACAAGGACAGCGAGGAAGACACCCTCAAGGCCCTGCTGGCCGACAAGGCCTTCATGAAGCAGCTGCGCGAGGACAAGACCCGCGTGCAGGCAGGCTTTGTGGCGCTGAACCCAGCCACCTCCGAAGTGCTGGCCTGGGTGGGCAGCCGCGACTTCACGCAGGACGCCTACGACCATGTGCAGCAGGCACGGCGACAGCCCGGATCGACCTTCAAGCCCTTTGTCTATGGCGCCGCGCTGCAGCAGGGCGCCACCCCCGACGACAAGCGCGTGGACGGCCCCGTGGAAATCAAGCTGCCCGGCGGCGAAGTCTGGCGCCCCACCGACGCCACGCCACCCACGGGCCGCGAGATGACGCTGCGCGATGCCCTGGCCTACTCCAAGAACACCATCACCGCCGAAGTCATGCAATCCGTGGGCCCCGCCCGCGTGGCGCGCCTGGCGCGCGCCCTGGGCGTGCGCCAAAGCCCGCTGGACGAAGTGCCCGCCCTGGCCCTGGGCAGCAGCCCCGTGTCACTGCTGGAAATGGTCAACGCCTATGCCAGCCTGGCCCACGGTGGCCGCTGGCTGCCGCCCATGATGGTCACGCGCATCGAGGACGCCGACGGCAAGGTCATCGCCGAATTCAGTCCGCCCAAGCCTGAGCGCGCGCTGGACGAAGACCACGCCTACGCCCTGGTGGACATGCTGCGCGCCGTGGTGGACAAAGGCACGGCCGTGGCCGTGCGCCAGCGCTACGGCATCCACGCCGACGTGGCCGGCAAGACCGGCACCACCCAGGGCAATGCCGACGGTTGGTTCATCCTCATGCACCCGGAAATCGTCACCGGCGCCTGGGCCGGCTTCAACGACCCGCGCATCACCCTGCGCAGCGACCGCTGGGGCCAGGGCTCGCGCAGCGCCCTGCCCATGGTGGGAGACTTCATGTCCCGCGCCCTGCGCAGCCCCGTCATCGACGCCAAGGCCCGCTTCGAGCCGCCCGAACAAAGCCACTGGTGGTCCGACATGGTCGGCCGCCTGCGCGAACGCATGCAGGACTGGTGGCCTGACCAGCCGCCGCCCGCCCAGCCCGGCCAACCCACCACCCCGGAGCCAGCACCTACCCCGGAACCCGCACCCGAGCCCACGGAGCCACCCGGCCCGGGCCTGTCGCCCGGCGAGGAAATCATAGAAAGCACCCCTGCCCTGCCCGCCCCCAGCATCCCCCTCACCCAGGGCACGCTGGGCCCCACGGACCAGCGCTCAGTGCAGGAAGCCACCCCCGCCACACCCGCCCTGCCCGGCGGCGAAGACGTCCCCGCAGGCACCGGCGTAGTGATCACGCCGATCCAGCCCTGACCCGGCTGGCTGTTGGCTGTTGGCTGTT
>NZ_MYFL01000003.1:254839-256171 GCF_002193035.1 Delftia sp. K82 | reverse complement strand
CCCGCCGCAAAGGCAAGCAGCAAAAATCGGTCCAGAAGATCAGCCCAGATCAGGCAAGAAACCAAGTCACCGTGAAGTCCGCGTATGACTCACATTGGCATCCACAGTCCCAAACACCGTCACCCCACTGCCACTGGACGCCTGGCTCCCCGAAACATCCCCAGCCACCCCGCCCGCGCAACCAGCCAGCCCCACACTCAAGGCCACCAGCACCATCGCGGCCAGCTCACGCATGCCGTACTTCATCGCAATCTCCTTCATCTCCGGCGCAACCGACCGGCACAGCCCATGTTAGCCGCGCCAACCCGCCGCCCCGTGAGCGAAGGTAATCAACCTTCCAGGTAAAGCGCAGCCAGCCGCTCGCGTGCAGCGCTGTCGATGCCCAGCGCATCCCGCAGATACCCCTGCATTCCCCCGAAGTCGGCCCGCACCATGTCGGTGGCCGCCGCCAGGTAGGAGGCCTGCACGCGCCACAGCACATCCATCACCTCGGCCGGCATGGGGGCGAAGGTGGTGGCGGGGCGCTGGTAGAGCTGGTTGGTCAGCAGGTAGTCCTGCATCACGGTGTCCTCGTCCACGCCCAGCGCGGTGAGCAGCAGGGCGGCGGCCCAGCCCGTGCGGTCCTTGCCGGCCGTGCAGTGGAAGACCAGCGGGTCCTGGCTGTCCAGCAGCAGTTGGAACAGCTGTGCAAAGCGTGGTGCGTAGTCGTGCACGAAGCTGCGGTAGGTGTCCTGCATCAGCTCCTCGGCATGGGCGGCCGTGAGGTCGTTGCCTGCGGCGATCAGGGCGCTGGCGCGCTGCACCACGGTGGGCTCGACGATGAGCGCATGGCGGGCAATGCCCGGCCATTCGTAGGCCAGATGGGCGCTTTCCATCTTGCCCCGGAAGTCCGCGCTGCGCGCCAGCTTCAGGCCCTGCAGCACGTCCAGGTCCGCTGCGCTGAGGCCGGCCAGGTGGTCGGCACGGAACAGCGTGCGCCAGCGCACGCGCCGGCCATCCAGGCCCGTGTAGCCACCGAGGTCTCGGAAGTTGGAGGCGCCGTCCAGGCGGATGGAGCGCGAGGGCGCCGGGGAGGAAGCAGCGGCGGCAGCCGCTGCCGGGGTGAGCATTTCGGTATCCATGCCCGCTAGATTAGCCCAAGCATGTGTTGCCCCCGTGTCAGGCCGGCGACCCGCTCCGGCAAGGTGCAGAAGCGGGTCGCAGGATCAGGTCAGGCAGGCGCCTTACGCCAGATGCTTGCCCACGATGCCAGCCAGCTCGAACATGTTCACGCTGTCCTTGCCGAAGACGGGGCGCAGCTTGTCGTCGGCGCGGATGACACGCTTGTCCTTG
>NZ_MYFL01000003.1:253630-254611 GCF_002193035.1 Delftia sp. K82 | reverse complement strand
ATTTGCTGTCGCGCTGCTCGAACTCGAAGTTCACCTTGCCGGCCGCGCCGTCCCACACCAGGAAGGCCTTGAAGCTGCGGCGCGTGCGGTTGGAGACGAACTTGTCCAGCAGGTCGGTCTTGCCGGTCTGCAGCAGCTTTTGCATCTGCTCGCGCTCTATGGGCTGCTGCAGGATGATCTGCCCGCTCTTGAAGTCGCAGCTGGGCGTGGCCTGGGCCAGCGTGGGCACGGCCTTGGCGCAGACGTAGTTGCTGCCGTGCTCGAAGACGGGCGCGCCGCACTTGGGGCAGGGGCCCAGCGATTGCTGGCTGGCAAAGTCCACCAGCTCGCCCGTGTCTTCGGAGGCGGCGTCGTCGCCAAAGTCGAACTCGAGCTTGTAGTTGCCGCCTTCCTCATCGCGCACGATGGTGACTTCGGCCACGAAGGGCCAGCCTGCCTTGGAGCGAAAGCCGTCCAGAGGGCCCAGGCGGCGGTCGCGCAGCAGTTGCTCGGCCTCGGCCGTCTCGAAGGTGCGGCCTGCAGGCGACTTGGTGAACGAGAAGCCGCAGCCCGCGCCCTGGCCGTCGCTGCCCGTGCAGCCGTAGCGGCGGTAGTTCTCCTTGACCACGCCGCCGCAGTTGGGGCAAGGCGTGGACAGGGTGGCGTAGTCGCCGGGCACGGTGTCTCGGTCGTATTCCTTGGCCTTCTTGACCAGCTTTTCCGTCATGGACTGGATCTGCTGCATGAAGGCATCGCGCGAGAGCTGGCCCTTTTCCATCTGGGCCAGCTTGTATTCCCATTCACCGGTGAGGTCGGCGCGCGAGAGCTCTTCCACGCCCAGGCCGCGCAGCAGCGTCATGAGCTGGAAGGCCTTGGCCGTGGGAATCAGCTCGCGGCCTTCGCGCAGCATGTACTTTTCGGTCAGCAGGCCTTCGATGATGGCCGCGCGCGTGGCAGGCGTGCCCAGGCCCTTTTCCTGCATGGCCTCGCGCAGCTCGTCGT
>NZ_MYFL01000003.1:252225-253492 GCF_002193035.1 Delftia sp. K82 | reverse complement strand
TCCTTGCCGCCTTCGACCTCGTTGGCGGCCTCCTTGCCGTAGATGGCCAGCCAACCGGGCTTAACCAGGATCTTGCCTTCGGTCTTGAAGCTGTGCTGCTCGACCTTGCTGATGCGCGTGGTCACCTGGTGCTCGGCACTCGGGAAGAACACGGCCATGAAGCGGCGCACGACGAGGTCATAGAGCTTTTGCTCGGCCTCGGACAGGCCGCTGGGCGCCTGCGTGGTCGGGATGATGGCAAAGTGATCCGACACCTTGCTGTTGTCGAAGATGCGCTTGGTCGGGCGCACATAGTTCTCGTCCAGCGCCTGCTGGGCAAAGGGCGCCAGGTGGCGCATGCCGCTGCCGGCCAGCATGGCGAAGGTCTGGTGCGCCACGGGCACGTAGTCCTCGGGCAGGGCGCGCGAGTCGGTACGCGGGTAGGTCAGGGCCTTGTGGCGCTCGTACAGGCTTTGCGCCAGCGCCAGCGTGGTCTTGGCCGAGAAGCCGAACTTGCCGTTGGCCTCGCGCTGCAGGCTGGTCAGGTCGAACAGCAGCGGGCTGGCCTGGGACGTGGGCTTGGACTCCTCGGTGACCTGGGCCGGCTTGCCGCGCACGGCGTCGGCGATGGCCTGGGCGTCGCGCTGGTTCCAGATGCGGTCGGCGCGGGCTTCCGCATCCTCGCTCTTCTTCCATTGGGGATCGAACCACTTGCCCAGGTACTGGCCGGCCTGCGCGTCGAAGGCGGCATGCACTTCCCAGTAGTCGCGGCTGACGAACTTGCGGATCTTTTCCTCGCGCTCCACCACCAGGGACAGCGTGGGCGTCTGCACGCGGCCCACGGTGGTCAGGAAGAAGCCGCCGTCGCGCGAATTGAAGGCCGTCATGGCGCGCGTGCCGTTGATGCCCACCAGCCAGTCGGCCTCGGAGCGGCTGCGCGCCGCGCTGGCAAGGCCCTGCATCTGGCTGTCGCTGCGCAGGTTCTGGAAGCCGTCGCGGATGGCCTGCGGCGTCATGGACTGCAGCCACAGGCGCTTGACCGGCTTGCCCAGGCCCTTGCCGTCGGGCTTGGCGCCTGCGGCGTACTGCTCGATCAGGCGGAAGATCAGCTCACCCTCGCGGCCCGCGTCGCAGGCGTTGATGAGTTCGGTGACGTCCTTGCGCTTGGCCAGCTTGACCACGGCATTGAGCCGGCTCTTGGTCTTGTCCACGGGCTTGAGGTCGAAATACGGCGGAATCACCGGCAGGTTGGCAAAACTCCATTTGCCGCGCTTGACGTCGAATTCCT
>NZ_MYFL01000003.1:251996-252209 GCF_002193035.1 Delftia sp. K82 | reverse complement strand
GCCCACGGCGCTGGTCACGACGTAGTGCTCGCTCTCGAAATATTCATCGTGCTTGTCGAATTTGCCCGCCACCGGAGTCAACGCGCGGACGATGTCCTGCGCGACCGAAGGCTTCTCAGCAATCACCAGGGTCTTTGTCATTGTGTGTACTCGTCATTCCCCGCAGGACCTGCATGTCGCAGCCTGCGCTTCTACAATCCATGGCTCACGCGT
>NZ_MYFL01000003.1:251542-251800 GCF_002193035.1 Delftia sp. K82 | reverse complement strand
CCAGGACCGGCATCCGCACGACCCCAGCCAGCCCAACCATACCTTCTACTTCCACGTGGACGAAGACCGCGTGATCGACGCCAACTACGGCGGCAACTCCTCGCGCTGGATCAACCACAGCTGCGCTCCCAATTGCTACACCGATGAGCGCGATGGCCGGATTTTCATCGTCGCGCTGCGCAACATCGCCGCCGGCGAGGAGCTGAGCTACGACTACGGCCTGATCATCGACGAACCCTACACCAGGAAGCTGAAGGC
>NZ_MYFL01000003.1:251037-251353 GCF_002193035.1 Delftia sp. K82 | reverse complement strand
CCAAGGAAAAAATCCCGCAAATCCTCCACAAAGGCCGGCGCATGATGGCATCGTCCCCCATTCACTGGCCTGCGGAATCGCTGTGGCAGGCCATCGAGCCGCAGTTGCCGGGCTTTTCCGTGGAAATCGTGCCCAGCATCGGCTCGACCAATACCGAGCTGATGGCGCGCGCCCGGCGCCCGCCCATGCCCGGCGATGCATTGCCGGCCAGCGCAAAGCCGGCATCGGAACAATCTGAAAAGACAAAGCGGGCCAAAAAGCAGCAGGTCAAAGCGGAAAAGCCTTTGGAAAAGCCCTTGGAAAAGGCCCCCCAAAA
>NZ_MYFL01000003.1:250167-250883 GCF_002193035.1 Delftia sp. K82 | reverse complement strand
ACCGAGCTGATGGCGCGCGCCCGCGATGGCCGCAACGAACCCGTGCTGCTGGTGACCGAAGTGCAGACCGCCGGCCGGGGCCGGCTGGGCCGCCAGTGGACCAGCGGCGTGGGCGATTCGCTGACCTTCTCGCTGGGCATGCCGCTGGCGCCTGCCGACTGGTCCGGCCTGTCGCTGGCCGTGGGCCTGAGCGTGGCGCAAAGCCTGCAGCCGCAATTGCCCGCCCCGGGCTCGCAGCGCCCGCGCATCGGCCTCAAATGGCCCAACGACCTGTGGATCGACGGCGACCGCAAGCTCGGCGGCATCCTGATCGAGACGGCCAGCTTTGTCGGCAGCGCCGCGCATGAGCCCGGCACGCCGCGCTACGTGGTCGTGGGCATCGGCCTGAACGTGCGCCCGCGCCCCGGCGACGGCATGCGCACGCCCCCGGCCAGCCTGCTGGAGCTGGACGAACGCCTGGACGCACCCACCGCCCTGGCCTGCGTGCTGCCGGGCCTGGTCTCCGACATACAGACCTTTGCCGCCCAGGGCTTTGCGCCGCTGGTGGAGCGCTTTGCCCAGCGCGACCTGCTGCGTGGCCGCGCCGTCAATCTCAGCGATGGCGAAAGCGGCACGGCCGAGGGCGTGGGCCCCGATGGCGCGCTGCTGGTGCGCACGGCGCGCGGCCTGCAGGCCATCACCAGCTCGGAAATCAGCGTGCGCCCGGCTGCTGTAGG
>NZ_MYFL01000003.1:249726-250055 GCF_002193035.1 Delftia sp. K82 | reverse complement strand
CAGCTCCAGGCCCTGGGCCTGGCACCGTCATCCCAGACCGAGCCCGAGCGGCTGGGCCAGCAGGTGCGCCCGGAGGCGCTGAGCCTGCTGAGTGTGGACAACGCGCCGGCCCCCTCCTCGGCCACCCCGGGCACGGCTCCTGCATCCCCTGCGGCACCCGCCACACCCGCAGCACCCGNNGCGTGCGCCCGGCTGCTGTAGGCTAGGGCGGGTGACTCATCACTAGGGCCCAAGAAACGACATGCTGCGAATCGCCTTCCTGCTGCTGGTGCTGGCCAATGCCGGCTACTACCTCTGGAGCCACGGCCAGCTCCAGGCCCTGGGCCTGG
>NZ_MYFL01000003.1:0-249465 GCF_002193035.1 Delftia sp. K82 | reverse complement strand
CCCCCCCCCCCCCCCCCCCCCCGCCCCCCCCCCCCCCCCCCCCGGCGCCCCCCGCCACACCCGCAGCACCCGCGGCTCCTGCCAGTGGCGAGGAACCCGCTGCACCGGCTCGCCCCGAGAAAGCCGCGGGCCCGCCCACCAGCTGCCTGGTGGCCACGGGCATCGAAGACCGCCATGCCGAGGCGCTGCGCCGCGGCCTGATCGCCCAGGTCGCCAGCGACCAGTGGGACCTGAGCAGCACGCACCAGCCGGGCCGCTGGATGGTCTACATGGGCAAATTCCCCGATGCCGAGTTCCTGGAGCGCAAGCGCGCGGAACTGCGTGCACGCAAGATCGACTTCGACCGAGCAGGCGGCGCGCTGGAGCCCGGCCTGTCGCTGGGCCGCTTCTCCTCCGAGGAAGCGGCCACGCGCGAGTTGACCAACGTTGCGCGCCAGGGCGTGCGCACGGCCCGCGTGGTGCAGGAGCGCCCCGACATCACCCTCTACACGCTGCGCCTGCCCCAGGCCACGCCCGCGCTGCGCAGCCAGGTCGAGTCCATGGGCGGCAAGGCCTTCGAGGGCAAGCCGTTCAGGCCCTGCTGAGCCCCGCCAGGGCACGATGAAAAAAGGCCCGCGATCCTGTGATCGCGGGCCTTTTGCATTTCACACGCAGGGGCTTCAGAGCGTACGCGGATCGGTGGCCATCAGCTGCTCCACCAGCACCTTCAGGTCGGTGGTCAGGCGCAGGTAGCCGGCCTGGTCGAGATCCAGGGTCTGCTCGTTCATGTAGAGCTTGCGGTTGATCTCGATCTGGATGCTGTGGCGGTGCTCGGCGGGCTTGCCGTAGCGGCGCACCAGCTCCACGCCCTTGTAGGGATGGTTGTAGTCCACGCTGTAGCCGCGCTCGCGCAGGAAGGCGCAGATGCGCTCGGACAGCGCCGGGCTGGCCGTGCTGCCGTCGCGGTCGCCGATCACGAAGTCGGCATGGACCAGGCCCGGGTGCAGCGTGGCGTGGCTGGCTGCGACGGAAGGCATGGAGTGGCAGTTGATATGGATGCTGTAGCCATGGCGCGCATGGGCGCCGTCGATGGCGCGCTCCACGGCGGCGTGGTAGGGCTTCCAGCAGCGCTCGATGCGCTGCAGCAGTTCAGCGGCGGGCAGCTGGCGGTCATAGATGGGCACGCCCTCATCGGTGAACTTCCAGATCAGGCCCTTGCCCAGGCGCACCTTCTGCAGCACGACCTGGTCGGTGGTGACGGGCAGCGGCCACTCGCCCTCGATCATGGTGGTGTCGATCTCGGTGGTGTCGCGGTTGGCATCCAGGTAGATGCGCGGGAAATGCGCCTCCACCCAGCTCACGCCCAGACCCGGCGCAAAGGCGTAGATCTTCTCCACATGCGTGTCCTCGGCCTGGCGCAGCGTGGCCAGCGGCAGGCAGGAGCCGAAGTCCGCCGGGTAGACCGTGCCGCTGTGCGGCGAGTCCAGCACCACGGCACTGGCGCCGGCAGCGCTGGTGACCATGGGCGGCGCGGCATCGGCCGCGCCGGAGCCTGCCGCGCCGGGCAGGGATTGCAGGAAGTTCTGACTGATCAGTCGCAGGACGGGATGCATGAGATGTGTCTACTCGGTTGTGCAGACGCCACTCGCCGGGCGCACTCCAAGAACAGGGCGCAGCCTCATATCAGGCACGCCCAGCAAGGGCCGTCCCGCAGCGAGGGCGTGGTCCCCCTCCCGCGAAGCGAGAGAGGGGGAAGGCGCGAAGCGCCTCAGGGGGAGCCTTAATCCAGCTGGATCTGGGCCGTGGCGGCAATCTTCTTCATCTTGGCGACTTCGCTGGCGATCTGCTTGGTGAAAGCGTCGCTGCTGGTGCCGGAGATGTACAGACCCTGGGCCGCCATGCGCTTTTGCACGGCCGGGTCCTTGAGCGCGGCCGCGATGGCCTTTTGCACGCGGGCGATCTGCTCGGGCGGCGTGCTCTTGGGGGCCACGAGACCGAACCACGAAGGATCGTTCAGGTCGGCATGGCCGGCTTCGGCGTAGGTCTGCACGTCGGGCAGGACGTCCAGGCGCTCATGCCAGGACACGGCCAGGGCCTTGACCTTGCCGCCCTTGATGTGGGGCAGCGAGGAAGCCACCTGGTCGAAGTACACGGGAACCTGGCCGCCGAGCACGTCGTTGATGGCCGGGCCTGCACCGCGGTAGGGAATGTGCTGCATCTCGGTGCCCGTGCTCTTCATGAACTGGGCGCCCCACATGTGGCCGATGGTGCCGTTGCCGGGTGTTGCGAAGCTGACCTTGCCGGGGTTGGCCTTCAGGTACTTCACGAACTCGGCGAAGTTGTTGGCGGGCACCAGCTTGGGGTTGATCACGATCACGCCAGGCGCCTTGACGATCTCGGTCACGCCGACGAAGTCGTTGATGGCGTCGTAGGGCAGCTTCTTGAACACGGCGGGGTTCACGCCGTGCGTGGACAGCGTGGCGATGCCGAAGGTCACGCCGTCGGTGGCACGCGCCACTTCGGCCATGCCGATGGAGCCGCCAGCGCCGGCCTTGTTTTCGATCACCACGGCCTGGCCGCCCAGCAGCTTGGGCAGCACATCCTGCATGTTGCGCGGGACCATGTCGGTGGAGCCACCAGCAGGGAACGGAACGACGATGCGCAGGGGACGGGAGGTGTCCTGGGCGAAGGACATTCCAGGAACGACAGAAGAAGCGGCGATGGAAGCAAGGAAATGACGTCGTTGCATAGGATCTTTCTTACAAACAAGTTCAGATTAAAAGAAATCTGCTCACAAAAAAAGCAAATACTGTGCCTGTTAATATTCCAAACAGGAATACTTTCATCATATCCCTGTCATGAGTTTGCGCCGCCTCAACCCGCCCACGCATCTGCTGCGCGCTTTCTCCACCGTGGTGCGCTTCGGGGGCGTCTCGCGCGCGGCCGAAGCCTTGCACCTGACGCAAAGCGCAGTCAGCAAGCAGATCCAGGAGCTGGAGAAATGGGTGGGCGTGCCGCTGTTCGAACGCGAGCGCAAGCGCTTGAGGCTGACGCCCGCGGGCGAGCGCTATGAGCGCGCAGTGCGCGCCCTGCTGGGCCAGCTGGAGGCAGCCACTCTCGAACTCATCACCAGCGATGACAGCCGAGGCGCGCTGCACCTGTCATCGCTGCCGACTTTCGCGGCCAAGTGGCTGATCCCCAGGCTGCCCCAGTTTCAGCAGCGCTATCCACAGATCACGCTGCACTTTGTACCCTACGTACACAGCTACCAATTTGACAGTCCGGGGCTGGACTGCGCAATTTTGTTTGGCGACGGGCACTGGAATGGCGCGCATGCCCACTATCTGGTGGGCCGCCAGGTGGCGCTGATCGCACCGCCGCGCGGCGCGGGCCCCGAGGCACGCATCACCACCCCCCAGGACGTGGCGCGCTGCACCCGGCTGCGCCATGTGACCATTCCCGATGCCTGGGCGCGCTGGAGCGAGGCCCATGGCGTCAACGGCATCAGCCCCCTTGCGGGCCCGCAGTTCGACCAGTTCCAGACCATCATCCGCGCCGTCATGGCCGGCATGGGCATCGCCCTGGTGCCGCGCTGCCTGGTGCAGGACGAGATCGCGGCCGGCCTGGTGAACGAGCCCCTGCCCCAGCACGGCTACCAGAGCGCCCTGGGCTACTGGCTGTGCTATCCGGCCGACCGCGCCAACCACGGCACCCTGGGCATCTTCCGCAACTGGCTGGTGGACCATGCCGCGCAGACGCCGGGACGGATCGCGGTGGCGCCTGTGGCTCCCGGGGAATCTGCGGCAGCCGGGGAAGCCCCGCCACCTACGCCGCAGGCTTGGGCGACGGCGGCGAGCGCAGCGCCTTAAAGCGCACGCTGAAACGCGCACCCGGCGGCTGCTGGCCAGGATGCGCATCTTCCAGCACCACCTGGGCTCCATGCTGGCGCGCGATCTCCAGCACGATGGGCAGGCCCAGGCCCGAGCCATCGGCCTCCGAGCCCAGCACGCGGTAGAACGGCTGGAACACCAGCTCGCGCTCGGCCTCGGGCACGCCGGGTCCCGAATCCTCCACCTGCAGCAACAGGACCTGGCCGAAGGGGTCGGCCAGCACGCGCACCGTGACCATGCCGGGCCGGCTGCTGCTGGAAGGCGTGTAGTTGATGGCGTTGTCCACGAGGTTGCGCACCAGCTCCGTCAGCAGCGTGGCGTTGCCCTGCAGCCAGACGCCCGTGGCCGATGACTCGGCGCCGTCGTATCCCAGGTCCACATGCTTGTCCATGGCGCGCGGCAGGCAGTCGCGCACCACGTCGGTGACGATGCGCACCAGGTTGCAGGGCTGCATGGCCAGGCCGCGGCCCACGCCGGCGCTCTCGGCGCGCGCCAGCGCCAGCAATTGGTTCACCGTGTGCGTGGCGCGGATGCTGGAGCGCGCGATCTGTGCCAGGGACTGCCGCAACTCCTCCGTGCTCACGCCCTCGCGCTGGGCCAGTTCGGCCTGCATGCGCAGCCCGGCCAGCGGTGTCTTGAGCTGGTGGGCCGCGTCGGCCAGAAAGCGCTTTTGCGTGGCCAGCGAATCACCGAGCCGGCCCAGCAGGTCGTTGACCGAGTCCACCAGCGGCACGACTTCCAGCGGCACGTCCTTGTGGTTGATGGGCGAGAGGTCCTCGGGCCGGCGCGCGCGGATGCGCTCCTCCAGCCGGTGCAGCGGCTTGATGCCGCGCGCCAGCGCCAGCCACACCAGCAAGGCGGCCAGGGGCAGGATGACGAACTGCGGCAGCATCACGCCCTTGATGATTTCCGTAGCCAGCACGCTGCGCTTTTCGCGCGTCTCGGCCACCTGGACCAGGGCCTGGGGCTCGTCGGGCAGGGGCATGCGCACCCAGACATGGGCCACGCGCAGGTCAATGCCGCGAAACTCCGCATCGCGCAGCTGCACGGCCCCGCCGGTCGGTGCACCGCCGGGCAATAGATCGCCAGATGGCGGATCGTCGGACTCGGGCGGCAGCGGCAGATCGCGCTCGCCGGCCAGGTACTCGCCCTTGACGCCCAGCACCTGGAAATACACGGTGTCCGACTCGTCGGCGCGCAGGATCTCGCTGGCCGATTGCGGCAGGTTGAACAGCACCTTGCCCTGCTGCACCATCACCAGCTGCGCCAGCGCCTGGGCGTTGTACTCCAGCGCGCGATCGAACGGCTTGTTGGCCAGGCCCTGGGCCACCAGCCAGGTCAGCGCCAGGCTCACGGGCCACAGCAGCAGCAGCGGCGTGAGCATCCAGTCAAGGATCTCGCCGAACAGTGAGCGCTGTTCACGCTGGAAGATTTTCATCGGCGGGCAGCCCTCACGACGGGTTCACGGCCCCGTGGCATCCGCCACTATGCGCAGGCAAGCCAACCCGGGCCTGACAGCCAGGGCAGCGGCCTCAGGAAGCGATCTTCTCAAGGCAGTAGCCCAGGCCGCGCACGGTGGCGATGCGGATGGGGCCGCGCTCTATCTTCTTGCGCAGGCGGTGGATATAGACCTCGATGGCGTTGTTGCTGACCTCGTCGCCCCATTCGCACAGGCGCTCGACCAACTGGTCCTTGCTGACCAGCCGGCCCGCACGCTGCAGCAGCACTTCCAGCAGGCCCAGCTCGCGCGCCGACAGCTCGACCATCTTGCCGTCGATGGTGGCCACGCGGCCGGCCTGGTCGTAGACAAGGGGGCCGTGCTTGATGGTGCTGCTGGCGCCACCCATGCCGCGCCGCGTGAGAGCGCGCACACGCGCCTCCAGCTCGGACAGCGCAAACGGTTTGGCCATGTAGTCGTCGGCGCCGTAGTCCAGCCCCTGCACGCGCTCTTCCACGCTGTCGGCCGCCGTGAGGATGAGCACCGGCAGCGCATCGCCCCGGCCGCGCAGCTTCTTGAGCACTTCGAGCCCGTGCATCTTGGGCAGGCCCAGGTCCAGGATGAGCAGGTCGAACTCGCTGCTGGTCATCAGCGCGGTATCGGCCTCGCTGCCGTTGGCCACATGGCTGACCACGGCGCCCGAGCCGCGCAGGCTGCGCAGCAGACCATCGGCCAGGACCTGGTCGTCTTCGGCAATCAGAATGCGCATGGGGTTGTCTCCTGAAATACAGACGCGCTCTGGATGTTGGAAATGCGCGTCTTTGATTCCTAGGATTCTAGGATGCGCCCCGCCCCACGGGCAGGGACCTTACCCGAGTGAGCCGCCGCCCGCATAGGCCTCCAGCCCCAGCGCCACCACGGTGGCGATGTCGTCGCCGACTTCCTCACGGAACTCGGCCTCGGCCTGGGACACGGCGTCATGGAAGGCCTGCAGCCAAGCCAGGCCCGCAGGCGTGAAGCGGATGCGGCGTGCGCGCGCATCGCGTTCGTCGCTTTCGCGCGTGACCAGGCCCCAGGCCTCGCACTGGGCCACCAGGTCGCCCATGGACTGCTTGGTCATGCCAGCGCGCTCGGCCAGGTCGGTGAGCCTGTCGCCAGCCAGCGACAGATGCCGCGTGATGTGGATGTGGGCCGCACCCACCTTGTCGCGCGCCGCAAGATTGGACAGCGCCAGCGGCACCTCCACATCGCGCGCCATGAGCTGCAGCACACGCGCGTCGAACCGCCGCATGGCATGGCCGAGCAGGCGGCCCAGGTGGGTCTGGCGCCAGGCGTCGGCGGGCGGCGTGACGGGGGAAAACTCACTCATGGATGCATTGTGGAGGCAAATCCAACAAGTCAGGAAAACTGACTAAAAACACCCACAAAACAAACCAACAAGCCCATAAACTACTGTTCAAGCATCCAGCCTGAATGCAAATACAGAGCTGAAACCCCAGCCAACCCAGGAGTCCGCATGAACACCGCCGTCACCACCGCCAACAGTGAAAAAGCCAAGGCCCTGCAGGCCGCACTCGCCCAGATCGAAAAGCAGTTCGGCAAGGGCACGATCATGCGCCTGGGTGAAGGCGAAGCCATCCAGGACATCCAAGTCGTCTCCACCGGCTCGCTGGGCCTGGACATCGCCCTGGGCGTTGGCGGCCTGCCCCGTGGCCGCGTGATCGAGATCTACGGCCCTGAATCCTCGGGCAAGACCACGCTGACGCTGCAGGTCATCGCCGAAATGCAAAAGCAGGGCGGCACCTGCGCCTTCATCGACGCCGAGCACGCACTGGACACCAGCTACGCCCAGAAGCTGGGCGTAAACCTCAACGAAGTGCTGATCAGCCAGCCCGATACCGGCGAGCAGGCCCTGGAAATCGTGGACAGCCTGGTGCGCTCGGGTGCCGTGGACATGATCGTCGTGGACTCGGTGGCCGCCCTCACACCCCGGGCCGAAATCGAAGGCGAGATGGGCGACCAGTTGCCCGGCCTGCAGGCCCGCCTGATGAGCCAGGCGCTGCGCAAGCTGACAGCCACCATCAAGAAGACCAACTGCATGGTCATCTTCATCAACCAGATCCGCATGAAGATCGGCGTGATGTTCGGCAGCCCCGAAACCACCACGGGCGGCAATGCGTTGAAGTTCTACGCCTCGGTCCGCC
Source organism: Delftia sp. K82 (assembly GCF_002193035.1). Classification (NCBI taxonomy): domain Bacteria; kingdom Pseudomonadati; phylum Pseudomonadota; class Betaproteobacteria; order Burkholderiales; family Comamonadaceae; genus Delftia; species Delftia sp. K82. The sequence goes on along the minus strand of NZ_MYFL01000003.1, from coordinate 241,954 downwards.
TGGACATCCGCCGCACCGGCACCATCAAGAAGGGCGACGAGGCCATCGGCAACGAGACCAAGGTCAAGGTCGTCAAGAACAAGGTCTCGCCTCCGTTCAAGACCGCCGAGTTCGACATCCTCTTCGGCGAAGGCATCTCGCGCGAAGGTGAAATCCTGGACATGGGCGTCAACGCCAAGATCCTCGACAAGTCGGGCGCCTGGTATGCCTACAACGGCGAGAAGATCGGCCAGGGCCGCGACAACGCCCGCGAATTCCTGCGCGAGAACAGCGGCCTGGCCGTGGAGATCGAGAACAAGGTGCGCGACAGCCTGGGCATTGCCCTGCTGCCCACGGCCGGTGGCGATGCCCCCGAAGCCAAGGCCGCCAAGGCGGGCAAGGCCAAGGCCGACAAGGACGGCGTGATCGAAGCCTGAGCGGCCTGACCCCTCACTGCAGGCGCTGCCGCGCCTGCACACACTGTGTTTGCCATCTTGGCGCAGGCTCACGTCTGCGCCTTTTTTATCGCCGGGACGCCCCAAGGCAAAAAAGCGGCCCCCTTGGGGGGCAGCGGACCTTGCGCAGCAAGGGGAGCGTGGGGGCCTTTTTTATTCGGGACGATTCAGGAGACATTGCCGCATGGGATTCGCCAAGCTGTCGCTCAAGGGCCGGGCGCTCAAGCTGCTGGGCCAGCGCGAACATTCACGGCTGGAGCTGGAACGCAAGCTCGCCCCCCATGTGGAGGAAGGCGAAGACCTGGGCGCCATGCTCGACGCGCTGGAGCAGCGCGGCTTCATCAGTGCCCAGCGCGTGGCCGAGTCCGTGCTGCACCGCAAGGCCGCGCGCTTTGGCACGGCACGCGTGGTGCAGGAGTTGCGCAACAAGGGGCTGGACGACGGCCTGGTGCGCGCCGCCGCAGAGCAACTGCGCGCCACCGAACTGCAGCGCGCCCTTGCCGTATGGCGCCAGCGCTTCGGCGCACCACCGGCCACACCGCAGGAACGACTCAAGCAGATGCGTTTCCTGGCTGCGCGCGGTTTTGGAGGAGAAATTGCGAGCAAGGTGCTGCGGGGGCGCAGCGAAGACTGGGACGCAGGAGCAGAGGACGAAGGCTAGTCTGCGCGCCGGGTCGCACCCCAGCACACCAGCGACCCCACGGTCACCAGCACCACGCCCTGCCAAAAGCCCCAGCCCGGCTGCACCTGCAGCCAGGCACTGGCCAGCAAGGCAGAGAACACGGGCGTGAAGTACGAGGCGGCAGCCATCACGGCCAGATGCCCGTGCTGTATGCCGTGCTCCCAGCAGCTGTAGCCCAGGGCGGTGAGCCCGCCCACGGCCAGCAATTGCAGCACCAGGGTGCCCGACCATTGCATGCCGCCTTCGCCGCCCAGCCACAGCCATTTGATCCACAACGCCAGCGCAGTCCATATCAGGAAAAGGCCCACAGCATTGTGACCACCGCCCCAGCGCCGCGCAGCCAGCGAATAGCAGGGCCACAGCAGGGCCGCGCCAAAAGCCAGTCCATACGCCAGCGGGTTGGACAGCATGTGGTCCGCCATGCCCCGCAGTTGCAGGGAATCACCGCCCAGCACGCGCGTCAGCCCCCACAGGCACAGCAGCACGCCGGGCCACAGCCACCAGCGCGCATGCTGCTGGCGCAGCAGCACGGCCAAAACGATGGTCAGGCTGGGCCACAGGTAATTGATCAGCCCCAGCTCCAGCGCCTGGGCGCGGTCCTGCGCCAGGCCAATCGCCAGCGACAGGCAGATCTCGTAGACCGCAAACAGCAGGCCACAGCCCCAGAAGTAGGCCGGATGCATGGCCCGCCACTGCGAGGGCCTGGGCAGGCCGCGCACGGCTGCCACGCACAGGGCGCTGACCGTATAGAGCATGGCGGCACCGCCCACGGCGCCCAGCGGCTCGGCCACCGAGCGCATCAGGCCCACGGTGCAGCTCCAGCACACCACGGCCAGCAGTCCGATGGCGGTGGCCCGGCCGGCGGCCACGGGCGAGTTGTTCTGCAGGGAAGACACGTCGATGGCTGCGCGCGGCAGATCAGTGCGGTTGCAGCAGCTGGCGCAGCGAGTGGTACAGCGCATCCGAGCCATGCGCGGTGTTGTCCGCATCGAACGAGAACTCGTTGCTGGACTGCGTGCCCGTCGCATCCTCGGGCCGGGCTTCCATGAAGAAGGACAGGAAGCGCGCGCCCTGGCGGCGGTGCATGGTCAGCACTTTCTCCAGCCGCTGTGGCGACAGGGCCACCAGCGGATGGAACTCCGTCACGCCATAGGCCGTGTGGCCATAGCGGCGCAGCATCTGGCCGACCAGCGGGCCGTAGGTATCTTCGCCGTACAGGCTGACACCCAGGGACAGCCCCGGCATGCGCTGCAGGCTGCGCTCCACGGCATAGCGGTTGGCATCCCAGCTCGGATTCGCATGGGGGTTGAGCTGGTGGGCAAAGCGAGGAACCCGGCCCAGGCAGCCGTGGCCGATGTGCTCGGAAAAGCCCTGGATGTAGTCGGCCACCTGCTGCTCGCGGAAATCGTTCCAGTCCGTGACCAGCGGGTTGTAGAACAGCGCCAGCCGGTCCTGCGGGCTGTCCACCCAGAATTCCACGCCGTCCGGCAGCTTGCCGAAGTCGGGCAAGGCCTCGGCGGCATGGGGCCTGGGCTCGCCTTGGTTGCGGTCCATCACGGCGATCTGGCGAGTGGCCAGCAGGCCCAGGCTGCGTCCACCGGCCTGCAGCACCACGTCGATGCGGTGCAGGCCCTCGCCCAGCGCCGGATAGCGGATGTCGGCACGCCAGCCCACATCGGGCGTGAGGAACCCAGGCTTGGCCTGTGCCACGTCCTGGCGGTGCATGTGCACGGGGGCGTGCGAGTAAGGACGCCCGTCCACGAAGACGGCCACGGCCAGCTGCTTTTGCAGCTTCGCATCGGGCGAGTGGACCCAGCCGGACACGGGCACGGTGCCGGCTGCATAGCTGTCGATGTGCTGGAAGAAGTTCTGCAGCGGCTCGCTGCGGATGTTGCGCGACGGCGGCTCGACCGCGTCGAAGCTGGCAAAGCCGGACTTCAGATGGGCATTGAGCCGCGCGATGTCGCCATAGCGCTGGCGCAGGAATGCATGGAAGCCCGCCACGGAGGCCGGGCTGTAGTCGGTGACCGCATAGCCTTCGGCCGCGAACCCCATGCCGGCCTCGAACCCCGGAAACAGCTGGTGCGTCTCGCCCAGCACGGTGAGGGCGCGCAGCTGGTGCATGGCGGCATCGCCTGCGGCGCACATCCGCTCGGCCAGGGCATCGACGACCAGTTTGCGCACGCGCGTGACTTCGTTGTCCTGCCGCGCGACCGACCACGGGAAGATGCGCGCGCCCAGATAGCTGTCCAGCGGTAGCGGCCCCTTGGGTGTCCACGCAAGATTGGCGGGATCGGCGGCCAGGCGCTCCTCGGCCTTGGAGTGCACCTCGAAATGCGTGGCGAACAGATACAGCACCACGGGCCGGTGCGCCTGCGCCACCGTGCGCACCACGCGGTCCAGCGCCTCGCCCCGGACTTCCCAGGCCTGGCCATTCCACTGCACATAGCGCAGCAGCGGCACGCTGAGCGTATAGCCCAGGTCCAGTTCACCCTGGGGCCGGCCCAGGCGCTGCAGCGTGGCTTTCACCATTTCTGCGGCCGAGCCCTGCGGACCCAGGCAACTGGCGGGTATCTGCTGAAATTCCTTGGGAAAGTCCTCGCGCAGCCCGTCCTGCACCAGACAGGCTTCCATATTGCCCAGCAGCGGACTCAGCAGCAGGCGCGATGAAGACGGCAATGCAGGCCGCAGCTTCCAGGCAAACACAACGACCAGCAGGCACAGCACGGCCAGGGCCAGGACATGGCCCCAGACCGGACTGCGCCGGCCCGGCAGGGACGCGGACGGAGGCGTGGCCGGGCTCACAGGCCCAGCATGATCTGCAGGTTCTGAACGGCGGCGCCGCTGGCGCCCTTGCCCAGGTTGTCCAGACGGGCGATCAGCACGGCCTGGCGGTACTGCTCATTGGCGAACACGCGCAGCTCCAGCTTGTTGGTGTCGGTCAGCGTGTCGGCGGCCAGCTTCATGTCCTCGGTGGGCGGCAGCACCGACACCCATTGCTCCGGCGTGTTGGTGGCCGCGTAGTGGGAGGCCAGCGCATCGTACAGGTCGGCCGCCTTGGGCGCGCCCGGCAGCAGGTCCAGATGCAGCGGCAGCTGCACCAGCATGCCCTGGCGGAAATTGCCCACGGCGGGAATGAACACCGGGCGGCGCGTCAGGCCGGTGTATTGCAGGATCTCGGGAATGTGCTTGTGCGTCAGGCCCAGCGCGTAGGCCTCGTAAGGCGCGGCCGTGCCGGCCTCATAGGCTTCGATCATGCTGCGGCCGCCGCCCGAATAGCCGGACACCGAGGGCAGGCTCAGGCCATGGTCGGCGGGGATGAGGCCCGCGGCAACCAGCGGGTGCAGCAGCGCGATGGCTCCCGTCGCATAGCAGCCGGGGTTGGACACGCGCTTGGCAGTCTTGACCGCCTCAAGCTGGCCGGCACGCAGCTCCGGAAAGCCATACACCCAGTCGGGCGCCACGCGGTGGGCCGTGGATGCATCGATGATCTTGATGGCACGGCCGGTCTCGGCCTCAATGGAATCGACCATGGCCACGGTCTCGCGCGCGGCATCGTCATGCAGGCACAGGATGACCAAGTCCACGCCGGCGATCAGCGCACGCTTGGCGGCAGGATCCTTTCGCAGCTCGGGGGCAATGCTGACCAGCTCCACGCCGGACAGATCGACCAGACGCTCACGGATCTGCAGCCCTGTCGTGCCTGCTTCGCCATCGATAAAGACTTTTGCCATCGCTGTATTTCTCCTGCTGCGCGGCCCTCCTGGAGCCGCTGCGGCACCATTGCCGCGTTCCAGCTGCGGATTCTCACCGAAACCGGGTCCCCCTGCGCCCGTTGTCGCAAAACGGTTGGCGGTGGCGATCAAGGGCCTGCTGACATGCGCCTGTTACAAACAGCGGGCAGCGCCGTCTGCAGATCCTCTATAAGACAAAAGAGCTGTGGCGCCTGAAAGAAATGTCGGGAAACCGTCTTTTCCCTGACATATCAATGCATTGCACAGTTCCTGGCATGCTGCTTGGCCCGCAGGAAATTGTGGATTCTGCGCATGGGGGCGTGTCGGATGGCGCAGTGCAGCATGGTACATTCGGCGATTGCCAGGTCACTCCGCCTTGAGGCAGCACCCCAGGGCTACCGGGTCAATCCCCCCCTATTTGTTTGAGAGAGACATCATGAAGATTCATGAATACCAAGGCAAGGACATCTTGCGTCAGTTTGGTGTGCCTGTACCTCGCGGTATCCCTGCGTTCACAGTGCAAGAGGCCGTCGAGGCCGCCCAGAAGCTTGGCGGCCCCGTGTGGGTCGTGAAGGCCCAGATCCACGCTGGTGGTCGCGGCAAGGGCGGCGGCGTGAAGGTTGCCAAGAGCATTGACGACGTCAAGGCACTGGCTGGCCAGATCCTGGGCATGCAGCTGGTCACGCACCAGACCGGCCCCGAAGGCCAGAAGGTCCGCCGCCTGTACATCGAAGACGGCGCCGACATCCAGAAGGAATACTACCTGTCGTGCGTGACCGATCGCGGCACGCAGAAGGTGGCCTTCATCGCTTCCAGCGAAGGCGGCATGGACATCGAGGAAGTGGCCCACTCCACTCCCGAGAAGATCATCACCATCTTCGTTGATCCCCTGGTCGGCCTGACCCAGGCCCAAGGCGAAGAACTGGCCAAGGGCATCGGCATGCCTGCCGACTCCACCGCCCAGTTCATCGACATCTGCCAGAAGCTCTACAAGTGCTACATGGACACGGATGCCTCGCTGGTCGAGATCAACCCGCTGAACCGTGACAGCAAGGGCAACGTGGTTGCCCTGGACGCGAAGTTCAACTTCGACGCCAACGCCCTGTTCCGCCTGCCCGAAATCGTGGCCCTGCGCGACCTGGACGAAGAAGATCCCGCTGAAGTCGAAGCCTCCAAGTTCGATCTGGCCTACATCTCGCTGGACGGCAACATCGGCTGCCTGGTCAACGGTGCAGGTCTGGCCATGGCCACCATGGACACCATCAAGCTGTTCGGCGGCGAGCCGGCCAACTTCCTGGACGTGGGCGGCGGCGCCACCCCCGAGAAGGTCACCGAAGCCTTCAAGATCATGCTCAAGAACCCCAAGGTCGAAGGCATTCTGGTCAACATCTTCGGCGGCATCATGAAGTGCGACACCATCGCCACCGGCGTGATCACTGCCTGCAAGGCCGTGAACCTGCAAGTGCCCCTGGTCGTGCGCATGAAGGGCACGAACGAAGAACTGGGCAAGAAGATGCTGGCCGAGTCCGGCCTGCCCATCATCAGCGCCGACACGATGGCCGAAGCGGCCACCAAGATCGTCGAAGCCGTCAAGTAAGCAGGCCCGGAGAAAACACCATGTCGATCTACATCAACAAAGACACCAAGGTCATCACCCAAGGCATCACGGGCAAGACGGGCCAGTTCCACACTGAAAAGTGCATTGAATACGCGAACGGCAAGAACTGCTTCGTGGCCGGTGTGAACCCCAAGAAGGCCGGCGAAAAGATCTTCGACGTGCCAATCTACGCCTCCGTCAAGGAAGCCGCGCAAGGCACGGGCGCCACGGTCTCCGTGATCTACGTTCCCCCCGCAGGCGCTGCCGCCGCGATCTGGGAAGCCGTGGAAGCAGACCTGGACCTGGCCATCTGCATCACCGAAGGCATCCCCGTCCGTGACATGCTGGAAGTGCGCAACAAGATGCGCGCCAAGGAAGCCGCAGGCGGCAAGCGCACCCTGCTGCTGGGCCCCAACTGCCCCGGCCTGATCACGCCCGACGAGATCAAGATCGGCATCATGCCCGGCCACATCCACAAGAAGGGCCGCATCGGCGTGGTCAGCCGCTCCGGCACGCTGACCTATGAAGCCGTGGCACAGCTGACCGAACTGGGCATTGGCCAGTCGTCGGCCGTGGGCATCGGCGGTGACCCGATCAACGGTCTCAAGCACATCGACGTGATGAAGGCCTTCAACGACGATCCCGACACCGACGCCGTCATCATGATCGGCGAAATCGGCGGTCCCGACGAAGCCGAAGCTGCCCGCTGGTGCAAGGACAACATGAAGAAGCCGATCGTCGGCTTCATCGCTGGTGTCACCGCCCCTCCCGGCAAGCGCATGGGCCACGCCGGCGCGCTGATCTCCGGCGGTGCCGACACGGCCGACGCCAAGCTGGCCATCATGGAAGAGTGCGGTTTCGTCATCACCCGCAATCCTTCCGAAATGGGTCGCCTGCTCAAGGGCCTTATCTAAGCGGCACCGGTTCTGCGCGACATCCTGGGGTTCGCCCCAGGAAAAAATTACGCAGAATTACGAATCGGTAAGGCGGCAAGTCCGCCCTACACTGACGACTCCAAAAAAGAAAAAGCGCCAGAGGCCACCGCCCTGGCGCTTTTCAACTCATAACAGTGGAGAAACCATGGAATACCTGCAAAGCGCCGATTTCTGGATCGGCCTGTTGAAGATCGTCTGGATCAACATCATTCTGTCTGGCGACAACGCCGTCGTCATCGCCCTCGCAGCACGCTCGCTGCCCCCCGCACAGCAAAAGAAAGCCGTCATGTTCGGCTCCGGCGCCGCCGTGGTGCTGCGGATCATCCTGACCGTGGTCGCGGCCAAGCTGCTGGAGCTGTCCTTCCTGCAGATCGTGGGCGGCTGCCTGCTGCTGTGGATCGGCCTGCAACTGCTGACCGGCGAAGAAGATGATGAAGGCGAATCCAAGGGACACGGCAGCATGATGGTCGCCATCCGCACCATCCTGATCGCCGACCTGGTGATGAGCCTGGACAACGTGATCGCCGTGGCCGCCACGGCGCAGGGCAACATGGTCCTGCTGATCCTGGGCCTGGCCATCAGCATCCCGCTGGTGATCTTCGGCTCCACGCTGATGATCAAGCTCATGGAGCGCTTCCCCGTCATCATCACGCTGGGCGCTGCCCTGATCGGCTGGGTCGGCGGAGAAACCATCGTCAACGACCGCCTGCTGCACGACTACGCCATCAGCCATCCCTGGCTGCACTACGTGGCGGCTGCCGCCGGTGCCGTGCTGGTCGTCGGCATTGGCAAGCTCCTGCAGTCGCGCTCCGGCGCCAAGCACGCGGCACAGGCCTGATACTGCCGCAGGCGGCCCCTCGCCACCTCCACAACGCACTGCCTCGGCAGTGCGTTTTTGCTTTGTGAGGATCCGTTCTTGATGTGGCGTCAAGCTGACGAGCCGCTACGCCGGCCCATTCTTGGCACTTGGGGGCACTGTTTTCATTTACGCTGTGCACCGGCTTCACCATTGCATCTGCACACAGGGACTGATGGCAACACCGCCGCGCCCGCCCTTCGCCACCATGCCCAGCGCACCCAAGACCCCGGACCAGCCCTGCCGACAGGCAGTCCCTGCGCAACACTGCGCCATGGTTGCGCGCACCGATGTGGGCCGGCGCCGTGACAACAACGAGGATGCGGTCACTATCCACCCCAGCGCCCAGCCCTGGCCCATTGCGGTGCTGGCCGATGGCATGGGCGGCTACAACGCCGGCGAAGTCGCCAGCGCCATGGCCATCAGCCTGGTCTCAGTGGCACTGCAAAGCGTGGCCACCGAGGCGCCGGCAGCCAACACTCCGCAAGCCCGCCAGGAATTGCAGCAGTCACTGGCCAATGCCTTGAACCTGGCCAACGCCGCCATTCTTACGGCCGCCCGGGAAACACCGGGCTGCCGCGGCATGGGCACCACCATCATTGCCGCAGCCCTGCTGCCAGGTCTGCTGATGCTCGCCCACCTTGGCGACTCGCGGGCCTACGGCTGGCGCGAGGGTCAACTGCTGCGCCTGACCCGGGACCACACCTGGCTACAGGAAGAAATCGACGCAGGCCGCATCCAGGACCACGAAGCCCGGCAATCCGGCCTGGGCCACCTGCTCACCCAGGCCCTGGGCGTCACGCCGGACGTCACGCCCGATTTCAATGAGTGGCCGCTGCAACCCGGCGACCGCATCCTGCTGTGCTCCGACGGCCTCACCGACATGCTCGATGACCAAGCCATCGCCGCCCTGTTCACCCAATCCAGCCCGCTGCCCGTCTTGCTGACCTCGCTGCTCGCCGCCGCCAATGAAGCCGGCGGAAACGACAACATCAGCGCGGCGCTGATCGAGATACAGGCCAGCCCGTCCCCCACAGCCAGCACTTCCCTCGATTGAGCCTCACACAGCGATCGACGGCAGATCCCAACCGATGGACGCGCTTGCCTGCACCGCCCTCGCAGGTTCCAATTGTTAAAAATGATTGCAAATACAACAATCAGGAAAAGACAATCCATAGTCTGTATCAAATACGATGGCAGACCTCGGCGCGCGCAGGCCGCAGACATAATATTTAGATACACCCCAGCTCCGGATCGCCCAGTGGATGGTGCAAGCCGGGCATAACAAAGGAACTTTGAGCATGCCGACCCTGGTCATCTCCATCGACGGCGCCGTCATCAAGGAAGTGCAGCTGGCCAAGGAGCGCACCACGCTGGGACGCCGCCCCTACAACGACATCGTGATCGACAACCTCGCCGTCAGTGGCGAGCACGCCGTCCTCAGCATCGTCGACGGCACCGTCATCATCGAAGACCTGCGCAGCACCAACGGCACCTATGTCAACGGCCAGCCCATACTGCGCCAGACCCTGAACCACGGCGACCTGCTGGACATCGGCAAGTACAAGATCCGCTTCGTGCAGCAGCAGGTCAGCGCCTCCTCGCGCTCGGCACTGGCGGCCATTGCCGCAGCAGTGGAGGCAACCCGCCCAGCCCCCTTGGCGGAAGACCTTCCATCGCAGTTCAGCACCCAGACCCCCTCAGGTTTTGACCACACCCTGCCGCCTTCGATGGCCGGCCTGGCCACACGCCAGGCCGCCATCCGCATGCTCAACGGCAACGCCGCCGGCCGCGAAGTACCACTGGTCAAAGTCGTCACCACGCTGGGCAAGCCCGGCGTGGCCGTCGCCTCCATCACCCAAAAGCACCACGGCTTCGTGCTGGCCCAGCTGGAAGGCGACTCCCCCAGCCTCAAGCTCAACGGCCAGGAAATCGGCCGCCGCGCCATGCCGCTGCAACATGGCGACACGGTGGAACTGGCAGGCACGCAGATGCAGTTCCTGGTGGCGTGAGGGACCCTCTTGATCCACTGACAAGGTTCGCTGTTGCTTCGTTGGCAAGCTCACCATCCTTGACAAAAATGTCACGCAAAATTGGATCGATTTGTCAGAGAATGTCGACCAGCCGTGTAATTTGCAACCAAACAATACACATGCGCGAACCTTGGCCTCAAGGCGCGACTGGCACGGCTCTTGCTCTACAGAGCATGCAATCAACCCCCTATGAGGAGAAGTTCATGAAGCGTTCCATCCAGCAAGGTTTTACCTTGATCGAATTGATGATCGTTGTGGCGATCATCGGCATTTTGGCAGCCGTGGCGCTGCCGGCGTACCAGGATTACACGACTCGCGCAAAGGTTACTGAAGGCTTGTCCTTGGCTTCCGCTGCCAAGGTGGCAGTCGCTGAGAATGCAGCAAACGGCAAACCTTACGGAGCCGGCTGGATTGCACCCAACAAGACGAACAATGTCGAAAAGGTCGAAATCAACGAAGGTGCTGGCTACATCACGATCACTTATGCACAGGGCATTGCCGGCGCCGGCACTCTCATCTTGAACCCTATCGACGGTCCTAAGGTGGGCGGCACGGCATTCACTGGTGGAACCTCAACCTCCTCGAACATTCCGACCAGCGGTTCCATCAGCTGGAATTGCCGCGCTGCCGCTTCGCAGGGTGTGGGCGTTGCTGGCACCATCAATGCCAAGTACACTCCTGCAGAGTGCCGTTAATTTCGAATATCGAATTTAATTCAGCAGCTTAAAAAAGGCAATGTGCTTCGCACATTGCCTTTTTAATTCAATATAAAATAAATAAAATATCTCAAGGATCTACCAAGTCAGATTCCTCTGAGACCTCCAACAAATAGTTTGTCCTATCACCATAGTGGTGAAGTGTTTCGCTAGCGCTTTTTACAAGATCACACCAACACTCAGTACATGGGCGTCAACCGGCAGTATGAGCACGGCAACGATCGGAAAGTGCAAGACATGTATTGACCCAGCAGAACCTGCACAGGTCAGGCAGCTAATGCGAATGCTTCAGCGCGGGTCTTCATCGCCAGCGCCTGGTGGGGCCGGCGGTTGTTGTAGAAGCCTATCCAATCACCGATGACACGACTGGCGCGCTGCAGTGTCTCGAACCGGTACCGGTGAGCGCATTGCTCCTTGAGCGTGCGGATGACACGCTCGACCATGCCGTTTTGTTGTGGACAGTGCGGCGTGATGAACTCCTGGCGCAGCCCGTAACTCCTCACCAAAGGCTGTGTAGTCCTGGCTGTTAAACACCAGACCATTGTCTGATCTCAGGAGCAACGGCTGTGGCGCCCGCCCCAGCGTACCGAACCGTGCAATCAAGGCTTGCTCCAGCGCGCTCGACGCAGTGCTCGCCTTGCCGCTGCGCGATAGGTGCCAGCCCAACAGTTCACGGGTATGGCAATCGATGACCAGGGCCAGCGCGGCCTAGCCATCGTGACCGGCCCAGATCCGGCACACATCGGTCGACCAGCCTCATTGGGGGCCTTGTCACCGACGGCAATGCCTGGATCCTCGGCCGCATCCCAATAGCCCGTTTGCGGACCTGCCAGCCTTTGATCTGGAAGATGCGCTGGACGGTGTTCTTGTTAAAGCCCAGCAGGTGGGCCACCGTCCGGTAGCCGAAGGCAGGCGACTCCTCGATCAACGCCTTGATCGGCTCCGAGAACCTCTCATCGACCTTGGGTACTACCTTGACGGGCTTGTAGTACACCGTTCACTGCGGTATCTCGAACCACCGGCACAGTTGACTCAGGCTGACCGCAATAACCTCATCCGCCAGGCCTTGCTGCACGTGCAGGATCACTTCCCGCCCTCGTCCAGCAAGGCTTGTAGCTTTTTTCGGACACGCAGCTCCAGCATGGCCTCCACGTAGGCTTCTTGGAGCTTGCGCAGTTGGCGTTCATATCGCTCACGCACATCTTCAGGCTTGACCCGCACGCGCTTGGCGTCGTCGACCCAGTTCTCGATCTCCGAGGGCATAAGATCGTGTGTTCGGCTGGCCTCGGCGACCATCGTCTTGCCCTGGATGATGTCCATCACCAGCGCGCTCTTGCGCTTGGCTGTCCAGCGTTTGATCTCTTCGTCATTCTTCATGCTCAGGTCTCATTCTTCTCAGTTTAAGACCTGTGCAGGTTTTTACTGGGTCAATACATCATTTCAAATAAAATGGAATTAGTGTTCGTCTCCAGATTTTTCGCACCACTCTTCCCAAATATCTCGCCAAGCTTTTTCCAGACTTTTCGTGAATTCAAGCGCCAGTTGTGCATTCTGCCGAGCCACTCTTTCCGGCAATATCTTACGCAAATTCGCCAACTCCTTACACCTGCGGCTCCAGCCCACAGCCTGGATCACATATTCTTCAATATCAAGACAGCAGAATTCAGACAAGCCATACCCATGCATTATGGATTCTCCCACACGTGATATCGCGCTTTCGCTGCTAAGCACTATGGTCGGCAAACCCATGCCTACGGCATGTAAAGTAGTGGTCCCTCCATTGTATGGAAAGGTATCGAGCATCAAATCGATACGTTCATGCAGCCCAAGATATCCTTGCAAGGATAAGCGTTCTACAAATATCAGTCGATCGGCACTCACACCTTTTAGGTCCATACGTTGACGCACTTTTTCTGCATATAGGGATGTGGAATTTCCCATCAGCAAAACTGTGGCCGGTGCTCGCAAAAGGATTTCGGCCCAAGTATCCAGGACCTCCATCGTAACTTTGGAAGGATTGTGCAAACAGCCGAAAGTAAATTGCTTACCAGCGAGGCATGGAAGCTCACGAAATACAGGAGCGCCGTCATCCATCGCAAAAACACCTGCAGCAGGCAGTCTCAGAAGGCATTCGCTGTTGAATCGCTCTGTCATGCCTACCGGATCCAGGCTATGGTCTGTAATGCGCCAGTCGATCGCAGTCAAGCCTGTAGTTGACTGATATCCCAGCCATGTCATCTGTACAGGAGCAGGCTTTCTCGCGAATACGGGCAAACGATTGTGCGCCGTATGCCCTGAAAGATCCACCAGGATATCTATTTGTTGCTCCTGAATATCACTGAATAGCTGGTCATCGCTCCAACTCCAGCAATCCACCCAACGATCTGCGTACGATCGCAGTCTCTTTGTATATTCATCATCTATACTATTGGTATAGTAGCAATGAATCTCAAAGTCGCCATGATCGTGATTTTTCAATACTGGATCAATAAAAAATCGCAAGGCATGATCGCAGAAATCGCCCGAAACATACCCTATTCGCAAGATCTTTAATGGATCGCGCCGATTATTATGGGAAGTCCAAAATTTCTTGTAGGGCTCCTCAAAAACCTCCGCATAGCGCCTATGCTCAAGAAACTTATCCTGAACACTGATATTTGACGCAGATTGCAAAAGAAATAAATAGTTACTAAAGAAATCCGGTGCATTGGAATTAAAATCTATGGCTTGACGCGAATAATCCAATGCACTTTCCAGATCACCGCTTTGACGGCAAGCAACTCCCAGATTGGCAAGAACATCTGGAGATCCGGGATTAATCTTCAGAGCCCGAAAATAGTATGGAATGGCGGCTTCACTCTGATGCGCATGGAACAAGAGATTGGCATGGTACAACTGATACTCGAAACAGTCCGGCGCACGCTCTACAGCCTTCAAGGTAGTCTCTATGGCCTCTTGATAACATCCCAAACGCAGAAGCAGCTGCAAAATATCGGGATAGACTGGCAAAAAATTCGGATTGATTTCAAGCAATCTTCGCCAACTTTTCGCAGCATCCTCTTCAAGGCCCAGGGCAATTTGCGCACGTCCTGCCAAGAACCAGGCGTCCTGGCTGCTCGGTAATAAACGTAGCGCCTGTGACAAGGTCGCCAATGCCTCCTTGGGTCTTACGGCCTCCAAATGGCTGAATCCCAAACCGACCAACAAAGATGCATCTGCTGGATTGGCCGAAATGGCTTTTTCATAGAGCTGCGTGGCCTCGTCCCAGCACCCATGTGCGACAGCTTGGTTTGCCTGCACCTTGAAATTCCGAGACAACTCTATGTTACCCAAACCAACTGGGCCCATGATCTCTTTATTTCCAGATCTCCCAAGAAAAAATCCCAAAATCTTCTTCATATTCAATCCAGATCAGATCATTGCATCTGCATTACCAGCCACTCCGTCAACTGGCGGGCATATTCATCCGGACAGCCTTCATCACGCAGATGCCATAAGAAACTATTTGCAAGCTGGCTGCGTTGATAAAAATTCAGCTTATTTTCCAGCTTGAACTTCTGCACCAATCTGTCCGTTTTGACCAAGGTCTTTTGTGCTTTCTCCATGAACTTAGCATCTTTCTTCATCTGGGAAGAATTGAGCTCCCCCATGATGAAGCCCGCCAAATCCTTACCAAACATCTTTACATGTTTGGTCTGAAAAAACTTTATCATCTCTGAATCCCTATTTCAATAAGGTTGCATCCGCGGCCAAATAAAATTGGCACACAAACCCGTACCAACGGCATCAACGCATACCAATCATTGCCGGGATGAATCCGACTTGCCCCCCCGCTTCTCCACCACCCTCACTCCCTCCATCACCATACCCTTGTCCACCGCCTTGCACATGTCATAGACCGTGAGCAGGGCAACCTGGACCGCCGTCAGCGCCTCCATCTCCACGCCCGTGGGGCCCACCGTTTCCACGGTGGCCATGCAGCGCACGGTCGAGGCATCGGGCAGCAATTCGAAGTCCACGGCCACCCGCGTCAGCGCAAGCGGATGGCACAGCGGTATCAGGTCACTGGTCTTCTTGGCGGCCATGATGCCGGCGATGCGCGCGATGCCCAGCACGTCGCCCTTCTTGGCGGTGCCGCCCTGGATGATGGCCAGGGTTTCGGGCTGCATGGTGATGCGGCCTTCGGCGACCGCGATGCGGTGGGTTGCCGGCTTGGCGCCGACATCGACCATGTGGGCCTGGCCCTGGGCGTCGAAATGGGTGAGGGAAGACATGGCAACTCCAAAAAATGCACGGGCCGGCTTACAGCAGTCCTGACATGCTGGTCAGTCCTGCCATGAACGTTCGGCGAACCGAGGCATCATAGTGGGGTGTTCCACCGCCCGGCATCAAGGTGCAGGGCCCGGCCTTCTGGCCTCCTACCTGCCCATGCGCCCATCACGCCTGAAGACACGTATCGCCGTCGGCCTGCAGTTGCTGGCGGCCTCTCTCACCATCGCAACGCATACACCGGCACAGGCCCAATTGCGCCTGCCCACACTGGGTGATGGCGCGGCCACGACGACCAGTGACGAGCGGCGTCTGGGGGATCGCATCATCCGCTCGCTGTACCGCGATCCTGACTACATAGACGACGCCGTTCTTCAGGAATATGTCGAGGGCATCTGGCAGCACCTGGTCGATGCGGCGCGCACGCGTGGCGAGCTGTCGGACGAGTTGGAAGAGCGCTTTGCCTGGGAGATCCTGCTGGGGCGGGACCGCTCGGTCAACGCCTTTGCGCTGCCCGGCGGCTATCTGGGAGTGCACCTGGGACTGATCGGAGTGGTCAGCACGCGCGACGAGCTGGCGTCGGTGCTGGCGCATGAGCTGAGCCACGTCACGCAGCGCCACATTGCGCGGCTCATTGCCCAGCAGGGCAAGCAGACGCCGCTGATGATCGGATCGATGATTCTGGGCGCGCTGGCTGCCAGCCGCAGCCCCGATGCCGCCATGGCCATGATGATGGGCGGCCAGGCACTGGCCGTGCAGAACCAGCTGAATTTTTCGCGCGACATGGAGCGCGAGGCCGACCGCATGGGCTACGGGCTGATGGCGCCTGCAGGGTTCGCGCCACAGGGCTTTGTGACCATGTTCGACAAGCTGCAGCAGGCCAACCGCCTGAATGACAACGGCAGCTGGCCCTATCTGCGCAGCCATCCGCTGACCACGGAACGCATGGCCGACATGCATTCGCGCCTGCCGCGTGGCGTTGCGCCTGCGCCAGCACCATCCCTGGAACACGTGATGATGGCCGCACGGGCCCGCGTGCTGTCGCGCCCCGGCGTGGATGTGCTGCGCCAGTGGGCCGAGCAGCCGCGTTCCACCAGCTTTGGCACCCAGTCCCCAACCCAGCAGGTGGCACAGCTGTATGCCGCCACGCTGAGCGCCGTGCAATTGCGCGATTGGGCCGAGGCGCGGGAAATGTCCGGGCGGCTTCAAGTGGCAACCGCCGCAGATGCCGGCGCCCAGCGGCAGGCCAAGCTGCTGCAGGCCGAACTGGAGCTGACGGCCGGCAAGCCCGGCGCCGCGTTGCAGGCGTTGCCACCGCTCTACCTGCCGGCAGCTGCGCCTGCCCAGGCCAATCCCACGGAATCCACCCCCGCCAAGACAACGGAGAGCGGCCCCAGCCTGGCCACCGTCAATGTGGTCGAAAACCGCGCCGTGCGCAGGCCGGAATTGCTGATGCGCACACAGATCCTGCTGCGCGAGCAAGGCGCCGCCAGCATGGCGGGCCCGCTGCAGACCTGGGTGACGGACCACCCGCGTGATGCCAGCGCCTGGCAGTTGCTGGCCCAGGTGCAACGCGCCCAGGGCCAGGAGTTGCGCGCGCTGCGCGCCGAGGCCGAGGCCCAGGTCGCGCACTACGACTACGCGGCGGCGGTGGACCGTTTCAAGGCCGCGCAGGACCTGGCCCGCAAGGGCGGGCCCAAGGTGGATTTCATCGAAGCCTCCATCGTGGACACGCGGCTGCGTGCCGTGGAGGAGCTGCTAAGGGAACAGGCGCGCGAGAAGTGATTCGATGGCCAGGCCCAGCAGCGAGTAGATGAGCGCGCCCAGCATGGCCGCCCAGAAGCCCGCGACGTGAAAGCCGCTGAGCAGGCCCGAGGCTGCCCAGAACATCAGTCCGTTGACCACGAAGAGAAACAGCCCGACCGTCACGATGGTCACGGGCAGCGTCAGCACCACGAGGATGGGGCGCAGCACCGCATTGAGCAGGCCGATGACCAGCGCCGCGATCATGGCCGAGCTGAAGCTGTTGACCTGCACGCCACCGTAGAGATATGCCACGACCAGCAGAGCACCGGCGCTGAGCAGCCATTTGATCAGGATTTTCATGCGGGCAGCATAGCAGCAGCCGGCAGATCCAGGTTGAGGCGGCGCACTGGAAACCGTGGACCGGAGAACCCCATGAAAAACGGCATCCCGTTTTTCGGGATGCCGTCCTGAAAGTGATCGCCTGACCAGAGCGGCCAGGCAGACGCCAGCCTTTAGATCATCGCTTCCTCGAACACCAGGCCCATCAGCGCGCCGATGGCCGCCAGCGTTCCCGGAAGATTCCAGCGCCGGCCCAGCGGGGCTGCAGGCGCCACGGCGGGAGCCGTGGCTTCCTGCTTGGGGCGGCGTGCATCGACGATCTGGGCCGTGCCGTGCTCCTGCTGGAGCTGGGCCACCAGTTCAGCCAGCGGGCCCTTGGCCAGCACCGGCGTGATCCTGCCAGCGCTGTCACCGAACACCGGCAGCAATTGGGCGAACAGCTTGTCCGCCCACTTGCCGCGCCAGCTTTCGCGCGCGCTGTGGCTCACCCATTTGCTGACCCGGTGGGTAATGCGCGGTGCGCAGGCCACCAGCAGCCAGTGCGAGGCCTGGGCCTGCGGCGAGGCGGCCAGGGCCTGTACCAGAGGCAGGGCGTAGGAAGCGTCATCCACGTAGACGATGATGGGGTTCAAAGCAAGTCCTTGTCGAACTGGGTTTGCGGGAGTGGGAGAGGCAGGCGGCCGGGGCCGCCCTTGCCATGGATTGTCGCGAATCGGCGCGGGCGGCCCATCGGGCCAACCCGGCGCCCACCTCAACTTTTCAGCGGATCAGGCTCCGTGGGCACCGGCCTTGGGAGCAGGACGGCGCGAAGCGATGTACTTGCCCAGGGCCAGCACCAGCAGGGCTCCGAACACGCTGGCACCGTACTTGAGCATGTCGGTCTGGGGCAGCTTGACCATCCAGTCCCACTTCTCCGTATTGGCGAAGACGGGATCGGTGACCAGCATGCCGCCGGCAATCCAGCCCAGCAGCATGCCGCCGGCCACGATGATGATGGGGAAGCGCTCCATCAGCTTGATCACGAGCTGCGAGCCCCAGACGATGATGGGGATGGAGATCAACAGGCCCAGCACGACCAGCAGCATCTGGTGCTCGCCCGAGCTCTGGGCGGCGCCGGCGATGGCGATCACGTTGTCCACGCTCATCACCAGGTCGGCAACGATGATGGTCTTGATGGCAGCCAGCAGCTTGTCGCTGCCCTGGATGTTGTCGTGGCCGTCTTCATCAGGGGCAATCAGCTTGATGCCGATCCACACCAGCAGCAGTGCGCCGACGAACTTCAGGAAGGGCAGCGCCAGCAATGTCATCGCGAAGGCGATCAGGATGACGCGCAGGATGATGGCACCCGCCGTGCCCCAGATGATGCCCTTCTTGCGTTGCTCGGGCGGCAGCTTGCGGCAGGCCAGCGCGATCACGACCGCGTTGTCGCCGCCCAGCAGGATGTCGATGATGATGATTTGGCCCAGGGCCACCCAGAACGGGGCGTGAGTCAGAAAGTCCAAGTCCATAAGGTCCTCGCTGTTGAGTAAGGCCGGCGAGAACTCCTCCCTCCTGGAGAAACACCCACCGGCACAGAAAGACCGATGCAACGCCGCAGCGCCTACCCGGGCAAGGACATGCCTGGCTCAGGGGAGAACACATTGATCGACCGTCATCAGGTCCATCAAAGGTCTTGCTCGGCTGCGGTATGCACCGCGACCCGGAAGGCCGGAAGCTTGCGCTTCGTATTGACGACCATTCCGATGCCGGCACCGTGGCTTTGCAAAAACCACCCACGCCGGCAGAGAGCTACTCCCCTTCGAACCTGTGGATTGCAACACAAAGCCGCCACGGCACGCAAGTGAAAAAACCCTTCATTTCCACGGAAAGCACAAGTCGCGCATCCCCCGGGTCATTTATCTGCCTACCTCAAATGCTTCACTATCCATAGCAACCCTTAAACCAACGGAGTGTTGCAGCCATGCCCGGCCGTGCGCGGGCATGCGTCTTATCATCGCTGTCCCTTGCCCCTGACCGTCCATGACCGCACTGCACATCACCGACATCGAAGCCGCCATCAACTACTGGCGCGAGCGCCATCCGTCCCCGGACGGCGTGCTGCTGCAGCCCGAAGTACGGGCCCTGGCCGAGGTGTACGCGCTGATGATCTTCTGGCATGAGAGCGAAGTACAGGTTGAGGGCTTTCCCTCGCACGCCATGGCGGCCTGGCTGGCCTGGTACGACACCACGCCCGATACGCCCTGCATCGCCATCTGCTCCACCAGCCAGGGCGACGAAAGATGCAAGGGCTGCGGCCGCAGCTTTGATGAAGTGCAGCTGTGGACCGCGATGGAGCCGGCACAAAAGCGGATGGTCTGGCGCAGGATCACGGCAGAGGGCGACTCCTGGCGTTTCACCCGCTATGCAGAGCGTGCGGCCGAGCGCACGGACACATCGCGTGACTCTGGCTGATTGCTGGTTGATTGCCGGCTGATCTGCCGGATACCGCACCGGACCAGTGCGATGTTGCAGACGGCCTAACATCGGCCGCCATGCTGCAGACCGCCGCTTACCGCCACAGCCACCTCCGCCTTTGCTTGCGCCTCACGGCACGTGATGCGGGCGAGACGCGCGTGCCGGCCGGCAAGGCCTGGCCCGCCACGGCCACGCGCCTGCGCGAGCGTGACGCAGCACGGCTGAACATCGGCCCCCGACAGGCCGCACGGTCTTGATGCGCTGCCCTGCGCGGAACCGGGCAGCGTCGCTTCACTGAATCCGCTCTTCTTGCGCCGCCTTCATCTCTAGGCTGAAGGCGGTTGGATTTTCACGCGTCTGCCCGGCCTCAAGGCCAGCCGACGAAGCGAGCCCTGCCGTGACCTGTCTAGCCCTTGCCCCAGCCGGGCCCTCTTTTGCCGCCCCCTCTTTTTCCACGCTCTTGCGCCATCTGCGCCATCTGAGCGATACCGTGGCGCATCGCGCCCTGCCCCGCTGCGCGCCACGCCACGTCACCGAACTGCGCATCGACGTGATGCAGCCGCTGGTGGAGGGCGAGCTCGAAGCCATTCACGAGCACCTGTACCAGCCCGGCAACAAGCTCCATGGCCTGGAGCGCCGCCCGTTGCACGACCCGCAGTTCCAGCTGCACTGGCGTGAAGCCGACGGCGAATGGTTTGCCTACGTGGAGGACATGGAGCGGCGCTGCCTGGCCGGCTACACGGTGTTCAATCGCCTGGTCGAGGTGGACAAGCGCACCGACCGGCGCGTGCGCTCGCCGCATTCGCGCTTTGCGCCGCATTACCAGCGGCGCGGCATTGCCAGCGCCGTGTATCGCAGCGTGCTGGACAAAGGCACCTGCCTGGTCAGCGGCGCACGCCAGTCACCGGGCGCCCACGGCCTGTGGAACCATCTGGCGCGAAGCTATGACGGCCGATATGTGGGCATTGCGGACAGCAAGTCACTCATCCATCTGGGCCGCAATGTGCCGGACGATGTCATGGACCGCCTGTCCACGCGCCGCATGCTGCTGGGCGCGGGCTGGACCGTGGAGTCCTTCGCCCAGGCCGTACGGATGCAGTTGCCGGGTTGAGACGGGGACCTTGAGCGGGAGCCCGTTTACTTCCAGCGCAGCGGCTCGATGAAGACCGTGCCCAGGTTGCTGCTGAGCGTCAGCGCGCCTTCCTGGATGGTGGCCTGCAGCTGCATGCTGCGCTCTGCCAGCTCCGCCAGGGATTGGGATGTTTCGGAGGGAATGCGCCAGACCTGCAGCTTGTTCAGCCGCGCCAGCTTGCCCTCCAGGCCCTTCCACCAGACCTCGGCCGCATGGTGGAAGGCGTAGAGCACCACCGCATCGGATTTGTTGCAGGCCTTGACGATGGGCTTTTCCTCGGGCTGGCCGACCTCGATCCACAGGCGCTTGGCGCCCGTGAAGTCGGTCAGCGAGACATCGGGGTCTTCGGGATCGGACAGGCCTGCGCCAAACGCCAGCGTGCCGTCGCCCTTGCACATGTCATTGAGCTGGTGTGCATTGAGGGCCAGGGCCACCAGGCGCACCATCATGCGTTCGTCCGTCTCGCTGGGATGGCGCGCCAAGGTCAGCGCATGGTCGGCGTAGTAGCCGTGGTCGATGTCGGCGATGGACAGGTTCGCCTTGAAGATGGTGGATTTGAGGGCCATGAGACAGAACCTATCAAAAACAAGAGCTGCCGCAGCAAGCCTGTGCTTGCATCGGCAGCCCTGAATGGTTGAAGCGCGCCCTTCATGGCGCGGCAAAGGATGGATTAGACGCGGCGGGCCAGCTCGGCCGCCTTGCCCACATAGGAGGCAGGCGTCATGGCCAACAGGCGGTCCTTGTCGGCCTGGGGGATTTCCAGGCCGTTGATCAGGCGGTGCAGGTCTTCGGCCTGCACGGTCTTGCCGCGCGTGACTTCCTTGAGCTTTTCGTAGGCGCCCTGCACGCCGTAGCGGCGCATGACGGTCTGGATGGGCTCGGCCAGGACTTCCCAGGCGTGGTCCAGGTCTTCCTGCAGGCGCTCTTCGTTGAGTTCGAGCTTGTTCAGGCCCGTCATCAGCGAGCTGTAGGCCAGCGTGGCATAGCCCATGGCCACGCCAATGTTGCGCAGCACGGTCGAGTCGGTCAGGTCGCGCTGCCAGCGCGAGATGGGCAGCTTTTCGGCCAGGTGCTTGAGCAGCGCGTTGGCCAGGCCCAGGTTGCCTTCGGCATTCTCGAAGTCGATGGGGTTGACCTTGTGCGGCATGGTGGACGAGCCGATCTCGCCGGCCTTCAGGCGTTGCTTGAAGTAGCCCAGGGACACATAGCCCCAGACATCGCGCGAGAAGTCGATGAGGATGGTGTTGGCGCGCGCGATGGCGTCGAACAGCTCGGCCATGTAGTCATGCGGCTCGATCTGGATCGAGTAGGGCTGGAAGCTCAGGCCCAGGCCCTGGGGCTCGGGCGACTCGATCACCTTCTTGCTGAAGGCTTCCCAGTCGAACTCGGGCCAGGCCGACAGATGGGCGTTGTAGTTGCCGACGGCGCCATTCATCTTGGCCAGGAGCTTGACCTCGGCGATGCGGGCAGCGGCCTTTTCCAGACGCACCAGCACGTTGGCGATTTCCTTGCCCACGGTGGTGGGGCTGGCGGTCTGGCCGTGCGTGCGGCTGAGCATGGGCACGGCCGCGTAGGCGTGGGCCATCTCGCGCAGCTTGGCGGTGATGCCCGTCAAGGCCGGCAGCAGCACGCTGTCACGACCGGCGCGCAGTTGCAGCGCATGGCTGGTGTTGTTGATGTCCTCGCTGGTGCAGGCGAAGTGCACGAATTCGGCGGCCTTGAGCAGCTCGGGACGGCCGTCGAACTTGCCCTTGATCCAGTACTCCACGGCCTTGACGTCGTGGTTGGTGGTCTTTTCGATGTCCTTGATGGCCACGGCATCGGCCTCGGAGAAGTTCTTCACCAGATCCTGCAGATAGACGCGGGCGCCTTCGGTCAGGGGCTTGAACTCGGCAAAGCCGGCGTCCGACAGGGCGATGAACCAGGTCACCTCCACCTGCACGCGGCGGTGCATGTATCCCATCTCGCTCATGATCGGGCGCAGAGGAGACAGTTTGGCGGCGTAGCGGCCGTCGAGCGGGGACAGGGCGGAGATGTGCGGCAGATTCATGGGCCGTGATTGTAGGTGCGCGCGGCAAAAACGGGGGCTGTAGGGGGAGATCGCCGGGCAGCGCATAGAATCGGCTGCCCGCCCATGGGCCGCCTCTTCGCCACGGAAAACAGCCATGAAACTGATAGGTTCCTCCACCAGCGCCTACGTACGCAAGGTACGCGTCGTACTGGCCGAGAAAAGGCTCGACTATCAGTTCGTCGAGGAAAACCCCTGGAGCCGCGAGCTGTCGCCGGGCACCGGCAACCCGCTGGGCAAGGTGCCGCGCCTGGTCATGGACGGCAGCGATGCCATGTTCGACTCGCGCGTGATCGTCGAATATCTGGACACACTTTCCCCGGTAGGCAAGCTGATCCCCGGCACAGGCCGCGAGCGTGCCGAGATCAAGACCTGGGAAGCCCTGGCCGATGGCGTGCTGGACGCCGGAGCCCTGGCCCGCCTCGAAGCCACCTGGGATGGCCGCAGCGAAGAGCAGCGTTGCCAGGCCTGGATAGACCGCCAGCTGGCCAAGGTGCGCGCCGCACTGAACGTAATGTCCCAGGGCCTGGGCGACAAGCCCTATTGCTGCGGCATCCACTTCACCCTGGCCGACGTGTGCGTGGGCTGTGCCCTGGGCTGGCTGGACTTTCGCTTTCCCGAACTGGACTGGCGCGCCGACCACCCCAATCTGGCCACCTTGCAGGCCAAGCTGGCGGAACGCGCCAGCTTTGCGGCCACACGCCCGCCCCAGCCCTGAAAACGGGTCACCCCCGCAACGACAACGGCAACTGCAGCGGCAACAAAAAAGGCCACCCGATGGGTGGCCTTTTTGCTGGCATAAAAAAGTTGCGAAGCATCCCGAAACGAATAAAGAGAGGGAGGGAGGAGAAGCGCTTCGGGCGGAACAGTTCAGGACTGTGGCCCCAGAGGCTTCGCAACGTGAAATTCGGTCTGGATACCCTCTCTCGTCAACCTGTCCAATAGATGAGCTACTTTTGCAGAAGTTCCAGGGGTCGGGGGCGGGAAAAATGTAACATTTTGACGAGTAGCGTCATTCTGCTGTAGGCCGTGTTCGATGGATGCTGACGGGATGGCGTCGGCCAGAGCCGACCACCTTCCTTCCGCGCATCCTCACACCAAAGCGGCCCCTGTGAAAACCGCTTCCCACAGGGCCTTGACCGGCGCACTGAGCGGCTCGGCCTGGCCCGGCACCAATTGGGCCGTCCGCTCGTCCAGCCGCGCCACGTGCTGCAGGCGGCGCAGTTCACGGTAGGCCCGGGCGGCCTGCTGGCCCACGCCTGCAGGCAGCAGCCCCGCCTCTTCCGCACGCTGCAGCAACGCGATGTTGCCCAGATTGGCCATCAGCCCCGGATGCAGGGCCGATTGCGAGAGAACCAGGTACTGGACGGCGAACTCCACATCGACCATGCCGCCGGGGCTGTGCTTGACGTCGAAGAGGCCGCCGCGCACCGGATGCGCACTGCGCACGCGTTCGCGCATGGCCACGATCTCGTCGCGCAGGGCCGCGGCGTCGCGCGGCGCGGTGATCACGGCCTCGCGCACGGCGTCGAAGCGGGCCTGCAGATCGTCGCTGCCCAGCACGAAGCGCGCCCGCGTCATGGCTTGGTGCTCCCAGGTCCATGCCGTGTTGCTGCCGCGCTGCTGCTGGTAGTTGGCATAGGAGGCAAAGCTGGTCACCAGCAGGCCGGAGTTGCCGTTGGGGCGCAGCGCGGTGTCGATCTCGAACAGATCGCCCTCGCCCGTCTTGACGGCCAGCCAGTTGATGAGCTTGCGCACAAAGGCGGCATAGATCTCGGAGGCGTGCTCGTCGTCGTCATCGAAGACGAAGACGATATCCAGGTCGCTGCCGTAGCCCAGCTCCTTGCCGCCGAGCTTGCCGTAGCCAATGATGGCGAACTGCGGCGACTCGCGGTGGCGGTTCTTGAGCCGGCTCCAGCACCAGCTGGCCGTCACGCGCAGCACGCAGTCGGCCAGCGCACTGAGATCGTCCGCCACCTGCTCGACCGTGATGCGGCCCTCGATATCACGCGCCAGCGTGCGAAAGACCTCGGCATGGTGGGCGCGGCGCAGCAGGTTCAGCAGGGTTTCGTCGTCGTCCTCGCCCGTGGTCTGCAGCGCGGCCAGGCGCAGGGCCAGCTCATGCTCGAAATCCATGGGAGAGAAGCGCTCGCCCAGCATGGCGTCGTTGGCCAGCTCGTCGATCACGCCCGGGTGCTGCTGCAGATAGCGCGCGGGCCAGCGCGCCGCGCCCAGCAGGTCCAGCAGCCGCTCGTGCACGGCAGGGCGCTCCAGCAGCAGGGCCAGATAGCTTTCGCGGCGCAGCAGCGGCTCCAGCCAGTTCAGAAAGCGCACTGCGGCGTCTTCGGGCACGCTGCGCTCGGCCACCCATTGCGCCGTGCGCTGCACAAGGCGGAACAGCCGGCTGCGCGCCTCGTCGCGCAGGTTGGCGATGCGGGCGTTGCCGCGCCAGTCGGCCACGTGGGCGGCCAGGGCGGGCGGCAGCTGCTCCATGAGTCCATCGATCTCGCGCGGCGTTCCTCCCTGTGCAGGGCTGCGGGCGCCGTTGCAGCGGCCCGCGCTGCATTGCGGGGGGGCCGAGCCGCCGAGCAGGGTGTCGAACTCCTCGGCCACCTTTTCGCGGTGGGCGTCGAACTGGTGCAGGAAGGCGCAGGTATCGGCAAAGCCCATGGTGCGCGCAATCCATTCGAGGTCGTCATCGCGCGTGGGCAGCACATGGGTCTGCTGGTCGTCCAGGTACTGGATGCGGTGCTCGACACGGCGCAAAAAGGTATAGGCCGCGCCCAGGGCGTCGGCCACTTCCTGGCTCATGAGGCCGGCGCGCGCCAGGCGCCCCAGCGCCTCCAGCGTGGGGCGGCAGCGCAACTCGGGGAACTGGCCGCCACGCACCACCTGCAGCAATTGCACGGTGAATTCGATCTCGCGGATACCGCCGCGCGAGAGCTTGACGTCATTGGAGCGGCCGGGATGGCCCGCGCTGCGCCGCGCCGCATGCTCGCGGATCTGGCGGTGCAGCGACCGCAGCGCATCGAAGACCGCGTAATCCAGATAGCGGCGAAAGACGAAGGGCAGGACCACGGCGCGCAGCGCCTGCACCTGCGTGGAGCGCACGCTGTCCATGGGCGCCACCACCCGGCTCTTGAGCCAGGCGAAGCGCTCCCACTCGCGGCCATGGGTCTGCAGATACTCTTCCAGCGAGGCCAGCGAGACAGCCGACGGCCCCGAGTTGCCGTTGGGCCGCAGCGCCAGGTCCACGCGGAACACGAATCCGTGCTCGGTGGTGTCGCCGATCAGGCCATAGATGCCTTTGACAACGCGCGCGAAGTACTCATGGTTGGAGAGAACGCCGCGCCCGTCAGGCAGGCCGGCCGTGTCGCCGTCCTGCTCGTAGACGTAGATCAGGTCGATGTCGCTGGAGACATTGAGCTCGCGCGCGCCCAGCTTGCCCATGCCGATGATCCACAGCTGCACGGGCCGGCCCTCGGGGCCTTGCGGTGCGCCATGGCGCGCATCGAGTTCGGCGCGCACCTGGATGCAGGCGCGCTCCAGCGCCAGCTCGGCCAGCTCGGTTACGGCCCGCGTGACCACGGCCAGCGGCGCCTGCTGCTCGCAGTCGAGCACCATGGTGCGCTCCATGACCAGCTGGCGCAGCACACGCAGCGCAGCCGACAGGTCCAGCCCGCGCTCCAGCAGCGCCGACAGGGCCTGCTCCATGGAGGCGCGCTCGGGCGGGCCCGGCGGCAACAGGCTCAACTCGTCGCCATAGCGACGATGCAGCCGTTGGTGGAAACGGGAATAGGCGGCCTGTGCGGGGACATTCAAGGCCGTGTCTGCCATTGCGTGCTCTGAGGATTGCATACGGAACGCGAAAGAAGCGGCCACTCACGCGCAGAGGGATCGCAGCAACCCTTGGTTACCGTCCGGCCCCTGAGGGTGCCGGTCATAATTCCCGTCATAGCTGATGCCGCCGATGATCGAACCGAAACCGCACCCCACACGCCTGACCCGTTGGATGGCCGGCCTTGCGCGGTGGTCACTGGGGCTGGTCCTGGCCTTCTGGCTGGTCCTGGGCTCCGTGTGGGGGGTGCTCCATGGCTGGATTGTGCCGCGAATCGGCGAATGGCGTCCTCAGCTGGAATCCCTGGCCTCACGCACGCTGGGCCTACCCGTGCGCATAGGCAGCATCACGGCCCGCAGCGAGGGACTGGTCCCCCGGTTCGAGCTGGGCGACGTGGTGGTCGAAGACCCAGAACACACCGCGGACGCCCTGCGCCTGCCCAGCGTGGTGGTAGCCGTTTCGGCCCGCTCGCTGATGCGCCTGGGCGTGGAGCAGATCTACATCGACCGCCCCGAACTCGTGGTCCGCCGCGCGGCCGATGGCCGTGTCTTCGTGGCCGGCATCGAGATCAGCCCTTCATCGGGCGGGGACAATGCCGCTGCCGACTGGCTGTTTTCCCAAACCGAGCTGGCCCTGCGCGGCGGCAGCCTGCTGTGGGTGGACGAACTGCGCCAGGCACCGCCGCTGGCCTTGCGCGATGTGGACCTGGTGCTGCGCAACAAGGGCTGGAGCCACGGAATGCGCCTGGATGCCACGCCGCCCGAAGGCTGGGGCGAGCGCTTCATGCTCGCCGGCCTGTTCCGCGAGCCGCTGCTGTCCACGCACGAGGGCAACTGGCAGCGCTGGAGCGGACAGGCCCATGCGATGTTCACGCAGATCGACCTGTCCCGGCTCGGGCAGTACATGGATACGTCCGACCTGCGCCTGCAGCAGGGCCGGGGCGCACTGCGCGCCTGGATCGACCTGCGCCAGGGCCAGCCCGTGGGTGCCATGGCCGATGTGGCGGTGAATGCCCTGCAACTGCAGTGGCGCGAACACCTGGAGCCGCTGCAACTGCAGGCGCTGACGGGCAGGCTGAGCGTGCAGCACCAGGACGGCTGGCGCTTCGCCGCGCAGAACCTGGAATTTTCCACGGGCGACGGTCTGCACTGGCCGGCTGGCAATCTACGCGCGCGCTACAACCCCGCCGGCGCCAGCACGCAGGGGGCGCTGGGCGAGCAGGGCGAGTTCCAGGCCGATGGCATTGACCTGGCCATCCTCGCCCAGCTGGGCCAGCGCCTGCCGCTGCCAGAGCAGGTGCAGCGCCATCTGGCCGACATGGCCCCTGCCGGCCAGCTGCGCCAGTTCCAGGGAAGCTGGCGCGGCCCGCTGGAGTCCTTGCAGCAGTACAAGGCCAGTGGCGAACTGCAGCAACTGTCGATCGACGGCGTGGCATCGTCCGAAGGCCCCACGAAGCCGGGCATGCCCGGCATCAAGGGCCTGAACGCGCGCTTCTCGCTGGACCAGGACGGCGGACAGGCCCAGCTGGAGATGGAGGGCACGGGGCAGCAGCCGGCTGCGCTGTCCTTTCCTGGCGTCTTCGAGGAACCCGAGATCCCGCTGCACCGCCTGCAGGCCAGCCTGCGCTGGCAGTTGCGCGGACAGGCCATCAGCGTGCAGGTGCCCAGCCTGCGCTTTGCCAATGACGACACCGAGGGCGAGGCCCGCGCGCAATGGCACACCGGCGACGGCAGCGACAAGCACCCGCGCTTTCCGGGCGTGCTGGACCTGCAGGGCCAGTTGCGCAACGCAGACGGCACGCGCGTGCACCGCTACCTGCCGCTGGAAATCCCCGCCGATGCGCGCCACTACGTGCGAGAGGCCATCCACGCCGGGCGCGCAAGCACGGTGAACTTCAAGGTGCGCGGCCATCTGGACCACGTGCCGGCCGAAAAGCCCAGCCAGGGCGAGTTCCATATCGCAGCCAAGCTGCATGACGTGCACTATGAATATGTGCCGCCCCATCTGCTCACGCATGGCGAGGCGCCCTGGCCGGCCCTGGTCGATCTGTCGGGCGAGCTGGTCTTCGACCGCTCGTCGATGGCCGTGCGCAATGCACGCGGCGAGTTCGCGGGCTACCCGCAGCTGCAGATGCGCGACATCCAGGCCAGCATTCCCAACCTGGGCCACACCGAGGTGGCCGTCACCGCCAAGGGCCAGGGCCCGCTGGCCGACATGCTGGGCGTGGTCAAGACCTCGGCCCTGTCGGCGCTGACCGGGCACGTGCTGGACGGCAGCGAGGCCACGGGCGCCGCGCAACTGGCCCTGCAGCTGCAATTGCCCATCGACCATCTGGACCGCAGCAAGGTGTCCGGACAGGTCACGCTGGCGGGCAACTCCCTGCAGCTCGATGATCAGACGCCCCATCTGAGCCAGCTGCGCGGGGCCGTCAAGTTCTCCGAAACCGGCTTCTCGCTGGCCGGCCTGCAGGCGCGCGCGCTGGGCGGTGAGCTGCGCGCCGATGGCGGCATGCAGGCGCTGGCGCGCAATGCGCCGGCCACCGAATCCTCCGTCAAGGTGCGTGTGCAGGGCACGGCCACGGCACAGGGGCTGCGCGAAGCCAGGGAACTGGGCTGGGTGGCCGACCTGGCCCGCCATGCCGAAGGCCAGTCGCCCTATTCCCTGCTGCTGAAGGTGCGGCGCGGAACACCCGAAATCCAGGTCCAGTCCAGCCTGCAAGGCATGCGCATCAACCTGCCCGCCCCGCTGGGCAAGGCGGCGGAGTCCATCCAGCCACTGAACGTGAGCCACCAGCTAGCACCCGCCAGCTTCACCTCGCCCGATGCCCCGCTGCGCGACCAGATCAGCGTGCAACTGGGCGATACGGGCTCGGTGTTCTATGAGCGCGACATCAGCGGCAAGCACAGCCGTGTGCTGCACGGCAGCATCCTCATCGGCCAGGAAGCGGGCACGGCTTCCACTTCGGGCCAGGGCGTGCAGGCCCATGTGCAGCTGCCTCTCTTCAATCTCGACGACTGGCTGGCACTGGCGCCGCAGTCCAGCGGCGCCAAGCCGGAGCCCGCCGATGCCGCGGACCCTGCGCGCGAATACCTCCCCGACCGGCTGACCCTGCGCGTCAAGCAGCTGCAGGCCAAGGGGCGGCAGCTGCACGACGTGGTGGCGGGCATCTCGCGCGATGGCGGCTCGTGGCACAGCAACCTCGCCTCCCAGGAGCTTGACGGCTACGTGGGCTTTCGCGAAGGCACGGATGCCCAGCCCGAAGGGCAGCTGGTGGCCCGGCTGTCGCGCCTGACGGTGCCCGAGGCCAAATCCGACCGCGTGGATGCCCTGTTCAGCGAGGGGCCGCGCCAACTGCCGGCCCTGCAGATCGTGGTGGACGACATGCACCTGTCAGGCCACGCCCTGGGCCGCCTGGAAGTGGAGGCCCGCAACCGCCCCGTTCCCGGCGATGCGGCGGCGCGCGAATGGCAGTTGTCGCGCTTCAACATCGCCACGCCCGAGGCCACGCTGACGGCCAGCGGCCAGTGGCGCCTGCCCCAAGGCCAGTCCGAGCACCCGGGGCGCAGCCAGTTGCAGTTCCAGCTGGACCTGCGCGACGTGGGCAAGCTGCTCACGCGCTTCGATATGCCTGGCGTGGTGGGCAACGGCAAGGGCGTGCTGCAGGGATCGGCGGGCTGGACGGGCTCGCCCATCACGCCCGACTTCCGCAGCCTCTCTGGCTCCATGCACCTGGATGTGCAGACCGGCCAGTTCCTCAAGGCCGAGCCGGGCCTGGCCAAGCTGCTGAGCGTGCTCAGCCTGCAGGCGCTGCCCCGCCGGCTGACCCTGGATTTCCGCGATGTGTTCAGCAACGGCTTCGCCTTCGACTTCATGCGCGGCGACGTGCAGATCACCGATGGCGTGGCGCGCACCAACAACATGCAGATGAAGGGCGTCAACGCCGCCGTGCTGATGGAGGGCACGGCCGACCTGGTCCAGGAAACGCAGAATCTGCATGTGGTGGTGGTGCCCGAGATCAATGCCATGACGGCCTCCCTGGTGGCCACGGCCATCAACCCCGTGGTCGGCCTGGGAAGCTTCCTGGCGCAGGTGCTGCTGCGCGGCCCGCTGATCGCGGCGGCCACCAAGGAATTCCGCATCGACGGCAGCTGGGACGAGCCCCAGGTCACGGCCCTGCCGCGGCGCCGGGCCACGACACCCTCCGATCCTGCCGCCAACAGCCCCGCCAGCACGCCCTCCGGCGCCACCGAGCCCGCTTCTTCAGGAGAGAACCCATGAAAATCGCAGCCCTGCAAATGGTGTCGGAACCCGATGTGCGCGCCAACCTCGACCAGGCGCTGGCACTGCTGCGCCAGGCGCGCGACCAGGGGGCCGAACTCGCGGCCCTGCCCGAGTATTTCTGCGCCATGGGCCTGCGCGACACCGACAAGCTGGCCTACCGCGAGAGCTTCGGCGCAGGCCCCATCCAGGACTTCCTGCGCCGCGCAGCACGCGAGCTGCAGCTGTGGATCGTGGGCGGCACCCTGCCCCTGGTGGCCGATGACGACGCCCACGTGCTCAACAGCTCGCTGGTGTTCTCGCCCCAGGGCGAATGCGTGGCGCGCTACGACAAGATCCACCTGTTCCACTACGACAACGGACGCGAGCGCTACACGGAAGCCGCCGTGGTCCAGGCGGGCCACACGCCCGTCACCTGCGACATCACCTCGCGCGAGGGCGAGACCTGGCGCCTGGGTCTGAGCGTGTGCTACGACCTGCGTTTTCCCGAGCTGTACCGCCGCCTTGCCGAGCAGGGCACCGACCTGCTGCTGGTGCCCGCCGCCTTCACCCACATCACGGGGCTGGCGCACTGGGAAGTGCTGCTGCGCGCCCGCGCCATCGAAAACCAGGCCTACCTGCTGGCGCCCGCCCAGGGGGGCCACCATGAAAACGGCCGCCGCACCTGGGGCCACAGCCTGCTGGCAGATCCCTGGGGCATGGTGCTGGCCCAGCAGGCCGAGGGCGCCGGCGTGGTGCTGGGCGAGATCAAGCGCGAGCGCCTGGCGCATGTGCGCCGCCAGCTGCCGGCCCTGGAGCACCGCGTCCTGTGAATCCAACGCACCCGCCCATGCCGGCCATGTCACCGATGTCGCCCATGCCCGAAGGCCGCTGGCCCTGGCGCCGCTGGCGCACGGCCTGGCGCCGCTGGTCGCTGTGGAGCCTGCTGGTCGCCCTGGTCCTGAGCATGCTCGTCACCATGGTCTGGCTGGCCGGGCGCTACGAGGCCTCCCAGGTCCAGGACAAGCTGGAGCGCGACACGGCCAATGCCGTGGCTGACATACGCGCCGCGCTCAACCGCAACCTGCAGGACCTGCAGGCGCTGAACGCGCCCGACAACGAGCCCGCCGAATGGAAGACCCGCGCCGCCGAGCTGCTGCAGGTGCGCCGCGAGCTGATGCGCATCGAGTGGCGTGACGCGGGCCTGCAGATCCGCTCCCATGCCGAGACCCCCTATCGCAACGTGCAGTGGGAAGACCAGCTGCGCACGAATAACACCCACCCCGAGGCCGTGCTGACCTGCACCCACGCGCGCCGCCTGAACGGCCCCGCCTACTCGCCCAGCTACTTCCAGCTGCTGGCCGAGGGCCTGGGCACGGAGATGATGGAGGTCTGCCTGCCGCTGACGCAAAGCGGCCACATCATCGGCTTCGTCATCGGCACCTACAGCCTGCAAAGCCTGCTCATCACCCAGGTCAGCAAGAACCTGCCGCGCACCCAGGAAGTGTCCTTCACCGAGCCCGACGGCACGCGCCTGGCCCTGCTGGGCGCATCCTGGCGCGGCACGCGCATGTTCACGGCGCAGCAGCTGCTGGACCTGCCCGGCAGCACCCTGGTGCTGCGCATGGACAGCTGGCACCGCGCGCCCAGCGTGTTCCCCAACGTGCTCACGGCCCTGGTGACGCTGATGTCCATCGCCCTGGTCTCCGTGGTCGCCGTGCTGGTGCGCGACAACCGCCGCCGCCTGCGTGCCGAGCGTGACCTGGGCGATGCGCTGGCCTTTCGCAAGGCCATGGAGGACTCGCTGGTCACGGGCCTGCGCGCGCGCGACCTGCAGGGCCGCATCAGCTATGTGAATCCGGCCTTCTGCAACATGGTGGGCTTTACGGCCGAGGAGCTGCTGGGCCTGAGCATCGCGCCCTACTGGCCGCCCGAGCGCGCCGAAATCTACGCGCGCCGGCGCGACAACCGCCTGTCCGGCAACGCGCCGCCGCCGCGCGAGGGCCACGAAAGCATCTTCATGCGCAAGGACGGCACACGCATTCCGGTGCTGATCTTCGAGGCGCCGCTGATCAACGCCCAGGGCCAGCACACGGGCTGGATGAGCGCCTTCATCGACATCAGCGAGCAAAAGCGCATGGAAGAGATCTCGCGCGCCTCGCAGGAGCGCCTGCAGGCCACGGCCCGCCTGGCCACCGTGGGCGAAATGGCGTCGCTGCTCAGCCATGAACTCACCCAGCCGCTGGTGGCCATCTCCAGCTACGCCACAGGATCGCTGAACATGCTGGGCAGCGACGACGGTGCGGAGGGTAGCGCCGGCAACGAAGCCCATCTGCGCCAGCAGTTGCAGGACTTGCGCATGGCCATGGAGCGCATCAGCTTCCAGGCCGACCGTGCAGGCCGCGTGATCAAGAGCGTGCGCGACTTCGTGCGGCGTCGCGACCAGTCACGCGAAGTCATAGGTGCCGCCGAACTCATAGACGCCGTGCTGCCGCTGGTCAGCCTGCAGGCGCGCAACCTGGGCGTGCGCGTGACCACAGATATCGAGCCCGGCCTGTCGCCCGTGCTCTGCGATCCGACCATGATCGAGCAGGTGCTGCTCAACCTGGCGCGCAACGGCATGCAGGCCATGGACTCTCCCGAGACCGTGGACCGCGAACTGCAGTTGCGCGTGCGGCGTGCGGCCGCCAGCACGCGCCGCAGCTGGGTGGAATTCGCCGTCATCGACTGCGGCAGCGGGATCCCCAAGCATGTGGCGGAGCAGTTGTTCACGCCCTTCTTCACCACGCGCAACGAGGGCATGGGCCTGGGCCTGAGCCTGTGCCGCACCGTGGTCGAACAGCATGGCGGCCACCTGCAGCACAGCCCGCACAGCCCGCGCGGAACCGTCTTCGCCTTCACGCTGCCGACCCACAACCCGGCACAGGTGGAACCATAGATGGAACAATAGGCACATGGAACCTGTACCCGACGCCACCGTCTACATCGTCGATGACGACACTGATGTACGCGAAGCGCTGGCCTGGCTGCTGCGCTCGCGCCGCCTGCTCAGCGAATGCTATGACAGCGCAGAGGCCTTCGACGCCATGCTGCAATCGCGCCCGCCACCACGCAATCCCTGCTGCCTGCTGCTGGACATGCGCATGGGCGGCATGAGCGGGCTGGCGCTGTTCAACCTCATGCTGGAGCGCAACCAGATCGAGGGCATGCCCGTGATCTTCCTGACCGGCCATGCCGACGTACCCACGGCCGTGGACACGGTCAAGCGCGGCGCCTTCGATTTCTGCGAGAAGCCCTTTTCGGACAACGCGCTCGTGGACCGCATCGAGCAGGCGCTGGAACTGTCAGCCCAGCACCAGGCCGAGACCCGCGCACGCGAGGCCGTGCGTGCGCGCTTCAACGAACTGACGGAGCGCGAGCGCGACGTGATGCGGCTGGTGGTGGAGGGCATTCCCAACAAGCTCATCGCCGACCAGCTGGACATCAGCGTGCGCACCGTCGAAGTCCACCGCGCGCGCGTCTTCGACAAGATGCAGGTCAAGTCGGCCGTGGAACTGGCCAACCTGCTGCGCACGCACGGCTGACTCCTTCAGAAATACGTGGCGATCACGTCCACCACGTCGTAGCCATCATTGACGACGGCCATCTGCCGCCATTTGTCAAAGGTCAGGCAGGGGTGGGAGATGTCGAATGCCAGCATGTCGCCGACGCGCAGGCCATCGTCCTCGGCCACCTTCAGGAAAGCATGCTGGTCCATCATGGCCGTGACCTCCCAATGGGGCGGTGCGGCCACCGGCGCTGCATCACCGGGGCGGTAGCGCAGCGCGGGCCGGGGCGGCACGGCCTCGAAGGCGGTATCGCGCTTGCCCAGCGCCACGATGGCGCGGCCAGGCTCGGGCAGTGACTGCACATAGGCCCAGACCTGCAGCGCAGGCAGCAGGCTGGCACGCATCTGCTGCGCCACGGGGTTGGTCTGGTCGATGCGCTGCTGCGCTGCCTGGTAGATGCCCGCGTCATGCGTGAGATAGCAGCCGGGGCGCAGCACCAGATCCAGCGCTCCCCCTATATCGGCCTTGCCGAATTCCTGGGCCACCACGTCGTACCAGGCCGAGCCGGCTCCCGTGAGCACGGCCGGGCTGCGCTGCAATCGTCCGTCGCTTGCGAGCCGCTCAAGCCAGTGAACGGCGCGCCGCAGCAGGGTGCGGATGGCATCCTCTTCCTTGAGCACGCCCTCGTAGACCTCGATGCCGGCCAGTTGCACGGCCGCGCCAGCCCTTGCCAACGCGTCCAGCAGCGGCTGCATCTGCGCATCGGAACGCACACCCGTGCGCCCGCCGGGCGGGCCCAGCTCGATCAGCACCTGCACGGACTGGCCCGCCGCGCCAAAGAAGGCCGCCAGTTGCTCGACCTGCTCGGCGCAGTCCACCAGGCAGAAGAACTCGAAACCGGGATCGGCCAGCAGCTCGGCCACGGCGGCCATATTGCGCCGTCCGATCAGCTGGTTGGCCATGAGCACGCGGCGCACGCCGTGGGCATGGGCCACGCGTGTCTGCTGGGCGGTCGCCAAGGTGATGCCCCAGGCGCCCGCATCGATCTGCTGGCGGAACAGGCGGGGCGCCATGGTCGTCTTGCCGTGGGGCGCGAGCTTGGCGCCGTAGGCGTTCACAAAGCGCTGCATCCAGGCCAGGTTGTGCGCCAGGCGCGACTGCGAGAGCACGGCGGCCGGCAGGCCCAGATCCTCGCGCAGCAGGTTCCAGCCCTGCGCTGCAGCGTCCTGCGGCGCGCAGGGCGCCGACAGTGCACCCAGGCCCTTGTCGAGCGGGCTGACCACGTCGGCCATGCCTGCTGTGCTTGCTTCACTCATACGACTCCCCATTGATGGATGGGTGCCAGCATAGGGCAAGGCAGGTGGCCGCCCACGCAAAAACGCCCCGCGTTGCGGGGCGTTGCATCCGGGCCAGAGCCGGGATCAGCGGGGCTGCTGGTACTGGGGCTGGTATTGCGGCTGCTGGTATTGCGGCTGCTGTTGATACTGGGGCTGCTGCTGATGTTGCTGCGGGATCTCGCCCACGAAGATTTCCACGCGGCGGTTCATGGCACGGCCGCTGGCCGAGTCGTTGGAAGCCACGGGCTGGTGCGAGCCACGACCTTCGGTGGCGATGCGAGCGCCCGAGACGCCGCGCATGGTCAGGTAGTTGCGCGTGCTGTTGGCGCGGTCCAGCGACAGCGGGTTGTTGATGGCGTCCGAGCCCGTGCTGTCCGTGTGGCCGATGATGCGCACCTCGGCATTGGGGTTGTTGCGCAGGCCTTCGGCGAAGCGGTCCAGGATGGGGGCGAAGTTGCCCTTGATGTCGGAACGGTTGGTATCGAACGAGATGTCGCTGGGAATGTCGAGCTTGAGCTGGTTGTCGGCCGTCTGGCTCACGTTCACGCCCGTGCCCTGGGTGGCCTGCTCCATCTCGCGCTTTTGCTTTTCCATGTTCTGCGACCAGATGTAGGTGCCCAGTGCACCCACGCCGGCACCGATCACGGCGCCCGTGCCGGCCCTGCCGCCGGTGACCGCGCCCAGCACGGCGCCGGCTGCAGCGCCCACGCCAGCACCCGTGGCCGTGCGGCGCTGGGTGTCGCTCATGTTCGCGCAGCCGGAGATGAACAGTGCGGCAGCCGTTGCGGCGGCCAGAACGATGTGCTTGCGCATGGGAAACTCCTTTTTGAATCTTGGGAACGCACCGTGCGGTAGCGCCAGGGTCCCCATTGTGGAAAGCAGGCTGAGCACAGCCTATCAGTGCGGGCAGGGCATACCCGTAGGACGGCGCCCGCTCCGCGAGGCCGCCTCCACGGCCGTCACGGGCCGCTGCGATCCTGCCCGGGAGAGGGTTTGTCTGGAGACGGATGCGAATCCCGTGGCGTGTCCACGGGCAACTCGCCCTTGCGGCGCCCGGAGAACATGGTCCACCACACAATAGCGACCAGAATCACCAAGGCCAGCAGTGCTTCGAGCAAAATCAACCCCATGAATTTCCACCTCCTGCGCCATGCCGCGATGGCGCTGATTGTAGGGACGCTGGTCGCCTGCACGACCACCACCAAGCCGGTCTATGACCCTTCGCCCGTGCCCGACCTGCAGCCGGGAGGCCCGGTCACCGTGACACCCAGGCCCCCGCTGGTCACCAGCACCCCCACCAAGAGCCGCTGGATCGCAGCCGACTGGAGCGAATTGCCCGGCCTGCAGGAAGACGCGCTGCACGAAGCCTGGAATGCCTGGCTCAAGAACTGCGAACGGCCCAGCTCGGTCTTCGCGGGCCTGTGCCGGGACGTGCGCCAGCTGAGCATTGCCACGGGCGACGAGCAGCGCGCCTGGCTCATGGCCAATCTGCAGCCCTACCGCATCGAAGCGCTGGGCGGTGGCCCGGACGGCATGCTGACCGCCTACTACGAGCCGCTGTTCGAGGCACGGCGCCTGCCGGGCGACGGCTTCAACGTGCCGCTGTACAAGACGCCGGCCGGCGCCGGCTTCGGCAGCCGCAAGCCCTGGTTCTCGCGCCAGCAGATCGAGACGATGCCCGAGGCCCAGGCGGCCCTGGCCGGCCGCGCCATCGCCTGGCTGCGCGACCCCGTCGATGCGATGGTGCTGCACATCCAGGGATCGGGGCGCCTGAACATCACCGAGCCCACAGGCGCGCAACGCACGATCCGCGTCGCCTTTGCGGGCACCAATGACCAGCCCTACAAGAGCGTGGGCCGCTGGCTGCTGGACCAGGGACTGGTGCGCGACGCCACCTGGCCCGGCATCAGCGCCTGGGTGGCCGCCAATCCCGGCCGCGTCAATGAAATGCTGTGGAGCAACCCGCGCTATGTCTTCTTCCGCGAGGAGCCGCTGGAAGGCCTGGACCTGCAATTCGGCCCCAAAGGCGCCCAGGGCGTGGCCCTGACCCCGGGCCGCTCCATCGCCGTGGACAAGCAGAGCATTCCCTATGGCACGCCGGTCTGGCTGTCCACATCCGGGCCCACCGTGGCCCTGAACCGCCTGGTATTCGCCCAGGACACCGGCAGCGCCATCGTCGGCGCCGTGCGCGCCGACTACTTCATGGGCTGGGGACCCGAAGCCGGCGACCTGGCCGGCCGCATCAAGCAGAATCTGCGCCTGTGGGCCTTCTGGCCGCGCAGCCTTGCCAGCCAGGCACCGCACTTGAGGTGACCCCCTGAGCGGCTACGCCGCTTCCCCCCGCTTTGGGGTGCGCCGGTTTTATCCTTTGCGCCAAGGCTCGCCACGCATGGCAAAAGACCAGCGCAGACACACCTCTATCCACTGTCTCTCGCTCTGGCGCGGCCCAGCGCCAGGGGCGCCGAGCAAGAGCCGCCTCGCGGCGAGGGCGCCGTCCCCCTCGGGGGGAAGGCGCGCAGCGCCTCAGGGGGTATCAAAATACCTCGTGACGCGCGGCGGTTCCTTGCCCTTGTGATAGGCCAGCTTGCGGTCGCGCAGGGCCACATCGGCGGCGGTGACGCGGTCGAAGCGGCGCAGATGCTCGGTCCAGGATTCGTCGATGATCTGCTCCACATAGCGCTCGGGATGGCTCATGCTGTGCAGCAGGCTCCAGCCCAGCGCGCCCTGGCGCATGCGGCTGCGGCGGCTTTCCTGCATGAGGGCTCGGAAGGCCTCGGCCTGGGTGGGGTCGATCTGGTACTCGATGGTGACGACCACGCGGCCGGCTTCGGGGATGTTGACCTCGGGGCGCTGGAAGGCCTTGGAGGGACTCAAATCCTCCTCGATCTGGCGGTCGCGCACCAGGCGCTGGACCAGCAGCATGCAGACCACGCCACTGGCGGCGGCCACCATGAGGCTGCCCCTCACGCCCACCATGCTGGCCACCTGTCCCCAGAGCGCGGCGCCTGTCGCCGTACCGCCCATGATGGACATCTGGTAGATGGACATGCCGCGCGCCCGCACCCAGTTGGGCAGGGCCATCTGAGCCGAGACGCCCAGCACGTTGGCGGTGGAGATCAGCGCCATGCCGGCCAGCATCATGGCCGACACGGCCATGTAGACATTGGGCGACAGGGCCACGGCCAGCGTGGCCAGCGCATGCACGGCAGAGCCCGACCGGATCAGACTTTCCTTGGACATGGCCTGGCGCAGGCGCGGCAGGAACATGGCGCCCACGATGGCGCCCGCTCCCATGGAGGCCAGCAGCAGCGTGAAGGTCTCGGCGCCGCCCCCGCCCTCCGTGGGGCCGTGCAGGCGCTGGGCCACCAGGGGCAGCAAGGCCATCACGGCCGTGCACTGCAGGAAGAAGCACACCGTGCGCGCCAGCACCGCATGCATGCGGGGCGACTCGCGCACGAACTGCAGGCCCACGCGCATGGCCGAGGGCAGGCGCTCGCGGCCCAGCGGGTTGGCCACATGGCGGCGCTTCCAGCGGATCAGCACGATGCCCGAGAGGATGGACAGCACGGCGTTCAGCACGAACACCCATGCGCTGCCCAGGCTGGCGATGATGGCGCCGGCCACCAGCGGGCCGATGATGCGCGATGCATTCATGGCCACCGCGTTCAGCGCCATGGCCGAAGGCAGGTGGTGCTTGGGCACGAGTTCGGGGATCAGCGCCGAGAACACGGGCCAGCGCATGGCCAGGCCGATGCCGTTGGCAAAGGTCAGCACCAGCAGCCAGTGCGCCGTCATCTGGCCGGACAGCACGAACAGGCACAGCACCAGGGCCACGGCCGCCACCCAGAACTGGGTGACGATGAAGTAGCGGCGCCGGTCCAGGATGTCGGCCAGCGCGCCGCTGGGCAGGCCCAGCAGGAAGACGGGCAGCGTGGAGGCCGATTGCACCAGGGCCACCAGCACGGGCGAGGTGGTCAGCGAGGTCATGAGCCAGGCCGCCGCCACATCGTTCATCCACATGCAGGTATTGGCCGCCATCCAGATCAGCCAGAGCATGCGGAAAGTGGGGCCGGACAGCGGCGCCCAGACTCCCTGCTGGGCCTGGGCCGCCTTCTGGCCTTCGGCCTCGGCAGCCGCCTTGTCGGCGGCCGTCATGCCTGACGGGTCTTCGATCAGGGTGCCCGGCGCCCCCATGCCCGAAGGCTCGGCCGGGGGCGGGGTGGAAGGCTCGGATTCAGAGGCAGGCGGCTGGGCGGGGACTGGTGTTGTTTGTTCTGCGGCCATGTGCCCCTGATTCTCGGCCCAAACGCGGGGGTGGCGCCAGAAATGGTTGTTGCACTAAGAACCACGATCAACGCCTTGCACGGCAGGCGCTTTTTGCTCCTTTTGCAGGAGCACACTGTCGCTTCGGCGCGACCTTCACAGGCCAGTCCGCCGGCCTGCGGCTACTGGTCCGGCAGGCCCTTGCCCGCCATGGGCCCCAGCTGGGACAGGGGCAGCGCATGGCTGGACTTGATCTCGCCCAGCGAGAAACTGGTCTGCATGTCCTTCACATTGGGCAGATTCAGCAGCGTGTTGCGCGCGAACTGCGCAAAGCTGTCCAGGTCGCGCGCCACCACCTGCAGCTCGAAGGTGCCGGTGCCGCTGATGTAGTGGCAGGTCACGACCTCGGGCAGCTTGCGGATGGCGTCCTCCATCTCCAGCGTCAGCGTGCCGGCCGTGCGCACGGCATCCAGCCGCACGAAGGCCAGCACGCCCAGGCCGATCTTGTGGCGGTCGATGTCGGCGTGGTATCCGCGGATGAAGCCCGCCTCCTCCAGCGCCCGCACACGGCGCCAGCAGGGCGCGGCCGACAGGCCAACGCGCTGGGCCAGCTCGGCATTGGTCAGCCGCGCATCGGCCTGCAGGTGGCCGAGGATGGCAATGTCGAATTTGTCCAAAGTTTGCACAAAACACCGTTTTCAAGAAAGATTCTTGCCAAGAATACTTGAAACAGCGCAAAGAAAGCAAAGACCTATCAGACGAGCACGAATACACTGAAAAAAGGCGATTTGGTTCAGACAACGAGTGCCGTGCATGCCTCTTTCCCGTTCCGGGCAGGACATGACAGGGCGCCGACCATCGATGGAGACAAGCCATGAATGCCCCACTGCCCGAAGACGTGCGCCGCGCCCTGGAGACGGTCACTCTCGACGACAAATACGCTCTGCAGCACGGCCGTGCGTTCATGAGCGGAGTACAGGCCCTTGTGCGCCTGCCCATGCTGCAGCGCCAGCGCGACGCTGCAGCGGGCCTGAACACCGCAGGCTTCATCAGCGGCTACCGGGGCTCCCCGCTGGGCGGCTATGACCAGGCGCTATGGGCCGCGAAAAAGCACCTCGAATCCAACAACATCGTCTTCCAGCCCGGCGTCAATGAAGAACTGGGCGCCACGGCCGTCTGGGGCACGCAGCAACTGGATCTCTATCCCGAGACCAAGAAGTTCGACGGCGTCTTTGGCCTGTGGTACGGCAAGGGCCCGGGCGTGGACCGCTGCTCCGACGTGTTCAAGCACGCCAACATGGCGGGCACGGCCAGGCACGGCGGCGTGATCGCGCTGGCCGGCGACGACCACATCAGCAAGAGCAGCACGGCCGCCCACCAGAGCGACCACATCTTCAAGGCCTGCGGCACGCCGGTGTTCTTTCCCAGCAATGTGCAGGACATCCTGGACATGGGGCTGCACGCCTTTGCCATGAGCCGCTTCTCCGGCCTGTGGTCGGGCATGAAGACCATCCAGGAGGTGGTGGAGTCCTCGGCCAGCGTGTCGGTGGAGCCGGACCGCGTGAACATCATCCTGCCCGAGGATTTCCAGATGCCGCCCGGCGGCCTGCACATCCGCTGGCCCGATGCGCCGCTAGAGCAGGAGCAGCGGCTGATGAACTACAAGTGGTATGCGGCCCTGGCCTATGTGCGCGCCAACCGGCTCAACCACAACGTGATCGACGGCCCCAACGACCGCTTCGGCCTGATCGCCAGCGGAAAGGCCTACAACGACATGCGCCAGGCCCTGGCCGACCTGGGCCTGGACGACGACACCTGCCGCCAGCTGGGCATACGCGTGCACAAGGTCAACGTGGTCTGGCCGCTGGAGGCCACCATTACGCGCGACTTCGCGCGCGGCCTGCAGGAAATCCTGGTGGTGGAGGAAAAGCGCCAAGTCATCGAATACCAGATCAAGGAAGAGCTGTACAACTGGCGCTCCGACGTGCGGCCCAACGTGGTCGGCAAGTTCAGCGATGAGCACGGCGGCGAATGGTCGGTGCCCAATCCCAGCCAGGACTGGCTGCTGCGCCCCAATGCGGACCTGACGCCGGCCCTCATCGCGCGCGCCATCGTCCAGCGCCTGACCAAGATCGGCGTGCCCGAACACATCGCCCAGCGCATGCACGAGCGCATTGCCGTGCTGGACGCCCGCGAGGCCGCGCTCAAGGTCGCCCAGAGCCAGCCCACGGGCGACCGCGTGCCATGGTTTTGCAGCGGCTGTCCGCACAACACCAGCACCCGCGTGCCCGAGGGCAGCCGCGCCGTGGCCGGCATCGGCTGCCACTACATGACGGTGTGGATGGACCGCTCCACCAGCACCTTCACGCAGATGGGCGGCGAGGGCGTGACCTGGGTGGGCCAGGCGCCCTTCACCAAGGACGCCCATGTCTTCGCCAACCTGGGCGACGGCACCTACTTCCACAGCGGCCTGCTGGCGATACGCCAGAGCATCGCGGCCGGCGTGAACATCACCTACAAGCTGCTGTACAACGACGCCGTGGCCATGACGGGCGGCCAGCGCGTGGGCGAGCGGCCCGAGGGCCACTCGGTGCTGCAGATCATGAACAGCCTCAAGTCCGAGGGCGTGGCCAAACTGGTCATCGTCACCGACGAGCCTGCCAAGTACGACGGCGTGCCGCTGGCCGAGGGCGTGACCGTGCACCACCGCGACGAGCTGGACCGCATCCAGCGCGAGTTCCGCACCCTCAAGGGCTGCACGGCCATCATCTACGACCAGACCTGCGCCACCGAAAAGCGCCGCCGCCGCAAACGCGGCACGCTGGCCACGCCCGACAAGACCGTGGTGATCAACGAATTGGTCTGCGAAGGCTGCGGCGACTGCTCCGTGCAGTCCAACTGCCTGTCGGTCGAGCCGGTGGAGACCGAGTTCGGCCGCAAGCGCCGCATCAACCAGAACACCTGCAACAAGGACTACTCCTGCGTGAAGGGCTTTTGCCCCAGCTTCGTCACCATCGAAGGCGGCCAGCTCAAGAAGCCCAAGAAGGAGAAGAAGGGCGACCTGTCCATGCTGCCCGCCATCCCGGAGCCCGTGCTGCCGGTGGCCGAGCAGGCCTGGGGCATCGTCGTGGCCGGCGTCGGCGG
This sequence comes from Delftia sp. K82, assembly GCF_002193035.1. NCBI lineage: Bacteria > Pseudomonadati > Pseudomonadota > Betaproteobacteria > Burkholderiales > Comamonadaceae > Delftia > Delftia sp. K82. The sequence goes on along the minus strand of NZ_MYFL01000003.1, from coordinate 198,572 downwards.
CACGGGCGTGATCACCATCGGCTCGCTGCTGGGCATGGCCGCCCACCTGGAGGGCAAGGGCGTGATCACCCAGGATGCGGCCGGCCTGGCGCAAAAGGGCGGCTCCACCTGGAGCCACATCCAGATCGCCAACCGTCCCGAGGCCATCTACACCACCAAGGTGGACATGGCCAAGGCCGACCTGGTGATCGGCTGCGACCCCATCGTCACGGCCACGCCGACCACCATGTCCGTGATGCAGCCGGGCCGCACCTTCGTGGCGCTCAACAGCCACGGCTCGCCCACGGCAGCCTTCGTCACCAACCCTGACTGGCAGGCGCCGGACGACCGCTGCGCCAGCGCACTGGCCCAGGCCGTGGGCCCGGAGCTGCTGGGCAGCTTCGACGCCGAGCAGGTGGCCGTGCAACTGCTGGGCGACAGCATCTACACCAATCCGCTGATCCTGGGCTACGCCTGGCAAAAGGGCCGCGTGCCGCTGTCGCATGCGGCGCTGATGCGCGCCATCGAACTCAACGGCGTGCAGGCCGACAACAACAAGGCCGCATTCGAGTGGGGCCGCCGCTGCGCCCATGACCTGGCTGCCGTGCGCGCCCTGTTCCAGACGGCCCAGGTGATCCAGTTCGTCAAGAAGCCCTCGCTGACCGAGATGGTGGCCAAGCGCGTGGACTTCCTCACGGGCTACCAGAACGCCGCCTATGCGGCCGAGTACCAGGCCTTCGTGGACAAGATCCATGCCGCCGAGCGCGGCGTGGCGGGCTCCGGCACGCGCCTGTCGGAGGCCGTGGCCCGCTATCTGTTCAAACTCATGGCCTACAAGGATGAGTACGAGGTCGCGCGCCTGCACACCGATGCGGCCTTCAGCCAGCGCATCGCCGGCATGTTCGAGGGCGACTACCGCGTGGTCCACCACCTGGCGCCGCCATCGTCGGCCGGCAAGGATGAGCACGGCCATCTGGTCAAGAAGTCCTACGGTCCCTGGATGCGCAAGGCCATGGAAGTGCTGGCGAAGATGAAGGGCCTGCGCGGCACGGCGCTGGACCCCTTCGGCCGCACGCAGGAGCGCCGCACCGAGCGCGCCCTGATCCAGGAATACCGCCAGTGCATCGAAGGCCTGCTGGCCGAACTCACGCCAGAGCGCCTGGCACTGGCCGTGGAGATCGCCAGCATTCCCGAGGACATCCGCGGCTACGGCCATGTCAAGGAGCGCAACCTGGCAGCGGCCCGCATCAAGTGGAAGGCGCTTATGGCACGCTGGAGCGCACCGTCACGGGGTGCGGGCAGCACGGGCAAGCCCGCCGTCGGCGTCGCCTGAAACCACACGGACCGCCCCGTTCCAGGGGCCTCCTGTAAGATCGCTGCCGCCGTACGCACCGCAAGGTGTGGGCGGCGCGGCTCCGTCAGGGTCCGTTCCATGGACCGTCAAGCCGGGCGCAAAAATCACGAAAAACCGCGCTCCACCCCTTTAAAAACGGCAGATGGCAGCCAGTTGCAGCCATCGTCGCCGAAAAACCCGCAGCCGCCAGATCCTGGCAGCCCATGTGGGTCAGGGCTGACGCATACAATGCTCCGTTCTCCTGCGCGGGCCCGTGCATACGGCGTGCGCAGCGACCCTTTTTCGACCTTCCAATCCTGGAGTCTTGCCCGTGTTTATTTCTTCCGCTTTTGCCCAGACCGCACCCGCAGCAGCAGCCTCCGGTGGCGACTTCATGTCGCAGCTGTACGGCATGGCACCGCTGGCACTGATGTTCGTGGTGCTGTACTTCGTGATGATCCGCCCCCAGATGAAGCGCCAGAAGGAGCACCGCTCCATGATCGAGGCGCTGGCCAAGGGCGACGAAGTGGCAACGTCCGGCGGCATCATCGGCCGCGTGACACGCATGTCCGAGCAATTCCTGCACATCGAGATCGCCTCGGGTGTGGAAGTCCAGATCCAGCGCAGCGCCGTCGTACAGGTGCTGCCCAAGGACACGCTGAAGTAAGCGCTGTCCCTGTCTTGCGGGTGTGCGGACCGCGCAGGCGGCAGCACACCCTTTTGTGCGTTGCTGTCTACAAAGAGCGAAGAGCGCGATCATGAACCGATATCCGGTCTGGAAGTACGCGATCATCGTGATCGCGCTGCTGGTGGGGGTGCTCTACACCCTGCCCAATTTTTTTGGTGAGGCGCCTGCGGTGCAGGTCTCCTCGGCCAAGGCCACCGTCAAGGTGGACAACGCGGTGCTGCACAGGGTCGAGGAGGCCCTGAAGGCTGCCGATGTCAAGCCCGATGTGCTGACCATCGAGGGCACCTCGGTGCGGGCGCGCTTCAACACGCCCGACGAGCAGCTCAAGGCCAAGGACGTGATCCAGAAGGCCCTGATCCCCGATGCCAACGACCCGGCCTACATCGTGGCGCTGAACCTGGTGTCGCGCTCGCCGCAATGGCTCACGGCCGTCGGCGCCAAGCCCATGTACCTGGGCCTGGACCTGCGCGGTGGCGTGCACTTCATGCTGCAGGTGGACATGGCTGCGGCCCTGACCAAGAAGGCCGACTCCTTTGCCGGCGACCTGCGCACCTCACTGCGCGACAAGAACATCCGCCACGGCGGCGTCTCGCGCAACGGCAACACCGTCGAGATCCGCGTGCGCGACGAGGCCATGCTCACGGCCGCACGCAATCTGGTCACCGACCAGTTCCCCGATCTGGCGGCCACCTCCGAGCCTGATGGCGCCGGCTTCAAGCTGCTGGCCTCCATCAAACCCGAAGCCCTGCGCAAGGTGCAGGAACAGGCGCTCAAGCAGAACATCGTCACCCTGCACAACCGTATCAACGAGCTGGGCGTGGCCGAGCCCGTGATCCAGCAGCAGGGTCTGGACCGCATCATCGTCCAGCTGCCCGGCGTGCAGGACACGGCCAAGGCCAAGGACATCCTGGGCCGCACGGCCACGCTGGAAGTGCGCCTGGTCGACGAATCCTCCGAGGCGCGCGGCGCCGAGCTGGGCTCGGGCCCCGTGCCCTTCGGCTCCGAGCGCTACCTGGACCGCAACGCCCAGGCCGTGATCGTGCAAAAGCAGGTCGTGCTGACCGGCGAGAACCTCACCGACGCACAGCCCGGCTTCGACAGCCAGACCCAGGAACCCACGGTCAACCTGGTGCTCGATGCCAAGGGCGCGCGCATCTTCAAGGACATCACGCGTGAGAACGTGGGCAAGCGCATGGCCATCATCCTGTTCGAAAAGGGCAAGGGCGAGGTCGTGACGGCTCCCGTGATCCGTACCGAGATCGGTGGCGGACGCGTGCAGATCTCGGGCCGCATGACCACGGCGGAAGCCAACGACACGGCCCTGCTGCTGCGTGCCGGCTCGCTGGCCGCGCCCATGGAGATCATCGAGGAATACACCATCGGCCCCAGCCTGGGCGCCGACAACATCAACCGCGGCATCCACTCCGTGGTCTGGGGCCTGGTGGCCATCGCGGCCTTCATGTGCGTGTACTACATGCTGTTCGGCGTGATCTCCACGGTGGCCCTGTCGGTCAACGTGCTGCTGCTGCTGGCCATTTTGTCCATGCTGCAGGCCACGCTGACCCTGCCCGGCATCGCCGCCATGGCGCTGGCGCTGGGCGTGGCCATCGACTCCAACGTGCTGATCAACGAGCGCATCCGCGAGGAGCTGCGCGGCGGCGCCTCGCCGCAGGCCGCCATCCATGCGGGCTACGAGAACGCATGGCACACCATCCTGGACTCGAACGTGACCACGCTGATCGCGGGCCTGGCGCTGCTGGCCTTCGGCTCCGGCCCGGTGCGCGGCTTCGCCGTGGTGCACTGCATCGGCATCCTGACCAGCATGTTCTCGGCCGTGTTCTTCTCGCGCGGCCTGGTCAACCTCTGGTACGGCCGCCGCAAGAAGCTCAAGAGCATCTCCATCGGCCAAGTCTGGAAGCCGGAAGACACCAGCCAGCTGCGCTCCGTGGCTGCCAAGGGTTCCAGCGTCGCCGATTCCGGCGCCAACAACTGAAAGGGGGAAGACCATGGAGTTCTTCCGCATCCGCAAAGACATCCCCTTCATGAAGTACGCGTTGGTCCTCAACGCGATCTCCTTCATCACCTTCGCGCTGGCCGTGTTCTTCCTGCTCACGCGCGGCCTGCACCTGTCCGTGGAGTTCACGGGCGGCACCGTGATGGAGGTGGCCTATACCCAGACCGCCGACATCGCCAAGGTGCGCGATACCGTCTCCAAGCTGGGCTACAGCGACGTCACGGTGCAGAACTTCGGCACATCGCGCGACGTGATGATCCGCCTGCCCGTGCAAAAGGACGTGTCCTCCGCGCAGCAAAGCGAGCAGGTGCTCACGGCGCTCAAGAAGGAAGACTCCGAAGTCACGCTGCGCCGCACCGAGTTCGTGGGCCCGCAGGTGGGTGACGAGCTCATGCACAACGGCCTGATGGCACTGGGCTTCGTGGTGCTGGGCATCGTGATCTACCTGGCCATGCGCTTCGAATGGAAGTTCGGCGTGGCCGCCGTGATCGCCAACCTGCACGACGTGGTCATCATCCTGGGCTTCTTCGCGTTCTTCCAGTGGGAGTTCTCGCTGTCCGTGCTGGCCGGCGTGCTGGCCGTGCTGGGCTACTCGGTCAACGAGTCGGTCGTGATTTTCGACCGTATCCGCGAAGCCTTCCGCAAGTTCCGCAAGCTCAGCACCACCGAGGTGATCGACCACGCCATCACCAGCACGATGAGCCGTACCATCATCACCCACGCCTCCACCGAGGCCATGGTGCTGTCCATGTTCTTCTTCGGCGGTCCCAGCCTGCATTACTTCGCGCTGGCTCTGACCATCGGCATCCTGTTCGGCATCTATTCCTCGGTCTTCGTGGCCGCCGCCATCGCCATGTGGCTGGGCGTCAAGCGCGAGGATCTGATCAAGGCACCCAAGGCTTCCACGGACCCCAACGATCCCAACGCCGGCGCCACTGTGTAAGCGAATGTTCTAGCCCCAGACCGGCTTACACTCGCGGGCATGCCCTCCCTGCCCACCCCCTCCAACGCGCCTGCTGGCACCCAGTCTTCACTGGGCCAGCAGGCGCGTTTGCATTGGGTGCGTGGACTGTGCAAGGGCCTACCCGGCGTGGCCCAGCAGCTGCTGGCCCAGATGGAACAACAGGCCCAGGCCGTGGGCACCGCACGTGAAATGCAGGAGCGTCGCGAGGCCTGGTCCAGCTACCGCCAGCACCAGGCGGCCTGGCTGAATGCCTGCATGCAGGCGCTGCAGGGCGCACTGCAGCCGGGCAGGGCCACACCGGCCTCCGTGCCACAGCGCGGGGCGCTGCAGTTCGAACTGCTCAGCGACGATGTGGTGGAGAACAAGATCCTGGCCTCCCGCATGGCGCTGGCCATGGGGGAAACCACGGCACCCGTCTTCGATACGCTGCGCCTGCGCATGCAGGCCATCGAAAACCAGGAACTGCCATCCGACGACATTCTGCGCAGCGAGTCCGTGTGCCGCCATCTGGTCGAGCAATGGCTCGCCAGCGGCCTGCAGCGCGGCGATCTGCAGCGCGTGAACGATCTGCTGCAGACAGCCCTGGCACCGCTGCTGGTGGCCGGATACCAGGCGGCCCACCAGCTGCTGGACGGCCAGGGCGTCACCCGTTCGCAGGACGTGGCCATGCGGGTGCGGCGCACCGAGGGCGGCCACTCCACGCGCGCCATGGGCCTGGGCCCGGCCACGGCGCCTGTCTCGACCTCGCAGCCTTCCTCGGCCTATGCGCCCACGCAGATGGGCGGCGTGCCGGGCGCTGCCGCCTCCTATCCGCCCAACGGAGCACTGCCCCAGGGCCAGATGCCCGTGGGCCTGACAACACTTTCGCGCGCACGCCACCGCGCCCATGAAGTCGTGGGCCAACTGCGCCGCCTGCTCATGCAGCCGGGCGTGGGCGTGCCGGGCCTGGTGCCCGGCGTGGGCGGCGTGGGCGGTGGCCTGCAGCAGGCCCCCGCATCGGCCGCGCTGACCCAGGCCCTGCTGGAGCAGCGCGTCGTGGCCCAGACGCAGTACCAGCAGATGCTGGCCCGGGGACTGACCACGCTGCAAATCGATGCCAGCCCGGCCGCCATCGGCCAATTGGTGGGCCAGGTGCGCGAGCGCTCGGCCGAGCTCAAGCGCAAGGCCACCACCTCGGGTGAAAAGGCCACCATCGAGATCGTGGCCCTGATGTTCCAGGCCATCCTGACCGAGGACCGCATCCCGCCCTCGGTGCGCGTCTGGTTTGCCCGGCTGCAGGTGCCCGTGCTGCGCGTGGCGCTGGCCGAGCCGGAATTCTTCAGCAACCTGCGCCACCCGGCCCGGCTGCTGATCGACCGCCTGGGTTCGTGCGTGATGGGGTTCGACGCCTCCAGCATCAGCGGCAGCGCGCTGGAGTCGGAGATCCGGCGCATCGTCCAGGTCATCGAGCAGTACCCGGAGACCGGCCAGAAGGTCTTCGTGCTGGTGCTGCGCGAGTTCGAGGACTTCCTGGCGCGCTACCTGACCCAGTCGCAGGACAAGGCCAAGATCGTCAGCGTGGCCCAGCAGGTGGAGCAAAAGGAAACCCTGGCCATCCAGTACACGATAGAGCTGCGCCACCTGCTCACCGACATGCCGGTGCGCGAGGAGATCCGCGAGTTCCTGTTCAAGACCTGGACCGAGGTGCTGGCCCTGGCCGCCGTGCGCCACGGCGCCAAGGACGCGCGCACCATGCGCTTCAAGCAGGCCGCCAGCGAACTGGTCTGGGCCGCCAGCGCCAAGCCCACGCGCCAGGAACGCTCGCGCGTGATCCAGACGCTGCCGACGCTGCTGCAGACGCTGCGCGAAGGGCTGGCCCTGATCGGCGTCACGGGCGAGGGGCAGTCCGCACGCATCAAGCTGGTCACCGACACGCTGGCCGAAGCCTTCGTCTCCAAGACAGCGACCATCGCACCGGCCCGCATCGAGGCCATGGCCCAGCGGCTGTCCCATCTGGAGCAGTACATCAGCGAAGACGGCATGCTCGACGAGGACATGCCGCTGTCGCCCGAGAACATCGAGATGATCCTGGGCGTGGACACGGCCGGGCTCAACGTCATCCCGAGCACCAACACCCCCGTGGACCCGGTGATGCTGGAGTGGGCCACCTCGCTGGAGCCGGGCCGCTGGTTCACGCTGGACCACAACGGCGCGCGCATCCAGGTGCAATACACCTGGCGCAGCCGCCGCAAGCAGCTGCACCTGTTCGCCGCGCTCGATGGCACCTGCCACCTGCTGCAGCTGCGGCGCATGGCCTCCTACCTGCAGTCCGGCCTGCTGTCCGTGCATGACGAAGAGGCGCTCACGGTGCGCGCGACGCGCGATGCGCTGGAGAAGATTCAGGCGAACCCTGAAAGGCTAAGCTCCCCCTGAGGCGCTACGCGCCTTCCCCCTCTCTACCCGCTTCGCGGGGTAGGGGGACGATGCCCTCGGCTGGGCGCCCCCACCGCGAGGCGGCTCTTGCTCGGCATCTCCCGCTTGGGGACGCGCCAGTTTTTGAGATCAGGCCTGGGCCAGGCGCTGGAACAGGCCGCCGGGCAGGCGCTCCACGCGGCCTTCCAGTTCCAGCTCCAGCAGGTGGGCCTGCAGGGCTGCGGCGTCCATGCCTGTGCGGTCCATGAGCTCGTCCAGCGACAACGGGTCGTGGGCCAGGGCGCGCAGGGTGGCGTCGTTCTCATGGTCCTGTGCGGACTGAACAGCTGCCGCTGCCGCCGCTGCTGCCGGTACGGGCTTGGAAAGCGGCAGGCGCACGACCGTTCCCTGCAGCTCATCGAGCACGTCCTGCGCCGTTTCCACGAGCTTGGCGCCCTGGCGCAGCAGCGCATGGCAGCCGCGCGACTGGGGCGCGTGGATGGAGCCGGGGATGGCAAAGACCTCGCGGCCCTGTTCGCTGGCCAGCCTGGCCGTGATCAGCGAGCCCGATTGCAGGGCCGCCTCGACCACCAGCGTGCCCTGGGACAGGCCCGCAATGATGCGGTTGCGCTGCGGAAAGTGCGCGGCCATGGGGCCGGTGCCCAGCGGATACTCGCTGACGATCAGCCCATGGCTGGCCACTTCGCGGGCCAGGCCGATGTGGCGCCGTGGATAGACCTGGTCCAGGCCCGTGCCGACGACGGCAATGGTGACGGGCGCCGCCTGGGCGCCCGTGCGCAGCACCGCGCGCAGTGCGCCCTCATGGGCAGCGCCATCCACGCCCTGCGCCAGTCCGGAGACGATGCACAGGCCGGCCTCGGCCAGCGCCTGCGCCATGGCGCGCGCATTGGCCGCGCCCTGGACCGTCGGCCCGCGGCTGCCGACCATGGCCAGGGACTGTGGATAGGGGAACCAGGGACCAGAACCTGCCATGCAGCGCTCGCTGCCCTGCACATGCAGCAGCAGCGGCGGATCTTCGGTCTGCAGCAGCGACTGCGGATACTGGGGATGGCCCAGCGCAAGCACGGCATGCAACTGCCCGGAAGCGGGCTGGTCCAGCCATTGCGCCGTGGCCGCCACAAGCTGCTCCAGGCGCTGGGGCACGGTCTGCAGCGAATGGGCCTGTGCCGCCGTCACCAGGCCGTGCCAGGCGGCTGGAGGGCCGCTCCAGATGTTCTGCGCGCCACCGCAGGCCGCCAGCAAGCGCCGCGCCGTGGTGCGGCCCACGCCGGGCGTCAGCAGCAGCCGAAGCCAGGCGGACAGCTCCTCGGGAGCGAGCCGGTCGGTGGGCTGCAAGGCGGCCGCCATGGCGTTGCCGGCAGGCCGCTGGGGCTCAGGGAGCCGGCGAGGTCAGGCTGTCGCCCACCTCGACGCCGCGCCGTGCCTCCAGGATCAGCGCGTAGGAGACGCGGTCGAAGGTACGGAACACCATGGCGTAACCATTGCGTTCGTCGGGCAACTGCACTTCTTCCTTCTTGTCGCCCGTCTTGTCCACGATGCGCACGCCACGGCGGATCAGCTCCAGCACCGTGCCCACGTCCATGCCGTCCTGCGTGCCCTTGTTGATGGCAATGACCTGGTTGTTGGCCGCCCAGCGCACGGCCTGGTCGCCGTACAGGGACACCACATGGGCCTTCACGGCAGCCTGCGGCGCATGCGGCGCATAGTTCATGTAGGTTCGTTCCGGTGCGGGCAGCAGGCGGTCGCCAGCACGCATCTCGGTCTTGGCGCGCGACAGGTCCACCGTGGCGGGAGAGGCCTGCTCGTGCTTTTCGCCCTTGCTGTCCACGATCTCCAGCGAGGTCTCGCCCTCGATGAGATCGGCCAGGCCCAGGTACTTGGCCTCGTAGCCCAGCACCTCGCCCGAGATGGGGTCCTTGAGCGCCACCGCATCGCGGAAGACACGGTACTGGCGCGGCAGGCCGTCGCCCTTGCGCAGCGGCGCCTCGGCCGTGCCGCGTGCATAGGCACGGTCACCGCTGGCCATGAGCACGCGCTCGTCCGTGGTGGCGATGAGGCGGGGTGCGCGCAGCAGCGTTTCGGCATCCACCACCAGCGGCTCGGCCAGGAAGGGCTCGATCAGATGGGGCTGCAGCGTGGGCAGGGCCGCCTGCGCCAGCGACTCGCTGCGCGTGCTCGGAGACACGCGCACCACACCGGGCTCGCCACCGTCGCCCATGGGACGCGCCGTGCTCAGGCGGGCATAGCCATCACGCTTGTCCAGGTACAGCACCTGGCCCGGATAGATGAGGTGGGGATTGGCGATGGCCTGCATGTTCATGCCCCACAGCTCGGGCCAGCGCCAGGGACGGCGCAGGTACATGCCGGAGATGCCCCACAGCGTGTCGCCGCGCTTGACGGTGTAGCTGTCGGGCGCATCGGGCGCCAGCTCGCCCACGGGAACGCCCTGCTGGGCCACCTGCTGGGCGACCGAGCGCTGCGATGCCGTCACCGGAAGCTGCTGCGCGTGGGCCGCTGCGAACGCAGCGATCAGGGCCGTTGCGACAGTCCAGGTACGAGCTGTGGCGAATGCAGTCATGGAATTCCTCTTCTTGTGGCTGACGCAGCGTCCCTCCTAGGCACTGCGGCACGACCGATCTTGTCATGAACGGCCATACAGGTCTTACAAATCAGCAAAGATTCTGCGTGCAAGGCCATGAGAGGGCAACGCTTATTGCGTCGTCCCGCTGCGCCCAGGCAGAAAAGTGGCGAAAATAACGACATTCACCGACCACGCCATGTCCATTCTGCCCATTCTTTGCTATCCCGACCCCCGCCTGCACACCGTCGCCAAGCCGGTTGCCAAGGTCGATGACCGCATTCGCCAGCTGGTCCAGGATATGTACGCCACCATGTATGACGCCCAGGGCGTGGGCTTGGCAGCCACCCAGGTGAACGTGCACGAGCGCGTGGTCGTGGTCGATGTCTCCGAAGGCCGTGACGAGCCCTTTGCGCTGATCAACCCGGAGCTGCTCTGGGCCAGCGAGGAAACGCAGCTGGGCGAAGAAGGCTGCCTGTCGGTGCCCGGCATCTACGACGGCGTCGAGCGCTCCACCGCCATCAAGGTCAAGGCGCTGGACGAGAACGGCAACGAACGCATCATCGAGGCCGAAGGCTTCAAGGCCATCTGCATCCAGCACGAGATGGACCACCTGATGGGCAAGGTCTTCGTCGAGTACCTGTCGCCGCTCAAGCGCAACCGCATCAAGACCAAGCTGCTCAAGCAGCAGAAACAGGCAGAACGCGCATGACCCACCTGCCAGCGCTTCGCTTCATGCCGCGCTGGAAGATGGACGGCGCGGGCCTCGTTGCCTGGGCGCTGCTTGCCCTGGCCTTGTCCCTGCTGCTTGCCGGCTGCGCCGTGCCCGAGTGGCAAAAGCCCGGCACGCCGCGCTCCGAGATCGAGCGCTCCATGGGCCGCCCGACCCTGAGCCTGCCGCTGGACGGCGGCGGCACGCGCCTGGTCTACAGCCGGCAGCCTGCGGGCCAGCAGGTCTACCACATGGATTTCGACGCCAGCCAGCGCCTGGTGCGCGTGGAGCAGGCGCTCACCATCGAACGCTTCCACGCCCTGCGCAATGGCGAGGACACCCGGGAAAGCGTGCGTCAGCTCTTCGGCCCGCCTGCGCTGATCGAGAGGGTCTACAGTTTCAACGGCGACATCTGGACCTACCGTATTCTGGAAAATGGCATTCGCCGCCAGGCCCATGTGCATATCGACCCCGCCGGCGTGGTGCGCCGCGTGATGTTCACCGACGAAGTGTTCAACGACGACGACCGTCGCTGAGCCGGCACACCGTCCCACTGTCCCTACTGGATTGCATGAGAGTCATTTTTGCCGGCACGCCCGAGTTCGCGCGCGTTGCCCTTGAACGCCTGCTCGCCGCGGGCTTTACCGTCCCCCTGGTGCTGACCCAGCCCGACCGTCCCGCCGGGCGCGGCATGAAGCTGCAGGCCTCGCCCGTCAAGCAGTGCGCGCTGGAGCACGGCATTGCCGTGGCCCAGCCGCGCAGCCTGCGCCTGGACGGCAAATACCCCGAAGAGGCCGCCGCCGCCCGCGCCGCCATCGAAGCGGCCCAGGCCGATGTCATGGTCGTGGCCGCCTACGGGCTGATCCTGCCGCAGTGGGTGCTCGATACGCCCCCGCGCGGCTGCCTGAACATCCACGCCAGCCTGCTGCCGCGCTGGCGCGGCGCCGCCCCCATCCACCGCGCCATCGAGGCCGGCGATGCCGAGACCGGCGTCACCATCATGCAGATGGATGCGGGCCTGGACACGGGCGACATGTGCCTCATCGAGCGCCTGCCCATCACCGCCGACGACACCACGGCCAGCCTGCACGACAAGCTGGCCGACCTGGGCGGGCGCCTCATCGTCGAGGCGCTGGAGATGAGCGCCTGCGGCGGCCTGCCGCGCACGCCCCAGCCCGCCGAGGGCGTGAACTACGCGCACAAGATCGAAAAGGCCGAAAGCCAGATCGACTGGCACCAGGATGCCGAGGCCATTGCCCGGCGCCTGCGCGCCTTCAACCCCTTCCCGGGCGGCGCCACGCAGTACGGCGATGAAGCCATCAAGGTCTGGGAGGCTCACGCCGACCCCGCCATCGCCGTGGCGACGGCAGCCCCCGGCACCGTGCTGTCCGCAGGCGCCGACGGCGTGCGCGTGGCCTGCGGCCATGGCGTGCTGTGCATGACGCTGCTGCAGCGCGCGGGCGGCAAGCGGCTGGCGGCGGGCGATTTCCTGCGCGGCTTCGATCTGCCTGAAGGAGCCGTTCTGGACGGTGCTGCCAGCGGCGGCACGCCATGAACCTGCAGCCCCTGGTGGAGCGCGCACGCGGCATTGCGCGCGATCCCGCCTTCATGACCGGCGTGCGCGACATGTCGGGCACGGCGCTGGGCATAGGCGCCTGGGGCCTGGTCACGGGCGTGGCCATGATCAAGAGCGGCATGTCCCTGCCCCTGGCGCTGTTCATGGGCCTTCTGGTCTATGCCGGCAGTGCCCAGCTGGCCGTGCTGCCGCTGATGGCCGTGGGCGCGCCCATGTGGGTGGTCTGGTTCACGGCCATCTGCGTGAACCTGCGCTTCGTCATCCTCAGCAGCATGTGGCGCAGCTACTTTGCCCACCTGCGCCTGCGCCACCGCCTGGCCATCGCCTATTTCAGCGGCGACGTGATCTTCGTGGGCTTCATGAAGCGCTACCCCGATGCCCGGCCCCAGCCCGAGCAGCTGCCCTATTTCTGGGGTGCCGCCTCGACCAACTGGCTGGCCTGGCAGATCCCGTCCACGCTGGGCATCCTGCTGGCCGACCAGGTGCCCCTGTCCTGGGGCCTGGGCTTTGCGGGCGTGCTGGCCCTGATGGGCGTGCTGCTGTCCATGCTCAACGACCGTGCCACCTGGGTGGCAGGCGTGGTTGCGGCCAGCGCGGCCGTGGCGGCCTTTGCGCTGCCGCTCAAGCTCAATATCCTCGTGGCCATCGCTGCAGCTGTGGCCGCAGGCCTGCTGGCAGAAACGCTGCAGCAGCGCCTGCGCGCCCTGCAGGCGCCTGAAAAAGGGGAGCCGGGCCCGGTGATTCTCCCGCCCGATACAGCCCATGGCGAGCGCCATGCCCGGCTGCCGCTGGACGAAGACGCCCGGCCCGTGGAAACCAAGGAAAAGGAAACGCTCTGATGGATCTGTCCTGGCTGTGGCCCTGGCTGGCCTGCGTGGGCCTGGCGGCCATCACGCTGTTCACACGCGCCTTCTTCCTGATTCCCGAGCGCGAGGTGCCCTTGCCGCAATGGCTCAAGCGCGGCCTCAAGTACGCGCCGCTGGCGGCCCTGGCGGCCGTGATTGCGCCCGAGATCGTGATGACCAACGGCCGGCTGATCTCCACCGTGGTCGATGCGCGCCTGCCGGCCCTGGCTTGCGCGGTCATGTATTTTTTTTACAAGCGCAGCATCATGGGCACGATCGCGCTTGGCATGGCGGTCTATCTGCCACTGCATATCGGCCTGGGCTGGTAGGCGCAGCGCGGCCGAGAGCGCCCGGCTCCCCGGCTGAAACCGGATTACAGGCGGCTCCCGATGCCCCGGATCGCCGGTGCGCCCGCCCGCTGCCGGGGCGGGCACGCCGCCTACAATGGCCGCGCTTTACCTCTTTTTCGTTTCAATTCCATGGCGATCGCCACCGATCGCAACGCCGCCGTCATGAACATTCTCCGTTTCTCCGATCTGTGCGCCCAGGGCAAGGCCCAGGGCCAGCGCGTCTTCATCCGCGCCGACCTCAACGTGCCCCTGAACGATGCCGGCGAGATCACCGAGGACACGCGCGTGCGCGCCTCCGTGCCCGCCATCGAGATGGCGCTGAAGGCCGGCGCCGCCGTGATGGTGACCAGCCACCTGGGCCGCCCCACCGAAGGCGAGTTCAAGCCCGCCGATTCGCTGGCGCCCGTCGCCCGCCGCCTGGGCGAGCTGCTGGGCCGCGAAGTGCCCCTGGTCGCCGACTGGGTGGACGGCGTGCAGGTGGCGCCCGGCCAGGTCGTGCTGCTGGAGAACTGCCGCGTGAACGTGGGCGAGAAGAAGAACAAGGAAGAACTGGCTCGCAAGCTGGCCGCACTGTGCGACATCTTCGTGCACGACGCCTTCGGCACTGCCCACCGTGCCGAAGGCACGACCTACGGCATCGCCCAGTTCGCGCCCATTGCCTGCGCGGGCCCCCTGCTGTCGGCCGAGATCGACGCCATCACAAAGGCCCTGGCCAACCCGCGCCGCCCGCTGGCCGCCATCGTGGCCGGCTCCAAGGTGTCGACCAAGCTGACCATCCTGCAGTCGCTGGCCAAGAACGTGGACCAGCTCATCGTGGGCGGCGGCATTGCCAACACCTTCATGCTGGCCGCGGGCCTGAACATCGGCAAGAGCCTGGCCGAGGCCGATCTGGTCGGCGAGGCCCGCGCCGTGATCGACGCCATGGCCGCACGCGGCGCCGAGGTGCCGATTCCCACCGACGTGGTGGTCTCCAAGACCTTTGCGGCCGACGCGCCCGCCACCGTCAAGAAGGCCACCGAAGTGGCTGACGACGACATGATCCTGGACATCGGCCCCGAGACCGCCGCCCGCCTGGCCGAGCAACTGCGCAAGGCCGGCACCATCGTCTGGAACGGCCCCATGGGCGTGTTCGAGTTCGACCAGTTCGCCAACGGCACCAAGGTCGTGGCCCAGGCGATTGCCGAGTCCGACGCCTTCAGCATCGCCGGTGGCGGCGACACCCTGGCCGCCATCGCCAAGTACGGCATCGAGGACAAGGTCGGCTACATCTCCACGGGCGGCGGTGCCTTCCTGGAGGTGCTGGAAGGCAAGACCCTGCCCGCCTTCGAGATCCTGCAAAAGCGCGCCAACGGCTGAGCACGGCAACATCCGGATACGGGGCACTTTCTTGTCAGTGCCTCGCGGCGAAGCCACAATCGACACTTTGCGCAGCTGCAGCAATCCGCCGCAGCGCGCTCCGCACCGAGGAGAAATCCATGCGATCGTTCAAATCCGCTGGCGGCCTGGCCCTGGCGGGCCTCTGCCTGGCCCTGGCGGGCTGCGTCAATGCACCGATGACCAGCTACTTCGAAGCCACGGCCCAGCCCAAGATCGGCGCTGCCGGCCACTGGGACTCCGTGGCCAACGATGTCGTCGCCAAGACGCTGGAAACACTGCAAAAGACCGGCATCGAGCGCACCACGCCGGTCCACGTGGCCCTGCCGGCCGAGCCCAGCCAGTTCGACAAGGGCTTTCGTGAGCTGATCATCACCAAGCTCGTGCAAAGCGGCGTGACCGTCATGCAGCAGCCGGCCCAGGCCCAGCTGCAGGTGAGCTACGGCGCCCAGGTCGTGCGCCACGGCAAGCGCCTGCCCAACCCCGAACTCGTGCTGACGACGACGGTGGTGCGCAACAACCAGTACCTGGCGCGCAAGACCGACGTCTACTACCTCGAAAAGAGCGACGCCGTGCTGTTCACGGCCGAGGACGAGCGCCCCGAATTCCCCGCCAAGAACCTGAAGGTGGTGGGCCAATGACGCTGCGCACGCCCCTCCTGCCTGCCGCGCTGGCTGCGGCGGCCCTGCTGTCCGCCTGCGCCGTGCCCGCTCCCGCGACCACGCCCGAATCGTCGGCCGCGCGCCGCGGCGAGCCCACCTACCAGTCGGCCGCAGCCAACCCCTTCATCGCCAGCAGCCGCGCTGCCGTGGACGAGCTGGTCAAGGGCCTGAACACCGAGGAACTGGGCGAGGCGCCCGTGCTCGTGGCCACCGTGGTCAACGTCAACGACCTGACGCGCTCGGCCCCACTGGGCCGCACGCTCAGCGAGCTGTACGCCTCCCAGCTGTCCGCCAAGGGCTACAACGTCAAGGAGCTGAAGCTGCGCGGCGATGTGTACGTCAAGGAAGGCACGGGCGAGCTGCTGCTGTCACGCGAGATCAAGGACATCGCCCGCAACCACAATGCGGCCCTGGTCCTGGTGGGCACGTACTCGGCGGCTGCCAAGTACACCTATGTGAGCCTGAAGCTGGTTCGCACCGACGACAGCCGCATCGTGCGCAGCCACGACTACGCGCTGCCCAACAACATCGACATCCAGCGCCTGCTGGGCGCCCCGGCCACAGCGCAACGCTGAGGCCCTGCGGCCTGACTGCGCCTGTGTGCGCAGTCAGGCTGCGTCTTCTTCTCCCGACCTTCGCCTGATTCCCTTCAGCGGCCGCGCGCCGGCCACAGCACCGAGGCGATGGCCACCACCATCAGCGCCACGGCCGTCCAGTCCTGCCAGTGCAGCACCTCGCCCAGCCACCAGGCGCCGCTGAACACGCCCAGCACGGGGATCATCATCACGCTCAGCGTGGACGCCACGGGCGGCAGGCTGCGCGCCAGGAAGAACCAGACCGTCTGGCCAAAGCCCAGCACCAGCACACCGTTGAAGACGATGGCGCCCGTGGCCTGGGCGTCGGGCCAGTGCCACAGGTGGCGCTCGAAGACGAAGGCCAGCACCGTGAGCGTCAGCGCGGTCAGCGCCACCATCCACAGCGTCATCGTCAGCAGGGGCACGGGCACCTCGGCGCGGCGCAGCTTCTGCGTGCCGAAGGCCCAGCTCAGCGCGGCGGCCAGCATCAGGCCCACGCCGATGGGGCGGCTGCCCAGGGCGCCGACCTCGTGCCACAGCAGCAGGAGCACGCCCGCCAAGGCCGCCGCCACACCCGCCCAGGCACGCGGCGCCAGCCGGTCATGGAAGAACAGGCTGCCCAGCACGGCCGAGAAGATGGGCATGGTGTAGCCCAGGATGGCCGCCCGCCCGCTGGACAGCATGGGGATGGCAATGATGATCAGGCTGTTCCACAGCACCATGTTGAACAGCGTCAGCTGCGCCAGCCGGGGCCAATAGGCGCGCGGCACGGCCAGCGGCAGGCGGCGCCAGACCACGAAGGCCGCCAGGATGGGCAGCCCCACCCACATCGAGGCCATGCGGAAACTCAGCGGCGGGAAATGCTGCACGCCCAGCTTCATCACCGGCCAGTTGATGCCCCAGATCAGGGTCAGCGCGATCAGCAAAAGAATTTGTCGGGCGGTGAAGGCAGGCATAGGCCGCCGATTGTGCCCGCGGGCCGCCAGGCCCGCTGGATGCCCGGCGACAGGCCCCGGGAAGGGCCGATCGCTAAAATCGCGCCCCATGACCTTTCTCGACATGCTGCGCAATGCCACCGCCCAGAACCAATCCATGCTGTGCGTGGGCCTGGACCCCGAACCCAGCCGCTTTCCTGCGGCCATGCGCGGCGATGCAAGCAAAATCTACGACTTCTGCGCCGCCATCGTCGACGCCACGGCCGATCTGGTGAACTCCTTCAAGCCCCAGATCGCCTACTTCGCGGCCCACCGCGCCGAAGACCAGCTGGAAAAGCTCATGGCCCACATGCGCGCCGTCGCGCCCCATGTGCCCATCATCCTGGACGCCAAGCGCGGCGACATCGGCTCCACCGCCGAGCAATACGCCAAGGAAGCCTTCGAGCGCTACGGCGCCGACGCCGTGACCCTGTCGCCCTTCATGGGCTTCGACTCCATCACGCCCTACCTGCAGTACGAGGGCAAGGGCGCCTTCCTGCTGTGCCGCACCTCCAACCCCGGCGGCGACGACCTGCAGGCCCAGCGCCTGGCCGACCTGCCGGGCCAGCCCCACCTGTTCGAGCATGTGGCGCGCCTGGCGCAAGGCCCCTGGAACACCAACGGCCAACTCGGCCTGGTGGTGGGCGCCACGCGCCCGCAGGAAATCGAGCGCGTGCGTGAATTCGCGCCCTCGCTGCCGCTGCTGATTCCCGGCGTGGGCGCCCAGGGGGGCGATGCCGTGGCCACGGTCAAGGCGGCGCGCATCGGCGGCGGCCCCATCATCATCAATTCCTCGCGTGCGGTGCTCTATGCATCGCAGGGCGAAGACTTCGCTGCCGCCGCGCGCACCGCCGCCCAGGCCACGCGCCAGACGCTGCAAGACGCAGCCGCCGCCTGAGACAGCAGGGAAGCCCGGCCATGCAAGGCAAATGGCTGGAAGACTTCCTGCTGCTGGCCCAGGAGCGCAGCTTCACGCGCGCGGCCGAGCTGCGCCATGTCACCCATCCGGCCTTCGGGCGGCGCATCCGCGCGCTGGAGGCCTGGGCCGGCACGCCCCTGGTCGAGCCCGGCGGCGGCCCCGTGCGGCTGACGCCGGCCGGCGAAGCCTTCCGCGATACGGCCGAGCAACTGGTGCGCACGCTGGCCCAGTCGCACGATGAACTGCAGGCCGTGGCCGGGCGCCAGGCCCGCGTGATCACCCTGGCCACGGGACGCACACTGGCGCGCACCATCGTGGCCGACTGGCTGACGCGCCACGGCAGCGTGCTGCAGACGGCCGAGCTGCGCGTGGTCACACGCACGCTGGACGAGACCGTGGCCATGCTGCAGCGCGGCGAAGTCAGCTTCACGCTGGTCTACCACCACGCCGCCATTGGCGTGCGCCTGGACGGCCGCCAGTTCAGCTACCTGACGGTGATGCAGGACAGGCTGGTGCCCGTGGCCCGCGCCGATGCCCAGGGCCGTCCGCTGTACGAGCTGTCGGCCAGCCACCAGCCCGTCTCTCCCGTGCCCTACCTGGCCTTCTCGCACAGCATGGCCCTGGGCCGCTTGGTGGAAGACCACCTGGCCCGGCATCCGCTGGCGCCGCGCCTGCGCCGCTGCGTGGACTGCGACTCGGCCGACGCCCACTACGAATATGTGCTGCGCGGCCTGGGCCTGGCCTGGATGCCGTGGTCCATGGTGCGCGGCGACTGCCAGGCCGGCCGCCTGGCCGTGGCCGGCGACCCGGGCCTGGAAGTGCACTTCGACGTGCGCCTGTACCGTCCCAAGCGCCACCTGGGCCCCGCGGCCGAGCAGTTCTGGAGCGACATCACGGGCGCCTGACGGGTGCATGCATGCGCCCTCCTGGTGCAAACCCGCACCGCGCTGTGGAACAAGAGAGTTTTGGTGCTGCAATGGCTCCGCCTCGTGCCGAATCAGCACCAAATGCCTGGGTAGTCCTTCGCACAATTAATCTCATACATTTCAGGAATAACCCCATGCCCAGCAAATCCCTCCTGCGCCGCACCACCCTGGCCTGCGGCCTGCTGATCGCCGCCACCGGCAGCGCCTTCGCCGACGACGCCGCCAGCTACCCCAACCGTGCCATCACCATGATCGTGGGCTACCCCGCCGGCGGCAGCACCGACCTGGTGGGCCGCTTCGTGGCCGATGGCCTGGCCTCGCGCCTGGGCCAGCCCGTGGTGGTGGAGAACCTGGGAGGCGCGGGCGGCGCCATCGGCGCGCAAAAGGCCGTCAAGGCCACGCCCGACGGCTACACGCTGTTCGTGGGCGCCAACAACGAGCTGGCCATCGCACGGCTGATCAACAAGAGCATCAAGTACTCCATCGGCGACTTCACGCCCATCGGCATGATCGGCTCCCAGCCCATGGTGCTGGTGGCCTCGCAGAAGGCCGGCGTCAAGACAGCCGCCGAGTTCAGCGCCCTGGTGGCCAAGAACCCGGGCAAGTTCAGCTACGGCAGCTCGGGCGTGGGCACGGCACCGCACCTGGCCGGCGAGATGATCAAGGAGCAGGGCAAGCTTCACATGACCCACATCCCCTACCGCGGCGTGGCGCCCCTGACCACGGACCTGGTGGGCAACAACATCGAGTTCGGCATGTTCGTGCTGTCCTCGGGACTGCCCCAGATCCGCGCGGGCAAGGTCATCGCCCTGGGCACGACGGAGGCCAAGCGCTCGGCCATCACGCCCGACATCCCGGCCCTGTCCGAGCTGCCCCAGTACAAGAACGTGGACATCAACGTCTGGTTCGCGCTGATGGCGCCCAAGGGCCTGCCCGCACCCGTGGCCGCCAAGGTCAAGAAGGCGCTGGACGAGACCATGGCCTCGCCCGAGTTCCGCAAGAAGATGGAAGAGTCGGGCTCGGTGGTGGCCGATCCCAAGACCGATGCCGGCAAGTACATCAACGCCGAGATCGCCAAGTACACCAAGATCGTCCAATTTGCCCATATTGAGAACTAAATAACCCCCTGAGTCGCTTCGCGCCTTCCCCCTTGAAGGGGGACGACAGCCTCGCTGCGGGGCGGCCCTTGCTCGCTGTCCCTCGCCTGGGTCACGCCAGTTCCAAAGGCAGTGCGCATTGCATCAGGGTTGTAGACCACGGAGTGAGTGATGGAAACTTTGCGATTTGACCTTCCCCTGCCCGACCTGAGCGCCTGGCGCGCGGGCAATACCGGCACCGAGGGCGTGTGGCAATTCGACTCGGGACGCCCGGGCCGCCACGTGATGATTTCCGCGCTGGTGCACGGCAACGAGATCTGCGGCGCCTGGGCCGTGTCCGGGCTGCTTCAGGCCCTGAACAACGGCCTGGCGCTGGACAACGGCCGCCTGACCCTGGTGCTGGCCAACCTCGATGCCTTCGACCGCTTCGACGCGGCCAGCCACGATGCCTCGCGCTTCGTGGACGAGGACATGAACCGCCAGTGGATAGACGCACGCATCGACGAGGGCAGCACCCGCGAACGCCGCCGCGCCGCCGCGCTGCGCCCCTTCGTGCAGCAGGCCGACTGGCTGCTGGACCTGCATTCCATGCACGAGCCCTCGGCCCCGCTGCTGCTGACCGGCATGCAGCCGCGCAACCGCGATCTGGCACGCCAGATGGGCGCGCCGGCGAACATCGTCGTGGATGCCGGCCACAAGGACGGCACGCGGCTGCGCGACTACGGGCGCTTCGGCCTGCCCGACGCCGAGGCCGGCGACTCGCGCTCGCTGCTGATCGAATGCGGCTTCCACGGCGATCTGGCCAGCCGCGACGTGGCGCACGACCAGTGTCTGCGTTTCCTCGAAGTGGCCGCCATCTTCGACAACAGCGCGCTGCACGCCGCCCTGCCCGGCTGGAAGCAGGCCGACGCACCGGCCCAGTGGGCGCTGGAAGTCACGGCGCCCGTGGTGGCCAAGAGCAGCGGCTTTCGCTTCACGGCGCCGTTCACGGGGCTGGAGCGCTTCGAGAAGGCCGGCACGGTGATCGGCGACAACGATGGCGAGCCGGTGATCACGCCCTATGGCGACTGCGTGCTGGTCATGCCCTCGGTGCGCCAGGCGCGCGCGGGCGTGACCGTGGTGCGCTTTGCGCGGCGCTCGCCGCTCTGAGCCTCAGGGGCGCTGGCAGCGCGCAGGCGACAGCCGTTCAGGCTGCACGCCCTGCTCGGCCAGGCGCGCATCCAGCGGCTCGCCACGCAGCAGGTTGCGCGCCAGCAGGCTGTAGCCGAAGGCGCTCTGTATGCCGTAGCCGCCCTGGGCGGCCACCCAGAAAAAGCCCGGCAGCGGCGCAGGCGAGGCATCCCAGCCCACGGCCATCTCGCCGTCGGCCACAAAGCTGCGCAGCCCGGCCCAGGTGTGGGAGGGGCGGCGGATCTGCAGCGTGGTCACTTCCTCGATGCGCCAGATGCCCGTGGCCACGTCCAGCTCCTCGGGCGCCACGTCCTGCGGCGCCACGGGGTCGGCGTTGGCGGGCGAGCCCAGCAGCTGGCCTGCATCGGGCTTGAAGTAAAAGCCCTCGTCGGCGCTGATCACGGCGGGCCAGTGCGCGGCGTCCATGCCTTCGGGCACGGCAAAGGTGAAGGCACTGCGCCGCTTGGGCACCAGGCCGATGGGCGCTGCGCCCGCCAGCGCGCCCAGCGCATCGGCCCAGGCGCCGGCTGCGTTGACCACGCAGCGCGCGCGCACCTGGCTGCCGTCGGCCAGGTCCACGGTCCAGACACCTGCGTCCTGCGCCAGCGCGCGGACCTCGGCGCTGCAGCGCAGCTCGCCGCCGCACTGGCGCAGGCCGCGCAGGAATCCCTGGTGCAGGCCATGCACGTCGATGTCGCGCGCGCCGTCGTCCGCAAAGCCATCGACCAGCAGCGTGGTGTTCAGGCAGGGCACCAGGGCCTTGAGTTCATCGGGGCCCAGGCGCCGCGCCTGGGGCGAGTGCAGGAGCGCCTCGGCATGGGCAGCATCGAGCAGGTCCTTCTGCGCGGCCGTGCCCACATAGAGCACGCCGCGCGGCGCCAGGATGGGAGCCTGCACAAAGCCTTGCGGCGGCTGCTCGTAGAAGGCGCGGCTGGCGCGCGTCAGCGCCTGGACCTGCAGCGGGCCATAGTGCTCCTCATACAGCGCGGCCGAGCGGCCCGTGCTGTGGTAGCCGGGCTGGGATTCGCGCTCCAGCACCAGCACCGAGGCGCCGCCATCGCGCGCCAGCTGCCAGGCGACCGAGGCACCGGCCATGCCCGCGCCCACCACCACGAAATCACGGATGCTGCTGTCCATGGCCGGCCTCACTTTGCGTTCTTGCGGCCTGGCTTGGCCTGCGCGGGAGCCGACGCTGCCTCCAGATAGGGCCGCAGATAGCGCCCCGTATGGCTGGCCGGGTTGGCCGCCACGTCCTCGGGCGTGCCCGTGGCCACCACCTGGCCGCCGCCAGAGCCGCCTTCGGGGCCCATGTCGATGATCCAGTCGGCCGTCTTGATCACGTCCAGGTTGTGCTCGATGACCACGATGGTGTTGCCCGCATCGCGCAGCTGCTGCAGCACCTTGAGCAGCAGGGCGATGTCGGCGAAGTGCAGGCCCGTCGTGGGCTCGTCCAGGATGTAGAGCGTGCGCCCCGTGTCGCGCTTGGACAGTTCCTGGGCCAGCTTGACGCGCTGCGCCTCGCCGCCCGACAGCGTGGTCGCGCTCTGGCCCAGCCGGATATAGGACAGGCCCACGTCCAGCAGGGTCTGCAGCTTGCGGGCGATGGTGGGCACGTCCTTGAAGAAGGCATGGGCGTCCTCCACCGTCATCTCCAGGATCTGGGAGATGTTGCGGCCCTTCCACTGCACCTCCAGCGTCTCGCGGTTGTAGCGCTGGCCGTTGCAGATGTCGCAGGGCACGTAGACATCGGGCAGGAAATGCATCTCCACCTTGACCACGCCGTCGCCCTGGCAGGCCTCGCAGCGGCCGCCGGCCACGTTGAACGAGAAGCGCCCGGGGCCGTAGCCGCGCTCCTTGGCGGTGTTGGTCTCGGCCATCAGGTCGCGGATGGGCGTGAACAGGCCCGTGTAGGTGGCCGGGTTGCTGCGCGGCGTGCGGCCTATGGGCGACTGGTCCACATTGATGACCTTGTCGAAATGGCCCATGCCGATGATGTCGTCGTGCGGCGCGGCCTCGCCGCCGGCGCGGTGGATCTGGCGCGCCGCCTCGGTATAGAGCGTGTCGTTGACCAGGGTGCTCTTGCCCGAGCCCGAGACGCCGGTCACGCAGGTCAGCAGGCCCACGGGAAAGTCCGCCGTCACGCCCTTGAGGTTGTGACCGCGCGCGCCCACCACGCGCAGGGCCTGCAGTTGCGGCGCGCCGGGGGCAGTTGCGTTGTCGGGATTGGCGGGGGGCTGCTGGGTGCGGGCAGGGAAGCCCTTGGCCGCTGGCCGGGCCTCGCCCTCGGCCGTTGCCTCCAGCACGGGTTGCCAGGGCGTGCGCCGCGCAGGCACTTCGATGCGCTGGGTGCCCGCCAGGTAGCGGCCCGTGGGTGAATCGGGGTTGGCGCGCACCTCTTCGTAGCTGCCCTGGGCCATGACGCGGCCGCCATGCACGCCCGCGCCGGGCCCCAGGTCGATAATCTGATCGGCCGCGCGCATCATGTCCTCGTCGTGCTCGACCACGATGACGCTGTTGCCGATGTCGCGCAGGTGCTGCAGCGTGCCGATGAGCTTGTCGTTGTCGCGCTGGTGCAATCCGATGCTGGGCTCGTCCAGCACATACATCACGCCCGTCAGGCCGCTGCCGATCTGGCTGGCCAGGCGGATGCGCTGGGCCTCGCCGCCGGACAGGGTGTCCGCGCCGCGCTCCAGGCTCAGGTAGCTCAGGCCCACGTCGTTGAGGAACAGCAGGCGCGAGGCGATCTCTCGCACCACCTTGCCCGCGATCTCGGCCTTGGCGCCCGACAGCTGCAGGGACGCGCACCAGGCATGGGCCTCGGCCAGCGTGGCATGGCCCACCTCGTAGATGGCGCGGGCCTGCTCGCCCTCGCCGATGCGCACGAAGCGCGCCTCGCGGCGCAGCCGCGTGCCGCCGCAGTCGGGGCAGACGGCGACGCTGCGCAGCCGCGCCAGGTCGTCGCGCACCACGCTGGACTCGGTCTCGCGCCAGCGCCGCGTGATGTTGGGGATGATGCCCTCGAAGGGATGGCTCTTGACCATGGACTCGCCCTTGCGCGCGCCGCTGTCGAAGACGTAGCTGAAGGGCATTTCCTCTTCGCCCGAGCCCCAGAGCACCACATGGCGCACCTTCTCGGGCAGCTCCTCGAAGGGCAGCTCCACATCGGTGCCGTAGTGGCGCGCCACGCTCTCCAGCATGGAGAAGTAGTAGCCATTGCGCCGGTCCCAGCCCTTGACGGCGCCGCTGGCCAGGCTCAGCGTGGGGAAGGCGACCACGCGCTCGGGGTCGAAGGACTCCGTGCAGCCCAGGCCGTCGCAGCCCGGGCAGGCGCCCATGGGCGAGTTGAACGAGAACAGGCGCGGCTCCAGCTCGGGCAGCGAATAGCTGCACAGCGGGCAGGCGAACTTGGCGCTGAAGAGGTGTTCCTTGCCGCTGTCCATCTCCAGGGCGATCACGCGGCCGCCGGCGTCGGCGCCACCCGCGCGCAGGGCGGCCTCGAAGCTCTCGGCCAGGCGCTGCTGGGCGTCGGCGCGCACCTTGAGGCGGTCGATCACCACGTCGATGTCGTGGCGCTCGTTCTTCTCCAGCGCGGGCAGGGAATGGGACTCGTGGATCTTGCCGTCGATGCGAAAGCGCACATAGCCCTGGGCCTGCATCTGCGCGAACAGCTCGGCGAACTCGCCCTTCTTGTTGCGCGCCAGCGGCCCCAGCACCATGAGGCGCGTGTCCTCGGGCAGGGCCAGGGCCGCATCCACCATCTGGCTGATGGTCTGGGACTGCAGCGGCAGGTTGTGGTCGGGGCAGTAGGGCGTGCCGGCGCGTGCGAACAGCAGGCGCAGGTAGTCGTTGATCTCGGTCACCGTGCCCACGGTGGAGCGCGGGTTGTGGCTGGTGGCCTTCTGCTCGATGCTGATGGCGGGCGACAGGCCCTCGATCAGGTCCACATCGGGCTTGTCCAGCCGCCCCAGGAACTGGCGCGCATAGGCCGACAGGCTCTCCACATAGCGGCGCTGGCCCTCGGCATACAGCGTGTCGAAGGCCAGGCTGGACTTGCCCGAGCCCGACAGCCCGGTGATCACCACCAGCCGGTTGCGCGGAATGTCCAGGTCGATGTTCTTGAGGTTGTGCGTGCGCGCACCGCGGATGGCGATGCGTGACTGCGCCAGCGCCTGGCCGAGGTAGCGGCCGTCGGGCTGGGAGCGGGAGTCGGCGGCCCGGTCCAGGCCGCCGTCTTCGGAAATCGTGTGGGAACCAGGCATCGGGAAAACCCCTGCGAAGGCGAACCCGCCATGATAGGTCAGAACCCGTGCCACCGCATGGCGGCTCGGTCTGCGGGGCGGCAGGGCCTTCTGCGGCGCCCCTTCACAAAACTGTCTTGCACTGCCTTGCATAACCCAGCCACCCCGCAGCGCCGGCCTATGGGCGAGAATGGCGGATTGCTTGCCCCCACAACAGTGCACCCCGTGCTCGATTCCCCCACACCCGTCCACGGCGCCCAGGCGCCAGCCCCCTCCTCGGCCGCATCGGGCCGCATGACCTCGCAGGAACGCCGATCCAGCGCCAGCCTGGCGCTGATCTTTGCGCTGCGCATGCTGGGCCTGTTCCTGGTGCTGCCGGTGTTCGCGCTGGAGGCCCGCAAGTACCCGGGCGGGGATGATCCGGCCATGATCGGCCTGGCCATGGGCCTGTACGGGCTCACCCAGGCCGTGTTCCAGCTGCCCCTGGGCCTGGCTTCGGACCGTTTCGGGCGCAAGCGCGTCATCGTCGCCGGGCTGCTGGTCTTTGCGGCGGGCAGCCTGCTGGCGGCCACGGCCGACTCGCTGCTGGGCCTGATGTGGGGCCGGGGCCTGCAGGGCGCGGGCGCCGTCTCGGCCGCCGTGACCGCGCTGCTGGCCGACCTCACGCGCGACAGCGTGCGCACCAAGGCCATGGCCATGGTGGGCGGCAGCATCGGCCTCATGTTCGCGCTGGCCCTGGTGCTCAGTCCCCTGCTGGCGGCCTGGGGCGGGCTGCCCGGCATCTTCGGCCTGACCTGCGCCCTGGCGCTGGCGGGCATTGCCGTCGTGCTCTGGGTCGTCCCGCCCGAGCCCGCGCGCCACGCCGACCAGCCGCGCGGCCGCATGGCCGAGCTGTGGCGCCACGGCGACCTGGTGCGGCTGAACCTGGGCGTGTTCGTGCTGCACACCGTACAGATGTCCATGTGGGTGGCCGTGCCCGCCATGCTGGTGCAGGCGGGCCTGGACAAGCAGGCGCACTGGCATGTCTACCTGCCGGCCGTGGTGCTGTCCTTCGCCGCCATGGGCGGCCTGTTCGCCATGGAGCGGCGCGGGCGCCTGCGCGCGGCCCTGCTGGGCGCCATCGCCCTGATCACCCTCGTGCAGATCGGCCTGGGCCTGCTGGCGGCCGGCGGCACGCAGCCACCGCTGTGGGCCATGGCCGTGCTGATGTTCGTGTTCTTCTGCGGCTTCAACGCGCTGGAGGCCACCCAGCCCAGCCTGGTATCGCGCATGGCGCCGGCTCCGCTGCGCGGCGCGGCGCTGGGCGCCTACAACACGCTGCAATCGCTGGGCCTGTTCGCAGGCGGCGCGTTGGGCGGCGCCGTCGCCAAATGGGCCGGCATGCCGGGCCTGTTCACCCTGACGAGCGTCCTGGCCGTGCTGTGGCTGGTCGTCACCTGGCCGCTGCGCCCCGTGGGCCGCCACGGCTGAACGGCGGATTTTCAGACGGTTACAAGCCGCCGCCACAGGCGGTTGCCACGGGATATCCGCCCCCTGCCATCGGCGGACGGCTTGCGGCACAATGGCGCGTCTGGCCCGGGATCCATCCCTCTATGCCCGGGCCACTTCCCTATGTAAAGGTATTTCACTCATGGCATCCGTCAACAAGGTCATCATCGTCGGCAACCTCGGGCGCGACCCCGAAATGCGCACCTTCCCGAGTGGCGATCAGGTGGCCAACGTGACCATCGCCACCACCGACCGCTGGCGCGACAAGAACACCGGCGAGAACAAGGAAGCCACCGAGTGGCACCGCGTGGTCTTCAACGGCCGCCTGGCCGAAATCGTGGGCCAGTACCTGCGCAAGGGCAGCCAGGTCTATGTCGAAGGCAGCCTGCGCACCCGCAAGTGGACCGACCAGGCCAGCGGCCAGGAACGCTACGCCACCGAAATCCGCGCCGACAGCATGCAGATGCTGGGCAGCCGCCAGGGCGGCGGCGGTGGCCAGCAAGGCGGCGGCTACGGCGATGAAGGCTACGGCGACAGCGGCTACGACGCCCCTCCCCAGCAGCAGCAGCGCCGTCCGGCCCCTGCCCCCATGGCAGCGCCCGCACCGCGCCAGGCCCCTCCCCAGCGCCCCGCTCCCGCACCCATGGCACCCCCGCCGCAGCGCGCAGCCTCGGGTTTTGACGATATGGATGACGACATTCCGTTTTAAATCCGACGAGGATTGTTTTTGTTGATTCGGGCCCGCCTGCTCTTCGGAGAGGCGGGCTTTTTCTTTGCCTGTCGCATGCTGACCCCGCTGAAGCGAACCGAGGCCCAGGCCCCAGCGGATGTGCCGCAGCTGTGCAAGCCAGCCAGACTTGATAATCTTCTGTATAAAGAATAAAATATTTATCTTTGAATGAGTATTTAATATTTAAAGACAAAAATAATGAATATTGGACTTTACTCTTCCTCACAAATCGCGGCAGAGCTATCGTCACGGCTGCGCAAGCATCGCATCGCCCAGAAGTTCACTCAGGCGGAACTGGCCAGCCGTGTAGGCGTATCCAAGGCAACCATCGTCAACATGGAGGCAGGCAAGAACGTCTCATTCGAGACGGTGATTGCCGTTGTACAGGTGCTGGGCCTTGCCATTCAGCTTGAAGAGCTGTTTCTTTATCAACCACGCACGATTGAAGAGCTTGAAAGGATTTCAACTCTTCCTCAGCGGGTGCGTTCCCCGAAAGCTTCACATGGTTCAGAAGATTAATGTCTACTACGAAGGCTGGGGCGAAAAATTCCATTGGGCTACCCTTGGTGCAGTTAACGCCAGAAGCAGCATTATTTTTGAATATACCGACGAGGCTTTTGCCAAGGGGCTGGAGCTATCGCCCTACCTTTTCCCGCTTGTAAAGGGACGAGATTTCTCCAAATCTCTACCAAGACACCAATTAGGTCTACCAGGCCCTGTCTACGATTCTTTGCCGGATGGATGGGGTTTGCTCCTGATGGACAAACTATTCCAAAAACGTGGATTGGATCCTGCTCGGTTATCTGCACTGGATCGATTGGCATATGTCGGTGACAGCGCCTTAGGTGCAATGACATTTGCACCTGCTGATAGTTTCATGAAACAGCCTCAAGCAGATATTCCTATGGCAATGCTTGCACAAGAAGTGCAACAAGTGCTTGAGGACAAGGACACAGCTCTGCTCGCGCAACTTGCCCTGGTGGGTGGCTCGCCTCATGGGGCTCGGCCCAAGGCGCTGGTCTATCTGAATAGCGAGACACATCGCGCGAGCACTGTACCCATGGAGGGCGCTGAACCTTGGCTGGTGAAATTTCCCGCAATGAATGAACACTCCGAGGTTTGTGCCATTGAGGACCTCTACGTCAAGTCTGCCAGTGCATGCGGGCTTGAGGCGCCGCCTACCGTCAGCTTGGATTTGGGACAGGGGCTGTCTGCCTTTGGCATCAAACGCTTCGACAGAGAAGGCAAGTACCGCGTTCCTGTCCACACCTTGGCTGCATTTGTTGGCGCTGATTTCCGGGTTGCCGGGTCCATCGGCTATATCACCTTGATTCAGGCAACACGATTCCTGACCAGAGATTCAAGGGAAGTGAAAAAAGCCTTTGAACGCGCTGTGTTCAACGTGATTTTCAACAATCGGGATGACCACGGAAAGAATTTCTCCTTCAGGATGGGAAAGGATGGCCATTGGAAGCTTGCCCCGGTTTATGACATAACCTTCAATAGAGGGCCGGGCGGCTACCATCAAATGGACGTAGCAGGCGAGGCATCCATTATTCGATTGGCGCATCTGCACCAGCTCGGCAAGGAAGCTGGAGTCAGCAAAAAAGAAACAATGGAAATCATTTCGAGAGTTGCGCAGGAGGCATCTTTATTCTCTGCACGAGTGCAGGAATACGATGGCGCCATCCGCAGGCAAACAGAACAGAATATCTCGAGAATTCTGCAAGAGAATATCAAAGCGGCCACATCATAGGCGCCGCATCCATGGCGCCTTCGTGATCGGAGCGGTGCTTCCCGCCCCCCCCCGAACACCCACCCCCTCGTACAATCGCGCCCGTGATTTCAGTCCACCGGCACCGTCAACCAGGGGCTCGCCATGCGCGCAGCCGCGATGCCGCGCGCCTTCACAGCTTCACGCTGGCCCGCATCGCGCGCGGCTCGCAGAGCCGGCGCTCGGGCTGCACCCGCCTGGCGCCGCCGTAGCACGGTCGAACAGCACAAGCCGCCAGGTTTCGGGCATCGCCCGACGCCCGGCATGTTCATTCCCGTCTACAAAACCCTGCCCCGCCCTGTCACACCCAGCGCGGCGGGGCCGGCCATTTCCATGTCGAAACACCCCCATCCCTTTCGCGCCGAGTGGGCGCCCAGCATTCCGCGCGAGCTCATGGCCGGCGCCGTGGCCACCTTTGCGCTGATCCCCGAGGTCATCGCCTTCTCCTTCGTGGCTGGCGTCGATCCCGCCGTCGGGCTGTTCGCCTCCTTCATCATCAGCATCGTCATCGCCTTCACGGGCGCGCGCCCGGCCATGGTGTCGGCGGCTGCGGGCTCGGTCGCCCTGGTGGCCGCTCCGCTGGTGCATGCACATGGCGTGCAGTACCTTTTTGCGGCCGGCATTCTTGCGGGAGCCGTGCAGATCCTGTTCGGCCTGCTGCGCCTGGGCGTGCTGATGCGCTATGTGTCGGGCTCGGTGCGCACGGGCTTCGTCAATGCGCTGGCCATCCTGATCTTCTCGGCCCAGATGCCGCACCTGATCGGCGCCAATGCCGCCACCTGGGCCATGGTGGGCGCCGGCCTGCTGATCATCTACGGCCTGCCCCGGCTGACCACGGCAGTGCCCTCGCCCCTGGTCTGCATCGTGGTGCTGACGGTGGCGGCGAATTGGCTGGACCTGCCCCTGAAGACGGTCGCCGACCTGGGCCTGCTGCCGGACGGCCTGCCCAGCTTCGGCCTGCCGCAGGTGCCGTGGTCGCTGGAGACGCTGCGCCTGATCGCCCTGCCCGCGCTGGCGATCGCCATGGTGGGATTGCTGGAGTCCATGATGACGGCCAGCGTGGTCGATGAACTCACGGACACGCCCAGCTCCAAGAACCGCGAGTGCAGCGGCATCGGCGTGGCCAACATCGCGGCCAGCCTGTTCGGCGGCATTGCCGGCTGCGCCATGATCGGCCAGACCGTGGGCAATGTGCGCTACGGCGGCCGGGGCCGGCTGTCCACGCTGTTCGCGGGCGCCTTCCTGCTCATCCTGATGGTGCTGCTCAAGCCCTGGGTGTCGCAGGTGCCGGTGGCGGCGCTGGTGGCCATCATGGTGATGGTGTCGGCCTCCACGCTGGACTGGGGATCGGCCCGCGCCCTGCTCAGGCATCCCAAGCTGTCCAGCGCCGTCATGCTGGCCACCGTGGTGGTCACCGTCGCCACGGACAACCTGGCCGCCGGCGTGGGCGTCGGCGTGCTGCTCAGCGGGGTGTTCTTCACCTTCAAGGTCTCAAGGCTGCTGTCCGTCGAGAAGAAGGAGGACGGCGCAGGCCTGACCTACCGCGTCTCGGGCCAGGTCTTCTTCGCCTCAGCCGACCTGCTGGTCGATGCCTTCGACGTGCGGGACATCGAAGGCCGGCCGGTGCGCATCGCGCTCGACAACGCCCATTTCTGGGACATCACGGCCGTCAATGCGCTGGACAAGGTCTGCCAGCGCCTGCGCAAGCACGGCAGCACGGTCGAGGTGACGGGCCTGAACGAACACGGCCGGGCACTGGTGTCGCGGCTGGATATCGGCATCGAGTAGGAAACCTGCCCCGGGCATGGTTTTCCAGCGCTGGCAGACCGCTTGCTTTCCTGGGGCAGACGCGGCCTGCTCTTTCGCAAAGAGAAATCCGTCAAATATCAAATGGGTCATTCAGAAATTTCTCTATTTCAAAGAGTTACTCTTTTGAAATAAAGATTTCAGCCCGCTCATTTAGGATCTGGACCGCTGTCACCTCCCCAAACCCGTCCCACCTCTTCCATGCGACTCAGATCCGTTATCTTGGGCCTTGTCCTCCTGGTCTTTGCCGCATCCGCATCCTGGTTGGCCGTGTATGGGTTTCTCATCTCCCAGGAGGACTACTCGCCTGAGCGGGGATCGCTCAGATATTACGTAGGCATCTCCTCCCTGATACGCAATGCGCCAGCGACAGGGACGATGGCGCAGCCCACCTACTTCGGCTCCGTCGGTGATGGCAACAAGCCCCCGCAGTCCGAGATGACCTTCGAGACCAGCGCCAAGGACATCACCGAGGCCACTGCGGCCATCACCAGCTACCTGCGCCAGAAGGATTTCCACCAGAGATCCATCGATGCCGGAAATGCCGCCGCATCGTTTGTCCCCGAGGGAGAGCGCCTTGTCCAATACGCGCAATACGCGTCATCGGCCGGCGAAGTTGCCGTACTGGCGGTCACCCAGGCAATGGCAACAGGCCTGTGCAAGGTCACGCTCACCCATTACGACTGAACATGTCCAGCAGATCCCACATACCCCGAAGACTCATCTATACCTGCAACTGCGGATGGATTGACCTGGGCCACCTCCAATCGGTCGAGAGCCATCGCAATCGCTACGCCAGTGCGGCCTATCTCTGGAAAGACATACTGCATGAGCGCGGCATCGGGATTCCCGGTCACTCCGACAGCCATCTGATTCAATACAAGCAATCCATGGGGCGCTTTGGCCTGACCCAGGAATTTGCCAAGTTCTATCTCGTCAAGAAAGGCCTGTCTCTTTCAGCGAAGCGCTCCGTGGCCCTGGCCATATTCATGGAGGTTTCCATGGGCTTCGAGAGCCTGCAGGCATCCATGTCGCTCCTCACAGACAGTGGATTCAGCCAGGAAGACCTCGTTTCCAACCTGATTGGCTTCTACATGGTCGTGCACGGGGCACTGGACTGGAAGAACCTGTGCAAGCCGGTTTCCACCGAGGCATCGCTGGCCGTCTGGGATGCCAACGGCCCCGTGGGAAGCCATAAAAACAAAGTCTTCCAGCCGCAGTTCCACGCCTGCGAGGAATGCAAGAGCAAGCACCATGTGCAGCTGCCGCGCTTTCCTTCCGCGTTTCAGTCCATACAGCCCGCATCCAAGGGTCTGCACTTCATCGAAGCATCTGATGGGCTGCCAGTGCCAAAGCACATGCTTTCGACACTGTTTCCCTGAGTCTTCCTGCCCTGCGCCAGAACGCAGGCGCCCTCACCGCTCATCGAACGACAGCACCACGCGCTCGGTCAGCGGATGCGCCTGGCAGGTCAGCACGAAGCCGCAGGCGACCTCGTTCTTGTCGAGGGCGAAGTTGCGCTCCATGCGCACTTCGCCCTCGACCACCTTGGCGCGGCAGGTGCCGCAGACGCCCGAGGTGCAGGAATAGGGCACTTCCAGCCCGGCCGAGGAGGCCGCGTCCAGGATGCTGGCCTGGCCGCGCGTGAAGGGGATCTCGCGCGAGAGGCCGTCGCGCACCAGGGTGATGCGGGCGGTGGCGGCGTCGCCGGGCTGGGCCTCGTGCACCACGGCGCCCACCGTGCCCTGGCCTGCGGCCGGCAGGGCCACGCCGAAGCGCTCGATGTGGATGCGCTCCTCGGGCACGCCGGCGGCCAGCAGGGCGGCCTCGGCCTCGTCGTTCATCTGGAAGGGTCCGCAGATGTAGACATGGTCGATGTGCGCGGCCGGCACCACGCCCTGCAGGAATTCGGCGATCTTGCTGCGGTCCATCACGCCCATGTTCAGCGGCAGGTCGGTGTGCTCGTCCGAGAACACATGCTGCAGCGACAGCCGCGACATGTAGCGGTTCTTGAGGTCCTCGATCTCCTCCTTGAACATGGTGGACTGCAGCTGGCGGTTGCCGTAGATCAGCGTGAAGCGGCTGGCGGGCTCGCGCGCCAGCACGGTCTTCATGATGGACAGGATGGGCGTGATGCCGCTGCCGCCGGCGATGCCCACATGGTGGCGCGCGGCCCCGGGCTCGATGGGCACGAAGAAGCGGCCCTGGGGCGCCATGACCTGCAGCGTGTCGCCGGGGCGCAGATGCTCGTTGATCCAGTTGGAGAACTGGCCGCCGCGCACCTTGCGCACGCCCACGCGCAGCTCGCCGTCATCCACGCCCGCGCAGATGGAGTAGCTTCGGCGCAGGTCCTGGCCGTCGATCTGGTGGCGCAGGGTGAGGTACTGGCCCTGGGTGAAGCCGAAGACCTCGCGCAGCGCGGGCGGCACGTCGAAGGAGACGACCACGGCCTCGGCCGTGTCGGGCGCAATGCTGCGCACGCGCAGCGGGTGGAACATCGTGGTCGTGGTCATATCGGCTTGAAGTGTTCGAAGGGTTCGCGGCAGTCCAGGCAGCGGTGCAGGGCCTTGCAGGCCGTGGCGCCGAAGGCCGACAGCCGCTCGGTGTGCACGCTGCCGCAGTGCGGGCAGGCAACGGGCTCGGGCGCGGCGATGCCCTGGCGGCGGCGCACCAGGCGGATGGGCGAAGTGCCCTCCGGCAGGCCGGAGTCGCCGCAGCGCCCGGGGGGCGCGATGCCGTACTCGCGCAGCTTGCGCCGGCCGTCGTCGCTGATCCAGTCCGTGGTCCAGGCCGGGGCGCGGCGCAGCACTGCGCGCGCAGGACCCAGGCCCGCGGCCTCGATGGCATCGAGCACGCTGCGCTCGATGACCTCGGTGGCGGGGCAACCCGAGTAGGTGGGCGTGAGCACGATCTCCATGCCCTGACCTTCGGGCAGGGCATGGACCTCGCGCACGATGCCCAGCTCGCAGACCGAGATCACGGGCACCTCGGGGTCGGGCACCTCCTGCAGCGCGGCCCAGGCCAGGCGCTCGCGCTCGGCCGAGGCGGATGTGACGGCCACAAGCCGTGCGGCAGCCATCACCACACCCCGCCCGGATAGGCGCGCTGCAGGTGCTGCATCTCGGCCAGGATGAAGCCCATGTGCTCGCTGTGCACGCCGTTGCGGCCCGTGCTGCGGAAGGCGGATTCGGCCGGCATGTCCAGCGTGGCCTCCTGCAGCAGGGCGGCCATTTCGGTCTGCCAGGGCTCGCGCAGCTCGGACCAGGACGGGCCCAGGCCGCTGGCGCGCGCGGCGGCGTCCGTGGCGTCGTCGGTGAACAGCTCGGCCGCATAGCGCCACAGCTGGGCCAGCGCCGCCTCCATGCGCTGGCGCGATTCTTCGGTGCCGTCGCCCAGACGCACCACCCAGTCGCCCGCGTGCTGCTCGTGGTAGCGCGCTTCCTTGAGCGCCTTGGCGGCGATGGCGGCCAGCTCGGCGTCGCTGGAGTGCACCAGGCGCTCCCACATCAGGCGCAGCCAGGTGGCGGCCATGGCGTTGCGCAGCACGGTGAAGGCGAAGTCGCCGCGCGGCAGCTCGGCCAGCGTGGCGTTGAAGTAGTCGCGTTCGTCGCGCAGAAAGGCGAGCTGGTCCTCGTCGTGCGCGCGGCCTTCAAGCTGGCCGGCGCGCGTGAGCAGCGCACGCGCCTGGCCGACCAGGTCCAGCGCCATGTTGGTCATGGCGATGTCCTCTTCGAGGATGGGCGCGTGGCCGCACCACTGGCCCAGGCGCTGGGCCAGGATCAGGCAGGTATCGCCCAGGCGCAACAGGTACTGCACCTCGGGCCGGGCGTCGATGGCGATGGAGGAGGCGGAGGCGTTCATGGCTGCACCCCGCTCACATGTGGTCCACCGAGGGCGGCAGCTGGTAGAAGGTCGGATGGCGGTAGACCTTGTCCTGGGCCGGGTCGAAGAACATGTCCTTGTCGCCGGGGTCGCTGGCCACGATCTGGTCCGAGCGCACCACCCAGACGCTCACGCCCTCCTGGCGCCGCGTGTAGACATCGCGCGCCATCTGCAGCGCCATCTGCGGGTCGGCCGCATGCAGGCTGCCGCAGTGCTTGTGGTCCAGGCCGGCCTTGCTGCGGACGAAGACTTCCCACAGCGGCCATTCGTTGGTGATGTTCTGTTCGACGGTGGTCATGCGGCCTCCTTGCGGGTCTGGTTTCTCTGTGTCTGCTTGCGGGCATGGGCCAGCGCGGCCTCGCGCACCCAGGCGCCCTCATCCCAGGCCTTGACGCGTGCGCCCAGGCGCTCGCGGTTGCAGGGGCCGTCTCCGGCGATCACGCGCCAGAACTCGTCCCAGTCGATGGGGCCGTGATCATGGGCCTGGCGGGCCTCGTTCCATTTCAGGTCGGGGTCGGGCAGGGTCACGCCCAGCACCTTGGCCTGGTCCACCGTGGCGTCGATGAACTTCTGGCGCAGCGCGTCGTTGGAGATGCGCTTGATGCCCCAGCGCATGGACTGCGCGCTGTTGGGCGACTGGTCGTCGGGCGGGCCGAACATCATGATGGACGGCCACCACCAGCGGTTGACGGCGTCCTGCACCATGGCCTTCTGCGCCTCGGTGCCCTGCTGCATCATGGTCAGCAGCGCCTCGTAGCCCTGGCGCTGGTGAAAGCTCTCCTCGCGGCAGATGCGCACCATGGCGCGCGCATAGGGCGCATAGGAGCAGCGGCAGATGGGCACCTGGTTCATGATGGCCGCGCCATCCACCAGCCAGCCGATGGTGCCCATGTCGGCCCAGGTCAGCGTGGGGTAGTTGAAGATGGAGCTGTACTTGGCCTTGCCCGTGTGCAGCGCGTGCAGCATCTGGTCGCGGCTGCTGCCCAACGTCTCGGCGGCGGCGTAGAGGTACAGGCCATGGCCGCCCTCGTCCTGCACCTTGGCCAGCA
The DNA here is from genome assembly GCF_002193035.1 of Delftia sp. K82. Lineage (NCBI taxonomy): Bacteria > Pseudomonadati > Pseudomonadota > Betaproteobacteria > Burkholderiales > Comamonadaceae > Delftia > Delftia sp. K82. The sequence goes on along the minus strand of NZ_MYFL01000003.1, from coordinate 162,457 downwards.
GGATGGCCTTGCGCTTGAGCGTGGGCGCGCGGCTGATCCAGTTGCCCTCGGGCAGCATGCCGACGATCTCGCTGTGCGCATGCTGGCTGATCTGGCGCAGCAGCGTCTTGCGGTAGTTGTCGGGCATCCAGTCCTTGGCCTCGATGAATTCGCCGGCATCGATGCGCTCGTCGAAGCGCTGCTGCAGGCGCATTTCGTCGGCCGAGCGCACGGCCTTGCCGCCATCGCCCGCTTCCTTGCCCATGGTGTCCATGGCCTGGGTATACATGTGCGATCTCCTTGAATGAAATGGTTGACGACGGCCGGCGGTGCCTCAGCGCGGCCGCTTGTCGTACACGCGCCGGGCCTTGCCGGTCTGCGTGCGCTCGATGGTGTCGGGATCGAAGACGCGCACCGCCGTGGAAATGCCCACCAGGGTCTTGATGCGCTGCTGCACCCACTGCGCGATCTCGCCGCGCTCGGCATCGCCCAGGCCGCGCCGCTGCGGCTGCAGCTCGCAGTGCACCTCGACGGTGTCCAGCAGGCCTTCACGGCTGATGTGCATCTGGTACAGGCCCGTGAGGCTGGCATTGGCCAGCACGATTTCCTCGATCTGGGTCGGAAAGACGTTGACGCCGCGGATGATCATCATGTCGTCGCTGCGCCCCACGATCTTGCCCATGCGCCGGAAGCTGCGCGAAGTCGGCGCCAGCAGCCGCGTCAGGTCCCGCGTGCGGTAACGAATGATGGGCATGGCTTCCTTGGACAGCGACGTGAAGACCAGCTCGCCCTCGCTGCCGTCGGGCAGCACCTCGCCCGTGTCGGGGTCGATGATCTCGGGGTAGAAATGGTCTTCCCAGATCACCGGCCCGTCCTTGCTTTCCACGCATTCGCTGGCCACGCCCGGGCCCATGACTTCGGACAGGCCGTAGATGTCCACGGCGTCCAGCCCCGCCTTGCCCTCGATCTCGCGGCGCATGGCCTCGGTCCAGGGCTCGGCGCCGAAGATGCCGATCCGCAAAGAGCTCTCGCGCGGGTCCATCCCCTGGCGCTGCATCTCCTCCACGATCACCTGCATGTAGCTGGGCGTGACCATGATGATGTCGGGCCGGAAGTCCTGGATCAGCTGCACCTGCTTTTCGGTCTGCCCGCCCGACATGGGCACCACGGTGCAGCCCGCGCGCTCGGCACCGTAGTGCGCGCCCAGCCCGCCCGTGAACAGGCCGTAGCCGTAGGCCACATGCACCATGTCGCCAGGCCGCCCGCCCGCCGCGCGGATGGAGCGCGCCACCAGGTTCGCCCAGTTGTCGATGTCATTCAACGTGTAGCCCACGACCGTGGGCTTGCCCGTGGTGCCCGAGGAGGCATGCACGCGCGCCACCTTCTGGCGCGGCACGGCGAACATGCCGAACGGGTAGTTCTCGCGCAGGTCCTTCTTGGTGGTGAAGGGAAAGCGGGCCAGGTCGGACAGCGTGCGCAGGTCCGAGGGGTGCACGCCCTTCTCATCGAAGGCGCGGCGGTAGTGCGGCACATGGTCGTAGGCGTGCTGCAGCGACCAGCGCAGGCGCTGCAGCTGCAGCGAGGCGATCTCGTCGCGGCTGGCGGTTTCGATGGGGTCGAGGTCGCCGGGGGCGGGGCGCAGGTCTTTGTTCATCGGGGTTCTGGCGTCGTGAGGCAAGGGGTTCAGAATAATTGACCGACCGGACGGTAGGATTATAAGATGCAGCTTTCTTGAGCAACAAGGCTTGTTGTCCGGTACTAACCCTGATAGCGACGCCACATTCCAACCCAGGAGACATCCCATGCCCGCCCACGCCCTCTACGAACGCCACCGCCCCCTGCTCGACGACGCGCTGCAGGCCCTGTCCCGCCGGGGCCACTGGTCGCCCTTCCCCGAGGCGCCCTCGCCCAAGGTCTATGGCGAAACCGCCCAGGCCCAGGGCCACGCCGCCGTGCAGGCGCTGTTCGGCAAGGACTATCCGCTGCGCCAGCCCGGTGAACGCGCCCGCGTGGCCACCGAGCAATCGCCCTATGGCGTGGCCCTGAACATCCGCTATCCCGAGTGCGATGCCCAGGCGCTGGTGGACGCGGCCCAGGCGGCCGAGCCCGCATGGCAGGCGCTGGGACCCCAGGGCCGCACCGGCGTGCTGCTGGAGGCGCTGACGCGCATCCACCAGCGCAGCTTCGAGATCGCGCATGCCGTGATGCTGACCACGGGCCAGGGCGCGATGATGGCCTTCCAGGCCGGCGGCCCCCATGCCCAGGACCGCGCCCTGGAAGCCATTGCCGTGGCCTGGAAGGCCATGGCCGACGTGCCTGCCGAGGCCGTCTGGGAAAAGCCCCAGGGCAAGCATGCGCCCGCCGTGCTGCACAAGCGCTTCGAGATCGTGGGGCGTGGCGTGGCCCTGGTCATCGGCTGCGCCACCTTCCCGACCTGGAACACCTACCCGGGCCTGTTCGCCGCGCTGGCCACGGGCAACCCCGTGATCGTCAAGCCCCACCCCAACGCCGTGCTGCCGGCCGCGCTCACCGTGAGCGTGCTGCGCGATGTGCTGACCGAGCAGGGCCTGGACCCCAACCTCGTGACCCTGGCCGTGAGCGACAAGCCCGAATTGACCCGGGCCCTGGCCACGCATGCGGCCGTGGCCTCCATCGACTTCACGGGCGGCAATGCCTTCGGCCAGTGGCTGCAGGCGCATGTGCCGCAGGCACGCCTGTATGCCGAGATGGCCGGCGTGAACCTGGTGGTGATCGAGTCCACCGATGCCTACGCAGGCATGCTGCGCAATCTGGCCCTGTCACTGTCGCTGTACAGCGGCCAGATGTGCACCACCACGCAGAACCTGCTGATTCCGGCCGGCGGCATAGAGACTGACCAGGGCCACAAGAGCTTCGAGCAGGTCGGCGCCGATCTGGCCACCGCCATCGACCAGTTGCTGGCCGATCCCAAGGTGGCCTTCACCGTGCTGGGCGCCATAGGCTCTGCGCAGACCGTGGAGCGCGTGGAACAGGCCGCCACCGTGGGCCGCGCCGTGCGCGCCTCGCAAAAGCTCACCCATCCCGAGTACCCGCAGGCCGAGGTGCGCACGCCCGCGCTGCGCGCACTGGACGTGGCGGACGCCGCCATCTACGAGCGCGAATGCTTCGGCCCGGTCTCCTACCTGGTGGCCGTGCCCTCGGCCCAGGCCGCGCGCGAGCTGGCCGAGCGCAGCGTGCGCGCGCATGGCGCGATGACGCTGGGCCTGTACTCCACGGATGCGGCCTTTGTCGATGCCGTGGCGGCCTCGGCGCTGCGCTCGCGCGTGGCCCTGTCCATCAACCTCACGCAGGGGGTGATGGTCAACCAGTCGGCAGGCTTCTCGGACTTCCACGCCACGGGCGGCAATCCCGCGGCCAATGCCAGCTACACCACGCTGGCCTTCGTGGCCGACCGCTTCGTGGTCGTGCAGCGCCGGTGGTAAGGGACCGGGCCGAGCCTAGGCCTGGCGGGCCTTGCGCGGCTTCTTGCCGTCAGGCGCGCTGACCGCGCGCACGCCGCCGAAGAACAGCTGGGACACCATGGTGCCAATGGCGTCATGGTCCAGCGTGCCGCCCGGCTTGAGCCAGGTGAAGGTCCAGTTGATCATGCCGAACAGCAGCATGGCCAGGGGCTTGCCCAGGGCGCTGTCGGCGGGCTCGCCGCGCACCTGGGCAATGGTCTGCGCAAAGGCGGCGACCACGCGGCGCTCCACGTCCAGGATGCGCTGCTGGTCTTCCTCGCGCAGGAAGCGCACGTCCTCGGTCAGCACGCGGTGGGCATTCTGGGCCTGGGCGTACTCCTGGCCGAAGCCGCGGATCAGCGCATGCAGGCGCTGCTCGGGATCGGCATGGGCCTGCAGGGTGTCGTTGACCAGGGCTTCGAGGCGCAGCACATGCTCTTCGGCAATGCGCACGGCCAGGTCGTGCTTGTCGATCACATAGTGGTAGAGCGTGGCCTTGGAGACGCCGCATGCCGCAGCCACCTCGTTCATGGAGGTGCCCGCATAGCCGCGCTGCGCGAACAGCTGGGCGGCGTGGGAGAGGATCATTTCACGCTGGCCATCGTAGCCAGCAGGGTCACGTACGCGTGCCATGCGGCGGCGTCCTTTCGGTAGGTGTCGTTGCCAGGGTCCGCCCGTGCGGCCCGGGCCGGAATTATGGACGGCGCAGCGGCGCGCGCCCCCGCGATTACCAGTTTTCAGGGATATGCAAAGATGCGGGCTTCGCCCACAGTCGGGCGGCCATCCTGCCCCTTTTTACGCCCGCCGCTGCGCACGCCTTTTCCATGCCCGCCCACCTGCTTGTCCCAGAGTCCACGCTTCCGGCCCCGGTGCTGGTGGTGGAGGACGAGCCGCTGATCCGCCAGCGGCTGCAGTCCGTGCTGGGCCAGCTGGGCTACACGCCCGATGCCCTGCTGTTCGCCGGCTCCCTGGCCCAGGCCCGCGCCTGCCTGGCCGAGCCCGTGGCCCTGGCCCTGGTGGACCTGGGCCTGCCCGACGGCAGCGGCATCGACCTGATCGCCGAGATGCGCAGCGCAGATCCGGCCGTGGGCATCCTGGTGATCTCGGCCTGGAGCACGGAGGATGCCATCCTAGCGGCGCTGCGCGCAGGCGCCACCGGCTATGTGCTCAAGGAACGCGACGACCTGGAAGTGTCGCTGTCCATCCGCAGCGTGCTGCGCGGCGGCGCCCCCATCGACCCCTTCATCGCGCGCCGCGTGATCGCCGAGCTGCAGGGCGCGGCACCCGCCACGCCGGAAAGCGGCGGCACCGAGTCCACGCTGAGCGCGCGCGAAAGCCAGATCCTGCGTCTTGTGGCCGATGGCCTGACCAACCGCGAGATCGCCGAGCAGCTGCACCTGTCGCGCTACACGGTGGAATGCCACATCAAGCACATCTACCGCAAGCTGGCCGTGTCCTCGCGCACGCGCGCCGTCAACACGGCACGCGTGCGCGGATTGCTGGGCTGACGGCCATGGGCGGGTGGCGCCGGTGGTTCGGCCCGGTGCGGCGCCTCGCCCTGGGCCTGGCGGTCCTCCTGTGCAGTCCCTGCGCCTTGGCCCAGGCCTGCCTGCCGCAGATCCTGTCCATCCAGTCCGCCAAGGCCGCAGGCCAGGGACCGCCGCCCATCGCCAGCGCGGTACGCGACTGGCACAACGTGACCCTGCCCGACCACTGGCTGGACCGCTGGCCCGGCTACAGCGGCGCCGCCTGGTACCGCATCGACTGGCAGCGCGGCTGCGCTCACCCCGCTGCCGCCGCCGCAGATCCCGTGGCGCTGGCCCTGCACTCCATGGTCATGGCCGGCGAGGTCTTCGTGAACGGCGACCTGCTGTGGCGCGACCGGCACCTGGTCGAGCCCCTGTCGCGCAGCTGGAACATGCCGCGCTTTTGGCTGCTGCCCGAATCCGCCCTGCATGCGGGCACCAACAGCGTGTGGATACGCGTGCACGGCCTGGCCGAGCAGACGCCGGGCCTGGGCGAGGTGCGCCTGGGCGAGCCCGAGGCGCTGCGCCGGTGGCACGAGCAGACCTGGTGGAACCAGCGCACGCTGTTTGCCATGAACATCGTGGTCTCGCTGGTGCTGGGCGTGCTGTTCGCCTTTGCCTGGCTGCAGCGGCGCGCCAGCAAGGCCTTTGGCTGGTACGCGCTCAATGCCTTCTGCTGGGCGCTGTTCCTGGCCAATATCCTCGCCACCGAGGCCTGGCCCTTCCCCGACACCCTGGCCGTGGCACGCGGCAATTTGCTGGTCTTTTTGCTGTTCAGCCAGAGCTTTTGCCTGTTCACCTGGCGCTTCGGAAAACTGCATCTGCCCCGGCTGGAAAAGCTGCTGTGGGCGCTGACGCTGGCCGGCATGGCCGCCGCCATCTTCGCGCCCTGGTCGCTGGTGGACGGCGTGCTGCACATCGGCCTGGTGTACTTCGGCATCTGCGTGGCCGTGTCGCTGCACTTTCCGCTGCACGCCTGGCGCACGCGCGAGCCGGGCCACCTGGTCTACGCGGCCTGCCTGCTGGTCTTCCTGTGCGCGGGCCTGCACGACATGCTGGCGCTCAAGAAAGTGATTGGCCCCGCCACGCCCTGGATGCCCTATACCGCGCCGCTGACCATGCTGGCCCTGTCCATGGTCCTGGGCCGGCAGTTCGTGCTCAGCATGCGCCGCATCGAACAGTTCAACCAGGAGCTGACCGACAGCGTGGCGCGTGCCTGCGACGAGCTCGGCGGCACGCTGGCGCGCGAGCATGCGCTGGCGCTCAGCCACTCGCGGCTGCAGGAACGGATGCAGCTGGCGCACGACCTGCACGACAGCCTGGGCGGCTCCCTGGTGCGCTCCATCGCCATGGTGGAGCAGGCCGGCACCCCCATGCACAACCGCCAGTTCCTGTCCGTGCTCAAGCTGCTGCGCGACGACCTGCGCCAGATGATCGACAGCGGCACCAGCGTCTCCGTCACCGTGCCGGACACGCCCCAGGCGTGGATCGCGCCGCTGCGCCACCGCTTTGCCAGCCTGTTCGACGCGCTGGACATGCAGTCCGACTGGCAGGTGCCGGCCGCCTGGCCGCAGCCACCCGGTGCGCTGCAGTGCCTGGCGCTGACGCGCGTGCTGGAGGAAGCGCTGGCCAATGTGATCAAGCACAGCCGCGCCCAGTGCGTGCAGGTGCAGCTGCAGTGGCCCGAGCCGCATTGGCTGATGCTGCGCATCACCGACGACGGCGCAGGCTTTGACGTGGCCGCCGTGCAGCAGGCCGGCATGGGCGTGGGCCTGCGCAGCATGCAGGCGCGCCTGCAGCGCCTGGGCGGCCATCTGGACATGGATTCAGAGCCCGGCGCCACCGTGCTGGCCGCCTGGCTGCCCGTGCCCGGCGATCACCTGCACGACGGCACGGAGCAGGCCACCCTCAGCGGGAAAAGCGCCCTATCCCCGCACTGACGCCGGCCGGCGTCAGCACATCGTCGAAATACTCCAGCGTGAGCTGGTTGCCGTCGAACGTGGCCTTGGACAGGCTGCCCGGCGAATCGCCCTCGGGCACGAAGCTGAAGACCTCGCCATCCCAGTGGCCGAGCAGCATGCGCTGCGAACCCAGGCTGACCTGCAGCCCCCCGCCGCCCGTCTGCAGGCTGACCTGGGCCGGCCCGTAGAAGCGGTTGGCGTAGCTGCCCACATAGGCGCCCAGCGGCCGGGGCGGCCGGGGGAAAGGGGGCCGGGTCTTGCCTGCCAGCTCGCCGTGCGGCTGCATGATGGGTGCCAGCCGCTTGGTCCAGATGCTCTCCCAGTCCTGGCGCTGGCGGCCCCATTCGACCTGGTCCAGGAACTGCGAGACCACGATCTCGGGCACGCCGATGGGCATGCCGTTGGTCAGCACCACGATGCCGAGCTTGAGCTCGGGCATGACGGTGAAGCTGGTCGCGCTGCCCGTGCCGAAGGCACCCGAGTGGCTGTAGGTGGTGCGCCCCGCCTCGGACACGCCCACGTTGAAGCCGAAGCCGTAGTAGCGGGCGGGCTCGCCGTTGCCGGCCGGCGACTGCAGCATCTGCGGCGACAGCGCCGTGCGCAGCGCCTGCGCATCGACCACCTGGCGGCCCTCGAAGCGGCCTTCGTCCAGCAGCATGGTCATCCAGCGCGCCATGTCGCGCACCGTGGAGCTGACGCCGCCGGCGGCCGACTGCGCATCGGGCCGGCGCACCGGCCCCGTCTGCCACACGCCATTGACGCGCAGGTGGCCGGCCGCGCGGTTGGCGCGCGCCTCGAAATCGGCAAACAGCGAGCTGGTCTGCGTCATGCCCAGCGGGCCGTAGACGGCCTGCTGCGACAGCGCGGCCCAGGACTGGCCCGCGATGGCGGCCACCGCCTCGGCGCCCGTGGTCAGGCCGAAGTTGCTGTAGGCGTACTGGGTGCCCACGGGCCGCAGCGGCAGGTAGCGCAGGCGCTCCAGGATCTGGCGCTGGCTGTAGCCCAGCTCCTCCAGCGCATCGCCAGCCTGGCCGGGCAGGCCCGAGCGGTGGGCATACATGTCGCCCACGGTGATGCGCTGGGCGGCGTCGGCGTCCTCCAGCGTCCACCAGGGCAGGCCCTGCTGCACGCGCGTGTCCCAGGACACGCGGCGCTGGCCCACCTGCTGCGCCACCACGGTGGCGCCCACGGACTTGGAGACGGAGGCGAGCTGGAACACCGTGTCCGCATCCACGGCCAGCGACGAGCCCAGACGGCGCACGCCCATGCCCTGGGCATAGACCAGGCGGCCTTCATGCACGACCGCCACGGCCACGCCGGGCACGCCCGTGCGCCGCATCTGCGCGCGCACCTGGCCGTCGAGTTGATCGAGCGCACGCTTGACGCGGTCCGTCACGGGCGGATCGATGGGATCACCCCAGGACACCTCGCCGTTGCATCCGGCCGTGGCCACGGCGCCCAGGGCCGCTCCCAGAAAATGCCGGCGCGCAAGAATCGATGAAGCCATGGGGTCTCCTGTGGTGCTGTCGTGAAGAACAAAAGGAAAAAGAAAAAGGGGCGGTTGTGCCGCCCCCCGTGACGATAGCAAAACGCGCCGGGCCGAATCCTGCCCGGCGTCAATCCGCATCAGTGCCGCATCAGTGCCGCATCAGTGCGGATCCACCGCCGCGATGATGCCGCCGCCCAGGCACACGTCGCCGTCGTAGAGCACGGCCGACTGGCCGGGCGTGACGGCCCATTGCGGCTCGGGAAAATCCAGCCGGAAGCCCTCGGGCGTGGCGCCCGAGATCAGGGCCGGCGAGTCGGGCTGGCGGTAGCGCGTCTTGGAGCCGTAGGCCTTGCCCTCGGCGGGCGCATGGCCGGCCACCCAGCTGACCTGGTCGGCCAGCAGCGACTGCGACAGCAGCCAGGGGTGGTCATGGCCCTGCACCACGCGCAGCGTGTTGGTGTCCAGCTCCTTGCGCGCCACAAACCAGGGCTCATGGTCGCCGCCGCCGCGCGGCGCGCCCTTTTCCTTGACGCCGCCGATGCCCAGGCCCGAGCGCTGGCCCAGCGTGTAGAACGACAGGCCCACATGCTTGCCCAGCTTGCGGTTGCGGTCGTCGAGGATGTTGCCGGGCTCCTTGCTGATGTAGCGGTTCAGGAAGTCGCGGAACGGCCGCTCTCCGATGAAGCAGATGCCCGTGGAGTCCTTCTTCTTCGCGTTGGGCAGGCCGATCTCCTCGGCAATGCGGCGCACCTCGGTCTTCTTCAGCTCGCCCACGGGGAACATGGACTTGGACAGCTGGGCCTGGTTCAGGCGGTGCAGGAAGTAGCTCTGGTCCTTGGCCGGGTCCAGCCCCTTGAGCAGCTCGAACAGCTGCGTGCCGGGGTTCTGGCGCACGCGGGCGTAGTGGCCCGTGGCGATCTTCTCGGCGCCCAGGCGCATGGCGTGGTCCAGGAAGGCCTTGAACTTGATCTCGGCATTGCACAGCACATCGGGGTTGGGCGTGCGGCCGGCCTGGTACTCGCGCAGGAACTCGGCGAAGACGCGGTCCTTGTACTCGGAGGCGAAGTTCACATGCTCGATCTCGATGCCGACCACGTCGGCCACGGCAGCGGCATCGACGAAATCGACATTGGACGAGCAGTATTCGCTGTCGTCGTCATCTTCCCAGTTCTTCATGAAGATGCCGACCACTTCATGGCCCTGTTGCTTGAGGAGATGGGCCGTGACAGCGGAGTCCACACCGCCCGACAGGCCCACCACGACGCGGTGTTTAGTCATGGGCAGCGATTATCCCCGCGCCCTTCAAAGGCTGCGCGCCACGGGCTTTGCAGCCCTGCGCCAGCAGGAATAATGGCCCTCTTGCCCCCTAGGAAACGCCCGCATGCGCTACGACCTGACCGATCTGAAGCTGTTCATGGCCATCGCCCAGGCCGGCAATCTCTCGCGTGCCAGCCAGGCGCGGCACCTGACGCCCTCGGCCGCCAGCCAGCGCCTGCGCAATCTGGAGCAGGCCCTGGGCTGCCAGCTGTTCACGCGCGAGCACAAGGGCATGCGGCTGACCGAGGAAGGCCACGCCATGCTCGAGCATGCGCGCGGCGTGTTCGCCGCCATCGACGGCATGGAGGCCGAGGCCGCCCTGCTGGGCAGCAGCCTGCAGGGCAAGGCAACGCTGGCGGCCAACAGCTCCTCGCTGCACGGCTTCATCGGCCCGCACATCGGCGAGTTCCTGACCGCCTTTCCCGAGGTGAACCTCACCCTGGTCGAGCAGACCAGCGAGACGATTGCCGCCAGCGTGGCCGAGGGCGAGGCCGACCTGGGCGTCTACGCGGGCGAGCCCATGGCGGGCGCCGTGGCCTGCGAGACCTTTGCGCTGGACCGCCTGGTGGTGATTGCCCCGCCCGGCCATCCGCTGGTGCCCCAGCCGGGCGAGAGGCAAGACGACGGCGAAGGCCCTTCCTGCCGGTTCTTCGACACCCTGTCCCATGCTTTCGTGGGCATGGCGCTGACCAGCAGCAACTACGCCTTTCTGCGCGAGCTGGCCAAGCGCCATGGCCGGCCGCTGCGCTGCCGCATCCACGTGGATGATTTCACCTCCATCGTGCGGCTGGTCTCGCAGGGCGTGGGCCTGGCCATCATTCCGCACAGCATCTACCGCAGGCTCGGCACCGCGCATGCGGTGGCCTGCCTGCCGCTGGAGGAAACCTGGGCACGGCGCCCGCTGCAGTTGGTGCGCTCCAGCGAACGGCCGCTGACGCCCACCGCGCAGCGGCTGCGCAGCTTTCTGAAAGGGCTGGCCGACAAGGCCTAGGTTCAGGGCTGGGGCTGGGCTTGGGCCTTGGCCTGCTTGCGCTCCAGGAAGGCATTCATGTGGTGCTGCGGCTCGCCCGTGTTGAAGGCCGCGCCGAACTCGGCCACGCTGTCGGTGATGGCCGAGTCCACGCCCATGCCTTCCCAGCGGCGCAGCAGGCGCTTTTGCTGGCGCAGCGCCTCGATGCCGATCCCGCCCAGCCCCTCGGCAATCTGCGCGATGCGCGCATCGAGCTGGTCGCCGGGCACGCATTCGTTGAGCAGGCCCCAGCGCTCGGCCTGCAGGGCGCCGATGTTCTCGCCCGTGAGCAGCAGCCAGCTGGCGCGCGTGCCGCCGATCTGCGCGGGCATCATGGCCGCGTGGATCACCGAGGGAATGCCGACCTTGACCTCGGGCATGCCCACCACGGCATCATCGGCCGCGATGCGCAGGTCGGCCGCCATGGCCAGCTCCAGCCCGCCGCCCAGCGTATGGCCCTGCAGCCGGGCGATCACGGGCACGGGGAAATGCCGCACCGCGTTGCACAGGTCGCGCAGCCCGCTGATGAAGGCGCGTGCCGAGGCGGCGTTGAGCGACGCCATCTCGCGGATGTCCGCCCCCGCAACGAAGGCGCGCGTGCCCGATCCGCGCAGCACCAGGCAGTGCAGATCGGGGCGCTCGGCCAGTTCGGCCAATTGCGCGGTCAGCGCGCGGATCACGGGCGTGCCCAGGATGTTCAGCGGCCCGCCGCCGGTGATGGTGAGCACGGCGGTCTGCGGGGTGGGAAAGGTCACTTGTGCATGCACGGCAGATCTCCTCAAAGTTTCTCGAATCCGATGTCGCGGATCAGCTGGGACCAGGCACGGTTGGAGCGCTCCACCGTCTGCCTGAATTGCGCAGGCTCCTGGAAGTCCACGACGGCGCCCTGCTGCTCTATGGTCTTGATCAGCTCGGGCTTTTGCAAGGTCTTGCGCAGGGCTTCGCTGAGCCTGGCAAGAATGGCGGGATCGAGCCTGGCAGGCGCGCCCAGGCCGTACCAGGACATGTCGTTCATGGGCTTGAGCCCGGCCTCGGCATAGGTGGGCACGCCGGGCAGGGCCGGCAGGCGCACGGGGCTGGACACGGCCAGGGCACGCAGCTGGCCGCCCGCGATCAGCGCGCCCGAGGACGGCATGTTGTCGAACACCACATCGAGCTGCCCCGCCATCAGGTCGTTGAGCGCCGGCCCCAGCCCCTTGTAGGGCACATGGGTGAGGGTGGTGCCCGTGGTGCTGCCGAACAGCGCACCGCTCAGGTGGCTGAGCCCGCCATTGCCCGAGGAGCCGTAGTTGAGCTTGCCCGGCGCGGCGCGCGCCGCGTCGCTCACATCCTTGGCGCTCTTGTAGGCCGAGCCTGCGCTGACCACCATCACGCCCGGCACATTGGCGATGTTGGTGATGGGGGTGAAGTCCTTCACCGGGTCATACGCGGGCTTGGCGTAGACGTTGGGGTTCACGGCATGCGAGCTCTCCACCATCATCACCAGGGTGTAGCCGTCGGCCGGCTGCTTGGCCGCATAGGCCGAGCCCGTGCTGCCGCCCGCGCCGGGGCGGTTTTCCACCACCACGGGCTGGCCCAGCGTCTCGCCCAGGTAGCGGGCCGCCACGCGCGCGATCACATCGGTGGCGCCGCCCACCGCATAGGGCACGACCAGGCGTACGGGCCGGTCGGGATAGCTTCCTGCCCCCGCCGCCCCGGCCGCCCCCGCTGCATATGCCAGCGGCAGCGCCGCCAGCGCGGCGGCTGCCACGGCGGCCTTCAGTGCTTTCATGCGTTTCGTCATCCTTGTCTCCTTCTTGGCTTGTCGATGTCTAGGGATTCAGAGGTCCTGCGGCGCCGCTCCGAGCACGGGCGGCGGCTGCACCTGGGCGCCGCCGCCGGCCGGCACCATGGGGTTGCGCACCAGCTTCAGCGTGCCCAGCTGCGGGTGCTCCACCGTCTGCAGCATCTGGCGGTGCCGCACCTGCGGATGGGCGAAGACCTGCTCCATGGTGTTGATGCAGCCCCAGGGCACCTGGGCGGTGTCCAGCGCATCGGTCAGGGCCTGCAGCGGCCAGCGGCCCAGCACCGCGCGCAGCAGCGGGCGCAGCTGCGCCATGCCGGTCAGGCGCGCGGCATTGGTGGCAAAGCGCGCGTCCAGGTGCCAGTCCGTGCCCAGCACGGAGCACAGGGCGGCGAACTGCCCGTCATTGCCGATGGCCAGGATGAAATGCCCGTCTTCGCAGGCAAACACCTCGTAGGGCGCGCAATTGGGATGGGCGTTGCCCGTGCGGCGCGGGTTCTCGCCGCTGACCAGGTAGTTGGCCGCCTGGTTGGCATTCATGGCCACGGCCACGTCCAGCAGCGCCAGGTCGATGTGCTGGCCGCGCCCCGTGCGCTGGCGCTGCACCACGGCCGCCAGCACGGCGCTGGTGGCATACATGCCCGTCATCAGGTCCACCACGGCCACGCCCGTGCGCAGCGGGCCCGCGCCCTCCTCGCCATCGGCCACGCCCGTGTAGCCCATGAGGCCGCCCAGCCCCTGGAACACATAGTCGTAGCCGGGCTTGTGCGCAAACGGGCCGCTCTGGCCGAAGCCCGTGATCGACAGGTAGATCAGCCCGGGGTTGATGGCGGCCAGCGCCGCGTAGTCCAGCCCGTGGCGCGCCAGCGCGCCGGCCTTGTAGTTTTCCACCAGCACGTCGGCATCGCGGATCTGGCGCAGCAGCCAGGCATGCGAGGCCGGCTCGGTGAAGTCCAGCGCCACCGACTGCTTGCCGCGGTTGCAGGACAGGAAGTAGGCCGACACGGCCTCGCCACCGGGGGCCTGCACGAAGGGCGGGCCCCAGGCGCGCGTGTCGTCGCCCGTGACGGGACGCTCGATCTTGAGCACCGATGCGCCCAGGTCGGCAAGGTTCTGGGTGCACCAGGGTCCCGCCAGGATGCGGGACAGGTCCACCACGCGCAGGCCGTCGAGGGCGCCGGACAATCCATGGGTTTGTTGCATGGACTCCATGCTCGCGGCATGGGGCGCAGTGGTCCATCGGTCATTGCTTCACGCAGCGTTCGCGGAAACTGCATGCCCCGCGTAGGGGATGGCCTCCTCCACCGTTTCCCAGATGAACCGGCCCGACGGGCTTTGCTGCTCCTCCACCACATGCGCCACCAGCCCGGCCGCCCGCGAGATGACGGCAAAGCCGCGCATTACGGCCGTGGGCACGCCGATCTCGCCCAGCAGGGCGGCCACGGCCCCCGTGGCATTGATGGTGATGGGCCGGCCCGCTGCGGCGTCCACGGCGGCAGAGAGGATTTCGAGCGCGCGGATTCTGCTGCCCGCCAGTTCGGGTTCGGCGCGGCCCATGTCCAGCAGCTTGTAGGCGCGCGGGTCCACGGGCTTGTGCAGGTGGTGGCCAAAGCCGGGCACGGGGCTTTTCAACGCCTTGTGGTGCTGGGCGATGGCGCGGGCCTCGGCCTCGGGGTCGGCGGCGGCGGCGATGCGGTCGAGCAGCGCGGCGCAGTTCTCCATGGTGCCCACGAAGGAGCTGCCCACGGCCAGCAGGCCGGCCGAGACGGCGCCCTGCAGGTTCTCGGGCGCGCTCATGTAGATGAGGCGCGTGGCGATGGCGCTGGGCGTGAGGCCATGCTCCATGAGCACGATGAGCACCACATCGGCGATGCGCAGGTCCACGGGGCGCGGCGTGCGGCCCAGGATCTGCATCAGCATCACCTCGGTGAAGGTCTTCTTGCCCATCAGATCCTCGACCAGGTCGGCATCGCGGTAATGCAGGCTGGTGAGGGTGTGGGTGCACAGGCGGGTGACGGGGGGTTGGGGGGTTGCCATGGCCAGGGTTTCCTTGTGATGGTGTGCGGGATCAGCGAGGTGCCAGCGCAAGCTCGCGCACGGCCGTCTTGAGCAGCTTGCCCACGGGCGAGCGCGGCAGGCTGGCGTGAAAGTGGATGCGCTTGGGTGTCTGCACGGGGCCCAGGCGCTGGCGCACGAAGGCGATCAGCTCGGCCTCGTCCGGCCGCTGGTCGGGGCGCAGTTCGGCGCGCAATTGCACGGCGGCCTGCACGGCCTCGCCCCAATGGTCGTCGGGGATGCCGAAGACCACGCACTCGTGCACGGCCGGGTGCTGGCCCAGGGCGTTTTCCACATCCACGGGATAGACGTTGAAGCCGCCCGTGATGACCAGGTCCTTCAGGCGGTCCTTGAGGTGCAGGTAGCCCTGCGCATCGATCAGACCCCGGTCCCCCGTGTGCAGCCAGCCGTTCACCAGGGTCTCGGCGGTCTTGCCGGGCAGGCGCCAGTAGCCGCTCATCAGCAGATCGCCGCGCGCCACGACCTCGCCCACCTCGCCCCGGGGCAGCAGACGGCCGTCGGGCGACATGATGGCCAGGTCGCTGAACCAGGTGGCCCGGCCCACGGAGGTCCACAGGCCTTCGTCCTCGAAGTCCTCGGGCCGCATGGCCGTGAGGATCTGCGGCGCCTCGGTCTGGCCATAGGTGGTGGCCAGCACGGGGCCGAAGAAGGCGCGCACCTGGCGGATTTTCTCGGGCGGCATGGCGGCGCCGCCGTAGATGAGGCGGCGCAGGCCGGGGAAGTCCGCACGGCTGGCGCCCGGCAGCGCCATCAGCATGTAGATCAGGGTGGGCGGCATGAAGCACACGGTGCCGCCGCGCAGGGCAAAGGCGCTGCGCACGGCCTCGGCACCCGCACCATCCAGCAGCACATGGCAGCCGCCCTGCGCCAGGATGGGCAGCAGATAGGTGGATGTGCCATGCGTGATGGGCGCTGCCATGACGTAGCGGTCATGCTCATCGAACCCCCAGGCCTGGATCTGGTTGGCAATGCCGGCCATCCAGGCGCGGCAGGGCTGCATCACGCCCTTGGGCAGGCCCGTGGTGCCGCCCGTGAACTTGATGGCCTGGATGGCATCGGCGGGCAGGTCAGGCATCACAGGCAAAGCGCCGGTCTGCGCCTGCTCCAGGGCCGCCGTGCCCTCGCCCAGCACCAGGTGGATGCCCGGCGCCCCTTGCACCAGTGCAGCGCCGCCCGCGTCGCACAGCACGATGGAAGGCTCGGTGGCATCGATGATGCGGCGCACCTCGGACTGCGTGCTCTTGGGATTGAGCGGCACCCAGACCTTGCCGCTGGCCATCACCGCCAGCAGGGCGGCGATATGGTCTGCGCTGTTGCCCGCGCAGATGCCCACGCGGCTTTGCACGGCGGGCTCCAGCGCCTGCAGGCCGGCCGCCAGCGCGGCCACCTTGCGGGCCAGCGCGTCATAGCGGATGCAGCCGCCCGGTGCGTCGATGGCGATGCGCTGCGGCCAGCGCTCGGCCGCGCGCCAGAAAAAATCAATGGGTTGCATGGGGGTCGTCTCCTTGTGGGGCGGTTGTGTTGAGCTTTTGCCGAACGTGTGCCGAACTACTGGGCGGTGGCGCCCGAGGCCTTGACCACCTCGCGCCAGCGCTTGATCTCCGACGCCGCAAAGCTGCGCATCTGCGCCGGGGTGCCGGGCTCGGGCGTGGCGGCCATCTCGCCCAGGCGCTGGCGCAGCTCGGGTGCGGCCAGGGCGGTGTTCAGGGCATGGTTCAGGCGCTCGATCACGGCGGGCGGCGTGCCCGCAGGGGCGGCCAGGCCGAACCACGACTGCACGTCGAAGCCCGCATAGCCCGACTCCGCCAGCGTGGGCACATCGGGCAGCAGCGCCGAGCGCCGGGCGCTGGTGATGGCGATCGCGCGCAGCTTGCCTGCCTGCACATGGGGCAGGGCCGAGGGCGCGTTGTCGAACATGGAATCCACCTGCCCGCCCAGCAGGTCGGTGATGGCCGGTGCGCTGCCCCGGTAGGGCACGTGCAGCATGCGCAGGCCCGACAGCTGACGGAACATCTCGCCCGACAGGTGGATCGACGAGCCGCTGCCCGACGAGGCGAAGCTGATGCCCTGCGCACTCTGCCGGGCGTAGCGCACATAGTCGGCCACGTTCTGTATGGGCAGGCGCGGGTTGACCACGAGGATGTTGGGAATCTTGGCGATCAGGCCGATGGGCTCGAAGTCCTTGACCGGGTCATAGCCGAGCCGGGGGTAGAGCGAGGCATTGATGGTGTTGGCAATGGTGTAGACATACAGCGTGTAGCCGTCCGCAGGCGCCCGCGCCACGGCTTCGGCGCCCACATTGCTGTTGGCGCCCGTGCGGTTGTCCACCACCACGCTCTGGCCCAGCTGCTCGCCCATCCGGGCGGCCACCAGGCGTGCGATCACATCGGTGGCGCCGCCGGCCGCATAGCCCACCACCAGCCGCACGGGCCGGGCCGGCCAGGCCGCCGGCTGCGCCAGCACGGGCGCGGGCGCCAACGCGACGGCCGCGACGGTCGCGGCGGCCATGCCGGCCAGTGCGCAGGTGAAGGAACAGGCCAGCAGGCGCCGGCGCGCCCACGGATTGAAACGGGCAGGGGTTGTCATGTCTTGTCTCCAGGTGATCGTTCTGATGTCTGCTTATGTCTGCTTATGTCCGCTTACGTCTGCCTGTGTGGGCTTTCGACGGCCTGCGGCACACTGCGCGCTGCACGCAGGCCCTTTTCTGCCCTGCCTGCAATCACCGGGAAATTCTTTTCCATGCCTTCGCGCAGCACCAATCCAAACGTCCGGCCAGCGGACATTCCAGTCTCCGCCGACGATGCCGGCAGCCGCACGCTGCGCCGTGGCCTGCAGGTGCTGGACGCCGTGCTGGCCGCAGGCCGCGAGGGCCTGCGCGTCGCTGACCTGTGCCGCGCCACGGGGCTGGAGCGCGCCACGGTGTACCGCCTGCTGTCCACCCTGGTGGACAGCGGCTATGTGGCGCACAGGGGGCGCTTCGGCTATGCGGCCGGCCACCGGCTGGCGGCCACGGCCGCCAGCGCAGGCCAGCCCAACATGGCCGTGCGGCTGCAGCCCGTGCTGGAGCGCGTGAGCGCGGGCTGCGCGGATGCGGCCTTTGCCATCGTGCGCGAAGGCGCGGCATCGCACTGCATCGCCCGCCATGTGGGCACGCATCCGGTGCAGATCCTGGTGATCCAGGTGGGCACGCGCCAGCCGCTGGGCGTGGGAGCGGCGGGCCTGGCCCTGCTGGCCGCCCTGCCCGATGCCGAGGTGCAGGCCGCGATGGCGGCCAACGCGCCCGTGCTGGAGCAGTACGGCGGCATGACGCCCGAGCGCATGGCACTGCTGGTGAAGGCCACGCGCCAGCGCGGCTGGTCCGTCATCGGCAACCACGCCACGCGCGGCGTGCTGGCCGTGGGCATGGCGGTGCGCAATGCCGAAGGCGAGCCCGTGGCCGCCGTCAGCGTGGCCTCCACGCTGGAGCGCATGCCCGGCGAGCGCCAGAAGCTGATTGCGCGCTCGATAGGCGAGGCCCTGGCGGCCCTGCTGCCGCGCGGCATCTGAGGCCAAGCCCCCCGGTGCAGCGGCCCGCCCGGTCTGCACCGAGAATCTGGGCCGACGATCTGCACCGACAATCGCCGCTGCCATCCACAAGCGCCGCCCCCATGGAACTGAGACAACTCCGCTACTTCGTCCGCATCGTCGAACTGGGCTCCATGAGCCGCGCCGCCCTGGACCTGGACATGGTCCAGTCCGCGCTGAGCCAGCAGGTCAGCCGCCTGGAAAGCGAGCTGTCCACCCGGCTGCTGCAGCGCACGCCGCGCGGCGTGGTGCCCACCGAGGCAGGCGTGGCCTTCTTCCGCGAGGCCCAGCTCACGCTGCGCCATGCCGAGCAGGCCGTGCGCAGCGCGCAGCAGGCACGGCTGTCGGGCTCGGTCAGCGTGGGCCTGGCGCCCACCACCTCGGCCATGCTGGGCCTGCCCATGATGCAGGCCATGCGCGCGCGCTACCCCGATGTGCGCCTGCACATGGTGGAGGGCATGTCCGGCCACCTGACCGACATGCTCAATGCGCGCGCGCTGGACATGGCCGTGCTGTTCGACGCCCGCCTGCACGGCGGTCAGGCCCGCGCAGGCGGGCGGCGCTGGCAGGTGCACCCGCTGATCGAGGAAGAGCTGTTCCTGATCCGCGCGCGCGGCCACCACCCCGAGCCGCTGCCGCCGCAGATGGCGCTGGCCGACCTGGCCGGCGAATCGCTGATCCTGCCCACAGGCCTGCACGGCCTGCGCAGCACGCTGGACACGGCCTTCTCGCAGGCGCGCTTCACGCCGCATCTGGTGCTGGAGGTGGACTCGCTGTCCATGGTCATGGCGGCCGTGGATGCGGGCCTGGGCAGCACGGTGCAGCCCTGGGCCTCCATGGGCCGCTATGCCGATGCCGCGCAGCGCTTCGAGTGGTCGCGTATCACGGACAAAGATGCCCTGCGCACCAACCTGCTGTGCAGCCTGTCCGAGGATGAGCTGTCGCCCGCCGCCCTGGCCGCGCGCGTGGTGCTGATCGACTGCGTGCGCCAGCTGCTGCGCGGCGGTGCCTGGGCTGGCACGGCCCTCATCCATCACGAAGACTGATACCCCCATGCCGGCGGGCCCCTGCCCGCCGCGCGGCGTTCTCCCTACATTCGCAATCCCCACGATGGCGAATGCAAGGAGAACTCCATGGACCCCGATGTCCTGGTCATAGGCGGCGGCAATGCCGCCCTGTGCGCGGCCCTGATGGCGCGCGAGGCAGGCCGCAGCGTGCTGCTGCTGGAGGCGGCGCCGCGCGACTGGCGCGGCGGCAATTCCGGCCACACGCGCAACCTGCGCTGCATGCACGACGCGCCCCAGGACGTGCTGGTCGAGGCCTACCCCGAGGAGGAGTTCTGGCAGGACCTCCTCAAGGTCACGGGCGGCATCACCAACGAGCACCTGGCGCGCATGGTGATCCGTGCCTCCTCCACCTGCCGCGACTGGATGCGCCGCCACGGCGTGCACTTTCAGCCGCCGCTGTCGGGCGCCCTGCATGTGGCGCGCACCAATGCCTTCTTCATGGGCGGCGGCAAGGCCCTGGTCAATGCCTACTACCGCAGCGCCGAACGGCTGGGCGTGCAGGTGCGCTACGCGTCGCCCGTGGACCGGCTGGAGATCGAGGACGGAGAGTTCAAGGCCGCCTGGGTGGGCGAGCAGCGCATCACCGCAAAGACCTGCGTGCTGGCGGCGGGCGGCTTCGAGTCCAACCGCGAGTGGCTGCGCGAGGCCTGGGGGCAGAACGCGCGCGGCGAGTGGCCGTCCGACAACTTCCTGATCCGCGGCACGGCCTTCAACCGCGGCGTGCTGCTGCGCCACCTGCTCGAAGACCATGGCGCCGACCGCATCGGCGACCCCACCCAGGCCCACATGGTGGCCATCGATGCGCGCGCGCCGCTGTACGACGGCGGCATCTGCACGCGCATCGACTGCGTCTCGCTGGGCGTGGTGGTCAACCGCGAGGCCGAGCGCTTCTACGACGAGGGCGAGGACTTCTGGCCCAAGCGCTATGCCATCTGGGGCCGCCTGGTGGCCCAGCAGCCGGGCCAGACCGCCTGGTCCGTCATCGACGCCAAGGCCATTGGCCGCTTCATGCCGCCGGTCTTCCCGGGCGTGCGCGCCGACTCCCTGCCCGAGCTGGCACGCAAGCTGGGCCTGGACGAGGAACGCTTCATGCAGACCCTGGATGCCTACAACGGCGCCTGCCGCGTCGGCCACTTCGATCACACGGCGCTGGACGACTGCCACACCGAGGGCCTGGTGCCCGCCAAGACCCACTGGGCCCGCCCCATCGACACGGCGCCCTTCTACGGCTACCAGCTGCGCCCCGGCGTGACCTTCACCTACCTGGGCCTGGAGACCGACGACACGGCGGCCGTGCGCTTTGCCGGCCAGCCCAGCACCAACCTGTTCGTGGCCGGCGAAATGATGGCCGGCAACGTGCTGGGCAAGGGCTATACGGCCGGCGTGGGCATGTCCATCGGCACGGCCTTCGGCCGCATCGCGGGCCGCAATGCGGCCCTGGCCGCCACGGGCCACCCCGCCGTGCGCGGCGCAGTGACAGAGAAGGCTTGACCGAGATGCAGACCCTGAACGCCCTGGCCCAAGAAGCCCAGGACCTGGCCGCCGGCCGGGTCATTCCCATCCTGCCGGTCTCCACCGAAACCGCCGCCGAAGGCGAGGTGGCACGCGCCCTGCAGATCTGCAACGCCTGCCGCTACTGCGAAGGCTTTTGCGCGGTCTTCCCGGCCATGACGCGGCGCCTGGAGTTCGGCAAGGCCGATGTGCACTACCTGGCCAACCTGTGCCACAACTGCGGCGCCTGCCTGCATGCCTGCCAGTACGCGCCGCCGCATGAATTCGCCATCAACATCCCCAAGGCCATGGCCGAGGTGCGCGGCCAGACCTATGCCGACTACGCCTGGCCGCCCGCCCTGGGGCGCCTGTACCAGAGGAACGGGCTCACGCTGTCGCTGGCCCTGGCCGCAGGCCTGTCGCTGTTCCTGGTGCTGGCCGTGGCCCTGCAGGGCGGCCTGGGCCGGCTGTGGGGCGCCGACCTGGGCGCCAACTTCTACAACCTGTTCCCGCACAACCTGCTGGTGGGCATCTTCGCGCCCGTGTTCCTGTTCGTGGTGCTGGCGCTGGCCATGGGCGTGCGCCGCTTCTGGAAGGACGTCAAGCCCGCCACCGGCGGCGTGGATGTGGGCACGCCAGCGGCGGCCGAGGCCGCGCACGACGTGCTGCGCCTCAAATACCTGGACGGCGGCCACGGCGAGGGCTGCCACAACGAAGACGATGCCTACACCCTGAGCCGCAGGCGCTTTCACCACCTGACCTTCTACGGATTCATGCTGTGCTTTGCGGCCACGGCGCTGGCCACGGTCTACCACTACGTGTTCGGCTGGGCCGCGCCCTACGAATTCCCCAGCCTGCCCAAGCTGCTGGGCGCCGTGGGCGGCACCAGCCTCATGCTGGGCACCGCAGGCCTGTGGCGCCTGAACCGCAGGCGCCACCCGCTGCATGGCGACGCGCGCCAGAAACCCATGGACCTGGGCTTCATCGCCCTGCTGTTCCTGGTCGCTGCCAGCGGCATGGCGCTGTGGCTGGGCCGCGGCACGCCGGCCCTGGCCCTGCTGCTGTGCCTGCACCTGGGCGCGGTGATCGCCCTGTTCGCCACCCTGCCCTACGGCAAGTTCGCGCACGGCGTGTTCCGCACGGCATCCCTGCTGCGCCACAACACCGAAAAGCGCCAGCCCAGCCCCATCGGGCTGGGCGCCGACTAGCCGCATCCGCCCCGATTCCCAGCCAATGACGGAGACAACCCCATGATGAACAAGCGCAACTTCCTGCACGCCACCGCCCTGGCCGCCTCCCTGCTCGCACTGGCCGCCAGTGCGCAGGCCCAGGACTTTCCTCCCAAGAAGCCCGTGTCCCTGGTCGTGGGCTTCGCCGCCGGCGGCGCCGCAGATGCGGCCGCGCGCCTGATCGCCAAGAAGCTGGGCGAGAACATCGGCCAGAGCGTGGTGGTGGAGAACAAGGGCGGCGCGGGCGGCAACATCGCCCACCAGCAGGTGGCCAACGCGGCGGCCGACGGCTCGGTGCTGCTGTTCGGCTCGGTGGGGCCGCTGACCATTGCGCCGCACCTGATGAAGCTGCCCTACGACCCCTTCAAGGACCTGGCGCCCATCTCGGGCGGCGTGAACTTTCCCAACGTGCTGGTGGTGCACAAGGGCGCGGGCGTGAAGACCCTGGCCGAGTTCGTGGCCAAGGCCAAGAAGAACCCGGGCACGGTGGACTACGCCTCGACGGGCGCGGGCTCGGCCTCCCACCTGGCAGGCGAGCTGTTCAACCAGCGCGCGGGCATCGACATGGTGCACGTGCCCTACAAGGGCGGCGCGCCCGCGCTGCAGGACCTGCTGGGCGAGCGCGTGACCAGCTACTTCGCCGCGCCGCCCACGGCCCTGCCCCACATCGAGGCCGGCAAGCTGATCCCGCTGGCCACCACGGGCCTCATGCGCCCGGCGTACATGCCCGACATCCCCACGGTGGCCGAAGCCGGCTATCCCGGCTTCGAGGCACTGAACTGGTATGCCTTCGTGGCACCGGGCAAGACGCCCAAGCCGATGCTGGACCGCTGGAACACCGAGATCGTCAAGGTACTCAATGACCCTGGCGTCAAGGAGGCGCTGAACAAGCACGGCCTCACGCCCCAGCCCACCACGCGCGCCGAGTTCGCGGCCTTCATGAAGAAAGAATACGAGCAGTGGGGCAGGCTGGTGAAGGAGCGAAAGCTCTCCGCGGAGTGAGCGGCTTGCAGGCGTTCAGAGCTTGATCGGCTTGCGTGCCACGGGCGCTGCAAAGCCCGCGCACAGGCGGTTCCAGACATTGATGCTGCCGATGGCATAGGTCAGCTCCACCATCTCGCGCTCGCTGAAATGCAGGCGCAGTGCCTCGAAATCCTGCTGCTCGGGATGGGCCTGGCTCAGGCGCGTGCAGCGCTCGGCCCAGTTCAGGGCGGCGCGCTCGCGCCCGTCGTAGAAATCCACCTCGGGCCAGGTGACGATGCTGTTGATGCGCTGCAGGTCCTCGCCCCGGGACAGCAGTTCGCGCGTGTGCATGTCCACGCAGAAGGCGCAGCCGTTGATCTGCGAGACGCGCAGGAACACCAGCTCCAGCAGCTGGATGCCCAAACTGGACTGGTTGAGCAGCGCGTTGATGCCGGCCTGGGCCTTGTACAGCTCGGGGGCGACGGCCTGGAAGTTCAGGCGCGGCGTGGGGGCGGCGAGAGGACGGGCGCCGGTGGCAGCGGAAGACGAAGCGGTCATGGAAAACACTCCTTGAGGGATGTAGCAGCCGGCCGGAATGGCTGGCCCATACCTTCAAGACGCACGGGGCGTGCGCGTTGTGACAGCGTTGGCGAAATTTTTTCGCAGCCCCGGCCCCCATCCCCCATTCCCGCCCCGGCTGGCGCTCAGTCCGCCACGATGCGCCGCTCCGTGGCGATCTTGCGGTACAGGGCGTTCTCGGCCGCGATCTCGCGTGCGAACTCCTCGGGGCGGTTGCCGATCACGCGCGAGCCCGTGTCCTCGATCTGGCGGCGCACCTCGGGGCTGGCCAGTGCGCGCTGGGCGGCCGCATGCAGGCGCGCCACGATCTCGGGCGACAGCCCCTTGGGGCCGTAGATGCCATAGAAGGCGCTGCGGTTGACAGGCTCCAGCCCCAGCTCCTTGAAGGTGGGCACCTGGGGCAGCTGGGCCAGGCGCTCGGGCGCGGCCACCGCCAGCGCGGTAAGCCGTCCCGCCTTGATGAAGGGCAGGGCCGAAGGCAGGTTGTCGAAGACGATGGGCACCTGGCCCGCCACCGCATCGTTGAGCGCAGGGCCCGAGCCCCGGTAGGGCACATGCGTGAGCGATAGCCCCGAGCGGCTGGACATCAGCTCCATCAGCATGTGGCCTATGGAGCCCGTGCCCGCCGTGCCGTAGGCATGCTTGCCGGGGTTCTTCTTCACCTCGTCCACGAAGGCCGCAAAGCTCTGCGCCTTGAAGCCCGGATGCACGGCCAGCACATTGGGCGTGGCCGCAATGTTGGTGATGGGCGTGAAATCGGTGAGCGGGTTGTAGGGCAGGCGCGGGTTGATGGCCGGATTGGTGGCCGTGGTGGACACGGTGGCCACGCCCAGCGTGTAGCCGTCGGGCTGGGCACGCGCGGCCTCGTGCGCGCCGATGGCGCCTCCGCCGCCGCCCTTGTTGTCCACCACCAGCGGCTGGCCCAGGGCCTCGGCCATGCGCGGCGCAATCGCGCGCGCCACGATGTCGGTGGTGCCGCCGGCAGCAAACGGCACGATCAGGCGCACCGGGCGCGTGGGATAGGCGCCGGCATCGGCCGCCATGGCGCCCGGTGCGGCACCAGCGGCCAGCAGCAGGGCGCACAGGCTGCGGCGTGAAGTGAAGTGGTTCATGGGATGTCTCCTGGGAATGGCTGTGTTTTGAACGGACGGTGGAGGTTTCTGTCAGGCCGATGCGCGGCGCACGATGTGCGAGCGGTCCAGCGCGCCGCAGGAGGAGGCGCCCAGCATGGCCAGGTTGCGGTCCACCTCGTCGCGCAGCAGGCCGATGGCGTGCAGCACGCCGGCCTCGCCGCCCACGGCGGCGGCGTAGTTGAAGGGCCGGCCCACCAGCACCATGCGCGCGCCCAGCGCCACGGCCTTGAGCACATCGGAGCCGCGCCTGAAGCCCCCGTCGATCAGCACCGGATAGTCCGGCCCCAGGGCCGCCACCACGTCCTCAAGAATGCGCATGGCCGACACCGCGCCGTCGAGCTGCCGCCCGCCATGGTTGGACAGCACGATGCCGTCGGCCCCCACGCGCCGGGCCTGCAGCGCGTCCTCCACGCTGAGCACGCCCTTGATGACCAGCGGTCCCTTCCAGCGGCGGCGGATGGCCTCGATGTGGCGCCAGCTCAGGTGGTCGCGTGCCGAAAAGTCGCGCATCACGCTGGACGACATGATGGGCGCGCCGCGCGTGGCAAAGGAGTTCTCGAAATGCGGCATGCCGTGGCGCAGCAGCGTGCGCAGGAAGGTGCCGGCCACCCAGCCCGGGCGCACCATGCCGTCCCAGGCCAGGCGCAGGCTGGGCTTGAGCGGCGTGGAAAAGCCGGTGCGGATGTTGTTCTCGCGGTTGGCGGAGATCGGTATGTCCACCGTCACCACCAGGGTGCGAAAGCCTGCGCGCTCCACGCGGTCGATCAGCGCGTCGATGCGGGTCTGGTCACCGGGGATATAGGCCTGGAACCAGGTGGCCGGGCTCTCGCGCGCCACCTCCTCCATGGGGATCAGCGAAGTGCCGCTCATCACCGACACAATGCCCGCGCGCTGGGCCGAGCGCGCCAGCACCAGGTCGCCCCGGTAGGTGGACAGCGCATTAATGCCCATGGGCGCAATGCCGAAGGGACTGGCATAGCGCTCGCCGAACAGCTCCACGGCCTGCGAGCGCTGCGACACATCGGCCAGCACGCGGGTGGTCAGGCCCCATTCGCCGAACACCTCGCGGTTGTCGCGCAGCGAGGCGTTGTCCTCTGCCGCCCCGGCGATGTAGCCGAAGATGGGCCGGGGCAGCCTGCGGCGCGCGGCCTCCTCGAAATCATGCAGCGACAGCATGCGGCGCAGCACGGCCGGGGCGCGCGGCGCCGGCAGGGCGGATGCCGAAGGCGTGGAGGCAGAGGCAGAGGAGGAAGCGATGGCGGCCATGGTGCGGACCTCGGAATGTTCAGGAGCCGGCGCCACTGTAGGCCGCGCATCCATTGAATGAAAGTGGATTATTTAGAATGCACTTGTTCGCTTTTTGCCAATGACAAACCCATGTCCACACCCTCGGTCAAGCAGCTCGAAGCCTTCTGGTGGGCCGCCACCTGCAGCAACTTCGCCACGGCCGCGCAGCGCGTGCACCTGTCCGTGTCCTCGCTGTCCAAGCGCATCACGGAACTGGAGTCCGCGCTGGGCCAGCCGCTGTTCGATCGCAGCGGCCACCGCGCCGTGCTCACCGACGCCGGCCAACGCCTGCTGCCCGCCGCGCTGGAGGTGCTCAACGCCATGGCCGCGCTGGGCCAGGCCCTGGACACGCGCGAGGCGCTGGCCGGCCATTGCCGCTTCGGCGTGGGCGACCTGTCGGCGCTGACCTGGCTGCCGGCCTTCGTGGCCGCCGCGCGCCAGGCCCATCCGCAACTGGTGCTGGAGCCCCATGTGGACGTGGGCGGCGTGCTGGAGCAGCGCCTGGACGACGGCGAGCTGGACTTTGCCGTCATCGCGGGCCGCTCCTCGCGCAGCAGCCTGCTGTCCCGCCCCGTGGGCGCCGCACGCTTTGCCTGGGCCGTGGCCCCCGGCCTGGCAGGCGCGGGCCGCCTGGGCGCCACGGCCCTGCTGCAGCGCCATGCACTGGTCACCCTGCCCCCGCAGGCCGGCACCACGCGCCTGCTGGACGACTGGCTGCTGGCCCAGGGCGCCAGCGTGCGCGAGCGCATCCTGTGCAACAGCTGGGGCGCCGTGGCCGGCATGCTGCGCGCCGGCCTGGGCGTAGGCTTCCTGCCCACCGGCTGGATCGCCGCCCTGGGCCTGCGCGCCGTCGGGGGCGCCCATCCCAAGGCCGCTCTCGCGCCCCTGCACTACGCCTTCCAATGGCGGCGCGGCGACGCCCGCGCCCTGATCCCGGCCATACAGCAACTGGCGCAGGCGCAGGTGGATTTCACGGTGATGCCGGGGTTGGTGGGTGCAGGGCGATGAAGGCAAGGCAGCGGACTATCCGCATGCCTGCGGTATGACCTGGGATCAAGAATCGACGCGACCGGTTTTCCGCAATGTCAAACAACACTTTGTGGGCAAAGTTCTGCACACTCGCCCAATGCCTGAAAGCTCCCTCAACCAGATCCTTGCCGACAACCTGGCTCTCCACATGGAGAAAAAGGGCTTGAAGCAAATGGCGCTGGCCAAAAAATGCGGAGTGGGCCAGACAACGATCAGCCTGTATCTGAGCCCGGATCGGCGCAAGCCGGGCAAGGATGGCAAGGCCGGCTCCGCCAAGCTCACCGAAGTGGAGATGCTGGCAAGGGCCCTGGAAGTGGAGCCATGGGAATTGCTGCGGCCAGCCCGCAGCGGCAATCCGTGAGCGCAACAGGCAAAGCAGCGGCGTGATCCACGTCAGCCACATTGCGCAGCAAGACACTGCTGGCGCGCACTGAGCCAGCCGATGTTTCGCGCCTATGGCGTGGGATGCACGCCCTCCCCCCACTCCACCAACTGCGGCCGCACCTGCACCACCTGCCCCGCGCGCAGACCTTCGCCGTCGATGGCGCAGAAGGCCTCGGCCATCAGGCCTTCGACGTTCTGGCGCACCATGTGCACCGGAAAGCGCAGGCATTCGGCATAGGGGTCCCAGTCGTAGCTGCCAAAGCTGCATTGCGCCAGTTCCGCATCGGGCAGTGCGCGCAGGAAGCGGATGGCGCCTTGCAGCGTGATGCCCGATGAGAACAGCAGGGCGCGCGGCAGGCCGCCCAGGCGCTGGTAGAGCGCTGCCATGGCAAGGCGGGCCGCTTCGGGGTCGTAGCCGCAGCAGAGGATGTGCTCGTCCGCCACCGGCGTGTGGGGCGCCAGGGCTTCGCGAAAACCGGCCAGGCGCTGCTCGGTGGCGTACTCCTTGCGGACGCCGCCCAGAAAGCAGATGGCGTCCTGCGGCGCACCTGCCGGGGGCCTGGAGCGCGCCAGCAGCAGGCGCGTGAGTTCGGCCGCACCCCAGCGGTTGTCGCTGGTGACGGAGGGCGCCTTTTTCCCGGGCAGATCCACGTTGACATGGCGCACGCCGGCCTTGCGGCATTCGGCGCTGATGGCGTCGGGCCGGGTGGCGCCCGTGACGATGAGGTGCTCCACGCGAAAGGCGATCAGCGAGCGCACGGTCTCCACCTCCAGCGCGCCGTCGCGCAGCGTGCTGACCACCAGCGGGCACAGGCCGCGCGCGTGGGCCATGCGCTCGAAGGCCTGGGACAGCGCGCCGAAGAAGCGGTCCTCGTGCGTGGGAATCACCATGCCGATCAGCCCCGAGCGCTGGCGGCGCAGGCCGCTGGCCTGGCGGTTCACGGCAAAGCTGTGTTCCTGGGCGAGCTGCTGCACGCGGCGCGCGGTCTCCTCGCTGATGCGCCGCGACTGCCAGCTGCCGTTGAGGATGGCGCTGACCGTCGAGGCCGAGGTGCCGGCCAGTTCGGCCAGGTCGTAGATGGTGGAGGTTCGGGGGCGGTTCACGGTGCTCTGCAGGGGGTTGGGACGGGAGCGCTCGGCGGCCATCGTAGCCGCTGCGGCAGCGATTCGGGCGGACCGGCACCGGCACGCAGCAGCGGCGCGGGAAATCCCGCATCGGCAATGGAAGTCCATCTGTCTATAGTTTGCGCAATCGATTGTGCAAAACAGAGGGAGGAGCGCCATGTTCCATGGATTCAGCCGGTTCTCGAGGGCACTGTTGGCCTGCACCCTGGCGGTGCTGGCAGGCGCGGCCGGCGCCGAGGATGTGTCGGTGGTGGCCAAGGTCGGGGGCATTCCGTGGTTCAACGCCATGGAGACCGGCATCCGCAAGGCAGGCCGCGAGCTGGGCATCTCCAGCGGCATGGTCGGCCCCACCGAGGCCGATGCGGCCCAGCAGGTGCGCGCGGTCGAGGACCTGATCGCGCGCCGCAGCAAGGTCATCGCCGTGGTGCCCAACGACGCCAGGGCGCTGGAGCCCGTGTTCCGGCGTGCGCGCAGCGCGGGCATCAGGGTGCTCACGCACGAGTCGCCCGACCAGAAGGGCGCCGACTGGAACATCGAGCTGAGCAGCGTCGCTGGATTTGGCGAGCGCCACATGGACAGCCTGGGCAAGGCCATGGGCGGCGAAGGCAAGTACGTGGTCTTCGTGGGCTCGCTGACCGTGCCGCTGCACAACGCCTGGGCCGATGCGGCCATCGCCCACCAGAAAAAACAGTGGCCGAAGATGCAGCTGGTGTCCGAGCGCTTCGGCGTGGCCGAGAGCCTGGACGACTCCTACCGCAGCGCCCAGGACCTGATGCGCGCGCACCCCGACCTCAAGGGCTTTCTGGCCTTCGGCAGCCAGGGCCCCATTGGCGCGGGCCGCGCGGTGGCCGATGCGCGCAAAGCCGAGCGCATTGCCGTGGTGGGCTCGTTCTCGCCGGGCCAGGGGGCGAAGCTGGTGCGCGACGGCGTGATCCGCGAGGGCTTCATCTGGAACCCCGCGCTGGCCGGCGAGGTGATCGTGCATGTGGGCAAGATGCTGATCGACGGCCGCGAGCCCACGGACGGCATGGAGATACCGGGCCTGGGCAAGGTGCAGGTGGACCGCGAGCGCCGCAACATCCAGGGCCAGAAGCTGGAGCCGATCAACCGGCAGACCATAGACCGGCTGGTCGGCCTGGGCCTGTGAGCCGCGCGCTGCCATGGATGCCACCACAACGGCACTGGTCCGCATGCAGGCGGTCACCGTGCGCTTTGGCGACGCCACCGCGCTGCATGCGCTGGACTGGGACGTGATGCCCGGCGAGGTGCACTGCCTGATGGGCAGCAACGGCAGCGGCAAGAGCACGGCGATCAAGGTGCTCAGCGGCGTGCACGCGCCGCAGCCGGGCGCGCGCATCGACATCGGCGGACAGCCCGTGCAGCGGCTGGACCCGGCGCTGGCCAAGTCCCTGGGCATTCAGGTGATCTACCAGGACCTGTCGCTGTTTCCCAACCTGAGCGTGGCCGAGAACATTGCCTTCGACCAGGCCATGGGCTGCTGGTGGGCGCCCGTGCACCGCAGGCGCCAGCGCGAGGCGGCCCAGGCCGTGATGCGGCGCCTGGGCATTGCGCTGCCGCTGGATGCGCGGGTGGGCGATCTGCCCATTGCGGGCCGCCAGCTCGTGGCCATCTGCCGGGGCATGGCGGCCCGGGCCAGGCTGCTGTTCATGGATGAGCCCACGGCCTCGCTCACGCGCGCCGAGGTCGATGCACTGCTGGCCGTGGTGCGCCGGCTCCAGGCCGATGGCATGGCCATCGTCTTCGTGAGCCACAAGCTGGATGAGGTCATGGAGATCGCCGACCGCGTCACCGTGCTGCGCGACGGGCGCAAGCTGGGCACCTGGCCCGCCGCGCAACTGTCGGGCCGGCAACTGGCCACGCTGATGACCGGGCAGGAAGTGGATGAGCGACTGCATGCGCGCGACATGTCCGCCGCGCCCGCGCTGCTGGAAGTGCGCGGCCTGGGCCGCGACGGCGACTACGAGGACGTGAGCTTCGACGTGCGCGAGGGCGAGATCCTGGGCCTGACCGGGCTGCTGGGCGCAGGCCGCACCGAGCTGGCCCTGGGCCTGTTCGGCATGCGCCGGCCCGACCGCGGCAGCATCCGCCTGGACGGCCGCAGGCTGGTGCTGCGCAGCAACCGCGACGCCATGGCGGCGGGCATTGCCTATGTGCCGGAGGACCGCCAGTCCATCGGCCTGAACCTGCGCCAGTCCGTGCAGGACAACCTGGTGCTGGCCATGCTGCCGCGCCTGTCCGGCCCGCTGGGCTGGCTGCCCGCCAGCCGCCGCGCCGCCACTGCAGCCCAGTGGCGCGACCGCCTGCACATGCGCCTGCCCGCGCTGGACGCCCCCGTGCACCAGCTGTCGGGCGGCAATGCCCAGCGCGTGGTGCTGGCCCGCTGGCTGGCGACCGCGCCACGCCTGCTGATCCTCGACTCGCCCACCGTGGGCGTGGACATCGGCAACCGCCAGGGCATCTTCGAGATCGTGCACGGGCTCGCCGCACAGGGCATGGCGGTGATCGTCATCTCGGACGAAGTGGCCGAGGTCCATGCCCACTGCGACCGCGTGCTGCACATGCGCGGCGGGCGCATGGCCGGCGAGTTCGTGCCGGGGGTGCATTCCGAAAGCCAGATCGAGGAGGCCGTCCATGCCTGAACACGCACACGCGCTGCTGCACCACCCCGTGGCCCGGCTGGGCCTGGCCATTGCCGCCATGGCCCTGCTGTTCGGCGCCCTGGCGCCGGGCTTCTGGACGCTGGGCAACTGGATGGACGTGGCCGAGGGCGCATCGGTCACCGCCATCATGGCCGTGGGCCTGCTGGTGGTGCTGGTCGCGGGCGGCATCGACATCTCGTTTGCCGCCACGGCCACGGTGGCGCAGTACCTTGCGGCCCTCGCGGCCACACGCCTGGGCTGGACACCGGCGGCCAGCATCGCGCTGGGCCTGGCCACGGGACTGGCGCTGGGCGCATTCAACGCCCTGCTCATCCACCGCCTGCGCGCCACCTCCATCATCATCACCATCTCCACGCTGAACCTGTACTTCGCGTTGCTGATGCATGGCACGGGCGGCCGGTCCATCTACGACCTGCCGTCGTGGTGGAGCGATTCCGTGGTGCTGGCCCGCTTCGCGGGCGCCAACGGCACAGACCCCGTGCGCCTGACCCTGCCCATCGCCGTGGCCGCTGCGGCCGCCCTGCTGACCGCACTGCTGCTGGGCCGCAGCGCGCTGGGGCGGCGCCTGTACGCCTTCGGTGGCAACCCCGAGGCCGCCCACCGCATGGGCATCGGGCTGGGCGCCATCCAGGGCGTGGCCTATGGCTGGCTCGGCATGATGGCGGCCATCGCAGGCCTGGTGCAGGCGCACCGCGTGGGCGAGTCGGTGCCCAACGCCCTGGTCGGCACGGAGCTGTTCGTGCTCGCGGCCGCCGTGCTGGGCGGCGCAAGCCTGTTCGGCGGCACGGGCAGCGTGGGCGGCGTGCTGATGGGCGTGCTGCTGCTGGCCGTGCTGCGCAACGGGCTGAATCTGATGGGCGTGTCGCCGTATTTCTTCCAGGTGCTGCTGGGCGCCGTGGTGCTGGCCTGTGCCGCCGCAACGGGACTGCGGCGCACGCAGCGACGCAACCAGCAGCGCAGCGCTGACGCCACTCCTGCAGCGCCTTTGGCGGGGGCCGCGCCATGAACCGCAGCACTGGCGCGCCGCTGGGCCTGATCGCGCTGCTGGCGCTGCTGTGCGCCGTGTTCACGCTGCTGCTGCCCGGCAGCTTCGCCACCCTGGGCACGCTGCAATCGGTGCTGCTGCAAATCCCGGAACTGGGCCTGCTGGCACTGGCGCAGATGCTGCCGCTGGTCAGTGGCGGCATCAACCTGGCCGTGGTCGCCAGCGCCAACATGGCGGGCCTGGCCATGGCCTGGGTGCTGGTGGGAGGCCTGTCGGCGCTGGGCCTGGATCTGTCGGGCCATGAGGGCCTGCTCATCGCCGCAGCACTGACCGTGGGCGCCCTCGCCAGCCTGCTGGTGGGACTGGCCAGCGGCTGGCTGGTGGCGCGCGTCCATGCCCATCCCATCCTCGTCACGCTGGGCACCATGTCGCTGATCAACGGCCTGTGCGTCTGGCTCACGCGCGGCAAGCCCATTGCAGGCTTTCCCGAGGCCTTCCAGGCCCTGGGCTCCGCCCAGTGGCTGGGCCTGCCGCTGCCGTTCTGGATCTTCGCGGCCGTGTGCCTCCTGGTGGGCCTGTACCTGGGCAGCACACGCCACGGGCTGGCCATCCGCATGGTCGGCTCCAATGCCGAGGCCACGCGCCATGCGGGTATCGACACGCGCCGCGTGCTGATCGGTGTCTACACCCTGTCCACGCTGCTGTGCTGGATCACGGCCGTGCTGATGATGGCGCGCTTCAACTCGGCCAGCGCGGGCTACGCCCAGTCCTACCTGCTGGTCACGGTGCTTGCGGCCATCCTGGGCGGCACCGATCCCATGGGCGGCTTCGGCCGGGTGTCGGGGCTGTTCGTCGCCCTGCTCATCCTGCAGGTGCTGTCCAGCGGAGTGAACCTGCTGGGCGCCAATGCCCAGCTCACGCAGGCCCTGTGGGGCGCCACCATGATCGCCGCCGTGGCCGCGCGCCACCTGCTCGCGCGCTGGCGGGGCCGTGCCCGGGCACCCGCCGAACCCTCCCCTTCACGCTCTCGCAGAGTCCACCCGGAGCCCCTATGAACCCCCTCGGCATCCACGCCCTTGTATGGGCCGGCGACCTGTCGCCGGCCTCCACCCGCCATGTGATCGAGCAGACGCGCCAGGCCGGTTACGACCTGGTCGAGCTGTCCCTTCACGGCCCCCGGCTCATGGACCTGGCGCTCACGCGTGATCTGCTGCAGGAGCACGGCCTGGGCGTGGGCTGCTCGCGGGGCCTGACCTTCGAGGCCGATGTCTCCAGCGAAGACCCCGCCGTGGTCGCGCGCGGCCTGGCGCTGCTGCAAGAGGGCGTGGACATCACGGCGCGCCTGGGCGGGCGCTATTTCGGCGGCATCCTCTACGGCGCCATGGCGAAATACGGTCACCCCTGCACGCCACGGGGCCGGCGCAACGCGATCGAGGCCGTGCGGCGCATTGCCGACTTCGCGGGCGAGCGCGGCGTCACGCTGGGCCTGGAGGTGGTCAACCGCTACGAAAGCAACCTGCTCAACACGGCCGAGCAGGCGCTGGAGTTCATCGACGAAGTCGGCCAGCCCAATGTCTGCGTGCACCTGGACACCTACCACATGAACATCGAGGAGGCCGACCTGGCCGCGCCCGTGCTGACCTGCGGCCAGCGGCTGGGCTACGTGCACATCGGCGAGAACCACCGTGGCTACCTGAGCGCGGGCCACATCGACTTCGCGCAGTTCTTCGGTGCGCTCGCGCAGATCGGCTACCAGGGCACCGTCACCTTCGAGAGTTTCTCGTCGGCCATCGTCAACGAGCAGCTGTCGAACGCGCTGGCCATCTGGCGCCCGCTGTGGGAAGACGGCATGGACCTGGCCCTGCACGCACGCGGCTTCATGGCCGACGGGCTGGCCAGCGCGCAGCAGTCACGCGCATGACGGCCATCCTGCCGCCCGAAGCCCTGGCGCGTGCGTTTGCGCTGGCACGCTCCGGCCCCCGACGCCTGCTGGGCCTGGCTGGCCCGCCCGGCGCAGGCAAGAGCACGGTCTGCGCCGCCCTGCTGCAGGCGCTGGACCCGCTGGCGGCGGCCGTGCCCATGGACGGCTTCCACCTGGCGCAGTCCGCGCTGGAGCGCCTGGGCCGCGCGCAGCGCAAGGGCGCACCCGACACCTTCGACTCGGCCGGCTACGTGGCTCTGCTGCACCGCCTGCGCGCGCCCGTGGCCGGTGAAACGGTCTACGCCCCCGAATTCCGGCGCTCCGTCGAGGAGCCCATTGCAGGCGCCATCGCCATCGCGCCCGGCGTGCCCCTGGTCATCACCGAAGGCAATTACCTGCTGATGGATGAACAGGATGCGCCGGGCACGCACTGGCATGCCGTGCACGCGCTGCTGGACGAGGTCTGGTACGTGGACATGGACGACCGCCTTCGCATCGAACGCCTGACCCGCCGCCACGAACTCCACGGCCGCAGCCCCCAGACCGCACGCGACTGGGTGGCGCAGGTGGACGAGCCCAATGCGCGCCGCATTGCGGCAACGCGGGGGCGGGCGGATTGGGTGTTGCGCTGGGGATGAGGCTGCCGAACACAGCCCTCGCTCAGAACGCCACCACGCCCCCATCCTTGCGCGGGTCCGATCCGCCGATGTAGTGGTCGCCGTCGCGCAGCACCAGTTGCGCGCCGCCGAAGGCGAAGACGCCATGGCCTTCCTCGATCGTGACTTCGTGGCCGCGTGCGCGCAGGGCGGCGACGACCTCGGCGTCGAAGGCCGGCTCCACGGCCACGCCCTTGCCGCCCGTCACGCGCCAGCGCGGTGCGTCGGCGGCGGCCTGGGGGTTCTGGCCGTAGCGCAGCACGCGCAGGGCCATCTGCAGGTGGCCCTGGCTCTGCATGGGGCCGCCCATCACGCCGAAGGCCATCTGGGGCGTGCCGTCGGCGTTCATCGCAAAGGCCGGGATGATGGTGTGCGAGGGGCGCTTGCGCGGCGCGACCTCGTTGGCATGGCCGGCTTGCGTGGTGAAGCCGTGGCCGCGGTTTTGCAGGCTGATGCCGGTGCCCGGCACGACCACGCCCGAGCCGAAGCCCATGTAGTTGGACTGGATGAACGAGACCATCATGCCGCTGGCATCGGCCGCCGCCAGGTAGACCGTGCCGCCGGGGCGCGGGGCGCCGTAGGTGGGCGCGCTGGCGCGCTCGCGGTCAATGAGCGCCGCGCGTTCGCGCAGGTAGCCGGCGTCCAGCAGATGGGCGGATTCGACGCGCATGTGGTCGCCGTCGGCGTTGTAT
Source organism: Delftia sp. K82 (assembly GCF_002193035.1). Lineage (NCBI taxonomy): Bacteria > Pseudomonadati > Pseudomonadota > Betaproteobacteria > Burkholderiales > Comamonadaceae > Delftia > Delftia sp. K82. Next base: position 127,052 of record NZ_MYFL01000003.1, on the reverse strand, counting down.
TCGTGCAGGTCGGCCAGGGCCAGCTTCATGGCCTCGACCTGCAGGTGCACGGACTCCACGCCGTCCAGCGGCTCGGCGCCCACGCCCAGTGCGTCCAGCATGCCCAGCGCCATCAGCGCGGCAATGCCCTGGCCGTTGGGCGGGATCTCGTGGATCACCGAGTCGCCAAAGGTCTGCGACACCGTGCCGACCCAGTCGGCCTGGTGGGCGGCCAGGTCGGCCTCGGTCATGGCGCCGCCGCAGGCCTTGGCGTGCTCGGCCATCGAGCGCGCCAGTGCGCCACGGTAGAAGGATTCGCCCTTGGTGGCGGCGATCTCCTCCAGCGTGCGCGCATGGGCTTCGCTGCGGAAGACCTCGCCCGCCTTGGGGGCCTTGCCATCGGGCAGGAAGCATTCGGCAAAACCGGGCTGGTCGCCGAGCTTGGCTCCGCCCAGCGCCCACAGCGTGGCGATGGTGGGCGAGACCGCAAAGCCGTCGCGCGCATAGCGGATGGCGGGCTGGGCCAGTTGCTCGAACGGCAGCTTGCCGAAGCGGCGCGACAGCTCCACCCAGGCCGAGACGGCGCCGGGCACGGTGACGGCGTTCCAGCCCTTCTCGGGGATGCCGCCCAGCGCGGCGAAGTACTCGGGCGTCCAGGCTTCGGGCGAGCGGCCCGAGGCATTGAGGCCGTGCAGCTCCTTGCCGTCCCACAGGATGCAGAAGGCATCGCTGCCCAGGCCGCAGCCCGTGGGCTCGACCACGGTCAGCGCCATGGCCGTGGCAATGGCCGCATCCACGGCATTGCCGCCGGCCAGCAGCATGGACAGGCCGGCCTGCGCGGCCAGCGGCTGCGAGGTGGAGACCATGTTGCGACCCAGCACCGAAGAGCGGTGCGAGGCGTAGGGAAGTGTCCAGTCCTTGATGGTGCTTGTCATGTCTCGATGGGGAAAAGGTTAGTCAAGGGTGATTTTGTTGTCTTTGATGACCTGCGCCCAGCGGACGCTGTCGGCCTGCACCATGGCAGCGAACTGCGCGGGCGTGCGGGGCGATGCGGCCTCCACGCCCTGCTTGGCCAGGCTGGCCACCACCTCGGGATTCTGGATGGCCTTGTTGAAGGCCTGATTGATCCGCGCCACCAGCTCGGGCTTCATGCCGGCCGGACCATAGACGCCGAACCAGGTGACCGAAGAATAGCCAGGCAGGCCGGACTCGGCCACCGTGGGCAGGTCGGGCGCCAGCGCGCTGCGCTTGTCGCCGGTCACGGCCAGGGCGCGCAGGCGGCCGCTGGCCACATGGGGCATGCCGGTGGGAATGGAGTCGAACAGCAGGTGCACCTGGCCAGCGGCCAGGTCGGTGATGGACTGGGCCGTGCCCTTGTAGGGCACATGGGTCAGTTGCAGGCCCGCGCGCGCCGCGAAGGCCGCCGCGTTCAGGTGGACGATGGTGCCGTTGCCGCTGCTGGCGTAGTTGAGGGCGCCCGGATGGGCCTTGGCATAGGCGATCAGCTCCTGCACGTTGCGCACGGGCAGCGAGGGCGTGACCAGCAGGATGCTGGCCGCACCGCCGATCTCGGCAATGGGCGTGAAATCCTTGTCGGCCTTGTAGGCCAGACGGGTCATCAGGTGCGGCGAGATGGCATGCGTGCTGCTGGTGGTGAACAGCAGCGTGTAGCCGTCCGGCGAGGCCTTGGCGGCCTCGCCCGTGCCGATGGTGCCGCCCGCGCCGGGGCGGTTGTCGATGACCAGCTGCTGGCCCAGGTCCTGGGACATGCGCTGCGCCACCACGCGCGCCACGAGGTCGGTGGCGCCGCTGGCCGGAAAGGGCACGACCAGGCGCACCGGGTGCGAGGGCCAGGACGCCTGGCCCTGTGCCACGGCGGGCAGGGCGATGGCGCCAGCCAGGGCACAGGCTGCAGCCACGATGGCGCGGCGTGGAAGTAAAACGCTGGGCAATGCCTTCATGGGCACACTCCTGGACAGGGGTTGGACGGCTGCAGCCGCTGCTCCCCAGCAACGCCGCAACAGGCCATCGTAGAACCCTCTCCCCTTTGCCGCCATCAGCAAATTTGCAAACCTGCGTTGCCTCTGCGGCAAATTGATGACAATCGGGGCGACATGCCCGACGCCCGCCACCTTCTTTTGCAGGACACCGCGCTGCGCTACTTCCACGAAGTGGCGCAATGCGGATCGCTGACCGAGGCCTCGGCGCGGCTGCACGTGGCGGCCTCGGCCATCAGCCGCCAGATCGCCGCACTGGAGTCGCTGCTGGGCACGCCGCTGTTCGAGCGCCACCCGCGCGGCATGGTGCTCAATGCGGCCGGGGAGATCCTGGCCGACCATGTGCGCCGCGCCGGCCTGGATGCCGAGCGCGCGCTGGGCGAGATCGAGGCCCTGCAGGGGCTGCGCAGCGGCCGCGTGCGCATCGCAAGCTCCGACGCCTTTGCCAACGAATTCCTGCCGCGCCTGTGCGCGGCCTTCCAGCGCGAGCACGCCGGCATCGTCTTCGAGGTCATGGTGCTGCCCACGCCTGCCGTGCCAGAGGCCGTGCGCAGCGGCACGGCCGACATCGGCCTGTGCTTCAGCCGCGCGCCTGAAAAAGGAATTGCCGTGGCCTGCCGCGTGGCGGCGCCGCTGGTGGCCCTGGTCGCCCCCGGCCATGCACTGGCGCAGGCGCGGCGCCTGTCGCTGGCCCAGCTGGTGCGCCACCCCCTGGCACTCACACCGGCCGATACTGCCGTGCGCCAGTTGCTGGACGCGGCCTGCAGCCGCCAGGGCCTGATGCTGATGCCGGTGATGGAGAGCAACCACGGCAAGACCCTGCTGAACTTTGCAGCCCAGGGCGCCGCCGTGGCCGTGGCCAGCGAGATCGCCGCGCGCCACATGGTGGCCACAGGCGCACTGGTGGCCGTGGCGCTCAGCGACCGGGGCATGGACCTGCGCGACATCGAGGTGCAGACCCTGGCCGGCCGCACGCTGCCGCATGCGGCGCAGTCGTTCCTGGAAATGCTGCAGCTGCGGTTGCCCGGTCCCTGGTAACCGGAGGGCATCGCGGGCATCGCCCGCCAGACACCACGGAAACAGGGCCGGCCAGAAAAGAGACCACAGTCCGAACATGGGCGGAGGGGCAAAACTCGGAAAGCTCCGGTTTTTACTGCCCTGCAGACCCGTGATTCATCCATCGCCCTGATCGGTCCACCGAAGACGGGAGCGGATCGGGCATGAATCGGATAGGACTACTCTGATTCTGACTCAGCCGATTCGGATTCTCCTGCGCGACCGGACAGCCAGCCGCCGGCGCCGTTCCTATCATTCGTACCTCTGTCGCCGGGCTTCCTTTACGGAACCCCTTGACTCCCGCTCCTGAATGAATACACGGACAACCCGGCCATCGCCGGACCTGCAAACAAGAGGCAAGGCATGTACACGAACCAGACCGGAGGGCGCAAGCGGCAATTGCAGCGGGAGGCACAGCATGGATGAGCGAACCGAACTTACCTTCATGCTGCATGGCCTGTCGGAACGCGACGCCAAGCTGTTCCGCTCCTATGTGCTGATGGTGAATCACCGCACACGGCACCGCTGGACGTGGCGCGAATCCCAGGCGGACATGACGGTGGCGCATGGCGAACTGGCCGAAGCGCCTGCCGCCCCGCCCGCGTTGACGCTGCGCGTGGGCGGGCAGCCCAAGGGGGCCTTTCCTGCGGGCGGTCATCTGAGCATGCCCCTGCGCGCCGATGCGCTGGAGGAATGCCTCAACACCATGGGCGCACGCATCCTGTCGGTGCACGGCAAACCGGCCAGCGCCAAGGCACACGCCAGCGGCCTGCACACGCAGCATCAGCTGATGCTGCTGCAGCTGCGGCGCTGGCCGTCGCCGCAACTGCTGACGAGATCCCACCATATCCGCCTGGCCACCTTGCTGACAGGCCAGCCCACGACGATGCAGACCCTGTGCCAGCGCTCGGGCCTGCCGCCCGAGATCTGTGCCGGTTTTCTGAACGAGCTGGACGCCGCCGGCCTGCTGCGCTGGGCCTCGGCCCGCCCGCCCGCCGCACCGCCCCCCGGCAACCCTGCGCCGGACAGGGGCGTGCTCGAACGCATACGCCTTCGCCTGGCCCGGTTTGCAGGAGCGCGCCCATGAGCGAACTCAAGATCCTGATTTCCGGCCCTCCAGGCGCAGGCAAGACCACGGCCATCCGCTGCGTCAGCGAGATCGCCCCCGTGAGCACCGACGTGCGCAACACCGATGACACCCTGGACAAGGCGCTGACGACGGCCGGCATGGACTATGGCGAGCTGACCCTGGACAACGGCGAGAAGCTGTACCTCTACGGCACGCCCGGGCAGGAGCGCTTTGACTTCATGTGGCGCATCCTCTCGCGCGGCGCGCTGGGCGTGATCTTGCTGATCGACAACAGCCGCTCCGATCCGCTGGCCGACCTGGATATCTATGTCCAGGGCCTGTCCGATGTCTTGCGCAGCACGGCATGCGTGGTGGCGGTATGCCGCATGCAGGAGTACACAGCGCCTGATCTGGACAGCTTTGCCGTGCACCTGCAATCGCGCGGCCTGCTGTGCCCCGTGGTGCCGGCCGATGTGCGCAACCCCCAGCAGGTGGTGGCCCTGATCGAGCTGTTGCTGCTGCAGATTGAAGCCCTTGCCCAGGAGAAGTCCCATGAAGAATGACGCTGCCTTGAAGGCTGCAGCCCAGGCGGCGGTGCAGTCGCTGATGAGCAGGTTGCACGGCGTGCGTGGCTGCGTGGTCAGCACCGAGGACGGCTTCGAGGTGGCCGCCCGTGCGCAAGGCCAGGGCAGCACGGCGCGGCTGTCGGCCATGGCCAGCTCGATGGCGGCGCTGGGCATGATCGCCGGCGAGGAGAACCAGCTCGGGCATTGCGCCAACGTGGTGGTCGAGGCGGCCGAGGGCTTCATCGTCATGCTGCAGGCACAGCGCCCGGGCCTGACGCTGGTCATCAGCGTGGTGGCCTCGCGCGAGGCCGTTCTGGGCCAGGTTCTCTATGTCTCGCGCGAGGCCGTGCGGACGCTGGAACAAGCGTGATGGCAAAGGCAGGCAAGGGCTGCTCATATGCATCCGGCAAGAAGGCACCGCGAAGGTGCAGAACATTTTCGCAACACAAGGGAGGTAGGAAAACAATGGCCAATATCAAGCAAACCATGGATGAACTGATGCGCTGTGACGGCGCCATGTGCGCTGCACTGGTGGACTACAACAGCGGCATGATCCTGGGGCAGGAAGGCTCGGGCGTGGACCTGGAGCTGGCTGCCGCCGGCAACACCGAACTGGTGCGCGCCAAACTCAAAACCATGCGCTCGCTGGGCCTGGAAGACACCATCGAGGACATCCTCATCACGCTGAGCAAGCAGTACCACATCCTGCGCCCCTCCACCCACCACGAGGGCCTGTTCCTGTACCTGGTGCTCGACAAGACCAAGGCCAATCTCGCGCTGGCGCGCCGCAAGGTGCAGGACGTGGAGAATGCGCTGGTGGTCTGAACAACAGCCCTTGACTGGCTGCGCCGCTCAGAACCGCTCGGCGCACAGCGCCTGCCACTGCAGGATCTCGATCTCGCCGCGCTGCACCCGGATGAGGCCGCGCGCCTGCAGGCCCTGCAGCAGCACGTTGGTGGTCTGGCGTGAGATCGACAGCATGCGCGCCAGTTGCTCCTGCGTGATATCCAGGCGCGGCCGGGCCGGCACATCGTCCAGCCGCTCGCCGTAGCCACGCGCCATGGCCACCAGGCGGCGCGCCAGGCGCTGGGGCGCGGGCAGCAGGGCCAGATCCTCCAGCGCCGCGAAGGCCGCGCGCATGCGCCCCGACATCAGCACGCCCAGGTCATGCCAGTGCGCGGGGCGCTGCTGCAGCCAGTCCAGCAGCGGCTGGCGCGGCACCTGCAGCACCACGCTGGGCTCCATGGCGTGGGCATCGTGGGTGCGCGGCGAACCGTCGAACAGCGCGATCTCGCCAAACCAGGTGGCCGGTCCCATGCGCGTGAGCAGGGCCTCGCGCGCCTGCTCGCTCTGGCCACCCACACCGGAGAAACCGATGCTGCCCCGGACCACGGCGAACAGCCCACCCTCCAGCGCATCGCCGCGCAGGAACAGGGCCTCGCCCGTCTCCAGGCTGCGCGGCTGGGCCAGCGCCAGCAGCAAATCGGCAAACTGCGGCGCCAATGCGCTGAACCAGCGGCCGGCGCGCAGCGTGGGCAGGTAGGAAAAGGCGTGGGCAGTTTGCATGAGAGGGGATGTCGGGTGGCTGACAGACACAGTCGGCGGGCCTGCGTATTTTCGCCGCTGACATCGAACATGCCAGGAGACCTTCCCATGCAAGCCTCACACCCCCTGCCCCGCGCGCTGGCGCGCCCTTCCCGCCTGCTGGCCAGCCTGGCCACAGCCGCTTTGCTGAGCGCCTGCGCCCACGGCACCCTGCCCGTCTCCGACATGGCCAGGCCCCAGCCGGCCAGCGCCGCCACGCGCGCGGCCCAGCAGGCGGCCTTGGCACAGCAGCCGCTGGACGATGCGCAGGCCATGGAGGACGCCCGGCGCGGCCTGATCGCACCGGCGGACACCCTGGTCGTGCGCAATGCCCAGGGCCGTCCCATCTGGAGCATGCAGTCCTATGCCTTCCTGGAGCAGGACCAGGCGCCCGACACCGTGCACCCCGCGCTGTGGCGCCAGGCCCAGCGCAACCGCGTCAGCGGCCTGTTCCAGGTGACGGACAGGCTCTACCAGGTGCGCGGCCTGGACCTGTCGAACATGAGCATCATCGAGGGCGAGACCGGCCTGATCGTGGTCGATCCGCTGATGTACACCGAGACCGCCCAGGCCGCCATGGACCTGTACTTCCAGCACCGCCCGCGCAAGCCCGTGGTGGCCGTCATCTACTCGCACAGCCATGTGGACCATTTCGGCGGCGTGCGCGGCGTGGTGCGCCAGGAAGAGGTGGATGCAGGCCGCATCCAGGTCATCGCCCCGGCGGGTTTCATGGCCGAGGCCGTGGGCGAGAACGTGATCGCCGGCCACGCCATGGGCCGGCGCGCGCTCTACCAGTTCGGCATGCTGCTGCCGCGCGATGCCAGGGGACAGGTGGACGCAGGGCTGGGCAAGGCGGGTGCGCCCGGCACCATGGGGCTGATCGCGCCCACGCGCGTGATCGACAAGCCGCGCGAGACCCTGCGCATCGACGGCGTGGACATCGAGTTCGCGCTCACCCCCGGGGCCGAGGCGCCGGCCGAGATGATCATGTACTACCCCCAGCTCAAAGTGCTGAACATGGCCGAGATCGCCGTGCACACCCAGCACAACCTGCTGCCGCTGCGCGGCGCCCAGGTGCGTGACGCGCTGGGCTGGTCCCGCCACCTGAACGACGCCCTGCACACCTATGGCGGCAAGGCCGAGATCATGATTGCCCAGCACCACTGGCCGGTCTGGGGCCAGCCCCGGCTGCAGCACCTGCTGGCCGGCCAGCGCGACACCTACAAATACCTGCACGACCAGACCGTGCGCCTCATGAACCACGGCTACGTGGGCTCGGAGATCGCCGAGATGCTGAAGATGCCCGAATCCCTGGCCCGCGACGGCGCAACGCATGCCTTCTACGGCCACCTGCGCCACAACATCCGCGCCATCTACCAGCACTACCTGGGCTACTACGAAGGCAATCCGGCGCAATTGGAGGCGCTGCCGCCCGTGCCCGCCGCACGCAAGACCGTGGAATACATGGGTGGCGCCGATGCCGTGCTGCGCCGTGCGCAGGCCGACTACGAGCGCGGCGAATACCGCTGGGTTGCGCAGATCGCCTCGCAACTGGTCTTTGCCGACCCGGCCAACCAGGCTGCGCGCCGCCTGGCGGCCAATGCCTATGAACAGCTGGGCTACCAGATGGAGTCGGCCACGGCCCGCAACGCCTTCCTGCAGGGCGCGGCGGAACTGCGCCAGGGCGTGCCCCAGCTGCCCAGGCCCGGCAGCACCGCGCGCGACCTGGTGCGCAGCCTGCCGCTGGAGATGTTCTTCGACTACCTGGGCGTGCGGCTGGACGCCGGCAAGGCCGCAGGCCAGCGCATCGTGCTCAACTGGACCTTCACCGACACCGGCGAGCAGCGCAGCCTGAACCTGGAAAACAGCGCCCTCACCCAGAGCCCGGGCCTTGCGCCCTCCGCCCATGCCAGCCTGCGCCTGACGCGCGCCACGCTGGACGCCATTGCAAGCCAGGAGACCACGATGGCCGAGGCCATCAAGAGCGGCCAGCTGCGCATCGAGGGCGACGCCTCCAAGGTGACGGCGCTCATGTCCATGCTGGACCGCTTCGACAGCGTGTTCCCCATCGTGGAGCCACGCCCCGAGAGGGCCGCTCAGTAACCGTGCTGTGCGCGGAAGTCGCGCGCCTTGCCGAAGTGCCCGTTGCCGATGAAGGGCACGGGCGGGCGCAGCGCCGACAGCGGCGAGGGGTGGTTGCTGGTCAGCACCAGATGGCCCCGGTCGGCCGGAATGAAGGCGCGCTTGGACTGCGCATGGCTGCCCCAGAGCATGAAGACCACGGGGCGCGCGCCCTGGGCGATGTGTCGGATCACCGCATCGGTCAGCAGCTCCCAGCCCTTGCCCGAGTGGCTGGCCGCCTGGCCTTCCTCCACCGTGAGACAGGTGTTGAGCAGCAGCACGCCGTTCTTCGCCCACTTGACCAGGCTGCCGCCCGGGTTGGGGAACGGCGGGAAGGGCACGCCCAGGTCACGCTGCATCTCCTTGAAGATGTTCTGCAGCGAGGGCGGCATGCGCACGCCCGGCGCCACCGAGAACGACAGGCCTTCGGCCTGCCCCCGGCCGTGGTAGGGGTCCTGCCCCAGGATGACCACGCGCACCTCCTCGGGCGGGGTCAGCTCCAGCGCGCGCAGCGGCTGCGGCGGAAAAATCACCGCGCCGGCTTCCAGGCGCTGGTGCAGAAAGGTCAGCAGCTGCTGGCCCGTGGCACCCGCGAAGAAGTCCTCGACCAGGGGCTGCCAGTCGGGCGCAACGGGCCAGTCGGCGGGATCGGCGGATTGGAGTTGGTCGGCTTGCGCCGGGGCGATTGCGTCGTCTTGAAGGGCCATGGCGGATGGGGGCACCGCCGCCACATGCCGAGGCAGCAGCCTCCCTCAAAAAAAAGTACAGCTGAAATGCATGGGCGCAAGCGCCATGCCTGTTGGATCACGGCAAGCATACCTTTCCCAGCGGCGGGGAGGTACGTCCGCGTCCAATGGCGCCCCAAAGACAGACAATGGTTACACGGAAAAACATACGAAAAACCTTGAGTCAGCCCAATGCTTTACCTAGAATTTCGTGTAAATGACCGCAAACTGCACTCTACAACTGCACCACTGCAGTGCCTGGCACGACGTCGCGAGCGTGGACCTGCGCGGGCAGCAAGGAGAAGGCTGGAAGGCCAGCACCTACTCCGGCTATACCGTGGACTGGGCGGTCCAGCATGCGGGCGCCACCGATGCCCGCGCCCTTTGTGCCCGTTGGCCTGTGGGGCTGGAGCCCCTGCAGCAGGTGCATTGGCCAGTCTTTCTGATCGACATGCTGCCTCAAGGCTTTGGTCGGCGCGAGCTGCTGCAACGCCTGGGCCAATCTCCCCTGGCAGGTGCGGTTGCCGACTGGCAGTTGCTGCTGGCCGGGGCAGGTAACCCCATAGGAAACCTGCGCGTCAAGGAAGCGGCGCAATGGCTGGGCAACCATGCGGGGGGCATGCGCGGGTTCACCGACGAGGAGGTTGCGCAACGCGGCGACGAGTTCTCCGAGTACCTTGCCTCGCATGGCCTGTTTGTTGCCGGGTCCTCCGGGATACAAGGCGAGTGGCCCAAGGTGCTGCTGACACGCGCCCAGGATGGTCTGCTGTACCTGGACCACACCCTTGCGGACGAGCAGGCGGTGCAGCACTACATCGTCAAGTTCGGACGCGGCACCGACCCGCAGCTGGCCTGCATCCTCAGGCATGAGGCCACCTATATGCGTCTGGCCGCCGATCTGGGACTGCGGGTGCATGCACCGCTGGAGTTGCACCAGCGTGCGCTGTTCATACGACGGTTTGACCGGCAGGTGCGCCAAGGCGCGGTCACGCGACTGGCGCAGGAAAGCATTGCCACGCTGACCGGCATGCCAGGCTTCGAAGCCGTGCCCGACCATGACACGGTCTGCCTGGAGCTGATGCGGCACTGCAGCCACCCGCAGCAGGAAGTGCTCGAATACATCAAACGCGACATTGCCAACCTGGCCCTGGGCAACAAGGACAACCACGCGCGCAACACCGCCGTGCAGCGCGGTTTCGATGGCCGCATCGCGCTCACGCCCCTGTACGACTTTGCGCCCATGTATCTCCACCCGGACGGCATTGCCCGACGCATCCGCTGGCGGGATGAACAGGGCGGCCGGCCCGATTGGGGCCGTGTGCTGGATAGCGTCTGTGCGCTGGCCGCGCAGCTCCCTCGAAAACGCCGGGGCACGCACTCGGATCCGTTGCAGCGCGATCCACTGGTGAAAGGCCTCAAGGCCATGATTCCCGCGCTGGAGCGCATCGCCGCAGACGGTCTGGCGCTAGGGCTGGAGCCCGAGGTTCTCGACCACCTGCGTCCCGCCCTCCTGGCACGTGCGCAGGAGCTCGCTGCGCTGCGCTGAAGACCATGGACAAGCGTTTCACCCCCATTCCCATTGCCCAGCAGCTGGAGCTGCGCAGGCAGGCCATTGACGATGTGCTGGCCCACCCCGAATGGTCTTTGCCGCAGGCCGTGCGGCATCTGAAGAAGACCATGCGGCTGACCACGGCCGAGATGGCCAAGCTTTGCGGCGTTTCCTACAGAACGCTGCAGGACATCGAGCAGGAGCGCAGCGAAGGCAGCGTGCAGACCATGAACCGCATCTTGGCCATGCTGGGGCTCAAGCTCGGGGTGGTGCGCATCGTGCGGACCCCGGATTCACCGGCCGACCCGCACAACGACGCGTCTTAGGCAAACAGCTTGGCCAGCGCCTCTCCCGGCTCCTTGGCGCGCATGAAGGCCTCGCCCACCAGGAAGCTGTGGATGCCGGCATCGCGCATGGCCTTGACGTCCTCGCGGCTGCCGATGCCCGACTCGGTGACCAGCAGGCGGTCGGCGGGCACGTTCTTTTGCAGGTCCAGCGTGGTCTGGATGCTGACCTCGAAGCTGCGCAGGTTGCGGTTGTTGATGCCCACCAGCGGCGTCTTGAGCCGCAGGGCGCGATCCAGCTCGGCGCCGTCATGGACCTCGACCAGCACGGCCATGTCCAGGCTGTGGGCGATCTGTTCCATCTCGGCCATCTGCGCGTCGTCCAGGCAGGCGGCGATCAGCAGCACGCAGTCGGCACCCATGGCCCGCGATTCGTAGATCTGGTAGGGATCGACCATGAAGTCCTTGCGCAGCACGGGCAGGTGGCAGCTGGCGCGCGCCTGCTTGAGATAGTCCACGCTGCCCTGGAAGAACTGCTTGTCGGTCAGCACCGAGAGGCAGGCGGCGCTGACGCCCTTGCCGTCGCCATCGGCATAGCTTTGCGCGATGTCGGCGGGGATGAAGTCCTCGCGGATCACGCCCTTGCTGGGGCTGGCCTTCTTGATCTCGGCGATCACGCCGGCATGGCCGGCGGCGATCTTGGCGCGCAGCGCGCCCACGAAGTCGCGCGTGAGCACGCGGCTTTCGGCGTCGCGGCGCATGTCCGCGAAGGGCATGCGCTTCTGGGCGGCGGCCACTTCCTGCACTTTCACGTCGCAGATTTGCTTGAGGATGTCGGACACGTTGCTTTCCTTGGTTTCTTGTATTCGGTGGTCGATGGGGGCTGCGCGGCTCAGGCCGTCAGCCGGGCCGTGTAGGCCACGAGTTCGTTGAGCTTGGCCAGGGCCGCGCCGCTGTCCAGCGCCGCCTGGGCGCGGGCCATGCCGTCCTCGATGCTGGAGGCCACGTTGGCCGCATACAGGGCGGCACCCGCGTTCAGGCAGACGATGTCGCGCGCGGCACTCTTTTCGCCATGGAGCACGCCCAGCAGCATGGCCTTGGATTCCTCGGGATTGTCCACCTTGAAGGCGCGCGTGCCCACCATGCGCAGGCCGAAGTCCTCGGGATGGATCTCGTACTCGCGCACCACGCCGTCCTTGAGCTCGCCCACCAGGGTGCCCGCGCCCAGGCTGATCTCGTCCAGGCCGTCGCGGCCATAGACCACGATGGCGTGCTCGGCGCCCAGGCGCTGCAGCGCGCGCACCTGGATGCCGACCAGGTCCTCGTGGAACACGCCCATGAGGATGTTGGGCGCGCTGGCCGGATTGGTCAGCGGACCCAGGATGTTGAAGATGGTGCGCACGCCCAGCTCCTTGCGCACGGGCGCCACGTTCTTCATGGCCGGGTGGTGGTTGGGCGCGAACATGAAGCCGATGCCCACGTCGGCGATGCTGCGCGCGATCTGCTCGGGGCTGAGCTGGATGTTGACGCCCAGAGCCTCCATGGCGTCGGCGCTGCCGCTCTTGCTGCTGACGCTGCGCCCGCCGTGCTTGCTGACCTTGCCGCCCGCCGCCGCGATCACGAAGATGGAGCAGGTGGAGATGTTGAAGGTGTTGGCACCGTCGCCGCCCGTGCCCACGATGTCCACCAGGTGGCGCTTGTCCTCCACATGGACCTTGTTGGAGAACTCGCGCATGACCTCGGCCGCGGCCGTGATCTCGCCGATGGTCTCCTTCTTCACGCGCAGGCCGGTGACGATGGCCGCCGTCATCACGGGCGACAGCTCGCCACGCATGATCAGGCGCATCAGGTGCAGCATCTCGTCGTGGAAGATTTCGCGGTGCTCGATGGTGCGCTGCAGCGCTTCCTGGGGGGTGATCTGGGTCATTGCGGTGTCTCGGTTGGTGCCGGCCTGCTCAGGCCTTCTGTTCCAGGAAATTCTTGAGCATGGCGTGGCCATGCTCGGTGAGGATGCTCTCGGGGTGGAATTGCACGCCCTCGATGGCCAGGCTGGTGTGGCGCACGCCCTGGATCTCGCCGTCCTCGCTGGTGGCCGTGATCTCCAGGCATTCGGGCAGGCTGGAGCGCGCAATGGCCAGCGAGTGGTAGCGGTTGACCGTGAACTGCTCGGGCAGGTCGGCGAACACGCCCTTGCGGTCGGTGGTGATGACGCTGGTCTTGCCATGCATCCGCTGGCCCGCGCGCACGATGTCGCCGCCGAAGGCCGCGCCAATGCTCTGGTGGCCCAGGCACACGCCCAGGATGGGCAGGCGGCCTGCAAAGTGCTGGATGGCCGCCACGGAAATGCCGGCCTCGGCCGGCGAGCAGGGGCCGGGCGAGATCACCAGGCGGTCGATCTTCTCGCGCTCGACCAGGGCGATCACCTCGTCCAGCGTGGCCTCGTCATTGCGCACCACGGTGACATCGGCACCCAGCTCGCCGAAGTACTGGACGATGTTGTAGGTGAAGCTGTCGTAGTTGTCGATCATCAGCAGTCTGGTCATACCGGCTCCTGGGTCTCAAAGGGAAAAACGGGTGGCGCGGGCATGCCGCAGCGAAGGCTGGCGCGGGAATGCGCGCAATGCTGCCTGGGTCTGGAAGGGGGAATCTGAGGGCATCTGGGCAATCTCCTGGGTTCTGGGAGCCGCCGTGCCGGGGAGCCATCTGCTGGGTGAGCCTTGCTGCCGTCACGGCGGCAAGGCGCGGTACGCAACCGCAACGACGTGCCGCTTCCTTATTGGAAGCGCCACCACTGTGCAACGATGATCGAAACGGGCGTACCGTTCATGGCTGTCTTGGATCGAGAGTTCAAGTGTCTGGAAGACGGGAATGCAGCAGGCTGCATGGCGGAGCATGCTAACACAGGGTCCGCGCAGCGTGGCGGGACGACCCTGCAGGCGCCTCACTTCAGGAAATCCGGCTGGTCGAACTTCTGCTTCAAGAAACGGCCATTGGCCAGCAGCGCCTGCGCGTCGCTGGCCGCCACATGGGCCACCACCTGCTGCATCTGCCCGGCCAGCAGCGCCAGCTGCTCGGTCAGCAATTGCCTGGGCGTCTTGCCGTCCTGCACGGGCTGGGTGACACGGAACAGCGGCGGCAGCGCCGCATAGTGCGACAGCGTGGCGGGCAGGTACTCCAGCACCGTCTCACGCACGGTGAACAGGCCGTCGTTGAAGACCGGGCCGGCGTCGGCCAGCGAGGGCAGCACCTCGTGCACCGAGCCGCGCACGCTGTCCAGGTGCTTTTGCATCTCGGGCGTGAGCATCGGGCGGGCCTTTTGCACCAGCTCGTCGATGCGTTCGCGGATGTCCTCGGCGCTCCAGTGCTGCTGCAGCGCCCGCTCGAAGCTGGCGCCCGCGGGCTGCAGGGCCCAGCCCAGCAGCAGGCCCGCGACGTACAGGCCCAGGGTGATCCAGCCCCAGCCGGCGCCGATCACGCCCGCGAACAGCAGCACCGGCCCCAGCAGGGCCAGCGCCAGGCCGGCGAGGTTGCCGTTGCCGTAGAAGAAAAGCTGCAGGCGGCGCATCAGGCGGGTCCCATCGCTGGCGGCGCTGTCACTGGTAGCCCCGGATTTCCTTGAACACCAGCGGCAGCCCGCTCTTGCCGGTGTTGCGCGCATCGAAGGCGCGCCCGCCCGTCAGCGCGGCCAGGGCCTGCATTTCGCCGGACTGCGCCTCGCCAAAGATGATGGGAAAGACCCGCACCAGCGGCGCGCCGCCGTCGCGCGCCATGCGCTGCTCGCGCTCGAACGCGGCCCAGTCGCGGCCGGCCGTGTTGGCGCCATCGGTCAGCAGCACGATGCTGACGAAGCGCTCGGGATCGGCCCGCAGTTCCTGGCGTGCCTGCTGCTGCGCCAGCGTGAGCGCGTCGTAGATGGCCGTGCCGCCGTCGGCCACCAGGCTGTCGGCATAGGCCAGCACCTGGGCGCTTGCGGCCTGCAGGTCGCCCGCCGCGAACTGCACGCGCGCGGGCTGGCCGACCAGGCCCGAGAACGGAATCAGCAGCACGCGCTCGCGCGCCTGGAAGGCGGCGTAGCGCTGGCTGGCGGCCGAGGCCTCGGCGCCGGACAGCAGCTTGAGCGCCTCCTTCATCTGCGCCAGCCGCGCACCCTTCATGGAGCCGCTCACGTCCAGCACGAAGATGCTGGTGGCCGGGCGGCGCAGATCGCTCTGGTAGGCCGAGAGCACGGCATCGATCACCTCCAGCCGGTTCGGAAAGCTCAACTCCACCACGGGCGCCGTGGGCAGCGCCGGGCTGGCCTGCGCCTCGGGGCTGGCGGGGCGCAGCTGGGCCTGGCGCAGCGGCGGGCCCTGGAAGGCGGGGGCCTTGAACTGGGCGACCAGCCGGTCATAGTCTGCGCGCCGCGCAGCGTTGAGCAGCATCAGCGGATAGTCGGCCGAGATCACGCCGTCGCGCGGGTAGACCAGGGTGAGCCGGTCGGCGGCGGGCAGCTTCTCGTTCAGGCGCAGGATCACGGCCTCGTAGTTGACCAGCGCATCAACGGCGCCGGGCTCGCGCTCGAAGGCCTCGGCCAGCCAGCCGGAGCTGCCTGCCGTGAGCTTGTGGCCCGACAGAAAATCCTTGAGCACCTTGGCGTTGACCTCCCTGGCGTCCAGGTCCTCGGTCTTGCCGGCCACGGCCGAGGCCACGGCGAACAGCGCGCTCATGCCGGTGTTGGAGCTGGCCGGATTGGTCATGCCGTAGCGCAGCCGGCCCTGGACGGCAGCGCGTGCGATATCGGCCCAGGTGGGCGGTGCCTTGTCCCAGCCCAGCTTTTGCAGCACGGGGGCCTTCACGCCCAGGGCCACGCGCGAGTAGAAAAGCTTTTCACGCGCCAGAGGCTTGTTCGCCAGCGCCAGCGCGGGATAGGCGCCATTGGGCGGCAGGATGGCGTCGTACTGCTCGCCCGCATTGATGCGCTCGACCATCTCCAGCGTGCCCGCATAGCTGAGCTTGAGCGGCACGCCCGCCGCCGTGGCGGCCTGCTCCAGCGCGGGCGCCACGTCCTTGAGCTCGGAGCCGGCCAGCACGGTGAATGCACCCTGGGGAGCGGCGGACGGATCGGACTTGGCGGCGGCCTGCGGCGCGGGTTCGGGCGACTTGCCGCAGCCGGCCAGGGCCAGCGCCAGTCCCAGCAGCCACCAGGCCGCCAGGCGCCGGAACATGCTCACAGCACCACCTCGCCGGCAGGCGCCTGCAGCGCCTCGCGCACGTCCTCGCGGCGACTCTTTTCCAGATAGGCGCGGGACTTGTCTACCTCCTGCGACAGCGTGTCCACCGTGGTCTGCATGGAGGCCAGGGCCTTGACCTTGAAGTCAGCCATGGCGTCCATGGTCTGGTAGATGTTGCCGAAGGCCTGCTGCAGCCTGGCGATGTCGATGGTGCTGCCGGCCGCCTGCTCGTGGATCTTCCCGCTTTGCTCGCGCAGCAGCTCGCTGGTGCCGGCGATCAGGTTGCCCGTGGTGGTGTTCAGCGCCGTGATCTGGTCCAGCACCAGCTTCTGGTTGGCCAGCGCCTGCGCCACGATGACGGCCGTGCGCAGGGCGGAGACCGTGGTGGTGGTCGCGCGGTCCACGCCCTTGGCCAGTTCGAGGTTGTTCTTGCGCACCAGGTCCAGCGCCAAGTAGCCCTGCACGTTCACCGCCATCTGGGTGAGCAGGTCGGTGACCTTCTGGCGTGCGTAGAACAGCATGTCCTCGCGCACCACGCGGGCCTTTTCCGGGTCGCTGGCGTCCAGCTGTGCGGCCTTGGCATCCAGGGCCGCGTCCAGCTTCTTGCCGATGTGGATGTATTTTTCCAGCCGCTCCATCAGGCCCCACAGGTTGGCCTTTTCCTGCTCGATGGCGGCGTTGTCGCGCAGCAGCTCGTCCTTGCCGCGCTTGAGGCTGTCGATGATGGCGTTCAGGTGGCTCTGGCTGGACTGGAACTTGTCGAAGTAGTCCACCAGCCTGTTGCCCATGGGGATCAGGCCCAGCAGCTTGCGCGGCTTGAACAGGTCGTCCTGGCGCGAGGGGTCCAGCGCCTCCACCTGGCGGCGCAGGTCGATCAGGCCCTGGCCGATCTGGCTGCCCTGGTCGAACAGGCCGTTGTTCAGCGTCTTGACGGGGCGCTCCAGCATGCGGTTGGAGACGGCGGCAGCGGCCTGCACCTCCTTGTTGCCCATGCCGTGGATGCGCTCGACCGCGCCCTTGAAGGCGGGCGACTGGCTGTCGTTGGCGGTGATGTCGTCGATGAACTGCGCCACCTGCGCGTCCAGCTGCTGCACTTCCTCGGCCTTGAGGCGGACCTTGCCGCTGGCCGACTCGATGGGCACGGGCAGGGCGGGCGCAGGCGGCTCCAGCACGAAATCCTGCGCCTGTGCAGGCACGGGCACAGCGGCGCTGGCAGCGGTGGTCTGGGGGGTGTTGCTCATCGGTTGCTCCTGGAACGTTCGGTCATTTGAAGCGCTGCTCCATGTCCACGATCATTCGCTCCAGCCACTCCTGGCTGGGCGGTTCGATCACATCCACCAGCTGCGCGGGCGCCTGCACGCCCTGTCCGGCCCAGCGCTCGGGCCCGTGCGTGTCGCCGCCGGTGCGAAAGCCGTATTCCTGCGCCAATGCGCGCAGCTGCGGATCGGATTCGAGCAGCTGGCCCACGCGATCGCCCGCAGGCGTGTAGGGCACGAGCACATGCTTGGAATACAGCGTGGGCTGCGGGTAGAGCATCACCATCTCGCCGCTCCTGCGCTGCGGGTGGCGCAGCAGGAACTCCACCAGCTGCGATTCATAGGCCACCAGCAGCGGCGCCTTGCCCATGCCCAGGGCCAGGTAGTCCTCGAAGGGGCCGGCCGACGAGCTTTCCTGGAAGCCCTGGCGCAGGAACAGCGGCGCCACCTGCGGCATCACGCGCTCCAGGTCGGCCGGGCTTTGCACCACCTGCTGGCCGTTGAGCACATAGCTGGCCAGCGCCAGGTACATGGCCGCGCTGTTGGAGCTGCGCACATCGGTGCTGGCGGGCAGCACGGCCTTGCCGGTGGCAAAGGCGCCGGAGGCCTTCAGGTCACGCCAGCGCGTGCCCTTGCCGGCCATGGCCAGCAGGGCGGGAAGATCGGTCACGTAAAAGAATTCGCCCTGCTTTTGCGCAACGCCGTTGGCGATCAGGATCTCGGCAATGGGCCGCCAGCTGGCGAACACGATGGGCGTGTAGAACGGCGTGTAGACCGTGCCGGCCCTGGCCGCCGCCTTGAGCTGGGCCGCAGCCGGCGCCCCCGAGGGAAAGCCGAAGTCGTACTGCTTGGGGTCGTAGCTGTTGGCAATGCTGCGCGAGCCGGCCTTTTGCACCGTCACCGTCACGCCGTGGCGCGCCAGCACGTCGCGCACGCGCTCGTCCTGGAAGAAGGCTTCCTTCTCGGAGCCGATCAGGCCGCGCGCCGTCACGGACTGCTGCTGCGTCAGCTGCGCCTGGCGGTCCTGCACCAGGGCCGTGCGCGAGTACCAGACGCCGCCGCCCACGGCCGCCAGCAGCAGCGCCGCCAGCGACGCCGCCAAAGCACGGCGGGCGTTCATTGAGAGGCTCCGCCCTGGATGACGGCAAGATGAAATTCGGTCATGAACGCGCGGGCCGTTGTCATGTTCTGTTCAAAAAAACTTCTTATACGGAAGTTTTGTGACACAACGACGACACGCGGCCCGGCCCGCGCCGCGACTACCTCAGCGCGACTACCTCAGCGCGAGTTGCTCAGTGAAGCTGCGCCCACCGGGCGTTTCGCGGTGCTGCTGGGTGCGGTGCTCCACCAGCTGGTCCCACGTCTGCATCTGGCGCTCTTGCGTCTTGCGCAGCGCGCCGGTGACCTGCTTGCCGGCTGTCTCGATCAGCGTGGTGATGGTGCGGCTGTCCTGCACCTTGGTCAGGTCATAGTTGCCCGTCTGCAAATCCAGCATGCTGCGGTTGCGCGCCTTTTTGGACTCGGCGTTCAGGGACTCGGTGACCACCTGGGCGATCGACTCGCCCTCCCTGCCGCGGGACTGCCGGGTGGTCTTCTGGCCCACCTGGTACTCGGCGCGGCCGATTTCGGTCACGGCGCCGAATTCGTTGGTGTTCTCGAAGTCACCGCTGAAGCTGGCCTGGAAATCGGCCAGGCCGCTTTGCAGGGACTGGACGGAACGCTCCAGCCCGGAGAGCGCGACGATGGCGCCCGGCGCGGCCGGCGCCTGCGCGTTGTGCAGCTGACTGAAGGCACTCTTGAACATGTCCACCAGCGCCGCATCCGCACGGCCGCGCTGCGCGGCGGCATCAAAGCGCTTCAGATGCTGGTCCAGCGCGGCCTGGCGCTGCGAAGCGCTGGCGCCCACGGGGGCATCGGACTCCAGGTTGACGGCCAGCTCGCCCGCCGCGCCCTTCATCGCCACCGATCGGCCATCGGCGCCCACATGCAGGCTGAACGAGGACAGGGGCTGCGAAGGCTTGGGGTTCTTGATGTCCAGATCCAGGCCGGACAGCACGCTGCGGTCGAAGTCCATCAGCTTGCCCAGTTCCAGCTGGGGCTTGCCCGGCTTTCCCAGGCCTTCCAGCGCCTCGTCCAGCCCGTCGGCCAGCTGGGCAATGGCCGCGCTCTCGGCTTGGCTCAAGGTGCCGGAACTCTTGACCTCGACCCGCAGCCCGCTGCTGCTGCCCGCTTCGCTGCCGTCGTTCGTGGCAATCCGCAGCTCCACGGTCTGGCCCGATTGCGTGCGGATCTTCAGGCTCACGGTGGCAGCGCCCACGGACACATCGCTCAGTGCGGACTTGTCCAGGGCCTGCGCATCCGCGCTGCCTGCGACGGAGTCGGCCGCCGTGGGCGCCTGGTACTCCGCAACCGTCTGTTGGTAGTCCGACGGCGTGGCCGCAAAGCGCGACAGCAGGGCGCCGCCCAGGCCGCGCCAGCGGTCGGCCAGGCTGGCCGACGGGCCCAGGCCCAGGTTGCGCGCCATCAGGGTGCTGATGTCGTCCCTGTCTTGCGAGGCCCAGGCCCGGGTCAGCCTGAACTGGCCCAGTTCCACGGGCTGCGGTTTGGCATAGATGACGCTGGACCCTGTGGACTGGCCCAGCGTGACCTGCGTGCCCGGGTCGGCGGGTGCAGCAGCTGCCGTGGTCGCTGACGACCTCACGGACACCGTGGGCCGCATGCCCGCTGCGCTGGCGGCAAAGCTGGCGCCGGTGGATGAAATGCTGGTCATGGATTGATCGTCTTCCTTCGGTCTTGTCCTGACTGAATGTGGCGGCCCAGGCCTTTGCAGGCAGGGGATTTTCTCTGTTCATGGACCATCGGCAGATTTCCGATTTTCTTTACCCCCGTGCACCAATATGGTGTGAAAACCTTGTATTCATTGAAATCCGGCCAATACAGGGAATGTTTGGCTGTTGGCGCAAAAAAGACGCCATTGCCCTACTGGACGCAGCGACCGGCGGCAAGCGGCATCCTCTCAGTGAGGCCGCCCTCTTTGACTTGAGTCAAGACTATGGAGTGAACTGCATCGATATAACGAAACGGCATCGCCAAAATCGGTCGCTGCAGTGCAACATAGATAGAATGAAAAAGACCAGGAGACGATATTGGCATGCAAACCTTTGATTTGCATGCATCAAAACAAGCTATCAAAAGCTTCGTAGTCACAGGAAATACAAACATTCGCCATGGCGCATATGTCGGCAATGCCGCGCCATGCCCCGTGATTCCTGAAGAAGCCGCCCCAAGGCGGCCTGTTTCCCGGCAGACCTTCTGATCTGGAGCATTCGAGATGACGCTATTGGCTGGCAAAAAAGGCCTGATCGTCGGCATCGCCAACCGCGACAGCATTGCCTGGGCCTGTGCCCGGGCCATGCATGCGGCGGGCGCCGAGATCGGCGCGACCTGGCAGAACGACAAGGCCCGTGTGCATGTGGAGCCCCTGCTCGACGAGATCGGTGCCGAGCTGCGCATGCCGCTGGACGTGGGCGACGACGAGCAGATGCGCGCACTGTTCGATGCCGCCGCCGTGCGCTGGGGCCGGCTGGACTTCGTGCTGCACGCCGTGGCCTACGCCCCGCGCAAGGACCTGCAGGGCCGCGTGGTGGACAGCTCCCGCGAGGGCTTTGCGCTGGCCATGGACATCTCCTGCCACTCCTTCATCCGCATGGCCCACCTGGCCGAGCCGCTGATGGCCGCCAGCGGCGGCAGCCTCATGACGCTGAGCTACCTGGGCGCCAGCGAGGTCATGCCGCACTACGGAATCATGGGCCCGGTCAAGGCCGCGCTGGAGTCCACCACGCGCTACCTGGCGGCCGAACTGGGCCCCTCGCGCATCCGCGTCAATGCCGTCTCGCCCGGGCCCATCGCCACGCGCGCGGCCTCGGGCATTGCCGCGTTCGATGAACTCGTGGCCGACAGCGTGCGCCGCTCGCCCATTGCCGGTGAATTGCAGCCCGACGACGTGGGGCCGCTGTGCGCCTTCCTGGCCTCGGACGGGGCGCGCGCCATCACGGGCTGCACGCTGTATGTCGATGGCGGCCACCACATCCTCAACTAGCGGCTGCCGCACCGGCGCCCCGCAGCACTGCAGATGACCCTCCCATTCCCCCGAACCGCCACCGCCGCGCTGGCAGCCGCACTGGCAGCCGCACTGGCGGGATGTGCCTCCCTGGCGCCGCCGCATGAGTCGCCGCCCCTGCCCACGCCCGAGGCCTGGCCTGCCCATCTGCAGGCGGGCGCCCAGGGTGTCGCCGCCGCCGGCCTGCCCTGGCGCGACTACTTCACCGACCCCGTGCTGCGCCAGCTGATCGCCACCGCGCTGGAGCACAACCGCGACCTGCGCGTGGCCGCGCTGCGCGCCGAAGAGGCGCGCGCGGCCTTCCAGATCCAGCGCTCCGAGCTGTTCCCGGCCATTGGCGTGGGTGGCCAGGCCGCGCGGGCGCGCGTGCCTGGCGACCTCAACCTCTCGGGCCGCTCCGTGGTCAGCGGCGAGTACCGCGCCGAGGTCGGCTTCAGCAGCTGGGAGCTGGACCTGTGGGGCCGCGTGCGCAGCCTCAAGGACGCGGCCCTGCAGACCTGGCTGGCCAGCGATGCGGGCCGCCACGCCGTGCAGACCGCGCTGATCGCCCAGGTGGCCGACGGCTACCTGGGCCTGCGCGAGCTGGACGAGCGCGTGGCCATTGCGCGCGAGACGCTGGCCACGCGCCAGGAATCCTTTCGCATCTTCACGCGCCGCGAGGCCGTGGGCGCCAGCTCACGCCTGCAGCTGGCCCAGGTCCAGACCCTGCTGACCCAGGCGCAGGCCCTGCTGGCCCAGCTGGAGCTGGCACGCGCGCAGCAGCTGCACGCACTGGCGCAGTTGGTCGGCGCCCACCCGGGCCCGCTGCCCGCCGCCGCACCCTTTGACGACGCCCTGGTGCTGGCCGAGCTGCGGCCGGGCCTGCCCTCGGAACTGCTCACGGCGCGGCCCGACATTGCCGCGGCCGAGCACCAGCTGCGCGCAGCTCGCGCCCAGATCGGCGCGGCGCGCGCCGCCTTCTTCCCGCGCATTGCGCTCACCGCCCGCTGGGGCACGGCCAGCGCCGAACTCGACGGCCTGTTCGACGGCGGCAGCCGCGCCTGGGCCTTCGTGCCCACGGTGTCCCTGCCCATCTTCGACGGCGGCCGGCGCCGCGCCAACCTGGAGCTGGGCGAGATCCGCAGCGACATGGCCGTGGCCCAGTACGAGAAAGCCATCCAGACCGCCTTCCGCGAGGTGGCCGATGGCCTGGCCGCACGCCGCTGGCTGTCCGAACAGATCACCGTGCAGCGCACCGCCGTGCAGGCCCAGGCCGAGCGCGCGCGGCTGGCGCAACTGCGCTACGACAACGGCTCGGCCGCCTACCTGGAGGTGCTGGACGCCCAGCGCGACCTGCTGGCCGCACGCCAGCAACTGGTGCAGGCGCGGCGCGCCCTGCTGTCCAGCCAGGTGGGCCTGTATGCCGCCCTGGGCGGCGGCAGCGGGGCCGAACCTGCCGCGTTGCCGGCCACCCTGCCGGCCACGCCTGCCGATCCCCCGAATTCCTGAAGCCTCCGGACCCGCCCATGGACAAGAACACCTCTCTGAAGAACAAGATCGTGCCGATCGCCGCCGTGGCGGTCCTGGCCCTCGTGGCCTGGTGGGCCTGGAAGACCTTCACGCCCAAGGGCCCGGGCGAGGGCTTCGTCGGCAGCAACGGCCGGGTCGAGGCCACCGAGATCGACATCTCCACCAAGCTGCCCGGCCGCGTGGAGGAAATCCTGGTGCGCGAGGGCGACTTCGTGCAGGCCGGCCAGCCCGTGGCGCGCATGCAGATCGACACCCTGCGCGCCCAGCGCCAGGAAGCCGACGCCATGCGCCAGCAGGCCGAGCACAGCGTGGCCGCCGCCGAGGCCCAGGTCACCCTGCGCCGCAGCGACCTGGCCGCCGCCCAGGCCCTGATCGTGCAGCGCGAGACCGAGGTGGACGCTGCGCAGCGCCGCTTCAAGCGCTCGGAAACGCTGGCGCGCGAGGGCGCCTCTTCGGTGCAGGAGCTCGATGACGACCGCGCCCGCGTGCGCGGCAGCGAGGCGGCGCTGGCCGCCACGCGCGCACAGGCCGCCGCTGCCCAGGCCGCCGTGAAGGCGGCCGAGGCCCAGGTGGTCGGCGTGCGCTCCCAGGTGCAGGCGGCCACGGCCACGGTGGCGCGCGTGCAGGCCGACATCGACGACGGCGTGCTCAAGGCCCCGCGCGACGGCCGCGTACAGCTGCGCGTGGCCCAGCCCGGCGAGGTGCTGGGCGCAGGCGGGCGCGTGCTCAACCTGCTGGACCTGTCCGATGTCTACATGACCTTCTTCGTGCCCGAGACCGCCGCCGGGCGCATTGCCCTGGGCAGCGAGGTGCGCCTGGTGCTGGACGCCGCGCCCGAGTACGTGATCCCGGCCCGCGTCTCCTTCGTCGCCAGCCAGGCCCAGTTCACGCCCAAGACCGTGGAGACCGCCAGCGAGCGCCAGAAGCTGATGTTCCGCGTGCGCGCCCAGATCCCGCCGGAGCTGCTGCGCCGCCATCTGGAACAAGTCAAGACCGGCGTGCCCGGCATGGCCTGGCTGCGCACCGATGCCAGCCATGAGTGGCCCGCCAACCTGGCCATCAAGCTGCCAGCCCAGCCCGCGCAATGAGCGAGAGCACGACGCCCCATGCCAGCGGCTGGGTCGTGCGCCTGAAGGGCGTGCACCAGCGCTATGGCCAGGTCGAGGCGCTGGCGGGCATCGACCTGGACATTCCCGAAGGCCGCATGGTCGGCCTGATCGGGCCGGACGGCGTGGGCAAGTCCAGCCTCATGGCGCTGATCTCCGGGGCACGCAAGATCCAGGAAGGCAGCGTCGAGGTGCTGGGCGGCGACATGGCCCAGCGCCGGCACCGCGAGGCCGTCTGCCCGCGCGTGGCCTACATGCCGCAGGGCCTGGGGCGCAACCTCTATCCCACCCTGTCGGTGGAGGAGAACCTGCAGTTCTTCGCGCGCCTGTTCGGCCATGACGCGGCCGAGCGGCGCCGGCGCATCGACGACCTCACCCAGGCCACGGGCCTGCGCAAATTCCTGGAGCGCCCGGCCGGCAAGCTGTCGGGCGGCATGAAGCAGAAGCTGGGCCTGTGCTGCGCGCTGATCCACGACCCCGACCTGCTGATCCTGGACGAGCCCACCACGGGCGTGGACCCGCTGGCGCGCGCCCAGTTCTGGGACCTGATCGCGCGCATCCGCCGCCAGCGCCCCGGCATGAGCGTGCTGGTGGCCACGGCCTACATGGACGAGGCCCAGCGCTTCGACTGGCTGGTGGCCATGGACGAGGGCCGCGTGCTGGCCACGGGCACGCCGGCCGAGCTGCTGCAGCGCACGGACAGCCGCTCGCTGGAAGAGGCCTTCATCGCCCTGCTGCCCGAAGAGAAAAAGCGCGGCCATGCGCCCGTGACCATCGCCCCCCTGCCCGAGGGCGGCGAGGACGACATCGCCATCGAGGCCAGGGACCTGACCATGCGATTTGGCGACTTCGTCGCCGTGGACCATGTGTCCTTCCGCATCCGCCGCGGCGAGATCTTCGGCTTCCTGGGCTCCAACGGCTGTGGCAAGAGCACCACCATGAAGATGCTGACCGGCCTGCTGCCGGCCAGCGAGGGCCAGGCCTGGCTGTTCGGCCAGCCCGTGGACCCGCGCGACATCGACACGCGCCGCCGCGTGGGCTACATGACCCAGGCGTTCTCGCTGTACGGCGAGCTGACCGTGCACCAGAACCTGGTGCTGCACGCGCGCCTGTTCGGCGTGCCCGAGGCGGACATTCCCGCGCGCGTGGCCGAGATGCTGCAGCGCTTCGACCTGCAGGCCGCGCAGCACAGCCTGCCGGCCGCCCTGCCGCTGGGCATGCGCCAGCGCCTGTCGCTGGCCGTGGCCATGGTGCACAAGCCCGAGCTGCTCATCCTGGACGAGCCCACCTCGGGCGTGGACCCCGTGGCGCGCGACGGCTTCTGGCGCCTGCTGGTGGAGCTGTCGCGGCGCGACCGCGTGACCATCTTCATCTCCACCCACTTCATGAACGAGGCCGAGCGCTGCGACCGCATGTCCATGATGCATGCGGGCAAGGTGCTGGACAGCGACACGCCCGCGCGCCTGGTGGCCAAGCGCGGCGCGGCCACGCTGGAGGAAGCCTTCATCGGCTACCTGGTCGAGGCCGGTGGCGGCGAGGCCCCGGCCGAGGAACAGCAGGCCGCACCGGCCACGCCCGCTGCCGTGGAAACGCACACCGCGCGCCGCCGCCATTTCAGCGCCCAGCGCATGCTCAGCTATGTCTGGCGCGAAGCGCTGGAGCTGCAGCGCGACCCGGTGCGCGCCACGCTGGCCCTGGTGGGCTCGCTGATCCTGATGTTCGTGATGGGCTACGGCATCAGCCTGGACGTGGAGGACCTGCGCTTTGCCGTGCTGGACCGCGACCAGACCACCATCAGCCGCAGCTATGCGATGAGCCTGTCGGGCTCGCGCTACTTCATCGAGCAGCCGCCGCTGACCGACTACGACGCACTGGACCGCCGCATGCGCAGCGGCGAGCTGACCCTGGCCATCGAGATCCCGCCGGGCTTTGCGCGCGATGTGCTGCGCGGCGGCTCCGTGCAGGTGGGCGCCTGGTTCGACGGCGCCATGCCCACGCGCGCCGAGACCGTGCGCGGCTACCTGCAGGGCATCCACCAGCACTGGCTGACCGAGCAGGCGCGCGAGCGCCTGGGTGTGGCGCCGGCCGGCCTGATCGACATCCAGACGCGCTTTCGCTACAACCCCGACGTGCGCAGCTTGCCGGCCATGGTGCCGGCCGTCATGCCCCTGCTGCTGCTGCTTTTGCCCGCCATGCTGACGGCGCTGGCCGTGGTGCGCGAGAAGGAAAGCGGCTCCATCACCAATCTCTACGTCACGCCGGTCACGCGCACCGAATTCCTGCTGGGCAAGCAACTGCCCTATGTGGTGCTGGCCATGCTGAACTTCCTGCTGATGTGCCTGATGGCCGTCACCCTGTTCGGCGTTCCCGTGACGGGCAGCTTTGCCACGCTGGCCCTGGCGGCGCTGATCTTCAGCGGCGCCTCCACGGGCTTCGGCCTGCTGGCCTCCACGCTGACGCGCAGCCAGATCGCCTCGATGTTCCTGGTGCTGATCGGCACGCTGATCCCCACCACGCAGTTCGCGGGCCTGGTCGATCCCGTGTCCTCGCTGGAGGGGGCGGGCCGCATCATCGGCGAGGTCTATCCGGCCAGCCACATGATCGCCATCAGCCGCGGCGTGTTCAGCAAGGCGCTGGGATTTCGGGAGCTGGCCGGCTCGTTCGGGCCGCTGCTGCTGTCCGTGCCGGTGATCCTGGGCCTGGCCATTGCACTGACCAGAAAGCAGGAGAGCTGACATGCGCACCCGCCTTTTCTCCAACATCTACCGGCTGGGCGTCAAGGAGCTGTGGAGCCTGTGGCGCGATCCCGTGCTGCTGGTGCTCATCGCCTATGTGTTCACGGTCTCCATCTACACGGCGGCCACGGCCATGCCCGAGAGCCTGCACAACGCGCCCATCGCCATCGTGGACGAGGACGGCTCGCCGCTGTCGCAGCGCATCGCGGGCGCCTTCTATCCGCCGCAGTTCGCGCCGCCGGCCATGATCGACCGCACGCAGATGGACCCGGGCATGGACTCGGGCACCTACACCTTCGTGCTCAACATCCCCCCCAACTTCCAGCGCGACGTGCTGGCGGGCCGCGCCCCCGAGCTGCAGCTGAACGTGGATGCCACGCGCATGAGCCAGGCCTTCACGGGCAACAGCTATGTGCAGCAGATCGTCACGGCCGAGGTCAGCGAGTTCGTGCGGCGCTTTCGGGGCGCCACCGCCCTGCCCGTGGACCTGGTGGTGCGCGCGCGCTTCAATCCCGCGCTGGACAAGGTCTGGTTCGGCGGGCTGATGCAGATCATCAACAACGTGACCATGCTGTCCATCATCCTCACGGGCGCGGCCCTGATCCGCGAGCGCGAGCACGGCACGGTGGAGCACCTGCTGGTCATGCCGGTGACACCGACCGAGATCATGCTGGCCAAGATATGGTCCATGGGACTGGTCGTGCTGGTCACCGCCTTTGCCTCGCTCAACCTCGTGGTGCGCGGCGCCCTGGGCGTTCCCATCGAAGGCTCGCTGCCACTGTTCCTGGCGGGAGCCGCGCTGTGCCTGTTCGCCACAACGTCGCTGGGGATCTTCCTTGCCACGCTGGCGCGCAACATGCCACAGTTCGGCATGCTGCTGGTGCTCGTGCTGCTGCCGCTGCAGCTGCTGTCGGGCGCCATGACGCCGCGCGAAAGCATGCCCGAGCTGGTGCAGAACATCATGCTGGCCGCGCCGACCACCCACTTTGTCGAGCTGTCGCAGGCCATCCTCTACCGCGGAGCGGGGCTGGACGTGGTCTGGAAGCCCTTCCTGGCGCTGGCCGCGATCGGCTCCGTGCTGTTCGCCCTCACGCTCACCCGTTTTCGCAAGACCATCAGCCAGATGGCCTGATTTCGTTCCCGCCGCCAAGGCATCTTTCCATCTCAACCAGCAAGGAGTTTCATATGAGCGCACAGACCATTCCCCTCCATCTGCTCAAGGCACAGCTTGAACTGCAGCTGCACCTGAGCCGGCTGCTGCAGGAAAGCGGCCAACAGTGGCTGGAGCATGCCGCACGCAACGGCCCCGAGCGCATCGCCGAGACCGGCAGCGAAATCGAGGGCGTGCAGCAGACCAGCAGCTGGCAGGAGCTGGCCACCCTGCCCGCCCAGGCCTTCTGGCGCCATGCCCACCTGCGCATGGGCCATGCCCAGGCCCTGGCCCAGACCGCCATGGCCAGCCAGATCACCCTGGCCCAGGGCGTGCAGCAGGCCGTGCACGACTGGCAGCAACAGGTGGCAGCCACGCTGGGCAACAGCACCCAGGGCGCAGCCGACACCGCCGTGCCGTGGAGCGACCTGCTCGCCCGCTGGACCTCGGCCGTGCAGTCCGTGGCCCAGCCCGCCCATGCGGCGCAGCAGCCCATTGCGGCAGCCGCCGCCGAAACGGCCCGCGACACCACAGCCCAGGGCTGACAGGCCCCAAGGAAGCCGCCACGCGGTCCCGCAGGTTCGGGGCCGCATGGGCGCGGGGCGGCCATCCGCACCCAGCCACAAGCAATCACACGCAATCTAAGAGCAGGGCATGACATGCCGGTAAAGGAGTGGGCCAGATGAACGAGAACCTGCAGAGCCACGGCACCGTGGACGTGGGAGGGATGTGGGGCGATCCGATGAAGCTGTCGCAGGCAGCCGCGCAATACGCCACCGATGTCTGGCAGCGCTCGCTGCTGTATGCCGACATCCGGCGCCAGCGTGGCAACCAGTACCGCGAGCATCTGGCCGAGGAAGTGCCCAATGTGCTGAGCTTCCGGGCCGAGATCGTGATGTCGGGCCTGGACCTGCCGCGCCCCGTCAACTACGGCCTGGCACGCATCGCGCCCATGGAGGGCACAGTCATCGACCCGGCCAAGCGCCCCTTCATCGTCGTCGATCCGCGCGCGGGCCACGGCCCCGGCATCGGCGGCTTCAAGCCCGACAGCGAGATCGGCGCCGCGCTCAAGGCCGGCCATCCCTGCTACTTCGTGGGCTTCCTGCCCGACCCCGTGCCCGGCCAGACCGTCGAGGACGTGATGCGCGCCGAGGCCCAATTCGTGCGCAAGGTCGCCGAGCTGCACCCCGAGAGGCGGGGCAAGCCCGCCGTCATCGGCAACTGCCAGGCCGGCTGGCAGATCCTCATGACGGCCGCCGTCTGGCCCGAGCTGTTCGGCCCCATCATCGTGGCCGGTGCGCCGCTGTCGTACTGGGCCGGCGACAACCCCATGCGCTACGGCGGCGGCCTCATGGGCGGCAGCTGGATGACGGCGCTGACCAGCGACCTGGGCGCGGGCCGCTTCGACGGCGCATGGCTGGTGCAGAACTTCGAGAACCTCAACCCCGCCAACACGCTGTGGGAAAAGCAGTACCAGGTCTATGCCGACGTGGACACCGAGGGGCCGCGCTACCTGGGCTTCGAGAAGTACTGGGGCGGCTATGTCTTCCTGGAAGGCCGCGAGATGCAGTACATCGTGGACAACCTGTTCATCGGCAACCGGCTGGCCACGGCCGAGCTGACGACCTCGGACGGCGTGCGCATCGACCTGCGCAACATCCGCTCGCCCATCGTGGTGTTCTGCTCGCATGGCGACAACATCACGCCGCCGGGCCAGGCCCTGGGCTGGATCACCGACCTGTACCGCGACGACGAGGACATCGCCGCGCACGACCAGACCATCGTCTTCGCCACGCATGACAGCATCGGCCACCTGGGCATCTTTGTCTCGGGCGCCGTGGGCCGCAAGGAGCACCGCGAGTTCGCGGCGCACATCGACATCATCGACCTGCTGCCCGCCGGCATCTACCGCGCCGAGATCGCCGACCGCCCGGCCGGTGTGCCGGCACAGGATCTGACCGACGCCGCCTACCTGATGAAGATCCGCCGCAGCGACCTGGCCGAGGTGCGCTCCATCGTCCGGCCCGACCCCGAAAGCGAGCGCCATTTCGCCGCTGCCGCGCGCGTCTCCGAAATCAACCTGGCCCTGTACCGCAACACCGTGCAGCCCTGGGTGCAGGCGCTGTCCACGCCGCTGTCTGCGCGCTGGCTGCAGGCCATGCACCCGCTGCGCGTGGGCTATGAATGCTGGTCGGACTCGCACCCGCTGGCGCCCGTCGTGGCCCAGGCCGCCGAGCATGCGCGCGAGGACCGCCACCCCGTCGAGCCCGACAACCCCTTCCTGAAGGCGCAGCAGGCCATGTCGCAGGCCGTGGTGCATCTGCTCGATACCTACCGCGACCAGCGCGATGCCATGCAGGCGCGGCTGTTCCACGCCATCTATGGCTCGCCCCTGGTCCAGGCCCTGGCCGGCCAGAGCCGGCAGGACGACGGCCCGCCGCGCCCGCACCCCGGCGAATCGCCCGAGCACTGCCAGTACATGCGCCAGGAGCTGGCGCGGCTGCACGAAAGCGTGGCCCAGGGCGGGCTGTACGAGGCCGTCATCCGCGCCCTGTTCCACGTGCTGCGCGCACGCGGCGAGGCCGATGAGCGCCACTTCCGCCACGCCTGGCGGCTGCTGCAGGACCACCTGGGCGGCGTGCCGCCCGACATGGCGCAGTTCCGCCGCATCGTGCGCCGCCAGGCCCTGCTGATGCAGCGCGAGCCCGACGCCGCCATGGCCGCCATCCCCCGGTTGCTGGCCGCCTCGCCCGCCGGCGACATCCGCTGGGGCATGACCACGGTGGACGAGCTGGCCAACCAGGGCGGCAACCTCAGCGATGCCGAGCACCAGCGCCTGCTGCAGGCCATGGGGCATTTCGTGCAGGCGCTGGAGGCCGCCGAGTCCAGGCAGGCGAAAGAGCAGGCCGAGCGGCACCCGGCCATCGCGCCAGCCTCGGTGGCCGAGCCTGAACCCGCACCTGTGACGGTACCTGTGACGGCACCTTCGGCAGCGCCTCTGACCGCTCCTGTTGCGGCTCCTGTGGCCGCTCCTGCTGCAGCTCCTGAACAGGCGCCCGAGCCCGCACCTGTTCCCGACTCCGCGCCTGCCGCCAAGCGCCCCGCACGCGCCCAGGCCAGCCGCGCACACCCCAGCCCCCGGAAAAAGCGATGAACCTCTCCCCCGATTCCGATGCGGCCCTGCCGCCCGAAGACCTGGCCCTGATGCGCAACCACAGCTTTGACGAGCTGGACGTGGGCGACAGCGCCAGCCTGGAACGCACGTTGAGCACCCAGGACCTGCGCCTGTTCGCCGCCCTGTCGGGCGCGGCCGTGGCAGACGGCGCTGGTGCCGGTGCTGGTGCTGGTGCTGGTGCTGGTGCTGGCACGGTTGCCGGTGCCGACGATGACGACACGGCCCTGATCGCCCACGGCATGTGGGGCGGCATGCTGCTGGCCTCGGTGCTGGGCACGCGCCTGCCCGGCCCGGGCACCACCCTGGTCGGCCAGACGCTGCGCTTTCTGGCGCCGCTGGCCGCAGGCGACCGGCTGACCGTGCGCGTGGAGGTGCTGGCCAAGCAGGCCGAGCAGCGCCAGGTCACGCTGGCCGTGGCCTGCACCAACCAGCATGGCGCCGCCGTGATCGAGGGCCAGGCCACCGTGCATGCGCCTGCGCGCCACATCGAGCGCCAGCGCACCAGCCTGCCCGAGATCCGCCTGGAAGCCGGTGGACGCGACGGCCTGCAGCGGCTGCTGGCCCATGTGGCCGGCCTGCCGCCCATCCGCGTGGCCGTGGTCCATCCCTGTGACGAGCCCAGCCTCTCGGCCGCGCTGGACGCGCGCCGCGAAGGCCTGATCGACCCCGTGCTGGTGGCCCCGCGCGCGCGGCTGGAGGCCGTGGCAGCCGAGCACGGGCTGGACCTGGGCGGCCTGCGCATCGAGGACGTCCCGCACAGCCACGCCGCCGCCACGCGCGGCGCCGAGCTGGCCGCCTGCGGCGAGGTCGAGGCCATCATGAAAGGCAGCCTGCACACGGACGAACTCATGGCCGAGGTGGTGGCCGCCGCCGCCGGCCTGCGCACCAAGCGCCGCGTCAGCCACTGCTTCGTGCTGCAGACGCCGCACTACCCGCGCCCCTTCATCGTCACCGATGCGGCCATCAACCTCGCGCCCGACCTGCAGCAAAAGGCCGACATCGTGCGCAACGCCATCGCCCTGGCCCACGCCATCGGCGTGCCCGAGCCCAAGGTCGCCATCCTGGCCGCCGTGGAGACCGTGAGCCCGCACATGCCGGCCACGCTGGACGCCGCCGCGCTGTGCAAGATGGCCGACCGGGGCCAGATCGAAGGCGGCGTGCTCGACGGGCCGCTGGCCTTCGACAACGCCGTGTCCATGGCCGCCGCGCGCACCAAGGGCATCGATTCGCCCGTGGCGGGCCAGGCCGACATCCTGGTCGTGCCCGACCTGGAAAGCGGCAACATGCTGGCCAAGCAGCTCATGTACATGGGCGAGGCGGCCAGCGCCGGCATCGTCATGGGCGCCAAGGTGCCCGTGATCCTGACCAGCCGCGCCGACAGCCGCGCCTCGCGCATTGCCTCCTGCGCCATCGCCCTGCTGCTGGCCCACCGCTACCGGAACTCCCCGCCATGATCCCTGACCACACCGCATCCTCCCCCGCCCGCGAACTGGTCGTGGTGCTCAACTGCGGCTCGTCCAGCATCAAGTTCGCCGTCTTCGACGGTGCCCAGCGCCCGCTGCCGCGCAAGCCGATGTGGAACGGCAAGGTCCAGGGCATCGGCGGGCCCGCGCCCGACTTCGGCGAGAGCGGCGTGCCGCCCTTTGCCATTGCCCTGGATGCCGCCCACCCCTACCGCGCCGCGCTGCAGCTGATCCGCGAGCGCATCACCGCGCGCCTGGCGCAGCTGGACGGCGCCCGCGTGGCTGCCGTCGCCCACCGCGTGGTGCACGGCGGCAGCCGCTACTTCGAGCCCGTGCGCGTCGATGCCGGCGTGCTGGCCGACCTCAAGGCCTTCATCCCGCTGGCGCCGCTGCACCAGCCCTTTGCGCTGGAGGCCATGGACATCCTGCTGCGCGAGCGGCCCGAACTGGTGCAGGTGGCCTGCTTCGACACCGCCTTCCACCACACGCTGCCCAAGGTCGAGCAACTGCTGCCCCTGCCGCATGCGGCCTGGGAACGCGGGCTGCGCCGCTACGGCTTCCACGGCCTGTCCTACGAATACATGGCCACCGCCCTGCCCGAGCGCCATGGCGACCTGGCGCGCGGGCGCACCCTGGTGGCCCACCTGGGCAGCGGCGCCAGCCTGTGCGCCATGCAGGGCCTGCAAAGCGTGGCGACCACCATGGGGTTCTCTGCGCTGGACGGCCTGATGATGGGCACGCGCACCGGCGCGCTGGACCCCGGCGCCGTGATCTACCTGATGGAAATCGAAAAGCTCAGCCTGCAGGAAGTGGGCCGCATCCTGTACCACGAGTCCGGCCTGCTGGGCGTCTCGGGCACCTCGTCCGAGCCGCGCGTGCTGCTGCCGCTGGAGTCGGGCGCCGATGCCCAGGCCGAGCGCGCGCGCGATGCGCTGGCCCTGTACGTGCGGCGCATCGTGCGCGAGATCGGCGCCCTGGTCGCCGTGCTGGGCGGCCTGGATCTGCTGGTGTTCACCGCAGGCGTGGGCGAGCACAGCGCCGAGATACGGCGGCGCGTGTGCGAGGGCCTGGGCTTTCTGGGCCTGCGGCTGGACGCCGAGGCCAATGCGCGCGATGCGGCCGTGATCTCGGCCACCGCCAGCGCCGTCACCGTGGGCGTGGAGCCCACCAACGAGGAATGGGTGGCAGCGCGCCATGCGCTGCGCTGGCTGCCGGGCTAGGAACGATCGTCCTGCGCACCACCTTCGCGCAGCCGCGCGAACTCGCGGTGCTCGTAGGCAATGCATTCCTCCATGAGGTGGCGGTACACCGCCTCCATCATGTCGGGCTGGCCGCCCTCGGCGGCCGTGCGCTCGCGCACGCGGCGCACGATGGCCTCGATGCGGCCCTCGTCGCGCACCTGGGCCGCATCGGCCTTGATGCGCGCGGCCTGCTGCATGTAGCCCATGCGCGTGACCAGCAGCGGCACCAGCACATCGTCCAGCGCATCCACATTGCGGCGCACATCCAGCATGTCGGTGCAGTGCTGCACCAGGTCGATGGCCTGCTTGGCGCGGTCCGTGCTCATTCCAGTCCTTCCTCCACCAGCTCGGCCGCGCGCATCAGTGCGCGCGCCTTGTGCTCGGTCTCTTTCCATTCCATCTCGGGCACGGAATCGGCCACCACGCCGGCGGCGGCCTGCACGTAGAGCGTGCCGTCCTTGATCACGCCCGTGCGGATGGCAATGGCCAGGTCCATGTCGCCCGCAAAGCTCAGGTAGCCGCAGGCGCCGCCGTAGATGCCGCGCTTGGTGGGCTCCAGCTGGTCGATGACCTCCATGGCATGCACCTTGGGCGCGCCCGTCAGCGTGCCGGCCGGGAAGGTGGCCTTGAACACGTCCATGTTGTCCATGCCGTCGCGCAGAATGCCCTCCACGTTGCTGACGATGTGCATCACG
The DNA here is from genome assembly GCF_002193035.1 of Delftia sp. K82. NCBI lineage: Bacteria > Pseudomonadati > Pseudomonadota > Betaproteobacteria > Burkholderiales > Comamonadaceae > Delftia > Delftia sp. K82. Next base: position 92,462 of record NZ_MYFL01000003.1, on the reverse strand, counting down.
TGGCTGTAGCGTTCCACGGCAAAGGCCTCGGTCACCTTCACGCTGCCCGTCTTGGCGATGCGGCCGATGTCGTTGCGCGCCAGATCGATCAGCATCACGTGCTCGGCGCGTTCCTTGGGGTCGGCCACCAGTTCCTTTTCGGTGGCCTTGTCGGCCTCGGGCGTGGCGCCGCGCGGGCGCGTGCCGGCCAGCGGGCGGATGGTGACCTTCTGGCCCTCGTCCGTGTTCTCCTGGCGCACCAGGATCTCGGGGCTGGCGCCCACCACATGGAAATCACCCAGGTGGTAGTAGTACATGTAGGGGCTGGGATTGAGCGAACGCAGCGCGCGGTACAGGCTCAAGGGGCTGGCCGTGAAGCGCTTGTGGATGCGCTGGCCCACCTGCACCTGCATGAAGTCGCCCGCGGCGATCAGCTCCTTGGCCTTTTCCACGGCCGCCAGGTAGTCTTCCTTGGCAAAGCTGCGCTGGGCCGGATGGCTCTCACCGGCCTTGATCTGCGGCGCGCTGACCGAGTAGCGCAGCAAATCCTTCAGCTGGCGCAGCCGCTTCTTGGCGCGCGTATAGGCCTCGCTCTCGCCGGGGTTGGCATAGACGATCAGGTACAGCTTGCCCGACAGGTTGTCGATCACCGCCACCTCCTCGCACTGCAGCAGCAGGATGTCTGGGCAGTTGAGCGTATCGGGCGGGCAGGAATCTTCCAGCTTCTTCTCGATGTAGCGCACGGCGTCGTAGCCGAAGTAGCCGGCCAGCCCGCCGCAAAAACGCGGCAGCCCCGGGCGCAGCGCCACCTTGAAGCGCTTTTGGTAGGCAGCGATGAAATCCAGCGGATTGCCCTTGGCCGTCTCCACCACCTGGCCATCGGTCACCACCTCGGTGCATGCCGCATCGCCAAAGCCGCTGGCGCGCAGCAGCGTGCGTGCAGGCAGGCCGATGAAGCTGTAGCGCCCGAAGCGCTCGCCGCCCACCACGGACTCCAGCAAAAAGCTGTGCTTGCCGTCACCGCCCGCATGGGCCAGCTTGAGGTAGAGGGACAGGGGGGTTTCGAGATCCGCAAACGCCTCGACCATCAGAGGGATGCGGTTGTAGCCCTGCGCGGCAAGGCTCTTGAATTCGAGTTCGGTGATCACGGGGGAAGGCTCCGGATTGCGTGGCGCTGGCAGACCTAGTGTGGGTGCGGGCTGCGTATGGATTGCGCCGATTCATTCGATTGGCCCGTAGGGCCTCGGGTGCACGCCGGGTCGCGCCCCGGGTGCTTCAGCTGTTCAGTTGGACAGGCTTGCGCCAGGGCCAGGCTCCCCGGTCTCCACAACCTGCAATGAACATGCGATGAATGAACATAGCGGGCAAGTGTAGCGCAGACGCGGCTGGGTACAAGTGCGGACCGGCGCCTTGCGGGGGCGCCGCAGGGGCCTGCCATGGCCACAATTGACACCCTGGTCAGCCTGACCAACAATGGCAGCACAACCTGACCAGAAAGGTCGACCATGCCGTCCCATTTCTCCGCCCGCACCGACGCTGCCTTGCCCGAGGGCGAGCGCGACCCGCTGAACCGCGCCCTGCGGGACCTGAGCCATCAGGTCGGATCGGCCATGCCGCGCAACACCACGCCCATGCCGATCTCGGTCTTCAAGGCGCAGTACGGCGCGGTGCTCAAACAGGCCGATCACGACGGGGTGGCCCTCATCTCCCAGGGCCGCAAGCGCTACGTGATCGTCAGCGAGGAGCACATGGTGGCCCTGTCCGCCAACGAGCGCGCGCCCCGCACGGTGGCCGACATCTGCCGGTCCCTGCCGCTGCCGAGCCAGGCAGTGGATCTGTCCGCTGCGCAGATGTCCGGGGCGCGCGGCGATATCGACGTACCCGCCCGGCGCGCGCCATGAGCCGCTACTTGCTGGGCCCCCGCTGCCTGCTGTGGATGGCGAACCAGGAACCCGCAACCCTGGAGTGGTTCTCCACCATCCGTCCGCTGGACTGCATCGTCAGCGACCTGTCCATGGCCATCGCCAAGGCGGCCGTGGCCGAGGCATTCCATGACCTGCGTGACCGCAACGAATGGTTCTCCCTGCTCGACGCGCTGTATGCCAACCTGCGGGCCGAAGGCGCCTCCATGCTGACCAGCGTGGACAACAAGGTGCTGGAGCGCTTCATCGAATGGCGCAACGTTGCGCCGCTGGACAGCCAGGGCCCGCGGGGCACGGCGCCCCTGGCGCAGGACCTGCGGCTGCTCATCGCCACGGCCGACCTGCTCAAGGTCTGCTACACCGAACCCGCCAACCTCTACCTGACGCAGGCCGCCGCCCGAGGCGTTGCCGTGCACGCGCTGTGATGGACTTCGACGTACCGCCCCTGTCCAGCGCGGTGCGCCAGGGCCTGCGCCGGCGCCGGGTCATCCTGAGCCTGTCGGGCGGCGGCTATCGCGGCCTGTTCAGCGCCCATGTGCTGGAGCGCATCCACCGCGAATTCGGCAACGGCGACCTGCTGGAGAAAGTGGACCTGTTCGCCGGCACCTCCATCGGCGCAATCATCGCCACCGCCCTGGCCAGCGGCTGCCAGCCCGCACGCATCAAGCAACTGCTGCTGGACCACGGCCCCGCCATCTTTCCCTCTAAATGGTTGCCCGGCCTGCGCCAGGCCATGGGCAAGGCGCTCTATGACAGCGCCCCGCTGCGCGCAGCGATCAAGGAGGCCCTGCCGCAAGCGGAGCAGTCCGCCCTGGGGCAACTGCAGGTGCCGCTGCTGCTGCCCGCCGTGAACTGGAATTCATCGCAGCTGCACCTGCTGGCCAGCGGCGCCCTGCCCGACAGGGACCGGCTGGGCCTGACGCTGATGGACGCCATGCTGGCCTCATCGGCCGCCCCCACCTACTTTCCCGCGCACGCCGCAGCAGGCCATGTCTTCGTGGACGGCGGACTCGCCGCCAACGCGCCCGACCTGCTGGCCCTGCAGGCCGCACGCCAGCTCTGGGGGCCGGCCGCCGACATCGTGATGATCAGCGTAGGCACCGCCAACCCCCAGCAGGGCCAGGACCCCGTGGCCATGCCCCGGCGCGGGCTGACCCTGGTCAAGCCCCTGCTGGACCTGGTCATGGCCGCCCAGGAGGTCCAGGCCGTCAAGGCGGCCCGCCAGGAACTGGGCACCAGCAGCTACCTGCGCCTGAACTTCACGCAGCCCCCAGCCCAGCAAAAGCGCCTGGGCCTGGACATCGCCAACGCCGACAGCACCCGGCTGCTGCAGGCCCTCGGCGACGAATGCATCGCCGCCCTCACGGAGCAGGAAAAGACGCTGCTGAAGAACGTCCTGGGCTGAAACGCCCAAGGCTTCTCGCCCACCCGGCCGAGCGCAGCGAAGGCCCGGGCAAACTCCCCGTATGTCAGCGCCTGCGCCGTGGCGGTTGCGGGGTTGCAGTCCTGCCGAAGGACAGGACTGCTTCGTCATCTGACTCGCCGTGATTGTTTGAACGTAGCGCGCAGCGCGAAGTGAGTTTCACGGCGGACCCCGCAACCGCCACGGCGCAGGTTGCCCCGCAGCGAAGCGAAGGGGTCGCGGACATTCGGGTCGTCTTTCTTTTGCCTCCTTTTCTTTGACGAATCAAAGAAAAGGAGGTCGGCCGCCGGGCCGAAACCCGGCCTCGAAAAGAAACGCCCCGACAGGGGCTTGCAAACAGAATCAGCGGTGCAACGCACAGACAGGTGGACAGGATGTTAAGAACACGCATTGCGACGTGCGGACGCCCTTGCGGGTAGCCCCATCCCGCCCAAAACCACTGGGACGCAGGCTCGCGCCTGCGCTCCGGAAACAAGACGAAAGCCACGAGCCGGTGTTCTTACCCACAGACAGGTGGACGGGATGTTAAGAACACGCATTGAGCCATGCGGACGCCCTTGCGGGTAGCCCCATCCCGTCCATAACCGCAGGAAGTGGGCATACACCCACGACAAGAAAGCGGACCGAGCAGGATGATAGCCACCCTCCATCGGCCCGCGAAAACCCTGTTGCCACCCCCACCCGATCCCCACAACATGTCGCCCGGACGTAACAAACCGCAACCGGGCCACAGGCCCCGCGCAGGAGACACCATGACCGCCTTGCCCCGCTGGATGAAGACAGCCGCCCTGGCCATGTCGCTGGCGATGCCGCTGGCCGCCACTGCCCAGGAGCCTGCGCGCACCGTCGCGGGCGTGGCCTATCCCGCCCAGGCGGGGGTGGGCGGCCAGACGCTGCAGCTCAACGGCGCGGGCATTCGCTACAAGGCCATCTTCAAGGTCTACACGGCGGGCCTGTACCTGGAAAAACCGGCCGCCAGCCTGCAGGAGATCGCGGCCCTGCCCGGCCCCAAGCGCGTGAGCGTGACCATGCTGCGCGAGATCGATTCGGCCGAGCTGGGCAAGCTGTTCGCGCGCGGCATCGAGGACAACATGGAGCGCGCCCGCTTCTCGCGCCTGGTGCCCGGCGTGCTGCGCATGAGCGACATCTTCACGCAGCACAAGAAGCTGCTGCCGGGCGAGAACTTCTCGGTGGACTGGGTGCCGGGCCAGGGTGCCCAGGTCTTCGTCAAGGGCCAGGCCCAGGGCGCGCCCTTCCAGGAGCCCGAGTTCTTCCAGGCGCTGCTGGGCATCTGGCTGGGCCCGCACCCGGCAGACGATCAGCTCAAGAAGGCATTGCTGGGCGGTTGAACGGCTGCGCGGGCTCCTGCACCGGCCCGGCAAAGCGCGCCTGGATCTCCAGCCCCGTGGCACCGGGCAGGGCCGTGAGCGTCCAGCCGTGGGCGCGCGCAATCTCCAGGCAGATGGGCAGGCCCAGGCCCGCACCCAGGTCGCGCCGCTCGCTGCTGCGCCAAAAGCGCTCGAAGATGCGCGGCAGGTCCTCGGGCGGCACGCCACGGCCCTGGTCCAGCACCGAAAAGCCCAGCCCGCAGGCCTTCACGGTGACGGTGGCGCCCTGCGGGCTGTGCTGCACGGCGTTCTCGATCAGGTTCTTGAGCAGCACGAAGAGCGCGCCCCGGTCGGCACGCCAGGCAGGCGAGCCGTCCTTGACTTCGCAGTGGATGTGCACGCCGCATTTTTCGGAGGCGCGGGCCATGAAGTCGCAGACCTCGCCAATGATGTCGGCCGGCGCAATGTCTTCCATGCGGTAGCGCTGGTGCTCGCAGACCTCGGCCAGGTGCAGCAGCTGCTGGACCTGGCGGGCCATGTGGTCCACGTCCTTGAGCAGCTCGGGGCTGCGCCGGTCCTCGGGCTCCAGCTCGATCTGCACGCGCATCAGGGCCAGCGGCGTCTTGAGCTCATGCGCGGCCATGGACAGGAATTCCTGCTGGTTCCTGAAGCCGGCCTGCAGCCGGTCCAGCACATGGTTGAAGGCCTCGACCAGAGGCGCGAACTCGCGCGGCAGATCCTTGGGCTGCAGCCGCGTGCCCAGCGTCTGCGGGGTGATGCGCTGCGCATCCTGCGCGGCCACGCCCAGCGGCCTGAGCATGCGCTGCAGCGTGCGGTGCGTGGAGAACAGGAACACGACCAGGAAGACCACGCCGATGGCCACCATGCCGCGCCACAGCGCGGGCAGGCCCACCGATTCGCGCAGCCAGTCCACCATGCGGTCGCTGACGGCTATCTGCACGTGCCACGTCGTGCCTTCGTGGACCAGCGTGGCCGTGCCCGCGCGCATGACCACGCCGCCGCGCTCATAGGCAAAGGCCTTGAGCTCGGGGTCGAAGCCCTGGCCGGTCTGCGTCAGCGGCTGCATTTCGCCGTTGGGGGCGAAGACCACGCGGCCGCGGGCGTCGGTGATGCGCAGCTGCATTTCCTCGCCCAGGCTGGTCAGCATCCAGGCCTTGAGTTCACGCTCGCTGAACCCCTGGGGCACGCCCTTGGCATCGAAGCTCACCCACTCGGCCAGCTTCTCGGCCGCATGCCCCATGCCGCGCTGCAGCGCGTAGCTGTCGAAGGGCTTGGCGACGAGGATCACCAGCGCGCCGACCAGCAGCGCGCTGAACACCATGCTCAACCCATAGACGGCCAGCAGCCGCGAGCGCAGGCTACCGGGCCAGCAAAGGTTCGCGAAGCGCATAGCCCTGACCCCGGATGTTGACGATTTCCATGCACGAGCCGGCCGCGGCCAGCTTGCGGCGCAGCCGGTGCAGGGCCACATCGAGGGCGTTGGGCGTGACCACGCTGCTCATGCCCCAGGCCGCCGCCTCCAGCGTGGAGCGGCGCACCGTGGCGCCGGCCTTGCGCACCAGGCTGAGCATGATCTGCAGCTCCGCCGGCGGCAGCGCGATGGCCGAGCCCGCGCAGTGCATGCAGGCCTGCTGCGGGCTGATGCTGATGTCACCCAGCTGCGGCGCCAGCTCCTGCACCAGGGCCGGGCGGCGCAGCAGGGCGCGCACGCGGGCAATCAGTTCTTCCATGGGAAAGGGCTTGGTCAGGTAGTCGTCGGCACCGGCCTCCAGGCCGCCCACGCGGTCGCTGAGCGCGTCGCGGGCCGTGAGCATCAGGCAGGGCGTGGAGCGGCCCGCGGCGCGCAGGCGCTGCACCAGTTGCAGGCCGTCGCCATCGGGCAGGCCGCGGTCGATGACGATGACGCCGTAGTCGATGTCCTGCAGGGCCAGCCAGGCCGTGGAGATCTGGTGGAAGACGTCGGTCTCTATGCCGGAGTTGGCCAGCGAGCGGCTGACCAGCGTGGCCAGCCTGGCATGGTCCTCAATTAATGCGATGCGATTCATGGTTTCCGTCGTTGCCGCACAGGGACAGCAAATGCTCCCTGATCCCGGTGATGCGCTGCGGCGCCATGGGCTCGACCAGCACATGGATGACCCACAGGTCCTCGACCATGGCGCGGCATTGCAGGGCAATGTCCTCGGACACCAGATCGTCGGCGCAGGCCGCATCCACGAAATCAAACCATATGTTCTGGAATCTTGCGCGGGTCAGCAACTGTGCGGCCGTCTTCTGGCCGCGCTGGCGGGACAGGGCATGCTCGCAGACGCAGCGCACGTAGGCGCGCAGGTGGCGTGCGGGGCCTGGGGGCTCCTCGGCCAGCGCCTGCAGCAGGTCCTCGCGGAACTTGAGGATGAGCAGCTCGAAGATCGTCTCCAGCCGCACGGCACGGTGCTGGCTGCATTCTTGGAAGCGCGAACCCAGGGAATACGCCTGGCCCGCCGCCTGGATACCTATCACGTCCTGGTAGATGGAGGCTTGCATTGCGATGGCACGTTCTGTCGTTTCAGGCTCCGTCGGTCCGCCGCGAGAGCGGCAAACCTTCGGGGAAAACGGCCATGCTCCCCGATTGCGTCTTACTGGCGACTTACCGGCCCCTGAATCTGCCCCATTACACCGGGAATATGCAGGCGGCCGGTTTGATCAATATTGACTCAAATATCTTCCTGCCAGCCAGCAACATACCTGACCAGCGCCCACTGTGCCAGCCACAGTGCCATATAGCCAAAGGTCTCCACCAGCTCCTCCAGCACGATCACCTGATAATCAAACCATTGCTGCAGGACAATGAAACCATGACCTTCCGCATTGGTGGATATCACCATGGCCGCGACAAATATCGCCAGACTGAATATCGGCAGCGCGTTCTCGCGCACCAGGCGCTTGATGACCTTGTTCCAGACACCGTGGCGCACAAACCAATAGCAGCACAGCAGCAGCATGGCACCCACCACCCATTTGACGGCGGGCCGGTACCACAGCACCTGGGAGCTGATCACCGGCCCCCACCTGCCAGCCTCCAGACTGGGCAGGAAAGCCGCACCCCAGGCCAGTTCACGCCCCAGAAAGGCCAGCCAGAACAGGGAGGCGATCCACCACAGTGGCGCTGCAAAGGAGCCCTTTTGCCGCCGCGCCGCAACCAGGGCCGCCACCATGCCCAGCAGCAGGGTCACGGCCTGGATATTCTCCAGGAATCCATTTTCCCAGCTCAGGCTTTGCGGCAATACAAAGCTCAGGGGAAAGCTCAATACCAGTCCCGCCAACAAAGCCCAATTCCAAAGCCGCAGCAAGGAATCATCATGGTATTTGGACGCGGATATTCTTGTTTTTGAAAGGGAAGCAGTCATTTTGATACAGGGCGTCTGGCGCTTTATCTGTTGATATGGTTTTTGCAAGCACGCAATATCCCGGAAATACTTACCAGGAAGCCGGAAAAATGGCGGGCGCACGGGCCTTCCCGCCGTTTTTCATTACAGCAGACTTGCCACCAGATTGCAGCACTGTGTCAAATTTGCCCTGCCGGGCGCGCAGTTGCCCCCGCAGCGGGCCGGGCTCGGCCCGTTGCCAGAACGGGCCAGGCTCAGGCGACGCGGACCGCGCGCGGGGGCAGCGCCGCCAGGGGCGCGGGCTGCACCAGGTCGCGGTAATAGTTGGGCAGCGCGAACAGTGCGGGGTGCACTTCGGCGTTGTAGTAGCGCAGGTCGGGCAGGCGGCGCTCGGCCAGGCGCTGGCGCAGCTGGGCGGGGGGCAGCGCCGCCGCGTCCAGCGTGTCGGAGGCCACGGCCAGGCCCCAGTAGGCGCCGTACAGGGGGATGTAGAGGCCGTAGCAGCGCACGATGGCAAAGCGCTCGCGCAGGCTGGCCACCAGCCGCGCCACCTGCTCGCCATGGAAGACGGGGCTGCCCAGGTGCAGCACCAGTGCGCCGCCCGGCGCCAGCACGCGCTTCATGCGCGCCAGGGCCTGGTCGGAGTACAGCGCGCTGGCAGGCGTGTCGGGGTCGGTGAGGTCCATGAGCGCGAGGTCGAAGCGCTCCTCGGTGTGCTCCACCATGGCCATGCCGTCGCCTATGCGCAGTTGCAGGCGCGGGTCATCGAACACGCCCCGGTGCACCTGCTGCAGGTGCGTGCGTGCGGCCTGGACCACGGCCTCGTCCAGCTCGGCCACCACCACCTGCTCCATGGACGGGTGCTTGAGCAGCTCCTCGGCCGCGCCGCCATCGCCGCCGCCCAGGATCAGCGCCTTGCGCGGCGCCGGGTGGGCCAGGGCCGCGGGGTGGACCAGGGCCTCGTGGTAGAAGAATTCCTCGCGTTCGGAGGTCATGAAGCGGCCGTCCAGGCGCAGCACCTTGCCGAACTGCGGCGTGTGCAGCAGCTCCAGTTCCTGATGGGGCGTCTGCACGGTTTCGCGCCGCGTGGCGCGCCAGCCAAAGCGCGCATGGGGCGTGAGCGCCTCCAGCGCCCAATCGCCTTCATCGGCCGCCGCCGTGGCCTGGGCGCCCGGGCCGATGTCGCCGCGCATCAGGTGCTGGCGCACGACGCGGCCCGGCGCGTAGGCGGCGATCACGCCCTCCATCAGCGCACGGGCCTTGCCCGAGTTGTCGGCGGAGAAATTGCAGACGTAGACATCGACGGTGACGCAGCCGGTCTCGGGCCAGGTGTGTATGGCCAGATGCGATTCGGCCAGCAGCACGGTGCCGGTGACGCCGCCGGGCTGGCCCTGGTAGTCCGGGAACTTGACCCAGCGGTCCTCCACCAGGGTCAGGCCGGCCTGCGCGGTCTGTGCGCGGCACAGGGCGGCGATGGCGTCGGCGTCGAGCATGTGGCGCGCGTCGCCCTGGCATTGGTAGAGATCAGCGGTCAGGTGCAGTCCGTGCATGTGGTGTGCTTCCTCCTTGTCTGTGGCCGGATCGCGGCCAGGATGGCAAAGCAGACGACTCTAGCAAAAACATAAATCGCACCGTCAAAGTGCGTTAACCATCGCCAAATCCCATTCTTTTTCCAAAAAACCTGGAACTGTGCGAATCAGGCCAGTTCGGTCAGCGCATCGACAAAGCCGTCGGCATCGACCTGGCGCACGGGCTGGCCATGGTTGTAGCCGTAGCTGACCAGCACCACGGGGCAGCCCGCGGCGCGCGCGGCCTGGGCGTCGTTGCTGGAGTCGCCCAGCATCAGTGTGCGTGCCGGGGATGTGCCCAGGGCCTCGCAGGTCTTGAGCAGGGGCAGCGGGTCGGGCTTCTTGCGCTCGAAGGAATCGCCGCCGAAGACCTGCTCGAACAGCGGTGCCAGGCCTTTTTGCTCGAGCAGCGGCCGGGCGAAGGACAGCGGCTTGTTGGTCAGGCAGGCCAGCCGCAGGCCGCGCGCGCGCAGGGCCTGCAGGCCTTCGAGCACGCCCGGATAGACCTCGGCGAACTGGCCGTTGAGCTGCAGGTAGTGGTGTTCGTAGCGTGTCCAGGCCTGGTCATAGGCGGCGTCCACGTCGGCCGCGCCCACATGGGCCAGCACCGATCGGATCAGGTGCTCCGAGCCCTTGCCCACCATGTTCTCTATGGCCTGCGGGGCGATGGCCGGCAGTTGCAGGTCCGCCAGCATGCGGTTGAGGGCTTCGGCGAAGTCGCCCAGGGTGTTGACCATGGTGCCGTCGAGATCAACGATGGCGGCGTCCAGTTGCTGTGGGTTCAACGGAATGAGGTTTGAAATCATGAAATGGGGGTGTCGAAAGCCGGGGGCTGCCTGCGCAGGAACAGCGTTGAAAATATCAGAACTTGCGCGGGCCCTGGGGCTTGGGCCTTGCGTCTCCTGGCAGCCCCTGCATGGCCGTGGCCCCGTATCCCGGTGTACCGCGATGCGGTCCGACGAGTGCCAGGGCGGCACGCAAGGGGGAGGTTGATCAGAACGACACCCAGTCGTCCTGCTCCTGCGCTTGCTTGTGCACGGGCTGCACGGGCTGCACGGCGCGGGCAGCCTAGCGTGCGGGGAGTGCCGCTGTCGCGGGTGCCGGCTTGCGCGCCCGCACCGTCGGTTGCGGGAGCGGCGGGGTTGAGGAAAGCTGGGCCGCATGGCCTCCCAGCTGGAAGATCGACACGGCCTGCACCAGCTGCTGTGCCTGCGTTCTGAGGCTGGCCGCTGCCGCCGCACTTTCCTCCACCAGCGCCGCATTTTGCTGCGTTACCTGGTCCATCTGGCTGACGGCCTTGCCGACCTGCGCTACCCCCGCGCTTTGCTCATCACTGGCACTGCTGATCTCACCCATGAGATCTGTCACGCGCTGGATGGAATGCAGCACTTCCGCCATGGTGGCTCCGGCTTGGTCAGCCAACTCGGTACCCTGTTTGACGCGTGTGGCACTGGTGGCGATGAGCTGCTTGATTTCCCGGGCTGCCTGCGCGCTGCGCTGCGCCAGGTTGCGCACCTCACCGGCCACCACGGCAAAGCCTTTGCCCTGCTCGCCTGCGCGGGCCGCCTCGACCGCGGCGTTGAGCGCCAGGATGTTGGTCTGGAACGCGATGCCGTCGATCACGCCCACGATTTCGCCGATCTGGCGCGAGCTTTCGCTGATGTCCTGCATCGCATTGACGACCTCCTGCACGGAGCCGCCGCCCTTGGTGGCCACCTGGCTTGCTCCCAAGGCGAGTTGATTGACCTGCCTGGCGTTGTCCGCGTTTTGCTTGACGGTGGTCGACAGCTGCTCCATCGACGCTGCGGTCTCCTGCAAGGCACTGGCCTGCTGTTCGGTGCGCTGGCTCAAGTCGGCATTGCCGTTGGCGATTTCCGTGCTGCCTCCAGCGACCCCGTCGGCATTGTTGCGAACTTCATGGACGACAGAGACCAGACTCTTGAGCATGGCATTGAGCGATGCCTGGACGCTGCCTTCAGGGGCTTGGTGGCGAAGCAATTCAGGGCTGAGATTGCCCTGGGCAATCTGTTGCGCAACGTCGCCCAGTTGTGCCGGCTCCGCACCCAGGGCGCGCGTCAGGCCGCGTGCTATCAGTTGCCCCATCAGCACGGCCAGGACAAAGGCCATGACGCTGGCGGCGATCAGTATGTTTCTGCGGTGCGCGTAGGCCTGCGCGGCCTCCTCGATCATCTGCTGTGAACGCAGGCGGGTCAGTTCACTGTACTGGCGGGTGGCCTCGATCAGCTGCGCCAACAAGGGCCGGCACTCTTCGTTCATCTTGCGGATCGCTGCCTCCTTCTGGTTTTGCAGAGCCAGCGCCACGATGTCGGTAGCGACCGGTCCATACCGTTGCTCCACGCCCGCAATTTTGGCAACCAGATCGCGTGCATCGGCCGCAACATCCTTCGAAGCCATTTTGGCCTGGAGTTCGGCCAGCGAGGTGTTGACGTCGGTGTGCGCGGAGGTCACGGCATCCTTCTCCGCCGCCAGGTCTGCAGGCGAGGTCACCAGCACCAGGTTGCGCGCCGCGATCGCCCGGCGGTCCACGGCTGTGCGAACCCTCTCTGCCAGGTGTGCACGGGCGTTGATGCCTTCGACAAAGCGGACAAGATTCAGATTTGCCTCGCTCAACGCCTGAAGGGCCAGCAGGGACACCACCATGGTGAGAAGCGCCAGGCAAGTGAAGGCCGCGGAAAGTTTGGTCTTGACAGTCCAGAAGCGAGGATTCATGACGCGTCTCCAGTGGGATGGGCAAATTGCGGTGTACGGGCGGGGAAAGGGGGCGTGTCGGAGCACATTGCTCAGCTCGCAGCGCAGTCCGGCAGGGCTGCCGTGGCCGTCGCCAGGAGCTTGTCGGCATCGATGAGCAGCAGCGAACGCTTCTCGAGCACGCCCATGGCCAGCAGGCAGTCATTGACCAGACCCCCGCCCATGGCGGGCACGGCACGCAGGTCCTGCGGCATGAGCGTCACCACGTCGGTGACCCCCTCCACCACCATGCCCGTCACTCCGCCAGGCAGGCGCAGCATGATGGTCACGGTGCAGGCGTCGTACGGCTTGGGCGCAAGCCCCAGCCTGAGCCGCAGATCGATGACGGGAATGACCTCTCCGCGCAGTTCCAGCACGCCGTTGAAGTAGGCAGGGCCGTTGGCAATGCGCATGGGCGACTCGTAGGACCGGATCTCCTGCACTTGCAGCAGGTCGATGCCGAACTCCTCATCGTCCACGCGGAAGGAGAGCCATTGCTTGGTGGTGTCGGTCTTCAGTGCATGCGGCATCTTTATCACTCCAATCAAATTTATTTGATGAATTTGATAAAAATTTAACAGAGAGCAAAGAACAGCACAACCGGTTGTTACATTTTTGGTGGGTTTGATGCCTCGCCGCGCGAGCCAGCCGGAACGCGTCACCAAGCGCTGTGGCGCTGTGGCGAAGGCTCATCCAGAGAGGTAGAGGACTGCGGGGTGGCTCGGGCGCAACGCATCCCGGAGCAATGGCCCAGTGAAAATAAATTGATAAATTCAATCACTCAAGATGAGCGCAAGCTTGGTAAATTATCAAATAAATCATATTGATCAAAATTACCAACCACATCTCAGGAGCCCCCCACCATGTTCCTCCGCCTTCTGTCCATCCGCACACGGCTCATCGTTGCCTTTACCCTGCTTTTGCTCTTGTTGAGCACGGTGGCGGCCATCGGCTCCCTGCAGATCGCCCGGGTCCAGTTCAATGCCAGCGACCTGGGCACCAACTGGCTGCCCTCCACCAATGTGCTTGCCTCGATCCGGGCTAAGGCCAACGAAGCCCGCCGCGCAGGTCTTCGCCACGTGATCGAGGAGGACGCGCAAAGGAAGCGCGCCCAGGAGGACCTGCTGCTGCAGGCCCAAAAAACCCTGGAGTCGGAGCTGGCCGTCTATGAAAAGCTGGTGTCCTCGCCCGAGGAGCGGCAGCTGTATGAAAGGATGCTGGTGCTGTGGAACGCGGCCCGCGCCGCTGACCGCAAGATGGTGGAGCTGTCCAGTGGGGGGCCCGAGCAGGCAGCCCAGGCGCGCGCCCTGGCCACGGGAGCGACCGCTCAGGCATTCGCCCAGCTCATGGACGTCATCGGCCAGGACATCGCGCTGAACCAGGAAGGCGGGCGCAAGGCCACCGAGCAGGCCGAGAAGGACTACCACCTGGCGCTGTACCTGCTCGGCGGCCTGGCCGCCCTGGCAGTGGTCTTGGGCGCCGTGCTGGCCTGGGCGATCACGCGCTCGATCACCGAGCCCCTGCGCATGGCGGTCTCGGTGGTGGACACCGTGGCGCACGGCGACCTCACGGCCAGCATCGTGGTACAGGGCAGGGACGAGCCAGCCCAGTTGCTCTCCGCCATGAGCAGCATGAACGACAAGCTGCGTGAAATCATGGGCCGTGTACGCCAGAGCAGCGACTCCATTGCCACGGGATCGAGCGAGATCGCCTCTGGCAGCCTGGACCTGAGCCAGCGCACCGAGCAGCAGGCCAGCAACCTTGAGGAAACGGCTGCCTCGATGGAGGAACTCACGGCCACGGTGCGCACGAATGCAGACACGGCCCAGCAGGCCAACAAGGTGGCCTCGGCTGCCTCGGCCTCCGCTGTCGAAGGGGGCAAGTCCGTGGCACTGGTGGTGCATACCATGCAGGACATCTCGGAGGCCTCGCGCAAGATTGCCGAGATCACGAACGTCATCGACTCCATTGCCTTCCAGACCAATATCCTGGCGCTCAACGCTGCCGTGGAGGCCGCGCGGGCCGGCGAGCAGGGCCGGGGCTTCGCCGTGGTCGCCAGCGAGGTGCGCGCGCTGGCCCAGCGCTCGGGCACGGCGGCCAAGGAGATCAAGGAGCTGATCGGCGCCAACCTGCAAAAGGTCGAGCAGGGCACCGAGGTGGCCACCCGGGCCGGCGAGCAGATGGGCCGCATCGTGGAGCAGGTACGCAGCGTGGACACCATGATCAGCGAGATCTCCAGCGCATCGGCCGAGCAGGCGGTGGGCATCCGTCAGGTCGGCGAGGCGGTGAGCCAGCTCGACCAGATGACGCAGCAAAACGCGGCGCTGGTCGAGCAAAGCTCGGCCGCTGCAGGCAGCCTGGAGCAGCAGGCCGCCGCCCTGGCGCAGATCGTCTCCACCTTCAAGATGCATCCCGAGCATGGCGCAAGCCAGCCTGGCGGGCTGCGCGCCGCGACCGCCCAGGCCATGGCCCCCAGGCAAGCGCAGCCCTCCAGGCCGCCACGCCTGTCGCCTGCCCGTGCGCAGCCGCAGGTCAAGGATGAGGAATGGGCAGCCTTCTGACCTGAATTCGTACCGAAGCAGGCAAAAGGCGGCAAGATGGTGCATACATGTGAGCCGTTGTGGGGTCCGAGTTCATGATCAAGCGCATCAGCGTGCGCCAGTTGAGGCTGGGCATGTTTCTGGAAAGCCTCTGCGGCAGCTGGATGGAACACCCGTTCTGGCGCAGCCGCTTCAAGCTGCAAGACCCTGCCGACCTGGCGAGGATCCTGCAGTCCCCCATTCAGGAAGTGTGGATCGATACCGCCAAGGGCCTGGATGTTGCGCAAGGCGGGCCGTCTTTCACCCGCGAGCAGGTGGACACCGTGATCGACGCCCAACTGTCCGAGATCTCGCAACTGGCCGAGTTGGAGTGCGAGCTGCGGCCCGTTGCCTTCGAGGAGGAGGTGAAGCGGGCCGCCCGCATCTGCCACCAGTCCAGGCAGGCGATCACCGCCATGTTCCGCGAGGTGCGCATGGGCAGGGAGATCAACCAGGACGAGGCCCGCTACGTGGTCGCCGAGGTGTCCGATTCGATCATCCGCAATCCGAGCGCCATGGTCAGCATCGCCAGGCTCAAGACCAGCGACGACTACACCTACATGCACTCGGTGGCGGTCTGCGCCTTGATGATCGTGCTGGCACGCCAACTCGACCTGCCACCGCAGCAGGTGCGCGAGGCGGGCTATGCGGGCCTGCTGCACGATATCGGAAAGATGGCTGTCGCCACCTCCATCCTGAACAAGCCGGGGCGCCTGACGGACCAGGAGTTCATCGAGATGCGTGAGCATCCGGCGCGAGGCCTGGAGTTGCTCAAGGCCGGTGGCGTCGATGACCCGGTCGTGCTGGACGTCTGCCTTCACCACCACGAGAAGGTGGATGGCACGGGCTATCCCCACAGGCTGCGCGGCGAGGACATCAGCCTGTTCGCGAAGATGGGCGCGGTCTGCGATGTCTACGACGCCATCACCTCAGACCGCCCCTACAAGCGCGGCTGGGATCCTGCAGAGGCGGTGCACAAGATGGCCGAATGGAGTGCCGGCCACTTCGACAAGACCGTTTTCCAGGCCTTCGTCAAAAGCATAGGCATCTATCCGGTGGGCTCCCTGGTGCGGCTGACCACGGGCAGGCTGGGTGTGGTCATCGACCCTGGCCGCCAGTCCCTGACCTGTCCGCAGGTCAAGGTGTTCTATTCCACGGCCAGCGGCATGCGGATGGCACCGGAGACCGTTGACCTGGCCCGGCCTGGGTGCACGGAGAAGATCGTCAGCCGGGAAGACCCTGCGAAATGGGGCTTCACCGATCTCGATGCACTGTGGAAGGACGAGGCCTAGGAACGGGCCCTGCGCACAGGCGCAGCGGCAGGTCTGCGACGAACCTGCCTCAGGGCTGCCACCTGCCCGACTGGCGGCTCAGTTGCGCCTTCTGCCCCCCAAGCGTTTTGCCTGCCTGCGACTTGTCGCGATCGTGCATGGGTCGCGCCCACCGGAGCACCTTGCCCGGCGTGGATCTGATAGAAAATTTCAATAAAATTTGATGAAATTGATATTTATGATTCACATGTCGGATCAAATTTCCGTTTCGGCATGAAAGATCTCCCCATGCAAAAAATACTCATCGTCGAAGACCATGCAGACATCCGCAAGCTGCTGCGCATGACGCTGGAACTCCGTGACTTCGAAGTCGTAGAGGCTTGTGACGGCGATGAAGCCTGGACGATGGCCCAGAGGCTCAGGCCCGACATCGTCCTGCTCGACATCATGATGCCGGGCACCATCAATGGCCTGGAGGTTTGCAGCCGCATCAAGAGCTCCTACGAGCTGCTGCATACGCTGGTGATCCTGCTGACGGCCCGGGGCAGCGCCGAAGACCGCAAGGCGGGCATCCTCGCCGGAGCCGACGAATACCTGGTCAAGCCCTTCAGCACATTGAAGCTGCTGGAGACGATCGAAAGCCTGCAGAGGATCGACTGATGGCCCAGTACCAGACCGGCACCCCGAGGGAGCCATCGCGACGTTTCGATCCTGCAGCCGTGGAGCAGATGGAGCTGCTCATCCAGGACTTCGGCCGCATGTACCGCGAGCGCAACGATCTTCTCAAGGAAGTGACACGTGCCCACCACGAGACCCTGCTGCGCCTGGCCATGGCCGCAGAGCTCAAGGATGACGATACCGGCTCGCACATCGTCCGCATCGGCTACCTGTCGGAGGCCCTGGCCCTGCGCCTGGGCTGCCGCATCGAATTCGCCAGCCTGCTGCGCAAGGCGGCCCCGATGCATGACATAGGCAAGGTCGGCATTCCGGACACCATCCTCAAGAAGGAGGGCCCGCTGGGTCCCGAGGAGCGCCTCGTCATGAACCGGCATGCCGAGATCGGCGCACGCCTGCTGGGCCAGTCACGCATCCCCGTGTTCCAGATGGCCGCCGAGATCGCCGCAAGCCACCATGAACGCTTCGACGGCAAGGGCTACCCGCAGGGATTGGCAGGCGAAGAAATCCCGCTGTCGGCTCGTATCACGTCCATCGTCGATATCTTCGACGCGCTCACCATGGACCGGGTGTACCGGCCGGCGTTCGGGCTGGAGCAGGCCCTGGAGATGATCGCGGCGGAACGGGGCAAGGCCCTGGATCCCGGAATCGTCGACGCTTTCATGGACAACATCGAAGAGCTCGATGCGCTGCGCCTGGCGCTGACCCGGCAGGCTCCGTCCTTCACCGAACTGATCGACACACCCTGAAAGCCCGCCATGCATCCATCATCGACATGTTTCGGCGCACCGCCTCAGCGGCGCGTGCTGGCCCGTCTGGCAGCCGCTGCCGGATTGCTGCTGTGTCTTGTGCAATGGTCCGGTTGCGCCGGGGCAGGCGAGGTGCTGGACCGGATTGCCGCCACGGATGCCCTGCGCGTGTGCATATGGCCAGACTACTACGGCATCACGTTCCGTGACGCGCGCACAGGCAGGCTGACGGGCATCGATGCGGAGCTCTCGGTGGAGCTGGCCAAGGACCTGGGCGTGCGGGTGCAGTATGTGGACTCCTCCTTTCCCAGGCTGATACCTGACCTGCTGGAGTCACGCTGCGATGTCGCCATGTTCGCCGTGGGCATTCTTGCCCAGCGGCAAAAGCAGCTGCGCTTCACGCAGCCGTATCTGAGCAGCGACATCTACGGTGTGACCACCAAGAGCAATCAGACCGTGCAATCCTGGGCGGACATCGACCAGCCTGGCGTGCAGGTCGCCGTGCAGCGCGGCACCTTCATGGAGCCCGTGATGCGCGAGACGCTCAGGCACGCGCGCCTCGTGCCCATCGAGCCACCCCAGAGCCGGGAAAAAGAACTCATGGCGGGGCGCGTGGACGTGTTCATGACCGACTACCCCTACAGCCGCAGGCTGCTCGACAGCTCCGACTGGGCCCGGATGATCGCGCCGCCCAAGCCGTTCCATGTGCTTCCCTACGGCTACGCGACCAGTCCGGCCGACACCCGGTGGCTCGCTCGCCTGGACCAGTTCGTCTCCGACATCCGGCGCGACGGCCGCCTGGCCCGGGCGGCCCGCAACAACGGCCTGACCGCGATCGTTGCCCCCTGACCCTCCTTGCGCAGGAGTCCATAACCATGCCGCACAGAGCCGCCATGCATCGCTTCCTGGGGGCCAGGCGCAGCGCCCACATCAAAGCCTTGATCCTGAGCTTTGCGCTGTGCGTGCTGGCGGGGCTTGTGCTCTTCATCTGGGGCCAACTGCACACCCAGGCCGAGCAAAGCAGATCCCAGGCCGCATTGCTCAGCCGTGTACTGGAAGATCAGACCGGCAAAACCTTCGAGACCGGCGATGTCGCCCTGGCGAGCCTGGCCCACAATCCGGTCATCCTGTCCGCCGACAGCCCGCGCGCCGCGCGCGAGGCGGCCATGGCGCAAGTGGTCGCCCAACTGCCGGTTCTGCGCAGCATGGCGCTGCTCGATGGCCAGGGCCACATCCTGGCGAGCACGCAGGCGGGCGAAGCCGGCCTGCAGATCGAGGTGCAGCAGTTGCTGCCGGACAATGCATCGGCTCCGGTCCTGGGCAAGGTGCAACTGGGACGCCTTGTCAGCGGCCGCAGCCTCTCTTCCCTGACATTGGCCCCACATGCAATACCGCGGGGCGTCCACTACCTGCCCCAGATCCTGGCCTTCGAAAACGACAGCGGCGCACCCGCCGTGCTGGTGGGCCTGATCAATCCCGATGCCGTGGCCAACTTCTACCAGGCCACGCTGGAAACCCTCAGCTACGAGGCGGTGCTGCTGAGCTACGACGGCCAACCGCTGGCCAGCACGAACGCAGGCGGGGGCGTACAAACGGCCTCTGCACGCAAGACCCCCATCTTCCAGAAATGGCTGCCAGGCAGCGAATTCGGCTCCTACATTGGCGCCGGCCTGCTCGGCCCCCATGAGATCGTGTCCTTTCGCACGGTCCGCAACTGGCCCCTGCTGCTGGTGGTGGAAGAGCCCTACGCGGCGGTGATCGCGCGCTGGCGTGACGATGCCTTCGCCTTCTTTGGGGCCGGACTTGCACTTCTTGCCCTGGTGCTCGGCCTGAGCGCGTCGGTGCTCAAGACCCGCAGGGTGCAGAAGTCGGCACAGCAGGCCATGGAAAAGGCCCAGGCGCGCATAGCCCGCAGCGAGCATGAGATGGCCGTGCTCATGCGCAGCGTGCAGGAGCTGATCTTCCGCACCGACAGCCACGGCCGGCTGACCTTCGTGAACGCCCGCTGGGAGCAGTGGACCGGGCAGCCCAGCGCCGAGGCGGTAGGGCAGCCGCTGGAGGGCATCGTGCATGAAGCCTGCAGGCCCCAGATCCAGGCACTGCTCGACCCCCAGGCCAAGCTGGCCCTGCGCAACTGCCAGGCGCGCTTTCGCCTTCCCGACGAAAGGGAAATACTCTGCGACATCGCCGTGGTTCCCCTGCTGCGCGAGGGCCGGCTGGTGGGCTTTGCCGGCAGCGCCGTGGACGTGACCGCCCGCTGGAAGGCCCAGCAGGAGCTGCAGACCCAGCTGGCCTTCCAGCACCTGCTGTTCGAGACCACGCCCCTGCCCATGCTGGTCACGAACGCGGGCCAGCGCGTGGCCCTGGTGAACAAGGCCTGGGAAGACTTCTTTGGTAGGTGCCGCTACGCCGTGCTTGGCCATGAGGTCGAGGGCCTGCACTCTGGCGACCATGACCTGCTGCAGATGCACGGCAATGAGGATGTGATGCGTTCAGGCCAGCCCATGGTGCTGGAGGCCCGGCTGCCCCATGTGGACGGCAGCTACCGCGACGTGCAGATCTCCAAGGCGGCAGTCAAGGATGCCCAGGGCCGGATCACCGGCGTGCTCAGCATTTTTGTGGACGTGAGCGAATTCCGCGCGGCCGAGCATGCCATCCACGAAGCCCGCGACGCGGCCGAAGAGGCCTTCCGCGTGAAATCGGAATTCGTGGCCAACATGAGCCACGAGCTGCGCACCCCGCTGCAGTCCATCATGGGCTTTGCCGAGCTGGGCGGCCTGCGCTCTCTCGGCAATGCCGCGATGGCAGACATGTTCAACGATATCCATGCAGCCGGCCAGCGCATGCTGGCCCTGGTCAACGACCTGCTGGATGTCGCCAAGCTGGAAAGCGCCGTGGGAACCATCCACCTGGAACGCACCGACCTCAGAAGCCTGATACGGCCCGTGGTGCGCGAGCTGGAGCCGCAGCAGCAGCACAAGCTCATCGACCTGCGGCTGGAGCTCGACGAAACGCCGCTGATCGCCAAGGCCGACCCCGTGCGCTTTCAGCAGGTGGTGCGCAATGTGCTGGCCAATGCCATCAAGTTCTCGCCCATCGGCGGACGCATCGATGTGCAGGGCCGCATCGACGGACAGGGCGACATCTGCATTGCCGTCTCCGACCAGGGCCCTGGCATTCCTCCGCAGGAACTGGACAAGATCTTCCAGCCCTTCGTGCAGTCCAGCAAGACCAAGGACGGCTCGGGCGGCACGGGCCTGGGCCTGGCCATCTGCCGCAAGATCATCGACACCATGGACGGCACCGTCGTCGCCAGCAACGGCCCCGCAGGAGGCGCCATGTTCTGCATCACCTTGCCCACCCGCAATGCCATGGAAACCCGTCCAGCAGAGTTGACATAGCCGGCACCGGCGCCGGTGCCGGGACGCGAAGCTCAGGCCTCGGACGGCATATGCCGCCCATGCGCCAGCCAGTTGTCCCCGGCCTGCCAGCGCGCGGCCCAGGCGGGCAGCTGGTCGGCGGGCATGGGCCGGGCGATGCCGTAGCCCTGGGCCACGTGGCAGCCCATGTCGCGCAGGCGGCGCGCATGCTTGGGCGTTTCCACGCCTTCGGCCACCGATTCGAGCTGGAAGGTGCTGGCCAGCTGGATGACGCCTTCGACGATGCCCAGGTCGTCCGGGTCGGCCAGCATGTCGCGCACAAAGCTCTGGTCGATCTTGAGCGACTGCACGGGCAGCTTGCGCAAGTAGGTGAGCGAGGAGTAGCCGGTGCCGAAGTCGTCCAGCGCAAAGCGTATGCCCAGCTGCCGGCACTGGCCCATCACCTGGATGGCCTGCTCCATGTCGGCAATGGCGGCGCTTTCCAGGATTTCCAGCTCGATCAGGTGCGGCGGCAGGTCCGGGTGGCGGGCCAGCACCTGGGCCATCTTGGCGTGGAAGCCGCCGTCCAGCAGCTGGTTGGCGCTGACGTTGATGCTCACGCACAGGTCCAGGCCCTGGCCGAACCAGCGCGCCGCCTGGGCCACGGCCTCGCCGATGACCCAGTCGCCCAGCGGCCGCTCCAGGTCGCTGCCCGCGATGAAGGGCAGGAACTCGCCCGGCGCGCGCAGGCCCTGGCGCGGGTCGTGCCAGCGCAGCAGGGCTTCGGCACCCACCAGCTTGCCGCCGCCCAGCTCCACCTTGGGCTGGTAGTGCAGCAGGAATTCACCCTTCTCCAGCGCCTGGCGCAGCCAGCCCAGCTGCAGGCGGCGCGCATGGGCCTTGCGGTCGTTTTCCGGATCGAACAGCTGGTAGCGGTTGCGCCCGGCCTGCTTGGCCACGCACATGGCCTGGTCGGCATGGCGCAGCAGCAGGTCGGGGTCGGCTTGGTCGTCGGGGTAGAGGCTGACACCCACGCTGGCGGTTACGGACAGCACCCGGTCCTGCACGGGCACGGGACGGCTGGCTGCCTCCAGCACCCGGTCGAGGATGGTGGAGCAGTGCTCGGCCGAGCCGATGTGCGACAGCAGCAGCACGAACTCGTCGCCGCCGAGCCGGGCCAGCGTGTCCTCGGAGCGCAGCACGCTCTTGAGGTGGGCGGCCACGCCCACCAGCAGCGCATCGCCTGCGGCCGCGCCGTGCAGGTCGTTGATTTCCTTGAAGCCGTCCAGGTCCAGGAAGCACACGGCCAGGGAGCGGCCCTCGCGCGCGGTGCGCAGCATGGCTTGGTTGAGCCGGTCGATCAGCAGGCGGCGGTTGGGCAGGCCGGTGAGCAGGTCGTAGTGCGTGACGCGCTCGAGCTCGGCCTCGTGGGCCTTGATGTGGCTGATGTCGGTGAAGACGCCGATGTAGTGCTCGATTTCGCCACCGGCGCCCTGCGCGGCGGAGATGGACAGCATCTCGGCGAAGATCTCGCCCGTCTTGCGGCGGTTCCAGATCTCGCCGTGCCAGAAGCCGTCGCGCTCGATGCAGGCCCAGATCTGCCGGTAGAACTCCGGCCCGTGCAGGCCCGAGGACAGCACGCGCGGTGTCTTGCCGATCACGTCCTCGGGCGCATAGCCGGTGATGCGGGTGAAGGCGGGGTTGACGCGCGTGATGCGCCGCCCCGGATCGACCACCATGATGCCCTGGTGGCTGCTGTCGAACACCACGGCGGCCTGGGCCAGCTCGCGCTCGAAGCGCTTGCGCTCGGTAATGTCCCGGGAGATGCCGAACAGGCCCGCGATGTGGCCTGCGGTGTTGCGCACCGGGCCCTTGGTGACCAGGAGGTCCAGCGTCCTGCCCGGCGCCACCGTCAGTTGCTCCTCATGCGTGGCCACCTCCTGGCGCAGCACATCCCGGTCCTTCCTGCGGATGGCGCTGGCGATGCCGAAGGGAAAGAGCGCGAAGTCGTCCTTGCCCACGATGTCCTCGGCCTGCCGGCCCACCAGGCTGGCGGCGGCCCGGTTGACCAGCAGGTAGCGGCCGCGCAGGTCCTTCACGAAGACGGCGTCCGAGGTGCCCGAGATCACCGAGTCCAGCAATTGCCGCTGCATGTTGGCCTTGC
Source organism: Delftia sp. K82 (assembly GCF_002193035.1). Lineage (NCBI taxonomy): Bacteria > Pseudomonadati > Pseudomonadota > Betaproteobacteria > Burkholderiales > Comamonadaceae > Delftia > Delftia sp. K82. The sequence continues at coordinate 69,311 of NZ_MYFL01000003.1, read as the reverse complement.
GCAGCGAGCGCTGCAGCGTCTCGGCCAGCACGCTCACGGCCAGGCCGTTGACGGCCACCACGCCCCACTGCGCCCAGTCGCGCACGGCGACGCCGTCGGTCTGGTCCAGGCTGTAGGCCGCAAAGGCCGTGGCCAGCAGGCCCGGCCCCAGGCCACCGATCAGCGCACTGACCAGCACGGGCAGCATGAACAGCAGCAGCAGCGAGCGTTCACCGAAATGGCTGGCCAGCGTGCTGCTGGCGGCCAGCACGGCCAGGCTCATGGCCAGGGCAAACAGATAGGAGGCCCAGACCGGAAAACGGCGTGGCCCCATTTCCTGTGCGATGGCGGAGGCGCCAATGTTCTGCCCGGCCGGCACCGAGCACAGCGCGAAGAACAGCAGGAAGTCCGTGGCCAGCACAAAGAACAGCCCTTTGACGACGGAAAGCCAGCCGATATCCGCACTCCCTGCCAATGCGAACAACAGCTTGTCGGACAGAAGGATCCAGCCGAATGCGAACAATCCGTAGCTCACCGTGATCAGTCCGATAAATCGGCGTCTTGCTGATTTGGCCATTCCAGCGTGGCACTCCCTGTGTGTATGGCTGTCCCGAATTATTGCCAATCCCTGCTGGCAATCACGTCGTCATTCACCGAAAACAGGGGCAATAAAACCATTTGCCGCACACTGGCTCATTCATAGAGAAATTGCATCGCAGGTTTTTCGCAATGGGTGCAGGAATATCCGTTCTGCCCTTTTTCGGGGCTGGCGGCCAACTCAGTCCGGGCTTTGGCGGCAGGGCTGCTGCTCGGTGCGGGCAGCCTCGGCATGCAGCCAGGCCAGGAAGGCCGCCACGGCGGGCCGCCGGGCGTTGCGCGCGGGGTAGACGGCAAAGTGGGCCTTGACGCGCAGGGCCCGGTCCACGCCGAAGGGGGCCACCAGCCGGCCGTCGGCAATGTGGCCGCCCGCATTCATGGCGCTTTCCAGCGCCACGCCCAGGCCCTGCGTGGCCGCGTCCAGCGACATCTGGGCGCGGTCGAAACGCACGGCAAAGCGCTCTGGCGCGCGCAGCTGCGAGAACGACTGGAACCAGTCCGACCACTGGACGATGCTGACGTTGCTCTGGATCAGCGGCACATGCAGCAACTGCTGCACGCGCTGCAGCCCATGCTCGGCCACGAAGGCGGGGCTGGCCAGCGGAAGGATGTGCTCCTCGAACAGGGGCTCCACCTCCAGCTCCGGCCACTGCGCAATGCCGTAGCGGATGTCGATATCGGCCTGGCCCAGCGCGAAGTCGCTGTGCGAATGCGCAGCCGACAGGTTCAGCGCAATGTGCGGGCAGGCCCGCGCAAAGTCCCGCAGCCGGGGCATGAGCCAGAGGCTGGCGATGCTGGGCGCGCAGTGCACGTACAGGCTGTTGCTCATGCTGTGGCGCAGGTCCTCGGTCGCCGAGACGATGGCCGCCAGCGCGCCGCCCACGCGCTCCAGGTAGGCCTGCCCCGGGCGGCTCAGGCGCACGCCATGCGCGCTGCGCTCGAACAGGCGCACGCCCAGCTGCGCCTCCAGCTTGGCCACCTGGTGGCTGACGGCCGAGGCCGTCAGGTGCAGCTCGGAAGCGGCCAGCGCGAAGCTGCGCCGGCGCGCCACGGCCTCGAAGGCCTGCAGGTGGGCACTGCTGGGAATGGATGCCATGGCAAGTTCCTCGAAGACGCGGGCAGCTCACGGGCAGACACCGGGGGACACCCGGAAGACCCCGGGAGACCCCGTACGTGAGCTGAAGAACCGTCATCTTAGGCTGATGAAACATCGTTTGTCTTCATGCTCATGACAGCCCAAGATGGCTGCATCCACCACCACTACAGCGGAGACAGGCACATGCTGCTCAAGGACAGGGTCGCCATCATCACCGGCGGCGCAGGGATCAACGGACTCGGTTTTGCCACGGCGCGCCAGATGGCCGCCCAGGGGGCCCGCGTGGCCATCCTCGACCTGGAGCGGGCCGATCCGGCCGGCGCGGCCGCGCGGCTGGGCGACGGGCACCTGGGGCTGGTGGCCGACGTGACGGACAAGCCCTCGTGCGAGGCGGCGGCCGCCGCCGTGCTGCGCGCCTTCGGGCGCATCGACGCGCTGGTCAACAACGCGGGCATCACGCAGGCCGTGGGCACGCTGGAGATCGGCGGGGCCGACTACGACCGCGTGCTCGACGTGAGCCTGCGCGGCACGCTGTACATGTCCCAGGCCGTGCTGCCGGCCATGCGCAGGCAGCAAGCGGGCGCCATCGTCTGCATTTCTTCCGTCTCGGCCCAGCGCGGCGGCGGCATCTTCGGTGGGCCGCACTACTCGGCGGCCAAGGCCGGCGTGCTGGGCCTGGCCCGCGCCATGGCGCGCGAGTTCGGCGGCGATGGCATACGCATCAACTGCGTCACGCCGGGCCTGATCGAGACCGATATCACCCAGGGCAAGCTTGGCCCCGAACGCAAGCGCGAGATCTCCGCCACGATTCCGCTGGCACGCCTGGGCCGCGCCGACGATGTGGCCGGCGCCTGCGTGTTCCTGGCCAGCGACCTGGCTGGCTATTGCACGGGCATCACGCTCGATGTGAACGGCGGGATGCTCATCCACTGAGCCCCGCGCGCCTGGCCATGGCCTGCATGGCCGCACACAACCAAAGCAAAGGAGACAAGACCATGCAAAGCACGCTTTTCCACCGCGCCGCCCTGGCCGCCTGCGCCCTGCTGCTGCCGGCCCTGGCCTGTGCCCAGGCCATCAAGCTCACGCTGGGCCACGGCGCGGCGCCCGACAATCCGCGCCACCTGGCCTCGCTGAAGTTCGCCGAACTCGTGAAAGCGCGCAGCGCGGGCCGTATCGAGGTGCAGGTCGCCCCCTCGGCCCAGCTGGGCGACGACGCGGCCATGGTCACGGCCCTGCGCACGGGCGCGCTGGATCTGTCGGCCAATTCCCAGGGCGCGGTGGCAGCGGCCGTGCCCGAGTACGCGGCCTATGGCATGCCGTTTCTCTTCGCCACGCCGGCCCGTGCCTTCCAGGTGCTGGACGGGCCGCTGGGCCGGGAGCTGGCCGACAAATCGGCCGCCAAGGGCATGGTGGTGCTGGGCTACTGGGACAACGGCATACGCCACATGACCAACAGCAAGCGGCCCCTGCGCAGCGTGGACGATCTCAAGGGCCTGAAGATGCGCACGCCGCCCGACGCGGTGCTGGTGGACATCATCCAGGCCCTGGGCGCCGAGGCCCAGCAGATCAAGTTCGCCGAGCTGTACGTGGCCCTTCAGCAGGGCGTGGTCGACGGCCAGGAGAACCCGCTGGCCAACTTCCACGCCAGCAAGCTGTACGAGGTGCAAAAGCACCTGACGCTGACGGGCCACATGTTCCAGATGACGCCGCTGATCATGGGCAAGCGCAGCTGGGACCGGCTGCCGGCAGCCGACCGCACGCTGCTGACCGAGGCCGCGCAGGAGGCCACGGCCTACCAGCGCCAGCTGGCGCGCGAGGCCGACGACAAGCTGCTGGACGACATCCGCGCCAAGGGCGTGGAGGTGAGCACCATCGACGCGCGGGCCTTCGCCCAGGCCACGGCCAGGGTGCAGGACAAGTGGCTGGCCAGCCCTGCGGGCCCCTATATCGCCAAGGTCGTCAAGGCCGCAGGCGCGCAGTGAAGTGCAGGGAGCCTTCCATGAACCTCATCGAACGCCTGGTCACGGGCCTGTGCCGCGCCGTGCTGTGGACCAGCACCCTGGTGATCTTCGTGATCCTGGTGTGCAACACCGCGCTGCGCTATGCCAGCGGCGCCAGCCTGCAATGGGCCAACGAGGTGCCCGAGCTGCTGTTTCCCTGGCTGGTGATGTCGGGCGTGGTGCTGGCCGCCGCCCATGGTGCCCACATCACCACGAGCTTTCTGGTCGAGGCGCTGCCGGCCCGCGTGCAGCGCGCCACGGCCGTGCTGGGCTGGCTGGCCGTGGCCGCCCTGTACGCCACGCTGGCCTGGTCCACGCTGAACATGCTGGAGATCGTGCATGACGAGCGCAGCCAGATCCTGGGCATTCCCGGCTCGCTGACCTATGGCTGCGTGATGGTGGGCATGGCGCTGCTGGCCTTGCTGGCCCTGCAGTCGGCCTGGCGCGCCTGCGTGGCGGGCGGGGGCCGGGCATCCGCAGGGGCTGCAGATGCCCCAAGTGCCGATGCCGAACCCGCGCGGCCCGTGGCCGCGGCGCACTGGTGAAGGGGGCAGGTCCATGTCCTTCATCATGCTTTTCGTCTTCATGGCGGGCGCCGTGATCGCCATGCCCATTGCGCACGCGCTGCTCATGGGCGCCATGGCGGCGGCGGCCACCTCGGACCGCGTGCCGCTGGACCTGCTGGTGCAGCAGATGGTGGCCCAGGTGCAGAGCTTTCCGCTGATCGCCATCCCGTTCTTCATGCTCACCGGCTCGCTGATGATGGGCGGGCGCCTGGGCGAAGCCCTGGTGGGCGTGCTGTCGGCGCTGATAGGACGCTTTCACGGCGGGCCGGCCCAGGTGGGGGTGATGTCGTCCACGCTGTTCGGCGGGGTGTCGGGCTCGGCCGTGGCCGATGCCTCGGCCATCGGCTCGCTGATGATCCCGTGGCACAGGCGGCTGGGCTACCCGCCCGCGTTCTCGGCGGCCACGCTGGCGGCGGCGGCCACCATCGACATCCTGATCCCGCCGTCGATCCCCATGATCCTGTTCGCGCTCAGCGCCAATGCCTCGATTGCGGCGCTGTTCGTGGCGGGCATCGTGCCGGGGCTGCTGATGTGCGCGGGCTTCATGGGCGTGTGCTGGTGGGTGGGCCGCAGGCGCGGCTTTCCGCGCGACACCACGCCCTTTGCCTGGCCCGCCTTCCGGCGCCACCTGCTGTACGCCAGCCCGGCCCTGCTGCTGCCGGTGCTGATCATCGTGTTCCTGCGCTTCGGCATTGCCACGCCCACCGAGGTGGCCGTGCTGTCCACGCTGTATGCGGGCCTGGTGTCGGCCGCCATCTACCGCGACCTGGGCTGGCGCCGGCTCAACGATGCGGTGGTGCATGCGGGCCTGGCCACGGGCGTGGTGCTGCTGGTGATCATGGCCTCGTCGGCCATCGGCTGGCTGCTGACCTTCGACCGCATGCCCGACGGCATCGTGCAGTGGGTGCAGTCGCATGTGCATTCGGCCTGGCTGGTGATCGTGCTGATGAACCTGCTGATGCTCTTCATCGGCATGTTCATCGACCTGCCGGCCGCCGTGCTGCTGCTCACGCCGGTGTTCGTGCCACTGGCCCAGAGCATCGGCATGGACATGACCCAGCTCGGAATCATGATGGTCGTGAACCTGGCCCTGGGGCTGTACACGCCGCCCGTGGGCACGACGCTGTTCATCACGAGCTCGCTGGCCCGGGTCAAGGTGGGCCAGACCGTGCGCGAGCTGATTCCCTTCTACCTGGTGGCGCTGGCGGTGCTGGCGCTGGTGTCCTATGTGCCGGCCAGCATCCTGCGCTGAGCCGCGCGCCCTTCCATCCCGAGGAGACGATGCATGAACCAAGAACTGCAACAGCGCCTGGACCGGCTCGCGGCCTGTGCCTGGCGCATACGCCGCCGCGCCCTGCAAATGGGCGAGGTGCAGGGCCAGGGCTACATAGGCCAGGCCCTGGGCTGGGCCGATGTGCTGGCCGTGGCCTATGGCGACGCGCTGCGGCTGCGGCCCGATGAGCCCGGGTGGGAGGGCCGCGACCGCTTCCTGCTCTCGCACGGCCACTACGCCATCGCCTTCTACGCGGCCCTGGCCGAGGCGGGCATCCTGTCCGACGAGGAACTCCAGACCTATGGCAGCGATGACAGCCGCCTGCCCATGTCGGGCATGGCCAGCTATACGCCGGGCATGGAAATCTCGGGCGGCTCGCTGGGCCAGGGCCTGCCGATCGCCGTGGGCATGGCGCTGGCGCTGCGCCACAAGGGCAGCGATGCCTTTGTCTACAACTCCATGTCCGACGGCGAGCTGGACGAGGGCTCGACCTGGGAGGCCGCGCTGTCCGCCGCCCACCACGGCCTGGGCCGGCTGATCTGCCTGGTGGACGTGAACAACCAGCAGGCCGATGGCCCGTCCACGCGCATGCTGGGCTTCGAGCCGCTGGCCGACAAATGGGCCGCCTTCGGCTGGCATGTGCAGCGCGTGGACGGCAACGACCTGGCCCAGGTGGTCCAGGCCTTCGACGCGGCGCGGTCGCTGGCCGAGGACCGGCCCCGCGTCATCCTCTGCGACACGCTGATGGGCAAGGGCGTGCCCTTCCTGGAGCAGCGCGAGAAGAACCATTTCATCCGCGTCGATCCGCCCGAGTGGCAGCAGGCCATCGCCATCCTGGACGCATTGCAACCCCTGAAGCCCGCCCTGCCATGAACATGCCTCTTGCCACCCCCAAGCCCCGGCCGACCACCTCGGCCATGATCGCCTCCATCGCGGCCGAGGGCCAGCGCGTGCAGGCCGCGCCTTTCGGCAAGGCCCTGGTGGAGCTGGCCGCCAGCCGGCCCGATGTGGTGGGCATGACGGCCGACCTGGCCAAGTACACCGACCTGCACCTGTTCGCCCAGGCCCACCCCGAGCGCTTCTTCCAGATGGGCATGGCCGAGCAGCTGCTGATGGCCGCCGCCGGCGGCATGGCCAAGGAGGGGCTGACGCCCTTTGCCACCACCTATGCCGTCTTCGGCACGCGCCGGGCCTACGACTTCATCCACCAGGTGATTGCCGAGGAAAACCTGGACGTCAAGATCTGCTGCGCCCTGCCCGGCCTGACCACGGGCTACGGCCCCAGCCACCAGGCCACGGACGATCTGGCCATGATGCGGGCCGTGCCGGGGCTGACCATCGTCGATCCCTGCGATGCACTGGACATCACCCAGGCCGTGCCCCAGATCGCGGCGCACCGCGGCCCCGTCTACATGCGGCTGCTGCGCGGCAACGTGCCGCTGGTGCTGGACGAGTACGACTACCGTTTCGAACTGGGCAAGGCGAAGATGCTGCGCGAGGGCCGCGAGGTGCTCATCATCTCCAGCGGCTTCATGACCATGCGCGCGCTGGAGGCCGCACAGTTGCTGGCCGCCGACAACGTGGGCACCGCCGTGCTGCATTGCGCCACCATCAAGCCGCTGGATGTGCAGGCCATCGTGCAAGCCGTGGCCAGCGGGCCGCGCCTGGTGGTGGTGGCGGAGAACCATTCGGTGGTGGGCGGCCTGGGCGAGGCCGTGGCCGGCGCCCTGCTGGAGCGCGATGTGCGGCCCGCGCGCTTTCGGCTGGCGGGCCTGCCGGACGCCTTCCTCGATGCGGGTGCCCTGCCCACGCTGCATGAGCGCTACGGCATCAGCGCCCAGGCGCTGGCGGGACGCATCCGCCAATGGCTGGGCTGAACGCCCGGCGTTGTGGCGGCGGGCGCACCAGGGCGTACCAGAGCAGAGCAGGGCAGATCAGGGCTGCTTGGCCGGATCCCCGTCGCGCAACGCCAGCAAATAGCCCATGCCGCGCACCGTGTGCAGCAGCTTGACCGCATAGGGATCATCGAGCTTGCTGCGCAGCCTGCACACCGCCACATCCACCACGTTGTTCAGCGCATCGACGGGTAGGCTCCAGACCTGCTGCACCAATTCGGCGCGCGTGACCACATCGCCCTGGCGCTGCAGCAGCAGCCACAGCACGGCGAATTCCTGGCGAGTGAGGTCCAGTCGCCGGCCGGCACGCTCGACCCGCTTTTTCGACAGGTCCAGCACCAGGTCCGCCAATGTCAGGCGCAGGCCCTCCTGGCCGGCAGAGCCTCGCATCCGCAGCCGTGCACGGGCCAGGAACACCGGCAACCTGACGGGTTTGACCAGGTAGTCATCGGCGCCGTTCTGCAGGCAGAACACCTGGTCCTCCAGACTGTCGTTTGCGGTGACCACGATGGTGGGCGTGCCGCCCGCCTGGAGCAGGTCCTGCAGGACCGCACGCCCGCTCTGGCCAGGCAGGTCCAGATCCAGCACGAGCAGGCTGTAGGCGCGGCTCAGTGCCAGGTTGCGGCCCTGCAGACCGTCATGCACGACATCGACGTTGAATCCGTCCTGGCACAGGCCCTGGCACAGGTACTGCGCCGACGGCGGGTGGGCATCCACGATCAGGATCTTCATGTCTTTTCCTTCGCACGCGGGCACAGGCAGGGCTCAGGCCAGCACCTGCCGGAGGATCTGCTGCTGCCGCCTGGCCCATTTCGTGCCAACGCGAATGGCCTCGCGCTGCCGGGAGGAGGCGGAGGCGAAAAAGACCGTTTCACTGATCTGCAGGCGGTGAAACAGCCGCCGCATCTGCAGGGATCGGGCCCTCAGCGAGCCTTCCGGCGCCAGGGATTCCCCGTGCTGCGCCGAGAACATGGACGCGGCCTGCTCCAGGCAGCGCAGGGCATCGGGCGTGGTAGCGGGCACGGCACGGGGCTCGCACAGCCGGGCCTTCGCCACCAGGGGGTTGTGGCCCACCACCAGCCCCCAGGGACGCATGGCGGTCGAGGGATTGACCGACAGCGCCTCCAGCTTGGTGAGCCCGAACACGCGCGCCAGGCGCAGGCGCATGGCCAGCAGCGGGGCATCTGGCTGTACGGCCTCGATGGCTGCGAGGGCCTCCTCCTCGTTGTCACCGCCCATGGGCAGCAGCAAGGAACGCAGCAGCAGCCCGGCCAGCACGTCCCCCTTGGCCGCTGCAGCATGGAGCAGGGCCACGCCCTGTTCCATGGGTTCGATGTGCGTGGCATCACGCAGCACCAGCGCACCCAGACGGCGCTCGGCCTCGGGCAGCCCGTGACGTGCCGCCTTCTCCAGGCAAAAGCGTGCCAGGGTGGGATTGGCCACCGAGCTGCGGTAGTCGGAGCAGATGCGGAACAGGTGCAGCCAGGCGGTGACGATGCCGCCATCGGCAGCGCGCAGCAGCAGGGCTGCGGCCTTGCGCAGGTTCTGCGCATTCACGAGGTTTTCGGGAGCCAGGTGTGCACAGGGCAGCCCCGAAAGCGCCCGTCCAAGCACGTGGCAGGCGCGGACGTCTCCATTGGCGGCGCACCGGTCCAGGCTGGCTTCGATCCAGCCCACGGTCAACCGTCCCAGGCCATGGCCCGCCACCTCCGCCTGGTGGACCAGGTCGGCAATCAGCTGCTGCATGACCGGGCCATGAGCGGCATGAGGCAGGTCGCGCAGGAGCTCCAGCATCCGCACGGCGCGGTGCGACTGGCCCTTGGCCATGGCCTGCCGGGCCTCGCAGGCCATGACTTCGGCAATGTCCAGCGGCTGTATGGCGCGCAGGATCTGCAACGCCTGCAGCAGCTCGCCGGATGTGTGCGCAGACACGCTGCTTGCCAGATGGCTTGGCAGGGCGGCGCTGCACTTGCCAAGGCACTCCAGAGCCAGATCGAGCTCCCCCCGGATGAGATGCCATGCGGCAAGCTTCTGGCGCCCGACATCCTCATACTCCGCCGCGATCCTCAGGGTCTCCAGCAGCCCGTGCTCCAGCAATTCCCTGAGCGGCAGATGCAAGGCTATGCAGACCGAGGCCTGGCGCCTGGCCTGAGGCAGTGCGGCCTGCAGATACTCCAACCCCACCGGGATGCTCCTGGAAACGCCGGGGCCCCCGGTCAGATACGCCTCCCCGAGCTGAAGCCTGGCGCCCGTGTCCCCTCGCCTGGCCAGCATCCTCAGCTTGACATCCTCGCGCCGCATTTTTCTGTCCCCTCCTATCTTGCGATACCTGCTCACAGCCGTATCAACAACCCGATACGAATTGATTTTTTCTTCTTTACCGGATTCAACCCCCGGGATGCTATCAATCTCCAGAATCCATCTACCCAACAGAAAAGTGACATTCAAGACATATTGAAGAAAGATAACTGCCATGAATGGTATTGCAATCCATTGGTGTTGGCCGGACGGAACATGTTGAGCCCTAAAAACCTGTGATTGGCTTGCCACCCCCCGTCGATTCCTTTTCAAGGCTCCTGGCGCCGTCCTGTGAATTCTAGTATTTACAACAGCATCCGTTTTGAAATGGATGCGCATGGAATCCACATTCAATACAAGGACCAGGCATGAAATTCAATCGTATATTGGCGGCCGCACTGCCCGTCATTTCGCTGGCGGCCAGCGCGCAGTCATCCATCACCCTGTTCGGCATCGTTGACGTCAATGGGCGCTATGTGAAGAACAGCGATCTGCCCAGCAACATGACCATGAACAACAGCGGGCTGTCATCGGGCCGGTTTGGCTTTCGCGGCACCGAGGATCTGGGCGGCGGATTGAGGGCCGAGTTCTGGCTGGAGTCCGACCTCTATGCCGACACCGGCACGACAAACGCCAATGGCAAGTTCTTCCAGCGCCGCTCCACGGTGAGCTTGGCGGGCGGCTTCGGCGAGCTGCGCCTGGGCCGCGATTTCACGCCGGCCGCGCAAAATCCCACCAAGTTCGACCCGTTCAACGTGATCGGCCTCGCAAACTCCAACATCATCAGCCGCCTGCCCGGAACCTTCTCGAACTACTACCGCAGCGACAACGCCATCCAGTACTTCACTCCCAAATGGAGCGGTTTCCAGGCAGAAGTGATGTATGCCCTGGACGAAGACCCCGTGAGCAGCGCCGGCCGCCATTTCGGCAGCCGCCTGACCTACGACAACGGCCCTCTGAACCTGGCGCTCACCTATGGCTCGACCGATGTGAACGCTGCGGGCACCAAGCTCAAGCAATACGGCGCAGGCGCCTCTTACGATTTCGGCTTTGCCAAGCTGATGGGGTATTTCCAGCGCGAGGACCTGCCCTATGGCACCTATGGAACCCGCATCGCGGGCTCCGAGGACCGCTGGCAGGTCGGCCTTACCGTGCCCGTGGGGGCGAACTACATCCGCGCCTCCTATGTGCGCACCGATTCGCGCCGTGGCCCGGTGGCCTTCAATGGCAGCGATGCCAACAGGTATGCGATCGGCTATGTGCACAACCTGTCGCGGCGCACGGCGCTGTACGGAACCCTTGCACGCGTGACCAACAAGGGCGGGGCCAATTTCAGCCTCAATGGCGGCACCACCGGACTGGCTGCGGGCGGCAGCTCCACAGGCGCTGAACTCGGCATGCGCCACAGTTTCTGAAGATTTCCACGCATTTGCGGCAATATGGCTGAAATGTCATCCGGCTGCCCGGATATATAGAAGCCAATGACTCTACGGTCTCCGCCATGGACTGAATACAGTTCATGGCGGATTTTATGAATCCGCCCATGTATCCGCCCTATTTCGGAGGCATATTCAATGAAATCCATATTCATATTGGGCACCGCAGCAATCGTCATGGCTGCATTGCCGGCCCATGCGGAACGCTTTGCAAACGGCAAATCCTATTACGGATCGCCCGCGCCTGCGGGCGTCTACCGTACTGTCGATCTATCGCAGAAAGCGCCCATCAATATCGCCTGCGGCGAAACCGTGAATTTCACCAGCCAGGGCCGCACATTCGCGTGGAAGGTCAGCTCCATCCAGCACAACCATGTCCCGGTGGCGCGCTTTGCGCCGCCCGGTTTCGACACGCAGGGCAAGAGCATCTTCGTCATGCCCGGAGAGCATGAGCTGGGCGGCTGAAAGCGCCGTTGGCAACGAAAAGGGCCCGCAATTCGCGGGCCCCTTTTTTGCTGGAGGCAGGCCGAAGCTCAGGCCGCCAGGGCGCCGCGCATGGCGTCGATCACGGCCTTGTAGTCAGGCTTGCCGAAGATGGCGCTGCCCGCCACGAAGGTGTCGGCACCGGCATCGGCCACGCGGCGGATGTTGGTTTCCTTGATGCCGCCGTCCACTTCCAGGCGGATGTCGCGGCCGCTGGCCTCGATGCGCTTGCGCGCGGCCTCGATCTTGCGCAGCGTGCTGTCGATGAAGCTCTGGCCGCCGAAGCCGGGGTTCACGCTCATCAGCAAGATGAGGTCGATGTCGTCGATGACCCAGTCCAGCACGTCCAGCGGAGCGGCGGGGTTGAACACCAGGCCGGGCTTGGCGCCCTGGGCGCGGATGTTCTGGATGCTGCGGTGCACGTGGGCCGTGGCATCGGGGTGGAAGCTGATGTAGTCGGCGCCGGCCTTGGCGAAGGCCGTGGCCAGTTCGTCCACGGGCGAGACCATCAGGTGCACGTCGATGGGCACGGGCTGGCCGTCGGGCGTCTTCGCATGGGGCTTCAGGGCCTCGCAGATCATGGGACCGAACGTGAGGTTGGGCACGTAGTGGTTGTCCATCACGTCGAAGTGGATCCAGTCGGCGCCGGAGGCGATCACATTCTTGACCTCATCGCCCAGACGGGCGAAGTCGGCAGACAGGATGGAGGGGGCGATGCGGTAGGTGGGGCTCATGGCCTGCGATTGTCGCAGCTAGCCCATGCCGGCACCAGCGACGGCACAAAGCCATGGGCGGCGGCGCGTGGGGACGTTCGCAAGCCGGTACATTGCGGGCAGTTACCATTGCCGCCATGCCCATGAACGAGTTCCAGGTCCAGGTCCGCCCCGCCTTTTTGCCAGAGCAATCCGCTCCAGCGGCGGGCGTATACGCCTTCTCCTACACGATCACCGTGACCAATACCGGCCAGGTGCCGGGCCAGTTGATCGCGCGCCACTGGATCATCACCAACGAACTGGGCCATGTCGAAGAGGTCAAGGGCCTGGGGGTGATCGGCCGCCAGCCGCTGCTGCAGCCTGGCGAGACCTTCGAGTACACCAGCGGCTGCCAGCTGCGCACGCCCAACGGCAGCATGCAGGGCAGCTATCTGTGCATCAGCCACGAGGGCGAGGTCTTCGAGTGCAGCATTCCGCGATTCCAGCTGATATCCGGTGCCGGCGGCGACAGCTTTCCAGACCCTGACAACCGCGTGCTGCACTGAGCGCGTTCCTCGGGGGAGGCGCTAGTCTTCCGCCCTGCCGCAAGACCCCTACATGAAGCGAATCACCCAAGACCTGCCCGGCCTTCTGGCCGCACTCGACCCCGAGGCCGACCTCGCGCACCGCCATATCTGGCTGATCCACCTGCTGGAGTGGGTGCGCGCGCCCAAGCCGTCGGTGGACGGCGCCGTGCAGCGTGTGCAGTTGCTGGTGGAGGCCGTGGAGGCCGACCCGGCCGTGCGCCAGCGCCTGCATGCCTGGTGGCTGCGCTTCATCGACACCGTGGACATCACGGCGCTGCTGGCCGATTTCGGCTTTGCGCCGCGCACCAACATGTTCAGCGAGCTGTCCGAGCGCGCACGCTACAAGCTGCTGCCCAGCACGCCCGAGACGGTGGATGCCTCCGAGCTGTTCATGCTGGCCATGCCCGACGAATTCGACGCGCGCTGGCTGCACGCGCTGGAGGCGCCGCTGCTCGAACGCATCGCACTGCTGCTGACCGATGGCAGCGAGGGCCAGGGCAGCAGCTTCTGGCAGAACAGCCTGCTCGGCTCCATCACCTATTGCACGGGGCAGATCCTGTCCACGGGCTTTTCGCCCGAACTGCGCCTGCGCATGGACGAGCAGGCGCGCGACGACCAGCCCTTCCACGCCCTGATCCACGACGCCGAGAGCCTGCGCGTGGAGGTGATGCACGCGCTGCGCACCAATGACCGGCGCGATGCGGCCGAGGCCCGGCTGCGTGAGCGCCTGGATGCCTGCCGCGCGGCCGTGACATCGGTCTACACACATTTCGAGTCCGAAGGGATTTCGGTGGGCCTGGTGTTCCGCCTGCGCCAGCTGCGCGCGCGCATTTTGCGCGTGCGCCGCCTGCTGGACTGCCTGGTGGCCGACAACCGCGCCACCGAGACGGCCGACCTGCTGGCCAACCTGGTGTCCGTGGGCATTGAGCGGCGCAGCCTGCGCGCGCTGCTGTCCACCAACACCTCGCTGCTGGCGGCCAAGGTGGCCGAGCGCAGCGCCGAGACGGGCGAGCACTACATCACGCGCACCGGCCGCGAATACCTGTCCATGGCAACCAAGGCCGCCGGCGGCGGCTTTGTGATGGCCTTCACCACGCTGCTGAAATTCGCGCTCTACGCGCTGGGGCTGTCGGCATTCTGGGGCGGGCTGGCGGCGGGCATCAACTACTCCATCAGCTTTGTGCTGATCCAGCTGCTGCACTTCACGGTGGCGACCAAGCAGCCGGCCATGACGGCACCGGCCATGGCCGCCAAGCTCAAGGACCTGCGCGCCAGCGAGGCCATCGAGGAGTTCGTGGACGAGGTCGCCCACCTGGTGCGCTCGCAGGTGGCGGCCGTGCTGGGCAACGTGCTGGTGGTGCTGCCCATGGTGCTGCTGCTGTCGCTGGGCTATGCTCAGCTGTTCGGCCACACGCCGATTGACGGGCCGCATGCGATTGCCGTGCTCGACTCGCTGAGCCTGCTGGGCATGTCGCCGCTGTTCGCGGCCTTCACGGGCGTGCTGCTGTTCGCCAGCAGCCTGATCGCGGGCTGGGCGGAGAACTGGTTCGTGCTGCGCCGGCTGGACTCGGTGATCCGCTACAACCCCGGCATCACGCGCTGGCTGGGTGCCAAGCGCGCCGACCGCTGGGCGCATTTCTGGCGCAAGAACATTTCGGGCTTTGCCGCCAACGTCTCGCTGGGCATGATGCTGGGCCTGGTGCCCGCGTTCGCTGCCTTCTTCGGCCTGGGGCTGGAGGTGCGCCACGTCACGCTGTCGGCCGGCCAGATCGGTGCCGCCATGGCCGCCCTGGGCTGGCAGGTGCTGCACTCCGATATGTTCTGGTGGGCGGTTGCCCTACTGCCGGTCAATGGCGCGTTGAATGTCACTGTCAGCTTTTATCTGGCATTCCGCGTTGCGATGAGGGCACACAATGTCAGCGGAGTCGACCGCTCGCGCATCTATTCGGCCATCCGCCGCCGTCTGCGCACAGCGCCGCTGAGTTTCTTCCGCCCCTGAGCCTGCGGGACCTCGGGAACCACGCGGAACCCACGTGCTGGCGTGCCCGCCCGGCCTTGCAGCCCGGCAGTCACGCCAGTGGATCGCCAACGAAGTGTCCCCGTGCCAAGCGCACGGGACGCGGGCTTGCCCGCGCCGCAGGGAAGGCCTTGCGGAGCTTCGCTTGCGGGCCACTGGCTCGCGCAAAGGACCTCGCTTATGAATGACATGCTGAGCTTCTGGGAACCGTGGCTGCGGCCATCGGCCGGGTTGGCCACGGTGCAATGGTCCCTGCTGCTGGCCGTGGCCACCATGGTGGGTTACGCCTGCCAGCGCCATGCGGCCCTGCCCAAGGTGGTCGGCTATTCGCTGGTCGGCGGCATTGCCGGGCTGATCGGCTTTGGCGCCAATACCGCCTGGCCGCTGCAGGGCACGGGATTGTTCCTGCTGGAGCTGGGCGTGGCCATCGTGCTGTTCGAATGCGGCGGGCGCATCACGCTGCGCTGGTTCCGCCACAACCCCATGGTGCTGGTGCAAAGCGTAGCCGAATCCGCGTTGACCTATGTGCTGGTCTCCCTGGTGCTGCGCTGGCTGGGCGTGGCCCCCGAAGTGGCCGGGCCGCTGGCCCTGGTGGCCATGGCGGCCTCGCCTCTGGTGCTGACGCGCGTGGTGGCCGACATGCGTGCCGCAGGCGCCGTGACCGATCGCGGCCTGGTGCTGGCCACCCTGTCCACGCTGTATGCGCTGGCCCTGGGCAGCGCCAAGGCGGGCATGCTGACGCAGCCCAAGGCGGGCTTCGTGGCCTCGATCATGCCGGTGCTGGTGGTGCTGGGCGTCTCGGTGGCCGTGGCCCTGGTGCTGGCCGTGCTGATGCGCCTGGCGCTGCGCTTCATGAGCCCGGCCAGCGAGAACACCTCCATCCTCTTTCTCACGCTGATCTCGGCCAGCGTGCCTGTGGCCTCGTACCTGGGCGGCTCGGCGCCGCTGGCGGCGCTGCTGGGCGGCATCCTGCTCAAGCAGTTCAACCCGCGCCCCTGGGCCTGGCCGCGCCAGCTGGGCACGGCGGCCTCGCTGCTGACCATGCTGATGTTCGTGCTGGTCTCCACCGTGGCCGCGCAGGCCGACTGGAGCGCGCCGGTGGCCGGCGTGGTGGGCGCCGTGATCCTGGCGCGCCTGGTCGCCAAGACCATGGGCGTGGCCGTGGGCAATGTGGGCACGGGCGCCAACTGGCGCCAGGCCTTCTGGGTGGGCTGCGCCATGGCGCCCATGTCGTCGGTGGCGCTGCTGATTGCATCGCAGTTCGTGGCCGCCGCGCCCGAGCTGGGCGCGCAGATCGCAGGCGTGGCCCTGCCCACCATTTTGGTGATGGAGGTGCTGGGCGCCGCCCTGGCCACCGTGGCCATCTACCGCTCCGGCGAAAGCTCCCGTCCCTGGAAGCCGCTGAGCCGCACGAATACTGCAGGAGATGAACGTGAGTCTTGAAGCCTTCAACTCGTCCGAACCGCTGACCCTGGGCGTGGAGCTGGAACTGCAGCTGGTCAACACCCACGACTACGACCTGGCCCCCTACGCCGAGGACATGCTGCGCCTCATGCTCAAGAACCCGCTGCCCGGCAGCGTGGTGCCCGAGATGACGAACAGCATGATCGAGATCTCCACCAGCGTCTGCCATTCGGCCTCGGAGGTGCTGGGCCAGCTCAGCCAGATCCGCGATGCCCTGGTCAAAAGCGCCGACAAGCTCAACATCGCCGTGGTGGGCGGCGGCACCCACCCCTTCCAGCAGTGGCATGAGCGGCGCATCTACGACAAGCCGCGCTTTCAGGAGCTGTCGCAGCTGTACGGCTACCTGTCCAAGCAGTTCACCATCTTCGGCCAGCACGTTCACATCGGCTGCCCCGACGCCGATGCGGCCCTGCTGATGCTGCACCGCATGTCGCGCTACATCCCGCACTTCATTGCGCTGTCGGCCTCCAGCCCCTATGTGCAGGGCCATGACACGGCCTTCGACTCGGCGCGGCTGAACTCGGTGTTCGCCTTTCCGCTGTCGGGCCGCGCGCCCTGCGTGCTGCACTGGAGCGAGTTCGAGCAGTACTTCGACAAGATGACGCGCACGGGCGTGGTCAAGAGCATGAAGGACTTCTACTGGGACATCCGGCCCAAGCCCGAGTTCGGCACCATC
The DNA here is from genome assembly GCF_002193035.1 of Delftia sp. K82. NCBI lineage: Bacteria > Pseudomonadati > Pseudomonadota > Betaproteobacteria > Burkholderiales > Comamonadaceae > Delftia > Delftia sp. K82. Next base: position 52,252 of record NZ_MYFL01000003.1, on the reverse strand, counting down.
GAGATCCGCGTGTTCGACACGCCGCTGACCATCGAGCGCGCAGCCGCCCTGTCCGGCTACGTGCAGGCGCTGGCCGCCTGGTTCATGGACACCCAGCCCTTCACGCCTGTGGAAGACGACTATCTGGTCTACACCTACAACCGCTTCCAGGCCTGCCGCTTCGGCCTGGAGGCCGTGTACGTGGACCCGGCCACGGGCGAGCACATGCCGCTGGCCGACCACATCCTCAAGACCATGGATGCCGTGGCCGACTACGCGGCCCGCCATGGCGCCGCGCCTGCCCTGCACCTGCTGCGCAGCGACGTGGCCGCCGGCAGCAACGATGCCCGCTGGCTGCGCGAACGCCAGCGCAGCGAGCAGTTGCTGGCCGAGGTCTCGCGCCAGGCGGCCATGCGCTTTCGCGGTCAGGCCGTGTAGACACGACTGGCACTGCATGCATCCAAGGGCTGCTACCGCAGGTTGTGCGTCAAGCACTCACGTTCGACAAAGCGGCGTTCCTCCACACAACACGCTGTGGCCCCAGCACAATGAAATTGCGTTGGAGAGGGTGGCCGAGCCTTGGCGGCCTGATCCGCGATGTTCTCCATCAAGTCCGGAGGGTCGCGCCATGCAAGAGGTCAGATGTGCCAGTTGCAACCGCAAACTGGCAATGGGAGTTTTCCAGCAACTAAGCATCAAATGCCCACGCTGCGGAACGCTCAATTCCTTGAGAGCCCATATGAGCCCCGAACCCGAGTGCCTACGAGCGCCCTTGAAGAAAGGAAGCCACCATGGCTCAAGCAACTAAGGTATTAATTGCCGATGGCGACGTGTTGTCCAGCACACCGAACAACGAAGTCATCTATTTCGCATCCAATGCCAGCGGTATTCCTGTGGTGCCGGGATCGCACCATATCTTGCCGACCAACCCCTATACGCTCGTATTCGACGACGCGGGCAAGCCATCCGGGTATGACAGGAAAAACAATCGCCATACTGTCGCGATGGATGTGAAGTTTGTCGAAGACTTCCTTGAAATCGAGTCGTGCCACACGGGCATCATCTCTCGCCACAAGGGCTGGAACAGCGTTCCCTATGTAAGAGGCGACAACCGTGGCGCTGCAGCCATTGCAGGCAAATGGGGCTATGCAGGCGGTAGTGTCGCTCTGGAGGAAATCGAAATCACGAACGATTTCAATAATGGTGAATCGCATCACCCTCCGTCGGCACAGCATCCAAGAGGCGCTATCGGACAGGCAAAACTTCAGGGTGATCGCTGGTATCGCATGGTGCTTGAAAGCATCGTGTTCCATGGCGCCGTCGGGCACAAGGTTAGATTCATCGACAAACAAACCAAATCCATTGTTTACAAACTACCCATCTACTGGTCGGAATTCTCGGGAAACTATGTATCTCGAGATGATGGCAAGGTGTGTGTGTTCAGCATTCATGATCCGGCCAAGCCCGCAGCAGGTTTTTATTTCACGAACCTGATGAGCTATTGGACGCGCGCCCACAAATCGGTTGCACACCCCTGAGCGTACAGGGGCTTGCAGCCCACGCCGTCAGCCCCCGCCATGCAAGTCAGGGCATTAGACCCTCAAGGCAGTACCGCCGCCGCACGCGCGGCGGTGATCTGCGCGTCGGCGTCGCGCTGCAGAAGCAGGCGCTGGCGCACCAGGTCCTGGGCCGCAGCCGTGACGGCGCTCACGTAGCCGGCCTGGTCGACATACAGCTCCTCCAGTGAAGGCCGCCCGTCACCGGCCGCCAGCCGCGCCGCGCGCGTCTTGTGGAAGGGAATGAAGCTGCCCGTGAGGTTGGACAGGTCCACGATGCCCGGCGTGGCCACGTAGTTGAACTCCATGCTGGTGCCCAGCGGTGCCCGCGCCTCCACGCTGCGGATGCCTGCGCGCGTGAGGCCGGTGGCCGCATCGACCTGGGGCACGAGGATGGCGTAGTCCTTGCCCGTGGCGCGCGGCGGCTGCAGCGTGGCGATGCCGCTTTCGTCCTGCGGCACGTACTGCGGGCCGAAGTCGAGCAGCGCAAAGCCGTTGTGGCGCGCCAGGTAGCGGAACTCGGGGATGGCGGTCTGCACGCCGCCCACGCTCCAGCTCAGGCCCTTCATGGCGGGAAAGACCAGCTTGTCGGGCCGCACCAGGGTGCCGTCGGCCAGCCTGGGCACCTGGCTGGCCGGCGGCTCGGTGCCGCGCACCACCCAGTCCTCCAGCGCGATGAACAGCGCGCGGAACGTGTCGTTGAAGTGCACCACGGTGCCGGCCGGATAGACATTGCGCGTGGGCGCATAGCCGATGCTGGCCGTGCCGCCTGCGCCGCCGTGCTGGGTGCTGGCGTAGTAGTAGATAGATGCGCGCATTGGCGGGCTGGGCGATGTCGCGCAGGCCGTTGGCATCGGTCAGCACGGGCGAGCCCTGCAGTTGCCAGAACTCCGTGCCGGACAGGCCCAGGAAGAACTTGGGGCAGGTATTGCTGGCTTCGCAGCGCTTCATCACGCCGCCCTGGCGGCCGCTGACCTCATCGCTGTAGTCCTTGTCCAGGCCGCGCGGCGCGGTCTGTCCGAAGGCCGTGTGGTCGGTGCGCAGGCCGCCCCCGCCGCCGGGCACGGCGAAGCGCGTGTTGATGTTGGTCTGGCGCGCGGCCACGTGGGCATACATGCCGTCGAAGACCTTGCCGCCATCGAGCGCCTGGTTGAAGCCCAGGTGCAGGAAGGTCTTCATGGCATTGCCCGACTGCGAGGTGCCCTGGCCGATGGTGTGCGTGATGCGCCCAGCCAGCGGATTGGCCTTGCCGTCGGCGTCGGCCGCCTTGGCGCGGAAGAAGCTCACGGTATCGCGCAGCGCGGCCAGGCCCACGCCCATGACCTTGGGGTCCTTGGCCACGTAGACCAGCTCGTAGAGGTACTGCGGATCGAACCCGCCCTTCAGGCAGACGCTGGTGGCCGCAGGCGTGCCGGGGAAGGGATTGGCGGCGGCATCGCAGCTGGCGAACTTCCAGTCGCCCGCAGGCACGGGCTGGCGCGCATCGGTTTCGTTGATGCGGCGCGTGAGCGAGTAGCCGGCCTGCGTGTTGTCCAGGCTGGCGGGCTCGTAGGGAATCATGGTCCCGTTGAACACGCCGCCGGGCAGGGTCATGGAGGGCACGGCGGCGGCCGGAACCAGCTCGGTGCGGTAGCTGCCCGTGATGCTGCTGCCGTCCTTGTTGCGGGCCACGGGCACGGTGACCGTCAGGCGCGCGGGCGTGGACTTGGGCACGTCGCCCTGCCAGGCCGAGTACAGCAGCACATAGCCGCGCTCCAGGTAGACCGCATCGCCGGGCGTGGCCGTGGGGTTGGGCATGGTCAGGATGTTGCCGCGATTGGGCGCGTCATAGCGCAGCACGCCGCTGGCCTTGGACATGTCCTTGGGCTTGAGCATGACGAAGTCGGTGCTGTACTCCACCATGCCGCGCGCATTGACGGGCGCCAGCGCCAGGTCCTGGATCACGGCGTTCTTCGGGTCGGCCGGGTCCAGCTCGCCACGCAGCACGCCGATCACTTTTTCGTAGGCGCCGACACTTCCGTAGCTGCCGGCAAAGTCCTCGGTGGCGCTGATGCTCAGCTGCATGCGCGGCGCCTGCGAACCGGCGGGCGAGTCACTGCCGCCGCAGGCGGTCAGCAGGCCGGATGCGGCCAGGGCAAGGGCCAGTGGATGGGTGGATCTGATGTGCATGTTGTCTCCTTGGGGTCATGGCACAGGCAAGGCTCCGCCCTGGCCGCCGTGCATTGCGGCGGCCTAGGACGGTTCGAAAAAAGGGAACGGAGAGAGGGAAGCGGCCTACTCGGGCTGGATGCCGGCGGCCTTGATCACCTGGCCCCACTTCTGGGTCTCGCCCGCCTGGAAGGCGGCCAGCTCCTGGGGCGTGGCGGTCCAGCCCTCGGAGCCGGACATCTCGAAGAAGGACTTGGCGCCCGCGCTGTGCACGGCGTCGGACAGCAGGCGGTTCAGACGGGCCACCACGGCCTCGGGCGTGCCAGCGGGCGCGTAGGCCGCGAACCAGTAGCCCATGTCGTAGCCCTTGACGCCGGCTTCCTCCAGCGTGGGCACCTCGGGCAGCTGCGGGCTGCGTTTGGTGGTGGAGTAACCCAGGGCGCGCAGCTTGCCCGACTTGACCTGGGGCACGCCGGTGGAGGTGTCGGTGATCATCAGGTCGATCTGGCCGCCCAGCAGGTCGGTGATGGCCAGCGGATTGCTCTTGTAGGGCACGTGCATCAGGTCCACGCCGGCCAGCTGCTTGAGCATTTCACCGGCCACGCGGCTGGAGGAGCTGCCGCTGCCGAACGACAGCTTGCCCGGCTGCTTCTTCGCCGCCGCCAGCAGGTCGCCCACGTTCCTGTACGGCGCATCGGCGCGCACCACCAGCACCTGGCCGCCCTTGCCCAACCCGGCCACGGGCGCGAAGTCCTTGACCGCGTCATAGGGCAGCTTCTTGTACAGATGCTGGTTGGCCGCATGCGTGGTGTTGGTGGTGATCAGCACCGTGTAGCCATCGGCCGCCGAGCGCGCCACCTGCTGGGCCGCGATCATGCCGCTGGCGCCGCCCTTGTTCTCGACCACCACGGCCTGCTTGGTCGCCGTGGTCACGGCCTGGCCCAGCGCCCGTGCCAGCTGGTCGGTGGCGCTGCCGGCCGCAAACGGCACGACGAAGGTGATGGGCTTGGACGGATAGTCCTGTGCCAGTGCCAGTGCCAGTGCCAGTGCCGGTGCGGCGGCGGCTGCCAGCGCGCAGGCGGCCAGCACGAGCGCATGGGGGCGGGGAAGGTTCTGCGAAAAGTTCATGTCTGTCTCCTTTGTTGTGATGAATGTGTGACGGGCGGGTGCTGCCGGCTACTCCGGCGCCAGGTGGGGCAGCAGCGAGGCCGGCACCTGGACCTGCATCTGCAGCAGCCAGTACGACAGCGCCTTGCCGTGGCTGTCGAGGTTGAGCGCGTCGTTGACGCCGCCGTCCAGCACCTCGTCCAGCACCCAGTTCATGGCCTGCAGGCGCTGCAGAACGAAGCGCTGCACGCGCGCAGGGCGCCGGGCGGCGAAGTGCGCGGCCACGCGCCCTTCGGTGATCTGCTCCACCAGCACGGGCCAGCAGGCGGCATTCCAGGCGATGAGGCTGATGTTGGAGCGGTTGCCCTTGTCCCCCGTGCGCCCGTGCGCCAGGCGGTACAACGGCACGGTGACGGGCATCGTGGTCTGCAGTGTGTTCATGCGGCGTGCTCCCCGGCCTCTTTCTCGACCCCTTTATCGACATCTCCCTCGGCCCACTTCCATCCGGTGGCGACGCTCTGCTGCGCCAGCAGGCAGGACACCGTGCCCAGCCGCGCGCGCAGCGCCGTGCGCACGCCGCCGCCGCCGGCCGGCCCGCAGGTGTACAGCGCATTGACCTCGCGCGGCAGGCGCCGCGCCTGGGCCTGCGTGGGGCGCAGCCAGGCGGCGCGCAGGCGCACGTCCTGGGGGGCGGCTGCGCCGGCCGGCTGCGCGTCGCGCCAGCGGCCGGCGTCGTCGCCCAGCACGCTGGCCACGCCGATCCAGTCCAGGCGCAGGTCGCCTGCGGCCTCGCCGCCCAGGCGCTCGCGCAGCACCTCGCCGGCCAGCCGGGCGCGCTCCAGGGCGCGCGGGCCGGCATAGGAGATCTCGCCCTCGGCCAGCCAGCCCGAGGCATGGCAGACATTGACCTTGTAGTGGCCGTTGTGCGCATGGCCGCGCACGCCGCTCAGGCGCACGGCGTCAGGCCCCACCTGGTGCACCTCGGCCTCGGACAGGTCGGCCACCACGTCGGGCGTCAGGTAGGCGGCCGGGTCGTGCACCTCGTACAGCAGTTGTTCCTTGACCGTGCGTTCGCTGACCAGGCCGCCCGTGCCTTCGGGCTTGGTGATGGTGCAGTCGCCCGAGGGCTCGATGATGGCAATGGGATAGCCCAGCCGCGCCAGGCCCTGCACGTCCTTGAAGCCCGGGTCGGCGAAGTAGCCGCCCGTGACCTGGGCGCCGCATTCCAGCAGGTGGCCTGCCATGGTGGCGCGCGCCAGGCGGTCCCAGTCGTCCCAGGCCCAGCCGAAATGCGCCATGGCCGGCCCCAGGGTCAGCGAGGGGTCGGACACGCGGCCGGCCACCACGATCTCGGCGCCGGCCTGCAGGGCCTCGGCAATCGCGCGCGCACCGATGTAGGCGTTGGCACTGACCAGCGAATCCTCGGGGAACTCTGCGCCCAGCGCGGCCCGAAGAGCCTCGCGGTACGCCGGGCCGCTGACATCGTCGCCATGCACCACGGCGATGCGCGGCACGCGCAGGCCCAGGCGCTGCGCCAGCCGCTGGATGCAGCGCGCCGCGCCTTCGGGATTCGCCGCACCGAAGTTGCTGACGATGCGTATGCCATGCGCCAGGCAGTCGGCCAGCACGGGCTCCAGCAGGTCTTCGAGCAGAGGTTCATAGCCCGCGTCGGGCTGCTCGCGGCGCGCGAGCTGGGCCAGCGCCAGCGTGCGCTCGGCCAGGGTCTCGAAGATCAGGCAGGCGCTCTGGCCGCTGGCCGCCAGGGCGCGCACCACGGGCGCGGCGGCATCGGTGCGGTCGCCCGAGAAGCCGGCTGCGCAGCCCACCCACAGCGGGGGCTTGTCCGGGGCAAAGAAGGTTTCCAGGTGGTCCATGCAGGCCAATGTAGGCAAGGGCTGCTAATCTGTGAAATCGATTATTCGGATCAACTCATCCAAAAACCAGATGAATATCTCCTCCCGCCAGCTCGATGCCTTCATCGCCCTGGCCCAGCTCAGCAGCTTCACGCTGGCCGCACAGCGCTGCCATCTGTCGCAGCCGGCCTTCAGCGCCCTGATCAAGGGGCTGGAAGACGGCGTGGGCGTACGCCTGTTCGACCGCAGCACGCGCCATGTGGCGCTGACGCAGGAGGGGGCGCAGTTCCTCGATGCCGCGCAGCGCATACGCGCCGACCTGGGCGATGCCGTGCACGGCCTGCGCGAGGCGGCGGCGCTGCAGCGCGGGCGCGTGTCCATCGCCCTGCTGCCTTCGCTGGCGGCGGCCTGGCTGCCGCCCGTGCTGGCACTGTTCCATGCGCGCCATCCGGGCATACAGCTGCAGGTGTCGGACCTGCTGTCCGAGTCCTGCATCGCCCAGGTGGCCTCGGGTCAGGCCGACCTGGCGCTGGCCGCCATCCGCGCCGACACCGAGGAGCTGCAGGCCGAATGGTTCTGCGCCGACCGGCTGCACCTGGTCTGCCGCGCCGACCATGCGCTGGCGGCCCTGCCCGCGCCAACAATGGCCGACCTGCGGGACCAACCCTTCATCCAGCTCGCCCGCCACAGCAGCGTGCGCCAGTACCTGGAATCGCAGGAGCAGGCCCCGCCCCTCAACACCTTGCTTGAGGTGGAGCACCTGGCCACCGTGATGGGCATGGTGCGCGCGGGCCTGGGCATCAGCGTGGTGCCGGCCCTGGCGCTGCTCCACTTCGTGCAGCCCGGCCTGGTGACACGCCCGCTGGCCGATGCCGACCGCCGGCGCGACCTGTACCTGGTGCGCAGGCGCCAGCGCAGCCTGTCGCCGGCCGCACAGGCCTTCCACGCGCTGGCGCTGGAGCATCGGCCCGGTGCGGGCGAGACCACCTGATACGGGGCAGCACGAACCTCGCAGCACAATAGCCCGATCGCCAAACGCAACCGAAAGCCGCCACCGTGGGTGAATTCGACCTGATCCGCCGCTTCTTCCAGCGCCCCGTGCGCCGCGCCGCCCTGGGCGTGGGCGATGACTGCGCCCTGCTCGCCCCGGCGCCGGGCATGCAGCTGGCCGTCTCCAGCGACATGCTGGTCGAGGGCCGGCATTTCTTCGCCGACGTGGACCCGCGCCTGCTGGGCCACAAATCCCTGGCCGTGAACCTGTCCGACCTGGCGGCCTGCGGCGCGCGCCCGCTGGCCTTCACCCTGGCCCTGTCCCTGCCGCGCGCCGATGCGGCCTGGACCGAGGCCTTCGCAGGCGGCCTGCTGGCCCTGGCCGACGCCCACGGCTGCGAGCTGGTCGGCGGCGACACCACCCAGGGGCCCTTGAACATCTGCATCACCGTCTTCGGCGAAGTGCCGCCCGGCGAGGCCCTGCTGCGCAGCGGCGCGCGCGCGGGCGACGATATCTGGGTCAGCGGCAGCCTGGGCGATGCCCGCCTGGCGCTGGAAGCCCTGCTGGGCCACACCACCCTGCCACCCGGCACGCTGGCCGCCGCGCGCCAGCGCCTGGAAGCGCCCACGCCGCGCGTGGCCCTGGGCCAGGCGCTGCGCGGCATTGCCAGCAGCGCGTTGGATGTGAGCGACGGCCTGCTGGGCGACCTGGGCCACATCCTCGAGCAATCCCGCGTGGGCGCCAGCCTGGATACGCGCCTGATCACGCCCCTGCTCGATGCCGGCCGGCACACGCCCCTGGCCATCGACCTGCTGCACCAGTGCACGCTGTCCGGCGGCGACGACTACGAGCTGTGCTTCACGGCCCCGGCCGACCGGCGCGATGCCGTGCAGGCCGCAGGCCGCGACACCGCCACGCGCGTCACGCGCATCGGCTGCATCGAGGAGCCGCCCGGCCTGCGGCTGATCGGCCCGGACGGTGCGGCCATGGCGCCCCGGTGGACCTCATTCGACCACTTCGCTGCGGCCTGACGCCGCGCCAAACCACTTTCATCCAAGAAGGACTGCCCATGGTTCAACGCTCCGCCCTGCCCGCCCTCTCTGCCCTGGCCGCCGCCTGCTTCCTGCTGGCAGGCACCCCGGTCCAGGCCCAGGCACAAGCCCAGGAAGCCACCATCGCCCGCGCCCCCATCGCGCGCGTCACCCTGTATGCGGGCGTGGCCTCGGTGGAGCGCACGGCGCGCATCACGGCCGCCACGCGCCAGCTGGTGTTCGAGTGCCTGCCCGGCTCCATCGACCCGCAGAGCCTGCAGGTCAGCGCCGATGCCGGCGTGCGCCTGGGCGACTACAAGCTGCAGTCGCAGCCGCGCGAACTGGCCTCCAAGGCCTGCGCCAGCCCGCTGGAGCAGCAGATCCGCACGCTGGAAGACCAGCTGGCCGCGCTGGAGGCCGACGAGTCCGCCGCCAAGCTCGTGGGCGACTACCTGCAGGGCCTGGCCAAGCCCGGCGATGACGCCAAAGCCCCCGCCCTGCCCGCCGCCAGCCAGCTGGGTGCCGCCACCGAGGCGCTGCGCAGCACCAGCCGTGGCAACACGCTGCGCGCCCACCAGATCCTGCGGCAAAAGCAGGCGCTGCAGGAGCAGCTCAGGCCGCTGCAGCTCGAACGCGACCGCACGGGCGCAGGCAACGCCCAGGTGATGAAGGTCACCGTGCAACTGGCCAGCCCCACCGATGCCAATGTGCAGCTGACCTACCAGGTGCGCGGCCCGAGCTGGCAGCCCACCTACCGCGCCCAGCTGGACCCGGCCAAGGGCACGGTGGCCATCGAACGCCTGGCCCTGGTGGCCCAGAACAGCGGCGAGGACTGGAGCCAGGTGCAGCTGCTGCTGTCCACGGGCCAGCCTTCGCGCAGCACGCAGGCGCGCCTGCCCAATCCCTGGACGCTGGATGTGGAACGGCCCCGCCCCGTGGCCGCCATGGCCCCTCCGCCAGCGCCGGCCCCGGCGGCCCCTGCGATGATGCTGGAGCGCGCCCGCAAGCCCGGGGCGGCCGGCGAGGCCGCCGAACTGCCGGTGCTCGATGTCGCCAGCCTCAACACCGCCTACGCCACGCAGTTCTCCGTGCCCTACCGCATCAGCGTGCCCTCCAGCAGCGAGCGCGTGACCCTGGCCCTGGGCTCGCAGAACCTGCCGGCCACCCTGCTCACGCGCACGGCGCCCGCCGTGGAAGAGGCCGCCTACCTGGTGGCCCAGCTGGCCGTGCCGGCCGGCGTGTGGCCCGCAGGCCCCGTGGCCCTGTTCCGCGATGGCGCCTTCGCCGGCCAGGGCCGGCTGGACTTCGGCAACGCCGCCGCGCTGGCCCAGGGCCTGTCTTTCGGCCGCGATGACAAGGTGATGGTGCGCAACCTGCCCGTGGACTCGGCCACGGGCAGCGGTGGCCTGCTCAGCAGCAGCACCGAACGCCAGGTCACGCGGCGCTTCCAGGTGGACAACCGCCATGACCGCGCCATCGAGCTGCAGGTGGTGGACGCCGCACCCGTCTCGCGCAACGAGCAGATCCGCGTGCAGTCCCAATACAACCCGCAGCCGGCCACCACGCGCTGGAACGACCGCAACGGCATGATCGCCTGGCAGCAGCCGCTGGCCGCTGGCGCCAGCGCCAGCTTCGAGGCCCGCCACCAGATCCGCCATCCGCAGGATCTGGCGGTCGAAGAGCGTCAGTGAAGCACCAGGGCCGCGCTTATGATCTGGCCCCATGAGTGACGCGCCGCTGCGGCCGGAGGTTTCCGGCGATCCTGCTACCCCCACCTTTGCCTCTGCGGCGCGCCCACCCGAAGGCCCGCCGCAGGGCGGCATGGCTCGCCCCACGCTGGAATTCATGATGTCCCACCCGGCCCACTTCATCGCCATGGGGCTGGGCTCGGGGCTGGGGCGCATCGCGCCCGGCACCGTGGGCACGCTGTGGGCCTGGCTGTCCTTCCTGCTGCTGCAGCACTGGTTCACGCCCCAGCAGATCGGCCTGCTGATCGCGGGCAGCATTCCCCTGGGCTGGTGGGCCTGCACGGTCACGGCGCGCCACATGCGCGTGGCCGACCCGGGCAACCTGGTCTGGGACGAGATCGTGGCCTTCTGGCTGGTGCTGTGGCTGGTCATGCCCACGGGCTTCTGGGGCCAGCTCATCGCCTTTGCGCTGTTTCGCTTCTTCGACGCCGCCAAGCCCCAGCCCGTCAAATGGGCCGACCGGTGCTTCAAGGGCTTCGGCTGGCGCGGCGGCTGGGGGATCATGTTCGATGACCTGGTGGCCGCCTTCTGCACGCTGCTGGTCATCGCCCTGTGGCGCCATTTCATCGGCTGAAGGAACGGGCATCAACGCATCCAACGAACTCGTCGAAACCCTGGCAGGCCTGCTGCTGCAGCGCGGCTGGATGCTGGCCACGGCCGAGAGCTGCACGGGCGGCATGATCGCCGCGGCCTGCACGGACCGCGCCGGCTCCAGCGAATGGTTCGAGCGCGGCCTTGTCAGCTACTCCAACGCGGCCAAGCACGACCTGCTGGGCGTGCCCGAGGCGCTGATCGCCGAGCACGGCGCCGTGAGCGAGCCCGTGGCGCGCGCCATGGCCGAGGGCGCCGTCGCCCACTCACGCGCGCAGTGCAGCGTGGCCGTGACAGGCGTGGCCGGGCCGGGCGGCGGCAGCGCCGCCAAGCCCGTGGGCACGGTCTGGTTCGGCTGGAGCGTGTACGGCACCACGCACAGCGAATGCCTGCTCTTTGACGGCGACCGCGCCGCCGTGCGCCAAGCTACCGTGGCACACGCCTTGCAGCGCCTCAATGCGCTGATCAGCGCAAGGCTTTTATGAGCCGGTGCGCGATCTCCTGCAGCGGTGCAGGCAGGGCGCGGTAGCTTTCCAGCAGGCGCTGCTCGTCCACGGGCAGCGGCGCGTTGTCGTCTTCCAGGCCGGCCGTCAGCTCCAGCGCCGTGGTCTGCAGCGCCAGGGCCACGCGGGCCAGGGTGTCGTTCTTGAGGGTGCGGATGGCCCCCGATTCGATCTGCGACACGGCTGAGGCCGTGATGCCTGCCGCCTCGGCCAGCCGGCCCTGGGTCATGCCCAGTTCGGCGCGGCGGGCGCGTATGCGTTCACCGATATGTCTCATGGCCCGTGCATCCAAAGCCTGTGGCGCGGGCGCTCAGGCGCCGTGGCACTTCTTGAACTTCTTGCCGCTGCCGCAGGGGCAGGGGTCGTTGCGGCCCGGCTGCTCGCCCTTGACGATGGTTTCCTGGCGCGGACCCATGCTCTTCCAGATCTGGCGCAGGTCGTACAGCGCCCAGATGGCTTCGCCGAACTGCTCCACGCGCTCCTGGCTGGTGCTGGCGGGGCCGTCCTCGTCGTACATGCAGACTTCGGGCTTGCCGGTGTCGTCCTCGGTCAGGGCCACGACGGCGTTGAGCGCCTCGTTGAGCCAGCCGGCGGCTTCCTTGTCGCGCGGGGCGGCCCATTCCTCGGCCCAGTTCTCGACCACGAACATGAAGCCCAGCGCCCAGATCTGGCCGAACGAGGGAATCTCGCCGTCATCGGGACGCTCTTCCTCGGGCAGCGACAGGATGGCGCCGCGCATGTCCATGGCCTCGGGCTGGAAGGTGCGGTCGTCTTCCAGCGTCTTCACGTCGGCGTCCAGCTGGGTGCGGATCTCGTCCATGCGCAGGCCCACCAGCTCCAGAAAGCGCGCCTGCTGCGCCGCGTCCTTGAACACTTCCATCAGCGGCAGCGGCTGGCCCTCGGCCGCCTCCAGCGTGCCGCCGTCGCCCAGCAGCATGGGCAGCCACTCGGCGGCCGGCACCTCGCGGCGCGTGCAGATCAGCGCCGTCAGGAAACCGTCGCAGAACTCCCACTGCGGAATCTCCTCGCCGCGCGTGCGCAGCTCGTCGAGCAGATCGTCGAGTTCCTCCAGCGCCTCGGGCGTCAGGGCAGGCTCGTCGGGCAGGGCGGTGGCTTCGTGGGCGTCGTTGGACATGGCGGAAATCTCTAGGGAAAACAGGGGGAAGGAACCGGCCACGGCCAGCCCCTCGAATGAATGGCCCGCAGTGTAGCCGCGCCGCCATGTCCGTGGCGCCCGGTCGGAACTGGCGCCCGAAAGCCCAGCCGCCCCGATCGCCCGTGACCCCTGAGACGGGCGCGGCCCAAAGCCAGGGGCGCCGAGCAAGAGCCGCCTCGCGGCGATGGCGCCGTCCCCCTCCCTCGCGAAGCGAGTAGAGAGGGGGAAGCCGCGCAGCGGCTCAGGGGGTTCAAAGAGTCCTTGCGATGATCTCCTTCATGATCTCGTCGCTCCCCCCGTAGATCCGCCCGATGCGCGCATCGGTCCAGGCGCGGCCGATCTGGTATTCGGTCATGTAGCCGTAGCCGCCGTGCAGTTGCAGGAATTCGTCGAGCAGGCGGTTTTGCAGCGCCGTGGCATTGAGCTTGACCATGGCGGCGCGGTCGGGGGCGAGCGCACGGCGCAGGTGCAGGGCGATGCAGTCGTCCACGAAGACGCGCAGCATGGTGGCCTGGGCCTTGGCCTCGGCCAGCTTGAAGCGCGTGTTCTGGAAGTCGAACACCGGCTGGCCGAAGGCCTTGCGCTCGCGCGTGTAGGCAATGGTCTTGTGCAAAAAGGCCTCGATGGAGGCGGCCGCGCGCACGGCCACCACCAGGCGCTCCTGGGCCAGTTCGTGCATGAGGTACTTGAAGCCCGCGTTCTCCTCGCCCAGCAGGTGGTCGGCCGGCACGCGCACGTTGTCGAAGAACAGCTCCGAGGTGTCCTGTGCCATGAGGCCGATCTTCTCGAGCTTGCGGCCCTTGGAGAAGCCGGGCATGCCGTCCTCGACCACGATCAGGGACACGCCCTTGGCACCCATCTCGGGCGCGGTCTTGGCGACGACGATGACCAGCTCCGAATTGATGCCGTTGGTGATGAAGGTCTTCTGGCCGTTGAGCACGTAGTGGTCGCCCTCGCGCCGCGCCGTGGTGCGCACGGACTTGAGGTCGCTGCCCGCGCCGGGCTCGGTCATGGCAATGGCGCCGATCAGCTCGCCTGCGGCCATGCGCGGCAGCCAGCGGTCCTTCTGCGCCTTGCTGCCATAGGCATGGATGTAGGGCGCGACGATGTCCGAATGCAGCGGAAAGCCCAGCCCGCTGGCGCCCGTGCGCGCGATCTCCTCCAGCAGCACGGCCGCATGGCCGAAGTCGCCGCCGCCGCCGTAGGGCTCGGGCAGCATGGGGTTGAGCAGGCCTTCGCGCCCGGCCTTGCGCCAGACCTCCTTGGGCACGATGCCCTGGCGCTCCCATTCGGCATGGTGGGGCACGATCTCGCGCTCGAAGAAGCGGCGGGCCTGCTCGCGGAACTGTTCATGGTCTTCGCGGTAGACGGAGCGCTCGGTCAGGTCTTGCATGGGTCGGTATCCGGTGGTTGTCGGTGAGGAAAGACGGTGAAGGGCCGTTCAGGCGCTGCGCAGATTGAAGCCCGCGTGGGGCTGCTCGCGCAGCCTGTCCTTGAGCACGCGGCGCAGCAGCTTGCCCGTGGGCAGGCGCGGCAGCTCGTCCACGAACTGCAGGCGCTGCGGGCGCTTGAGGCGCGACAGCGTGGCGCCGGCCTCGGCGACGATGGCGCGCGCCATCTCGGCGCTGGCCGCATGGCCCTGGCGCAGCACGACCACGGCCATGGGCTGCTCGCCGAAGTCGGGCTCGGGCACGCCGACCACGGCCACCTCCTGCACGGCCGGGTGCGTGGCCAGCGCGTTCTCTATCTCCTGCGGATAGAGGTTGACGCCGCCCGACAGGATGAGGTCGGCCCGCCGGTCGCTGAGGAAGAGGTAGCCCTCCTCGTCCACATGGCCCAGGTCGCCGTAGGTGGCCCAGCCACGCTCGTCGATGGCCTCGCGGGTCTTGGCGGGGTCGTTGAGGTAGGCGAAGGGCGCCACGTCCGAGAAGAAAACGCGGCCGATCTGGCCCGCAGGCAGCTCCTGCCCGTCGTCGCCCACGATGCGCAGCCGACCGTAGCTGGCGCGGCCCACCGAGCCTGGGCGCCGGCGCCATTCGGCGGAGTTGATCAGGGTGATGCCGCAGCCTTCGGAGCCTGCGTAGTACTCCAGCAGGATGTCGCCCCACCAGTCCAGCAGCGCCTGCTTGACGGCCACCGGGCAGGGCGCGGCCGCATGGATGGCGCAGCGGTGGCTGGACAGGTCGTAGCCGTGCCGCACCTCCTCGGGCAGCTGCAGCAGGCGGCCCAGCATGGTCGGCACCCACTGGCTGTGGGTGATGCGGTAGCGCTCGATCATCGCCAGCGCCTGCTGTGCGTCGAAGCGCGCCGTGATCACCACCGCGCCGCCGCCGTCCAACGTACGCAGGCAGTAGCGCAGCGGCGCTGCGTGGTACAGCGGCGCGGGCGAGAGGTAGACCGCGTCGGCATCAAAACCCATGTTGCGCTGCCAGGCCAGGAATTCGGGGTCGGCCTGCGTGCGGTAGAGCGCCGCCGGCAGCGCCTTCTTGATGCCCTTGGGCCGGCCCGTGGTGCCGGAGGAGTACAGCAGGTCGCGCCCCAGCGGACGGCCCGACAGGTCGATGGGCGCGGGCGCCTGCGCGCGCCAGGCGGCCAGGGCATCG
Source organism: Delftia sp. K82 (assembly GCF_002193035.1). Lineage (NCBI taxonomy): Bacteria > Pseudomonadati > Pseudomonadota > Betaproteobacteria > Burkholderiales > Comamonadaceae > Delftia > Delftia sp. K82. Next base: position 36,986 of record NZ_MYFL01000003.1, on the reverse strand, counting down.
GCCAGCGACGGCAGGCCCGTGGATGCGCAGTCTCCGTCCACCGAATGCACGGTGGCCGGCAGTGCAGCCGGCAGCTGCGCCGCCGTGGCGGCCGAAGCAAAGACATGGCGCGCCCCGCTGTCGTCCAGGATGTAGGCCACCTCGGGCGCCGTCAGATGGGTGCTGATGACCACCGCGTACAGGCCCGCCAGGCGCGCGGCCAGCACCAGCTCCAGGATCTCCACGCGGTTTTCCATCAGCACGGCCACCGTGTCGCCGGCCGCCAGGCCCTGCCCGGCCATCCACTGCGCCACCTCGCGCGAGCGCTGCGCCAGTGCGCCCGCCGTGTGCTGCTGGCCGCTGTCGCCCATGGTCAGCGCAACGCGGTCGGGCCGGGCATCGGCCCAGCTGTGAAAGTCATGCACGCCTGTCTCCTTTGCTTTTTTGAATCCGCCGTCTCGAATTCATCGGGTTTTCAGCAAGTATTTTTGTTTACGCTCGGTTTTTCATCCGGGAAAACGCTTTGTTCAATGCAAATTTCGAGACTTATCATTCATTTCATGAACCTCCAGTCTCATTAAATCCGCATGAACACACCCGTCATCGTCGATGCCATCCGCAGTCCCATGGCCCGGGCCAAGCCCGATGGCGCCCTGGCCCAGCTCCACCCCGTCGATCTGCTCAGCCAGGTGCTGGAGCAGCTCGTGCAGCGCAACCGCATCGACCCCGGCGCGGTGGACGACGTGATCACCGGCTGCGTGAGCCAGGCCGGCGAGCAGGCCGGCACGCCGGGCCGCCTGGCCTGGCTGGCGGCAGGCCTGCCGGCCCATGTGCCGTCCACCACCATCGACCGCAAGTGCGGCTCCAGCCAGCAGGCCGTGCACTTTGCCGTGCAGGCCATCATGTCGGGCACGCAGGACATGGTGATCGCCTGCGGGGTGGAGTCCATGAGCCGCGTGCCCATGGGCAGCTCGCGCATGGGGCAGAACACCACGGGCGCGCGCTTCGATGCGCGCTTTGCGCCGGGGCTGGTGGGCCAGGGCGTGTCGGCCGACCTCGTGGCCGCGCGCTGGGGCCTGGGCCGCGAGGAACTGGATGCCTATGCCGCGCGATCGCACCAGCGCGCCCATGCGGCCCAGTCGGCCGGGCACTTCGAGCGCGAGATCGTGGGCATCACCACGCCTGCCGGCCTCGTCACGGCCGACGAGACCATCCGCCCGGGCACCACGGCGCAGAAGCTGGGCGCGCTCAAGGCCGTGTTCCAGAACGACGAGCTGTCGGCGCGCTTTCCGCAGATCCGCTGGCACACCACGGCGGGCAATGCCTCGCAGATGACCGACGGCGCCAGCGCCATGCTGCTGATGAGCGAAAAGCGCGCCCAGCAACTGGGCCTGCGCCCGCGAGCGCGCTTCGTGGCGCTGGACGTGGTGGGCGACGATCCGCTGTACATGCTCACGGCCCCCATTCCCGCCACGCGGCGCGTGCTGGCCAAGGCCGGCATGCGGCTGGAGCAGATGGACCACTGCGAGATCAACGAGGCCTTTGCCTCCGTGCCCCTGGCCTGGCTGAAAGAGCTGAGGGAACTGGGCGCCGACCCCGAGCGGCTGAACCCGCGCGGCGGCGCCATCGCCCTGGGGCATCCGCTGGGCGCCTCGGGCATTCGCCTGATGACCACCATGCTGCACGCGCTGGAGGACAGCGGCGCGCGCTATGGCCTGCAATCCATGTGCGAGGCCGGCGGCATGGCCAACGCCACCATCATCGAACGCCTGTGAGCCAGGCACGGGAGACACATCCATGCAACTGCAAGAGAACATGACGGCCCTGGTGACGGGCGGCGTATCGGGCCTGGGCGAGGCATCGGCCCAGGCGCTGCTGGAACGCGGCCTGAACGTGGTGGTGGTGGACCTGAACGAGGACCGCGGCGCGGCCATGGTGGACGCCGCCCGCCAGCGCCACGGCAGCCGCCTGCGCTTCGTGAAGGCCGACGTGGCCGACGCCGACCAGATGGCCGCCGCCATTGCGGCCGCCGAGGACTTCGGCGAGTTCCGCGCCCTGGTGCACTGCGCGGGCGTGGGCGGGCCGCTGCGGCTGGTGGAGAAGGACGGCAGCCCCGGCTCGCTGGACAAGTACACGGGCATCGTGCGCGTGAACCTGATCGGCACCTTCAACACGCTGCGCCTGGCCGCCGCCAGCATGGCGCGCAACGAGCCCGTGCAAGGCGAGCGCGGCGCCTGCGTGCTCACGGCCTCGGTGGCGGGCTATGAGGGGCAGATCGGCCAGATTCCCTATGCATCGGCCAAGGCGGGCATCATCGGCATGACCATCGTCGCCGCGCGCGACCTGGCCACGCGCATGATCCGCGTGTGCACCATTGCGCCAGGCCTGTTCGACACGCCCATCCTGGCCAAGCTGCCCGACAACATCCGCCAGTCGCTGGCCGCCTCCGTGCCCAACCCCGCACGCCTGGGCCACCCGTCCGAGTACGCGATGACCGCGCTGCACATTCTTGAAAATCCCATGCTCAATGGCGAAACCATCCGCCTCGATGGCGCCATTCGAATGAATCCTCGCTGAGAAGCGCCCTGGCCCAGCACACGCGCGGAGAAGAAACACCATGTTCAAACGCCTCACGCTGGCGGCTGCCGCCTGGCTGTGCGCCACGGCCGCCATTGCAGCCGATGCCTGGCCCACCCGGCCCATCACCCTGGTCGTGCCGGGCGCGGCCGGGGGTTCCACCGACATTCCCGCGCGGCTGCTGGCGCTCAAGCTGGGCGAGCGGCTGGGCCAGCCCGTCATCGTGGACAACAAGCCGGGCGCGGGCGGCTCCATCGGTGCCAGCCAAGTGGCACGCGCGCAGCCGGACGGCTATACGGTGCTGGTGGGCAACACGGGCTCCAACGCCATCAACTACACGGCCTACAAGAAGCTGCCCTACAGGCCCGAGGACTTCGTGGCGCTGACGGACATGATCTCGTTCTCCAACGTACTGGTCGTGCCGCAGGCATCGCCGGTGCGCTCGCTGGAGGACCTGCTCAAGGCCGCGCGGCAGGCGCCGGGCAAGTTGTCGTTCTCCTCGGCCGGCGTGGGCCAGACCACGCACCTCATGGGCGAGCTGCTGCGCGAGCGCACGGGCGTGGACGTGGTGCATGTGCCCTACCGTGGCTCGGCACCGGCGACGGCGGCCATCGTCTCGGGAGAGACGCAGTTCATGTTCGACAACCTCACGGCCTCGCTGGTGCATATCAAGGCGGGCAAGCTGCATCCCATCGCCGTGACCGGCGCGCAGCGCGAGCCCGAGTTGCCCGAGGTGCCCACCGCCACCGAACTGGGCCTGCAGGACTTCAACAAGGTGGGTTGGATGGGCTTCTTCCTGCCCGCGCAGACGCCGCCCGCCGTGGTGCGCAAGCTCACCGACGGCCTTGTCGCCGTGCTCCGGGACCCCGAGGTGGCGCGCCGCTACCGCGAGCTCGGCGGCCGCCCCGGCGGCATGCCGCAGGCGCAGTTCACCCAGCTGGTGGACAACGACCGCAAGAGCTGGGGCGCGCTGATCACCAGCCGCCAGCTGCAACTCGACTGAACCGATTTCGACGGAGACGCCATGAAGGTGCTGGACAGCGTGCGCGTGCTGGAGATTGGCGGCATCGGCCCGGGGCCGTTCTGCGCCATGCATCTGGCGGACCTGGGTGCCGATGTGGTGTCCATCGTGCGGCCCGAGGCGGAACCCGCCGCCACCTCAGCCGCCTCCGCGCTGTCGCGCGGCAAGCGCTCGGTGTTCGCCGATCTCAAGTCACCCGAAGGGCGTGACCTGGTGCTGGCCCTGGTGCGCGATGCCGATGCGCTGATCGAAGGCATGCGGCCCGGCACCATGGAACGCCTGGGCCTGGGACCCGAGGCCTGCCAGGCCCTCAACCCGCGCCTGGTCTATGGTCGCATGACGGGCTGGGGCCAGGACGGCCCGCTGGCCCAGGCAGCTGGCCACGACAACAACTATGCGGCCGTCTCGGGCGCACTGTGGGGATGCTCGCCGGCCGATGCCCGGCCGGTCTCGCCCTTTGCCACCCTGGGCGACATCGGCGGCGGCGCCATGTACCTGATGACGGGGCTGCTGGCCGGCATCGTGCAGGCACGCGCCACGGGTCGCGGCACGGTGGTGGATGCGGCCATCGTCGATGGTGCGGCGCACATGCTCAACCTCATGCTGCATGCGCGCCAGCGCGGGCTGGTGGCCGACGAGCGCGGCCACAGCATCCATGACAGCGCACCGTTCTACGAAACCTATGCCTGTGCCGATGGCGGCTTCATCACCGTGGGCGCCATCGAGCCGCAATTCCACGCCCTGCTGCTGGACAGGCTGGGCCTGGCCGATGCCGCAGCGTTCCAGGGCCCGCAGTGGGACCGCGTCGCCTGGCCGGCGCGGCGCGCGCAGCTGCAGACGCTGTTCGCCTCCCGGCCCCGCGCGCACTGGCAGCAATTGCTGGAGGGCAGCGATGCCTGCTTCGGCGCCGTGCTCAGCCCTGTGGAAGCCGCCAGCCATCCGCACCTGCAGGCGCGTGGCGTCTATCTGCAGCCCGAAGGCGGCGCCCTGCAGGCCAGCCCCGCGCCACGCTTTGACGGCCAGGCCTATGCACCGGGTCCTGCGAATGCCGCAGGCTCCGACACCGCCAGCGTGCTGGAGAAGGTGAGCGCAGGGCGAGCGCAGGAAGTCTGGCGCAGCGCCCGCTGATTTACGAAAGGCTGGAAGCGCCCAGCATGCCCTCGACCAGGCGCACCAGCGTGATCAGGCGCGGCCCGGCATCGCTTTCCAGCGCGCGGCTTTGCGGGCTGTAGATGGGCAGGGAGACCGAGAACACCCAGTACTCGCCGTCCTTGGCCGTGGACATGGGCACGGCAATGGACTGGATCTCGCGGTGCAGGTCGCCGTGGCTGCGGCAAAAGCCGTGCTCGGCCAGGTCGCGCCGCGCATCGTCGAGCCGCTCGCGCAGTTGCTGGGCGCGTGCGGGATCGTCGGCCTGCAGTTCCGCGATGAAGGCCTCGCGCTCGGCCTCGGGCAGGCTCAGCAGGTAGGCGCGGCCCGTGGCGGTGCGCGACAGCGAGATGTGCACGCCGATCTCGGGCAGGAAGACCTTGTTGGTCAGGCCGTTGGCCAGCTCCACCAGGCACAGCTGGCGGCCGTGCCCCACGGCCAGCTGGATCTGGCCCTCCAGGTGATTGGCCAGCTCCTGCATGTGCGGCCGCGCGAACTGGCGCATGTGCATGCGCGCCAGCACGGGCGAGGACAGGTTCAGCAGCCCCACGCCCGGCACGTACTTGGACAGGCGCTCGGAGTAGCGCATCAGGTTCAGTACGCACAGGGTGTCGATCAGGCGGAACAGCGTGGGCTTGGGCAGGCCCGTCATGTCCATCAGTTCACGGGCGCTGAGTTCCTGGTGCTTGTTGGAAAAGCACTGGAGCACGGAGATGCCGCGCACCAGGGCGGCCACCAGCTTGCCACTGTCTTCTGTGTTCATGAATGGTTTTCGGCACTGCTAAAGATGAAACGATTGTCTCAATTTTCCGGCTGCCAAGCGGCAAATCCACCGGCCTTGCCGCAGTGCAAACCCTGGCGCCCCTGCCGGCCGGCGCAAGCGGCCAGTCCTGGCACGGCACAATTGCCGCATCCGGCTGGCGTTGCGCGCCAGCCACTCACTTTCCAGAGCCTGCCGTGTCCGAACCGTCCTCCGCCGTCCCGCCTACCGAGCCGCCAGACTACGACGCCTTTTTGCGCGCCCATGTGCTGAGCCAGCCCCTGAGCATCCAGCGCTATGACCGGGAAGACGAAACCATCTGGGTCAAGCGCGCGGGCGCCAGCAACCCGGCATGGCGCTATCGCGCGCTGGCCCTCCTCGCCTTGTGCCTGCGCCTGCCCGTGCTGCGGCCCGTGCCCAACCCCGGCGGCCACGAAGCCATCCGCACCGAGGTCCGCCGCCTGCGCCAGCTCGCGCAGCGCGGCCTGCGCGTGCCTGCCGTGCTGGCCGAGTGCGAGGACGGCTTTGCCATGCGCCACCTGGGCAGCCCCGGCGTGGAGGCGCCCTCGCTGGGCAATGCCATGGAAGCCGCCCTGCCCCGGGGCGACGGCAGCACGCTGGCGCTATGGTTGCAAGGCCTGCAGACCCTGCAGCAGGTGCATGGCAGCGGCGACTGCCTGAGCCAGGCCTTTGCGCGCAACATGGTCTGCTGTGCCGATGGCGTGATCGGCTTCATCGACTTCGAGGACGACCCCGCCGCCCACCTGCCCCTGGCGCTGTGCCGCGTGCGCGATGCCCTGTGCTACGCCCACTCCACGGCCTGGATACTGGAGCAGGCCGGCGCCATGCCGGCCGCGCGCACGGCTTGGCAGGATTTCGTGCAGTCCATGGAGCCCGAAACCCGCGCCCTGATGGCCCGCACCGTGAAACAGCTGGCCTGGGTGCGCCGCCTGCCCGAAAGCCGCCGCCTGGGCCGCGACATGCAGCGCGTGCGCATGGCCTACACGCTGGTGACGCCTTAGCGGCAGCGGGCCGCAGGCCTCAACCGGGCCTCAGCCGGGCTTCAGCCGGGCAGGTGGCCCAGCGAGGCGCTGACGCGCGCCGCTTCGGCGCGCAGGGCCAGGGCCACCGCGCCCTGCGGGTCCGGGTCGAAGCCGCCGCTGGCGCCCAGCGCGCACAGCACGCCCACCACATGGCCTGTGTAGTCGTGCAGCGGCGCCGCCACGGCGCTGATGCCCGGCAGGTTGACATCGCGCACCGAGGCGCAGCCCGCAGCGCGGATCTCGCGGCGCAGCGTGCCCAGCGGGTCCGCGCCATCGAGCAGCGCGCGCCGCGCGGCCGGCGCCTCGGCCAGCTCCCGGGCCAGCAGCGCATCCACGCGGGCATCGTCGTCCATGAAGGCGAAGAAGGCGCGCCCCGTGGCCGACCACAGCAGCGACATCACCGAGCCCACGCGCACATTGACGGTGACCGGCAGGCCCGGCTCCTCGAAGCGCACGATGGTCGGGCCCAGGTTGCCCATCACGGCCACGAAGCTGGTGACCTGCAAGGCCTCGCGCAGGTGCAATAGGGCCGGCTCGGCCAGGCGGATGGGGTCGGACTGCCGCATGGCGGCCAGGCCCACGCGCATGGCCTCGGCCGCCAGCGCGTACTGCGTGCCGCCACGGTCCTGCTCCACCAGCCCCTCGGCCATCAGGCTGGCCAGATAGCGGTGGACCTTGGCCGGGCTTTCCTCCACCGCGCCCGCGATGGCCGTGAGGCTGGCGCGTCCGCCCAGCGTGGCCAGGGCCTTGAGCACGGCCAGGCAGGTCTCGGCGGCCTGCACGCGCTGGCGCCTTTCGCGCGGCGGCGCGGGCTCGTCAATCTCGGAGGCAGCAGTGGAAGTCATGGCGGCAGGGCGGGTCTGGAAAGGCCTGTTTTAAGGGCTGGCGGGGCATTGTGCCGCAGCTTGCGGGTAATCCCGGGCGGTGTTTTTACGCAATGCGTAGAAAAATTACGCAAAACGAGATTCCATGGATTCCACCCAGGCCTCACCGGAGACAAGCCCCATGCACAAGCGCCTTTTCCTCACCACACTGGCCGCAGGCCTGCTATCGGCCACCGCCCTGCCCGGCGCGCTGGCCCAGGACGGATTCCCCAGCAGGAACGTGCGCTGGATCGTTCCCTACGCGGCCGGCGGCGGCTCGGACTTCCTGGCCCGCACCATAGGCCAGGCCTGGGGCGGCCAGGTGCACCAGCCCATCGTGGTGGACAACCGCCCGGGCGGCAACACGGCCATAGGCGCCTCGGAAACCGCGCGTGCTGCCGCCGATGGCTACACCGTGCTGTCGGCCGACAACGGCACCCTGGTCTTCAATCCCGTGCTCTACAAGAGCCTCAGCTACAACCCCGCCAGGGACCTCGCGCCGGTCACGCTGATGGGCCGCTTCCCGATGATCCTGGTGGCCGGCCCCGGCATGGCAGCGGCCACGGCCAAAGACTTCCTGGCCCAGGCGCGCACCAGCAAGGACGGCGTGAACTACGCCTCGGCCGGTGCCGGCAGTCCGCACCACCTGGCCATGGAACTGCTCAGGGTGGAGGCCGGCCTGAAGCTGGTGCACGCGCCCTACAAGGGCGCGGCACCGGCCCTGGGCGACGTGGCGGGCGGCCAGGTGCCCGTGATGATGGTGGACCTGGCCGCAGGCGCAGGCTTCATCAAGGGCGGCAAGGTCCGCCCGCTGGCCGTGGCCAACGCCACGCGCCTGCCCCAGTTGCCCGACGTGCCCACCTTCGCCGAGCTGGGCCTGCCCAAAGTGCAGGCCGCCGCCCTGGTGGGACTGGTGGCGCCCGCCAGGACCCCGGCCCCGGTCATCGCGGCCCTGCACAGGCAGGTCGTGGCCGCGATCAACGAGCCCGCCGTGCGTCAGAAGCTCGTGGATTTCGGCGTGGAGCCCGTGGGCAACACGCCCGAGCAGTTCGCCGCGCTGCTGGCCAGCGAAAGCGCGCGCTGGCACCAATTGATCCGCGACCAGAACATCACTTTGGATTGACCCTCCGCGCCTCCTGCCTGCCTGCGAACCTGCCATGACTGCCTCCGCCGCCTCCAACGCCGCCCCGTCCACCTCTGCGCCAGCCTCCGCGCGCTGCCCCTTCGACCACCGCCAGCCCAGCGGCCAGACCGGCCCCACGGGCTGCCCCGTCAGCGCGGGTGCCGCTGCCTTCGACCCGTTCAGCGACGGCTACCAGCAGGACCCGCCCGAATATGTGCGCTGGGCGCGCGAGCAGGAGCCGGTGTTCTACAGCCCGCAACTGGGCTACTGGGTGGTCACGCGCTTCGACGACATCAAGGCGGTGTTCCGCGACAACATCGCCTTCAGTCCCTCGATCGCGCTGGAGAAGATCACGCCCACGGGCGAGGAGGCCAATGCCGTGCTGGCCTCCTACGGCTTCGCGCTGAACCGCACCCTGGTCAACGAGGACGAGCCCGCCCACATGCCGCGCCGCCGCGCGCTGATGGACCCGTTCACGCCCGAGGAGCTGCGCCACCACGAGCCCATGGTGCGCGAGCTGGCGCGCGCCTATGTGGACCGCTTCATCGACGACGGCCGCGCCGACCTTGTGGACCAGATGCTGTGGGAGGTGCCGCTGACCGTGGCCCTGCACTTTCTCGGCGTGCCCGAGGAGGACATGGACCGGCTGCGCGAGTACTCTATCGCCCACACCGTCAACACCTGGGGCCGGCCCCGGCCCGAGCAGCAGGTGGCCGTGGCCCATGCGGTGGGCAACTTCTGGCAGCTGGCCGGCAAGGTGCTGGCCAAGATGCGCGAGAACCCCGATGCGCCGGGCTGGATGCAATACGGCATACGCAAGCAAAAGGAGCTTCCCGAGGTCGTCACCGACTCCTACCTGCACTCCATGATGATGGCCGGCATCGTGGCCGCGCACGAGACCACGGCGAATGCCACGGCCAACGCCGTCAAGCTGCTGCTGCAGCATCCCGGCGCCTGGAAGCAGATCTGCGAGAACCCCGCGCTGATCCCCAATGCCGTGGAGGAATGCCTGCGCCACAACGGCTCGGTGGCCGCCTGGCGGCGCCTGGCCACGCGCGACGTGGTGATCGGCGGCGTGGCCGTGCCGGCGGGCTCGAAGCTGCTCATCGTGACCTCGTCGGCCAACCACGACGAGCGGCATTTCGCCGATGCCGACTTCTTCGACATCCACCGCGACAACGCCGGCGACCACCTGACCTTCGGCTATGGCTCGCACCAGTGCATGGGCAAGAACCTGGCGCGCATGGAGATGCAGATCTTCCTGGAGGAGTTCACGCGCCGCCTTCCCCACATGCGGCTGGCCGAGCAGCGGTTCACCTACGTGCCCAACACCTCGTTCCGGGGCCCCGAGCACCTGTGGGTGGAGTGGGACCCGGCCCTCAACCCCGAGCGCGCCCGTCCCGCCCTGCTGCAGGCGCGCCAGCCCGTGCGCATCGGCGAAGCCCTGCAGGGCGGCGCCAGCCGGCCCATGGTCGTGGCCGAGGCCGAGGCCGCCGCCGAAGGCGTGCTACGCCTGCGCCTGAAGGCCGCCGATGGACACGCCCTGCCGCGCTGGACGCCGGGCTCGCACATCGACCTGCAATGCGGCGACACGGGCCTGTCACGACAGTACTCGCTGTGCGGCGACCCGCAGGACACCGGCAGCTACGAGATTGCCGTGCTGCGCGAGGCCAACGGCCGTGGCGGCTCGGCCTGGGTGCATGAGCATCTGCACCGCGGCGCCACCGTACAGGTGCGGGGCCCGCGCAACCATTTCCCGCTGGACGAAGGCGCCAGCCACCTGATCCTGGTGGCCGGCGGCATCGGCATCACGCCCATCTCGGCCATGGCACGGCGCGCCAGGGCGCTGGGCCTGTCCTATGAAATCCACTACAGCGGCCGGCGCCGCGCGGGCATGGCGCTGCTGGCGCCGCTGCTGGCCGAGCATGGCGCCAGGCTGCATCTGTACGTGGCGGAGGAAGGCCGGCGCGCCGACTACGCCGCCTTGCTGGCCACGCCGCGCGCCGGAGCCCGCATCCATGCCTGCGGACCGGCGCGCCTGCTGGACGGCCTGGAGGCCGCCAGCCGCCACTGGCCCGAGGACAGCCTGCGCGTGGAGCATTTCGTCTCCACCGTGGGGGCGCTGGACCCTGCCAGGGAGCAGGGCTTCGAGGTGGAACTGCGCGCCTCGGGCCTTGTGCTGCAGGTGCGCAACGACCAGACGCTGCTGGACGCCCTGCGCAGCGCGAAGATCGAAGTGCAAAGCGACTGCCGGGAAGGGCTGTGCGGGTCCTGCGAAGTGCCCGTGCTCGAAGGCGAGGTGGACCACCGCGACATGGTGCTCACGCGCGGCGAGCGCGCGGCCTGCACCAAGATGATGAGCTGCTGCTCGCGCGCCAGGAGCGGCAGGCTGGTGCTGGGCCTTTAGCCAGGACTCCGCTGCCCTGTGCCCGCAAGCCCGGCGCCCAGAAACACAAAAGCCCCAAGGCCATCATCGGCAATGGGGCGATCGCATCGGTGGGCGCGCTTCGGGGCGCACCTGCCTCCAACCGGATTACTGGTTGGCGATTTCGAGCTCGGCGTTGCGGGCTTGCTGGATGAAATCGATCAGGGAATAGATTGCTTGGCGCATGGTGAACTTCCTTACTGAGACGCTCAACAATCACTGGCGGCATGCATCTCAAGTGCCGCGAATGCCGGGAAAACCCTCTAAGCGTTTACCCTAGTTCTAAGTATAAACCACTAGACCCACCCGTGCAAAGGCACAGTTGTAAGCGCACGTCAAGATTCCGCAGAGGAGCCCAACTGCGTCCCAATGTCAGGCATGGGATGATTCAGGCTTATGACCGCGCCTTCCGTTTCTCTCGCACCCTGGCACATAGAGCCGCTGAACCCGGCCGAGGCGCCGTGGCCGCTGCTGCTGTCGGCGGATCCGTCGCGGGAGAAGGTGCGCGGCTATCTGGCGGGCTCCACCTGTTTTGCCGCGCGCGAGTCCTTCCAGCGCGAAGGCCAGCCGCCGCGTCCCGGCGGGCGCGGCGAGGTATTGGGCATGTGCGTGCTGGTGCCGCTGCGCGCCAGCGGCGATGAGGCATCGGCCCCACCCGCCTGGGAGCTGATGAACATCGCGGTCGCGGAATCGCTGCACCACCGGGGCCTGGGCACCGCCCTGCTGCGGCGTGCCATCGAATGGGCGCGCTCCCAGCGAGCGCCGCGCATCGAGGTCGGCACGGGCAGCTTCGGCGACCAGCTGGTCTTCTACCAGCGCGCGGGTTTTCGCGTGACGGGCATAGACCGGGATTTCTTCCTCAGGCACTACACCACCCAGCTGTGGGAGCGCGGCGTGCAGCACCGCGACATGCTGCGCCTGACGCTGGAGCTGAGCACGGGCCGCTGAACGGCCGCCCGCTCAGTCCGAAGACAGCTTCATCAGCACCAGGCCCGAGACGATGAGCACGGCCGCGCCGATGCGCATGGCACTGACCTGCTCGCCCAGGACCGTGATGCCGACCAGGAAGGCGCCCACGGCGCCGATGCCGGTCCAGATCGTGTAGGCCGTGCCCAGCGGCAGGCTGCGCATGGCCACGGCCAGCAGGCCGAAGCTGGCGATCATGGTGACGATGGTGATGGCGCTGGGCACCAGCCGCGTGAAGCCGTGAGATTGCTTCATCGAGAACGCCCAGACCACTTCGAGCAGCCCCGCCACCAACAGATAGACCCATGCCATGGAAAACTCCTTGTGGAGCCGGGTCGTCCCGGCGCATGCATGTCCCGATGTGGGGGAGGCCGTCCTCCTGGCAGAAGGGCTTGCGCCTTGCTGCATGGCCGCCAGTTTAGGAGAAAGCTGTCCAGTGGGTCGCACCCAGGCTGTTGCCCCATTGCCGCCTGGGTGGTTGCTGCACAACAGCGGCCAGGGCGTCAGGCGGCCTGCGCCTCTTCGTGCTCGGCCAGCAGGATGTTGCCCACGGTGGCGCCCAGGCCGGCCACGCGCTTGCGCAGCTTGAGCACGGCCTTGTCCTTGCTGATCAGCAGCGCCTGGTGCTGGCTGGCCAGGTCCAGGAAATGCTGGTCGTCGGGGTCGGTGCAGGCAAAGCGGATGCGCGGCGCATCGGCCACGTATTCGACCGCTCCGTCAAAGGCCGAGAGCACGCCTTCGGCCGTCTTGCCATAGAAGGCCACGCGCGGCGCGATCTGGCTGTAGTGCAGCACGCGTTCGAGTTCGAGGCGCTGGGCCTGGTCGGCAATCCAGCGCATCTGTCCCTGCTCCACCAGTTCGCGGATCGGGGGGACATGCGGATCGTCGAAGATCAGCATATCAAGGACCACATTGGTATCGAGCACCACGGGCCGGGGCAGGGGACCTTCGTAGCCGTCGTTGCACTGTGGCCAGCGCAGCACGATCTTCATGGCGCGGCGCCCTCTGCCGGGCCTTCGGCGGCCTTTCTGGGCTTGACTGCGCCACGGATCATGTCGAAGCGGAACAGCCGGCATTCGATGGGGCCGTTCCACATGGGCGTGCGGCGCGCCTCTTTCAGGCGCATCTTGCCGGGCAGCTTGAGGTCGGGCGTGAGCATCCAGGCGCTCCAGCCGCTGTAGTTCTTCTTCCAGTGGGTGGCCAGCTGGCTGAAGAATTCCACTCCGTCCTCGGTCTGGGCCGTCTCGCGGCCCGCGCGCTCGACCACTTCCATGCGTTCGCCGGCGCTGCGGCCGGCCGAGCCGGCTGCGGCAATGCGCTCGCCATAGGGCGGGTTCAGCAGCATCAGGCCGGGCTGCTCGCAGGGCGGCATGCGCTGCAGCGCGTCGCCACCGCGCAGTTGCACGGTCTGGCCCACGCCCGCGCGCTCGGCGTTGCGCTGGGCAAAGTCCACCATGCGGTGGGACACGTCGGAGCCATAGATGGCCACGGGGCTGTCGGGCAGGATGGCGGCCTCGGCCTCGTCCAGCATGGCTTCCCACACATGCCTCTGGAAGGGCACCAGCTTCTCGAACGCGAAGCGCCGCAGGATGCCGGCCGGAATGCGGCGTGCAATCTGCGCGGCCTCGATCAGCACCGTGCCGCTGCCGCAGCAGGGGTCGTACAGCGGCTGGGGATCGTCGCCGTGCGGGTCCCAGCCCGTGGCGGCGATCATGGCCGCGGCCAGGGTTTCCTTGAGCGGCGCATCGCCCTTGTCCTCGCGCCAGCCGCGCTTGAACAGCGCCTCGCCCGAGGTGTCGATGTAGATGGTGGCCTCGTCGGTCGTCAGGTGCAGGTGCACGCGCACGTCGGGGTGACGCGTTTCCACGTCGGGGCGCACGCCCTTCCTGTCGCGGAAGCGGTCGGCAATGGCGTCCTTGACGCGCAGCGCCGCGAAGTTGAGGCTGGTCAGCGGGCTGTGCTGGGCCGTGACCTCGATCTTGAAGCTCTCGCGCGGGGAGAACCAGATCTCCCAGGCCACTTCGCTGGCGGCGCGGTACAGGTCGTTCTCGTTGCGGTACAGGGTCTGCGACAGCTGCACCAGCACGCGCTGGGCCAGCCGGCTGTGCAGGTTCAGCAGCAGGGCGTCGCGCCACAGGCCGCGCACCATCACGCCGCCACGGCCCACCATGAGGTCGTGGCCGCTCAGGCCGGTGATCGCGTGGACCTCGTCGGCCAGAAATCCCTCAACGCCGGCGGCGCAGGGCAAAAACAGATGCAGTTGGTTCATAGCTTGGGTGCCGAGCATACGCGCACCGCGATTCCCCGCGCAGGCGCCAGCCGAAACCCGCTTGCCTGCGCTTCGGCCCGGGCCTACAGTGGAAGCAACCGCGAGGGAGAGCACCATGAAGCCTCGAACCACGCCCGTCCACACGGATTTCCTCGGCGCCACGCAGGCCGCACGCCTGGTGGCGCAGGTCGGCGTTGCCGCCTGCCTGGCCGGCCTGGCCGATGCCATCGAGCAAGACTTCGCGCGCTGGCCCGATTTCGAGAAATCGGCCCGCATCGCCCACCATTCGCCCGGCGGCGTGATCGAGCTCATGCCCGTGTCCGATGCGCTCGACTACGCCTTCAAGTACGTCAACGGCCACCCGGACAACGCCGATCGGGACCTGCCCACGGTGATGGCCTTCGGCGCCCTGGCCGACGTGGCCACGGGCCTGCCGGTCTTCCTGTCCGACCTGACGCTGGCCACGGCGCTGCGCACTGCCGCCACCTCGGCGCTGGCCGCGCGCCGGCTGGCGCGGCCGGGCTGCCGCAGCATGGCGCTGGTCGGCGCAGGATCGCAGTCCGAATTCCAGGCCCTGGCGTTCACCCACCTGCTGGGCGTGGAACGGCTGCGCATCTTCGACATCGATGTCAAGGCCATGCGCAAGCTGGTGGACAACCTGGGCCATGCGGGCATCGCGGCCCAGCGCATCACCTGCTGCGCCAGCAGCGCCGAGGCCCTGGAGGGCGCCGACATCGTGACCACGGTGACGGCCGCCAAACACCGCGCCTGCGTGATCGCCGATGCCGACGTGCGCCCGGGCACCCACATCAACGCCGTCGGCGGCGATTGCCCCGGCAAGACCGAGCTGCCCCTGGCACTGCTGCGGCGTGCGCGCATCTTCGTGGAGTTCACGCCCCAGACGCGCGTGGAAGGCGAGCTGCAGCAATTGCCCGCCGACGCGCCCGTGACCGAGCTGTGGCAGGTCATCAACGGCCAGGCGCCGGGCCGCGGGCATGACACGGAGATCACGCTGTTCGACTCCGTGGGCTTTGCGCTGGAAGACTATTCGGCCCTGCGCTGGTTGCGCGCGCTGGCCCACGACACCGGACTGATGCAGTCGATCGACCTGGTGCCTGCGCTGGCCGACCCCCGCGACCTGTACCGGCTGGTGCGCGAGGCCGGGCAGGCAGAACGCGGCTTTGGCTGACACGGGGACTGCATACCATGGGTCCCATGAGCATGAACACCCATACGACCCCGCAGACCGCACGCGCCCTGAGACTCATAGGCGTGCCCACCGACATCGGCGCCAGCCGCCTGGGCAGCGCCATGGGGCCGGACGCACTGCGCGTGGCCGGCCTGGGCCCGGCGCTGCGCCAACTGGGCTGCCAGGTGAGGGACATCGGCAATCTGGCAGGCCCGCCCAATCCGCAGACACCGCCCGAGCAGGGGCTGCGCCACCTCGCCCCGGCCCGTGCCTGGATGCAGGCCGTGCACCAGGCCGTGGGCCAGGCGCTGGACGACGGCGAGCTGCCGCTGATGCTGGGCGGCGACCACAGCCTGGCCATGGGCTCGATCAGCGCCGTGGCCGCCCACTGCCGCCGACGAGGCCGCGCGCTGCGCGTGATCTGGCTGGACGCCCACGCCGACTGCAACACGCCCGATATCTCGCCCAGCGGCAACCTGCACGGCATGCCCGTGGCCAGCCTGTGCGGCCTGGGGCCCGCGGCGCTCACCGCGCTGTCCCAGGGCGGCGATCCGGCGCTGGCAGCCGCCTCGCTGTGCCAGATCGGCCTGCGCAGCGTGGATGACCAGGAAAAGCGCCTGCTGCATTCGCTGGGCGTGGAGGTCTATGACATGCGCGCCATCGACGAGCTGGGCATGCGCGAGGTCATGCGCCGCGCGCTGGAAGACCTGGAAGGCAGCGACACCCACCTGCACCTGAGCTTCGACGTGGACTACCTCGATCCCGACATCGCGCCCGGCACCGGCACCCCCGTGCGCGGCGGCCCCAGCTACCGCGAGGCCCAGCTGTGCATGGAGATGCTGGCCGACACCGGACGCCTGGGCTCGATGGATCTGGTGGAGCTCAATCCCGCGCTGGATGTGCGCAACCAGACGGCAGAACTGGTGGTGGACCTGCTGGAGAGCCTGTTCGGCAAGAGCACGCTGGTGCGGGCCGATCGCTGAGGCCGCTCAGGCTGGCGAGAGCGAAACACGCCAGCCGTCGCCCGTTGTATCTGTGGCGAAGCGCACAGGCACAAAGCGCTTGATCACCTCGAAATTGCTGCGCGCATGCGGCGTCAGTTCCGTGCAGGTGTAGCTGGCCGCGCGCCCGCTGCGCCAGACGGCCAGCGCCAGCGGCAGGGCCCATTGGTCGGCCAGGTACGGGCCCAGCGCGGCCCGGCTGCCCTGGTGGCGGCGCACCTCGCGCGCCAGGTCATGCGCCACCTTTTCGGCGCTGACGCCCTTCATGCCGAACTGCGTGAACACTTCGCTCAGGTGCTCATAGGCCAGCGTGGCCAGCAGCGCGTTGCCCGGCCCCTCGTTCTGGCGCACGGCAGCCACCTGCAGCTGCTCGCCAGACCAGCCCAGGGCCTGGCCCAGATGGTCCAGTTCGCGCTGGGCCACCGCACGTGGCAGCGCGGGCGCAAAGCATTCGGCATGGCTGGCCACGGGGGCGCCACGTTCGGTGATATCGAAAGGCACAAGCCCATTGGTTGTCGGCGTGATCGTCACGTCCATCTCGCCGCCACCGGCCGGATAAAAGCCCAGCCGGCGCAGCCGCAGCTCGCAGCGGGCGCCCAGCCTGTGCAGCAGCGGC
The DNA here is from genome assembly GCF_002193035.1 of Delftia sp. K82. Taxonomy (NCBI): domain Bacteria; kingdom Pseudomonadati; phylum Pseudomonadota; class Betaproteobacteria; order Burkholderiales; family Comamonadaceae; genus Delftia; species Delftia sp. K82. The sequence continues at coordinate 20,005 of NZ_MYFL01000003.1, read as the reverse complement.
GCATAGCTGCGCTCCAGGAAGTGGAAGGGCGGCGCGGCCGGGTTGTGGGTGCCGCCGCCCAGGGTCAGGCGGCTTTCGCCATCGGCCAGCATCAGCGCGGGCCACAGCGTCTGCAGCAGCAGGGTGCAACTGCCCGCCGAGGCGATCACGAAGCGGTACTCGCCCGCACGCACCGGCCCCGGCGTGAATTGCAGCGCCTGCGAATTCATCTCGGCGCCCTGCATCTGCGCGCCGCAGATTTCGGCGGCGGCATTGACGCAGGCCAGGTGCTGGCGCATCAGACCCGGCTTGGCGCGCCCGGCACGGATGCGCTGCATGGCAAAGGGCTGGCCCGTGCACATGGAAAGCGCCAGCGCGCTGCGCAGCATCTGGCCTCCGCCCTCCCCGGCGGAGCCGTCGATCTCGATCACTTTCATTTTTCTCTTTCATTCATTGCCGCCAATTGCCGCCAAAGCGCGCCACGGCATCCCGCAGATAGCGGTCCAGCGGCGCTGCATCGGCCTGGCCCCCCGGATCGGGCGCATGGGCCATGGCATGGGCCAGCTCGCGCTCCAGGAAATCATGGACCCGCACCCGGCGCGGCCCCTTGGCGGCCTCGCCCAGGCGCATCTTGAGCTCCAGCAGCTCATTGAGTTCGGCCAGCAGGCCTGCATCCTCCAGCGTGCCCGCCGCCAGCTGTGCAAAGCGCATGGGCGGCGCACCACGCCCCTCGCGTATCCAGCGCGCGGCCAGCAAGGGGCGCAGCACGTAGAAGTATTTCTTGTAGCGCACGACATCGCCCTGCAGGTGGGCGCGCAGGTTCTTGCGCGCCATGGCCACGTAGTGGTGGTAGCCGCGCACCGGCGAAAAGCCCTGCTCGGCCAGCAGATGCAGGCGCTCGGCCCAGGGCTGCTCCTGCCGGTAGACCACGGGCGAGCGCAGCCATTCAAGCAGCGTGGGGTTGGAGGCGCGCAGCAGCCCCAGCGCCTTGCGCAGCTCCCAGCCGCTGACATCGAGCTCGCCGCTGAGCGGCTGCTCTATGACATCGCGGCCCGGCGCCACCGTCAGATACCAGGGCAGGCGGTGGACGTAGATGAAGCGCACGTCATAGTCGCTGTCGGGCGAGGCGAAGCCCCAGCCGCGGCTGCCCGACTCGCAGGCAAACAGCACCGTGACCTCGTGCCTGCGCTCCACCTCGGCCAGGTTGGCCAGCACCGTGGCGCGCATGACATCGGAGACCGGATGCGCGCTCAATACCTTCTCTTCCCTCATGCTCTCATCCTGCTTTCTGTTCTGGAGGATGAGAGCCCGGGGCCCTCATCCACTCACCCTTTCACGCACACCACTTGCTTCAGGGTGTGCACCACCTCCACCAGATCCTGCTGCGCGGCCATGACCGCATCGATGTCCTTGTAGGCCATGGGAATCTCGTCCACCACATTGGCATCCTTGCGGCATTCCACGCCCTCGGTGGCCTTGATATGGTCCTCCACGCTGAACATCTTCTTGGCCTTGGTCCGGCTCATCACGCGGCCCGCACCGTGGCTGCAGCTCTCGAAGCTCTCCGGGTTGCCCAGGCCGCGCACGATATAGCTGCGCGCGCCCATGCTGCCCGGGATGATGCCCAGCTCGCCGCGCCGCGCGCTCACCGCACCCTTGCGGGTGATGAATACGTCCTGCCCGAAATGGCGCTCCTGCTGCACGTAGTTGTGGTGGCAGTTCACCGCCTCCACATGCGACTCGAAGGGCTTGGCGATCACCTTGCGCACCGTGGCGATGAGGTTGGCCATCATCACCTCGCGGTTGCGCATGGCGAACTTCTGCGCCCAGGACACGCCGCGCACATAGTCGCCAAAGTAGCGGGCCCCTTCCTCGAAATAGGCCAGGTCCTTGTCGGGCAGGTTGCGCTGATGGAGTTCTGCGTCCTTCTTGGCCAGCTCGATGAAATGGGTGCCGATGGCATTGCCCACGCCGCGCGAGCCCGAGTGCAGCATGAACCACACGAAGCCCGCCTCGTCCAGGCAGATCTCGATGAAGTGGTTGCCGCTGCCCAGCGTTCCCAGGTGCTTGCGGTTGTTGGTGTTGGCCAGGCGCGGATGCAGCTCGCACAGCAGGTCGAACTCATCGGCCAGCGTGGCCCAGACCTGGTCCACCGACACGGGCGGGTTCTCCCAGCTGCCCGGATCGCGGCCCCGATGGCGCGGCACCGAGCCATGGGGCACGGCCTGCTCTATCGCCGAGCGGAGCGGGCCCAGGTTGTCGGGCAGGTCCTCGGCGCGCAGCGTGGTCTTGGCAGCCATCATTCCGCAACCGATGTCCACGCCCACGGCCGCCGGGATGATGGCCCTGATGGTGGGGATCACCGAGCCCACGGTGGCGCCTATGCCCAGGTGCACGTCGGGCATGGCCGCGACATGCTTGAAGACCACGGGCAGGCGCGCGGCGTTCTCCAGCTGCCTGCGCGCCTCGTCCTCCACGGGCACGCCCTTGGTCCACATCTTGATGGGGACGCCGTTTTCCACGTTGTGTTGCAGGTAGTTCATTGCGTTGTCCTTCAGTCTTCTTGTCTGTTCGTCTTGTTCAGGTCTTGCTGCCGCGCGGCTCATCCACGCATCAGGCGAGACAGGTCCCGCTTGCGGATGGCGCTGCCCAGGCTTTGATAGTCCCGCAGCGGGAATTCATGCTCCAGCCAGCGCTTTCGGTATTCCTCGACACCCATGCCGCAATAAATACCGTCCAGCACGCGGTACACGCTGCGCACCACGTCCTCGCGGGCCACCTGCCCGCGGGCCAGCACTTCATAGTCATCCATGGCGGTGATGCCCCAGCTGGCCCAGTCCGCGTACTGCCGCAGCTCGTAGGAAAGGGTGTCGTGATCACCTTCCATGCTCAGGTGCACTTCGCCGGGCTCGTCCATGAACACGGCGGCAGCCCGGTGCGCGCCCTTGGTCAAGGCCAGCGCCATGGCGGCCAGATCACCCAGCGAATCGTGCAGGTAGGACACGGCACACACCAGTTCCTCCTCGGGCGTGCTGAACTTCAACGTCGCCCAGCCCGCCTTGCCCACCTCATAGCTCCATAGTTCTTCGAATGCGGCCATGGCCGTACCTCTCTTTTGTTTCTTCGTTGTCCGTTGTGTCCCGACCAGCCTGCCGGTCAACGCATCTTCACCAGCCCGTTGAGCACCTGATCCAGCCCGCCGAACACGGAGATCTTGTCGATGCGCTCGGCCACGCGTTCCAGCGTCTCCAGCTCCTTCATGCGCAGGGCCACGGGGTTGTCCTCCATGACCTTGGCGGTGTTGAGCAGCGAGCGCGTGGCCGCCGTTTCCTCGCGGCGGCGGATCACGTTGGCCTGGGCCTGCTTTTCGGCCTGCACCACCTGGGTCAGGATGGCCTTCATCTCGCCGGGCAGCACGATGTCCTTCACGCCCACGCTCTCCACCACCATGCCGAAGGGCTGCAGCTTGGCCGCCATGTGCGCGGTCACCACGTCATCGATCACCGTCTTGTTCTCCAGCAGCTCATCGAGCGTGCGGGTGCCCACGGCGGCGCGCAGCGCGAACTGCAGTTCGCGGTACAGGTGCTCGGCGGGCTTTTGCAGCTGGGCAAAGGCGCGCAGAACGTCGGTGTGGCGATAGGTGGCGCTCAGGTTCAGGCGCAGGCTGACCTTGTCGCGGGTCATGATGTCCTGGCCCGAGACCTCGACGGCCTGCAGGCGCAGGTCCACCAGCTCCACGGCAACGCTGCGGCCGAACTTCCAGAACGCATGGCTGCCGGCCTGCAGCAGGCGGTCCACCTTGCCGTCGATGGTCAGCAGCGCGCACTGGCCTGCGGGCACCTGCACCTGCAGCACGCCGTTGAGGCCGGACACGCTGCGCTGGCGCAGCTGCGTCTGGGTCAGGCGCGCCGCCAGGGCGGCGGGCAGCTCGGCGCCGGCCTGCAGGTCGACCACCTGCACGCCCACGTCCACCAGTCCCTTCCAGTACAGGCGGCGCGTGCCGGGCGGCAGGATCTCGACCAGCACGCCGTTTTCGCTGCGCAGGCCCGCCTCGGTCTCGGACAGTTCCACGCGCAGGAATTCGGCGGCCACCACGGCGGGCTCCTGCGCCATCAGGTAGTCGGCCAGACCGTGCGTGAAGGCGGGCTGCTCCAGGGCAAAGGTTTCCACGCGCAGTTGGTCGGTGCCGGCAACCAGCCAGTGCCGGCCGCTGTGCAGCACGCGCTCGAAATCGCCATTGCGCAGCAGCAGGGCGCGTTCGTTCTTCTTGACGGTGATGCGTTGGATCTTCAGCATTTCTTCTTCTCCTCGTTCGGCGTCTTCGCCGCAATCAATAGGGGTGCCGTTACAGCAGCGGCGGGGTTCCAGGGGGCACGGCCCGGGCCTTGCAGTGCGCCGTGGCTGCAACCCTGGAAACAGGTTGCAGCGTGGCTGGCTGCGGGCGCGGACCGTGCCGGGACCTGGCACAGCCGCCGCCGCTGACGGGTGGCGGCCTTGGGCTGCATCGCAACCCGGTGGCCACCTCCCGCGTTCGGCGGGTGGTCTTTCGACCGTTTCAATAGCCCGGCCTTGCGGCCGGAAGAGTGGACAGGAATCGAACCTGCGACAGTCCTCTTGCGAGGGTGCTCTACCAGACTGAGCTACCAGTGGCTGGCAAGCCTGGAGTCGAACCAGGCGTCCCTTGCGAGACGGTTTCCACAACCTTGCCGTTACCCAGCGCTTGCGGCGTGCGGCATGCGGGAAATCGACAGGCCCCTGGGGGCCCGGACTTCCGGCACCGGCGGGGCGGGCCTTTGCCCCAACCCCGGCCTGTGAGCGGTCACCGCCTGCACTGGATGCCTTGGTTATTGCGAGATGCGTGCCAGCCTGGCATCAGGCGCCAAAAGATTCTTCAACGCATTGATTTATTTAGATAAATCTCAAATCACACTTTTCTTGATTTCTTCTTCAATCCAAAGAAACTAGAATTTCAGCTATTCAACTAGATAAACCATGGAAAAGAAAAAGGTCGTCATCGGCTTTCTGGGTACGCAGCTGGACTCCGGCAGGGGCGCGGGGCGCTGGGAAAAATGGCGGCCGACCCTCTCCCTCATGCAGCACGAGGATCTGGTGGTGGAGCGGCTGGAGCTGCTCTACACGCCGCCCCATCTGGCCCTGGCGCAGCTGCTGCAGGGCGACATCGCCACGGCATCGCCCGAGACCCAGGTGAACCTCGTGCCCATGGACATTGCCGATCCCTGGGATTTCGGCGAGGTCTATGCGCGGCTGTTCGACTGGACGCAGGCCTATCGCTTCGACCCCGAGCGCGAGGAGTACTGGACGCACATCACCACGGGCACGCACGTGGCACAGATCTGCCTGTTCCTGCTGGTGGAGTCGCGCCGCATTCCCGGCGTGCTGGTCCAGACCTCGCCACCCCGGCGCCAGCGCATGGGCGACCCGGGCAGCTATGCGCTGATCGACCTGGACCTGTCGCGCTACGACGTGATCGCCCAGCGCTTCGGCGCCGAGCAGAGCGAGGCCGTGCAATTTCTCAAGAGCGGCATCGCCACGCGCAATGCCGGGTTCAACGCGCTGATCGACGAGATCGAGCGCGTGGCCGTGCGCTCGCGCGCGCCCATCCTGCTCACGGGTCCCACGGGTGCGGGCAAGTCGCATCTGGCGCGGCGCATGTACGAGTTGAAGAAGGCCAGGCACCAGGTCCAGGGCGACTTCGTGGAGGTCAATTGCGCCACGCTGCGCGGCGATGGAGCGGCTTCGGTGCTGTTCGGCCACAAGAAGGGCGCGTTCACGGGCGCTGCGGCCGACCGCGCCGGCCTGCTGCGCAGCGCGCACCAGGGCGTGCTGTTCCTGGACGAAATCGGCGAGCTGGGCCTGGACGAACAGGCCATGCTGCTCAAGGCGGTGGAGGAAAAGCGCTTCTATCCCATGGGCAGCGACCGCGAGGTCAGCAGCGACTTCCAGCTGGTCGCCGGCACACACCGCGACCTGCGCATCGACGTGGCGCAGGGGCGCTTTCGCGAGGATCTGTTCGCGCGCATCAACCTGTGGGCCTACGCGCTGCCGGGCCTGGCCGGGCGCCCCGAGGACATCGAACCCAACATGGACCACCTGCTCGCGCGCTCGGCCGACGAGACCGGCCAGATGGTGCGCTTCAATGTGGAGGCCCGCGAGCGCTATCTGCGCTTTGCGCGCTCGCCCGATGCGCTGTGGAGCGGCAACTTCCGCGACCTGTCGGCCAGCATGACGCGCCTGGCCACGCTGGCCGACGGGGGGCGCATCTCCACGGCCCTGGTCGATACCGAGATCCAGCGCCTGAAGTGGCTGTGGCAAAGAGGCGATGCCGTGCAACCGGCCGGCGCCAGCCTGCAAAGCCTGCTGTCTGCCGAAGTGCTGGAGCCGCTGGATCTGTTCGACCGCATGCAGCTCGAAGCGGTGCTGCGCGTGTGCCGGGAGTCACCTTCGCTGTCCGATGCGGGGCGCCGTCTGTTCGACCGGTCGCGCACCCAGCGCAGCGTGCTCAACGATGCCGACCGCCTGCGCAAGTACCTGCTGAAATTCGGCTTGAAGTGGGATGACGTGGCCGGCCGAACGCCATAGACACCACGGTGGCGCGATGGCGAGTTTGCGCGCCTGGGCTACAGCGCCTTGCGCAGCGTGGTCGGCGGGATCTTGAGCAGCTCGCGGTACTTGGCCACCGTGCGCCGCGCGCATTCGATGCCCTGCTCCTTGAGCATGTCGGCGAGCTGGTTGTCCGACAGCGGCTTCTTGGGGTCTTCGGCCGCGACGAACTGCTTGATCAGCGCGCGCACGGCCGTGCTGGAGGCATTGCCACCGGCCTCGGTGCCCAGGCCCGAGCCGAAGAAATACTTGAGTTCGTAGGTGCCCTGCGGCGTGGCCATGTACTTGGCCGTGGTCACGCGGCTGATGGTGGATTCATGCAGGCCCAGCGCGTCGGCAATGTCGCGCAGCACCAGCGGGCGCATGGCCAGCTCGCCATGCACGAAGAAGTTCTTCTGGCGCTCCACGATGGCCTGCGACACGCGCAGGATGGTGTCGAAGCGCTGCTGGATGTTCTTGATGAACCAGCGCGCCTCCTGCAGCCGCTGCTGCAGCGCTGCATGGCCTTCGCTGCCCCTGTGGCTGCGCAGCGCGCTGGCATAGATGTCGTGCACGCGCAGCTTGGGCATGACGTCGGGGTTGAGCTGCACGCTGAAGTCCATGCGGCCCGCGCCGCTGCGCACGGGGCGCACGATGACGTCGGGCACGACGATCTGGCGCTGCACGTCGGCAAAGCGCCGGCCCGGGCGTGGCTCCAGCCGGGTGATCAGCACCAGCGCCTCGCGCAGCCGCTCCTCACGCGCACCGCACAGGCTGGCGAGCTTGCGCAGGTCGCGCCGCGCCAGCAGGTCCATGGGCTGGGCGCAGATGTCCAGCGCGGTGCGCAGCACGGCCTGCCGGTCTTCGTCCTCGGCACTGCCGTTGCCTTCGCGCTCGGCATCGGCCAGTTGGTCGCGCAGTTGCAGCGTCAGGCATTCGGCCAGGTCGCGCGCGCCCACGCCCACGGGCTCCAGGCTTTGCAGCAGGCGCAGCGCCACGGTGAAGCGGTGCACCAGTTCCTCGCACTCCTCCAGATCGTCGCCCGCCAGGCCCTGTGCCAGCTCGTCGAGCGGATCTTCCAGGTAGCCGTCGTCGTTGAGGTTCTCGATCAGAAAGCGCAGTGCGGCGCGGTCCACCTCGCCCAGGCGCAGGCTCAGGGCCTGGCGGTGCAGGTGGTCGGTCAGGCTTTCGGCGCTGCGAGCCAGTTCGGTGGCATCGGCCTCGTCTTCCTCGCCCTGCCCGCGCGTGCGGCTGGAGGGCGCATCGCTGCCCCAGTCGCGGTCATCGTTGCCCGAGTTGGTCTGGCCGTCACCCCCCCAGCTCAGGGACTCGGCCGTGCCGGAAGTCTCCACGGCATCGCCGGAGGGTGCGTCCGACGAGGGCTCCCACTCCACCGTCGCCGAAGGCTGGTCTGCGCGGCTTTCCTGGAAGGACTCCGTGGCCTCGGCGCCGGGCGCGGCAGGCTCGCGGGTGCCAGCGGCCGCATCGTGATCGCCCTCCTCGTTCGCCAGCTCCAGGAAGGGGTTGTCGCCCAGCATCTGCTCCACTTCCTGCGCCAGCTCCAGCGTGGACAGCTGCAGCAGCTGTATCGACTGCTGCAGCTGGGGAGTGAGCGAAAGATGCTGGGAGACGCGCAGCGACAGACCGGGCTTCAAGCGGCAGCTCCTTCGCGCAGACAGTCTCGCAGACGGGCCAGGCAGGGCATGGCGCTACATCCGGAAGTGTTCGCCGAGGTAGACACGCCGCACTTCGGCGTTGTCCACGATCTCCTCGGGTGTGCCCTGGGCGAGCACGTGGCCGTCGCTGATGATGAAGGCATGGTCGCAGATGCCCAGCGTCTCGCGCACGTTGTGGTCGGTGATCAGCACGCCGATGCCGCGCGCCTTGAGAAAGCCGATGATGCGCTGGATCTCGATCACGGCGATGGGGTCGATGCCGGCAAAGGGCTCGTCCAGCAGGATGAAGCGCGGCTGCGTGGCCAGGGCGCGCGCGATCTCGACGCGGCGGCGTTCGCCGCCCGACAGCGCCAGCGCAGGCGATGCGCGCAGATGGTCCACGCGCAATTCCTGCAGCAGCGCCGTCAGGCGCTCCTCGATGACGCTGCGCGCCAGCGGCCGGCCCTGCTCGTCCCTTTGCAGCTCCAGCACGGCGCGCACGTTGTCCTCGACGCTGAGCTTGCGGAAGATCGATGCCTCTTGCGGCAGGTAGGACAGGCCCAGGCGCGAGCGCTGGTGGATGGGCATGTTGCCCACGGCCTGGCCGTCGATGAAGATGTCGCCGCCGTCGCTGCGCACCAGGCCCACGATCATGTAGAACGAAGTGGTCTTGCCTGCACCGTTGGGTCCCAGCAGGCCCACGACCTCGCCCTTTTTCACGGAAAGCGACACATCCTTGACCACCTTGCGGCTGCCGTAGGACTTGGCCAGATGGCGTGCCTGCAGGCTGCTGCCCTGGTCGGCGCGTGCAGTGGCAGCCGGGGCTGCGGCTTGCCCGCTCATCGCTTGGTACCGCCGAGGCTGTCCAGGCTGTTGCTGGGCTGCAGGGACGTGCCCGGCGTGCCCGCTGCGGGGGCGCGCGGCTGCGAGCCCGGCGTGCCTTCCTTGGGCGCCAGCACGGCGCGCACGCGCCCGCCCTGGCCGGCCGTGGAGCTGGGCTGGCCACCGCTGGTCTTTTGCCCATCAACGGTGAACACGTCGGTGAGGTTGTTGTAGACGATGATGGAGCCGGTGATCTCGTCGCTGAGCTGGCCGCCGCGATAGCGGCGCAGTTCGCCACGGCGGATGAACTTCACGAGGTCGGCCTTGCCGTCGTATTCGATGACCTCGCCCTCGCCTTCCACGAACTCCTCGGGCTGGCCCGGCACGGTATCGCGCTTTTGGCGGAAGAAGGCACGCTTGCCCGCCTCGGCCGTCACCACGCCGTACTGAAAGCCTTCAGGGTCTTGCCGCACATCGAGCTGGGCGCCGCGCAGCACGATGGTGCCCTTGGTCATCACCACGTTGCCAGTGAAGACGCTGGTCTGCTTGAGTTCGTCATGGCGCAGCGCATCAGCCTCGATGTTCATGGGCTTGGTGCTGTCGGCCTTTTCGGCCTGGGCCATACCGGCGAAAGCCGCCAGGGCGGCGGCGAGCAGGAGGGAGGAAAGTCGTTGTTTCATGGAGGGCACGCTTCTTGCATCCATTGTAGGGGGTGTCGCGCGCAACCGTTCCTGGCGTCTTTCAACGCGCACGGAAAGCGCTGACACAAAGGCACAAAAAGAGGTTTCCAAAAGCGACAGGCCCGCGCAATGGCGGGCCTGTCGCGGCTTGGCTGGGCCGAGGCCCGGGCCTCAGCCCTTGCGGCTGGTGGCGATCAGCTGATCGACCACGCGCAGCACATTGGTCATGTTGCCGGCCTTGGTGCCGTCGGTGTAGTAACGGCCCGCCACGCCCATGGCCGGCACGCCTTCCACGTCATAGTCCTGCTGCAGCTGGGTGGCCTTGCGAACCTGGTTGGAGACGCTGAAGGAGTTGTAGACCTCCTTGAACTTGGCCACGTCCACGCCCTGCTTGCCGACCCAGGCGAAGATCTCGTCGTCCTTGGCCAAGCGGTTGCGTTCCACATGGATGGCGTGGAAGGCGCGCGCATGCATGGTGTCCAGCAGGTTCATGCCTTCGAAGGCGTAGTAGAGCTTTTGCTGGGGCACGAAAGTGGCGTTGAAGGCCACGGGCACGCGGTGCACGACCACGTCGGCCGGTGCCTGGTTCTTCCAGGCGGCAAAGGTGGGCTCGAACGCATTGCAGTGCGGGCAGCTGTACCAGAAGAACTCGACCACCTCGACCTTGCCGGCGCCGGCGCTGGTGGGTGCGGGCTTGGCCAGCTTGATGTAGTCCTTGCCCTCCTTGGGCGCTGCGGCCTGGGCCTGGGCAGCGGAAGTGCCCAGCGTCAGTGCGCTGGCAGCGGCTGCCGAGGCAGCCAGGGAAAAGTCGCGGCGATTCATCAAAACAAACTCCTCGTTCAATGCTGCAGGTTAGGAGGCAGGGGCCCGCCAAAAGTTCAGCGCTCTTGTCGCAACGCGCTTTCAGCGTGCGGCGCGCACCAGCGTGGACTCGACCCCGGCGCCATCGAGCTTTTGCTTGAGCTGCTCGGCATCGTCGCGCTTGGTGAACGGACCCACACGCACGCGGAAGATGGTGATGCCGTTTTGCTCGCGCTCGCTCACGCGCGCCTCCCACCCCAGCATGGCCAGCTTGGCGCGCTGCGCGTCGGCATCGCCCTGGCTGCGGAAGGCACCGGCCTGCACGAAGTAGTTGAAGGCGGCGTCGGCCTTTTCTGCCTTTTCCGCCTTCTCGGCGGCGGCGGAGCGCGACTTGACCAGGTCACCCAGCGGATCGGCCGAGCTCTTGCCATCGGCCTTGGTTTCGGGCTTGGCGGGCGGCTTGGCCGGGTCCACGGGCGCGGGTGGCGGAGTCACGCCTCCTGCCACGGCGGGCGGGGTGGGGGCGGTTGGTGCGGTGCTGCCAGGGAGGCTGGGCGTGACGGCGGCCGGTGGTGGCGGCGCCGGGTTCTTGCCCTGCAGCGGCGCGTTGGGGTCCCAGTTCTTGTTGCGCTGGGCCTCGGCCGCGTCCTGGTCGGCCGTCTTGCCGCCCTTGGAGAGAAAGGGCACGGGCACCTTGGTCACATAGACGGCGACGGCCAGGGCTGCTGCCAGCCCGACGATCATGCCGATGATGAGACCGATGACGGTGCCCCCACGTTGCTGTGTCTTCATAGATCGCTTGTCGCTCGAAGTTACATGCGTTGCGGGGCCGAGACGCCCAGCACTGCCAGGCCATTGTGCAATACCTGGCGCGTGGCCGAGATCAGCGCCAGGCGGGCGAGCTTGACCTTTTCGTCGTCCACCAGGATGCGTTCCGCGTCGTAGTAGCTGTGGTACAGCGAGGCCAGTTCGCGCAGGTAGAACGTCACGTCGTGCGGCGCATTGCCTTCTGCGGCCGAGGTCAGCATGGCCGGGTACTTGGCCAGTTGCAGCATCAGCGCCTGGGCCTGCGGGCCTTCCAGCGCCGACAGGTCCACGTCCTTGAGCGTGGCCGCGTCACCCCCCCAGGCGGCCAGCACCGAGCAGATGCGCGCATGGGCGTACTGCACGTAGTACACGGGGTTGTCGTTGTTCTGGGCCACGGCCAGGTCCACGTCGAAGGTGTACTCGGTGTCGGGCTTGCGGGACAGCAGGAAGAAACGCACCGCGTCCTTGCTGGTCCATTCGATCAGGTCGCGCAGCGTGACGTAGGAGCCGGCGCGCTTGCTGATCTTGACTTCCTCGCCGCCGCGCACCACGCGCACCATGGTGTGCAGCACATAGTCGGGATAGCCGGCAGGGATTCCCACGTCGGCGGCCTGCAGGCCGGCGCGCACGCGCGCGATGGTGCCGTGGTGGTCCGTGCCCTGGATGTTGACGACCTTGGAGTAGCCGCGCTTGAATTTCTGGATGTGGTAGGCGACATCGGGCACGAAGTACGTGTAGTTGCCGTCCTGCTTGCGCATCACGCGGTCCTTGTCGTCACCGTAGTCGGTGGACTTGAGCCAGAGCGCGCCGTCGAGTTCATAGGTATGTCCGCCCGCAATCAGGCGCTGCACCGCGTCCTCGACATAGCCGTTGGTGTAGAGGCTGGATTCGAGGTAGTACTCGTCAAAGTGCAGGTTGAAGGCCTGCAGGTCCTTGTCCTGCTCGTTGCGCAGATAGGCGACGGCGAACTGGCGGATGTTGTCGTAGTCCTCGACATCGCCGTTGGCCGTGAATTCGCGGTCATCGGCCTTGACGGTCTTGCGGGCCAGGAAGTCGTCGGCGATGTCCTGGATGTAGGAGCCGTTGTAGAAGGCCTTGCTTGCCGGATTCTCGGGATCGATGGGCCAGCATTCGTCACCGGGCTTGAAGCCCTTGGCACGCAGCTGCGTGCTCTTGGTCAGCGTGTCGATCTGCACGCCCGCGTCGTTGTAGTAGAACTCGCGGTGCACGCCCCAGCCCTGGGTGGCATAGAGGTTGCAGATGGCATCGCCCAGCGCGGCCTGGCGGCCATGGCCCACGTGCAGCGGGCCGGTGGGATTGGCGGAGACGAACTCGACCAGCATCTTGGCGCCACGGTCGGCCAGCCAGCCGAACTTCTCGGCCTGCTCCAGCACTTCGCGGATGATTTGCTGCTTGGCGGCGGGCTTGAGGCGGATGTTCAGAAAGCCGGGGCCGGCGATCTCGATGGCATCGACCCAACGCTGGAAGGACGGCGTGGCCTCCAGCGCAGCCTTGAGCTGCTCGCCCAGCGAACGCGGGTTGAGCTTGAGCGGCTTGGCCAACTGCATGGCGGCCGTGCAGGCGAAATCGCCATGGGCAGCCACCTTGGGGGATTCAAAAGCGGCACGGGCACCGGCGCCGGGCGACAAAGTTTCAAGCTCGCCGGCCAGAGCCGCGAGCAGTTCCTGTTTGACGGAGAGCATCGGCGGATTCTACGTGGCAGGCCCACCCCATGCCGCCGGACAGGAAAACGGAGCCTACATGCCCCGCGCCCAGAACACTGCGACGACGGCGATCACGGGCACCACATGGGCCTGCCACATCACCCAGCGGCGCGTGCTGGCGACCTCGGCCGGCTGGGGCAGACCCTGGCCGGCATCCAGCGCGCGGCGCCAGCGCCGGAAGGCCAGCGTGGGCTTGATCGACAGCAGCGCACCGACGACAAACAAAGTCATCTTCAGATGAAACAGTGGCTGCGAGACGTACCAGGACATGCCCTTGACGCCCCACACCAGACGGGCGATGCCGGTCAGCACCAGGAAGACCACGGCAAGGCCATAGATCATGTCCAGCCGCGCCAGACGCTGCACCACGGCGGCGCTCATCCACTCGCTGCGGCACAGCGCCGCCTGGCTGGACAGGAACACCACGAAGGTGAGGATGGCCAGCAGGTGGAGGCTGGCCAGGATGGCTTCTATCGTCATGGGGAATCCGTATAGAAATTGGGCCTCTTGGGCCAAGCGTCCATTACGCCAGAAACGGGGACTGCCATCGTGATGTCCGAGGCAATCGGTAGACCACTGCGGTCCGGTCAGCGCCCCAGTTCCGCGCGCACCCAGTCGCCCAGCAGCGTCTTTTCGTAGCGCAGGGGATCGTTGGGATAGAGGTCCGGGCGCATCATGAAGCTGGCGTCGCGCAGCTGGCGGCTGCCTTCTCGCAACAGCTTTCCATCGGCTCCCAGCAGCTTGAAGCGCAGGTCGATGCGCGGTGGGTAGATGTCGCGCACGATGCGCACATCGGCAGCCTGGGGCCCGCGCCAGGGCTCGAAGCCGCCTGCGCGCTGCACATCGGTGAGGTGAACTTCAAGCCGCTGGCCCTGGGGCAGCCTGGGCGCGGCACGCTCGGCCAGGAACTGGGCCAGCGCATCGACCCAGGCGCGGCGCGCCTTCTCGGACTCCTGGGGTCCGTTGCGCCCGGCATCGAACCGCGAGGGTTCGTCAAAGGTCACGCTCACGATGCCGGCAGGCACCGCGCCCTGCCGCATCCCGTCCGGCCGGCCCTGCCCCGGCCCCTGGACGGCGCAGCCTGCCACCATGCCCAGGCAGGCGGCTCCCAGCGCCATGCGCATCCAGCGCCGCCGTCCTGGGGCCACGCCCTGCGTTGCGGATACCGCTTTCGTCGCGATCGACACTGCCATGCTCATTCCTCCTTGCTGGGCGGCCCGCTCAGGCCGCGTGGGTACGACGCCAGAAATCCGGCTGCTCGTAGTGGTGCTTGAGATAGTCGATCCACAGCCGCACACGCAGCGGCATGTGCTTGCGCTGGGGAAAGACGACAAAAATGCCATTGGGCGGCGCCGCGAATGTTTCGAGCACGGCCACCAGGCGGCCCGAGGTGATCTCGGCCTCGACCTCCCAGGTGCTGCGCCAGGCAATGCCCCAGCCGCCCAGGCACCAGTCGTGCAACACCTGGCCGTCGGAGCAGTCCAGCGGACCGCCCGGCTTGAAATGCACGACCTCGCTGGTGCCGCTGTCGGGATGGGGGATGCGGAAGGCCCAGCCACGCGTCTGCGAAGCGTCGCTGGACAGCGTCAGGCAGTCGTGCTGGGTCAACTCGCTGGGGTGGCGCGGCGTGCCTCGGCGCTCCAGATAGGCAGGCGTGGCGACGCACTGGCGCCGGTTGTCGGCAATGCGCACACTGACCAGGGCCGAGTCGGGCAGATCGCCCACGCGCACCGCACAGTCAAAGCCTTCGCCGGCCAGATCGACCACGCGGTCGCTGAGGTTCAGGGAAATCGTCACATCCGGGTGCAGATCCCGAAAGAGCGGCACCAGGGGCGCCACGTGCCGCCTGCCAAAGCCCGCCGGCGCCGTGATGCGCAGGTGGCCCGTGGCCTTGACCCCGCCCGCGCTGACACTGGCCTCGGCGTTGGACACATCGGACAGCAGGCGCTGGCAATCCTCAAGAAAGGCGCTGCCCTCATGCGTGAGGGAGATGCGCCGCGTGGTGCGCACCATGAGCTTGACGCCCAGGTGCTCTTCCAGGGCATCGAGGCGCCGCCCCATGATGGCCGGCGCCACGCCTTCCGCCTTGGCCGCTGCCGTGAGGCTGCCGCGCGTTGCCACCGATACGAATGACTCGAATGCCTTGAGCTTGTCCATGACCGCTGTCCGTTTCTTTTCCGTGTTCTTGTGGGGCATGCGACCGCACACCCGTCTCCTGTGACTCGCCTTTTTGCATAGTGGGCACTGGCTGTCCTCCATGTGCACCATGCATAGGGCTGCGCGCCAAAGCCGGCCGGTTTTGGCGCGCGCATAACCTTCCCACATTTTTGCGTAAAAGTCACGAGTTTTAAGATTTATGGTCTATTTATGTACGCAAATAAATCTAATAAAGTATTCCTTATAGTCAGGCCCGAAAAGGGTCTGCCAAGCCTTTCCATCCATCCAACCCGGGGTTCCCACCATGACCGATCGCACCCAAGCCCACAGCCTGCAGGTCGCTACAGAGCTGCACCGTTTCATCAATGAACAAGTGCTCCCGGGCACCGGTGTCGCTCCCGAGGCCTTCTGGAAAGGCTTCGACGCGATCGTCAACGATCTGGCTCCTCGCAATGCCGCCCTGCTGGCCGAGCGTGACCGCCTGCAGACCGAGCTGGACACCTGGCACAAGGCCCATCCCGGCCCCATCACCGACATGGCCGGCTACCAGCAGTTCCTGACGCAGATCGGCTATCTGGTCGAGCAGCCCAAGGATGCCAAGGCCACCACCACCAATGTGGATGCGGAACTGGCCATCCAGGCCGGCCCCCAGCTGGTCGTGCCCATTCTCAACGCCCGCTATGCGCTGAACGCCGCCAACGCGCGCTGGGGTTCGCTGTATGACGCGCTGTACGGCACGGATGCCATCGGCGAAGACGGCGGCGCGGAAAAGGGCAAGGGCTACAACCCCGTGCGCGGCGCCAAGGTGATCGCCTTCGCACGTGATTTCCTGGACCAGGCGGCCCCGCTGGCCTCGGGCTCGCACAAGGATGCCGCCGGCTATCGCGTGGAAGCTGGCCAGCTGGTCGTCGCACTCAAGAGCGGCGGCACCACGGGCCTGAAGAACACCGCCCAGTTCGTCGGCTACCAGGGTGATGCCGCAGCGCCCTCTTCCGTGCTGCTGCTCAACAACGGCCTGCACATCGATATCCGCATCGACAAGACCACGGCCATCGGCCAGACAGATGCCGCCGGCGTGGCCGACGTGGTGGTCGAAGCCGCCCTGTCGACCATCCTGGACCTGGAAGACTCCGTGGCCGCCGTGGATGCCGAAGACAAGGTGGTCGGCTATGCCAACTGGCTGGGCATCCTCAAGGGCACGCTGACCGAAACCTTCGACAAGGGCGGCAAGAGCATGACGCGCGGCCTGAACGCCGACCGCGAGTACACGGGCGCCGATGGCAAGCCCGTCAAGTTGCATGGCCGTTCGCTGATGTTCGTGCGCAATGTCGGCCACCTGATGACCAACCCGGCCATCCTCTGGGGCAACGGCAAGGAAATCCCCGAGGGCATCCTCGACGCCATGGTCACCACGGCCATCGCCGTCCACGACATCAAGGGTCTGGGCGCCAACGGCATCCGCAACTCGCGCACGGGCAGCGTCTACATCGTCAAGCCCAAGATGCACGGCCCCGCGGAAGCTGCCTTCGCCAGCGAGCTGTTCGGCCGCGTGGAAAAGGTCCTGGGCCTGCCCGAGAACACCGTCAAGCTGGGCATCATGGACGAGGAGCGCCGCACCAGCGTCAACCTCAAGGCCTGCATTGCCGCTGCCGCATCGCGCGTGGCCTTCATCAACACCGGCTTCCTGGACCGCACGGGCGACGAAATGCACACCGCCATGTATGCCGGCCCCATGGTCCGCAAGGCCGACATGAAGGGCAGCGCTTGGCTGGCCGCCTATGAGCGCAGCAACGTGCTCGTGGGCCTGGGCCTGGGCCTGCGCGGCAAGGCGCAGATCGGCAAGGGCATGTGGGCCATGCCCGACCTGATGAAGGCCATGCTGGAGCAAAAGATCGGCCACCCCAAGGCCGGCGCCAATACCGCCTGGGTGCCCTCGCCCACGGCCGCCACGCTGCACGCCCTGCACTACCACCAGGTCAACGTGGCCGAAGTGCAAAAGCAGCTGGAGCAGACCAATGCCGACGCCGAGCGCGCCACCATCTTGGCCGACCTGCTGCAGGTGCCCGTGGTCAAGGAAGACAAGTGGAGCGCGGCTGAAAAGCAGCAGGAGCTGGACAACAACGTCCAGGGCATCCTCGGCTATGTGGTGCGCTGGGTGGACCAGGGCGTGGGCTGCTCCAAGGTGCCCGACATCCACAACGTGGGCCTGATGGAAGACCGCGCCACGCTGCGCATCTCCAGCCAGCACATCGCCAACTGGCTGCAGCACGGCATCGTGACCGAGGCCCAGGTGCGCGAGACCTTCGAGCGCATGGCCGCCGTGGTCGACCAGCAGAACGCGGGCGATGCACTGTACAAGCCCATGGCCGGCCACTTCGACACCTCGATGGCCTACCAGGCCGCCTGTGACCTGGTCTTCAAGGGCAAGGAGCAACCCAGTGGCTACACCGAGCCCCTGCTGCATGCCTGGCGCCTGAAGGTCAAGGCAGCCGCCTGACACCTGGCGGCGCCCAACGCTGCAAAAGCACCCAGGCTTGCCTGAGGTGCTTTTTTCATGGGCCTACACTCGGAACCACGATGAGTGCCCCTCCCCCCGATGCCAGCCTGTGTCCGCTGTGCGGCCGCAGCAATCAATGCGCCATTCTTGCGGGCGTTGATCCGCTGAACTGCTGGTGCATGGACACGCCGGTGGCACCCGATGCACTGGCCCGCATTCCGGAGTCCATGCGCAACAAGGCCTGCCTGTGCCCCGCCTGCGCGCTTGGCACCGACAAGCCTCGACCGCCCGCGTCGGCCGATATGATGTCGCCGACCCAACCCCCTAGAACTTGATCCCTGAGGAGATTGACATGCCCACGTACCACGTCGAAATGATGGAAGGCCGCACCGTCGAACAAAAGCGCAAGCTGGTCGAAGAGATCACGCGCGTCTCGGTCGAAGTCCTCGGTGGCTCGCCCGAATCGGTGGACATCCTGATCACCGACATCAAGCGCGAAAACTGGGCCACGGGTGGCAAGCTCTGGTCCGAACGCAGCTGAGGATCTTTCGCTCAATGCATGCAAAAGGCAGCTTTGGCTGCCTTTTTTCATGAAACCTGGTCTTTAATCCCGTATTTCCATGAGTGCCTGCAGTGCACTCCTCGCCACCGTCCAGGGCACAGGCATGGAGGCATCTGGCTTCCAGTGTCTGGCAACACCATCCATGGACACCTGGGTCAGGGCCACCTGGGTCGCACCGGCAGCATGGGCCTGAACAGCCGCATCGGCCATGCACGCCACATAGCCGGCGACATCACCACTGCGAAAAAGAGCCCAGGCCCCTTCAACACATTGCAGCTGCATGCGTTGATCTGCGTTGCCTTGCTGCAGTTCTCCCATGAACAGATTGCGCGTGGCTTCGTACGTCGTGGGAGCGGCGCACAGCAGTGCAATGCGCGATTCTGGGTCACTTTGCAAGGCAGCGGCCACCTTGCGCGCCAGCATGCCATCGGCACGCCAGACCTTGCCACTGCGGCAATCCGCCACGGCCGGGCCCAGGGTCGAGCAGGTCAGCAGCACGGCATCGATACCGGCATGGTCTGCCAGCGCATCGAGCTGCCCCGCCGTTTTCTGCCGAAGCGACGCATTCATGCCACCTGCAGCCTCCGCTTCCAACAGCAGCGCCTCATGCACCTGATGAACGATTGAGTGGGCCGGCCAGCCCAGTTCGGCAGCCGCCCGTTCGAAGATCACGGCGTTGCTGTGCGCCGTATGCAGATAGAGGATGGGCATGGGTATGTTCCGTTTTTTTGCCGTTGCCCCGCATTGTGCTTGCAGCTGCCGCGCCAGGCGTTAGGCTATGGCTTGAACTACGCAAACAACGATACCGCCATGTGCCAGCTGCTTGGAATGAACTGCAACACGCCCACCGACGTGCGCTTCAGCTTCTCGGGGTTCACCCAGCGGGCGGGCAATACCGGCGACCATACGGACGGCTGGGGCATCGCCTTCTTCGAGGACAAGGGCCTGCGCCACTTCGTCGGCTATGAGCGCGCCATCGACTCGCCCATCGCCAAGCTGATACGCGAGTACCCGATCAAGAGCCGCAACGTCATCGCCCACATCCGCAAGGCCACGCAGGGCGCGGTAAGCCTGCAGAACTGCCACCCCTTCGTGCGTGAACTGTGGGGCCGCAACTGGGTCTTTGCCCACAACGGAGATCTCAAGGGCTTCGCACCCAAACTGCATGCCCACTTCCATCCGGTAGGCAACACCGACAGCGAGCAGGCCTTCTGCTGGATTCTTCAGGAGCTCTGGAAGTCCCATGCAGGCCTGCCCAGCGTGCAGGAACTCACGCACACGCTTCGCGAACTGGCCAGACGCATCTCGCCGCACGGCACCTTCAACTTCCTGCTGTCCAACGGAGAGGCGCTGTGGGCCCATGCCACCACACACCTGTGCTACATCGAACGTCGCCACCCCTTTGCCCAGGCCCATCTGTCGGATGAGGACCTGACCGTGGACTTCGCCCGAGAGACCACACCACAGGACCGTGTGGCCATCATCGTCACAGCGCCGTTGACCAAGAATGAAACCTGGACCTCGATCCAGTCGGGTGAACTCAAGGTCTTTGTACAGGGTGAATGCCTGCCGCTCTGAAGCATTGCGCATTCAGGATGAAAAAAGAGAGCGCATCAGCGCTCTCTTTTTTGGGATGTCCGTTTTGGATGTTCGTTTGGCTGTCCGTTTTGGCTGTTCAGCCCGTTTCCTGCAGCCCAATGCAAAAAACCCCGTAGCTTTGG
>NZ_MYFL01000002.1:243931-311285 GCF_002193035.1 Delftia sp. K82 | reverse complement strand
GTAGCCCAAAGCTACGGGGTTTCTTGCATTGGGCTGCAGGAAACGGTGAAACAGGCTGAACAGCCAAAACGGACAGCCAAACGAACATCCAAAACGGATATCCAAAACGGACATCCCAGAAAAAGAGAGCGCTGACGCGCTCTCTTTTTATTCCTGCCGGGCTTCTTCGTCGCACCCGGATGCAACATCCGGCGCAGTTTCCTGGGGCCAATTCCGCTAGCATTGACGTTAACGTCAACGTCGCATTCCCATGGCCGCCGGCTGTGGATGCTGGCGGACTCTCCAGCCATGTCGACTACCTACACCATCAGCGATCTTGCCAAGGAGTTCGATCTCACGACCCGGGCCATCCGCTTCTATGAAGACATGGGCTTGCTTGAGCCCGAGCGCGCCGGGCCTGGCGGGCGCAATCGCGTCTACAGCGCGCGTGATCGCACACGTCTTCGCCTGACCTTGCGTGCCAAGCGGCTGGGACTGTCTCTGAACGAAGCCAAGGAGATCATCGATCTCTACGACAGCCCCCGCGACACTGGCGTGCAACTGCGCAAATTCCTGGAAGTGCTGGCTGTGCATCGCCGCCAGCTCGAGGACCGCCTGGCCGATCTGCAGGCCAACCTGGCCGAGGTGCGAGAGCAGGAATCCGAGGCCCGCACTCTGTTGAAACACCTGGATGGGAAAAATGCTTCATAATTGACGTTTACGTAAACGTAATTTGTGAGGCTTGCCTTGACCGTGCCCCGCCTGGAACCTGCCAACAGCGACTTTGCCCGCCGTGTGCGAGACAGTTTTGCACGCCAGGGCGCGATGCACACCCTGGGCGCCGAGCTGTCCCTGCTGGAGGCCGGTGCCGTCGATGTCTGCCTGGACTGGGCGCCCGGGCTGACGCAGCAGCATGGCTTTTTGCATGCCGGCATGGTTTCCACGGCGCTGGATTCCGCCTGCGGCTATGCAGGGCTGACCCTGATGCCGGCCGATGCTGCCGTGCTCACCATCGAATTCAAGATCAATCTGCTGGCCCCCGCCAAGGGCCAGCGCTTTCGCATGGAAGGCCGGGTGATCAAGCCGGGCCGCACGATCATCGTGACCGAGGGGCGCACCTATGCCATCGACGAAGGCCGCGAAAAACTGATTGCCACCATGGGCTGCACGCTGATGTGTGTGCAGGGCCGCGATCTGGCCGACTGAGCCGGGCGGCGTTCTTTCACCAAATTTCCACAGGAGACACGAGATGAGCCTTTCCAGCCTGCCGGGCCTGAACTTCCAACTGGGCGAGGACATCGACGCGCTGCGCGATGCCGTGCGCGAGTTTGCACAGGCCGAGATTGCACCGCGTGCCGGCGAGATCGACCGCGAAGACCAGTTCCCCATGGACCTGTGGCGCAAGTTTGGCGATCTGGGCGTGCTGGGCATCACCGTGTCCGAGCAGTACGGCGGCGCCAACATGGGCTACCTGGCCCACATGGTGGCGATGGAGGAAATCTCGCGTGCCAGTGCCTCGGTGGGCCTGTCCTATGGCGCGCACAGCAATCTTTGCGTGAACCAGATCAACCGCAACGGCAACGAGGCGCAAAAGGCCAAGTACCTGCCCAAGCTGATCAGCGGCGAGCATGTGGGCGCGCTGGCCATGAGCGAGCCCGGCGCCGGCTCGGACGTGATCAGCATGAAGCTCAAGGCCGAGGACAAGGGCGGCTACTTCCTGCTCAACGGCACCAAGATGTGGATCACCAATGGTCCCGATGCCGACACCCTGGTGGTCTACGCCAAGACCGAGCCCGAGCTGAACGCCCGCGGCGTGACTGCCTTCCTGATCGAAAAGGGCATGAAGGGCTTTTCCATTGCCCAGAAGCTGGACAAGCTGGGCATGCGTGGCAGCCACACGGGCGAGCTGGTGTTCGAGAACGTAGAGGTCCCGGCCGAGAACGTGCTGGGCGGCCTGAACAACGGCGCCAAGGTGCTGATGAGCGGCCTGGACTACGAGCGTGCTGTGCTGACCGGCGGGCCGCTGGGCATCATGCAGTCGGTGATGGACAACGTTGTGCCCTACATCCATGACCGCAAGCAGTTCGGCCAGAGCATTGGCGAGTTCCAGCTCATCCAGGGCAAGGTGGCCGACATGTACACCGTGCTGCAAGCGGGCCGCTCATTTGCCTATACGGTCGCCAAAAACCTCGATCTGCTGGGAACGGAGCATGTTCGCCAAGTCCGCAAGGACTGCGCCAGCGTCATCCTGTGGTGCGCCGAGAAGGCGACATGGATGGCCGGCGAAGGCGTTCAAATCTATGGAGGTAATGGGTATATCAACGAATACCCACTGGGTCGCCTCTGGCGGGATGCGAAACTCTACGAGATCGGCGCCGGCACCAGCGAGATCCGTCGCATGCTGATCGGCCGCGAGCTGTTCGCAGAGACCTGCTGATCCTGCACCCGCCTGCCGCGCCGTTCTTGAGTTTGACCCAACAAAAGGATTGCTTATGAGCACAACCTCCATCGAAGAACTGTTTGTCCACAACCGCGAATGGGTCCAGCAGATGGAGCGTGACCGGCCCGGTTTCTTCACCGGGCTGTTGTCGCAGCAAAAACCCCGCTACATGTGGATCGGCTGTTCCGACAGCCGCGTCCCTGCGAACCAGATCACGGGCCTGGAGCCCGGCGAGGTGTTCGTGCACCGCAACGTGGCCAACGTGGTCGTGCCCAGCGACCTGAACTGCCTGTCCACCATCCAGTACGCGGTGGACCAGCTCAAGGTCGAGCACCTGATGGTCGTGGGCCACTATGGCTGCGGCGGCGTGCTGGCGGCACTGGAAGATGTGCGCGTGGGCCTGGCCGACAACTGGATCCGCCATGTGAAGGATGTGCGCGACAAGCACCAGGCGCTGCTGGCCAGCCTGTCCCCGCAATGGCGCCACGATGCGCTGTGCGAACTCAATGCCATCGAGCAGGTCATCAATGTGGCGCAAAGCACGGTGATGCAGGATGCCTGGGCGCGGGGCCAGAAGGTCACGCTGCACGGCTGGTGCTATGGCCTCAAGGACGGCCTGATCACCAATCTGCAGATGACCGTGCCCGGTGTCGGCGGCATCGCCAACATCCATGCCGAGGCTGTCGAGCTGGTCGCCAGCCGCCAGCGCGACTGAGCGGCCATGGCAGGCGGGACCCCGGGAGACTTCATGCCGATGCCTGCCCAGGACACCCTGCTTGCCCATGACATCGCGCGGGCGATGATGGATGGCTTCAATCGCCATTACCGCCTGTTCCGCGCCGAATCCGCCCGCGCCAAGCACCGCTTCGAAACTGCCGACTGGCTGGGCCAGCAGCGTGCCCAGCGCGAGCGCATCGAGTTCTACGACTTGCGTGTGCGCGAATGCGTGCGCCGGCTGGAAAAGGAATTTGCGGCGGGCGCCCAGCCCATGCCGGTCTGGCAGCAGATCAAGCGCCACTACATCGGGCTCATGGTCAACCACCTGCAGCCGGAGCTGGCCGAGACCTTCTTCAACTCGGTCACCACCAAGATCCTGCACCGCACGCATTTCCACAACGACTTCATCTTCGTGCGGCCCGCCGTCAGCACGGAATACATAGAGAACCAGGAGCCGGCTGCGCGCCCGGCCTACCTGGCCTTCTACCCCACGCGCGAGACGCTGCCGCAGACGCTGCGCGAAGTCGTGGAGCAATTCGCGCTGCAGCGCCCGTTCGAGGACCTGGAGCGCGACATCGCCCGCCTGGCCGAGCGCCTGGAGCCGCAGCTGCAGGCCATGCGCCTGTACGCCAACTTCCAGATCCAGGTGCTGTCCAGCCTGTTTTTCCGCAACAAGGGCGCCTACATCGTCGGCAAGATCATCAACGGCTTTGCGGAGCTGTCCTGGGCCGTGCCCATCCTGCACGGCGACAACGGCCGGCTGGTGCTGCATGCGGCCCTTTTCGGCGAGAAGGACTTCCACGGCCTGTTCAGCTTTGCGCGCGCCTACTTCATGGTCGATACCGACGTGCCCAGCGCCTACGTGCAGTTCCTGCGCAGCCTCATGCCGCGCAAGCCGCGCGCCGAGCTGTACAACGCCCTGGGCCTGGCCAAGCAGGGCAAGACGCTGTTCTACCGCGACTTCCTGCACCACCTGCGCCATTCGCGCGACCAGTTCCGCATCGCACCCGGCATCAAGGGCATGGTCATGCTGGTGTTCGACCTGCCCAGCTTTCCCTATGTGTTCAAGCTCATCAAAGACCGCTTCGCCGCGCCCAAGGAGATCACGCGCGAACAGGTCAAGGCCAAGTACCGCCTGGTCAAGCAGCACGACCGCGTGGGGCGCATGGCCGACACGCTGGAGTACAGCCTGGTCGCCTTCCCGCGCGAGCGCTTTTCGGATGCGCTGATCGCCGAGATCCTGGAGCATGCGCCCAGCCAGGTCGAGATCAGCGACCGCGACGGCGATGGCCGGCAGGAGGTCATCATCTCCCACCTCTACATAGAGCGGCGCATGGTGCCGCTGAACATGCTGCTGCAGGAGTGCTTCGATGACGGGCTGGACCTGCCGGCACCGCGGCAGCGCCTGGAGAGCGCCGTGATCGAGTACGGCAATGCCATCAAGGATCTGGTCGCGGCCAACATCTTCCCGGGCGACATGCTGTGGAAGAACTTCGGCATCACGCGCGGCGGCAAGGTGGTGTTCTACGACTACGACGAGATCGAATACCTGACCGACTGCCACTTCCGCCAGGTGCCCGCGCCGCGCAACGAGGAGGACGAGCTCAGCGGCGAGGTCTGGTACCCCGTGGGCCCGCGCGATGTGTTCCCGGAAACCTTCGCGCCCTTTCTGCTGGGCAACCCGGCCGTGCGCGAAGTCTTCATGCGCCACCATGCCGACCTGCTCGACCCCGCCTTCTGGCAGGCGCACCAGCAGCGCATCCGCGAAGGCCATGTCCACGATGTCTTCCCCTACGAGCGCAGCCGCTGGCTGGCCTGACCCGTTTTCCCTTTCTTTCACCATCACGACACCCCAGGAGACAAGCATGCAAGACCC
This sequence comes from Delftia sp. K82, assembly GCF_002193035.1. Lineage (NCBI taxonomy): Bacteria > Pseudomonadati > Pseudomonadota > Betaproteobacteria > Burkholderiales > Comamonadaceae > Delftia > Delftia sp. K82. The sequence continues at coordinate 306,273 of NZ_MYFL01000002.1, read as the reverse complement.
CATCGTCATCGTCGGCGCAGCCCGCACCCCCATGGGCGCCTTCCAGGGCGACTTCGCCGACCTCGCGGCCCATGATCTGGGCGGCGCCGCCATCAAGGCGGCCGTGCAGCGCGCGGGCGTGGCGCCCGAGAAAGTGGACGAAGTGCTGTTCGGCAACTGCCTGATGGCGGGCCAGGGCCAGGCGCCCGCCCGCCAGGCCGGCTTCAAGGGCGGCCTGCCGCGCAGCACGGGCGCCGTGACCCTGTCCAAGATGTGCGGCGCCGGCATGGAGGCCACCATCCTGGCGCACGACCAGCTGGTCGCAGGCAGCCGCGATGTGGTGGTCTCCGGCGGCATGGAAAGCATGACCAATGCACCCTACCTGCTCAAGAAGGGCCGTGGCGGCTACCGCATGGGCCACGACAAGGTCTATGACCACATGATGCTCGACGGCCTGGAGGATGCCTACGAGCCTGGTCGCTCCATGGGCACTTTTGGCGAGGACTGCGCCGCCAAATACCACTTCACGCGCGAGCAGCAGGACGCCTACGCCATCGAAAGCGTCAAGCGCGCCCAGGCGGCCACGGAAAGCGGCGCCTTCGCCGCCGAGATCACGCCCGTCACCGTCTCCACGCGCAAGGGCGACGTCACGGTCAGCATTGACGAAGGCCCGGCCAAGGCCAAGCTGGACAAGATTTCCAGCCTCAAGCCCGCCTTCAAGAAGGACGGCACGATCACGGCCGCATCGAGCTCCAGCATCAACGACGGCGCCGCCGCCCTGGTGCTGATGCGCGAGTCCACGGCCAAGGAGCTGGGCTGCAAGCCGCTGGCGCGCATCGTTGCCCATGCCACGCATGCCCAGGAGCCCGAATGGTTCACCACGGCCCCCGTGGGCGCCACGCAGAAGGCCCTCAAGAAGGCCGGCTGGACGGCGGCGGACGTGGACCTGTGGGAAGTCAACGAAGCCTTTGCCGTCGTGCCCATGGCCCTGATGGCCGAGCTGGGCGTGCCGCGCGACAAGGTCAACGTCAACGGCGGCGCCTGTGCGCTGGGCCACCCCATTGGCGCCAGCGGTGCGCGCATCCTGGTCACGCTGCTGCACGCCCTGCAGGCGCGTGGCGGCAAGCGCGGCCTGGCCACGCTGTGCATAGGCGGCGGCGAGGGAACAGCCATGGCGATAGAAATGGTCACCCCCTGAGGCGCTGCGCGCCCTCCCCCTGAAAGGGGGACGACACCCTCGGTGCGGGGCGGCCCTTCCTCGGTGTCTCTGATTTGCATTGCGCCAGTTTTATGGGCAGCGCCACAGACGTCCAGAGAGCTAGACTTGGATCGGCCGATCCGCTATTACTTTGACATCTCGACCATGATCACCAGCGAAGAACAGTTGCGCAGCCTGTATGCCATGCCGGCCGAAAGGGCCTTGCTCAAGCAGCAGGTGGACCTGGACCGGCACTGCCTGCGCTTCATCGCGCTGTCGCCGCTGTGCATCGTGGCCACGGGCGGCGGGGCGGGCGCGATGATGGATGCCTCGCCGCGCGGCGGCAAGCCGGGCTTCATCAAGGCGCCCGACAACCAGACGCTGCTGATTCCCGATTCGGGCGGCAACAACCGCCTGGACAGCTTCAGCAACCTGATCGCCGATCCGCGCATCGGCCTGCTGTTCATGGTGCCGGGTTTCGACGAGACCTTGCGCGTCAACGGCGTGGCCAAGCTGCGCGACGAGGCCCACTACACGGCGCTGTTCGCCAGCGAAGGCTTCCGGCCCAAGATCGTTCTGGAGATCCAGGTGCAGGAGGCCTATCTGCACTGTGCCAAGGCCCTGATGCGCGCCCGGCTCTGGAAGCCGGAGTCCCAGGTGTCGCGCAACGTCATGCCCTCGGTGAACCAGATGGTCCACCAGCAGATCGGCCTGCCTGCGCCCACCGAGACGCAGGAGGCCATGGTCGAGCGCTACGAAAAGCAGATCGCGGACGAGCAGGGCCGCTGACCGCATTCCATTTGAAAGGTCGAAAGACATGGCAGTCACTCTGGTGTTGGGAGCCTCGCGCGGGCTTGGTTTTGCCTTGGTAGAGGCCTATGCGGCGCAGGGCCGCAGCGTGGTCGCCACGGTGCGCAGCGAGGCCGACCGCGAGCGCGTCGAGGCCACGGGCGCCAAGGTGCTGCTGGTGGATGTGGCCGACCCGGCCAGCGTCAGCGGCCTGGCCTGGCAGCTCGACGGCGAGAAGATCGAGCTGGCGCTGTACGTGGCCGGAGTGTGGGATGCCCACAGCTCGGCCACGCCGCCCACGCGCGAGCAGTTCGACCGCGTCATGCACACCAATGTGCTGGGCGCCATGCAGGTGCTGCCCCAGGTGGCGCCGCTGGTCGAGGCGGCGGGCGGCGTGTTCGGCCTGTTCTCCAGCCAGATGTCGCTGCTGGCCGACGCCGAATCCGACGCCTGGCTCTACCGCGTCAGCAAGGCTGCGCTCAACATGGTCGTGGCCAGCGCCCAGCCGCAATGGCCCGGCGCCACCGTGGTCGCGCTGGACCCGGGCTGGGTGCAGACCGACATGGGTGGCGCGGCTGCCACCTTCACTGTGGAGCAAAGCGTGCAGGGCCTGGTGCGCACGCTGGCTGGCGTCACGCCGGCCGACCGGGGCCGCATGCTGCGGCATGACGGGCAGCGCATCGCCTGGTAGATCCGACGGTAGATCCGGCCAGCGCAACGGACAACGAACAACGAAACAAGAATCAGGAGACAAGACATGCTGCTCAACGCAGACCAGGAAATGATCCGTGACGCGGTGCGCGACTTCGTGCGCACCGAAATCACGCCCCATGCCGCACGCTGGGACAAGGAACACCACTTTCCCAAGAACGTGCACCAGGGCCTGGCGGCGCTGGGCGCCTACGGCATCTGCGTGCCCGAGGAATACGGCGGTGCCGGCCTTGACTACCTGAGCCTGGCCCTGGTGCTGGAGGAGATCGCAGCCGGCGACGGCGGCACCAGCACGGTGATCAGCGTGACCAACTGCCCCGTCAACGCCATCCTCATGCGCTATGGCAGCGAGGCGCAAAAGCAGCAATGGCTGGCGCCGCTGGCGCGCGGCGAGATGCTGGGCGCCTTCTGCCTGACCGAGCCGCATGTGGGCTCGGATGCCTCGGCACTGCGCACCACGGCCACGCGCGACGGCAGCGACTACGTGATCAACGGCGTCAAGCAATTCATCACCAGCGGCAAGAACGGCGACGTGGCCATCGTCATCGCCGTCACCGACAAGGCGGCGGGCAAGCGCGGCATGAGCGCCTTCATCGTTCCGACCTCCGCACCCGGTTACCAGGTGCTGCGGCTGGAGGACAAGCTGGGCCAGCACAGTTCGGACACGGCCCAGATCCAGTTCGAGAGCTGCCGCATCCCCGCCGCCAACCTCATCGGCGCCGAGGGCGAGGGCTACAAGATTGCGCTGTCGGCGCTCGAGGGCGGGCGCATCGGCATTGCCGCGCAAAGCGTGGGCATGGCGCGTGCGGCCTTCGATTGCGCGCTGCAGTACTCCAAGGAGCGCGAGAGCTTCGGCCAGCCCATCTTCAACCACCAGGCCGTGGGCTTTCGCCTGGCCGACTGCGCCACGCAGATCGAGGCCGCGCGCCAGCTGATCTGGCATGCGGCCAGCCTGCGCGATGCTGGCCTGCCCTGCCTCAAGGAAGCAGCCATGGCCAAGCTGTTCGCCAGCGAAATGGCCGAGCGCGTGTGCAGCGCCGCCATCCAGACCCTGGGCGGCTATGGCGTGGTCAGCGACTTCCCCGTGGAACGCATCTACCGCGACGTGCGCGTCTGCCAGATCTACGAGGGAACGAGCGACGTGCAGAAAATTCTCATCCAGCGCGCCCTGGCCTGAGGTCAATCCCCCACGCTGCGGGTCGGGCCGGATGGCCCTGACACCCGCAGGGCTTAGCATGGAGCATCGCCGGCACGGCGCCCGAGAGAGGCGGGCGGCCGTTTCCGGCAGGTTTGTGACCACCTTCGCAGGAGATCCCGACATGCCCATCGCTTCCGTCAACGGCCAGAACCTGTACTACGAGGACACGGGCGGGAGAGGCCCGGTCCTGGTGTTTTCGCACGGGCTGCTCATGGACCACACCATGTTCGCTCCCCAGGTCCAGGCACTGCAGGGGCGCTTTCGCTGCATCAGCTGGGACGAGCGCGGCCATGGCCAGACGGCAGACCCCGCGCATTGCGCCCCCTTCGACTACTACGACTCGGCCGACGACCTGGCCGCCTTGCTCGAGCACCTGGGCGTGGAGCGCGCGGTGCTGGTGGGCATGTCGCAGGGCGGCTACCTGTCGCTGCGCTGCGCGCTCATCCACCCCGAGATCGTGCGCGCGCTGGTGCTGATCGACACCCAGGCCATGCTGGAAGACCCCGAGCAGATGCCCCACCACGAAGCCTTGCTGAGGGCCTGGATGGAGCATGGCCTCAGCGACGACATGGCGACTACGGTGGAGCGCACCATCCTGGGCCAGGGCTGGAGCGGTGCGGCCGCCTGGCGTGCCAAATGGAAGAAGGCCACGCCCATCAACCTGGGGCAGAGCTTTCTGGCGCTGGCCCAGCGCGATGACATCAGCCCGCGCCTGCCCGACATCCATGTGCCGGCCCTGGTCATCCATGGCACGGACGACACCGCCATCGCGCCCGACCGTGCACGCGCCATGGCCAAGGCCTTGCCCAGGGCGCAGTGGGTGGAGGTGCCGGGTGCCGGCCATGCGGCCAACCTCACGCATCCGCAGCCCGTGAACCTGGCCATCGAGCGCTTCCTGGAGCAGCTCGACTGACAGGGGCCGCCGAGCAGAGGGTCAGACTGGCGGATCGCCGTCGTTCTCGCTGTCGCGGCGGCGCAGGACGACGGTGATGCTGCCGTCGGTCTCCAGCGTGGCGCGCTCCACCTCTCTGAGGTGCAGGCAGCCGCCCGCACGCAGCGCGGCCTCGATATCGTCGCGCGTGATGCGTTCCTCGCGCATCAGGTCCTTGTTCAGGTGTCCGTCCCTGATCAGGGCCTTGGCCTTGCCGTCCACCAGCCGCTCCAGCACCGGGAAGTGAAAGGTCAGCCAGGACAGCAGCAGATGGCACAGGATCAGCGTGGAGGCCGAAACCATGCCGCCGATCAGCGAGTTGTCCCCGGCATTCATGGAGTTCTGCACCGCATTCGACAGGATGAGCAGCAGTACCAGGTCGAACGGCGCGTACTGCCCCGTCTGGCGCCGCCCCGTCAGCCGAAGGAACACCAGCAAGAACAGGTAGACGGCCACGCCGCGCACCACGAACTCCCACCACGGGACCGACATTGAAAACATGGGCTCTCCTTACAGGCCCGAGGGCCCGCGGTCAGTATCATGGCCCGCCTGTCCTCCATCAAGAACCCGGTCGCAGCAAGGCGGCCGTGACTGACATGCATTCCTGCTCCCGCGCCGTCCTCCCCCAAGTTCCGCAAGTTCCGCAGGGCCAGCCGCTATGAGCGCTGCCGCCACCTCCCCGGCCTGTCCCTGCGGCCAGCACGATGCCAAGGGCCGTCCCCTGGTATTCGATGCCTGCTGCGGCCGCTACCTGGACCATTTCGACGACTGCCCTGCGCCCGACGCCCAGGCGTTGATGCGCTCGCGCTACAGCGCCTTCGTGCGCGAGGACACCGCCTATCTGCTGGCCACCTGGCACGCCAGCCAGCGGCCTGCCACGCTGGACTTCGAGCCTTCGGCACGCTGGCTGGGGCTGGCGGTCAAGGACTTCCGAAGCACCGGCGAGGACAGCGCCGAAGTGGAATTCGTCGCGCGCTACCGCGTGGGCGGCCGCGCCGTGCGCCTGCATGAGCGCAGCCGTTTTGTGCGCGAAGCCGGGCGCTGGCTCTACGTGGATGGCGACCAGTTCTGAGCACGGCGGCGGCCCTGCGGAGCCGCTGTGGAAACTGCAGCAGCGCCAGAGGCTGCTGCTGTCCATCGCATCGCGGGGCTCGTCCGAGGCGGCGGCCCTCATCATCCCCGGCATCGTGGTCTGGCTGCAGCGGCACGAAACGGGTGCCTTCCAGGTGCCGCTGCTGCTGTGGTGGCTGGGCATGGCTTTCATGGCCTGCGTCTTTGTCGGGTTGCGACGCCAGTTGCGCCGGGACCTGGGTGCTGCCGTGCCATCGGCCGAGTTGCCAGCGCGGCTGCAGCGCTGGGAGCACGTGATGGGCCGCATGGCCCTGCTCAACGCCGGTTCCTGGGCGCTGGCGATACCGCTGACCCATGGCAGCGGCCATGAATTCCGGCTTTTCATCTACCTGGTGCTGTGCGGCGTCGTGGCCTCGGCCGCCACCTTCCTGGCGCCGGCGGCTGCCGTGTTCAAGCGCTTCTTCGGCGTGCTGTACGGCGCCATGCTGCTAGCCGTGGTCTGGTACTTCCCGAACAGGGGCCTGTACCTGCTGCCGCTGCTCATGCTGTATGGCGCCACCATCGCGCGCCATGCCTGGGGGGCGCGCCAGCTCATGCTGCAGCAATGGGCGCAGGAGCGCGACCGCCAGCTGCTGGCCGAACGCTACCTGGCCGCCAAGGAGCAGGCCGAACAGGCGCTGGAGGCCAAGAGCCGCTTCCTGTCGGCCGCCAGCCATGACCTGCGCCAACCGCTGCATGCCCTGGGCCTGCTGGTGGAAACCGCCCGCCAGCGCAATGCCGACGGCGCACTGGCAGGCGTGCTTGACGATGCCCAGGCCTGTGCCCAGTCGCTGGGCACCATGTGCAACGACCTGCTGGACCTGTCGCGGCTGGAGAACGGCACCTGGGAGCTGCGCGCCCAGGTGATGGACCTGCGCATTCTGCTGGGCGATGCCACGCGCCTGTTCGCGGCCGAGGCGCGCCAGCGCGGGCTGGTGCTGCGCTGGCGCGTGGCGCGCGGCATGGACAGCCGGGTGCGTGCCGACGAGGCCCTGCTGCGCCAGATGGTGTTCAACCTGCTGCACAACGCCCTGCGCTACACCCAGCGCGGCGGGGTGCTGCTGGCCGCCCGCGTGCACGGCGGGGGCTGGCGCATCGAGGTCTGGGACACGGGCCTGGGCATTGCGGCCGAAGACCGGCCCCATGTCTTCGCACCGCACTTTCGCGCGCGCTCAGGCCAGGCGGCCCGGCGCGCGGCCCAGCCTGCGGCCGACCACCTGCCCGGCGTGAGCAGCCAGGGCCTGGGCCTGGCCGTCGTGGCCGCAGCCGCGCGGCGCATGGGCGTGGACCACGGCCTGCTGTCCACGCCGGGGCGGGGGTCCTGCTTCTGGCTGCAATTGCCGTCCAGCCTGAATGTGCAGGCGGCCTTGCCGCAGTCCGAGGGATCGTCCGAAGGATCGCAGGCGCAGGCGCAGGCCCGGCCGCCCCTGCTCCATGGCCGGTGCTGGGTGGTCGATGACGATGCGCAGGTGGCGCGGGCCCTGGCCGGCCTGCTGCGCGATTGGGGGCTGCAGGTGGATGTGGCTGCCACGGGCCGCGAGGTGGCCGACTGGCTGGCGGCGGGGCAGCACCCCGATTTCGTGCTGTGCGACCACCATCTGGCCCGGGGCGAGAACGGCTTTGCGCTGCTGCAGAACGTGCTGGCGCAAGCGCCGCAGGCGGCGGGTGCCCTGCTCAGCGGCGAGCCGTCACCGGCGCTGGAGCAGGAGGCGCAGGAACTGGGCTATCTGCTGCTGCGCAAGCCCGTGGACCCGCTGGCGCTGCTGGCCCTGCTTCAGCGCAGGCTGGCCGTGGCCGGCGCCTGAACCGTATCGGTCGGCGGGACGGAGGGCGGCAGCTCCAGCGCAATGCCCTGCATGCGCGTGATGGCGTCGATGCGGCTGTGCACGCCCAGGCGCTGCAGGGCGCCGGCCACATGCTCCTTGACCGTGTGGGGCGACAGGTGCAGCAACTGCGCAATGCTGGGATTGGGCAGGCCGCGCAGCACCAGGTCCAGCACCTGGGCCTGGCGCGGGGTGAGGCCCAGCTCGGCCGCCGTCATGCGGATGGCATGGGCGCCGCCGGGCGCCTGCGGCGCCAGCGGGGCGGCGGGGAACCAGGTCTCGCCGCGCAGCAGGGCCGCCACGGCCTGCTGCAGCACCTGCGGCGGCTGCGACTTGAGCACAAAGCCATGGGCCCCCGCCGCGCGTGCCTTCAGGGCAATCGCGCCATGCGTGTCGCCGCTGGTCATGAGCACGCGGCAGGCGGGCGCCAGCGTGCGGATTTCGCGCACCACGTCCGTGCCCGCGCTGGCACCCAGCCAGAAATCCACGATGGCCAGATGCGGCGATCCCCTGCCGGCCATGCACTGCAGGCCTTCGCCCGCATCGGCCACGGCATGGACTTCGGACAGGCCGAATTGTTTCAGGAACTCGGACACGCCCATGGCCGTCAGCGGGTGGTCGTCGATCACCAGGGCATAGCGCCCCGATTGGAGACAGGAGGAATCGGTCAGGAGGGGATGACTGTGCATGGTCCGCGCGAAGGCATGTCGAAAGGGCTGGAGCGCCAGGGCGCGCCCGGATACACCTTGCGCACATCGTAACGATTACCCCCCGGCCGGGGGGTGACCGGATGTCGGCCAACTCCCCAAAATCGCCGCCGATGCCCTGAGATTCCGCATGGAACGGGCACGTATTCAACGAGAAGGGGAGATAGTCATGAAGATGGTACAGCTCACGCGCCGCAGTGCGGCATTGATGCTTCTGGGAACCCTGGCCGCCTGTGGCGGCGGCGGTGGTGGTGGATTGGGAGAACCGGGCGGCGGAGATCCCGGCAATGGCGGAAATCCCGGCAACCCCGGCACGCCCGGCAACCCCGGCGGCGGCACGACGACCCCGGTGACCGGCCAGTACCGCATGGAGACGGCTGCCGAGAACTTCGACGCGGCCCTGTCCGCCATGAACACGCTGGGGGCGCAAGGCTATGCCTTCACCTACAGCCTGGCCTCGGGCGGCACGACCTTCCCCGTTCCCATCGGTGACTTCTACGTCACCGACACGGCCCACACCGGCACGCGCCTGGACTACCGCATGGTGCCCGACGTGGCTGGCGTCTCGGCCCTGGTGGCCCAGCTCAATGCGCAGGGTGCGCAGGGCTACCTGTACAAGTCGGGCATGGCGTTCCCCAGCAGCACGCAGGACCTGCGCAACCTCTATGTGCGCAGCAGCAGCGCCGCCGCCACCTACAGCTACGAGACGCGCCCCGCCGTGGGTGCGCTGGACACGTCCGGCTTCACGCAGCAACTGGCCGAGATGAGCGGCCGGGGTTTCCGCTACATGGGCCCGCTGATCTCGGGCGACGAGATGTTCAACCTCTACGTCAAGGACTCCAAGGCACCGGCCTTCGAGTACGCGGTGTTCGCCCTCGCCGCGCCCTTCGGCATGGCCAACGGCACGGCGCTGAAGCAGCGCCTGGACGAGATGGGTGCCAAGGGCCACCTGCTGCGTGGCGCCCTGGTGCTGCGCGGCAATACCGAAGGCGTGCAGCTGTACGAAAAGAGCGGCGACCAGCAGGGCGCCATCGAGTACCGCCTCGAATCCGTGTCCAACAACGCCAGCCTCGCGCAGCGCCTGGAGCAGTTCAACCGCAACGCGGCCGAAGGCTTTTTCGCCTTCGGCGATGTGGTCACCGACGATGGCCAGTTCCATTCCATCTCGGTGCGCAACGTCAAGCGCATGGTGCATCCGCTGGCCGGTGCCTCCTTCCCCTGAGCAAGGAACAGGCATGCGCGGCCGGCGCATAATCCGGCCATTTTCCGCAGCAAGGGCGCCCCAGGGCGCCCTTGCTCAGTTTGTTTCGAGAATCCATCCATGACTGCTTTCGAGGCCGTGCTCTTCGACTGTGACGGCGTGCTCGTCGACAGTGAATCCATCACCAACCGCGTGCTGTGCACCATGCTCAATGAATCGGGCTGGCCCATCAGCACCGAGGAATGCCTGCGCGAATTCATCGGCAAGACCGTGCGCAGCCAGGCCGCGCTGATCGAGGCGCGCACCGGCAAGCCGCTGACCGACGCATGGATGGCCGCCTTCTACGAGCGCCGCAATGCCGCGCTGCGTGCCGAGCTGGTGGCCATAGACGGCGCGCTGTCCGCCGTCAGCGAATCCCATGCGCTGTGCGCTGGCCGCATCGCCTGCGCCTCGGGCGCGGACCGCGCCAAGGTGGAGATGCAGCTGGCCCAGGTTGGCATGGCCCCGTATTTCGAGGGCCGCGTCTTCAGCGGCCATGAGCTGCCGCGCAGCAAGCCCTTTCCCGATGTGTACCTGGCCGCCGCCGCCGCCCTGGGCGTGGAGCCGGCGCGCTGCCTGGTCATCGAGGACACGGTGACCGGCGTCACCGCCGGCGTGGCCGCAGGCGCCACGGTCTGGGGCTACTTCCCGGCCGACCAGGGCCACGCATCGGCCGAGCAACTGCTCGAAGCCGGCGCCAGCTGCGTATTCGGCGACATGGGCGAGCTGCCTGCCATGCTGCGCGCCATCGGGCAGGCCAGCGCCAGCGCTTGAGCTTGGGCTTGAGCCGGCCCTAGCGCAGCCGCGGCGAAGGCGTCTCGTCCACGGCCTGCGCACGCGCGGCCTGCTGCTCGGCCTGCAGCGCCCGCTGGAAGGCGGGCCGCTGCTGCAGGCGCTGCCAGTAGGCCTGGGTGGCAGGCCCCCATTGCGGCTCCATCTCCAGGTGCGCCGACAGCATCAGCGCATAGCCCACGGCCACGTCGGCAGCGGTGAAGCGGTCTGCCGTGAGCCAGTCGCGCTGTTCCACGGCCTGCTCCACGGCGCGCAGCCGCGCGAGGAACCAGCGCTGGTAGTCCTGGGCCACCTGGGGCTGGCGCCGTTCGGCTGGCTCGAAGTGCGCATAGCGCAGCACCAGGGTCTGCGGGAAGGTCAGCGTGGCATCGCTCATGTGCAGCCAGTTGAGGTAGGCCGCAAAGCCCGCCTCCTGAGGCTGCACGGACAGGCCCGCCCCGGGGTGCAGGGCGGCCAGGTATTCGCAGATGGCGGCTGACTCGGTCAGCCTGGCCTCGCCGTGGCGCAGCAGCGGCACCGTGCCCAGCGGGTTGAGCTCCAGGTAGCTGCGCTGCAGCACGCGCGGCGGAAACGGCAGCATGTGCAGCGTGTAGGGAAGCTGCAGTTCTTCGAGCATCCACAGCGCGCGGAAGGAGCGCGCGCTGACGCAATGGTGGAGATGGTGCATGCGCAAAGCCTAGGCCAGATGCGCGGACGGCGGCAGTCGCGCAGGATGCAAATCGCGCCAGGATGCGCGCGGCCCTCACTCGGGCCGGACTCGCGCGCTCTTGCGGAATTCGGAAGGCGACAGCCCCGTCCACAGCCTGAAGGCGCGGATGAAGCTCTTGTCGTTGAGAAAGCCGCAGGACTGCGCGATGCGCTTGATGGGCCGGCTGGTGCGCAGCAGCAGGGCCACGGCACGCTCGCGCCGCACCTCGTCCTTGAGCGCCTGCAGCGAGGCGCCTTCTTCCTTGAGCTGGCGGTGCAGGCTGCGCTGGGACAGGTGCAGCTGGCGCGCCAGCGTGTCGGCCGTCTGCAGGCATTCGGCGTCGGCCGCCAGCAGCTGGCGCACGCGCTGCACCAGCTGGCGCTCGCGCCGGTAGGGGCGCACCTGCAGCGGCAGGGCGCGCTGCAGCATGCGCTGCAGGGCAGGCTCGTCGCGCGTCAGCGGCATATCCAGAAAACGCGCGTCGAACTGGAGGCAGGCCCGGGCCGCGCCAAACTCCACCTCGCCCGGCGGGAACAGCAGCGCATACACGCCCGCATGCGGCGGGGGATCGAAGGGAAAGCAGGCGCGCCGCAGCGGCAGCGGCTCATCGATGAACCAGCTGGCCAGGCCGTGGATATTGCGCAGCACCGACAGCAGGCAGAACTCGCGCATGGCGCCCAGCGTGGACAGCTCCTCGATGGCCAGCGTGGCCAAGCCGTCTTCCTGCGTCAGCGTGAGCCGGATGTCATCGGCCAGCAGGCCATGGTGGCGGCACCAGCGCGCCAGCGCCAGGCCCAGCTGCTCGCTGCCCATGCTGGCGCGCGCCAGCATGCCGTAGCTGCCCCAGGGCAGGCGCCGGGAGAACCAGCCCAGGGCCTCGTCGTCGAGTTCGCGCATGGCGGCATCGGACAGTGCCTCCATCTGCAGCGCCGTGATGCACTCGTTGCGCTCTTTGACGGAGTCTGGCGCGATTTGTGCCTTCTCCAGGGCGGACAGGGCGCTGATGCCCCGGCGTTCGTAGGCCAGCATAATGGCCTGCACAAAGGCCATGGGCGTGACTGCAGGGTGTGCGGAGGCCATGGTGGCGGCCGCCTGGGGCAGGGGGGTCTTGACCAGCGAGGGGGTGAACATGCTGGCAATTATTGCAACCTTCGTGGCCTGTTCTGCTCGGGGTTGGCCCTTATGCTGCCACGCAATAGCTGCCGTGACGGGGCAGGCCACTGCATTTGCCCGTCCCAGGCGCCGCCGACGACACAGGAGACAACGCATGCCCGCCCAGAACGCCCCGCTCGCTTCCAGCCATGCCCAAGGCCGCACCGATGTGCCGCTGATCGAGCAGACCATCGGCGATTTCTTTGCCGACATGGCGGCCCGCCAGCCCGATCGCGAGGCCCTGGTCAGCCGCCACCAGGGCCTGCGCTACAGCTATGCCGGCCTGCACACCGAGGCGCGCCGCCTGGCCAGCGCGCTGCTGGGCCTGGGGCTGGACAAGGGCGACCGCGTCGGCATCTGGTCGCACAACAACGCCGAATGGGTGCTGATGCAGCTGGCCACGGCCCAGGTCGGCCTGGTGCTGGTCAACATCAACCCGGCCTACCGCACCTCCGAGGTGGAGTACGCGCTCAACAAGGTCGGCTGCAAGGCCCTGGTGACCATGGCGCAGTTCAAGACCAGCGACTACCTGGGCATGCTGCGCGAACTGGCCCCCGAGCTGGCCACGGCCGAGCCCGGCCGCCTGCATTGCGCGCGCCTGCCCCAGCTGCGCAGCGTGGTCTGGATCGACGTCGCAGGGCAGGGCGAAGAGCAGCCCGGCATGCTGCGCTTTTCCAGCCTGCTGGCGCGCGGTGATGCGCAGGATGCGCGCATCGACGCCGTGGCCGCCACGCTCAAGAACACCGACCCCATCAACATCCAGTTCACCAGCGGCACGACGGGCTTTCCCAAGGGCGCCACGCTGACCCACCGCAACATCCTGAACAACGGCTTTTTCATCGGCGAGTGCATGCGGCTGACGCCCGAGGACCGGCTGTGCATTCCCGTGCCGCTGTACCACTGCTTCGGCATGGTGCTGGGCAACCTGGCCTGCTTCACGCATGGCTCGGCCATCGTCTACCCGAATGACGGATTCGATCCGCTGCTGGTGCTGGAGACCGTGCAGGCCGAGCGCTGCACGGGCCTGCACGGCGTGCCCACGATGTTCATCGCCGAGCTGGACCACCCGCGCTTCAAGGAGTTCGACCTGAGCACGCTGCGCACCGGCATCATGGCCGGCTCGCCCTGCCCCATCGAGGTGATGAAGCGCGTGGTCAGCGACATGCACCTGTCCGAGATCACCATCGCCTACGGCATGACCGAGACCAGCCCCGTCAGCTGCCAGAGCGATGCCGACACGCCGCTGGAGCGCCGCGTGTCCACCGTGGGCAAGGTGCAGCCGCACCTGGAGGTGAAGATCGTCGACCCGGCCACGGGCGAGGTGGTGGCGCCTGGTGTCTCGGGCGAGCTGTGCACGCGCGGCTACTCGGTCATGCACGGCTACTGGGGGGACGAGGCCCGCACGCGCGAGGCCATCGACGACGAGGCCTGGATGCACACGGGCGACCTGGCCACCATGGATGAGCAGGGCTACGTGAACATCGTCGGCCGCATCAAGGACATGGTGATCCGCGGCGGCGAGAACATCTACCCGCGCGAGATCGAAGAATTCCTCTACCGCCATCCCCAGGTGCAGGACGTGCAGGTCGTCGGCGTGCCCGACGTGCGCTATGGCGAGGAGCTGTGTGCCTGGATCATCGTCAAGCCCGGCCAGGCGCTGACCGAAGACGGCGTGCGCGACTTCTGCAAGGGCCAGATCGCCCACTACAAGGTGCCGCGCTACATCCGCTTCGTCGAGGCCTTCCCGATGACGGTGACCGGCAAGATCCAGAAATTCAAGATCCGCGACGAGATGATCGCCATGCTGGATCTGCGCCCGGCCAGGACCGCCTGAGGGCTGCTTTCATGCACTGCCGCCAGCTGTCCACCGCGTGCCGCCTAGTGCGTGCCGCCTTCGGGCGCGGCCACGGCCGAGGCTGCAGCGCGGCGCGCCACGACCAGGCGCTTGCGCAGCGAGATCTCCTGCATGTCCAGCTCGCTGACCAGGCGGCGCAGCGACTCGTCGTTGATGCGGTGGGCCTGGCGCTCGGCGTAGAGCGCGTCGCGCTCCTGGTGGATGCAGCGCAGGCGCAGCTCGATCTCCAGCAGGTAGCGCAGCTTGCGCTGGCGCACGACTTCGGGCGCCTCGCGCTGGATCTCGATGCTGGAGGCCGTGCCGCTGCCGTCGTCCAGCAGCTGGACGCGGTTGCGGTACTCCTGCGTCAGGTGGCCCATGACTTCCTGGTGCATGGCCACCCATTCGGGCGTGTGGCCCTGGATCTCTTCCTCGCTCAGCGTCAGCCCGCCAATGGCGGACTGGCAGGCGGCCACGCGCGCCAGGCGCTCCTCGCGCACCGTGGGCGATTCGCCGGGCTGGGGCATGCGGCGCAGGATCAGCGGCAGGGCGATGCTGCCCAGCACCAGGGTGAACAAGATGGTGCCGGTGGCCAGGAAGATCAGCATCTCGCGGCCCGGAAAGGGCTGGCCGTTGTTCAGCAGCATGGGCACGGACAGCGCGCCAGCCAGCGTCACGGCGCCGCGTATGCCGGCCATGGTGGTGGCCAGGTTCAGCAGGTGCGACGGGCGCTCTGCCATCTTTCCCTGGAAGTGGGCGCGAGCCAGGCTGCGCTGCACGCCCAGGGTCAGCCAGATCCAGCGCATCAGCAGCAGCGCGCTGGAGATGATCACCACATAGCCCACCAGCACCCACCATTCGCTGCCCGCATCGTGCAGCGTCACGCCGATGATGGAGGGCAGCTGCAGGCCCAGCAGCAGGAAGATGGCGCCGTTGAACGAGGCTTCCACCATGCTCCAGGTGCCCTCGGTCTGCAGCCGCTCGCTGATGTAGCTGCTGCGCTCCAGGTCGGCGAAGTTGGTGGCAATGCCCGCGGCCACGGCCGACAGGATGCCCGACACGCCGATCTTTTCGCCCACGATGTAGGCGGCGAAGGGCAGCAGGATCAGCAGCAGCACCATCTGCGTGGCCGCCACGTCGCCCAGGCGGCGCGTGATGGTGCTGCGTGCATAGGAAAAGCCCCAGCCGATCAGCGTGCCCACGCCCAGGCCGCCCAGGGCCATCCACATGAATTCCTTGGCCACCTCGGTCCACGAGAACAGGCCGGTCAGCGTGGCGGCAATGGCGAACTTCAGCGCCACCAGGCCCGAGGCATCGTTGAGCAGGGACTCGCCTTCGAGGATGTGCATGGTCTTCTCGGGCATGCCCAGGTTGCGCGTGATGGCCGAGACGGCCACGGCATCGGTGGGCGAGACCACGGCGGCCAGCGCGAAGGCCACGGTCAGCGGCATGCCGGGCACCAGCCAGTGGATCAGCCAGCCCAGCCCCACCACCGTGAACAGCACCAGGCCCAGCGCCAGGCGCAGGATGGGGCGGTACAGCGAGAAGAACTCGCGCTTGGGGATGCGCCAGCCGTCGGCGAACAGCAGCGGCGGGATGAACAGCAGCAGGAACAGCTCGGGATCGAAGGCGATGTGCAGGCCCTTTTGCGGCCAGGCGATCAGCGCTCCCAGGGCGATCTGTATCAGCGGCAGCGGGATGGCGCGCACATAGCGCGCGGCAATGCCGGTCAGTGCCCCCAGCAGCAAAACGAGCAAGACGATTTCAACGGTGTGCATACGGCATTTTCCCCAGCCCGGGCCGCCGTTCTTTGCAGCACATTCGAAAAAACCAAGCGCCCGCATCGGGCAAACACAAGAAGAGGCCACACATGAGCATTCTGGGCACCCAACTCAATCCGCGTTCGGCGGACTTCCTGGCCAATGCCGCCGCCATGCGCGCCGTGGTCGAAGACCTGCAGGCCCAGGTGGCCAAGGTCGCCGAGGGCGGCGGCGAGGCCGCGCGCGCCAAGCACGTGGCGCGCGGCAAGCTGCTGCCGCGCGACCGCGTGGCCATGCTGCTGGACCCGGGCACGCCCTTTCTGGAGATCGCCCCGCTGGCCGCGCTCAACATGTACCGCAACGATGCACCCGGCGCGGGCCTGATCGCCGGCATCGGCCGCGTCAGCGGCGTGGACTGCATGATCGTGTGCAACGACGCCACGGTGAAGGGCGGCACCTACTACCCGATGACGGTGAAGAAGCACCTGCGCGCCCAGGAGATCGCCGCGCAGAACCGCCTGCCCTGCATCTACCTGGTGGACTCGGGCGGCGCCAACCTGCCCAACCAGGACGATGTGTTTCCCGACCGCGAGCACTTCGGCCGCATCTTCTTCAACCAGGCCAACATGAGCGCCGAGGGCATTGCCCAGATCGCCGTGGTCATGGGCTCGTGCACGGCCGGCGGCGCCTATGTGCCGGCCATGAGCGACGAGTCCATCATCGTCAAGAACCAGGGCACCATCTTCCTGGGCGGCCCGCCGCTGGTGAAGGCCGCCACGGGCGAGGTGGTCAGCGCCGAGGACCTGGGCGGCGGCGACGTGCACACGCGCCTGTCGGGCGTGGCCGACCACCTGGCTCACAACGACACCCACGCGCTGGCGCTGGCGCGCCAGTCCGTGGCCAACCTCAACCATGCCAAGCAGCCGGCGGCTGGCGACCTGCCCCCCGAGGCGCCGCTGTTCGACGGCGGCGAGCTGTACGGCGTGATCCCCGTGGACACGCGCAAGCCCTTCGATGTGCGCGAGATCATCGCCCGCGTGGTGGACGGCAGCCGCTTCGACGAGTTCAAGGCCCGCTTCGGCGCCACCCTGGTCTGCGGCTTTGCGCGCATCGAGGGCATGCAGGTGGGCATCATCGCCAACAACGGCATCCTGTTCAGCGAATCGGCGGTCAAGGGCGCGCACTTCATCGAGCTGTGCTGCCAGCGCAAGATCCCGCTGGTCTTCCTGCAGAACATCACGGGTTTCATGGTGGGCCGCAAGTACGAGAACGAAGGCATTGCCCGCCACGGCGCCAAGCTGGTCACGGCCGTGGCCACGGCGGCCGTGCCGAAGTTCACCATCATCATCGGCGGCTCCTTCGGCGCGGGCAACTACGGCATGTGCGGCCGCGCCTACTCGCCGCGCTTCCTGTGGATGTGGCCCAACGCGCGCATCTCGGTCATGGGCGGCGAGCAGGCGGCCAGCGTGCTGGCCACCGTCAAGCGCGACGGCATCGAGGCCAAGGGCGGCCAGTGGACGGCCGAGGAGGAAGAGGCCTTCAAGGCCCCCATCCGCCAGCAGTACGAGGATCAGGGCCACCCCTATTACGCGACGGCGCGCCTGTGGGACGATGGCGTCATCGACCCTGCCGACACGCGCCGCGTGCTGGCGCTGGGCCTGGCGGCCACGCGCAACGCTCCCATAGAGGACACGCGCTTCGGCGTGTTCCGCATGTGACGGCGGCCCCTCTTTCCTTGCAGCGAGGTACTTCATGAAAACCACCGCACTGACCCTCGAATTCCAGGGCCCCCTGGCCACCATCACGCTGACCCAGCCCGAAGTGCGCAATGCCTTCAGCGACGAGGTCATCGCCGACATCACCCAGGCCTTCCACTCCGTGGGCAAGCGCAGCGACGTGCGCGCCGTGGTGCTGGCCGCCGAGGGCCCGGCCTTTTGCGCAGGCGCCAACCTCAACTGGATGCGCCGCATGGCCGACTACTCGCGCGACGAGAACCGCGAGGACGCCGGCCTGCTGGCCGAAATGCTGCGCGTGATCTACGAATGCCCGCAGCCCACCATCGCGCGCGTGCAGGGCGATGTCTATGCGGGCGGCATGGGCCTGGTCGCTGCCTGCGACATGGCCGTGGCCGCCGAGGGCGCGGGCTTTTGCCTGTCCGAGGTGAAGATCGGCCTGATCCCCGCCACCATCAGCCCCTACGTGATCCGCGCCATGGGCGCGCGCGCCGCCCACCGCTACTTCCTGACCGGTGAGCGCTTCGACGCGGCCGAGGCGCTGCGCATCGGCTTCGTGCACCGCGTGGTGGCGGCAGACGAGCTGGACAACGCCGTGGACGGCCTGCTCAAGCACCTGGTCAGCGCCGGTCCCGCCGCCGCCCGCGCCTGCAAGCGCCTGGTGATCGACGTGGCCGAGCGCGAGATCAACGAGCAACTGATCGCCGCCACCGTCGAAGGCATCGCCGACATCCGCGCCAGCGCCGAGGGCAAGGAGGGCGTGCAGGCCTTCCTGCAAAAGCGCAAGCCGGCTTGGCTGGCCTGACACGCGCGGGCCGCCCATTCATCGCGCGACCACCGAGCAACGCCGAGCCAACGCCGAGCCAACACCATGAGCACCCTGACCGACTCCCTCGTCCAGTGGCTGCAGTCCGTGGGCCTGTACCCGGGCCCGGCCGTGCACCACACGGTCAGCGAGGCGGCTGGCGAAGTGGCCGAGCGCGTGGGCCAGGCCACCAGCGGCATGGACATGGCCGGCCTGCTGGCGCTGGCCGCCGCACTGGGCTGGGCCAGCGGCTTTAGGCTCTACGCCGTGGTCTTCGTGACCGGGCTGCTGGGGGCGCTGGGCTGGGTGGCGCTGCCGGGCGGGCTGCATGTGCTGGAGCATCCGGCCCTGCTGTTCGCCAGCGGCGCGCTGCTGTTCGTGGAGTTCTTCGCCGACAAGATCCCCGGCGTGGACTCGGTCTGGGACCTGCTGCAAAGCGTGATCCGCATCCCGGCGGGCGCGGCGCTGGCGGCCGGCGTCTTCGGCGCCGACAGCGCGACCATGGCCACCATGGCGGCCCTGATGGGCGGCTCGCTGGCCCTGTCCAGCCAGGTGGCCAAGAGCACGGCGCGCGCGGCCATCAACACTTCGCCCGAGCCGTTCTCCAACGTGGGCGCGAGCCTGGTGGAGGACGGTGCCTCGGTGGGCGCGATCTGGCTGGCGCTCACGCATCCGCTGGCCTTCGCCGCCGTGCTGCTGGTCGTGGTCATCGCCCTGTGGCTGCTGACCTGGGCGCTGTGGCGCTTTCTCAAGGCCGTGGTGCAGCGCCTGCGCTCGCTGTTGGGCGGGTCTCCCGCGATGAATCAAAAACCATAGCCGCCGGTCGCCGAATGACCGGGGCTGCAGAGAAAACACTGGAGATAACGCATGTTCAAGAAGATCCTGATCGCCAATCGCGGTGAAATCGCCTGCCGCGTCGCGGCTTCCGCCCGCCGCATGGGCGTGCGCACCGTGGCCGTGTACTCGGACGCCGATGCCCGCGCCAAGCATGTGCAGGCCTGCGACGAGGCCGTGCACATCGGCGGCAGCGCCCCCAAGGACAGCTATCTGCGCTGGGAACGCATCCTGGAGGCCGCCAAGGCCACGGGCGCCCAGGCCATCCACCCCGGCTACGGCTTTCTCAGCGAGAACGAGGAATTCGCCCAGGCCTGTGCCGATGCCGGCCTGGTCTTCATCGGCCCGCCGCCCTCGGCCATCCGCGCCATGGGCCTGAAGGCGGCCTCCAAGCAGCTCATGGAAAAGGCCGGCGTGCCCCTGGTGCCCGGCTACCACGGGGCCGACCAGGACCCGCAGCTGCTGCAGCGCGAGGCCGACCGCATCGGCTACCCGGTGCTGATCAAGGCCAGCGCGGGCGGCGGTGGCAAGGGCATGCGCCTGGTCGAGCGCAGCGAGGACTTCGCCGCCGCCCTGGCCAGCTGCCAGCGCGAGGCCATCAACAGCTTTGGTGACGACGCCGTGCTGGTCGAGAAATACGTGCTGCGCCCGCGCCACATCGAAATCCAGGTCTTTGGCGACACCCAGGGCAACTGCGTCTACCTGTTCGAGCGCGACTGCTCGGTGCAGCGCCGCCACCAGAAGGTGCTGGAGGAGTCCCCCGCGCCCGGCATGACGCCTGCGCTGCGCCAGAAGATGGGCGAGGCCGCCGTGGCCGCCGCCCAGGCCGTGAACTACGTGGGCGCGGGCACGGTGGAATTCATCGTCGAGCAGCCCGGCGGCTACGACCAGCCCGAGGCCATGAAGTTCTACTTCATGGAGATGAACACCCGCCTGCAGGTCGAGCACCCGGTGACCGAGGCCATCACGGGCGAGGACCTGGTGGACTGGCAGCTGCGCGTGGCCAGCGGCCTGCCCCTGCCCAAGCGCCAGGACGAGCTGCGCATCACCGGCCACGCCATCGAGGCGCGCATCTGCGCAGAGAACCCCGACAACGGCTTCCTGCCCGCCACCGGCACCCTGCACGTCTACCGCAAGCCCGACTGCGCCAGCTTCCGTGTCGGCGACGTGCGCGTGGACGATGGCGTGCGCGAGGGCGATGCCATCAGCCCCTTCTACGACTCCATGATCGCCAAGCTCATCGTGCATGGCGACACGCGCGAACAGGCGCTGGCGCGGCTCGATGCCGCCCTGGCCGAGACACGCATCGTGGGCCTGGCCACCAATGTGCAGTTCCTGCGCCTGGTCATCGCCAGCGATGCCTTTGCAACCGCCAAGCTGGACACGGCGCTGATCGAGCGCGAGAAGCAGCATCTGTTCCACCAGCAGCGCCTGCCGCAGGCCCAGGCCGTGGCCGCCGCCGTGGCCCAGGTGCTGCAGGCCGAGCGCGCACAGGAAACCGCCGACCCCTTCAGCCGCCGCGACGGCTGGCGCTCGCACGGCGTGGCCGAGCGGCGCTGGGACTTCCGCCAGGGCGAGGCCGCCGTGCCCGCGCGCCTGCGCTACCTGCATGACGGCGCGCTGCAACTGGCCGTGGGCGAGGGCGAGTCCCTCGCCGAGGGCCTGCTGTCCTGGCAACAGGCCGGGGACGGCGCCTTCGACGTGCAGTTCGCGGGCCAGCGCCTGCGCGCCCAGGTCCACGTGCTGGGCGAGCAATGCCATGTGTTCGCTCCCCAGGGCGCAGCCGTGCTGGGCCTGGCCGATCCGCTGGCCCATGCGGGCGAGGTGCAGTCCGAAGGCGGCCGCCTGACGGCGCCCATGCCGGGCAAGGTGGTCTCCTTTGCCGTCAAGGCCGGCGACAAGGTCAGCAAGGGCCAGCCGCTGGCCGTGATGGAGGCCATGAAGATGGAGCACACCATCGCCGCGCCCGGCGACGGCGTGGTGGCCGAGCTGCTGTATGCGCCCGGCGACCAGGTTACCGAAGGCTCCGAGCTGCTGCGCCTGGAAAGCTGAGACCGCAGGCAAGACAGTTTTGCGCAAAAGTAGCGCGTGGGCGTCGCCAGGCCGTTAGGCTTGGCCACCTATGCGAGTGACTTTCTGCTGCGAAGACACCAGGCCCGATGCCTGGCTGCAAGGACTGCGCGCGGCCCTGCCGGGCGCCGAGGTGGACATCTGGTCGCCGGGCGCGCCGCAGGCCGACTACGCCCTGGTCTGGGCGCCACCCCAGCGCTTCATCGACGAGCAGCCGGGCCTCAAGGCCGTGTTCAACATCGGCGCGGGTGTCGATGCGCTGCTGCCGCTGCGCCTGCCGGCCGGGCTGCCCGTCTACCGCCTGGAGGACGCCGGCATGGCCGTGCAGATGGCCGAATACGTCAGCCAGGCCGTGATCCGCTTCTTCCGCGGTCTGGACGGTTACGAGGCCGACATGGCCGCCGGCCTGTGGCAGCACCGGCCCAATCCCCGGCGTGCCGACTACCCCGTGGGCGTCATGGGGCTGGGCCGCATGGGCGAGCGCGTGGCGCGCGCGCTGACGGTGTTCGATTTCCCCGTCAACGGCTGGAGCCGTACGCCGCATGCCATCGACGGCGTGCGTGGCTTCTGCGGCCCGCAGGACTTCGACGCCTTTCTGCGTGCCACCCGCATCCTCGTCAACCTGCTGCCGCTGACACCCGAGACCGACAGCATCATCAACGCGCGCAGCCTGGCCCTGCTGCAGCCGGGCGCCTATGTCATCAACGTGGGACGCGGCGGCCATGTGGCGGACGAGGACCTCATCGCCGCCATCGACGGGGGCCATGTGTCCGGCGCGTTGCTCGATGTGTTCCGCACCGAGCCGCTGCCCGACGGCCATGCCTTCTGGCGGCATCCGCGCATCACGCTCACGCCCCACACTTCGGCCCGCACCCTGGCGCGCGACAGCGTGGAGCAGATCGTGGGCAAGGTCGCCGCGCTGAGCCGGGGCGAGGCCGTGAGCGGCCGCGTGGACCTGCGGCGCGGCTACTGACGGGCGCGCTCAGTCCAGCGTCACGCCTGTGCTGCGCACCAGGGCACCCAGGCGCTGGGAGTCGCTCCTGATCAAGGCGCCGAATTCGGCCGCCGTGCCGCCCACGGCCGGCGTGCCGATGGCTTCCCAGCGCGTGCGAAAGGCCGGGTCCTTGAAGATGGCGTTGACCGTGGCATTGAGTTTGTCGATGGCGGCGGGCGGCGTGCCCGCGCGCACGGCAATGCCATGCCAGCCCGTGATCTGGTAGCCGGGCACGCCGGCCTGGGCCATGGTGGGCACATCGGGCAGCACCTTGCTGCGCTCGGCCGAGGTGACGGCCAGCGGGATCAGGCGCCCGCCCTGGATGTGCTGCAGCGAGCTGCCCACGATGTCGAACATCACGCCCACCTGGCCGCCGATCAGGTCGTTGAGTGCCGGTCCCGCACCCCGGTAGGGCACATGGCCCAGCTTGACCTGCTCCATGGAGTTGAACAGCTCGCCCGCCAGGTGCTGGGGCGTGCCGTTGCCGGCCGAGGCAAAGCTCAGCGTCTTGCCCGTTTTGGCCAGGGCCAGCAGCTCGGCCACGGTCTTGACGCCCAGCGAGGGATGCACTTCCAGTACCAGCGGGAAGGCCGACAGCTGCACCACGGGCTCCAGGTCCTTGAGCGGGTTGAAGGGCATGCTCTTGTACAGCGAGGAATTCACGGCCATGGGGCCGCTGGCGGCCAGCAGCAGGGTGTGGCCGTCGGCCGGTGCCTGGCGGGCCACCTCGGCGCTGCCCAGGTTGCCGCCCGCGCCGCTCTTGTTCTCCACGATGACGGTCACGCCCAGGCGCTGCTGCAGCTCGGGCTGCAGCATGCGTGCCATCAGGTCGGTGGGGCCGCCGGGCGGATAGGGCACGACGAAGCGGATGGTCTGGCTGGGGAACGCCGGCGACGGGGTCTGGGCCGAGGCCTGGCCCGCCAGGCCCAGGGCCATGAAGGCCAGGGGAAGCGCCGTGAATGCGGTGGCTGCCTTGATTTTGGCGATGGCGTCACGCCGCGTGCCGTGGGTGGGCTGTTGCATGGTTGTGTCTCCTGCCTGTGGTTGGAATGGAAGGCCCGTCTTGTGCGGGCTCATGGGCCTATCGGCTTATGGGCTTATGGGCTTATCGGCTTATGGGCCTGTAAGGCGCCTGGTGCTCAGCCCGGTGTGAAGCGCCGGCGTATGTCATCGGCCGTGGCCAGGGGGCGGCCCAGCGCCTGTGCGGACACCACGGCCTGGCGGACCAGGGCGGCGTTGTCGGGCGCGGTGTGGCCGTCCTTGGCCAGCAGGTTGTTCTCGAAGCCCACGCGCGCATGGCCGCCAAACGCGGCGGCTGCCGCGATGCAGGTGTTTTCCGTGGCGCCGAAGGCGCACACGGCCCAGGGCTCGCCCCCGTCATGCGCCGCAAGAAAGGGCAGCAGGTCCTGCGGCCGCGAGGTCTGGCCCGCGCTGTAGCGGCCCAGCACGAAGAGCAGGAACCACGGCGCCTCGGGCACCACGCCCTGGGCGCGCAGCGCCTGCCAGCGGCGCAGGTCGGCCACGTCGTAGAGGATGACCTGCACCATGACCTGGTCGCGCACCAGGCCCGTGAAAAAGTGCGCCAGTCCCGCATCGCCGATCTCGGGCTGGTCGATCTCGCGCAGGCCGATGGAGACGGCCTCGGGCCGCAGCGCCTGCACCATGGCGATCTGCTCGGGCGCGCGGTAGACGCCGGCCGCCTCGCTGGTGATCTGCACCACCATGTCCGTGCCCACGGCCTCGCGCACCACGCGCCAGGCTTCGCGGTAGCCGTCCACATCCAGGCTGTGGCGCCCCTGGGCGTCGCGGATGTGCATGTGGATCATGGCCGCGCCGGCATCCAGGCAGGCGCGTGCCGTGGCGGCCAGCGCCTGCGGTGTGACCGGCAGGGCTTGGTGGTCGGCCGGCTGCTTGTAGGCGCCGTTGGGGGCCACGGTGACGATCAGCGGGTCGCTCCACTGCGAGGTGGGTGACGTGGGCGACGCGGTTGACGTGGGGGCCGGCGTGCTCATGGCGTGTCCTGTGCCTGCTCCGGCACCGGCAGCTCGCTGGCCAGCAGGGCCAGGCCCTGGCGCAGCAGCGCGTCGTAGCGGGCACGCTCGGCCAGGCGGCGGTCCTCGGGCCAGTCGAAGAAGCCCTTGCCGGTCTTCATGCCCAGATCGCCCCGCGCCACGCGATCGCGCAGGGCCTGGGCCGGCACATCGGTGTTGGACAGCGTGGGGTACATGGTGGCGGCGGCCGCGCAATGCACCTCGATGCCCGCATGGTCGCGCTGCAGCACGGGACCGGCCGCCAGGAAGCGGAAGCCGAAGCCGAAGCGCACGGCGGCATCCACGTCCTCGGGCGAGGCAATGCCCTCGTCGATGAGGGCGAAGGCCTCGCGCGACAGCGCGTGCTGCATGCGGTTGGCCAGAAAGCCGGGCTTGTCCTTCTTCACCAGCACCGGCACGCTGCCGCAGCCGCGCATGAAGGCGTGCAGCCACTGGCCCAGGGCCGGGTCGCTGCGCTCGCCCAGCACCACTTCCACCAGTGGCACCAGGTGGGCTGGCATGAAAAAGTGCAGGCCCAGCATGCGCTGCGCCGTGGGCAGGCCGCTGGCGATGGCGCTGATGGGAAAGCCCGAGCTGTTGCTGGCCAGCACAGCGTCGGCCGGCGCATGCGCCTCAAGTTCGGCGAACAGTGCCTGCTTGGCATCCAGCCGCTCGGTGATGCATTCCACCACGAGGGCGACGCCGTCCCAGGCCACATCCTCCAGCGCCGCGCAGACCGAGACCTGGGATGCGCACCGGGCAAAGCCGGCCGTCGCCAGCTCGATGGCAATGTGCTGCAGCAGCAGCTCGCGCCGGGCCGCGCCGGGGTCGACCACGGTCACCAGGGCGCCGCCCCGGGCCAGGACCACGGCCACATCGGCACCCATGGTGCCTCCCCCGACGACCACCGTGCGCGCGTTGCGCGGCGAACTGCTGTGCATGCTGTCTCCTGCTGATTTCATGGATTTGAGGCGCAGTCTAGGCAGCCGTCATTGAACGGTAAAGACGCATTTTTCGATAAACTGATCGGCCATGAAGATCAATTGGTCGGCCCGCGAGGTCGATGTCTTTCTGGCGCTGGCCGATTCGCTGAGCTTTCGGCGCACGGCGCTGCAGATGCACCTGTCGCAGTCGGCCGTCTCGGGCACGCTGGCGCGGCTGGAAGAGATGCTGGGCGCGCGCCTGTTCGAGCGCACCACGCGCGCCGTGGAACTGACCCAGGCTGGCGAGGTCTTCGCCGAGCAGGCGCGCATCCTGCGCCACCAGATGGACGAGACCGTGCGCCGCGTGCAGGAGGTGGCCCAGGTGCAGGTGGGGCGACTGGCGCTGGCGGCCCTGCCTTCGCTGGCCGCGGGCCTGCTGCCCCGCGTGCTGGCGCGCTTTGCGGCCGAGCATCCGGGCGTGCACCTGGAGCTGTTCGACAGCCTGGCCGGGCCGGCCTTCGACATGGTGCGCGCGGGCCGCGTGGACTTTGCGCTCACGGCGGCCAACCCCGCCTATGCCGACCTGGACTACCTGCCGCTGGCCTCCGACCGCTTCGTGCTGCTGCTGGGCCGCGGCCATGCGCTGGCGCGCGGGCGCGGCGATCTGGGCTGGGCCGACGTGGCCCATCTGCCCCACATCTCCATGCCGGCCGGCACCAGCGTGCGCCAGTACGCCGACGAGGCCCTGCTGACCCACGGCATACGCTTTGCGCCCCAGTACGCCGTGGAGCACCTGGCCACCATCGCGGCCATGGTGGCCGCCGATCTGGGCGTGAGCGCGCTGCCGCTGCTGGCCGCGCAGGTGGTGCAGCGGCTGGAGGTGGTGGCGCGCCCGCTGGCACGGCCGGTGCTGCGCCGCCCCATCGGCCTGGTGCGCCTGAGCGGCCGCCGCCTGTCGCCGGCTGCCGCGCGCATGGTGGAGATGCTGCGCGAGGAAATGGCGGCCCTGCCGGGCTGAAGGGGGCGCTGGCAGCCGTTGTGCATGGCCCGGCAGGATATGGGGTGGTGCCCGGGCCTGCAAGCCTGGACAATAGGGGCCGTACCCGTCATCCCGGTGAGAACACCCCATGAGCATTCCTTCCCGCGTCAAACTCGTCGATGTAGGCCCCCGCGACGGCCTGCAGAATGAAAAACAGCCCGTGCCCGCCGCCGTCAAGATCGAGCTGGTGCACCGCCTGCAGGAAGCCGGCCTCAAGGAAATCGAGGTCACCAGCTACGTCAGCCCCAAATGGGTGCCGCAGATGGCCGACAACGCCGAAGTCATGGCCGGCATCGTCCGCCGCCCCGGCGTGCGCTACAGCGTGCTCACGCCCAACATGAAGGGCCTGGAGGCCGCGCTGTCGGCGCCGCGCGAACTGTGGCCCGACGAGATCGTGGTCTTCGGCGCGGCCAGCGAGGCCTTCAGCCAGAAGAACATCAACTGCTCCATTGCCGAAAGCATCGAGCGCTTCGCTCCCGTGGCCGAGGCCGCACGCGCCCAGGGCATCTACGTGCGCGGCGCCATGAGCTGCACCGTGGGCTGCCCCTACGAAGGCGAGATCGCCCCCGAGCGCGTGGCCTACCTGGCCGGCCTCATGAAGGGCATCGGCGTGCAGCATGTGGGCGTGGCCGACACCATCGGCGTGGGCACGCCCGTCAAGGTGCGCAAGGCCATCGAGGCCACGCTGCAGCACTTCGCCATCGACGATGTCTCGGGCCACTTCCACGACACCTACGGCCAGGCCGTGTCCAACACGCTGGCCGCGCTGTCGCTGGGCGTGTGGCAGTTCGACACCTCGGTGGCAGGACTGGGCGGCTGCCCCTACGCCAAGGGCGCCACGGGCAATGTGGCCACGGAGGACGTGGTCTACATGCTGCAGGGCATGGGCATAGAGACCGGCATCGACCTGGACAAGCTGATTGACGCCGGCCAGTTCATCAGCGACCACCTGGGCCGCCCCACGCAATCGCGCGTGGCCAAGGCACTGCTCACCAAGCGCGCCAGCGCGGCTGCATGCGAGGCGGTGTGAGCATGTGCGGATCTGAACTCCACCATCTTCCCGAAGGCGTGCAGCGCGTGGCGGCCTTCCTGCAGCAGGCCGGCCACGGCGACGGACCGCGCATGCTGGACGGCGCCGCGCGCACGGCCCAGGAGGCGGCCGACCAGCTGGGCATCCTCGTGGGCCAGGTGGCCAAGAGCATCATCTTCCGCCGCCGCAGCGACGGCGTGGCCGTGCTGGTCGTGGCATCGGGCGACCGCCGCGTGGACGAAAAAAAGGTCGCTGCCCTGGTCGGCCCCGTGGGCCGTGCCGATGCCGACTTCGTCAAGGCGCAGACGGGCTTTTCCATCGGCGGCGTCAGCCCCGTGGCCCATGCCAACACGCCCGTGACCCTGGTGGACAGGGAACTGCAGCGTTTCGACACGGTCTGGGCGGCAGCAGGCCATCCGCATGCGGTGTTCGCGGCCACGCCGGCCGCGCTGCAACTGCTGGCCGGCGCGCCCTGGGCCGACGTGGTGCAGGAGGTGGCGGCATGATGGGCCCCAAGGAAATGCTGGCCCAGAAGGCCCGCGCCGCATACGCTCCGCGTGCCGAAGAGGAGCCCGTGCTCTCGCCCTGCATCTCGGTCTGCCGCATGACGCCCGACCGCAGCCATTGCGAGGGGTGCTTTCGCACCATCGACGAGATCCGTGCCTGGTCCAAGTCCGATGCGCCGCAGCGCCTGGCCATCTGGAACGCGCTGCTGGAGCGCGCAGGCATCGCGGCCACCGCACCCTAGATCCCCATCACGACGCACCCGCCATGAAGCAGATCACCTTCCATCTCGACTTCATCTCGCCCTATGCCTGGCTGGCGTTCGCGCAACTGCCGCAGGCGCTGCAGGGCATCAGCCACCACATGCAGTACCGCCCCGTGCTGCTGGGCGCGCTGCTGCAGCGCCACGCCAACCCGGGACCGGCCGGCATCGCGGGCAAGCGCGAATGGACCTACCGCCATGTGAGCTGGCTGGGCCATGCCACGGGCGTGGGGCTGGACATGCCGGCCCGCCATCCGTTCAACCCGCTGCCGCTGCTGCGCCTGGCGCTGGAGTGCAGCGACGACGGCACCATCAACCGCTTTGTGGCGGACGCCGTGCTGCGCCATGTCTGGCTGGGCGGCGCCGACGCGCTGGACCCCGCGCGGCTCGACGCACTGCGCGCCACGCTGGCGCCGCAGCTGCGCACGGATGCGGCGGACAACGCCAAGCGCCTGCTGCGAGAGAACACCGACGCCGCGGCCGCGCAAGGCCTGTTCGGCGTGCCGGCCTGGGAGGTCGACGGCCGCCTCTTCTGGGGCCTGGACAGCCTGCCCATGCTGCGCGCCTACCTGGAAGGCGATGGCTGGTTCGACAGCGGCTGGGACGCGGCTGCAAGCGTGGAGCAAGGCCTGAAGGTTTGAATGGCGGGGCTGGAACAACGGCCCCGCCCCATGCCCAACGCCTTCAACTTCGCCGCCTCTCCCTTCGACTGCCTCACGCCCGACGAACAGGCGCTGGTGCGCGATGGCGTGGACATCGCCTACTTCCCCGAGGGCGCCGTGGTGCTCGACGCCGGCTCTGCGCCCACCCACCTCTTCGTCATCATCAAGGGCCATGTGGTGCAGACCGAGGGCGACGAGGTCCTGGCCAGCTACGGCCCCGACGACAGCTTCGACGGCCGCGCCCTGGTGGCCGGCCGCACGGGCAGCCGCTTCACCGTGGCCGAGGAACTCATCGCCTACCAGCTTGCGCGCGAAACCGTGGGCGAGCTGATCGCGCGCAACACGGCCTTTGGCGCCCTGCTGTTCTCCGACCTGGGCCACAAGCTGGGCACATTGGCCCAGCGCGCCGACCGGCACGAATTGCAGTCGCTGACGCTGGCGCGCGTGGACCAGGCCTATCTGCGTGCCGCCCATGTGGTGGACGCGGCCACCGACATCGTCTCTGTCGTGCGCCTGTTCCATGCAGAGCGCACAACCTGCGTGCTGGTCTCGGGACTGCCGCAGGGCGGCCTGGGCATCTTCACGGGCACCACGCTGCAGCGCGCCATCCTCGACGGCCGCCCGCTGGACCGGCTGGCCGTGGGCGAATTCGCCAGCCAGCCCGTGTTCACCGTGCGCGCCGACGACCAGCTGGGCGATGCCCTGGTCGTGCTGCTGCGTGCACGCGTGCACCGGCTGGCCGTGCTCGATGCACAGGGCCAGGTGCTGGGCATCCTGGAGGCGCTGGACCTGTTCAGCTTCCTGGCCAACCACTCCCACCTGATCACCGTGCAGATCGAGCAGGCCACCGACCTGCAGGCGCTGGAGCAGGCCGCCGCCCAGATCACGCGCCTGGTGGCCGCCCTGCACCGGGGCGGCACGCGGGTGGCACTGATGGCGCGGCTGGTGCAGCAGCTCAATGCGCGCCTGTTCGAGCGTGCCTGGCAGATGCTGGCGCCGCCGGACCTGGTGGCCCACAGCTGCCTCTTCGTCATGGGCAGCGAGGGGCGCGGCGAGCAATTGCTCAAGACCGACCAGGACAACGGCCTGCTGCTGCGCGACGGCTATGCGCCGCCCCAGGACCTCGATGCCATCTGCGCGCGCTTTTCCGCGCAGCTGCAGCGCTTCGGCTACCCCGAATGCCCGGGCGGCATCATGCTCAGCAATCCTCAATGGCGCGGCACGGTGGCCAGCTTCGGCAGGCAGGTGCGCGAATGGCTGATCCTTCCCGGCCCCGAGGGCCTCATGCACCTGGCGATCTTCCTGGACGCCCATGCGGTGGCGGGCGATGCCGCGCTGCTGGCCACGGTGCGGCGCGACCTGATGGCGCTGGCCCTGGACAGCGATGCTCAGGTGGCGCGCTTCGCCTCGGCCGTCGACGCCTTTGCGCACGAGCCGGGCAGCTGGTGGGAGCGGCTGCTGGGCCGCGGCGGCGAGGGCGCGCCCGTGCACCTCAAGAAGGCCGGCATTTTCCCCATCGTGCATGGCGTGCGCAGCCTGGCGCTGTCCCAGCGCATCGCCGCCACCGGCACGGCCGAGCGCATCGCGGCCCTGGTGGACAAGGGCGTGCTCGACGGCGCCCAGGGGCAGGAGCTGCTTCAGGGCCTGCATTTCCTCATGGGCCTGCGCCTGCAGGCGGGACTGGCCGAGATCGACCTGGGCCGCCCCGTTACCGGCCATGTGGACCCGGCTCGCCTGAGCAGCCTGGAGCGCGACCTGCTCAAGGACACGCTGGCCGTGGTGCGGCGCTTCCGCGAACTGCTGCGCCAGCGCCTGCGGCTGGACGCCGTATGAGCGCGGCGCCCTTGCAGCGCTGGGTGGCGGGCCTGCGGCGCAATTGGCAGCGGCGCAGGCTGGCGGACCCCGCCTATGCCTTTCTCTTCGACGCGCCGCCGCCCGGCGAATGGGTGGCGCTGGACTGCGAGACCACGGGCCTGGATGTGCGCTGCGACGAGATCATCTCCATCGGCGCCGTGCGCATCGTGGGCGAGCGCATCCTGTCCAGCGAACGCCTGGAACTGCTGGTGCGCCCCTCGCGCAGCGTGCCCGGCGACAGCGTGCGCATCCACCGCCTGCGCGAGCGGGACCTGGCCCGGGGCCTGGCCATCGAGGACGCGCTGGCGCAGCTGCTGCGCTTCATCGGCAGCCGGCCGCTGGTCGGCTACTACCTGGAATTCGACGTGGCCATGATCGAGCGCGTGCTGCGCCCCTGGCTGGGCACGGGCCTGCCCAACGAGCGCATCGAGGTCTCGGCCCTGTACTACGACCACCGCTTCCGGCAACTGCTGCCCTGGCAGCAGCAGGCGCCCGAGATCGACCTGCGCTTTGCCACGCTGATGGCCGGCCTGGGCCTGCCGCAGCGCGAGGCCCACGACGCGCTCAACGACGCCGTGATGGCGGCGCTGGCCTTCATCAAGCTGCGCAGGCTGGCCGGCGCGACGTAGGGCGCCCGGAAAGGCGTTCGCTCAACCGGCGGAGACCGCAGGGTTCAGGCTGTACAGGCCGGTGATGCTGGCCTTGCCCAGCACCTGGCCGGCTTGCAGCGCCGCGCGCACATTGGCGCCGGTCAGCTCGCCGGAGACCGCCAGCGTGGGCGTGGCCAGCGCATAGACGGTGAAGACGTAGTGGTGGACGATGCTGTCGTTCCACGGAGGGCAGGGGCCGTCGTAGCCGAAGTAGTCGCCCTTCATCTGCTCGTCGCCCGCGAACCAGCCCGTGTAGTCGTTGATGCCGTGGCGCAGGCCGCCGGGGGCGGCCGGGCCGCTCTTGCCGCGCGGCGTGACGCCGTCGGACTGGGCGCCTGCCGCGATCTCGGTGGTGGCGGCCGGAATGTCCAGCAGCAGCCAGTGGAAGAAGTCCACGCGCGGCAGGCTGGCCGGCACTTCGCGGCCTTCCTGGTTCACATCGTCGCCGCGGCTGGGCACGTCGGGGTCATGGCAGACCACGACGAAGGACTGCGTGCCTGCGGGCGCGCCGCTCCAGGCCAGGTGCGGGTTGCGGTTGGACGACAGCGCCACGTGCGAGGCCGCATCGGGCACCGCGAACGCGAATTCGCCGGGAATCGCCTGGCCGTCCTGGAAGCTTTGGCTGATGAGTTGCATGTCGGATCTGTCCTGTGCGTTGAAGAGGGAAGCGGTGCTGCACAGGCGAAGCTGCGCAGACCCCGCAAGTCTAGAGGCCTGGACGGCGCCGGCCATCGCAGATCCGATCAGGCGCCTTCTCCAGCCGATCAAGCTGAGGGCGGCTGCTGCCACGCCAACGAAAAAGCCGGGCGCTGGGCCCGGCTTTTCATGGTGGGTGCCTGAGGGGCTCGGTGGCTCAGTGGCCCGAAGCACCCGAGGCGCCAAGGCCTGTTTCCGAGCGCACCTGCTGCGCGGGGAAGATGGCGCGTTCCTTGGCGGCCTGGGCGCTCTTGTCGAGCACCGAGAACAGCCACACGCCCACGAAGCCGATGGTCATGGAGAACAGCGCGGGCGAGGCGTAGGGGAACCAGGCCGAGCCTGCGGGGTTGCCCAGCGTGGCCTCCCACACCGGGGGCGAGACCACGGTCAGGCCCACGGAGGAGATCAGGCCCATGAAGCCGCCGATCACCGCGCCCTTGGTGGTGCAGTCCTTCCACAGCACCGACAGCAGCAGCGGGGGGAAGTTGGCCGAGGCCGCGACCGCGAAGGCCAGCGACACCATGAAGGCGATGTTCTGCTTCTCGAACACGATGCCCAGCAGCACGGCGATGGCGCCCAGCGTCAGCGTGGTGATGCGCGAGACGCGCAGCTCGGCGGCGCTGTCGGCCTTGCCCTTCTTGATCACGGTGGCGTACAGGTCATGCGACACGGCCGAGGCGCCCGACAGCGTCAGGCCCGCGACCACGGCCAGGATGGTGGCGAAGGCCACGGCCGAGATGAAGCCGTAGAACACGTCGCCGCCCACGCTCTTGGCCACCAGCACGGCCGCCATGTTGGCCGTGCCCGCGCCGCCGTGGATCACGCCCTTGACCGTATCGGCCATCTCGGGATTGGTCAGCACCAGGGTGATGGCGCCGAAGCCGATGATGAAGATCAGCACGTAGAAGTAGCCGATCCAGGTCGTGGCCCAGAACACGCTCTTGCGTGCTTCCTTGGCGTCTGGCACGGTGAAGAAGCGCATCAGGATGTGGGGCAGGCCCAGCGTGCCGAACATCAGCGCCATGCCGAAGCTGATGGCCGAGATCGGGTCCTTGATGAAGCCGCCCGGGCCCATGATGGCCAGGCCCGCCTTGGCGGCGGCCGAGGGGTCGGCGCCGTTGTTGGCAGCGATCTCGGAGCGCACGCGCACGCCTTCGGCGAACAGCGCCTCGGGGCTGAAGCCGTACTTGGCCAGCACCATGAAGCCCATGAAGGTCACGCCGGCCAGCAGCATGCAGGCCTTGATGATCTGCACCCAGGTCGTGGCCGTCATGCCGCCGAACAGCACATAGATCATCATCAGGCCGCCCACCAGCACCACGGCGATCCAGTAGTCCAGGCCGAACAGCAGCTTGATCAGCTGGCCCGCGCCCACCATCTGCGCGATCAGGTAGAAGGCCACCACCACCAGCGTGCCGCTGGCCGCGAAGGCGCGGAACGGCGTCTGGGAGAAGCGGTAGCCTGCCACGTCGGCGAAGGTGAACTTGCCCAGGTTGCGCAGGCGCTCGGCCAGCAGGAAGGTCAGGATGGGCCAGCCCACCAGGAAGCCGATGGAGTAGATCAGGCCGTCATAGCCGCTGGCCATGACCGAGGCCGAGATGCCCAGGAAGGAGGCGGCCGACATGTAGTCGCCCGCAATCGCCAGTCCGTTCTGAAAGCCCGTGATGCCGCCGCCAGCCGTATAGAAATCGGCCGCCGACTTGGTGCGGCCCGCGGCCCACTTGGTGATCCACAGCGTGGCCACGACGAAGGCCGTGAAGAGAATGATGGCGGTCCAGTTGGTGGCCTGCTTGGCGGCCACGCCGACATCTCCGCCGGCGGCCAGCACGGGCCCCGTCAGGGCCAGCGCCACGGCGGGCGCCAGCAGCATGCGTTGTGCGGAATTCTTCATTTCGTGGCGTCCTTCAGGATGTCCTGGGTGAGCTTGTCGTACTCGCCATTGGCGCGGCGCACGTAGAGGCCGGTGATGATCACCGAGAAGACGATCACGCCCATGGCGATCGGGATGCCCAGCGAGGTCACGCCCGCGCCAATGGGCTGGGCCAGAAATGATTTGTCGAAGGCAATCAGCGCGATATAGCCGTAATAAACGACCAGCATCAGCAGCGTCAGAAAAAGGCCCAGGCGATTGCGTCTGGATCGCAACTCCTGGTATTTGGGATGGCGCTGTATTTTGTCTACCACCGGGTCGGTCATGGTTTGTCTCCTGAAGTTGGAATCGCGGCGGCAGCCCCATGGATCTGCAGCCTTGCGGCGCATTCTGGAAAGCGCTTCTGACCGAGTGCTTACGCAGTGCAGCATGGTTTGGCAGGGTTTTTACGGTGCTTTTCACATGGAAAAAGACGGCATCAGGGTTGCTGCTGAGTTAGTAAGAAATCGTTCAGTTCGCCGTCAATTTCTGTAAGAGGTGAGTCAGATTCGCGTCAGCAGGCAGGCGGATAGTGAATCGGCGGGCCAATGTCAAACCCGCTGCAAATTCAATAAATCAAGGAGACAGACATGGCTATCAACGCATCGCAAGGCGCGGGGGTCAAGGCGACCCCGCGGCCCATGACTCCGGAAGAACGCAAGGTGATCTTTGCCTCGTCGCTAGGCACGGTTTTCGAGTGGTACGACTTCTATCTCTACGGATCGCTGGCGGCCATCATCGCCAAGCAATTCTTCAGCGGGCTCGATGCGGGATCGGCCTTCATCTTCGCGCTGCTGGCCTTCGCGGCCGGCTTCATCGTGCGGCCCTTCGGCGCACTGGTGTTCGGGCGGCTGGGCGACATGATCGGGCGCAAGTACACCTTCCTCGTGACCATCCTGATCATGGGCCTGTCGACCTTCATCGTCGGCATCCTGCCCACCTACGCCAGCATCGGCGTGGCGGCGCCGGTGATCCTCATCGGCCTGCGCATGCTGCAGGGCCTGGCCCTGGGCGGCGAGTACGGCGGTGCGGCCACCTACGTGGCCGAGCATGCGCCGCACGGCAAGCGCGGCGCCTACACCTCATGGATCCAGACCACGGCAACGCTGGGCCTGTTCCTGTCGCTGCTGGTGATCCTGGGCGTGCGCACCTCCATCGGCGAGCAGGCCTTTGCGGACTGGGGCTGGCGCATTCCCTTCCTGCTGTCCATCGTGCTGCTGGGCATCTCGGTGTGGATCCGCATGACGCTGTCCGAGTCGCCGGCCTTCCAGAAGATGAAGGCCGAGGGTAAGGTCTCCAAGTCCCCGCTGACCGAGTCCTTCGGCCAATGGCGCAACCTCAAGATCGTGATCCTGGCGCTGATCGGCCTGACCGCCGGCCAGGCCGTGGTCTGGTACACGGGGCAGTTCTATGCGCTGTTCTTCCTGACGCAGCAACTCAAGGTCGATGCGGTGACGGCCAATCTGCTGATCGCGGCGGCGCTGATCATCGGCACGCCGTTCTTCGTGATCTTCGGCTCGCTGTCCGACAAGATAGGCCGCAAGCCCATCATCATGCTGGGCTGCGTGCTGGCCGTGGTGACCTACTTCCCCGTGTTCAAGGCGCTGACCGAAGCGGCCAACCCCGACCTGGCTGCGGCACAGGCCAAGAGCAAGGTGGTCATCGTCGCCGATCCCAAGGAATGCTCGTTCCAGTTCAATCCCACGGGCACCTCCAAGTTCACCAGCTCTTGCGACGTGGCCAAGCAGTTGCTGGCCGCAGG
Source organism: Delftia sp. K82 (assembly GCF_002193035.1). Taxonomy (NCBI): domain Bacteria; kingdom Pseudomonadati; phylum Pseudomonadota; class Betaproteobacteria; order Burkholderiales; family Comamonadaceae; genus Delftia; species Delftia sp. K82. The sequence goes on along the minus strand of NZ_MYFL01000002.1, from coordinate 270,604 downwards.
CTCGGTCAGCTATGACTCCGAGGACGCAGCGCCCGGCAAGACGGCCTTCATCCGCATCGGCAGCACCGAGATCCCCTCGTTCTCCATCAAGGGCCTGAGCCCCGAGGAAGCCAAGGCCAAGGACGCCGAGTTCAAGAAGACCGTGGCCAAGGTGCTGGCCGAGGACGGCTACCCCACCAAGGCCGACCCCGCGAAGATGAACAAGGTGATGATGGTCGCCATCCTGACCTACCTGGTCATCCTCGTGACCATGGTCTACGGCCCCATCGCCGCCATGCTGGTGGAGCTGTTCCCCACGCGCATCCGCTATACCTCGATGAGCCTGCCGTATCACATCGGCAATGGATGGTTCGGCGGCCTGCTGCCCACCATGTCCTTCGCCATCGTGGCCCAGACCGGCAACATGTACAGCGGTCTCTGGTATCCCATCGTCATTGCAGGCGCCACGGCCATCATCGGCACGCTGTTCCTGCGTGAGACCAAGGATGTGGATATCTACGCGAATGATTGAGGGCTCCCCCTGAGGCGCTGACGCGCCTTCCCCCTCTCTCGCTTCGCGGGAGGGGGACGACGCCATCGCCGCGAGGCGGCTCTTGCTCGGCGTCTCTGAGTTGGGCCGCGTCGGTTGCATGCGGTGTGCGCAGTATCCGGCGGTGTTTTGCGGCTCTGCATTGATGAAAGCCCATGGCGGTTTGCCGTGGGCTTTTTCTTTGGGTGCTTCTAATGGTTTTCCATGTCATGCCTGTGGCAGCAAAGCATCAGATGGCGCATTTTCAGAGGCGGGCATACATTTTTTGACATGCCCGCACCTAGAATCCGCAGCAGCCGCAAATGGCACTGATCTAGAGCCGGAGTCGGCCCTGAGATTTCAAGAATACCCACTCAACAATCCCAAGGAGATGCCGAGATGATCAAGATGAACCGCGTTGCCCTGGCCGTGCTGGCCGTGCTGGGTTCCACCACCGTGATGGCGCAAAGCAGCGTCACGATCTATGGCCGTATCAACACCACGATCGAGCGCCAGAAGATCGGTGACGAAAGCGTCAGCAAGATGGAGAACAACTCCTCGCGTTGGGGCATGCGCGGTGTCGAAGATCTGGGCGGCGGCCTGAAGGCCGGCTTCGTGCTGGAAAGCGGTTTCGCTTCCGACACCGGCATGGGTTCCTCCTCCACCGGCGCGCTGACCTTCGGCCGCCAGAGCGAAGTGAACCTGTCGGGCAACTTCGGTATGCTGCGCCTGGGCAACTTCTTCCCCGGCTCGTACTTCGCCACGGCCGACTACGTGAGCATGCACAACCATGACACGGGTTCGTCCTCCGACGCGCTGTACTTCGATCCCGTCTGGTTCGCCAGCGGCCTGGGCACCGCCAACAAGATCTCCTACACCACGCCCAACTTCGGCGGCCTGACGGTGGAAGGCTCGGTCTCCATGCACGAGAAGGCCACCGCCCTGGCCAAGAAGAAGAACGGCTACGACCTGGCCGCCAACTACAACGTGGGCCCCCTGGCCCTGGGCGCCGGCTACAGCCAGTTCGACGAAGACAAGCAGCTGGCCTTCCGCGCTGCCTACACTCTCGGCCAGTTCGTGCTGGGCGGCTACTACCAGCGCAACGACGAAGAAATCCGCGGCACGCGCAACAACTTCCGTCTGTCGGGCATGTACACCCTGGGCGCTTCCGAGTTCCACGTGAACCTGGGCCACGCCAACAAGTGGAGCAACATTGCCGACTCCGGTGCCAACCAGTGGACCCTGGGCTACAACTACAACCTGAGCAAGCGCACCAAGGTCTACGGCTACTACACCAAGGTGGACAACAAGGCCGGCGCCAACTACATGACCGGCGTGAAGGGCGCGGACTTCTCGTCCTTCGCCGTCGGCGTGCGCCACGCATTCTGATCGCCGCGCGGCGTAAGCCGCGAGCAAAGCAGGTCTGTTCCAATCAGCACCTGCCTGCCATCAGGCCTCGTACCGAAAGGTGCGGGGCCTTTTTGTATGGGCTCGTCTTTTCACAGCCTGATCAAGGAAATACCCATGAGGATCATCGCGGCCGGTTGCCTGGCCTTTGTTGTCGTGTCGCTGCTTGCCATCACCCAGGTGAAGGGCGTGCCGGACGGGCAGGCCATGCCTGCCTCCGTGCAGATGGCCAAGTAAGCCCTCGGCAAGAGGCACGAGCCCCGGACTGGTTCCGGGGTTTTTTTATGGTCGCGCGGATGCGTCGAGGCGGTGTCTTTTTGTTTAACCTGTATGAAAATACAGGTATTGAGAAGCGTCTGATGCCTGACGCATGGACTGCCTAGAATGTTTGGCTCCCACTGACCACAGAACACCCATGACGCACGGTCTGATTCGAATTCGCGGCGCACGCCAGCACAATCTCCAGAACCTGGATCTCGACATCCGTACCGGCGAGCTGACCGTGGTCACGGGGCCCAGCGGCTCGGGCAAGTCCAGCCTGGTGTTCGATACCCTGTATGCCGAAGGCCAGCGCCGCTATGTCGAGACCTTCTCGGCCTATGCGCGCCAGTTCCTGGACCGCATGGACAAGCCGGCCGTGGACCGTGTGGAGGGGGTGCCGCCGGCCATCGCCATCGACCAGACCAATCCCGTCCGCAACTCGCGCTCCACCGTGGGCACGATGACCGAGCTCAACGATCACCTGAAGCTGCTGTTCGCGCGTGCGGCCCAGCTGTTCGACCGCGACACCGCCGTGCCCGTGCGCCACGACACGCCCGACAGCGTGCTGGAGGAGCTGGCCGAGCGTTGCCGGCAGGCCGGTGATCCGCGCATCGCCATCACCTTCCCCGTCGAGCTGCCCGCCAACACCACGGCTGCCGAAGTCGAGCAATGGCTGTCGGCCAGCGGCTTCACCAAGGTCCAGGCCGAGCGCGAGGCGGAGAAGGCGGGCGCCGTGGAGCCCGCCGCAGACGCCAAGGGCAAGAAGGCCAAGGCGGCGGCGCCGCTCAAGGTCAAGATGCTGGACGTGGTGGCCGACCGCTTCCGCCTGGGCAATGTGGAGCGGGCCCGTGTCTACGAGGCCATCGAGGTCGCGCTCAAGCGCGGCAGCGGCCACATGACGGTCTATGTGCTGCCTGAATCCGCCGTGGAAGCCGCAGGTGCCCAGCCCACCGAGCCCCAGCTGTGGAAGTTCTCGCTGGGCCTGCACTGCCCCGAAAGCGGCCTGAGCTACCAGGAGCCGATTCCCTCGCTGTTCTCCTTCAACTCCGCCGTGGGTGCCTGCGAGGCCTGCCGTGGCTTTGGCCGCGTGATCGGCGTGGACTGGGGGCTGGTCATCCCCAACGACAAGCTCACCCTGCGCACGGGCGCCATCAAGCCCGTGCAGACGCCGGCCTGGAAGGAGATCCAGGATGACCTGATGCGCCACGCCGAGGCCGAAGGCATCCCGCGCGACACGGCCTGGGCCAAGCTCACCGATGCGCAGAAAAGCTGGGTGCTGGACGGCTCGCCCAACTGGAACGGCAAGTGGACCCAGACCTGGTACGGCATCAAGCGCTTCTTCGAATACCTGGAGAGCAAGGCCTACAAGATGCACATCCGGGTGCTGCTGTCCAAGTACCGCAGCTATACCGAATGCCCCACCTGCGGCGGCGCGCGCCTGAAGACCGAAAGCCTGCTGTGGCGCCTGGGCGGCAAGCAGGCCGCCGATGCCGTGCTGCCGCCCGGCGACGAAGGCCGCTACCGCCGCTTCATGCCGAAGGGCGTGGCCTGGAGCCGTGAGCAACTGGACGCGCTGCCGGGCCTGTGCCTGCACGACCTGATGCAGCTGCCCCTGGTGCGGCTGCGCGACTTCTTCCAGCAGCTGGCGCCGGCAGTCGATGCCCCGCTGCATGACGGCGAGGCCCAGGCGCTCAAGATGCTGCACGCCGAAATCATGGCGCGCGTGCAGTACCTGTGCGACGTGGGCATCGGCTACCTCACGCTGGACCGCCAGAGCCGCACGCTGTCGGGCGGCGAGGTGCAGCGCATCAACCTGACCACGGCCCTGGGCACCTCGCTGGTCAACACCCTGTTCGTGCTCGACGAGCCGAGCATCGGCCTGCACCCGCGCGACATGGAACGCATCACCGAGGCCATGCAGCGCCTGCGCGATGCGGGCAACACCCTGGTCGTGGTCGAGCACGACCCGGCCGTGATGTTCGCGGCCGACCGCATGATCGACATGGGCCCCGGCCCCGGCGCGCGCGGCGGCCAGATCGTGTTCGACGGCACGCCCGAGGACCTGCGCCATGCCGACACGCTGACCGGCGCCTACCTGGGCGGCCGCAAGCAGGTGGGCTTCGGCCTCAAGCGCATGGTGACCGAGTCCACGCCGCGCCTCATCCTCGAAGGCGCGCGCGAGCACAACCTGCGCAGCATCGACGTGGACTTTCCGCTGCAGCGCCTGGTCACCATCACCGGCGTCAGCGGCTCGGGCAAGTCCACGCTGATCCAGGACGTGCTGGTGCCCGCGCTGATGCGCCACTTCGGCAAGCCCACGGATGCGGCCGGCGCCTTCGAGCGCCTGCTGGGCGCCGACCACCTGAGCGACGTGATGTTCGTGGACCAGTCGCCCATCGGCAAGACGGCGCGCTCCAACCCGGCCAGCTACGTGGGCGCCTGGGACTCCATTCGCGAGCTGTTCGCCATTGCGCCGCTGTCGCGCCAGCGCGGCTACACGGCCGCCAAGTTCAGCTTCAACAGCGGCGACGGCCGCTGCCCCACCTGCGGCGGCTCGGGCTTCGAGCATGTGGAGATGCAGTTCCTCTCCGATGTCTACCTGCGCTGCCCCGACTGCAACGGCACGCGCTACCGCCCCGAGATCCTGGAAGTCACGATCGAGCGCCACGCGGCCGGCGAGCTGCAGCCGCGCAAGCTCAACGTGGCCGATGTGCTGGAACTCACCGTGGCCGAGGCGGCCCTGCTGTTCGCGCAGGACCGCGAGGTCATCCGCGCCCTGCAGCCCATCGTCGATGTGGGCCTTGAATACGTGAAGCTGGGCCAGCCCGTGCCCACGCTGTCGGGCGGCGAGGCCCAGCGCCTCAAGCTCGCGGGCTTCCTGGCCGAGGCGGCCAAGTCCCAGGCCAAGTCGAAGCAGGCGCTTGCCAAGAAGGGCACATTGTTCCTGTTCGACGAGCCCACCACGGGCCTGCACTTCGACGACATCGCCAAGCTCATGCGCGCGCTGCGCAAGCTGCTGGAGGCTGGGCACTCGCTGATCGTCATCGAGCACAACCTCGACGTGATCCGCGCCAGCGACTGGCTGATCGACCTCGGCCCCGAAGGCGGCGACGGCGGCGGCGCCATCGTGGCCCAGGGCACGCCCGAGGAAGTGCGCCAGATTCCCGGCTCGCACACGGCCCAGGCGCTGCGCGAGTACGACCTGGCCATGGGCGTGGGCGGCGAGGCCGTGCGCGAGGTCGCTCCCATGCTCTACAAGAGCCAGCGCAAGGCGCATGCCATGTCGGGCGCCGCAGCCAGGAATGCCATCGAGATCGTCAACGCCAAGGAGCACAACCTCAAGCAGCTGTCGGTGGAGATCCCGCGCGGCAAGTTCAACGTGGTGACGGGCGTCTCGGGCTCGGGCAAGTCCACGCTGGCCTTCGACATCCTGTTCAACGAAGGCCAGCGCCGCTACCTGGAGTCGCTCAACGCCTATGCGCGCTCCATCGTCCAGCCTGCGGGCCGGCCCGAGGTGGATGCGGTCTACGGCATTCCGCCCACCGTGGCCATCGAGCAGCGCCTGTCGCGCGGCGGGCGCAAGTCCACTGTGGGCACGACCACCGAGGTCTGGCACTTCCTGCGCCTGCTGTACGTCAAGCTGGGCACGCAGCACTGCATCCACGACGGCGCCGCCGTGCAGCCGCAGACGGCGGAAAGCATCGCGGCCCAATTGCTCACTCAGTTCAGGGGCCAGACCATCGGCCTGCTGGCGCCGCTGGTGGTCAACCGCAAGGGCGTTTACACCGAGCTGGCCGACTGGGCACGGCCGCGCGGCTACACCCATCTGCGCGTGGACGGCGAATTCCTGCCCACCACGGGATTCCCGCGCATCGACCGTTTCAAGGAGCACACCATCGAACTGCCCGTGGCCAGCGTCACCGTCACGGCGGCCAACGAGCGCGAACTGCGCGGCCACCTGGCGCAGGCGCTGGAAACAGGCAAGGGCGTGCTGCATGTGCTGTCCGGCCTGGACAACCTGGCCGATGCCATGGCCGGCGGCCGGAGCACGGCCGGCATCGGCAGCCTGCAGGTGTTCTCCACCCAGCGCGCCTGCCCGGTCTGCGCCACCAGCTATGCCGAGCTGGACCCGCGTCTGTTTTCCTACAACAGCAAGCATGGCTGGTGCCCCGACTGCGTGGGCACGGGCGTCAAGCTCACCAAGGATCAGCGCAAGGTCTATGACGACACCCTGCTGGTCGAGGACAACCGGGGCCGCGAGGTCAAGTTCGAAGGCCAGGAAATCGAAGACTTGGCCGAAGTGACCTGCCCCACCTGCCAGGGCACACGCCTGAACGCCACGGCACGCGCCGTGCGCTTCCATGGCGTGGGCATTGCCGAGATCGCCCAGCTGTCGGTCAACGACGTGCGCCAATGGGTGCAGGCGCTGGCCCTCTCCGGACGCGAGTCCGACATTGCCCGCGACCTCATCCCCGAGATCCAGAGCCGCCTCGAATTCCTCGAGGAAGTGGGCCTGGGCTACCTGACGCTGGACCGTGGCGCGCCCACGCTGTCGGGCGGCGAGGCCCAGCGCATCCGCCTGGCCGCGCAACTGGGCAGCAACCTGCAGGGCGTCTGCTATGTGCTGGACGAACCCACCATCGGCCTGCATGCGCGCGACAACCAGATCCTGCTCAACGCCCTGCACAAGCTGGGCGACAAGGGCAACACCCTGGTCGTGGTCGAGCATGACGAGGACACCATCCGCCGCGCCGACCACATCATCGACATCGGCCCCAGCGCCGGCATACGCGGCGGCCGCCTGGTGGCCCAGGGCACGGCGGCCGACATCATGGCGGCCGAGGACTCCATCACGGGCCGCTACCTGCTCCATGCCATGCGCCACCCGTTCCAGCCGCGCCGCTGGGTGGGCGAAGGCCAGCCGCCGCAGGCGGCCGCCGAGCTTGCAGCAGTGGCCGAACCGGTGCCGGAACCCGCGCCTGTCAAGGTATCCAAATCCAAAAAGAAGGCCGCGCCTGTCGTTGTCGACGCCGAACCCGCGTCCGACGCACTGGGCTGGCTGACCGTGCGCGGCGCCTACTTGCACAACCTGCAGAACGTCGATGCGCGCGTGCCGCTCAAGCGCCTGGTGGCCGTCACGGGCGTCAGCGGCTCGGGCAAGTCCACGCTGGCGCGCGACGTGATGCTGGCCAATGTGGCCGCCTGGGTGGGCCAGCGCGCCACCAAGGCCGGGCGCGATGCCATGGACGCGGGCAAGGCGCCGCCGCTGTCCGGCTGCAAGGGCCTGCAGGGCTTCGAGGGCATTGACCGCGTGCTCGAGGTCGACCAGACGCCCATCGGCAAGACCCCGCGCAGCTGCCCTGCCACCTACATCGGCTTCTGGGACACCATCCGCAAGCTCTATGCCGAAACGCTGGAGGCCAAGGCCCGCGGCTACGCGGCCGGCCGCTTCTCGTTCAACACCGGCGAAGGCCGCTGCCCGGCCTGCGAGGGCCAGGGCATGCGCACCATCGAGATGAGCTTCCTGCCCGACGTGAAGGTACCCTGCGAGGTCTGCCACGGCGCGCGCTTCAACCCCGAGACCCTGGCCGTCTCCTGGCGCGGCAAGAGCATTGGCGACGTGCTGCAGATGGAGGTGGACGAGGCCGTCGAGTTCTTCGCCAGCATGCCCAGCATCGCCCATCCGCTGCAGCTGCTCAAGGACGTGGGCCTGGGCTATCTCACGCTGGGCCAGCCCTCGCCCACGCTGTCGGGCGGCGAAGCCCAGCGCATCAAGCTCGTCACCGAGCTGACCAAGGTGCGCGACGACGTGACCCGGCGCGGCAACAAGGCGCCGCACACGCTATATGTGCTGGACGAACCCACGGTGGGCCTGCACATGGCCGATGTGGACAAGCTCATCCGCGTGCTGCACCGCCTGGTCGATGCGGGCCACAGCGTGGTCGTCATCGAGCATGACCTGGACGTGATCGCCGAGGCCGACTGGATCATCGACCTCGGCCCCGAAGGCGGCAAGGACGGCGGCCGCATCATTGCGGCCGGCACGCCCGAGGATCTGGTGGCTGCGGGCACGCACACGGGCAAGGCGCTCAAGCCCGTGCTTGCCCGTTGAGCCTCAGGCGCAGGCCACGCCTGCGCTGCGTGCGGAGCCGGCGGGCAGGCGACTGCTCCAGAAGACCAGCACCAGGCCCACGGCCGTCAGCGCGGCGGCGGCCCAGCCCAGGTTGACCAGGCCCAGGCCACCGGCCAGGGCCAGGCCGCCAACCCAGGCACCCAGGGCATTGCCCAGGTTGAAGGCCGCAATGTTCAGGCTGGAGACCAGGTTGGCGCCCTGGGGGCCGGCCTGGTCCAGCACGCGCATCTGCATGGGTGCCACCGTGGCGAAGGCCACGACGCCCAGCACGATCACATAGGCCATGGCCACGGCCTGGTTCCCGAAGGCCCAGCGGCCTGCCGCCAGCACCACCATCAGCGCCGCAATGCTCCACACCAGTGCGCGCATCACGCCCCGGTCGGCCAGCTTGCCGCCCAGCAGATTGCCTGCGGCCAGGCCCGCGCCGAACAGCAGCAGGGTCAGCGCCACCAGGCTGTCGCCCATGCGGGTCACCTGGGTCAGCAGCGGCTCCACATAGGTGTAGAGCGCAAACACACCCGCAAAGCCGAAGGCCGTGATGCCCAGTCCCAGCCAGACCTGGCCGTTGGCCAGCACGGCCAGCTCCTGCGCCAGCGGCGTGACCTCGGGGCGGCCCTGGTCGCGCGGCACGAAGGCGGCCAGGATGGCAAAGGCCAGCACGCCGATCGCGGCCACGGCCAGGAAAGCGCTGCGCCAGCCGAACATCTGGCCGATCCATGCGCCGGCAGGCACGCCCAGCAGGGTGGCCAGCGTCAGGCCCGAGAACATCAGCGCAATCGCCGACGCCTTCTTGTCTACCGGCACCAGGCCCGTGGCCACCACGGCGCCCACGCCGAAGAAGGTGCCGTGGGTCAGCGAGGTCAGCACGCGTGCCGACATCAGCCATTCATAGCTGGGCGCGAACGCGGCGGCCAGGTTGCCGGCGATGAAGATCAGCATCAGCGCCAGCAGCAGGCGCTTGCGCGGCCATTGGCGCGTCAGCAGCGTGAGCACCGGCGCGCCCACGGCCACGCCGATGGCGTAGCCCGAAATCAGCGAGCCCGCCGTGGGAATGCTGATGTGAAGATCCTGGCTGACCTGTGTCAGCAGGCCCATGATGATGAATTCCGTGGTGCCGATGCCAAAGGCACCGGCCGCCAGGGCGAGTAGGGAAAGAGGCATGGACGGATTCCTTGTGATCCTTGGTGTGATGTCCATTAATGTCGCACTGCAACATACCTTTGTGTAGATGGAATAATGGAAACGGATCTGTTCCTGTGTGGAATAGATAACCTCTTTTCAGGAGACGCCATGCCCGCACTTGCCCCACCCACGGCCACCGATACAGGCAGCGCCGATGCCAACCGCTTTGCCGAGCTGGAGATGCTGATCCTGGTGGCCGAGCGCGGCAGCCTCTCGGCCGCTGCGCGCCACTTGGGCATCTCGCCCTCGGCCGTCAGCAAGAGCATGTCGCGGCTGGAGGCGCGCTTGGGCGTGCAGCTGCTCCAGCGCAGCACGCGCCGCCTGCACCTCACGCCCGAAGGCTGCCAGCTGTTCGAGCGCGGCAAGCGCGTGCTGGCCGACCTGGAGGAACTGGAGGCCTGCGTGGCCGTGCGCAGCGAACCACGCGGCCTGGTGCGCATCAACACCAGCTCATCGACCGGAAAAATGCTGCTCGTCCCGCTGGTGCCGCAATTGCTGCAGCGCCATCCCGGGCTGAGCCTGGACCTGAGCTTCACGGACCAGATCGTGGACCTGGTCGAGGCCGGCACGGATATCGCCGTGCGCTGGGGCCAGCTTCCGCCCTCGGACATGGTCGCGCGGCTGCTGGGCCACACGCGGCAGGTCATCCTGGCCTCACCGGAGTACCTGACCCGCATGGGCAGGCCGCTGCATCCAGACGAGCTGGGCCACCATGTGCGCCTGGGCTGGAGCTGCCAGCGCGCCATACCGCACTGGCCATTTCTGGTGGACGGCCAGCGCGTGGCCATCGATATCGGGGAGGTGGTGCGCGTCAACGACGGCGATGTGATGCGCGAGCTGGCGCTGCACGGCACGGGCCTGGCCCGCCTGTCGCTGTACCACGCCTGGGCCGACGTGCTCGCCGGCCGGCTGGTGCCCGTGCTGGAGGAATTCAACACGGGCGACTTGGAACCCATCCACGCCGTCTACCTGGGCAAGCCCGACCGCCTGCCCCCGCGCACGCGTGCCGTGCTCGACTTTCTGCAGGCGCATGTGGACCTGCGGCATGCTGAGCAGCTGCCGGCACTGCCCTGAGGGGTAGCCGGCAGCGGGGCGTCACTCCTGCTCGGCTGGCAGAGGTGCGGCGTTGAAGGACAGGTTTTCGATGATGTCGTGCAGCACGGTGGGCACTGGGTCCACGGGTGCATCGGCCGCGTAGACGATGCCTGTGCCCACGCCCTTCGGGTCAAGCAGGCGCTTGACAACCAGCACCTGTTCGGGGCGGGTTCCATTGGTGCGGGAACTGCCTTCACCCTCGTTCACGCTGTACACGAAGTAGTAGGAACGCAGCAACTGGCCAGAGCTGGTGATCTTCACGCACAGCACGCCGCCCGCCAGATTGCCCCGGATCTGGTGTTCGCAGCCAAACAGCCGGTCTGCAGTTTCCATCAGGCCATTTCCGTTCGCCGTGGCAGGCGTTTGCAGCTGCATATTCACCACTTCGGAAGCAACGCCTTCGCTGCCGAACGAAGTCAGCGCCCACATTCCGCGCAGGCTGGATGCCACGGCGGGGTAGCCGAAGTTGAAACGAGATATGGCGACCTCAGGCTCGCCTGGAAATGTGATGAAGCCAGAGATACCGCTGGTAAAGCGAACACTGACCTGGCCCGGGCTACCGGCTTCTACGCCTGAACGCGGTCCGCTGCCGAAATACCGACCGCCGCTGTACCGCGTCAAGGGTCCGGAAAAACGGTTCGAGACCAGAGGACCTGCAGCCAGAAAGAAAGTAGGGCGGCCGTCGTTTTCATAGGCATACATCTGTAGCGCCACAGTGCCATTTTGTGCGTCTACCACCATTCCGCGGCCAGGCTTGCCGTCTAGCTCCGAATTCACGACCCACGAACCGCTTTGGGGCATAAATGCCTGCGCCAGGCCGCAGCCCAGCAAGATGGCTGCTGCCAATGTTTTCTTGAACATGATCCCTCTCTGTCTGAATAAGAAAATGCATGGGCATTCTAGCCATCGTCTTTACAAAGAGAAACAGTGCGATGGTTGTGAGTGGTTTTTTGCTGGAGTCCTTGAAATGGGGTCGTACGCCGGCAATGTGTTTTCCGGCGTGCGTATTCAACTTTCTTGAAAGCGCCCGAGTTCCATCCATTCACAGGCCTGCCCTGGCATTGCCCACGGGCCGAAAGGCGCGGGCACCCTGTCCATCCCGACCAATCGCCCAGGCACACCAGGCCGATACCGCGCCCGCAAACACCACATACAGGCACACCAGCCACGGGCTGCCACCGGCTGTCTTGACCAGCGCCGTCGCAATGATGGGCGTGATGCCGGACGCGAAAATGCCCGAGAACTGGTAGACGAAGGAAATGCCGGTGTAGCGCACCTTGGCGTCGAACAGGTCGCAGAAGAGGGCGGCTTCGGGACCGTAGACCGCTGCGTAGAGAATGCCGAAGGGCACGACGATGGCGATCCATATCAGCAGCACATTGCCGCCGCTGTGGGCCATGAGCCAGAAGGCCGGGAAGGCAGAGACCGCGGTGATCAGCGATCCCCACAGATACACGCGGCTGCGGCCCAGGCGGTCGGACAGGCGGCCGAACAGCGGAATCGTGAAGCACATCACCACGGCGGCGACCATCACGCCGATCAATGCGTCGGTGCGGCTGATCTGCAGGGTGGAGGTCAGGTAGCTGATCGAGAACACGCCGAAGACGTTGAAGAAAACGCCGTCGATATAGCGTGCGCCCATGCCCTTGAGCACATTGCCGGGGTAGCGCCGCATCATGTCCATGAAGGGAATCGCGGTCTCGGCATTGCGTGCCTTGACGGCTGCGAATTCGGGCGTCTCCTTCACATGCAGGCGGATGTACATGCCCACGGCCACCATGAGTCCCGAGATCAGGAACGCGACGCGCCAGCCCCAGGCCATGAATTGCTCTTCGGTACACAGCCAGGACAGCAGGGCCACCACGCCCGAGGCCATGAACAGGCCGATGGCCAGGCCCACCTGGGGCAGGGAGGCGTAGAAGCCCCGCTTTTCCTTGGGCGCGTATTCGTAGGCCATGAGCACGGCACCGCCCCATTCGCCGCCCAGGCCTATGCCCTGGGCCACGCGCAACAGCAGCAGCAGGATGGGAGCGGCCACTCCGATCTGCGCATGCGTGGGCAGCAGGCCGATCAGGAAGGTGGAGACGCCCATGATCATCAGCGTGACCACCAGGATGCTCTTGCGCCCCACGCGGTCGCCGAAGTGCCCGAAGATCACCCCGCCCAGCGGCCGCGTGACGAAGCCCACGGCAAAGGTGGTGTAGGCCAGCAGGGTGGAGATCAGCGGATCATCGCTGGGAAAGTACAGCTTGCTGAACACGATGCCGGCGACCACGCCGTACAGGAAGAAGTCATACCACTCGATGGTTGCGCCGATGAGCGCGGAGGTCACCACCTTGCGGATGACCCTGGGATCGGTTGCCGTCGTCATGCTGTCTCCTGGTTGTCTGTCGCATTGCCGGGATGCAGGAACGGGCAGTCATGCGACCTTGAGCTGCCCTGTCTCTCCGTGCCTGTCTTCGCGAACCATGTCGGCGGCCTTCTCGGCCATCATCACCACGGGCGCGTTGGTGTTGCCCGAGACCAGGGTGGGCATGACCGAGCAATCGACCACGCGCAGGCCGGCCATGCCGTGCACGCGCAGCCGCGCATCGACCACGGCCTGGGCGTCGCTGCCCATGCGGCAGGTGCCGCTGGGGTGGAAGATGGTGGCGCCGTGGTTGCGGCAGAACTCCAGCAGTTCCGCATCGCTGTGCGCATCGGGGCCGGGCTTGACCTCGCGCTTCACGAAGGGGCGCATGGCCGGCGTGTCGGCAATGGCGCGTGCCGCGCGCACGGCCGCCACGTTGGTGCGGCGGTCCAGGTCGGTGGCCAGGTAGTTGGGCTGGATGGAAGGCGGCTCGAAGGCATCGCGCGAGCGGATGCGCAACTGCCCGCGTGACTCGGGCCGCAGCTGGCAGACCGACATGGTGAAGCCCGAGTACGGATGGACCTGCCCGCCTGCCATGTCGGCCGACAGCGTGGAGACGTGGAACTGGATGTCGGGCGTGGCCGCCACGGGCCGGCCCTGCTCGTCCCTGAGCGCACGCATGAAGCAGCCGCCCTGGTTGATGCCCACGGCCAGCGCGCCCGAGCGGAACAGCAGCCATTCCAGCCCCAGCTTTGTCCTGCCCACCCAGGAATTGAGCTGGTCATTGGTGGTGATGCGCTGGCTGCATTCGTAGCCCAGGCGGATCTGAAGATGGTCCTGCAGGTTCTCGCCCACGCCCGGCAGATCGTGCACCACGGGAATCCCCAGGGACTGCGACAGCGCGGCCGGGCCTATGCCCGACAGTTGCAGCAGCTGCGGCGACTGGATGGCTCCTGCCGACAGAATCACCTCGGCCCGCGCCTGGGCCTGGCGCTCCTGCCCGCCTTGCCGGTAGCGGATGCCGACGGCGCGCCGGCCGCGCAGCACCAGCTGCGTGGCCATGGCATCGGTCTCTATGCGCAGATTGGGGCGGCGCCGGGCCTCGCCCAGATAGGCCTTGGCCGTACTGCAGCGCAGGCCCTTGTGGGTGGTGAGCTGGTAGTAGCCCGCGCCCTCCTGGTCGCGGCCGTTGAAATCCTCGGTGCGGGGCACGCCGACCTGGCCTGCACCGGCAATGAAGGCCTCGATCAGCGGATGCTGTGCGCCGATGTCCGAGACCTTGAGCGGCCCGTCCGCGCCATGGCCCGGGAAGGCGCCGCGCGCATTGCCTTCGGACTTCACAAAGTAGGGCAGCACCTCCTCATACGACCAGCCCGCATTGCCCAGCGCCGCCCAATGGTCGTAGTCCTCGCGCTGGCCGCGCACGTAGATCAGGCCGTTGATGGAGCTGCTGCCGCCCAGCGTGCGGCCGCGCGGCCAGTAGATGCGCCGGCCGTTCATGTTGGGGTCCGGGTCGGTCTCGAACTTCCAGTTGTAGACGGGGCTCCACATGGTCTTGCCGTAGCCGATGGGCAGGTGGATCCAGGGCGAGCGGTCCGGCGGGCCTGCCTCCAGCAGCAGCACCCGCGTGGCCGGGTCCTCGGACAGGCGCGCGGCCAGCACGCAGCCGGCAGAGCCTGCTCCCACGATCACGTAGTCATAGCTGTCGATGGGGTCCGGCATGCAGTGGCTCCTTTTGAGTTTCTTTTGAAGGAACTATTTGTTCCTTTGAGTGAAACTTATTCGTTGCCGCCGTGGACTGCAACCCCGCGCAAACCCTTGCCGCCTCCTGGCGATCAGGCATGATCGAAAGCGTTTCCGGCCTTCCACACGACACGACACCGCCCCATGCCGCCATCCCTTGCCAGCGCTGCCCCGGACCCCACCCCTGCACGGCAGGACGAAGCGAACTCGGTCTCCGATCGCTCCCTGGCCGTGCTCGATTTCGTGACCCAGGCCGAGGCCCCGCCGGGCCTCATGGACATCGCAGCCGCGCTCAACCTGCCCAAGGCCACGGCCTCGCGCCTGTGCTCCCACCTGGAGGCGCGGCAATGGCTGCTGCGCCATGAGGGTGACCGCAGCTTCTCCCCCGGCCCCAAGCTGCTGAGCCTGGCCGTGCGCGCCCTGCAAGCCGACCCGCGCCAGGCCCTTCGCCATGAGCTGCTGTCCCAGCTGGTGGCCCGTCTGGGCGAGACCTGCAACCTCACCGTGCTGGACGGCACGCGCGTGCGCTACCTGGACCGTGTCGAGACCCACTGGCCGCTGCGCATCCAGCTGGAGGCCGGATCGATGGTGCCCATCCATGCCACGGCCAGCGGCAAGCTGTTCCTGGCCCATATGCCTGCGGCCCGGCGCGCCGCCATTCTGGACAGCGTGGAACTCACCGCCTGCACGGCCAACACGCTGACCACGACCGAGGCGCTGGCCGATGAATGCGCGCGCATCGTGCGCGAAGGCCACTCCTGCGATCGCGAGGAATTCATGCGCGGCATGATTGCCGTGGCCGTGCCCGTGCGCGATGCCAAGGGCCAGTGCCGCGCCACGTTGGCCGTGCATGCGCCCGAGGCGCGCATGCCGCTGGCGCAGGCGCTGGAGGGCCTGCCGCACCTGAAGGAAACGGCCCAGCGCATGGCCGGCCTGCTCTTCTGAGGCGCTGGGCACCCCAGAAAAAAGGCCCCACTACCCTTGCTGCGCAAGGTCCGTTGCCCCCCGAGGGGGCCGCTTTTTGCCTTGGGGCGGCCCGGCGGCAAAAAAAAGGGCCTCACTCGGAGGCCCTTGTCGTCACTGGAAGCCCAGCGTGTGCGGCAACCAGGTGGACAGCGCGGGGATGAAGGTCAGCAGGCACAGCACCACGAAGTGGGCCAGCAGGAACAGCGGCATCTCGCGCGTGAGATCGGTGATGGACACGCGCGTGGCCACCGAGGTCACGAACAGCAGCCCGCCCACGGGCGGCGTGATCATGCCCAGCGTCAGGTTCACGATCACCACCATGGCGAAGTGCGTGGGATCGATGCCCAGGCTGAACGCAATGGGCGCCAGGATGGGCACCAGGATCATCACGCCGGGCAGCGGCTCCATGAAGATGCCGAACACCAGCAGCAGGATGTTCACCGCGATCAGGAACAGGGTGGGCGACAGCTCCCAGCTCACGATCAGCTCGGACAGGTACTGCGGAATGCCCTCCACCGTCAGCACCCAGGCGAAGGCGGCCGAAGTCGCCATCACCAGCAGCACCGAGGCCGTCAGCATGGCCGAGCGCGCCGCAATGCCCGGCAGCGCCGACCACTGCAGCGTGCGGTACACCCACTTGCCGCAGACCAGGGCGTAGAACACGGCCACCACCGACGCCTCGGTGGGCGTGAAGATGCCGAAGCGGATGCCCACCACGATGAGCACGATCAGCATCAGCGCGGGAATCGCCTTGAAGCTGTTGATCCACATCGTGCGGCCGTCGGGGCGCGGCTCGGTGGAGCGGTAGTCGCGCTTCCTGCACACCCACCAGTTCACGGCGGCCATGGCCAGCGCGATCAGGATGCCGGGGATGAAGCCGGCCATGAACAGCCCGCCCACCGACACGTTCTCATCCTGCAACGCGTAGATGATCATGCTCACCGACGGCGGAATGATGGGCCCCACGATGGCCGTGCTGGCCGTCAGCGCCGCCGCGTAGGAGCGTGCATAGCCTGCCTTGTCCATCATCTTGACCATCATCGAGCCGGGGCCGGCCGCATCGGCCAGGGCCGAGCCCGAAATGCCCGAGAACAGCGTCAGCGACAGCACATTGGCATAGCCCAGGCCGCCGCGCAGATGGCCCACGAACTGCGCGGCAAAGCGCAGCAGCACATGCGTGAGCGCGCCGCCCGACATCAGCTCGGCGGCCAGGATGAAGAAGGGCACGGCCATCAGCGGAAAGCTGTCTATGCCCGTGAACATCTCCTTGAACACGATGAGCTGCGGATAGCGGCCCCCCACGAAGACGGCCAGCGCGGCGGAGATCGCCAGCGCGAAGGCCACCGGAAAGCCCAGCGTGAGCAGGACGATGATGGCGATGAAAAGCGTGATACCCATGATGTGTCTGCCTGGTGGATCAGATCGATGCGGCTGCGTCGGCATCCATCTCATCCGACTCCGCGAACGAGCCGTCTGCGATATACCCGCGCGCAATGAACAGCAGATGCACCAGCATCAGCACGAAGCCCACGGGCATGGCCGCGTAGACGAAGGAGATCGGAATGTCCGTGGCCGCCGTGGTCTGGAAGCGCGTGGCCCAGACGTACTGCGACGAGGCCACCGCCATCACCGCGCAGAACAGGCTCACGCCCAGCACCACGAGGCGGCGAAGCCATTGCGCCTTGCGCGTGCCCACCGAGCGGTGCAGGTTGTCGATGGCCACATGGCCGCCGAAGCGCAGCACCAGGCCCGCGCCCAGGAAGGTGACCCAGATCATCATGTGCCGGGCCACTTCCTCGGCCCAGACAATGGAGTCGCCCGTGGTGTAGCGCAGCACCACATTGGCAAACACGATGCAGGCCATGGCCAGCAGCAGCACGATCAGCAGCCAGCGGTTGCAGGCCACAAGGGCGCGTTCGATTCGGTTGAGCATAGGAGTGGGCGAGGGCAGGAGGGGAGTGGCGCAAGGGCCGGGCTGCCGCCGGATGTCAGATCATCGGCGCGGGCGCCGTGCGGGGCCACAGGTGTTGCCCGCAGCGGGGCACCCTGCATTGCGGGCCGCAGCCCGCAATGCGTCAGGGGATTACTTGGCGTTGGCGATGGTGTCCAGCGTCTTCTGGCCGAACTTCTTCGCGTATTCCTTGTAGGCCGGCTCCAGCGCGGTGCGGAAGGCGGCCTGGTCCACCTTCTCCACCACCTGCATGCCATGGCTCTTGGCCTCTTCCACGCCCTTCTTCTCCACCGTGTCCACGAACACGCGCGAAGCGATGGCACCCGACTTGGCGCCCTGCGTGAAGGCCGCCTTCTGGCTGTCGTTCAGCGTGCCCCAGAACGAGGGCGACACCAGCAGGGCCATGGGCGCGTACACATGGGCGGTCAGCGTCAGGTGCTTTTGCACCTGCCACAGCTTGGCCGAGGCCAGCACCGAGATCGGGTTCTCCTGGCCGTCGATCGTGCCCTGCTGCAGCGCACCGATCACCTCGGGCCAGGACATGGGCGTGGGCGATGCGCCCAGCGTGCGGAAGGCCGTGATGTGCACGGGGTTCTCGGTCACGCGGATCTTCAGGCCTTTGAGATCGGCCACGCCGTTGACGGCGTGCTTGTTGTTGGACAGGTGGCGAAAGCCCTGCTCGCCCCAGGCCAGCGCGACCAGGCCGCGCTTGCTGAACTTGGCCAGCAGCTCCTGGCCGAAGGCGCCGTCCAGCACGGCGCGCGCATGCTGCGTGTCGCGGAACAGGAAGGGAATGTCCACCACGCCCACATCGGGCACGAAGTTGCTGATGGCGCCCGTGGAGACGATGGCCGCCTCCACCGTGCCCAGCTGCAGGCCCTCGATCAGCTCGCGCTCGCCGCCCAGGGCGGACGCGGGGAACTGCTTGAACTTGTAGGCGCCGTTCGTGCCCTTTTCCACCGCATCGGCCCAGGCCTGGGCGGCCGCGCCGTAGTGCGAATTCACGGCCAGGGCGTAGCCCACCTTGACCTCTTTGGTCTGGGCCAGTACGGCGCCAGCCGAAGCAGCCGCCATGGCGGCCACGCAGGTCGAAAGAAGGGTGCGGCGGATCATTTGCATAGCGGCAGTCTCACTTGTTGTGTGTTGAAAAATGGCCCCCACGCTCCCCTTGCAGGGCAAGGCCTGCGGCCCCCGCAGGGGGCCGCTTTTCATCCTGGGGCCGCCCGGCGATGAAAAAAAGAGCCCATGGATTGTAGTGACCACTCCCCTTGTGGCGACCACGTACAAAGCGCTCGTCATGTGCGTTGAGGTGCATCTGATTTGGCGATGTCGTGGGCAGCGACCGGCATATCAACCAATGGACAGACGCACCGGCTTTCCCACGCGGCTCAACATTTCAACCAGGGCGTCAATGGTGAACTTTGCAGTCTTTCTGTTCACCACATCCGAGATGCGCGGGCGGGACACCATCAGGATCTCTGCCGCGTCTGACTGCTTCAGGTGATGCTGTGCAATCCATTGCGCCAGCTCCGCCATCAGTTGCTCCTTGAGAAGATGGGTGTCGTTGATCTGCTGGCGCGATGCAGCTTGCAGCTTCAATGCCTCGTCTTCAGGAAAGCCCAGCTCCAGAAAGAGGTTTGCCTTCGCCTTGGTCACATGGCGGATTTCTGTATCGATCTTCATTTGTTGGCCTTTCTCATGTGGACCACGGCACGGTAGCGCGCCGATGCGATGTCCTTGTCGTGCCGGCTTGTCACCTGTGATTTCTTCTGGAAGCAGTGCAATACATAGACCGCTTCCTCGAACTTGGCCACATACATCACCCGGAACGCTCCGCTGGCGTCCCTCACGCGGATCTCCCGCGTCCCGGCGCCCACGTCGTCGAAGGGTTTCCAGTCCTCCGGTTCCTGGCCTGCCTGAACCTTGCTCAACTGAAAGCCCGCATCTCGCCTGGGGCCTGCGGGAAAGTCCCGCAGGTCGTCGTATGAGGATCCGACCCAGCGGATGTCTTTGTCCTGCTCCATGGAAGATCCTTGTATAAAATTTTATACAGGCATGCCGAAGGCGTAAAGCGGCTGTATGGCCTTTCGAGTGCGTGCATCAAAGCAAAAACGCCCGAGGCGCAGGCATCGGGCGTTTTGCGTCATGGCAGGGGTGCCGTCTTCGTGCGCACGGCTCAGCGTGCCCCGATCCGCTCGAACTCGCTCTCCACCGCCGCATGCGCCTTCAGGATGCTTTGCGAAGGCGCAGGGCCCATGCGGCTGACGACCACCGTGGCCAGCCAGGCCAGGATGAAGCCGGGGATGATCTCGTACAGGCCCAGCCAGCCGAACTGCTTCCACACCAGCACCGTCACGGCGCCGGTGATGATGCCGGCCAGCGCGCCGCCGCGCGTCATGCGGCTCCAGAACAGCGACAGGATGATCACCGGGCCGAAGGCGGCGCCGAAGCCAGCCCAGGCGTAGCTGACCATGCCCAGCACCTTGGAGTCGGGGTTGCTGGCGATGGCGATGGCGATCAAGGCCACCAGCAGCACCATGGCACGGCCGATCCAGACCAGTTCGATCTGGCTGGCGTTCTTGCGCAGGAAGGTGCGGTAGATGTCCTCGGTCAGCGCGCTGGAGCACACCAGCAGCTGGCACGACAGCGTGCTCATCACGGCCGCCAGGATGGCCGCCAGCAGCGCGCCCGAGATCCAGGGGTTGAACAGCTGCTTGGTGATCTCCATGAACACCGTCTCGGCATTGGCGTTCACGGCGGCGGCGCCACCGGGGTTGGCCGCGAAGTAGGGGATGCCGATGAAGCCCACGGCCACGGCGCCGGCCAGGCACAGGATCATCCAGGTCATGCTGATGCGACGGGCCGAGGGAATGGTCTGCACCGATGATGCCGCCATGAAGCGCACCAGGATGTGCGGCTGGCCGAAGTAGCCCAGGCCCCAGGCCAGCAGCGAGACCACACCCACGAAGCTGGCGCCACGGAACAGGTCGAACTTCTCTGCCGCCACGATGGCGTGCAGGTCCTGGCCCGGCTGCAGATGGCCCTGCACGGCCAGCCAGGCGATCACGGGCGCCAGGATCAGCGCCGTGATCATCATCGAGGCCTGGATGGTGTCCGTCCAGCTCACGGCCAGGAAGCCGCCGATGAACACATAGGCGATGGTGCACAGCGCGCCCACCCACAGGGCCGTGCTGTAGGGCATGCCGAACATGTTTTCGAACAGGCGCGCGCCCGCCACTACGCCCGAGGCGCAGTACAGCGTGAAGAACACCAGAATCACCACGGCCGTCACGATGCGCAGCACGTTGGAGTGGTCCTCGAAGCGGTTGGCCAGGTAGTCGGGCAGGGTCAGCGCATTGCCTGCACGCTCGGTGTACAGGCGCAGCCGCGCCGCCACCAGGCGCCAGTTCAGGTAGGCGCCCAGGATCAGGCCGATGGCGATCCAGGCTTCCGACAGGCCGGACAGGTAGATGGCGCCGGGCAGGCCCATCAGCAGCCAGCCGCTCATGTCCGAGGCGCCGGCCGACAGCGCCGTCACGAAGCTGCCCAGGCTGCGGCCGCCCAGGATGTAGTCGGAAAGATTCTTGGTGCTGAAGTAGCCGATGGCGCCGATGCCGAGCATGGCGACCAGGTAGATGGCGAACATGATCGCCGTCGGGTCGTTCCAGTTGAATTGCATTGAAGTGTCCTGCGTTGGTCGTGTTTTTTCGGGTTGTGCGGGGCGCTTGCCAGGGGCCGGTTGTGCCGGCCCCGGCGGTTCAAGCCATGGTCATGAGCTGTGCATTGCCGCCTGCGGCGGCGGTATTGGTGCTGATGGATTGCTCGTGGAACAGCGCGGCCAGGTCATAGCCGCGGCCCGCATGCAGCTCGTCGCTGTTGCGGCTTTCCACGCGCACCAGGGCACCGTCGCGCGCGGCGACCTGGGCGCAGACCTGCAGCAGGGCGTCGCCGTCGCCCTCGAACAGCAAGGCCGCCATGGGCGCTTGTGCATCAGCCAGCGAGTCGGCGCTGGCGCTGTGCAGCCATGGCACACCGGCATCGCCCGCAGCGGCGCGCAGCGCCTGCCAGGTGGCGGCGCAGCCGCTGTCGGCGCCTGTTCCGTTGTCGGGCAGCACCGCATGGCAGGCGTTGCCGCTGGCCAGGGCTGCTGCCACCTGGGCCACCAGGCCCAGCGGCGTGCGCGGCAGTGCCCAGACGGGGCCGCGCGGCAGCAGGCGGTAGCGGTTGGATTCGCCCGTGGGGCCGGGCAGCAGCATGGCGGCGTCCAGGCGCGAGGCGGCCAGGGCCTCGTCGCAGGCGGCCAGGGCCTGCACCTGTTCATCGGCGGACATGTCCTGGGGCGGGGCCTTGGACAGCATCTCGCGCAGCAGGCCCAGCAATTGCAGCGGTGCCTGGGCGGACGACTCGGCCCGCGCAAAGACGGACAGCGCCGCGCTGGCCGGCCCCTGAGCCAGTCGGTGCAGGTACAGCGGGCCGCCGGCCTTGGGGCCGGTGCCGGACAGGCCCATGCCGCCAAAGGGCTGCACGCCCACCATGGCGCCGATCACATTGCGGTTCACATAGATGTTGCCCGCATGCACGCGCTGGGTGAGGTGGGCAATGGTCTCGTCGATGCGGCTGTGCACGCCGAAGGTCAGGCCGTAGCCGGTGGCGTTGATGCCATCGACCAGCGCGTCCAGCTGCTCGCGCTTGAAGCGGATCACATGCAGCACGGGGCCGAAGACCTCGCGCTGCAGGCGCGTGGTGCTGTCGATCTCGATGAGGGCCGGGGCCACGTAGTGGCCATTGAGCACGCCGTCCTTGCGTTCCACGCGGGTGACCTTCTGGCCCGCTGCGGCCATCTGCTCTATGTGCTGCTCGATCTGGCGGCGCGCCGCGTCGTCGATCACGGGGCCCACATCGGTGCTCAGGCGGTCGGGGTTGCCCAGATTCCACTCCTGCAGCGCATCGCGCAGCATGGTCAGCGTGCGGTCGGCCACCTCGTCCTGCAGGCACAGCAGGCGCAGGGCAGAGCAGCGCTGGCCGGCCGAATCGAAGGCCGAGGCCAGCACATCGGCCACCACCTGCTCGACCAGGGCCGAGGAGTCCACCACCATGGCGTTCTGGCCGCCGGTCTCGGCAATCAGCGGAATGGTGCGGCCCGCAGGCGACAGGCGGCGGGACAGCTGGCGTGCAATCAGGCGCGCCACCTCGGTGGAACCCGTGAACATCACGCCCGCCACCTGGGCATGGGCCACCAGGGCTGCGCCCACGGTCTCGCCCGTGCCCGGCACCAGTTGCAGCGCGTCGCGCGGCACGCCAGCCTCGTGCAGCAGGGCCACCATGGCGGCGGCCGTCAGCGGTGTCTGCTCGGCTGGCTTGGCCAGCACCGTGTTGCCGGCGGCCAGGGCCGCAGCCACCTGTCCGCAGAAGATGGCCAGGGGGAAATTCCAAGGACTGATGGCCAGCACCACGCCCAGAGGGCGCTGCGCGGCGTTGTCGAAATGCGCGGTCGCCTGGGCGCCGTAGTAGCGCAGGAAGTCCACGGCCTCGCGGACTTCGGCCACGGCGTTGGAAAGGGTCTTGCCCGCCTCCCGCATGATCAGGCCCATCAGCGGCTGGCTGCGTTGCTCCAGCAGGTCGGCGGCGCGGGCCAGCGCGTCGGCACGGGCGGCGGGCGGTGTGCCGGCCCAAATGGGCGCGGCCTGCGCGGCGCGCGCGGCGGCGGCTTCGGCCTCGGCCGCCGTGGCCTCGCGCACCCAGCCCACGATGTCGGACAGCTCGGCCGGGTTGCGCATGGGCTGCCAGCCTTCGGTACGCGCCGGGTCGGCCGGCAGGTCGGCATCCGCGGGCGCGGCCAGATAGGTCTGGCGCGTGCTGTGCAGCAGCGCGGCGGCCAGCGAGGCCAGTTGCTGCTCGTGCGCCAGGTTCAGGCCCTGGGAATTGGCGCGGGCCTGCCCTGGCTTGTCTCCCTGCTGCGCGAACAGATCGGCCGGCAGCGCAATGCGCGGGTGGGGGGCGCCCAGCCGGCCTTCGTTGCGCGCGATCTTCATCACCTCGTCCACCGGGTCGGCCACCAGGTCGGAGACCGGCACGGAGGCGTCGCCGATGCGGTTCACGAACGAGGTATTGGCACCGTTCTCCAGCAGGCGGCGCACCAGATAGGCCAGCAGCGTCTCATGGCTGCCCACGGGCGCATAGATGCGGCAGGGGCGGGCCAGCTTGCCTTCGGAGGCCGGGCCCGTCACCTGTGCGTACAGCGGCTCGCCCATGCCGTGCAGGCACTGGAACTCGTACTGGCCGCTGTAGTAGCTGCCGCCCACGGCCTGGGCCAGGTGGTAGATGCTGGCCAGGGTCTGCGCGTTGTGCGTGGCGAACTGGGGATAGATGGCATCGGGTGCATCCAGCAGCTTGCGCGCGCAGGCCAGGTAGCTCACATCGGTATAGACCTTGCGCGTATAGACGGGGTAGCCGGCCTGGCCGCCTTCCTGGGCGCGCTTGATCTCGCTGTCCCAGTAGGCGCCCTTGACCAGGCGCACCATCAGGCGGCGGCGGCTGCGGCGGGCCAGGTCCACCAGGTAGTCCAGCACCTGCGGGCAGCGCTTCTGGTAGGCCTGGACCACAAAGCCTATGCCGTTCCAGCCCTTGAGCGAGGGCGCGGCACACAAGGCCTCCAGCAGGTCCAGCGACAGCTCCAGCCGGTCGGCCTCTTCGGCATCGATGTTCATGCCGATGTCGTACTGCTTGGCCAGCTCGGCCAGCTGCAGCACGCGCGGCAGCAGCTCTGCCATCACGCGCTCGTACTGCGCGCGGCTGTAGCGCGGGTGCAGGGCCGACAGCTTGATGGAGATGCCCGGCCCCTCGAAGATGCCGCGCCCGTTGGATGCCGCGTCAATCGCGTGGATGGCCTGCTCGTAGGCCTGCAGGTAGCGCTGTGCGTCGGAATCGGTGGCGGCCGCCTCGCCCAGCATGTCGTAGCTGTAGCGAAAGCCCTGCTTTTCATAGGCGCGGCTGTTGGCCAGCGCCTCGGCAATGTCCTGGCCCGTCACGAACTGCTCGCCCATCAGCTTCATGGCGCGGTGCACGCCCTGGCGGATCAGCGGCTCGCCGCCCTTGCCGATCACGCGCGTCAGCGCCGACGACAGGTTCTTCTCGCTGCTGGTGGACGTGAGCTTGCCCGTCAGCACCAGGCCCCAGGCCGCCGCGTTCACGAACAGCGAGGGCGAGCGACCCACATGGGCACGCCAGTCGCCCTTGCTGATCTTGTCGCGTATCAGCGCATCGCGCGTGGCGCGGTCGGGAATGCGCAGCAGCGCCTCGGCCAGGCACATTAGCGCCACGCCTTCCTGGCTGGACAGCGAGAACTCCTGCACCAGCGCCGCCACGCCGCTGCCGGCCGGCGCATCGCGCAGCCCCTGCACCAGCCGGGTCGCCAGCTCGCGCACCTTGTCGGCCTGCTGGGCATCCTGGGCGCGTGCCAGCGGCAGCAGCACCGGCAGGCACTCGGGCTCGGGCCGGTGCCAGGCGGCCGTGATGGCAGCGCGCAACGGCGTCTGCGGCAGGATGGACTGGGCGAATTCCAAAAAGGGTTGCACCTCTTGCGGGCTGCTGGGTTGCGCTTCTTCCAGCGCCACATCGCCCTGGCTGTCGCCCGCGCTGGACAGCCGGATGGTGGTCGCGCCGCGCTCCAGGGCATCGACGTACTGGACAACCGCCTGCTTGATCAGCCAGTGCGGTGTGCGCCCTATCTGCTGGGCGGCGATGCGGATACGCTCGCGCAGAGCGTCATCAACCTTGATGCCTACGGTGGTGGACATGGTGTGCCAGTGAGGAATGGAAGAGGTGGGAAATGCGAATGGAGGTGCACCATGAAGAAGACATGGTGCAACCTTGCTTGGTTGAAATGTCGCAGAGGTTGCGACGTTTTTGGACTGGGGTTAACCCTTTTGTCTCGTGGCCCAAGCCGATACCGCCGTGTTGCGGCCGTGCTGCGACCGGCCTACTGGTAGTCGATGGTGAAGGTCGCCAAGGCATTGGCACTGCCACCGCCGCTCACGGTATTCCTGATCTGCCGGTAGCGCGCCTCCAGGTCGATCTGGAAATTTGCCGTGCCCTGCGAAATCGTGCCCGCCTGCCAGCCGTTGGCTGCGCCAAAGCCCTGGATCGCGCCATTTCTCAGCACCTCCACGCCAACGCCGCTGACCTGCGAGCCGGTCAGCGCCAGCACCGAGGGGACTTGCGTGTCCGTCGTGCCCGACAGCGTCACGAAAGGCTTGATCTGGGTGTTCGGGTCGCCGCCGGAGCAGCTCAGCTGGATGGAGAAGGGCACCTTGTCCGTGGTCGCACCCAAACCCGTGAAGCGTGTGTCGGGATGCGTGCCCAGCGGTACGCTGATGCTGTCCGACACCAGCGTGCAGGTGGGATTGATGGGGACCAGGGTGACACCGGAGAAAACGTATTGCGCGGCGAGTGCTCCGGCAATTTTCATTTCCATGTATGGTCCTGCCAGTTGGATATCTCCAAAAATAGTACTGATGGGTCCTGTTTTTATGAATTCTATTGTAATGATGAAATTTTCTCCTTCGGGAATGGGATACGAATTTGTTAGTATGGGCAGTTCGTTGGGAATTGTTCCAATCCCCTTCATCGATATGCGCAATCCTATTCCGGAGACGTTGCTGGGGTAGATTCTGACATCAGGTGCTCCGATTCCTGAAAATGAAGGTCTGCTGGCGCCGGAGCAAACCACTTGCGCAATTATTGATGAATGAGCCTTGTTGTCGACTACTGGTTTAATCGGAATTGTTGCAAACACTTTGCCGTTTGGTTCGGAGTTTATGTTGATGGGTAAACTCAGGACCTGATTCACGGGGTAAGATGCAATGTAATGGTTCTTTCCATCAGTGGTCGGATTGGAGTCAGCCGGCATGCAGATTGCTGCATGGGATGCGGAAATGGTGGAAAAAATGATTCCCATGGAAAATGCGAAAAGCTTGTACATATTCATTCTGGTTCTCCATCTGGAATCAAGGCGTCACTTCGAAAGAACAACGTGGCGTCTTGTACCGTGCGCCGTTAGCTGTCGCATCCCGGACGAT
>NZ_MYFL01000002.1:29624-242769 GCF_002193035.1 Delftia sp. K82 | reverse complement strand
ATCGTACGGGATGCGACAGTTAGCCCTGGCATGTGCAGGCGCATGGCATCTCTGAGGAGTGCAGCGCCTGCTCCAAGGCCCTCGCAAAGGCAGGCTTGGGATCAGTGGCGGTTGAGCGAAAGCTGGGCGACACTGGAACTTCCCATGACCGGCTTGATGCCTGGCAGTTCATCAGCAAGGCAGGATGGAGCTTTGGCGATCATTTTCGGCAGCCTGCCCTCAGCAGCGGGGCGACCGGAAGAATGGGCGACAGCGGCCGTGGTCGGGTTCTCTGCGCTGAGGCTCGCGGTGCAGAACGGACCGGTCGGAGCGGCGGCCTCACGGTCAAACTGGTATTGGGCGATGACCACGTCGTCGACCTTGTATTGAAGGAAAACCCCTTTGAGGGGCCCTGCCTGTTTGATCGGGCCAATCTTCACCAGATCGATATAGATGGGAGCATCGGACAGTTCCTGGATGGGGAAGTAACGCCGTTTTGTATTGTCTGGGTTGGTCGGAACAGGCATTTTTCTGAAGTCTATGCGCAGTCCTATGCCGGGAATGGAGCTCTCATAAGCCCGGTGTATCTGGTGAAAGGTGCCCACGCCATACCAGCCAGAGTTTTGGTATTTTGCACAGAACATTGCACCCCCTTTCATTTCAGTATATTTCTTGTTGATGATATAAGGGAGAAAGGCGACGCGGCCCACTACACTGCCGATTGCACGAGATTCAATATCAAACGGCAGTGGGACCTCCAGCGTTCTACTGGGCAGGTGGACATAGTGATTTTTGCCATCGTTGATGGAGTTGCCGACTCCATCGTTAGAGCAAAAAGCTTGCGCGTGTGCCTGACCTATGGAAAAAATGAAGAGTACTGAGGACAATGCAATGGCACGGGTAATGGTCATGAAAATGCTCCGTTGCTGAATGAAAAGGCGGTTCTTGGATTTCAATATCGCAGGGCAGGTGACCGGCGGACCGCGTGCCGGAAAGGGGGTGGGCACAGCCATGTACCGCGTCGGTTCAGACGCCGACCGAGGCCTGGGCTTGCGTCGGCGAGTCCCGCAATTCACCCACCAGGCTGCGATCGATCCGCAGGCCAGGGCTGTTGTCTGCCTGGCCGTCCGGCGCCAAGGGCGGCTGCGCCTGGCCCGTGTACTGCTTCGCATCGGCCGTGGTGCGCAAGACACTGATGCGCAGGCTCAGCCGCAAATCGCCAAGATGCTTCTCGGCCTGGAAGGGCAGGCTGGACTGGCGGATGGCGATGGGGCGCGAGGTCTCGGCTCGGTGTGTCAGCGCGGCTTGATGGGACGGCGCTGCGGCAAGATGTGACGGCACGCAGTGCAGGTCCATGCTGGCTGGCACACGGGAGCCGGTGGAGCGCTCCCGCGCCGGCAGCGAATAGGCCATGCTGCAATGGGCCGTGCCATCGCCGGCCTTCCACTGGGCGTGCAGCTGCCCCTGGTCCGACAGGCCGCGCAGCATGAGCTTGCCGGCCTGGCCGACCATGCCCAGGTCCTTGCCGCTCTCGTCCGAGACGACGGCGCCGAAAGGCACGGGCGACGTGTCTGCCTGCGTCAGGCGCAGCACGGCCGAGCGGCTGTAGCTCGTCTTGAACACCACCATGGCGGCGGCACCGGCCACCGGTGCGACGCGCCGGTTGGTTTCCTGCAGTTCCACATCCATGGACATGCCCTTGGGGTCCAGCGACACCTCGTTCATGACATAGGGTGTCATGTAGGGCACCACGGCATAGCCCCGTGCATCGATGCGTACACCGGGCGCATTGGTGAGGCGCGCGCCCTCGGCATGCGGGGCCTGCACAATGGCGAAGGTCTCGCCCAGGGGCTGCGATAGCGTGACCCCTCCGGGGTGGGCGACCAAGGCGCCGCGCGCGCCCAGTGACAGTTGCTGGCCGGCCCGGCCCGCGCTCACGCTGCCGCTGAACAGCGTGTACGGGCGGCGGTAGAGGGCATTGGCGCCTGCATTGAGGCGCGATCCCTGGTTGCCGCTGCTGCCGTATTCGGCATTCAGGCCATAGGAGAGATCGCTGCCGACCTGCCCGTAGGTGCTGGCCTGCAACTGGTTGCCGCCGCTCGAGTCATGTGTGAAACGGCTCATGACTCTGGGCTTTCCCGCCCCCAGCGGAATTGTCACCCCTGCGTACAGCTGCGTGCTGGGGCGGCCCCAGGCATCGCGCTGGCGCGAGGCCGACAGGTTGTAGGGAACGCCCAGCCACGAGCTGCTGTAGTTGAGCGTGTAGTCCACGCGGCGGCCCGCGCGGTTCCAGTAGTTGTCCATGGAGGCGGAAATGCTCAGGTTGCCGCCTTGCTCGCCCAGGCGCTGGCTCAGTGTCATTGCGGCGCGCGTGCGCGGGCGCGACAGCAGGGGCGGTGCGCCGCTGGCAGCGGGCCGGGTCAGGTCGCGCGCCCGCATGGCCTCGTTGATGCCGAAGAACCCGTTGGTGGAATAGCGGTAGGCAGCCAGGGTGATGCCCGTGCCGGACTCCGGGAAGGTCTTGGCGTAGGTGACTCTCAGGCTTTGTCCTGAGTAGCTGCGGTCATGGGGGATGCGGGTGTTGGCGTGTGTGAGGTCCAGGCCAAAGGCACCCCATGGTGTATTGAACACGGCGCCCACCGTGGGCGAGAAATAGCCCCTGGCGACCGTGGCGCCGCCATAGGCCGTGAGCATGTTCGAGAGGCCGTACTGCCAGCCTGCCTGCGAGAAGAACGGAGCGCTCTCACGCAGGCCGCGCACCGCGCCCGCCGTGAGGCTGTAGCGGTGCTGGCCCTCGCGCAGCGAACGAGGAACGGCCGCATAGGGCACCGAGAAGGAACGCACGGAGCCGTCGGCCTCCTCGATATCCACCTGCAGGTCGCCGCCATAGCCGGTGGGGTACAGGTCATTGATCACGAAGGCGCCCGGTGCCACCGTGGTCTCTTGCAGCTTGATGCCGTTCTGGCGGATGACCACCCGGGCGTTGGAATTGGCCACGCCGCGCACCACGGGCGCGAAGCCGCGCTGCGACTCGGGCAGCATGCGGTCGTCCGTGCGCAGCCGCAGGCCGCGGAAGGAGACCGAGTCCATGATCTCCCCGTCGGTGTAGGTGTCGCCCAGGATCAGTTGCGATGACCAGTCGGCGATGTCGCGCTGCGCATAGGCCGAGATGCTCTGATAACGGCTCGGTCCCTGATCGCTCCAACTGAACGAGCCACTGTGCCGGAAATGCCAGCGCGCATAGTTGAAGCCGCTGTTCAGGCCCAGGTAGCCCTGGGTGCTGCTGCCCGCTGGCCCGCCGCGCGCATGGTAGGTGTTGAAGTCATAGCCGAGCGTGCCGGTCGTCACGCCCGCGTTCCACTGCTCCGGACTCACGTAGCCGCTTGCCACGCGCCGCATCAGGATCTGGGGAATGCTCACATCCAGTCGTTGCAAACCTACGTTGAAGCTTGCGGAAGCGCCGGGGACGACCTTTTCAATGCGCAGGCACGCCGGGTCTCCATCCGCAACATCCTCGTTCGCCGGCAGGCTCGCCATGTCAATGTCCATTTGCTCCAGCAGGGACATGTTGAAGCAGGGCTGGGCACTGGCACCCCGACTGCGTTGAGTGAACCGCATCTCGGTGCGGGTCATCCAGTTGCCGTTGACCAGAAGGTCCGGGTTGTAGAGACCCGGTTCCACAGAATTACCCTCTGCAAAACGCAAGACATCGATCCCGTCGCCTCCTCGCAGAAAGCTGCTGTTGAATTCGATGTGCTGTGCGCGTGCGGGCGGCATCCTGCCGGCGGTGTGCTCTGTTTGCGAGGCGCGCATATCCATTTGCCAACAGGCCAGTACTGCCAGCAGCAAGGCATGTAGTGGTTTGGCCTTGAACGCGAAACAGCCTGGCTTCCGTACCCTGTCGGCTTTTTTCTTCATAGCAATCCCTCTCGATGGACATGCCTTTTTTTGCACCTGCTGCGCCGTGCTGCCTACCTCGGCCAGTCACGCGTGACCGGCATGGAGGCTTTCGGTGCTGCGTTAGGGATTCGGCTACCGTCAGCGCCCAAGTTCGACCCTGTGGCCCTCGGCACCACCCCAGTCGTTGAGGCTGGTGTAGACCACGACTGCGTCCGCGGGAAGCTCCTTGGGTGGTTGTTCGTTTTCGGCGGGCTTCTGGAATGCAAACTTTGCCGTTTCTCCTGGCAGCACATGTCCTACATTCATCTTGAAACTCTGGCCAGCTGCCTCTACGGCGATATGGCCCAGATTGGCGACATACGCGGTCGGATTACGGGCCTGAAGTACGGCCTGCCCGTCTCGGGTCGTGCTCGCGGACCACTGCAACTGCTCAGGCGCATCCTTCGGTTCGCCCGGAAGGCCCTTGGGGCGATATATCAGCTTGATGCGCGTGCGAAAGGCCAGTGCGAGGCTGCCCTGGGAGCCTTTCGCGTTCTCGGTCTTGGGCGGCACGTCCAGCACGTTGATCCAGAACAATGACTCTCTGTCCTGGAGTAGGGGCTGGCCGGAATGGATGATGCGCAGCATCTGCTGGTCCGAGGCTTCCAGGCGGGTGAGCGACGGCGCGATCACGAAGGGCACATCTATGCCCTCGGGCGCCATATCTCCATCGCCCGTGTCCAGCCATGACTGCACCAGCGATGGCAATTTTCCTTCATTGGAAATCTTGAGGGTGGCTTCCGTCTCGTCGCCTGAAAATATGACCCGTGTTCCATAGAGGACTATGCTGGCATTGGCCGGGAGGACGCAAATAAGCAATGCAGCCATGGCGAAACAATGTGACAGCAGACTGGATCGGCGATTTTTCACCGGCATAGGAGATCCTGAATTTCTGTATATGAGAGAAATGCCGCAGGCATTGGAGGTGAATGCGCCAGCCACCAGAAGGTGGCCGGCGCTTCTCTGAGGCGGTGGACTGCCTATTGATAGTTCATGGTGAAAGTCGCTTCAGCATTCGCCTCTCCTGAGGCAAGGGGCACGGCAGCCACGTAGTACCTGGCGATGTAGTTGAGCGTATTGGTTCCTGATTGCAGGTTGACAGGCGCGGACGGGCCGCTCAGATCCCAGATGGCCGTTGTCGAGTTGTTCTCCAGTAACTGGATGTCGGCCGTGGCATTGCTCGTATTGATGCGGCCGTTCCTGATGGGGCCATCAAAACGGACCGTGGCAGTGGTGGGCTGACTGTTAGATCCTGGGGTTGAGCAGCCATCCAGCCTGATGGTGATCGTTCTATGATGGGCGGGAATAGCAACGTTGCCGACGGCGCCACCGCCAGACGTGAAACCGCGTTCATTGGGAGGTACGATACCGAAATCGATCTTCTGGTCTCGACTTCCCAGATTGACGATGCAAGTGACAGGAGAAATATTTCCTGTGAATCTGACGATTCCACTCTGAGTGGATTGCGCATGGACAGAACTCAGTGCAAGCAAGGACAAGCCCGCAACCGAAAATTTCAATGCAGAAAATTTCATATTTATGCCTGATGAAATTGAGTTTGATGAATATGGTGGATTGAAGTAATGATCTTGTTTGAAACTTTTTCTTTGACGCACCTCCATTTTTGATTTGATATTGGATATTTTTGAATGATTCCAGATATCGATGGCTATAGAGTTGCTGCTGCTGAAAGTTGCAGGTAATATATTTTTTTATGCGTCAATGGGGTGTGGCTGAAGAGGTTTTTTGGGAATATGAATTGACGGTGGATTGTTCTCGTTGATGACGAAATTTCGAAGAATCAGATTCTGATCTTTGGCAATTTGTCTGATCGGCTTATTGTCAACACATGCTCGCTGAAATGAAATTGGATAATTCTGAATTTCGCGATTTTCTCTCTAGGAATTTCCTGATTTTTTGAGCGAATTTTCGGGATTCCCTAGGAATAGTCCTATCTTGTCTTCAATTGCTTACGAATTGGTGATCCGAACTGTGCGTGCGCGGGTCCAGAAATGGCGGGGCAAAGCCTTGTGGGAAGGCTGTCGCCTATGGGTTGGGGGGATCTGCGATGCAGCTGATGCCGGCAGACAAGCCGATGATGGTCTTTGCGAGAAGAGCAAGGTCTCGGCTGTGCCGCCCTGCGGCACAAGGCCCGCAGTCAATCTTGCGGGTCTTGATGAACAGCGTTTGGGCAGTGACGGCAAATAGCTGCATGCCGATGGCTACCCGTACCAACGTATCTGCAGTCGGCGCGGGAGTCGGAAATGGAAGCCTGCTGGTGCAGGCAATCAACGTGGCCCTGCATTGGCAGGGGCCCATTTGGGCTGCTTTTCCGGTGCTTATGTCTGATCGGCCGATGCCAGGACCCTGATCTTCAAGCTGGGCTGCAGGATGGCCAGCGGACGGTCAGCCCGCAGGGTTTGCTGCGGCGGCTTGTGCTTGCCGGTGCCTGCGTCGTGCCCTGCCGCCACGGGAGTTCTGCCCGCGTTGCTGGTGACTGGCACCGTGGTGGGCAAGGCGCTGATCTTGACGCTCATGCGCAGGCCGTCCAGGTTGCGCTCCAGCTTCAGTGCCTGCTGGCTGTCGCTCGGCTGTGTGGCACGAGCGGGCAGCACTGCAGCCGCAGTGACTGCCGGCGCGCTGGCGACTACCGTGGCCGGTGCCGTTGCTGCCGTGCGTTCCTGGGTCATGCCGGCCAGAGCCACGGCCGACGCCGCGTTGGAGGCCGGGGCGCCGGCCACGGCTGTCTTGGCATTGGTGGTTGCGGTTGAGGTTGTCGCGGTCTTGCCCGGCTTGGCCGATGCCACGTCGGTGGCCGCAGGCAGCAGCTTGTTGCTGGCCACGCAGGGCAGTTCCAGGCTTTGCGGCGGCTGGTAGGTGGTGCTGCGCTTTCTTTCAGGCAGGGTATAGGATAGGTTGCAGCCCACCATGCCGGTGTCGGTCTTCCACTGCACCTGCAGCTCGCCCTGGTCAGACAGCCCGCGCGCCAGCAGCTTGCCGGCCTGGCCGATCACGCCCAGTTCCTTGCCGTCCATGTCCAGCACGCTGGCGCCAAAGGGCACAGGCATGTTGCCGGCCTGCCGCGCGCGGATCACGGCCGAGCGGCCATAGGCTGTCTTGAACACCAGCAGTGGCACGGCGCCGGCCAGCGGCGCGACGTGCTGGCTGGTTTCCTTGAGTTCCACGTCCGTCGACAGGCCCTTGGGATCGATGGAGACCTCGTTCATCGAGAACGGCGTCAGATACGGGACGACGGCATAGCCCCGGCTGTCCACCTTCACTCCGGGCGCGTTGTTGATGCGCGCGCCTTCCGCGTTCTTGGCCTCCACGATGGCAAAGGTGTCAGACACCGATTGCGACAGCGTCACGCCGCCCGGGTGGGCCACGATGGCGCCACGCGCGCCTACCGAGAACTGCTGGTAGCCGCTGTTGGCGCTGACGCTGCCGCTGAGTTCGGTCTGCGATGCGCGGTAGGTGGCGTTGGCGCTGGCACTGGTGCTGCTGCCATTCATGCCACCGGTGTTGTGGTTGGCGCTGAGGCCGTAGGAGATGGCGTTGTCGTCGCCCAGCAGCCCGGACAGGTTGGCCTGGGCCTGCACGCGGCCGCGCGAGTCGCGGTTGGTATTGGTGGAGAGCATCATGCCGCGCTCCATGCTGAGCGGAATCGACAGGCCCACGTGCAGGAACGTGTTGGACTGTCCCCAGGCATCGCGCTGGCGCGCCGCAGAGAGGTTGTAGGAGATGTTGCGGAACGAGTTGCTGTAGCCAATGGCGTAGTCCACGTTGGAGCCCTGGCGGTTCCAGTACTTGGCAGTGGACGCCGTGAGGCTGAGGCTGCCTCCCCCGGGGCCAAACTGCTGGCCCATGACCAGGGAGGCGCGGTTGCGAGGCCGGTACAGGTCCGTGGAGGGCCGTAGCAGATTGGCCTGATCCCGTGCGCGCATGGCGTCGTTGAGGCCGAAGAATCCGTTGGTGGAGTAGCGATAGGCGGCAATGGCCACGTGGGTGCCGGTCTGCGCAAAGGACTTGGCGTAGCTGGCACGCAAGCTCTGTCCGGAAAAGGAGCCGTCATTGGGAATGCTGGTGGAGGCGTGCGTCATGTCGGCACCAAAGGCACCCCAGGGCGTGGTGAGCGCCGCGCCAATCATGGGCGAGATATGGCCCTTGGCCACGGACACACCGCCGTAGCCGGTCAGCATGTTGGTGAAGCCGTGCTGCCACGTGGCCTGCGAGAACAGCGGCGAGGTATTGGGCAGGTGGCGCACCACGCCCGCCGTGAGGCTGTAGCGGTCCTGCCCCTCGCGCAGCGACAGCGGCACGGCCGCGTAGGGCACGGCAAAGCTGCGCACGGCGCCATTGGCCTCGGTGATGCTGACTTGCAGGTCGCCACCGTAGCCCGTGGGATAGAGGTCGTTGATGACGAAGGCGCCGGGCGCCACCGTGGTTTCGTAGAGCTTGATGCCGTTCTGCGTGATGGTGACGCGGGCATTGGTGTTGGCCACGCCGCGCACCACGGGCGCGTAGCCGCGCTGGGAGTCGGGCAGCATGCGGTCGTCACTGTTCAAGCGTATGCCGCGAAACGAGGTGGAGTCCATCAGGTCGCCACCCGTGTAGGTGTCGCCCAAGATGAGCTGGGAAGACCAGTCTGCAATGTCGCGCTGTGCGTAGGTGGAGATGTTCTGGTAGTTGCCCCGTCCAGTGTCCGCCCAGCTGAAGGAGCCGTTGTGCCGGAAATGCCAGCGGTCGATGTTGACGCCGCCGTTCAGGCCCAGGTAGCTCTGCGTGGTGTTTTCTGCGTTGCTGGAGCGCCCGTGGTAGGTGTTGAACTGGTAGCCGAGCAGGCCGACAGGCACGCCGGCGCTCCATTGGTCGGGGCTGACATAGCCGCGCACCGAGCGGCGCAGCGAGGCCTGGGGCACGCTCAGGTCCAGTCGCTGCTTGCCGAAGTCGAAACTGGTGAAGGCGCCCGCGATGATCTGGTCCAGCCGGTTGCAGCCACCGTCGGCAGCCAGCTTCAAGGCGGCCTCGGGCGGCAGGCGCGAGAGGTCGATGCCCACCTTCTCCAGCAGTGCTTTATCCAGGCAGGGCAGCGCGTCCTGTGAACCGGCGAGTGCCTTGAACTGCACTTCGCTGCGGCCAACCCAGTTGCCGTTGATGTAGATGTCTGGGTTGTAGCTGCCTGCCGTGACCACGTTGGCGCGCGAGTAGCGCGAGACGTCAATGGTCTGCTTGCCGGTGTTCAGAAAGCTGGGGTCGAAGTCGACGGCAGCCGGCGTGGGCTGCCACTGGCCGGTGGACGTGGAGGTCGTGACTTCCTTGACCTGCTGGCCCTGCTGGGCCTCGGACTGCCAGCAGACCAGCACGGAGAGCAGCAGCGCATGGCCGGGCTTCAGTTGGAAATATCCGGCAGGGCCTTGGCCTGGCCCCGGCATTGTTCCTTTTCCTTGCCTTGTATGCCGGCTTTTGATTCCCTTTTCTGAATCTGGAAAGACTGGCCTGATCATTTGCTTATCTCCTAATGCTGTGCGCCCGATGCAAAGCGAACGGCCAAGGCCGATGTGCCAGTCCCGGTAAAGAGACCGATGCAGTTTTGCTGGGTATTAACGCGGTGTATCGGTGTGCTGGCCGGGCTGAAAATGCAGTGGCGTTAGATAATCAGACCGGAGAGGACGGGGGATTCGCGTGGCTGTGCTCGCATTGCCCTGTTTATTGGGCGGAATTGCCAATTCTGGCTTCGTGGTTGAGACTGGCGCCCCAATCATTGATGCTGCTGAACATCACCGTGGCACCGGTCGCACCAGCCATATTGGCACCCGCAGGTTCCTTGATTGGGAAGGTGGCCACCTGGCCGGGAAGAACGGGCCCAACGCCTGCCTCGAAGGATTTGCCGTTGAGCTGCAATTCAACGCCAGCCACATTGACCACAAAGGCGCTGGGATTGCGTGCGTTCAACACAGGCTGGTTTTTGGCGTCAACGCCTGCCGACCATTGAAGCAGGGCAGGAGCCTCCTGGGCATTGCCGGGCAGATTGCCGGGCCGGTACATGAGCTTGACGCGAGTGCGAAAGGCGAACTGGAGATTGTTGGAGTCGCCTTCCATTTTCGCCTTGGGCGGGACGTCCAGCACGTTGAGCCAGAACAGGGATTCCTTGTCAGCAGGCAGTGCTTCGCCCGAATAGATGATGCGCAACGTCTGGGTCTTGCCCGCCTCGATGCGCATGATGGTGGGCGTGATGACGAAGGGAACGTCGATGTTCTCAGGCGATTCCTGGTTGTTGCCCTTGTCCAGCCAGGCCTGCACCAGGGCAGGTTTGCTACCTTCGTTGGTGAGCTGGATGGTGGCTTCCTTCTCGCCACTGGGGAAGATGATGCGCGTGCCCGTCAATGTCACGCTGGCCTGTGCCGCCGTTCCAAGAAGAAGGGACAACAGGATGGCAGCAAGCCCATATGAACGTTTGATCGTCAGCATCGGAGAACTCTCTGGGTTTTGAGCGAAAGAATGGGGCCGGTCCCATGTCAGGAAAGCAGAAGACACGGCATATCGACCACCGCAAGGCGGCCGATATGCCTGAAAGTCAGTGATTACTGATAGACCAGCGAGTAGGTCACCGAGGTGTCGGTACGGCCGGCCGTCACGGGGCCGGTGGCCACGTATTCGGAGGCGAAACGCATGATGGCCCGGCCATTGCCACCGACCTTGTTGTCGATGTCCACAAAGCGCGATTGGGCGGAACCGATCTTCAGGCGCTCGTTGTTGCTGGGATCCACGATGGCGATCTGGACACCGGAGGCCACGGTGGGCGCACCAGTACCGCTGGCCGCTGCGGGCTTGAGCATGCCGGTGACCAGGTCCACGTTGGGGCCGGCTTCGAAGAACACGGCGACCTTGGAGACGGGCGCTGTGGAGGTGGCGGTGGCCAGCTCACAGCCGCTGAGTTCCAGCGAGAACGCCTGGCGGCCGACCGTGGCACCCACGGTGGCCAGCTGGTTGTTCGCCACGTTGGGCAGCTTCACGCCGTCCTTGGCGGCGCCGGCGACCGTGGTGTCCACCTTGCAGGTGGTGGTGACCACCTCGCCCGTGAAGTTGATGGTGCCGTCTGCTGCTTGAGCGGTGTTCATGGCCATCATGACCAGGCCGGCAACCGATGTCAGCAATGCGATCTTTTTCATGGGTATTCCCTCGAGTTGAAGAGATAAATGAAATTCCAGCAGCGATGAATGCGCTGGTGGAATAAGAGACTGTGTGAATGTTTGAGTGGTTAATAAATCATCAGTGTTCCATGTTCACCTCGTCAATCCAATGGTTGGTAACTGTCAGCATGGTCAAGGATTTGCAGGGGTTGCGATCATGCTGGAATAGGTGGTGGCGCTGACATGGAGAAATTGTTCGGATGAGGGAGTGTTGGCGAGGGATGGGCGAGGTTTGTTTCTCTGGCATGTTTGAAGTTGAATTGTTCAAATACACCAGTGCCCAATGGCGCGGATGGGATGCAGGAGAGAATCTGTCAAAGAAAAAGGCGAAACAAAAACCTGTTCTTTGGGTATGTGATGGATTCTAGGTGTGCACCGCCACTATATGAAATAGGGCGCATTCTGATAATTGATGCTTGATCTAGGAATAGTCCTAGATTTGCTCTGTCGAATGGGGGAAAGAGGGTGCACAGCCCGCCTGCGCCGGGCGGTTGGCTGTGCTGAGGGTGATGGTGTCTGCGGGGGGAGCGCGGGTCCCGCAGATCAGGACGGGCCGATGGGGTAGTCGAAGGCGAAGGCGCAGGCCTGCAAGGGCTGCACCGGCCCTCGGCCCTGTGGATCAGGGGCGCTGGGTCAGCAGGTACTGCGCCATTTCGGCAAAGCCGTCTCCACGCTCGGCCTGGGTGACATGGCGAGGCAGGTGCTTGAGCTGGGGCACGAAGCGCGCGATGTTGGCCACGCCCAGGCTGTGGGGCATGTGCTCGAACATGAGCTGGTCGTTGGTGGAGTCGCCGATGTAGATCCAGCGGTCCAGCGTGGCGTCGAGGTCGATGTCGAACAGGGTGCGCAGGATCCAGCGCGCGCCTTCGAGCTTGTTGTGCGCACCGAACCAGCCGTTGATGTGGATGGAGCTGACGGTGGCGTTCATGCCCGCCGCCTTCATGATGGCCACGCAGCGGTCAATGTCCTGCTGGGGCATCTGGGTGAATTCGCTGTGGTCCACGGCAATGTCGCATTCGCGGCCCGCCGAGTCGGTGGCGCGCAGCGCCCCGGGCACGGTGGCCTCGATCTCGGCCAGCACCTGCTGCATGCGCGCGTAGTTGGCGGTGCGCGTGGCCTCGTCCTGCTGGTAGAGCTTGTCCAGCCCGCCCTGCGCATTGCGCCGCAGTGCCACGGCGCCGTTCTCGGCCACGATGGCATCCACGGGCCAGGCCTGGGCAAACGGCTCGCTCCAGCCCACGGGCCTGCCCGTGATCGGCACCACGCGCAGGCCGGACTGCTTGAGCCGGGCGATGGCATCGACGACATGGTCCGGCACCACGCCCTCGGTGGTCAGGGTGTCGTCGATGTCGGTGAGGATGCCGAGCGGCGATGCGGGAGGTGTCCAGAGGGACAGCGGCTGGAGAGTTGTAGGCACGGTCGTCAAAATGCAAAAAGCCGCCCGGGGCGGCTTGTAAAAGGGCAGCGTTTGCGCGCACGGACCGTGCGCGCAAGGGCTCCATCCTACTGCCTGGCGAATTCGACGATGGCCTTGTAGAACTTGTCGGAGCCGTCCTTGGGGTTGTCGGGGGATAGCTCCATGCGGTTGACGCCGTGTTCGGCCGCGCCCTTGAAGCGCTGGTTGATCACCGAGAAGTAGTAGGGGCTGATGAAGCTGGCGCCTGCATCGTAGTGGGCCTTTAGCGCGGCCAGGTGCGTTCCTTCCAGCTTCCATTGCTGGGGGTTGAATTCAGGTGCGCCATAGCCGCTGCCGATCTGGTGCTGCTTCATGAAGCCGCGCAGCCAGTCACTGTCGGTGGCTCCGCCATACATGTTCAGGCCCTGCCGCCAGGGTGCCTTGCCGTCGAGCGTCTGGGTCGAGGCGAACAGCTGTGGATTCCAGGAGGGGTTCACATCGGGAATGATCTGGTGGGAGTAGAGCTTGGCTGCGGGCAGGCCGGCGGCAATGGCGCGTTCGTGGAACACCGCAAGCTGTGCATACACCTGCGATTCGCGGTAGTGGTTCCAGTCGCGGGCCAAGGGGTTGTAGTAGACGTCCTTACCGGAGCCAGGCATGTCCAGCCAAGAACGCACCCCCTTGAGCCGCAGCATGGCAATGGGCGGCAGCCAGCCCAGGCGTTTGGGCCCCATGTTGTTGACGACCTTGCCCTGGTCGCGCGGCACGATGTTGAAGTCGATGTTGGCCAGCTGGTACTTCCTGCCCCCCGATTCGGCAACTACCTGCACCACATGCTTGCCAGCGGACATCTGGCTGAAGTCGAGGTTGTGCCGGAAGCCCGTATTGGGACTGGTGATGTTGTCTACCGCGCGGTAGACATCCAGGCGGTTGAGGCCGCTGGCCATGGGGCCGACCAGCTTGCCGTCCACGTACAGCTCCAGCCGCTCGATGGCTTTCTCAGGGTCCCAGAGCCAGCCGGCGACGGGAAGCGTGCCGTCGGCGAAGGCATCGTAGTGTTCGCCGAAACCGTTGAGCTTCTCCTTGCGGATGTCCTTGGACGGTGCAGGAATGGCATCGAACGATGGGTAGTCCAGCCCGGTCTGGGCCTTGAACTGGGCAATGTCCTTGTATTTGGTGCGAAGCCATTGGCGAAAGCCTGCGACCGAGCCCGGGCTGTAGTCGGTGACACGGATGTCCTGATAGGCACCCATGCCGTTCTCGAAGTCCGGGAACATGTGGTGCAGCTCGCCTGGTAATGTGTAGGCAATGATGCGGTCCTGCACAGGCTTGGGCAGTTCCCGTATCTTCCTGGCCATGTATTCAAGGGCCTTGAAGCGGTAGTGGTTGACGGGAACCGAAGCATCCGTCGAGAGCGTGTAGGGCAGGATGCGGTAGCCGAAATAGCCCAATTCCAGAGGCTTGCCGTCGCGTAGCTGCATCAGGTTGACGGGGTCCTTGGCCAGCTCGTCGGCAATGGGGCCGACGGAGTCGAAATGGTCTGCAGAGAAATACAGCACGACCGGACGCTGCACCTTGCGGATAACGTTCAGGAAGCTGTCCACCTTGGCTTCGTCGATTTCCCAGCCCTTGGCCGTGCGCTGGTACAGCCCCAGCAATTGCAGCGTGGCGGTGTAGCCGATCTGCACGTTGCCCTTGGGGCCACCTGGCTCCAGCGTGTCCAGCAGGCGGTTGACGGCAGCGGAGCCGTCCAGCTTGCGCTGCTGGCAGAAGGTATAGGCCTCGTCCATGGACTTGATCCTGGGGTCTGCAACGGCTTCATCGCACAGGAGCATGCCTTCCACCGTGGGCGCGATGACCAGGGGCTGGTCGCGCGTGGCACCAGAACCTGTCTGTGCATGGGCTGCCATGGATGTCAGGGCAAGGCCTGCGGCGATCAGCGTGGATGCGTATGGAAGGTGGAAGGTGCGAGGCAGGTGGGGCATGGATGGGCTGGTGGACAGGTCTGGATGTGGCAGGCCGCGAAGACGGCGCGGTCAGGCGACGGCTTCGTCTTCGAGGGACAGGCTGACCGGCTCGGTGGGCACGCTGCTCACGTCGTAGTGCAGAAAGGCGATCAGGCACTGGATGCCGATGATGATGGGCAGCGCCGCCAGCATGACGGTTCCGCTGGTGGCCGGATGACTGGCGCCACCGATCCAATGCCAGAGACCGAACAAGGTGCCCAGCAGCACGAGCAGCACGTCGCTCAGGCTGTACAGCGTTCCCACGTTGAAGTCGCGTACCAGATAGTTGTAGACATAGCGCCGCCATAGCCGAGAGGCGTGCTTGCGCAGGAATTCGGGCAGCACCTTGCCGATCTTGAGGTTGGACTCTTCATCGGCATAGACCGAATCCATGGGCACATCCTTGACGACGGCGCGCACTGTATTCAGACGGAACAGCATGTCGGTCTCAAAGAAGTAACGGCTTTCCAGCTTGTCCAGCGGCAGCTCGGCCAGCACGCAGGTGCGCACGGCGGTGTAGCCATTGGTGGGGTCCATCACGTTCCAGTAGCCGCAGCTGAGCTTGGTCATGAAGGACAGCACGGCATTGCCGAAAAGGCGTACCGGAGGCATGTCCTGTACCGACTCAGGCCGGTAGAAGCGGTTGCCCTTGGTGTAGTCGGCCTGGTGGCGCAGCAGGGGACGCACGAACAGCGGCAGCAGCGAGGGGTCCATCTGGCCGTCGCCATCGATCTTCACCACGATGTCCATGCCGTCGGCAATCGCCGCCTTGTAGGCCGTGACGATGGCGCCGCCCACGCCCCGGTTCTCGGGGTTGTAGAGCACGCGCACGCGTGGGTCCGTGTTGTTCTCCTCGATGAAGCGTCCACTGCCGGCAGGGCAGGCGTCGTCCACGGCATAGATGGCCTCGACTTCGGGGCCGATGGCGTTGATGACACCGAGCACATGCTGGGTGACCTTGTAGCAGGGGATAGCGACGGCGATACGCAAAATTGACCTCTAGTTGGTTGATGCAATAGCTACACCGGCCATTATGAGCGCGCCACCGGCAAATGTTCTCCAGTGCAATGGCTCATTGAATACCACCCATGCGAGAGTAGGGACGATCAGAAATGCCAAGCCCATGAAAGGGTATGCCATATGCAGAGGTGCGTGGCGAAGAATCCAGATCCATCCCAGGGTGGTGAACCCGTAAAGGACTAGAGAGGAAAAAAGCCAACCATTGAGAATCCAATCAATAATTTGAGGATTTTCCGGTAGCGCAGTGGCGGCTTTTTTGAATAGTAATTGTCCAATTGATATGCAAACCACACACAAGAATGTTAGTAATGTCAATATGGGTGTCATACGATTATTTTTTTGTATGAATGCCATGCTTTTTCATCTGTAGTATTGGCAAGAATACTAGTGTGATCGTGAAGAATGGAAGTATGTATCGGTATTCGCCCGCGATAGAGAATATAAAAATCCCGCCCAATTGCACTATCATGGGGGTGGAAATTAAAAGAAGCGATTTATTGCATTTTGTGATGCCGTCGCGCATTGCTATGAATAGCAATGCAAGGCCAAGAAAAGGCGTCCACAGAAGCCAGCGAATATTGTAGCTGGCTTCGAATTCATTGAATAATAATTTCTCTGCGTCAGTGAATTTAAAAATCCGGTATTCTGATTCTGATTTTATGATCTTGATGACATGCTCGGCATAGGTATGGCTTGGTAAGCCTCCTTGTGCAAAAGCCGAAGTCAGAAATATATTGACTCTGCTGGACAAAAATGCCGGGATATTTCTCCATAGGTTGTACCTGAAAAATTCGCGGATGATAATATTTTTTTCTGACCGTGGGATGTTCAATACCTGAGGGCCATCCAATTTGAATACAAGTGGGTCCCAATAGTCTCGGTCATAATTTTCCAGATAGACTTGGAGTGGCTTATACCTCTCCATGGCATCTACGGTTTTTTGTGAAACGCGTGGTGATGCCACCCAAAGATTCATGGGTCGAGGTTGTAGGAAATTGACGGTTTCATATATGACCAAAGGGTACAGTGAGCCATGGCTCCTATTGGGGTGAGCTGAATTGATGACGCCTATCAGAAGGCAGTTGAATGCCAGCAGTGTTGTGAGAAATACACTTGCTCTTCGATTTTTCTTCCACAGCCAGAAGGCAAGCACGGCAACGGGCACTAAAAAAATTATGCCATTTGGACGGCTAAATGCTGCAAATGGAAGTACAAGGATCAGTAGTAGGGAGGTTTTTGATATTTTTTTGCTCTCGGAAATGATCCACAGTTCGAAAAGCAAGCCGGCAATGGCAATCGAGTAAACACCATCCGGATACAAGGTTCCTATGAAGAAGATGGCTTGCGGAGCAGTACATATAAAAACGAATAGAAAGATTGCAGTCTTCTTTAGTCCCCGGCTCCAGGTCCAGCTCAATATTCTCGACTGAATGATGGCGGACAGAAGCATAATGACCCCGATGGGGGCTTCAACATG
Organism: Delftia sp. K82; assembly: GCF_002193035.1. NCBI lineage: Bacteria > Pseudomonadati > Pseudomonadota > Betaproteobacteria > Burkholderiales > Comamonadaceae > Delftia > Delftia sp. K82. The sequence continues at coordinate 225,762 of NZ_MYFL01000002.1, read as the reverse complement.
CTCATGGCCGCTGTAGAACAGTTTTACGAAGAAATACCAGAACGCAGGTTTTCCGGAAGCCTGATTGATGGGGTCGTTGACCTCCAACAGAATTGCAATGCTGTCTTGTCCCAGGACACCCGGCCAGAAAACCATCAGCCAAAATCCATAGATGGCTGTGAGTAGTGCAAGAAAAGCCAGGAAGGATTTGGTTTGAGCCTTCATTCCATCTGATGACTGAGAGTCTCTGATCATTGTGGATTTTCACGCCTATATACATTGATGGGAGTGCCGTGTTTTATGAAAGCATCTGCCGCCTGGGGTATGGTATTTTGGAGCAATTCTATCGCACTCCATGTCACCTTGCTGCCTTTCGGGCAATTGAATGTAGCCTCCAGAAATCCCTCGCCAGCGGGCCTGAGTTGATAATTCCCAAAAATCGCATAGGTGTGCAATGCACCATCAGGCTTGGTATCTATTTCCGTAGATGTACGAAATCCAGGTCGCACCTGATGTGAATTGGTCAAAGAGATGTTGACCTTTTTGCACGAGCTGGAAGCATTTGGTGCGGGAGCCAAGGAAAACCGCATTCTCCATAACATATCTAGGACCATGTAGTGAGACAGGGTGTCGTAGTTGTGCGAAGGCAAAGGAATCCTGAGTTTGGCGGGGGATTCTTCAAGAACCCAGGTGTCTTTGTAAGCCTGGGTTGCGCCCACCGCTGTCATCGTGCCAAAACGCGCATTGTTGAAGATGACTGACGTAGGCCCCGGACGATGAGGATCCATTCCCCATTCTTCGTGGCGTATTGAATACTTTGTAATTGCCGGGGGGAGTGTTATAAGCAAGCCGACAATTGCAATGCGAGAGACAACCCAGCGTATATTGGAATATGGATTTTCCTGTATTGACCAACTGGGCTTGAATATGATGCCGAGACTGACCCCGCACGCCAGTATAATCCATGGTTCCATGGAATATAAATTATAGCGATCGTTGTAGAGAATAGGCGTCAGTTGCACAGCCATTGCAAATGGCATGAGCAAGAGCGGGAAAAACAGAAGCGCCCGAGATGTATTGTTGTCATCTGTGGATTGGATTTCTGTCTCACGGCGTTGCTTTATCCGATGCTTTATGAAAATAAATGTGGCAGTCAATATGGCTATCCATTCAAATATCCTGAATGGTCTTAAGCCGGGTTCACCCAATAGTTCTGGAGTGCTGTAAAGCAGCCAGGATTTGAGCTTGTATCCGAAGAATCTGATATTGTCCGAAAATTCAGTGTTCTTTATGATTTCAAGGGCGACACGTCTGTTAATTTGATCTGATTCAAGAGCGAGGGGGTTTCCCTTGGTTTGAGGGGCAACGGTTCCAGCAATTGCACCTGCATCGTAGGCAAACCCTGAGAAAACGGGCTCGAGTCCTGCTTTGAGTGGGCTTACTCCATAGTAAATGCCGGTGCCCGCACCTGTTCCAATAGACCAAACGTTGAAGTATGTGCCATTTTTTATAATCACCAGAATCGGAAGAGCCAGTGCCATGATCAATGCAGTACTCAATTGTCGGCAGATAGTGATCTTTTTGATGTCTGCTGTCTTGGCGGCGTATTTCCAGTATATTCCTGCAAAAATTAATAATGCCAATATCCCCACAGTGAAGAATTGCAGTATGGGGCGTGTAAGTAGGGTGACTGTGAGACCGAATGCCAAAAATCCGGCGCACACTTTTCTTAGTCTGGGTGTGAGTGCATACTCTATAACAGCCGTGATGAGAACAAGTAGTCCAAAAAGATACAGTGACTCTGTAAGGACGTGAGGGGCGTAATAGACGATGGTTGGATGGAACACCAGGAGATAGCTGGACGCCATTCCTGCGACCCATCCGGCCAAGCGATAACCGCAATACCACATCAAAAATACGCAGGCTAGAAATAGAGCGCAGTTCGCAATTTGAATTGAAATGGGGTCTGCTGACCAAAGGGCAGGCCACAAATATCCCAGCGGAGCCACGTTATAGCTCAACTGATCTTTTGTTAGAAAATGCCATGGCGCGGCAAGCAAACCGCGGGCTGCCGGTAGATAGGTATGCTGTGCATCACCATTCAGTACGGAGCCTGCAGGAGGGAAGAACTGAGCAAGTCTTTTCTGGGCCGATAAGAGAATCCAGATTAGCCAGATGAATGAAATAAATGGTATCCAAATTTTTTTGATATTGCGATTCAACATTCCTGCGTCCAGCGTCACTAATTCGGTGAAAAAGAAAAACCGCAGCTGTTACCCTACTTGCAAAGCCAACCCCGCATGCTCGCGCAGCGGATGGAAATGGATCTTCGGAAACCGCTCCTGCGCCAATCGCACGTCATAGGGTGACGTGCACAGATAGGCCAGCGTATCGGCCGCATCGCGCGCCATGCGCAGCGGGTAGGCGTTCTCGAATTCGCGCAGTTCGGCCGGGGTGTCGGCCGTGATCCAGCGGGCGCCGGTGTACTGGCAGCCTTCCAGGCGGATGTCGCAGTCGTATTCGGCGTTCAGGCGGTGCTGGACGACTTCGAACTGCAGCTGGCCCACGGCGCCCAGCAGCATGTTGCCGCCGGCCTCGGGCTTGAAGACCTGGATGGCGCCTTCCTCGCCCAGCTGCATCAGGCCCTGCTGCAGCTGCTTGGTGCGCAGCGGGTTCTTGAGCACCACGGTCATGAACATTTCCGGGGCGAAGAAGGGCAGGCCCGTGAATTGGAGGTTGGTGCCGTCGGTGATGGTGTCCCCCAGCTGGACGCCGCCATGCGTGGTGAAGCCGATGATGTCGCCCGCATAGGCTTCTTCCACGGCTTCGCGGCGCTGGCTCATGAAGGTCACGACAGAGGTGGGGCGCAGCTCCTTGGCAGTGCGCTGGACCTTCATCTTCATGCCGGGCGTGTACTTGCCCGAGGCCACGCGCACGAAGGCGATGCGGTCACGGTGGTTGGCGTCCATGTTGGCCTGGACCTTGAAGACCACGCCGGAGAAGCCTTCGTCCTCGGGCTGGATGATCTTTTCCACCGGCTGCTTGTTGACCAGCAGCGAGCTTTTGCGGGGGCCGGGCGGGGGTGACATGTCGACCACGGCATCCAGCACTTCCATGACACCGAAGTTATTCACGCCGGAGCCGAAGAAGACCGGCGTGAGCTTGCCTGCCAGGAAGGCCTCGTGGTCCCAGGGGGCCGAGGCGCCCTGGGCCAGTTCCATGCTTTCCAGCGCATCGTCGAAGGACTGGCCGAAGCGCGCGCGCAGCTTGTCGGCCTCGGCCAGGGGGATGGCCTCGAAATCCTGCGGGCGGCGTTCGCTGCCGGGCTGGAACACCGTCATGGTCTGGGTGAGCAGGTTGATGATGCCGCCGAACTGCCGGCCTTGGCCCACAGGCCAGGTGACGGGGCAGCAGGGCATGCCCAGCTCGCGCTCGACTTCGTCGAGGATGTCCAGCGGATCGCGCACTTCGCGGTCCATCTTGTTGACGAAGGTGATGATGGGCGTGTCGCGCTGGCGGCAGACCTCGATCAGGCGGCGGGTCTGCGATTCCACGCCGTTGGCGGCGTCGATGACCATCAGCGCCGAGTCCACGGCCGTGAGCACGCGGTAGGTGTCTTCCGAGAAGTCCTTGTGGCCGGGCGTGTCGAGCAGGTTGACCACGTGATCGCGGTAGCTCATCTGCATGACCGAGCTGGCCACCGAGATGCCGCGCTGCTTTTCGATTTCCATCCAGTCGGAGGTGGCATGGCGGCTGGCCTTGCGGCCCTTGACGGCGCCCGCGATCTGGATCGCGCCCGAGAACAGCAGCAGCTTTTCGGTCAGCGTGGTCTTGCCCGCATCGGGGTGGGAAATGATGGCAAAAGTCCGGCGGCGCCGGGTTTCAGAGGCGTATGACACAGTATTGAAAGCGCAGAGGCAGGGCGGTGCCTGCCAGGAAAGGGAGACGTAATGTCTGTCGCGGGCGGCCATTGGGCATGGAGCCAAGCGAGGCCGCAAATGGCCGCCATTCTACTTTCGCACTGGAAATATCGGCGAACAGGGATGTAAGTCGTGCCCCTGGTTTCTTGATGCCGTCTTGATACGGCATGCCGCAATCTCAATCCGCTTTTGACAGCCCCGGCCCTAGAGTTTTCCCCATCGCAACAACAGGTGCCGCCAAGCGGTGCCGATGCGGGAGAAATTCCTATGACCCTGACCGAAATCACCGGATGGCTGGGCGCCTTGGGCGCTCTGGCTCTGTTTGTCTACCTGGGATACGCCTTGCTGCGGCCCGAACAGTTCTGAGGTGGCGCAGATGCAAGACCTGATCTTTATCGCCCTGAGCCTGGGCTGCTTCGGGGGCCTGCTGGCCTTCGTGGCGGCGCTGGGCCGGATTTGACTGCCTGAAAGGAGACCGCCATGTGGTTGACCTGGATGGAATATGCACTGGTGCTGCTGGTGATGACGGCGCTGGCCGTGCCCATGGGGCAGTGGCTGGCACGCTGCTTCACGAGTGAGCACCATGTCTGGATCGAGCGGCTGAGCTTTCGCGCCCTGGGCGTGAACCCGGCCGAGCGCATGGGCTGGCAGCGCTACGGGCTGGCGCTGCTGCTGTCCAACGGCGCCATGCTGCTGCTGGGCTATGCGCTGCTGCGCCTGCAGGGCTGGCTGCCGCTGAATGCGCTGGGCAATGCGGCGCAGACGCCGGACCTGGCCTTCAACACGGCCGCGTCCTTTGTGACCAATACCAACTGGCAGGCGTATTCGGGCGAGAGCAGCCTGTCCAACGCCACGCAGATGGTGGCCATCACCTTCATGATGTTTGCGGGTGCTATCACGGGCGTGGTCGCGGCCGCGGGCTTCATCCGCGGCCTGGCGCGCTCCAGTGCATCGGACCTGGGCAACTACTGGGTGGACTATGTGCGCGTGCTGTGGCGCGTGATGCTGCCGCTGAGCTTTGTGGTGGCCCTGGTCTATGTGTGGCAGGGCGTGCCGCAGACGCTGGATGGCCAGGCCTGGGCGACGACGCTGGAGGGCGCGCGCCAGCAGATCCTGCTGGGCCCCGTGGCCAGCCTGGAGAGCATCAAGCACATCGGCACCAACGGCGGCGGCTTCTTCGGCATGAACGCGGCCCATCCGTTCGAGAACCCCACGCCGCTGACCAATGCCATCCACATCCTGGGCATGCTGCTGATTCCCTCGGCGATGACCTATGCCTTTGGCTCCATGCTGCTGCGCCGCCGCCAGGGCTGGGTGCTGTTCGGCGCCTGCCTGGTGATGTTCGTGGGCTTTCTGGCGCTGGTGTTCACGGCCGAGCAGGCCGGCAATCCGCTGCTCACGGCCGCAGGTGCCGACCAGCAGATCAGCGCCACCCAGCCGGGCGGCAACATGGAGGGCAAGGAGCTGCGCTTCGGCATCGCCGATACGGCGCTGTTCGTGGCCACGACCACGGCCGCTACCACGGGCTCGGTCAATGCCATGCATGACTCGCTGACGCCGCTGGGCGGGCTGGTGCCGCTGGCGCAGATGATGCTCAACTGCGTGTTCGGCGGTGATGGCGTGGGCCTGATCAACCTGCTGCAGTACGCCATCCTCACGGTCTTCCTGGCCGGCATGATGATTGGCCGCACGCCCGAGTTCCTGGGCAAGAAGATCGAGGCGCGCGAGATCAAGCTGGTGATGCTGGCCGTGATGGCGCATCCCATCTCCGTCCTGGGCTTCACGGCGCTGGCGGCGGTCTGGCCCGACACGCTGGCCAGCCTGGCCAACCGGGGGCCGCATGGCTTCTCGGAAGTGCTCTATGCCTATGCCTCGGGCACGGCCAACAACGGCTCGGCCTTTGCGGGCCTGAATGCGAACACGCCGTTCTTCAACACCACCATCGGCCTGGCCATGCTGGCGGGCCGCTATCTGACGCTGCTGCCCATGCTGGCCCTGGCGGGCAGCCTGGCGGCCAAGCCCACCGTGCCTGCGGGGCCGGGCACCTTCCCGACGGCCACGCCGCTGTTCATGGGGCTGTTGGTCTTCGTGGTGGTCGTGGTCGGCGGGCTGACTTTCCTGCCTTCGCTGGCCCTGGGTCCCGTGGTCGAGCAGCTGCAGATGCTGTCAGGACAGGTCTACCCCTGAATCCCTGAGCCAGCTGAGCCCGTTTTTTTCTTGGCCGCCGGTTCTGCCTTGGCAGGGCCGTGCGGCGGAGGTTTCGAGATGCAAGTTCAAACACATACTTCCGGCCCCTTGCCGGTGCTGCGCGCTGATGCGCAGGCCCAAGCGCAGGCCGTTCCAGGCGGGCTGCGCTCGCTGTTCGGTCCCAGCCTGCGGTCGGCGCTGTTCGTCGCCGTGGTCACGGGCCTGGCCTATCCGCTGGTCACCACGCTCGTGGCCCAGGCCGCGTTTCCCAAGACCGCCAATGGCAGCCTGGTCATGCGTCAGGGCTCGGTCGTGGGCTCGGCCCTGATCGGGCAGGAGTTCGCCTCGCCGCGCTATTTCCAGGGCCGGCCCAGCGCCACCTCGGCGCCCGATCCCGACAAGGCCGATGCCACGGTGGCCGCGCCCTACAACGCTGCGCTGTCGGCTGCCACCAACCAGGGTCCGACCCATGCGGCGCTCAAGGAGTCCGTGGTGGCGCGCGTGGCGGCCTACCGCGAACTCAATGGCCTGACTGCAGATGCTGCGGTGCCTGTGGATGCCGTGACGGCCTCGGCCTCCGGCCTGGACCCGCACATCTCGGTGGCCAATGCCGAGCTGCAACTGCCGCGCGTGGCCCGCGAGCGCCAACTGCCCGTGGCCAAGGTCCAGGAACTGCTGCGCCAGCAGGTGGAGCCGCGCGTGCTGGGCCTGCTGGGCGAGCCGCGCGTGAACGTGCTGCAGATGAATCTGGCGCTGGACGATCTCTCGGCCGCGACGCTGCAGCCTGCGGCAGTCCATGCCGCCAAGGAGTAAGCCATGTCGCGCAAAACTGCTTTGTCCCTGTTCGATCCTTCGCTGGTGCGCCAGGCGCTGGGTGACTCCATCCGCAAGCTGGCACCCAGCGCGCAATGGCGCAACCCGGTGATGTTCGTGGTCTACCTGGGCGCCATCTTCACCAGCCTGCTCTGGGCTCAGGCCCTGGCGGGCGAAGGCGAAGCGCCTGCGGGCTTCATCCTGGCCATCGCGCTGTGGCTGTGGTTCACCGTGCTGTTCGCCAATTTTGCGGAGGCGCTGGCCGAGGGGCGCAGCCGTGCCCAGGCCGCCAGCCTGCGCAGCATGAAGCGCAGCACCGTCGCCAAGAAGCTGGAGCAGGCCAACTACCAGAGCCGCTGGCATCCCGTGGGTGCCGAAGAACTGCGTTCGGGCATGTGGGTGCTGGTTGAGGCCGGCGACACCGTGCCGCTGGATGGCACAGTGATCGAGGGCGTGGCCTCGGTGGACGAGAGCGCCATCACCGGCGAATCGGCCCCCGTGATCCGCGAGGCCGGTGGTGACTTCTCTTCCGTCACGGGCGGCACGCGCGTGCTGTCGGACTGGCTGGTGGTGCAGATCACCGTCAATCCCGGCGAGTCCTTCCTGGACCGCATGATCTCCATGGTGGAGTCGGCCCGCCGCCACAAGACGCCCAACGAGCTGGCGCTGACCATTTTGCTGGTCGGGCTGACGCTGCTGTTCCTGCTGGTCATCGTTACGCTGCGGCCCTATTCGTCCTTTGCGGTGGAGCTGACGGGCAGCGGGCAGGTCGTGGGACTGACGGTGCTGGTGGCGCTGCTGGTGTGCCTGATCCCGACCACCATCGGGGGCCTGCTGTCGGCCATTGGCGTGGCGGGCATGAGTCGCATGATGCAGGCCAACGTGATCGCCACCTCGGGCCGCGCCGTGGAGGCGGCCGGCGACGTGGACGTGCTGCTGCTGGACAAGACCGGCACCATCACGCTGGGCAACCGCCAGGCCAGCGAGTTCCTGCCCGCGCCCGGCGTGACGGCCGCGCAGCTGGTGGATGCGGCGCAGCTGGCCTCGCTGGCCGACGAGACGCCTGAAGGCCGCAGCGTGGTCGTGCTGGCCAAGGAGATGCATGGCCTGCGCGAGCGCGACCTGGCCACGCTGCATGCGGTCTTCGTGCCCTTCACGGCCCAGACGCGCATGAGCGGCGTGGACATGCCCCAGCCGGACGGCGCCACGCGCAGCCTGCGCAAGGGCGCGGCCGACGCCGTGCGCCGCCACGTTGAATCCCTGGGCGGCCAGTTCCCGCCCGCCATGCTCAAGGTGGTGGAGGATGTGTCACGGCGCGGCAGCACGCCGCTGGTCGTGGCCGACGGTGCCCGCGTGCTGGGCGTGATCGAGCTCAAGGACGTGGTCAAGCACGGCATACGCGAACGCTTTGCCGAGCTGCGCCGCATGGGCATCAAGACCGTGATGATCACGGGCGACAACCCGCTCACGGCGGCGGCCATTGCGGCCGAGGCCGGCGTGGACGACTACCTGGCCGAAGCCACGCCCGAGGACAAGCTGCGCCTGATCCGCGAACACCAAGCCGCCGGCCGGCTTGTGGCCATGACCGGCGACGGCACCAACGACGCACCTGCCCTGGCCCAGGCCGACGTGGCCGTGGCCATGAACAGCGGCACCCAGGCGGCCAAGGAAGCCGGCAACATGGTGGACCTGGACAGCAACCCGACCAAGCTCATCGAGGTCGTGGAGACCGGCAAGCAGATGCTGATGACGCGCGGCGCGCTGACCACCTTCAGCGTGGCCAACGACGTGGCCAAGTACTTCGCCATCATCCCGGCCGCCTTCGTGGGCACGTATCCGCAGCTGTCGGCGCTCAACGTCATGGGGCTGGCCAGCCCGGGCTCGGCCATCCTGAGTGCCGTGATCTTCAACGCGCTGATCATCATCGTGCTGATCCCGCTGGCCCTGCGCGGCGTGCCCTACCGTGCCATCGGTGCCTCGGCCCTGTTGCGGCGCAACCTGCTGATCTACGGCCTGGGTGGCCTGGTCGTTCCCTTCATCGGCATCAAGCTGATCGACATGCTGCTGGTGGCTCTGAACCTGGCGTGACCCTGTGCGGCCCGCCTGCCCGGCCGGGCAGGCCCCGCTTTGCTCTTCTCTTCAAGAAAACCAAGATGAAATCCGTTTCTTCCATGACGGCCGCTTGTGCCGTCCCCCATTTCTCCCTGGCCGCACTGCTGTCGCTGGCGGCCGCATCCTGCCATGCGCAGGCCGAGACCTCCCCCGTCAGCGCTGCCAGCGCCGCTGCCCAGGAATCGCCCGCACCCGCCTACGCCCTCACCGGCAGCGTGACGCTGCTCAGCGACTACCGTTTCCGGGGCATCTCGCAAAGCTGGATGGGGCCGGCGCTGCAGGGCGGGCTGGAGCTGTCGCTGCCGCGGGGCGCCTACCTGGGCGTGTCCGGCTCCAGCGTGTCGCGCCACAGCTATCTGGATGGCCGCGCGCTGGAGCTGGACCTGTACGGCGGCTGGCGCACCGAATTGCCGGCGGGCTGGACGGGTGACATCGGCCTGCTGCACTACAACTACCCCGGCGCGCGCGTGCCCCGGGGCGATGGCAGCGGCGGCGTGCGCTACGACACCACCGAGGCCTATCTGGGCGTCACCAACGGCGGCTTCAGCGCCAAATGGTCGCTGGCGCTGACGCCTTACTTCGGGCTGCGCGACAGCACGGCGGCCACGGCCTTTGCCGAGGCACTTCCCGGCAGCGGCAGCTCACGCGGCAGCAGCTATCTGGACCTGAACTACCAGCATCCGCTGGGCGACTGGGCGGTGCTGGGCCTGCATGCCGGCCACACGCAGGTTCGCAACTACAGCGAACTGTCATATGCCGACTGGCGCGTCTCGCTGGCCCGCAGCTGGGGCCCATGGACGGCCACGCTGGCCTGGGCCGGCACCTCGGCCGACACGCGCTACTACCGCGCGGCCAACGCGGCGGGCCAGATGCAAAGCCTGGGCCGCAGCGGCTGGGTGCTGTCGCTGTCGGCGGCGTTCTAGTGTGGGAGCACGCTCTGGTGCTAGGCTGAGAACCATGCCCATTTCGTCCTCTGCCGAGCCGGCGCCGCCCGGTCTGCCGCGCCCCGATCCCGACGCCCTGGTCGCGCGCCTGCGCCATGAGCGGGCGCAGGAGGGACGGGGCAAGCTGCGCATCTACTTCGGATCGAATGCAGGCGTGGGCAAGACCTACGCCATGCTGGCCGCCGCCCAGCGCGAACGCCAGGGGGGCCGCGAGGTTCTGGTGGGACTCGTGGAAACCCATGGCCGCAAGGAAACGGCGCAGCAGCTGCATGGCCTGGAGCAACTGCCGCTGCGCGAGCTGCCGCACCAGGGGCGGACGCTGCGCGAGTTCGACCTGGATGCGGCGCTCGCGCGGCGGCCGCGCGTGCTGCTGCTCGATGAACTGGCGCACAGCAATGCGCCGGGTTCGCGCCATCCCAAGCGCTGGCAGGACGTGCAGGAGCTGCTGGACGCAGGCATCGATGTCTGGACCACGATCAACGTGCAGCACCTGGAAAGCCTGAACGACGTGGTGGGCGGCATCGTGGGCATCACGGTGCGCGAGACCGTGCCCGACCAGATCTTCGACGATGCCGACGAGGTCATCGTCGTCGACATCTCGCCCGACGAACTGCTGCGCCGGTTGAAGGACGGCAAGGTCTACATGCTGGAGCAGGCCGAGCGGGCCTCACGCAACTTCTTCAGGCGCGGCAACCTGCTGGCGCTGCGCGAACTGGCGCTGCGCCGCACGGCCGACCGCGTGGACGAGGACATGCGCGACTACCGGCGCGAACGCTCCATAGGCACGGTCTGGCCTGCGCGTGAGCGCCTGCTGGTGGCCGTGGCAGGACACGCGGGCGACGACGCCCTGGTGCGCCAGGTCGCGCGCATGGCGCGCCGGCTCGATGCGGACTGGATGGTGGTCTACGTGGACGCGCCCCAGCGCCAGCACCGCCCACGCAGCGTGCAGGCCGCCGTGCTCAAGACCCTGGCCCTGGCCGCGCGCCTGGGCGCCGAGACGGCCACGCTGCCGGGCGCCGATGTGGCCGAGGCCCTGGTCGCCTTCGCGCGCGAGCGCAACGCCAGCCGCCTGGTGCTGGCCCAGCCGCCGCGCCCGGCATGGTCGCCCTGGCGCTGGTGGGGCCGCAGCCTGCCCGACCGCATCGTCCAGCTGCATCCCGACATCGACGTGCTGGTGCTCTCCGGGGGATCCAGCGCGGCCCGGACCGAGGCCGCGCCTGCCGCACCGCTGCGGCGCAGGCCGCTGCCCTGGAAGGGCTATGCCGGCGTGACCCTGGCCTGCTTGACCGCCACGGTGCTGGCCGAGCAACTGCTGCGCATCTTCGACCCGGCCAACGTGGTGATGCTGTTCCTGCTCATCGTCGTGCTGTCTTCGTTGCGCTGGGGGCGTGGCCCGGGCGCCTGGGCGGCGCTGCTGTCGGTACTGTGCTTCGACTTTTTCTTCGTGCCTCCGCGCGGATCCTTCCATGTCAACGACACGCAGTACCTGTTCACCTTCGTGCTGATGCTGGGCGTGGCCCTGGTCTGCGGCCAGCTCATGGCGCGGCTGCGCCACGAGGCGCGCGTGGCGGCCGAGCGCGAGCGGCGCGCGGGCGCCCTGGCGCGGCTGGCGCGCGACCTTTCGGGCGCGCTCACGCAGGAGCAGGTGGTGGAGATTGCGCTGAGCACGGTCTCGGGCGTGTTCGACGCCCAGGCCGGGCTGCTGCTGCCCGATGCCGACGAGCGCCTGCGCCCCGCCGGCGGCGGCTCCTGCCCCATGGACGACAGCATTGCGCGCTGGGCCATGGACCATGGCCAGCAGGCCGGCCAGGGCACGGACACGCTGCCGGCCGCACCGGCCCGCTATGTGCCGCTGGCCGCACCCGTGCGCATGCGCGGCGTGCTGGTGCTGCAACTGCGTGCGCCGCAGCGCCTGGAGGTGCCCGAGGAGCAGCGCCTGCTGGAGGCCTGTGCCAGCCAGGTGGCGCTGGCGCTGGAGCGCCAGCACTTCGTGGCCGTGGCCCAGCAGACCCAGATCGCCATGGAGGGCGAGCGCATGCGCAACACCCTGCTGTCGGCCGTCTCGCACGACCTGCGCACCCCGCTGACCACCATCCTGGGCGCGGCCGAGGCCGCGCAGCGCCATGTGCCGCCGGGCGGCGCGGCCGACATGCTGGAGCAGGTCCGCATCCAGGCGCAGGCCATGCAGCGCCTGGTGGAGAACCTGCTGGACATGGCGCGCCTGCAGCAAGGCGGCGTGCACCTGCAGCGCGAATGGCTGCCGCTGGATGAAGTGGTGGGCAGCGCGCTGCGCCAGATGCGCGCGCGCCTGGGCCAGCATCCCGTGAGCACCGACGTGCCCGCCAGCCTGCCGCTGCTGCAGCTCGATGCCCTGCTCATGGAGCGCGTGCTGGTCAACCTGCTGGACAACGCCGCCAAGTACACGCCGGCCGGCACGCCGCTGGCCATCAGTGCGCGTGTGCAGGACGGCGAACTGCTGCTGTCCGTGCGCGATGGCGGGCCGGGCCTGCCATCTCACCTGCCGGTGGAGACGCTGTTCGAGCCCTTCACGCGCGGCACGGCCGAGTCCACCGTCTCGGGCATCGGCCTGGGCCTGGCGCTGGTGCGCAGCATCGTCGAGGCGCATGGCGGGCGCATCGAGGCTGCCGCCGCGCGGCCCGGCCCGGGCACCATCTTCACGCTGCGCTTTCCCGTGCCCGAGCAGCCTGCGCTGGATTAGAGTCCCGCCATGCACGAAAGCACCCCATGAGCACGCCCGCCAACCGCATCCTGATGATCGAGGACGACCCCGGCATCCGCCGCTTCGTGCGCCTGGTGCTGGAAGACGAAGGCTGGCAGGTCTTCGAGGCTGACAGCGCGCGCCGTGGCCTGATCGAGGCGGCGAGCCGCCAGCCCGACCTGGTCATCCTCGACCTGGGCCTGCCCGACGCCGATGGCAAGCAGGTCCTGACCGAGCTGCGCGGGTGGTCCTCCGTGCCAGTGCTCGTGCTCTCCGCGCGCGAGCGTGAGGACGAGAAGGTGGCCGCATTGGATGCCGGTGCCGACGACTACCTGGTCAAGCCCTTCGGCGTGCCCGAGCTGCTGGCCCGGCTGCGCGTTATGCTGCGCCGCCGCCAGCAGCTGGGCGCCGCCGGTGGGGCGGGCGGCACCGCCGCGTCCAGCAAGGTGCACTTCGGCCCGGTGCAAGTGGACCTGGCCACGCATGAGGTGCGGCGCGCGGGGCAGCCGGTGCACCTCACGCCCATCGAATTCCGCCTGCTGGCGGCGCTGATCGCCGCCCAGGGCCGTGTGATGACCCACCGCCAGCTGCTGCTGCAGGTCTGGGGCCCCGAGTACCTGAGCCGCGCCCACTACCTGCGCGTGCACATGGCCAATCTGCGCCAGAAGATCGAGGACGAGCCGGCCCAGCCGCGCCACCTGGTGACCGAGCTGCAGGTGGGCTACCGGCTTGTGGGGCTGGGCGGTGAGGCATCCCCGGGATCGGTATAATCGGCGCCTCTCCGAGGAGCGTTGCAGCGGCCCCCACACATCAGGCGTGGTCGCGAGGCTCGGAGTCATACCTGCAACGACGCTCGCCCACGCTTTCTGTGCGGTGAGCTTTTTTTCGTCTCCCGCAGAACGTGGTTTTTCATTCATCTTTTGGAGAAAACCATGAACGCTGCTGTTCGTCCCGTTTCCGCCGACACGGCCATCGCTGACATTTCCCTCGCTGCCTGGGGCCGCAAGGAAATCTTGATCGCCGAAACCGAAATGCCCGGCCTGATGGCCACGCGCGAGGAATTCGCCGCTGCCCAGCCCCTCAAGGGCGCGCGCATCACCGGCTCGCTGCACATGACCATCCAGACGGCCGTGCTGATCGAGACGCTCAAGGCCCTGGGCGCCGAAGTGCGCTGGGCGTCGTGCAACATCTTCTCGACGCAGGACCACGCTGCTGCCGCCATCGCGGAAACCGGCACGCCCGTGTTCGCCATCAAGGGTGAATCGCTGGCCGACTACTGGGACTACACCCACCGCATCTTTGAATTCGGCGCCGCCGGCACCGAAGGCGAAGGCCCCAACATGATCCTGGACGACGGCGGCGACGCCACCATGCTGCTGCACCTGGGCATGCGTGCCGAAAAGGATCTGTCCGTGCTGGACAACCCCGCCTCCGAAGAAGAGAAGATCGCCTTCGCCGCCATCCGCGCCAAGCTGGCCCAGGACCCCACCTGGTACACGCGCAAGAGCGCCCACATCATCGGCGTGACCGAAGAGACCACGACCGGCGTGCACCGCCTCAACGAGATGTCGGCCAAGGGCACGCTGAAGTTCCGTGCCATCAACGTCAACGACTCGGTCACCAAGAGCAAGTTCGACAACCTCTACGGCTGCCGCGAATCGCTGGTGGACGGCATCAAGCGCGCCACCGACGTGATGATCGCCGGCAAGGTTGCCGTGGTGGCCGGCTACGGCGACGTGGGCAAGGGCTGCGCCCAGGCGCTGCGCGCGCTGTCGGCCCAGGTCTGGGTCACCGAGATCGATCCCATCAACGCCCTGCAGGCGGCCATGGAAGGCTACAAGGTCGTGACCATGGAATGGGCCGCAGACAAGGCCGACATCTTCGTGACCACCACCGGCAACCGCGACATCATCCGCCACGAGCACATGGTGGCCATGAAGAACGAAGCCATCGTCTGCAACATCGGCCACTTCGACAACGAAATCGACGTCGCCTCCATCGAGCAGTACCAGTGGGAAGAGATCAAGCCCCAGGTGGACCACATCACCTTCCCTGACGGCAAGAAGATCATCCTGCTGGCCAAGGGCCGCCTGGTGAACCTGGGTTGCGCCACCGGCCACCCCAGCTTCGTGATGAGCGCCTCGTTCGCCAACCAGACCATCGCCCAGATCGAGCTGTTCACCAAGCCCGATGCCTACGAGGTCGGCAAGGTCTACGTGCTGCCCAAGATCCTGGACGAGAAGGTTGCCCGCCTGCACCTGAAGAAGGTCGGCGCCATGCTGACCGAGCTGACGGACGGCCAGGCTGCCTATATCGGTGTGAGCAAGCAGGGCCCCTACAAGCCCGAAACTTATCGCTACTAAGCACCCCCTGAGCGGCTTGCGCCGCTTCCCCCTCTCTACCCGCTTCGCGGGGGAGGGGGACGACGCCCTCGCTGCGGGGCGGCCCTTGCTTGGCGTCCCTGAGTTGGGTCGCGCCGGTTTCGGGCATTAGTCAACTGAGATTTCCTGGAGCGACGCTATGCGCGCAGATGTATTTTTGGTGGAAGCCGGCCATGCGGCCACGCGCTCGCAGGCGCAGCGGCTGATTGCGGGTGGCGTGCAATGGCGCATGACGCCGCTGACGCCTTGGAAGAAGGTTGCCAAGAACGGTGACGAGATTCCTGCGGGTGCCGAGCTGCAGTTGCTGGACGGGGCCGAGGCCCGGTTCATCTCGCGCGGCGGGCTGAAGCTGGAAGGCGCGCTGGCGGCCACCAAGCTGTCGGTGGACGGCCTGCGCTGCCTGGACGTGGGCCAAAGCACGGGCGGTTTCACCGACTGCCTGCTGCAGGCGGGTGCCGCCCAGGTCATCGGCGTGGATGTGGGCCATGGCCAGTTGCATGACCGGCTGCGCTCGGATGTGCGTGTGATCTGCGTCGAGGGTGTCAACGCCCGCGCGGTGACGGCCGAGGGCCTGCAGGAGTCCTGCGAGGAAGTGCTGTCCGAACGCTGGGAAGAAGATCCCGACGACAACGACACCCAGCCCGTGGCGCCCTATGCCTGGATGCGCAACGGCGGTCTGGTCGATGAAGACTACGACGACAGCGACGACGCCAAGGAAAAAGAGATCGAGGCCTTCAAGGCCGAGCGCGCGGCCAAGGGCAAGGCCCGGGAAGAAGGCACGGTGGCCACGCAGCGCCGCCGCCGCGCCGAGTTTGCCGACGTGGACATCACGCCGCAGTTCGACTTCGTCACGGGCGATCTGTCCTTCATCTCTCTGACCCTGGTGCTGCCGGCCGTCACGCGCCTGCTCAAGCCGCACGGCCAGCTGCTGATGCTGGTCAAGCCGCAGTTCGAACTGCAGCCGGGCCAGGTCGGCAAGGGCGGCATCGTGCGCGACGCAGCCTTGTTCACCGAGGTGGAGCAGCGCATCCGCAACTGCCTGGGCGAGCTGGGCCTGGAGGTCAAGGGCTGGATGGAGTCGGCCATCGAAGGCGGTGACGGCAACCGCGAATTCTTCGTGCATGCCCAGCAGGCGGCCGTGGTGAAGGAGCCTGCACAGCCTGAAACGCAGGACGACGACGAGCCCCGTTCGGCCGTGAAAACCGCGCCTAAGCGCGTGTCCCGCACCGTGCTGCGCGAGCAGCGCAACGAGCGTGTGATCGACACCAGCACCGAGTTCGGCGTGCCTGGACCGGGGCGCGCCAAGCTGCGCAAACGCAACGAATGAAACACTGAGCAGTGAGTCTTACATGAGCTTTCCGATCAGCTTCGAATTCTTCCCGACCAAGACGCCCGAAGGCGCGGCCAAGCATGTGCAGGTGCGCAAGAACCTCTATGCGCGCAAGCCCCAGTTCTGCTCCGTCACCTATGGCGCGGGCGGCTCCACGCAGGCCGGCACCTTCAACATGGTGCGTGACATCCAGAGCGAAGGCGTCAGCGCGGCATCGCATTTCTCCTGCGTGGGCGCCACGCACGACAAGGTGCGTGCCGAGCTGCAGGAGCTCAAGGCCATGGGCGTGCGCCGCATCGTTGCGCTGCGCGGCGACCTGCCCAGCGGCTATGGCCTGGGCGGTGAATTCCAGTACGCCAGCGACCTCGTGGAATTCATACGCCGCGAGTTCGGCGACTGGTTCCACATCGAGGTGGCAGCCTATCCCGAGGTCCACCCGCAGGCGAAATCCCCACATTCCGATCTGGAAGCGTTTGCGGCTAAAGTGCGCGCTGGCGCGGATTCCGCGATCACCCAATATTTCTACAATGCCGACGCCTACTGCCGTTTCGTTGATGCGGCGCGCGGCATGGGGCTTGATGCACCGGTTGTTCCCGGCATCATGCCCATCACCAGCTCTACGCAGCTGATGCGCTTCTCGGACGCCTGCGGCGCCGAGATCCCGCGCTGGATCCGCCTGCGTCTGCAGGCTTACGGAGATGACACGGCGTCCATTCGCGCCTTCGGCCTCGATGTCGTGTCCCGTCTATGCGAGCAGTTGCGCAGCCAGGGCGCTCCCGGGCTGCACTTCTATACGATGAACCAGAGCGTCGCCACGCTGGAAATCTGCGATCGATTGGGCCTTTGAGCGCGCAGCCACTGCGCCGGCCCCGGGCGGCCCTCTGAACTTGGGAATGGTCAGGCGTTCCCTGGAGGTTTTTGCCCATGGATCGTAGTTTTCGACGCCTGCACTGGCGCTGGCTGGCCATGTGTGCCATCACCGCCACCCTGGCTGGCTGCGCACCGGCTCCCGTGGCCGAAACCGATGCCGAGTCCGGCGCCCTGATGGCCGGTTCTGCAGGTTCGGCAGGTGCCGAGGCCATGGCTGAAGGCCAGACGCCTGCGGCCGTTCCCTCCGCAGGCAAGCGCAGCAGCCGCGCCTCGCGGGCCACGCCGCCTGCCAGCAGATCCGCGGATGCCAGGCCCTCCGAACCGGCTTCGCCCGAAGAGAGCGCCGACACTCCCTCCAATCCCGATTTCGCCCTCGTCCCCTCGCGTGATAGCGACCAGCAAGGCCTGGCTTCCTGGTATGGCCCGGGCCTGCATGGCCGGCTGACGGCCAGCGGCGAACGTTTCGACAAGGAAGAGTTGACGGCTGCGCACCGCAGCTTCGCCTTCGGCAGCCGTGTCTGCGTGCGCAGCGCCGCGACAGGCAGGACGGTGGTGGTGCGCATCAATGACCGGGGGCCGTTTGCGCCCGGCCGCGTGATCGACCTGAGCCAGGCTGCTGCGCAGGAGCTGGGCATGGTCGGCCTGGGCATCAAGCCCGTGGAGCTGTGGCAGCTCGACGAAGGCGAGGAAGAATGCCCCGAAACCCTGGTCACGGCTAGGAAGGCAGAGTCCCTCAAGAAGACTCAGCAGGCCAAGGCACAGACACAAACGCAGGCGCGGACCCGGGTTCAGGCAAAGGCCCCGGTCCGGCCGCGCGTGCAGGCCAAGGCGCCCGCACCCAGGCCCAATGCACGCACGGCCGTGGCCAGCCGTGCCGCCCCTGCCGCCAGGCCGGTGGCGAAGGCCGCTGCGCCCGCCGCAGCCTCGGCCACGGCAGTGGCCTCTGCGGCGTCGAGCTCGCGCTGAAACGGGCTCAGCCGCCGGATTCGAGCGTGAAGGCCGCGTTCTCGTCCTGACCGAGCAGCTTGACCAGCTGCGGCATGGCCGGCTTGAGCTGTTCCTTGAGATTGAACGGCGGATTGATCAGGAACATGCCGCTGGCCGGCAGGCCGCCGCGCTCCGACGTCTTGTTGCTCTTGACCGTGAGCTCCACGTGCAGCCAGCTCTTGCCGGCCTTGGTGGTCATGGTCTTCAGGCGGCGCGGCAGATCGTGCGCCTCGGGGCGCGGGATGATCGGATACCAGACCGCATAGGTGCCTGTGGCAAAGCGCTTGAGGCTGTCGGCCGCCATGTCCAGCACCTTGGCGTAGTCGCTCTTGAGCTCGTAGCTGGGGTCGCACAGCACCAGGGCGCGGCGCGACGGTGGCGGCAGGAATTTCTTGATGCCCTCGAAGCCGTCCTCGTGCAGCACGGCCACCTGGCGGCCCGCTTCGAGCTGGGCAATGTTGCCCACCAGCGAGCGCATGTCGGTGGGATGCAGCTCGAAGACCTTGAGCTTGTCGCGCTCCTGCACGCGCAGCAGGGACTGGATGATGAAGGGCGAGCCCGGGTAGTTGCGCAGCTGCGCGCCCTGGTTGAAGGAGCGCACCGTGGCCAGGTAGGCCTGCAGCACCGGGGCCAGCTCGGCCTCCTTGGCCTGGGCCAGGCGCATGATGCCGTCGGCGGACTCGCCGCTCTTGTTGGCGTAGTCGCCGTCCAGTCGGTACAGGCCGGCGCCGGCGTGCGTGTCCAGCACCGTGAGGGCGGCATCCTTCTGGAGGAGGTATTGCAGGGTGGCGATCAGCACGGTGTGCTTGAGCACATCGGCATGGTTGCCTGCATGGAAGGCGTGGCGGTAACTGAACATAGGCGTATGGTAACCAGCCGCGCTGCCGGGTGGTTGTCCGTGGCGGCTGAAGGATGGGGGCCGGCGCTGAAGCCAGGGCGGTGCAAGGGGGGGATGGCGAAGACCTGCCGTTTTTGTATAATGGAGGGCTTCGCAGCGATTTTAGGGTCCCGCGGCGAAGTTTACATCCCCGCCTAAGAGGCTTCCTTTTTGAAGAAGCGCCGACCGCGGAAAAGGGCCCGCCAAACCTTTCTTGAAAGAGAAAACTCATGGCTACATTCAGCGCAAAGCCCGCTGAGGTGCAACACGAGTGGTTTGTGATTGACGCCACCGATAAGGTGCTCGGACGTGTCGCCAGCGAAGTGGCACTCCGTCTGCGCGGCAAGCACAAAGCCATTTACACACCTCACGTTGACACCGGCGATTTCATCGTCATCATCAACGCCTCCAAGCTCAAGGTCACCGGCACCAAGAACCTGGACAAGGTGTACTACCGCCACTCTGGTTTCCCCGGCGGCATCACTGCCACCAACTTCCGCGACATGCAGGCCAAGTTCCCCGGCCGTGCTCTGGAAAAGGCCGTCAAGGGCATGCTGCCCAAGGGTCCCCTGGGCTACGCAATGATCAAGAAGCTCAAGGTGTACGGCGGTGCTGAGCATCCCCACACCGCCCAGCAGCCCAAGGCTCTGGAAATCTAAGGAGACCTAGATGATTGGTGATTGGAACAATGGCACCGGCCGTCGCAAATCCAGCGTCGCGCGCGTGTTCCTGAAGAAGGGCTCCGGCAAGATTACCGTGAATGGCAAGGACATTCAGGAATACTTCGGCCGCGAAACCTCGATCATGATCGCAAAGCAGCCCCTGGCTCTGACGAGCAACCTGGAAGCTTTCGACATTCAAGTGAACGTCCACGGTGGTGGTGAATCCGGCCAGGCCGGCGCTACCCGCCACGGCATCACCCGCGCCCTGATCGACTATGACGCAGCGCTCAAGCCCGTCCTGAGCCAAGCCGGCTTCGTGACGCGTGACGCTCGTGAAGTCGAACGTAAGAAGGTCGGCCTGCGCTCCGCACGCCGCGCCAAGCAGTTCTCCAAGCGTTAATCCGCTGGCACTGCAGGAAAGTCCCCCGGGGCTTTCCCCAGAAAAAAACCGCCTTTGCCGGCGGTTTTTTTCTGGGCGATGCAAACCCTTCGCATTCACCTTCGCCGTCGGTGGCCAATGCCCCCACTTGCACTGTCGTCAAGCCGGCGGCCCCGGGAATTCCCGAGCCCTTTGCTGTACCATTCGGGCCAATTGAGAACTTCGGAGTATCCCCATGAGCGCCGTCGCAGAAATCACCGAAACCACCACCGCCGAAATGCCCACCCCGATCGTCTTCACCGACAGCGCAGCTGCCAAGGTGGCCGATCTGATCGCCGAGGAAGGCAACCCTGACCTGAAGCTGCGCGTGTTCGTGCAAGGTGGCGGCTGCTCGGGCTTCCAATACGGCTTCACCTTCGACGAGATCACCAACGACGACGACACGACCATGACCAAGAATGGCGTGTCGCTGCTGATCGACGCCATGAGCTACCAGTACCTGGTGGGTGCCGAGATCGACTACAAGGAAGACCTGCAGGGCGCGCAGTTCGTGATCAAGAACCCCAACGCCTCCACCACCTGCGGCTGCGGATCGAGCTTCTCGGTATAAGCCTTGTTGGCCGCGCTGCAGTGAAGCCCGCAGCAGCCCGCCGCACAACACGCCATCAACCGCCGCGCAGCAATGCGCAGGCGGTTTTTTAACGCCTGTGCCCTTCCTGCCTTGCCATGATTCCTGAAGACAAAAGCGCTTCCGCCTCCACCACATCCTCCTCGCGTTCGGTGCTGCTATGGCTTGTGGCCATCGGCTTTTTCATGCAGACGCTGGACGGCACCATCGTCAACACCGCGCTGCCCACCATGGCCGAGGCCCTGGGCGAGAGCCCGCTGCGCATGCAGTCGGTCATCGTCGCCTACTCGCTGACCATGGCCATGCTGATCCCGGCCTCGGGCTGGATGGCCGACCGCTTCGGCACGCGGCGTGTCTACCTGTGGGCGATTGCGCTGTTCGTGCTGGGCTCGGTGATGTGCGCGATTGCGCCCAACCTGCAGCTGATGGTGGCTGCGCGCGTGCTGCAGGGCATGGGCGGGGCGCTGCTCATGCCGGTGGGGCGGCTGGCCGTGCTGCGCGCCTTTCCGCGCGAGCAGTTCCTCAAGGCCATGAGCTTCGTGGCCATCCCCGGCCTGGTCGGGCCGCTGATCGGCCCCACGCTGGGCGGCTGGATGGTGGAGTACGTGAGCTGGCACTGGATCTTCCTGGTCAATGTGCCCGTGGGCCTGATCGGCCTGGCCGCCACGCTGCGCTTCATGCCTGTGGGTGACCGCTTTGCCGTCAAGCGCTTCGATGGCGTGGGCTATGCGCTGCTGGCCTTTGGCATGGTGGCCGTGTCGTTGGCGCTGGACAGCATGTCGGGCAAGGGCATCCACGGCGCCATGGTCTTCGTGCTGCTGATCTTCGGCCTGGCCAGCCTGGCCGCCTACTGGCTGCACGCGCTGCGCCGGCCAGACCCGCTGTTCGCCCCCGAGCTGTTTGCCGTGCGCAGCCTGCGCGTGGGCCTGCTGGGCAACCTCTTCTCGCGCCTGGGCAGCTCCTGCATGCCCTTCCTGATCCCGCTGGTGCTGCAGGTCTGCCTGGGCTTTTCGCCGCTGCAGGCCGGCATGATGATGCTGCCCACGGTACTGGCCAGCATGGCCATGAAGCGCCAGACCACCACGCTGATCCAGCGCATCGGCTACCGCCGCGTGCTCATGGGCAACACCCTGGTGCTGTCGCTGATGATCGCCAGCTTCGGCACGGTCTCCACGGCGTTGCCGCTGTGGGTGGTCATCGTCCAGCTGCTGATCTTCGGCGCCACCAACTCCATGCAGTTCACGGCCATGAACACCGTCACGCTCAAGGACCTCGATGCCGGCAACGCCAGCAGCGGCAACAGCCTGCTGTCCATGGTGCAGATGCTGGCCATGGGCATGGGCGTGGCCGCCGCAGGCGCCGTGCTGGCCGGTTTCAGCGAATGGTTCGGCGGCGACACGCCGCAGCACACCCTCAATGCCTTCCGCGCCACCTTCGTCTGCATGGGCGCGGTGACGCTGGCCTCGACCATGATCTTCTCGCAGCTCGGCGACGATGAGGATGTGCGGCCCAAGCCTCTGGAGCCGGCCGAGCACGAGTGAGGGCTGTGCATAGCTTTTGAACCCTGAACCGCTGCAATCCACACTTTTGTTGCGGGTTTACCCTTGTTTTTGGCAAGGATATATGGCAGCCCGCATAGGAAATATCGAGGCCGTCTTATGCGTTCGGGCGGGGCTGGACTTAATCTCGGGTACATCCGCAGGACTTACGCAAGCAAGAACGCAAACACGCCATCGCCACAGGGCCAGCGGCTTTCTTCCTCGGAATTTGCGTAAGTCGTGATCCGAACAGTCCACGCACCAGCAGTTGCCCCCACGAGCATGAGCCAGAGCCCCAGTTCCCAACCCATCCGCTTCTATCACCGCGGCCAGATCGTCGAGGTACAGGGGCCGCATCCCACGCGCTCGGTGCTCGACTGGCTGCGCGGCGACGCGCGCTGCACCGGCACCAAGGAGGGCTGCAACGAAGGTGACTGCGGCGCCTGCACCGTGGTCATCGCCGAGCTGGCCGAAGACGGCACGCCCGACGCCGTGGGCGGCCTGCAGCTGCAGACGGTCAATGCCTGCATCCAGTTCCTGCCCACGCTGCACGGCAAGGCGCTGTTCACGGTGGAGGACGTCAAGGGTCAGTGCGCCGGCAAGCAGGGCTGTGCCACCGGCAAGCCCGCAGGCGGTGCCGAGCTGCACCCCGTGCAGCAGGCGCTGGTGGACTGTCACGGCTCGCAGTGCGGCTTTTGCACGCCGGGCTTCGTGATGTCGCTGTGGTCGGCCTACGAGCACCACCAGCAGGCCGGCACGCGCCCCTCGCGCCAGCAGCTGGCCGACGAGCTGTCGGGCAATCTGTGCCGCTGCACGGGCTACCGTCCCATCCTGGACGCAGGCCAGCGCATGTTCGACCTGCCCGCCACGCGCATGGCCACCGACCCCGTGGTGCAGGCACTGCAGGGCCTGCGCGCGCACGATGCCGGCTTGGACTACGCCGCGCCCAACGCCGCCCAGGGCGGCCGTGTGGACAGCTTCCACGCTCCGCGCACGCTGGACGAACTCGCCGCCGTGTGCGAGGCCAAGCCCCGCGCGCGGCTGCTGGCAGGCTCCACCGACGTGGGGCTGTGGGTGACCAAGCAGTTCCGCGACCTGGGCGACATCGTCTATGTGGGCGACGTGGCCGAGATGAAGCGCGTCGAGGAACGCCGCGGCGCGGGCAGCCTGGACGGCGGCGAGCTGTACATCGGCGCCGGTGCCTCGCTGGAATCGGCCTGGTCGGCGCTGTCGCAGCGCTTCGTGGGGCTGACCGATGTGTGGCTGCGCTTTGCCTCCGTGCCCATCCGCCATGCGGGCACCATGGGGGGCAACGTGGCCAATGGCTCGCCCATTGGCGACTCCCCGCCCGTGCTGATGGCGCTGGACGCGCAGATCGAGCTGCGCAAGGGCGCACGCGTGCGCCGCATGCCGCTGCATGACTTCTATCTGGACTACATGAAGAACCAGCTGGAACCGGGCGAGTTCGTGCAGGCACTGGCCGTGCCGCTGGACGCTGCACGGCGCCAGACCCGTGCCTACAAGATCAGCAAGCGCTTTGACTGCGATATCTCGGCGCTGTGCGCGGGGCTGGCCATCGAGCTCGATGGCGAGGTGGTGAAGTCCGCCCGCCTGGCCTTTGGCGGCATGGCCGCCGTGGTCAAGCGTGCGGCCCTGGCGGAGGCGGCCATCGTGGGCCAGCCCTGGGACCAGGCCGCAGTGAAGGCCGCCCAGGCCGCGCTGGCCCAGGACTTCAAGCCCATGTCCGACATGCGCGCCAGCGCCGACTACCGGCTCAAGGTGGCGCAGAACCTGCTGCAGCGCCTGTGGCTGGAGACACGTCCGCAGCAGCCGCTGCCGCTGCAGGCCACCAGCGTCTGGAGCGTGATGCCCCATGCAGTGCACCAAGGAGCCTGAAATGAACCGCCCCATCGATCCCTCCCTGCTGCACTCGTCCGAGGCCTTTGCGCATTACCTGAAGAACACCGCCTTCCGCGTGGACGAGCGCGCCGAGGCCGGTGCCCACACCCAGGGCCAGCGCGTTGGCATCAGCCGCCCGCATGAATCGGCCCATCTGCATGTGGCCGGCGAGGCCGCCTACATCGACGACCTGCCCGAGCTGGACGGCACGCTGCACTGTGCGCTGGGCCTGTCGCCCGTGGCCAATGGCCGGCTCAATGCGCTCAGGCTGGATGCCATCCGCGCCATGCCCGGCGTGGTGGCCGTGCTCACGGGCGAGGACATTCCCGGCGTCAACGACTGCGGCTCCATCATCCACGACGACCCCATCCTGTGCAGCGGCGAGATCCGCTACCTGGGCCAGCCGCTGTTCGCCGTGATCGCCGAAAGCCGCGAGGCTGCGCGCCTGGCTGCGGCCCAGGCCAAGGCGGCGGCCGACATCACGGCCGAGCCGCCCGTGCTCACGCCCCAGCAGGCGCATGAGCTGGGCCAGTACGTGCTGCCGCCCATGCACCTGGCGCGCAGCACGAATGAAGGCGGCGCGCGCCGCGCCATGGACGAGGCGCCGCACCGCCTGAAGTCCTCGTTCTACGTGGGCGGCCAGGAGCAGTTCTACCTGGAAGGCCAGATCAGCTACGCCATTCCCAAGGAGGACGGCGCCGTCCACCTGTACTGCTCCACCCAGCACCCCAGCGAGATGCAGCACCTGGTGGCGCATGCGCTGGGCGTGGCCTCGCACGCCGTGCATGTGGAGTGCCGCCGCATGGGCGGCGGCTTCGGCGGCAAGGAGTCGCAGTCGGCCCTGTTCGCCTGCGTGGCCTCGGTGGCCGCGACGCGGCTGCGCCGCCCCGTCAAGCTGCGCCTGGACCGCGATGACGACTTCATGATCACGGGCCGCCGCCACTGCTTCTGGTACGAGTACGAGGTGGGCTACGACGACGAGGGCCGCATCCTCGGCGCCGAGATCTCCATGGTCTCGCGCGCCGGCCACTCGGCCGACCTGTCCGGCCCCGTGATGACGCGCGCGCTGTGCCACTTCGACAACACGTACTGGCTGCCCGATGTGTCCATGCACGGCTACTCCGGCAAGACCAATACGCAGAGCAACACGGCGTTCCGCGGCTTCGGCGGCCCGCAGGGCGCGATCGCCATCGAGAACATCATGGAGACGGTGGCGCGCGAGCTGGGGCGCGATGCGCTCGATGTGCGCCGCGTCAACTTCTACGGCAAGACCGAGCGCAATGTCACGCCCTACAGCCAGGTCGTGACCGACAACGTGATCCACGAGCTGGTGGCCGAGCTGGAGACCTGCAGCGACTACCGCGCGCGCCGCGACGCCATCGCCGAGTTCAACGCGGCCAGCCCCGTGCTCAAGCGCGGCCTGTCGCTGACGCCGCTCAAGTTCGGCATCTCCTTCAACGTCAAGCACTTCAACCAGGCCGGCGCCCTGGTCCATGTCTACAACGACGGCTCCATCCTCGTGAACCACGGCGGCACCGAGATGGGCCAGGGCCTGAACACCAAGGTGGCCCAGGTCGTGGCGCATGAGCTGGGCGTGGGCTTCGGGCGCGTGCGCGTCACGGCCACCGACACCACCAAGGTGGCCAATACCTCGGCCACGGCGGCATCGACGGGGGCCGACCTCAACGGCAAGGCCGCGCAGGACGCGGCGCGCCAGATCCGCGAACGCCTGGCCGCCTGCGCCGCAGAGCGCCATGGCGGCCGCGCGGAGGACGTGCGCTTCGCCAACGACCAGGTCCACGTCAACGGCAAGGTACTGGATTTCAAGGCCGTGGTGGGCGAGGCCTACATCGAGCGCGTGCAGCTGTGGTCCGACGGCTTCTATGCCACGCCCGGCCTGTCGTGGAACAAGGACACCATGCAGGGCCGGCCCTTCTTCTACTACGCCTACGGCGCCGCCGTGAGCGAGGTGGTGGTGGACACGCTGACCGGCGAGTTCAAGCTGCTGCGCGCCGACGTGCTGCACGACGTGGGCCGCTCGCTGAACCCGGCCGTGGACGTGGGCCAGGTCGAGGGCGCCTTCATCCAGGGCATGGGCTGGCTGACCACGGAAGAGCTGGTCTGGCACCCGCAAAGCGGCAAGCTCACCACGCACGCCCCGAGCACCTACAAGATCCCGACGGCAAACGACTGCCCGCCCGTGTTCAACGTGCGGTTGTTCGAGGGCGACAACTTCGAGGACTCCATCCACCGCAGCAAGGCCGTGGGCGAGCCGCCGCTGCTGCTGCCGTTCTCGGTGTTCTTCGCCATCCGCGATGCCGTCTCGGCCGCGGGCGGGCACCGCAGCAACCCGCCGCTGCAATCGCCGGCCACGCCGGAATCCATCCTGCGCGCCATCGAGGCCGTGCAGGCCGCCGGGAGCTGAGCGGACCGGCGCCGCCCCCTCATTCCTTGAATCGGCGCGCAGCGATGCGCGCCACCAGGTCCATGGCCGCCCGGCAGGGTGCCATGCCTTGTGCCGGCCTGGACAGCCGGTGCTCAACCCTGGGCGCTTTCACAACCGTTGCGCCCCGCATGCGAAAACAACACGGAGACAATGCGATGAACTGGATGGAACGGGTGTTCAAGCTCAGTGAGCACGGCACCAATGTAAGAACCGAGCTGGTCGCGGGCCTGACGACCTTTCTGACGATGGCCTACATCATCTTCGTCAATCCCTCGATCCTGGGGGATGCGGGGATGCCCAAGGGGGCCGTCTTCGTGGCCACCTGCCTGATCGCGGCGCTGGGCACGACCATCATGGCGCTGTACGCCAACTATCCCATCGCGCTGGCGCCGGGCATGGGCCTGAACGCCTACTTCGCCTACGTGGTGGTGCTGCACATGGGCTTCACCTGGCAGGCCGCGCTGGGCGCGGTCTTCGTCTCGGGCTGCCTGTTCCTGCTGGTGACGCTGTTCGGCCTGCGGGAGCTGATCATCAAGGGCATACCGCAGTCCATACGCATAGCGATCACCGTGGGCATCGGCCTGTTCCTGGCGCTGATCGCGCTCAAGAGCGCGGGCATCGTCGCCGCATCGCCGGCCACCTTCGTGACCCTGGGCGACCTGCACAAGCCCGAAGTCATCCTGGCCTCGCTGGGCTTTCTGATCATCGTGGTGCTGGACCGCCTGAAGGTGCCGGGCGCCATCCTGATCGGTATCGTCGCGGTCACCGTGGCTTCGTTCTTCTTCGCAGGCAACGAGTTCCACGGCGTGTTCTCGGCCCCGCCCTCCATTGCGCCCACCTTCCTGCAGCTGGACATCAAGTCCGCGCTGACGGGCGGCATCCTCAACGTGGTGCTGGTGTTCTTCCTGGTCGAGCTGTTCGATGCCACGGGCACGCTGATGGGCGTGGCCAAGCGCGCCGGCCTGCTGGTGCCCAGCCGCATGGGCCGCTTCAACCGCTCGCTGCTGGCCGACAGCGGCGCCATCTTCGCGGGCTCGCTGCTGGGCACCTCCAGCACCACGGCGTACGTGGAAAGCGCGGCCGGCGTGCAAGCGGGCGGCCGCACGGGCCTGACGGCGCTGACCGTGGCCGTGCTCTTCCTGTGCTGCCTGTTCCTGTCGCCGCTGGCCGGCGTGGTGCCTGGCTACGCCACGGCGCCCGCGCTGTTCTTCGTGGCCTGCCTGATGCTCAAGGAGCTGACCGAGATCGAATGGGGCGAGACCACCGAGGCCATCCCCGCTGCCGTCACGGCCCTGCTCATGCCTTTCACCTACTCGGTGGCCAATGGCCTGGCCTTCGGCTTCATCACCTATGCCGTGCTCAAGCTGTTCACGGGGCGCGCCAAGGAAGTGCACTGGATGGTGTGGCTGATCGGTGGCGTCTTCCTCTTCAAGTTCGTCTATATCGGCGGCTGACGTAGCGCACTGTTTTTGGTGGGGGGCCCGCGCCTGGCAGCAATGCCTTGCGCGGGCCTTTTTGCTGGCGCTGCTTTTCCGCGGTACTCATGCGGGGTGGATGGCACCCAGGATGCGCGGGCCGCGTGCGCCCGTCACGGCGGGCAGGTTGCCCGGCAAACCCAGCAGGGCCTGGCGCGCCAGCCAGGCGAAGGCGGCGGCCTCCACCTGCTGTGGCGGCAGGCCGCGCGCGGCCGTGGTGTCCACGGCCACGCCAGGCAGCAAGGCGGCGATGCGCTGCATCAGTTGCGTGTTGAAGGCGCCTCCGCCGCAGACCAGCAGCTCGCCGCCGCCATGCCCGAAGCGCTGCACGGCACCGGCGCAGGCGCGGGCCGTGAATTCGGTGAGCGTGGCCTGCACGTCGGCGGGGCGGGCATCGGCGGCGCTGGTTGCACTGGCGGAAAGATGGCCGGCCAGCCAGTCCGCGTGGAACAGGTCGCGCCCCGTGCTCTTGGGTGGCGGCTGCTGCAGGAAAGGCTCGGCCAGCAGGCGGTCGAGCAGGGCGGGCAGCACCTGGCCCGTGGCCGCCCATTGGCCGCCGTCGTCATAGGGCTGGCCCGTGTGCGCCTGGCACCATCCGTCCATCAGCGCATTGCCGGGGCCGCAGTCGAAGCCCAGCACCGTGCCATCGCCCGCCAGCACGCTGAGATTGGCAATGCCGCCGATGTTGAGCACCAGCACCGTCTCGCCGGGCCGGCCGAACACGCCCTGGTGGAAGGCGGGCACCAGCGGCGCGCCCTGGCCGCCAGCGGCCACGTCGCGGCTGCGCAGGTCGGCCACCACGGCAACGCCGCTGAGCTCGGCCAGCAGGGCCGGGCTGTTGAGCTGCAAGGTGTAGCCCGTGCCGTCGAACATCTGCGGCCGGTGGCGCACGGTCTGGCCGTGGGCGCCAATGGCGGCGATCTGCGCGGGCGCCAGGCCCGTGGCCTGCAGCAGTTCCCGCACCACCTCGGCATAGCTGCGCGCCAGCGCATTGGCCGCCAGCGCCGCGCGGTGGAGCTCATCGCGGCCATCGGGGGTGTTGAGGGCCAGCAGCTCGGCGCGCAGCGCGGCGTCGAACCCCCGGCTGGCATGCCACAGCACCTGCGTGCCTTCGGCAAAGTCCACAAGCACGCCGTCCACCCCGTCAAGCGAGGTGCCGGACATCAGGCCTATGCAGTAGCGGTGGGCGATGGGGGAGGGGGTGGGCTGGTTCATGCCGGCAATGGTAGCCCTGCGGCCTGGGACCCACGATCACAAAAGGATGCGCCTGAAACAACAAAGGCTGCCAGGGCAGCCTTTGCGGGATGGGAGCGCGGCGGCTCAGCGTTCGCTGGCCAGGGCCAGTGCTTCGTTCGATGCCTGCAGCTCGATGCGCATCTGCGCGGCCATCTTGTCGAAGGCGGCGCGGCCGGCCTTGGAGACGGGGCGGGCGGCATCGGTGGCCTGGACGATGGTCATGGGATCGCGGTGCTCGCCGTTGACGCGGAACTCGAAGTGCAGGTGCGGGCCGGTGGCCCAGCCTGTGGAGCCCACGTTGCCGATGATGTCGCCTTGCTCCACGCGCTGGCCGCGCGTGACGCCGATGTGGCTCAGGTGGGCGTAGACCGTGGTGTGGTTGTTGGCGTGGTCCACGAAGATCACGTTGCCATAGCCGTTCTGCACACCCGCGAAGGAGACGGTGCCGTCGCCCACGGTACGCACCTTGGTGCCCGTGGCAGCGGCGAAGTCCGTGCCCAGGTGGGCGCGCCAGGTCTTGTGGATGGGGTGCATGCGCATGGCAAAGCCGCTGCTGATGCGCGAGAACTCCACGGGCGAGGTCAGGTAGGCCTGGCGGCGGCTCTTGCCGTCCATGGTGTAGTAGTCGCCCTTGGCCTTGCCTTCGTCCTGGAACCACAGTGCCTGCACGACCTTGCCGTTGTTGTGGAATTCGGCGCTGAGCACGCGGCCGGCGCGCAGCGGCTCGCCATCGGCTTCCAGCGATTCGTAGACCACGGAGAAGCGGTCGCCCTTGCGCAGGCTGCGGCGGAAGTCCACGTCGCCCTGGAAGATGTCGGCCATCTGCATGGCCACGGCATCGGGGATGGAGGCCGCGTCGGTGGCGGCGAACAGCGAGCTGCGGATGATGCCGCCGGCCAGGCGGGGCGAGGCCGTCAGCTTGCCCGTCTCGATGCGGGTGCTCAGTTCATTGTTCTTGCGCTCGACCACGAGGCGGCGGAAGCTGCCGTCCTCGTCGGGTGCCCAGCGCACGGTCAGCTGCGACAGCTGGTGGTCAGGCGTGGTCTCGGCCGTCACCAGGCGGCCGGCGCGGCCCAGCACATGCTGGCGAACCTGGTCGTTGCCGCGCATGAAGGCGGCGGCGGCCGGATCGGCCACGCCCAGGCGCTGCAGCAGGGTTTCGGCCGTGTCGCTGCCGCGCGTGTATTCGAAGCGGTACAGGGACATGCCCTGCACGCTGTCGGTCAGCTCGGCCAGGGTCTGGCCTTCGGCCAGCGATTCCACGGGCGTGGAGAGCATGCGCACCGGCAGGTCGGCCGGATCGGGTCCCAGGTTGGCCACGGCGAAGGCGCCGCCGCCGCCCGTGAGCAAGATGGCTGCCAGTGCCGCGGTGACACGCTTGGGGTGTTGCTGGATCACGGAGGTCAGCCGCGCAACAAGAGCACCGCTGGCATGGTTCAAGCCATATTTCACAACATCAGATCCTTGGGTTGCGCGCATCCGGCCCAGTGGGGGCCGGACAGCATCGCAGCGGCGGGATACGCTCTCCAGACGGGCAACAAGTCCGCGCTCTGCGGTGCGGATAGGCGGGCGTCTAGAATTCGCCGCAGCGGGAAAATCCCCGGAGTATACCGACGCAGTCCTACGCGGCCTGGCGAAAAACCCTTATGAATCAATCTGCTGTTACAACATACCCGGTCACCGACGGTGTAAGCCAAGCGCTTGAAACCACCCTGCGCGGCGTGGATGAGCTGCTGCCCCAGGCGGACTGGGTGCAAAAGCTGGCCCGTTCCGAGGCCACCGGCGTGCCGCTGCGCATCAAGCTGGGCCTGGACCCGACGGCGCCCGACATCCATCTGGGCCACACCGTGGTGCTCAACAAGATGCGCCAGCTGCAGGACCTGGGCCACCAGGTGATCTTCCTGATCGGCGACTTCACCACCCTGATCGGCGACCCTTCGGGCCGCAACAGCACGCGCCCGCCGCTGACGGCCGAGCAGATCAAGGTCAACGCCGAGACCTACTACACCCAGGCCGCCAAGGTGCTGGACCCCGCCCGCACCGAGGTGCGCTACAACAGCGAGTGGTGCGACAAGCTGGGCGCGCGCGGCATGATCGAGCTGTCGGCCAAGTACACCGTGGCCCGCATGATGGAGCGCAACGACTTCCACCAGCGCTTCACCGACGGCAGCTCCATCAGTCTGCACGAGTTCCTCTACCCGCTGCTGCAGGGCTATGACTCGGTGGCGCTGCGCGCCGACCTGGAGATGGGCGGCACGGACCAGAAGTTCAACCTGCTCATGGGCCGCCATCTGCAGCAGGAATACGGGCAGGACACGCAGTGCGTGCTCACCATGCCGCTGCTGGTGGGCCTGGACGGCGAGCACAAGATGTCCAAGTCCAAGAACAACTACATCGGCATCACCGAGGACGCCAACACCATGTTCGCCAAGGTGCTGAGCATCTCGGACACGCTGATGTGGAACTGGTACACCCTGCTGTCGTTCAAGAGCCTGGCCGAGATCGCCGCGCTCAAGGCCGAGGTGGAAGGCGGGCGCAATCCCAAGGATGCCAAGGTGCTGCTGGCCAAGGAAATCACGGCGCGCTTTCACAGCGCGGCGCTGGCCGATGCGGCCGAGCAGGATTTCAACAACCGCAGCAAGGGCGGCATTCCCGACCAGATCGACGAGGTCAGCCTGTCGGGCGCGCCGCTGGGCATCGGTGCCCTGCTCAAGCAGGCCAACCTGGCGCCTTCGACCAGCGAGGCCAACCGCCTGATCGACGGCGGCGGCGTGCGCGTGGACGGCACGGCCATCAGCGACCGGGGCCTCAAGCTTGAAGCCGGCACCTATGTGGTGCAGGTGGGCAAGCGCAAGTTTGCGCGCGTGACGCTGGGCTGATGCCCGCGCCGGGCCATGCGCCCGGCTGCACAGGAATGAAGGACGCCGGCATGCCCGCGTCCTTTTTTCATCGCCGGGCCGCCCCAAGATGAAAACGGCCCCCTCGGGGGGCAGCGGACCTTGCGCAGCAAGGGGAGCGTGGGGGGCATTTTTCAAGCCGGGGGCGATTCGACGGCTTCGCGCGTGACCTCGGCCTGCTCCTGCAGCCACCGGCAGAAGGCGGCCACCTCGGGACGCGCGGCGCTGCGCGGGCCCACGATCAGCCAGTAGGCCAGCGGCGATTCCAGCCGGTGCGCGGGCAGCACCTCGACCAGGTCGCCAGCCGCCAGTGCATCGGCCACCAGCGGCAGCCGCGCAATCGCCAGGCCCTGTCCGGCCAGTGCGGCCTGCACGATCTGGTGG
The DNA here is from genome assembly GCF_002193035.1 of Delftia sp. K82. Classification (NCBI taxonomy): domain Bacteria; kingdom Pseudomonadati; phylum Pseudomonadota; class Betaproteobacteria; order Burkholderiales; family Comamonadaceae; genus Delftia; species Delftia sp. K82. The sequence continues at coordinate 193,099 of NZ_MYFL01000002.1, read as the reverse complement.
GCGTAGTTGAAGTACAGCCAGCGCGGCGGCTGCAGCTGGTCGCAGCCCTGCACGCCGAACCAGCGCTGCCAGCCCAGCCATTCCAGCTGGGGCATGCGGTGGGCGTCGCCGGTCTCGATCAGCGTATAGCGCGCGGCATCGGCCGGCGTCCTGAGCGGCGGGCCGCCGGCCAGCAGGCGCGGGCTGGCCACCACGGCCAATTGCTCGCCGAACAGGCGCTGCGCCTGGGGCCAGCCATCGCCTGCGCGGCCGTAGCGCAGGGCCAGGTCCACGTCGGTGGTGTCCAGGTCCATCACGGTGTCGCTGGTGTCGATGCGGATGTCGATATCGGGCCAGGCGCGCTGGAAGGACTCCAGGCGCGGGATCAGCCACATGGCGGCAAAGCTGGCCCAGGTGGTGATGGCCACGCTCTTGCGGCCCACGGTCTGGCGGATCTGGCGCACCGAGGCGTCGATCTGCTCCAGCGCGGGCGCCACCGAGCGCAGCAACTGGGCGCCGGCCCCCGTCAGCTCCACGGCGCGCGTATGGCGCAGGAACAGCGGCACGCCGACTTCATCCTCCAGCGACTGTATCTGGCGGCTCACGGCCGACTGCGTCAGCGACAGCTCGTCGGCGGCCGCGCGGAAATTCAGGTGCCGGGCCACGGCCAGGAAGGCACGCAGATGGCCGGCTCCGATGGCGCGTGTGCGCAGCAGGGGAACGGGTGCAGTGGTGGCATGGGGCATGGCGCCGCCAGCATACGTCAATCGTGTGACCGGCCGCAGCCCTTGGCGGGCAGATAATCGGCGGCGTTGCCGGCACAGGTTCTGGCGTTTTGGATGAATCACCTATGACAGCACCTCTGGATCTCGTCATCATGGCCGCGGGCAAGGGCACGCGCATGAAAAGCCGCCTTCCCAAAGTCCTGCAGCGCCTGGCGGGGCGCCCGTTGCTGGGCCATGTGCTGTCCACGGCGGCGCAGCTGGATGCGCGCTCGGCCGTGGTGGTCACGGGCCACGGCGCGGACCAGGTGGAGCCCGCCATGGCGGCGGCCTGCCAGGGCGGCTCCATGGCGCTGAAGTTCGTGCGCCAGGAGCCGCAGCTGGGCACGGGCCACGCGGTGCAGCAGGCCGTGCCCGCGCTGGCGGGCGATGGCATGGTCATCGTGCTCTCGGGCGATGTGCCGCTGACGCAGGCCGACACGCTGCGCGCTCTGGTCGATGCGGCCGATGGCCAGCGGCTGGCGCTGCTGACCGTGCGCCTGCCCGATCCCACGGGATATGGCCGCATCGTGCGCGGCGAAGACGGCACGGTGCAGCGCATCGTCGAGCAAAAGGATGCCAATGACGCCCAGCGCGCCATCCAGGAAATCTACAGCGGCATCATGGCCGTGCCGGCCCGCCACCTGGCCGGCTGGCTGGCCCGCCTGACCAATGACAACGCCCAGGGCGAGTACTACCTGACCGACGTGGTCGCCATGGCCGTGGCCGACGGCGTGCCCGTGGTCGCGCACTGCATTGCCGACCCGGTGCAGGTGGCGGGCGTCAACAGCCCGCTGCAACTGGCCGAGCTGGAGCGCGCCCACCAGGGCGCCCAGGCCCGCACGCTGATGGAGCAGGGCGTGCGCCTGGCCGACCCCGCGCGCTTTGACCTGCGCGACGACCCGCGCACGGGCCGCGCGGCACGCCTGGCCTGCGGGCAGGATGTGGAGATCGACGTGGGCTGCATCTTCAGCGGCCATGTGGAGATTGGCGAAGGTGCGCGCATCGGCGCCTATTGCAGCATTGCCAACGCCACGATTGCGGCGGGCGCCGTCATCCATCCGTACACGCATGTCGATGGCGAGAAGGCCGGCGTCAGCGTGGGCGAGGGCGCCCTGGTCGGCCCGTTTGCGCGCCTGCGCCCCGGAGCGCAACTGGGCCGCGAAGTGCACATCGGCAACTTCGTCGAGGTCAAGAACTCCGTGCTGGCCGATGGCGCCAAGGCCAACCACCTGGCCTACCTGGGCGATGCCACGGTGGGCGAGCGCGTCAACTACGGCGCCGGCTCCATCACGGCCAACTACGACGGCGTGAACAAGCACCGCACGGTGATCGAGGCCGACGTGCACATCGGCAGCAACTGCGTGCTGGTGGCGCCCGTGACCATTGGCGCGGGTGGCACGGTGGGCGGCGGCTCCACGGTCACCAAGAGCACCGAGCCCGGCGTGCTCACGGTATCGCGGGGCAGGCAGGTGAGCATCACCAGCTGGAAGCGCCCAGTCAAACTGCCCAAGTCCTGAGACTTCCGAGACACGTGGGCTCGAGGGCCCGCATCGCCGGCGGGTCCCGTACGGGGTACGCCGATTTGCCGAATCTCCTGACCCTGTCCATGCCATGACGGAACCTTTCGCCCCCCATCCGCCCCCCGACCCCGCCGCCGACCTGCAGGGCCCTCCCCGCACGTTGCAGGATGCGCTGGAGCGCCTGGCCCAGCGCGAGCAGGAACTGCAGGCCCTGCGCGCCGCGCAGCAGGAATGGCTGCATGCGGTGTCGCACGACCTGCGCGCGCCGCTGCGCCATGTGCTGTCCTTCGGCCCCCTGGTCGATGAGCTGCTGTCGCAGGCCGCGCCTTCGCCGCAGGAGCTGCAGGAGGCGCGCGGCTTCCTGCAGACCATGGACCAGTCGGCGCGCCGCATGGGCGGCATGCTCGACGGCCTGCTGGCCCTGTCGCGCGCCGCGCGCACGCCCATGCAGTGGCAGCCCGTCGCCTTGCAGGAGCTGCTGGAGCAGGCGCGCACGGCGGTGCTGGCGCAGCCGCGCTGGGCGGCCTGCGGCGCGGCTGCGCGGCTGCAATGGAGCCTGCCGCAGCAAAGTCCCGCCGTGCGTGCCGACGCGGCCCTGCTGCGCCAGGTGCTGGAGGCGCTGCTGGACAACGCCGTCAAGTTCACCCGGCCCGTGGACCAGCCGCGCATTGCCATCGATGTGGAGCGCCATGCCGACGGCGGCATCACGCTCAGCGTGACGGACAACGGCGTGGGGTTCGACCCCTCGCGTGCGGGAGCGCTGTTCGGCATCTTCCAGCGCATGCACCGCGAATCCGAGTTCCCCGGCCTGGGCACGGGCCTGGCCCTGGTGCGCGGCGTGATGCGCCGCCACGGCGGCGAGGCCACCATCCGCGCCACGCCCGCGGGCGGCTGCTGCGTTTGCCTGAACTGGCCCGGCGGCGAAGTGCGGCGCGCCGATCGCGGGCTCTGAGACCGCCTGCCGCTGGCGCCTGCCCTCAGATCAGCGTGTCGTCCGGCTCGGGCTGGTGCGTGGGGCGGGAGTCCCTGGTGTCCGGGCCCGTGTCGGAGCCTGTATCAGTGTCTGCGTCCGAGCCTGTTCCCGCTCGGGCAGGCGCGCTGCCGGCCATCAGCGGCGCGGCGGGAATCACCTGGTCGCGCCCGGCATCCTTGGCGCTGTAGAGCGCGCTGTCGGCCGCATTGATCCAGTCCTTGACCGACAGAAAGCTCGGGTCCGCCGCCGCCACGCCAATGCTGGCGCTTACGCGCAGCTGGGGATGCTCGCGCACGCGCAGCTGGCTCAACTGGTTGCGTATGCGCAGCGCCACCGCATAGGCGTCGTCCAGCTGGGTGTGCATGCACAGCACGGCGAACTCGTCACCGCCATAGCGGCCAGCCGCGTCGTGCGAGCGCAGGCAGTGCCGGATGGTCAGGCCTATGGCCTGCAGCACCTCGTCGCCCACGGTGTGGCCAAAGCTGTCGTTGATGCGCTTGAAGTGGTCTATGTCCACGATCAGCAGGCAGGCCGAGGCCTGCGTCTGCCGGTAGTCGCGCAGCGCGGCGCGGGCCTTTTGCCACCAGTAGTCCCGGCTATACAGCGTGGTCAGCGGGTCGATGCGGCTGAGCACCTGCAGCTTCACGTTCTGGCGCGCCAGCTTGCGCACCAGCTGGCGCGTGGACCAGCTGGAGAACACGCTGTGCAGCAGGAGCAGGGGCAGCATGCTCAGCTGCACGGCCAGGCTGGCCTCCCAGTCGGGCACGGGCCGCAGCAGCAGGGCCACCAGCGCGGCGGCCAGCAAGGTGGCCACCAGCGATTGCAGCCAGCCGTCGCGCGTGGCCGTGTGGTTGCGGTCGGCAATGCTGATGGCCAGCAGCGCAATGCTGGGCAATGCGCAGAAATGCATCACGGGAATCCAGCTGCCGATGATCAGCGCGTCTATCTGCAGATTGGCGTGTTCGGCGCGGTGGCTGTCACGGCTGTGGCGGGCGTGCAAAAAGGCGATGTGCGGCCAGACCAGGGCGCTCACCAGCACAAAGCCCCAGACCGCCGGGCTGGCGCCCATCTCCGTCATGGCCGTGCCCACGACGAGGCCGCCCAATGCCATGCTGGAGACGCGCAAGGGATAGGTTCGGCGATGGATGCGCTGGCGCAAGGACATGGCGGTGCGAGCCGAGTGCGCGCCGATTGCCTAGCGCGTCAGAAAGTGTTGTTGCATCAATTTGTATCATTGTCCCCGTGCGTGCGCAACGCCTTAAAGTTTAACGTTGCCCAAAGTTGGCGTTCGGGACACATTGCAGGCCTCTTGTCCTACGCGGGCCCGATGCAGCGTAGCTTCCTGATGAGCACAAATACTCACAAAATCAAGGCTCCTGGCCTCATTCGGCGGCTGTTCCTGGATTTGTGGACGGCAGCGGCATGGCGGTGGAAAACTTGGCGCGCTTGACGCTGAAAAAACTCTTGACATTGCGCACGTTGGCGTCGCCCGTGAATAGCGCGCGGCTCAACTCCAGGTAGGCGGGCATGTCGGGCGCGGCCACCACGAGGATGAAATCAGGCCCGGCCGACACGCGCCAGCACTGCTGCACGGCGTCCAGTGCCACGGCGCGGCGCTCGAAGCTGTCCAGCGAATCACTGTCCTGGCGGTCCAGCGAGACTTCCACGATGGCCTGCAGCCCGTGGCCCAGGGCGGCGGCCAGGCGTTCCGGCTGGAGGATGGCCACCTGCCGCTCGATCAGCCCGGTCTCCTGCAACCGCCGCACGCGGCGCAGGCAGGTGGGCGGCGACAGCTGCAGCAGCGCGGCCAGGGCCTGGTTGCTGCGGCTGGCATCGACCTGCAGCAATTGCAGCAACCGCAGATCGGTGGCGTCCAGTTCTATGGAATTTTGTGTCATTGAATTCTATAAATTGAAATAATATTTCTTGCGCTGGTTTTGATGAGATATTAGTTCAATAGATAAGGAAATTTGGCGAGAAATTTCTTTTCAACCTGCGTAGCATCCGTCGTCATCTCGAAACAAGGAGCTTGTCCATGTGTGGCATCGTCGCAGCGGTTTCCTTCCGCGATATCGTCCCCGTCCTCGTCCAGGGCTTGCAGCGCCTGGAATATCGCGGCTATGACTCCTGCGGCGTGGCCGTGCAGGCGCTGGACGCCCAGGGCGTGCACAGCCAGGGCCTGCAGCGCGCCCGTTCCACGGCGCGCGTGGCCGAACTCATGGCCCAGGTGCAGCAGGACAAGGTCATTGGCCACACCGGCATTGCCCATACCCGCTGGGCCACGCATGGCGAGCCGGCCGTGCGCAACGCCCATCCGCATTTCAGCCACGGCCCCGGCGTCTCGCCCGTGGCCGATGCCGACCAGCCGGCCCGCGTGGCCCTGGTGCACAACGGCATCATCGAAAACTACGAAGCCCTGCGCGCCGAGCTGCAGTCCAAGGGCTATGTCTTCGCCAGCCAGACCGATACCGAGGTCATCGCCCACTTGGTGGACAGCCTCTACGGCGGCGACCTGTTCGAGGCCGTGCAGGCCGCCACGCAGCGGCTGCATGGTGCCTTCGCCATCGCCGTCATGCACAAGGACGAACCGCAGCGCGTGGTGGGCTCGCGCGCCGGCTCGCCGCTGATCCTGGGCGTGGGCCAGGAGGGCGCCGAGCATTTCCTGGCCAGCGACGCCATGGCCCTGGCCGGCGTGACCGACCAGATCGTCTACCTGGAAGAGGGTGACATCGTGGACCTGCAGCCCGGCCGCTACTGGCTGGTGGGCAAGGGCGGCGAGCGCCTGGCGCCCGAGCAGCGCCCCGTGCGCACCGTGCACGCCCACAGCGGCGCGGCCGAGCTGGGTCCCTACCGCCACTACATGCAAAAGGAAATCTTCGAGCAGCCGCGCGCCATTGCCGACACGCTGGAAGGCGTGCAGGCCATCGTGCCCGAGCTGTTCGACGGCGTGGCCTCGGACGGCAAGGCCGGCGCCTCGGCCTGGCGCGTGTTCAAGGAAATCGACCGCGTGCTCATCCTGGCCTGCGGCACCAGCTACTACAGCGGCTGCACGGCCAAGTACTGGATCGAAGCGCTGGCCGGCCTGCCCTGCAGCGTGGAAGTGGCCAGCGAGTACCGCTACCGCACCAGCGTTCCCCATCCCAAGACCCTGGTCGTCACCATCAGCCAGTCGGGCGAGACCGCCGACACCCTGGCCGCGCTGCGCCATGCCCAGAACCTGGGCATGAAGCACACGCTGACTGTCTGCAACGTGGCCACCAGTGCCATGGTGCGCGAATGCGAGCTGGCCTACATCACGCGCGCCGGGGTGGAGATCGGCGTGGCCTCCACCAAGGCCTTCACCACCCAGCTGGCAGGCCTGTTCCTGCTGACCCTGGCCCTGGCGCAGTCGCAAGGGCGGCTGAGCGAGGAAAAGGAGCAGCAGTACCTGGCCGCCATGCGCCACCTGCCCGTGGCCCTGCAATCGGTGCTGGCGCTGGAGCCCCAGGTCATCAGCTGGTCCGAGGACTTTGCCAAGCGCGAGAACGCGCTCTTCCTGGGCCGTGGTATCCACTACCCGATTGCGCTGGAAGGCGCGCTCAAGCTCAAGGAAATCAGCTACATCCACGCCGAGGCCTATCCGGCGGGCGAGCTCAAGCACGGCCCGCTGGCCCTGGTGGACAGCGCCATGCCCGTGGTCACGGTCGCGCCCAACGACGAGCTGCTGGAAAAGCTCAAGAGCAACATGCAGGAAGTGCGCGCGCGCGGCGGCGTGCTCTATGTGCTGGCCGATGCCAAGACCAACATCGAAAGCAGCGAAGGCATGCACGTCATCCGCATGCCCGAGAACTACGGCGCCCTGAGCCCCATCCTGCACGTGGTCCCGCTGCAGCTGCTGGCCTACCACACGGCCTGCGCACGCGGCACTGACGTGGACAAGCCGCGCAATCTGGCAAAGAGCGTGACGGTGGAGTGAGGCAGAGGGCCGGGGGCAGCAGGTATTCTGGGTAATTAAAGTCGTAAACACGCAATTAAAGTTGTAAACAAGCCTGCAGCATCCATGCATCTTCGCGCCGTAATCGTTTGTAACGGTAAAGTCGTAAACTCGAATTCGACGGATGAAGATGACTTGGATATGCGGAGGTAAATTCAGCAGTTTTGAGCTTGTTGCTATAGAAAAGAGCGCACATTTTTGGCGCTCTTTTTTTAATGTGATGAGAGGTTCTTTCGGTCTGAGCAGGCTTACATGCAGCAATGCTGCAAGAGGCTGAGAGGAGCTGGTCACCCGTCCTCCGAAAAGATGTACGGTCCCAGGAAGTCATGGTGCACTCTTCAGCCTGGAACAGGAGAAAGCACTATGGCAGTCCGCCTGCATGGCGGCGATCGCGCGGCGCCTCGTATCCGCGCAGAACTCCAGCTAGCGACCGGCTCCCATCGGTCCTCGGCGAAGCTCTAGGGCATCAACCCCCAAGACCGCGGTCAAGTGGCATGCGCTCACTTCGGTGCTCGATGAGCTCGTGGGTCCTCGGGACAGAGCAAGCCAGCATCTTTCCCAAGAGCAAGAATACTTGGTGAGTGCGTTGCGCAAGCAAGGGCATCTGTCGGTGGACGATCTCATGGGGCAACCCCGTAGCGCCTTGCATCGATGCCTGTAGCGTCACGGAATCAGCCGACAACCCGCAACGCAACTGCCACGAAGGCACGGAAAGCTTGAAGAAACGACGCTGGGATCGGTCACATCTTCGAGCGCATTTTGCGATTTCAATGGTGTCGAGAAAAGGCAGACCAAGCCGTACCGCCCCTGGACGAACGGCATGGTCGAGCGCATGAACCGGACCATCAAGAAATTCACGATCAAGGCCTACGAGTACCAGGGAGTGGAGCAGTTACGGGAGCATGTCCAGGCCTTCGTTCAAAGCTACAACTTCGGAAAGCACTTGAGGGCGCTCAGGTGGAAGACACCATTCCGGGCAATTTGCGAGGCGTGGGCAAAAGATCCAAGCCGCTTTAGATTTCATCTGCACCATCCAACTATTGGACTGGACATCTAGCGCTTAGCCAATACTTCAAACGGTACTACATTAGTCCGTAGATCAACGCGAAGCTGAGTAGTTCAGCCCGAATGCCCGCCAACTGAAGGTACAGCATGGTATGACTAATAGCGCAAGCATGCTGTGTTGTCTAGTCGTGGATGTAGGTGTCCTTGAATTGTATGTAAAGGTTAAAGTCGCTTTATAAGCTCTGGTTGTCAGATTTCGTAAAAAATTGAACTTTTGAAAAATCTTTGAAATGTTGACATGTGCAAATGATTTTTGCCATATGCAGCTCAATTGATTGGTAACACTTATGTCCGCATTGTTGTCAGAAACTAAGTTGCAGAGGTCGTACGCCTCTTCGATTGATTCAACTGGGGAGGCCATTAGTAGCCTAACGCCAGAGTTGGTTATTGCATTATGTGGACCGATAGGATCTCCTTTGCATCAATCGGCAATGCAAATAAAGAACACACTTGCTGAGTTTGAATATCAAACGGAAATTGTTCGTTTAAGCGACTTGATTCGATTGAATGCGAAGAAAGTTAATATCGCGCTAGATGCTGATACTAAGTTTGATGAAATACAGTCGTTGATAAAAATTGGTGATGGGTTGCGGCAAAATTTTGGTCACGATGTTCTTGCAAAGCTTGCCATTGCAAAAATAGGAGCGGATCGTGCACAGCATTTTGGTGCTTTTGAAGATGTAGCCGCGGAATCTGAGAAGGTTGATAATGAAAAAATTAAGCAGCAGAGAATTTGTCATGTAATTGACTCTGTAAAGAATTCTGCTGAACTTGATTTGCTGAGGTTGATATATGGTGACGCCCTTTTTGCTGTAGGAGTATTTTCTCCTTTGGAATTACGTGTGGCGAATTTGGCAAAGCCTGGAAAACTGAAGCATGATGAAATAACGAGGCTAATTGACATAGATTCGGGAGAGGAATTCGATCACGGTCAATCTGTTAGAAACACGTTTCCCCAGTGTGATTTCTTTCTTCGTGTTGATCACGCAGTTGTTGGGCCATCTGAGGCAAAGGCTATTGCGCAGATTAATGAGCGTGTACGACGATTCTTTGATTTAATTTTTAGGACTGTTGTTATCACCCCCACTGCAGAAGAAACGGCGATGTATGCAGCTACATCGGCAGCGCGTAACTCGGCTTGCCTTTCTAGGCAGGTTGGGGCTGCTGTGACTAGCGCTACGGGTGAGCTTCTGGCCGTTGGTTGGAATGATGTGCCTCAAAGCGGTGGAGGGCTTTATGGAATGAAGCCCCTTTCTATGCGTTTGCTTGTTGAGAGCGCCCAAGAAGATCATCGTTGCTTTTCTCAAGTTGGCTCACCATGTCATAACGATAGGGAGAAGGATTCTATTGCGCGTAAAGTCGTTGAAAGCCTGGTAGAAGGAGGTGTTCTGTCTAAAGACGTAACGGACAAGGCTGTACAGACAATATTGGGTGATACTCGCGTGAAAGATTTAATAGAATTTTCACGAGCTGTTCACGCCGAGATGCACGCAATTCTTGCTGCAAGTCGTATTTCAGGTGATCGAGTGGTACAAGGCAAGATTTTCGTAACTACCTACCCATGCCACTCATGTGCTCGCCACTTAGTTGCAGCAGGTATTTCTGAAATTCACTATATTGAGCCATATCGAAAGAGTTTGGCGACTAGGCTTCATGAAGATGCGTTGACGGAATCTTCCGAGGCGCATGGTAAGGTTCAGCTACGGCAGTACGATGGCATCGCGCCGCGGCGCTTCATCGAAATGTTTGAAGGGAGAGGTCGGAAGGAGGCCGGCATGCTAAAATTGCCAAGCCGAACGGAGGCCATGCCCCTAACCCAAGTGAGCCTCAAGGCGATTCCTCGGCTGGAGGAGGTTGTGGTTGCAGAAATTGAGACCAAGAACCTTGAGCTTCCAAGTCTTCTTGCTAGTGAGGAAAACAATGCCAAAGTTACACGATAGACCTGAGCAGTTGCCCCTGCGGCTGTTCGTAGATGTCAGTGTGCAGACGCAGGCTCTTTCCTGTTCGGTGAAGAAGAAAGAGGCTACATCGAAGGGCGGGGCGATGCCGACGCCTCAGGCTGCTTCAGAACACGATATGTCGGTTTACCGACAAATATCTGGTAATTATTTCCGTAGCCGACAGAAGGCCTGATCCAGGATTAGGGTGGAGCAAGCTGTTGCTTGCAGATCGCACGTTCATATGTGCCGACTGGTGCCGGCGCGGTAAGCGGTGAAGTCGTACCTTGCTGTAGCTGCGCTGCCGTCTGGCCGTCTCGTCGCGAGCCTGCACCGGCGTCTCGAACCATAGCTCGTTCAGACACTTGTCGTGGAACATACGGTTGAAGCTCTCGATGCAGGCGTTCTGGACTGCATCGTTGATCATGTGCCGCGCGTCCAGTCCCACCGCCAACGCCATGAAAGCCCGGCTGGTGAACCCCGGCCCCTGATCGGTGCGGATGGTCAGGTGTTAGCGTCGGAAGTGCGCGGCTCGGTCCAGCAAGTGCACGACGTACTCGTCGCCCATCAGTTGTCAATGCCATGACGGTTGCTTATCGAGGGCTAAAGCTCGCCCGGGGACGCTTGGCCTTGCGTCGCTTGCGGCACCGATAGGTTCGCCAGCTTGTACAGGCGCCACACCCGCTTGTAGTTCACCTGCTGTCCCTCCAAGGTCAACAGTTATTGGATGCACTGTTAGCCAAAGTGTCAGTGCCCAGCGCCAATTCGACGATGCGCGTGCTCAGCTTGGCCGCGCAATTGTTCGTGCGGCGCGGATTCTGGCTGTTCGTTCTGGACTATCCGCATAGCGAAAGGCGCTGCGCTCGCTGATGTTCAGTTCCTGAACCCTCTTGGCAGCGGCCTCGCGTCTGGTCTGCATGGTCAGCGCTTTACCTCGAAGCCCACCTTCAACGCTTCAATGTGCAAGCGGGCCGCGGCTCGTATTTTCTTGAGCTTGGCGTTCTCGCCCTCTATCTCGTGCAGCCGCGTGGCTTCGCTGGGTTGCATGCTACCGAACTTGGCACGCCAGGCCGCATCGCTAAAACGACCCACCCAATTGCGGCTTGGCGCATCTGCCTGGAACTGGCTGTCAAGCACGTTGTCGGCGAAGGCGCTGCGCTCGCCAAGGTCTTTGGGCAGGCCTCGGCGACGAGGCCGTGCAGGAAGTGCCCGTTCACGCATCAGCCGCTTAATGCGGTGCAGTCCGCAGTGCTCCCCTAATGCCAGCACGCCATGCCACACGCGCCGCCACAGCCATCTTGGCGGCATCAGTCCCGAGGCGTTTGAACGCGCCTCGGCTTGAGGCTGGGGTTTGTCTACCAGACCAGGGGCAGTCCACTCCAAGGATTGGCGGAGCTTGTCTGCTGGACCAGAGGGCAGTCCAGCTCAGCGTTTGCGATTGGACTGAGATAGAACCGAGGCAGCAAGTATTTTTGTCGTTGACGAAGAGCGAGAGTTGTCCAGCGCTGCGGATGCTTTGCCTTCAGTTTTCCCTCCAGTCTGCGCAGAGCCTCCCGATTGACGTAGCGCAGATGCTGCCATGGTCTTCTGAATTCCACTTGAGGACGGGCTTTGAAGAGTTTTCGCAGCAAGGGATGCCACTTTAGGCGAGGTTTGCTTACTATTTTTCCCCATGGAGACGCTCCTTTAAATATTAAATTGGAATGCTTCGACTATTTAATCGCACATATATTCTTCGAACAAGCAATACTTCAATTTAATGAAGAGACACTTGACGAACTTTCACACCACTCTACTTTTCCTTCTTTAATCCAGAAATGAGATTTACATCCATCCTTAAGCCAAATAGATGGATGCAAGCTTGGACGGCCTTGAGCATCAACCGTCAGTTCCCAGCGTGGGCGTGCCTCAGGGATTAGGAGGAGCTCAAGAGATCTACTACAGCCGCACGGGCACTTCATTCCAATACACCAATCTTCACCTTCATCTCGTGCTAGCACGAGGTCTCTTTCCGGCAATTCCTTCGGCAAACTATCGCCTGACACCACTATCAGGCGTCTTCCGGCTGGTGGACTTGCCCAAAATCGGCCCCACCACTTGGAAAATGCCTTTGTTAATCTTTGCGCAGAATTACGTATGAAGGATTTCAACCCTAAATATTTTTTCATTCCGTGGTTTCCGTAGAAAGCGCCGGTATGCCAAGCAAGGGTTCTTGTGCTCCTTTGCCTAGAAAATGGAAGGGATGCGAAGGAAAATATTCCTCGCCAAAGAAATCTTCTGCAGTCGCCGCAAGAGATAATTTTCGGCGGGCATGGCCACTATTTCCATCATGACGGAATGGGTATGCGCGGGCAATGAACTCAAGCACAGCATCCGCTGCTGCCCTCATATTTAGCGAAATTACTGAAGGAGCTTCTTCATTTGCGCCAGGAATATATCCCTCATCAAGTTGCGATTTGTATTGAGCGGCATCCGTTCTTTTTAAGTACTCCCCTCGAATTCCTTGCTGCGTATATACTCCGCGCTCATAGAGCATGGGGGCTCCTGGCCAAACATAGTCCACGCGAGCACATACATCAAAGATGCTCAGCCCCTTTTTCCCTGATCGCGTCGGTATGGTTACGCCCACATCGAAGGCCGGCAACAGGAAAAATGCTGCAATCAAGTCTACGATTTGCCGGCCTTCCTGAGAGTCGACGCAGCTGAATAAAACGTCGGCCTGACAAGCCTTGATGACTGCCGTACGCGAGATGATATTTTCAGGAACAGGCAGGGCAACGTCTGCCCCCCTGTATGAGTCGATAGCACGTCGCATGGAATCCACTTTGAGTACATTCAAGCCGGCATCAGATTCCGTTGAATTCAGTATGCGGTTCAGATTTTTCTGCTCTACACGATCAAAGTCTACCAAGATAATCTGACCAAAACCTAGCCGGGCAAGCTGCTCTGCAACGATCGATCCTGTGCCCGAAACCCCAACCACGCATGCTGACAGTCTTCCCAACTCGTCACGAGATTCGGCGGTAAAGGCCATGGGACGCTTTGCAAACTGACCATCAGCCCACCAGAAATTTAAGTCGTGATGGGCCATCGTCACTACATCGATTATGTGGCACTCCATGGCTTTGGAGTAAATTCGCCCAAGGATTGCACCTGTGGGAACCATAATTGCTGAGCCGTGCAAAGTTTCTATTGCGTGATGCAGGCAGGGAATGACTTCTTGATCACTACTATCGTCCAATTGAGAAAAGCCAAAAAACCCTCCTGGATGTGAGTGCAAGAGAATCAAACTGTCACCAGTTGGCTCAGCTTTATCGATCGCAGCTTCGACGGCGACGCCAGGCCACTTAAGGAAGTCAGCATGGCGCTGACATTGTGAGTGGGGTACAAGGACGATGTCGTGTGCAAGAAGGCGTGTTCGATTTCCGGCGACTCTGGAGCAAACCAGAATCGCTGCGGCCTCGAGTCCGTCGCCTGGAAAAAGGTGCTTGCGCGCGCGCTCATACACCTCATGCGTCAACGTTAGACACGAGGCCGGCATCATTGCTGGACCTCCTTCAGCAAAGATGTTTCAACGAGTGCAAGATGCGTGATCAAGTTGTCGACGCCAGGGCGCCACTGAGAAGCGCCGCCACGGTGACGGGACCAGCGTTGAAATTGCATCCCCGAGACCACGACACGCGCTTCGGTTGCCGGTATCCCAGCTCCGCTAGAGAGCGTCGCTTGCGGAAACAGATAAAACATGTCGACCTCAGACATGGGGTATGTTTGAGGAATGTTCAGCGCCAACTGCACCACGGAAGGCGAGTACCCTTCAGGCAGCTGATATTGAGGCAGGATGACCCAACGGGTTTCCCCTTGAACCACCGCTTGCCAACCTGGGTAGTGGGTGTTGAGATGGAGTTCATCACCCTCCGGGAGCCGAAACTGGCGCAGCAGATGCACGCCTTCCCCATTGTTGATCTCATTGGGTGAAACCCGCAGCTTCTCGATTCCGGGTGTGGTCAAGTCGATGTCGTCGTCCAGGGTCAAGGCCCGTTTGGGCTGGTCTTTCACCTTCAAAAAGATCTGCCACCCTTTGTCGAGGTTGATGCCTGCGACAGCCAGCGCATCACGGACTTTCACAGTCGAAGTCCGGAAACCGAAGAAGTCATCCTGGATTTTCAACACCCAGCGGGTGAAGAGCTGTTCTACCCCAGCCGCTCCCAACTGCACAATTTCATCATCGTCCAGCAAGCGATCTTCCTCGCGCTCGAGCGAAAGGTAGAAGCTCTTAGATGGAGGCAAGTTTGCTAGCTTGCGCAAGATCTTTACCGGAACGCTGGAGGCTGGCCAGTCGTATCGCAGGCCATCGACCGTCAGCCGCAGCAGGGCATCGCTTTCGCAGACGATGAACCGGTTCTCACCATTTTTGAGGCGAGCTACCTCGGTCGGGCTAATGTCCTCAACACCATGATCCAACCACTGAAGGACGCAAACCTGAGGTTCAGGATTGAATCCGGCTGCAAGCGCGATCTGCGTCCCTGTAGGAGTTCCATCGTCAAGGTGGACGGTACGCAGTTCCAGGTCAAGGCCGCAGACATGGATTTGTTGCCCCTGGCCGGGGCGGGTATCTTCATGCGAAACCATTTTGGTTCCTTTTCTTTAAAAAACTTCTTCTAGTGATGTGGGAAATTCCCACATCGCCCTGCAGTTTTCCAATGAAAAGTTGACAACCTCATGCGCTCAGCACGACACTCTTGGCTTCCACACCGAACGAGCGCGATCGCGTGAGTTCACTCAGGGGGTCAACCTTCACTGGTTTGACCCCTTGTTTCATTTTGCTGCGTTCATCTCACCCTCCATGTCAGTACTAGTCACGCATGCCATCGCATGTGCTCTCGGTTGACATTATAGGGTTGCGCCCGCATGTGTCAACGGGGAGCACATTCCTTGTCATGTGCCCCTTGTTGACATGTCAGCGCGGTTGACATGGCCGCTTGTATTGACTAGATTTTGTTCCAGAGGAGCCGTTGACGTGATTGAAGAGAGCGGTCTGTACGTTGCCTTGGGTGAGAACATTCGTTCTCGCCGGTTGCTTGCTGAGCTGACGCAGGCCAAGTTGGCTCAGCAGGTCGGTTTGGAGCGTACTTCGATCACCAACATTGAGAAGGGTACGCAGAAGGTTCCACTTCATGTTTTGCTGCGCATCTGTGAGGCTCTTGATGTCAACGTCGCTAGCCTGCTGGAGGCGCTACAGCGAGAGGCGGTTTCCGAACACCAAAAGTCCGAGATTGACGGACCGTCGCTCATGGCTGAGCTGAGTTCTGCTGGCAGTCCATTGTTGGGAAGCGCCATCGCACGCGTCTTGGCACCGACTTGAGGGGCACATGTCTCACACAGTAAAGACTATTGAACAGCGCGCGCAGGAGCTTCTGCGAGGTGCGCGTGTGACTAGTACGCCGGTCGATCTATCGAAGATCGCGCATTTCTGCAATGCAGAAATTCATTGGGAGAAGATGGAAGCGGATGTGTCAGGTGCGCTTGTCGTGCGCGGTCACGAGCGGCACATCTTTGTTAATCAAGAGCACCCCGAGGTCCGGCAGCGTTTCACGATTGGCCACGAGTTCGGCCACCTGATCCTCCACGATACAGGTGACAGGATGATCGTAGATAAGGACCTGCGCATATACCAACGCGTTGGTGAAGCTTCATCGTTCGCTTACACCGCTGTTGGAGCAACGACCACGCCCCAGGAGGAGCGTGAGGCAAACATGTTTGCCGCTGCGTTGCTGATGCCTGCGCCTGTGATCGCTGCAGAAGCTTTGGTTCGGGATATTTCTGATGAAGATCAGATGCAGAGCTTGGCCCAAGAGCTCAAAGTTAGCTTGCAGGCACTCTTGATTCGACTTCAGCAACTCAAGGTCATCGAGAGCACCTTGGGAGCGCCACTTAAGCAAACAACATTGTTTGACTGAGCTTTGACGAGCCCTGCCGTCGGGGCAGCTCAAGCGTCTTAGATCTAGCGCCGTTCAGAGGAAATGGTGAATCGCCCCGGGTTTCGAGGAGGCTCCAACTCTGGAGAATGGAGCTATGAAGAAGTCCCCGAAGTTTTCGCCTGAGGTGCGTGAGCGCGCCGTGCGCATGGTGCAGGAGCACCGGGCGGAGCATCCGTCGCAATGGGCGGCCATCGAGTCCATCGCTGACAAGATCGGCTGCGTGCCGCAGACCTTGCACACTTGGGTGAAGCAGCACGAGGTCGATGCCGGCCAGAGTGATGGCGTTAGCACGGCGGAGGCGCAGCGCATCAAGGAGCTGGAACGAGAGGTGCGCGAACTACGCAAGGCCAACGAGATTCTGAAGCTGGCCAGCGCGTTTTTTGCCCAGGCGGAACTCGACGGGCAGGCCTTCCTGCGCCGCATCAAATCCTGAAGGCATTCGTCGACCAGTACCGCCAGCAGCTTGGGGTCGAGTCGATCTGCCGCGTCTTGCAGATCGCCCCATCGGCGTACTGGCGCCACGCCGCGTGCCAGCGCAGCCCGGCCTTGCGCTCGTTGCGAGCCCAGCGCGATACACAGCTGCTGCCGCAGGTGCAGCGCGTCTGGCAGGCCAACCACCAAGTCTATGGCGCCGAGAAGGTCTGGCGTCAACTCAACCGCGAAGGTGTTGCGGTGGCACGTGCACCGTCGAGCGGCTGATGCGCCAACTCGGGCTGCAGGGCGTGCGCCGCGGCAAGGCGGTGCGGACCGCCATTGCTGATTCCAAGGTGCCATGCCCGCTGGACCGGGTCAATCGGCAGTTCCGTGCCGAGCGGCCCAAACAGCTCTGGGTCTCTGACTTCACCTACGTCTCGACCTGGCAGGGCTGGGTCTACGTGGCATTCGTGGTGGACGTGTTCAGCCGGCGCATCGTGGGCTGGCGGCAGAGCCGCTCGATGCACACCGAGTTCGTGCTCGACGCGCTGGAGCAGGCGCTGTACGACCGCAAGCCGTCTGACGACGGCAGCTGACGCACCACTCTGACAGGGGGTCGCAATACCTGTCCATCCGCTACAGCGAACGCTTGGCCGAAGCCGGCATCGAGCCCTCAGTGGGCTCCAAGGACGACAGCTATGACAACGCGCTGGCCGAGACCATCAACGGGCTCTACAAGGCCGAGGTCATTCACCGGCGTGGGCCGTGGAAGACCAAACAGGCGGTGGAACTGGCGACGCTGCAATGGGTGGCCTGGTTCAACCATCATCGGCTGATGGGGCCGCTGGGCTACGTCCCGCCTGCCGAGTTCGAAGCCAACTACCATCGACAACGCGCTGGTCAGGCCGCGACCGTCTGACTTAAACCAACTGGCCTCCGCGGAACCCGGGGCGATTCAGTAGGGTAGGCGTCCGGTGAAGCTAGCGGCAGCTCTTTGTAACGTCCAGATGAGCGATTCCTTGTGTAGCGACTTCTTTCGGAATACTCTATTGAAATGCCAGAAGTGGACAGCCTATTTTCCGAGTATCAGCTCCTGTGCTGGCTGCCTGACGAGACACTGTTCAGTCTTGTTAGCCGTCATCACCAGTTGTGGGGACACGTCACATCTGCTCAAACATGCCAACTGATCTTCGGCCGTGCACGTGCCGGTACCCATCATGATTTATCCAATAGTCTTGGTGCCTTCGCGCAGCGCACAAACGGTTTGCTTGGCGACGTAAATTCCGTTGCGAGAGAGCGGACTCTACTTAAATTCTACGCAGCCTTCGTTCCACAAAGTGAGACTGAAAACGCAGTAGCGTGCATGTCCAGTAACAGCGTAGCCTATTTGAAGCTGCGCCTTGGCATCCTCACAAGCCGATTTCGCGCTAACCATCCGCTAAAAGCCTGTTCCCAATGCATGGAGCAGGACATCCGCGAGACCGGGTGGGCCTATTGGCATCTGAAGCACCAGTTCCCAGGTGTATGGATGTGCACGACACATAAACAACAACTGTTGCTATCAACCCTCAAAGCCAATGGGGTAAAGCGTTTTCAATGGCTTTTGCCTCACTGGAGTGAATTGAATCCTGCCAGTTTGGTGACCGGCGAGACCGCCTCGTCTTGCGTGTTACTGAGCCTTGCAGAACTCATTGAGGCCCTTGTCCAAGCAGCGGTACACCAGCCTTTGTTGTGGAGAGAACTGCACGAGGTCTACCGTCAAGAACTACGGCTGCGTGGATGGACTGCTGGTGTTGCCAGCTTGCGTACGGCTCAGATCGCGGCGGCCTTCCTCGACTACTGCAAGCCGCTGAGGTGCATTCCGGAGTTTGCCGCGCTGGCGGAAGATGGAGTAGCTATGGCGACACAGTTAGGCCGATTGCTGAGACCTCCCCGATGTGGCACCCACCCACTGAGGCACCTACTGCTTATCCATTGGCTGTTTGGCGATGTCCAACGCTTTGACGTCGCACTGAAATCTGAGAGTCTCAACAACCACCCGCCCACTCATGAGGGTGTTCCGGCCACAGTGCCCGTTGTTGACCCCCGAGTTACCCACCTCTGCAGTCTCATTCAGCAGGAGGGGCAATCTGTGCGCAGAGCTGCAGGCTTGGTTGGTGTCGATACGCATACAGCGCTCGTGTGGGCTGCAAAGGCTGGAATAGCGATTTCACGCCGCCCACAGAAGCTGTCTACAGATGTCCGTGCCGGCGCAAGCCGTGACTTGCGCCGCGGGAATGACAAAGAGCAAGTGGCATTTCGAGCGGGTGTCTCAGTCGGGACCATCACTCGATTGCTGCTCAGCGACGTAACTCTGCATGCAGACTGGTCTGAGGCGCGAAGAGAACAAGCGAGATCCCAGTCGCGAGCACGATGGCTCCAGCTGTTGCAGTTATCGGGAAGTCTCGGGATTAAATGGATGCGCCAAATGGACACGCGCACCTACACCTGGCTCTATCGAAACGACCGCGCCTGGTTGGATGCTCACAAGCCGGCGCCTCTTCCCCAGCGTTCAAGGTCCCTCCCGGTTGACTGGGCAGCTAGAGACGAACGACTAAGCGGCTTGGTCCGTGAAGCAGCGCTGCGTCTCATGGAGGAGCGGGGCGTGCGGCGTATCCAATTTTGGCAGTTGTGCCAGCAAATACCTGATCTCCGAGCAAAGCAGGCTGCTTTGCACCGGCTGCCCCGCACCCTTGAGGCCATCCAGGCGGCAATGACTGCACACGTGCCATCTCAGGACCTTTTGCGCTGAGTCAACCCAATTGCACTCGCGTTTTGAACTTGATATGCATATATGTATTAATGTATGCTTAATGCATGATGGAAACGGAAGTGAGAGTACGCGCAGCCAACGCGCGACGCATCTGCACGGCGCATGGAATCGCCCAAGCCGACATCGCTGCTCATGTTGGGGCCAGTCAATCGCAGGTCAGTCGCATCCTCAAAGGGGAGGGCATCAGGGCTTCCCGACTGTTTGAAGAGGTTTGTCTTTTCGTTGAACGGTTCGAGGGCGGCATCAGTGCAGATGCTGTGCGCGGCAATCGGGAACTGATTGAGGCACTTCAAGCCACATGGGATGGCTCCGCTTCACATGCCAAGGCTCTCGCGGCGGTGATTCGGTCGTTGGCGATTTTCAGACCTACTTGACCATGAACGGAGACAGCCCATGAACATGCTTGTTCAACCAGCACCTTTGCCGGAAGAAATGGATCGCGGCTATCTGGGACGGATCATGCGGATCAATGGTTACCGTTCCCCAAAGGACATGGTCGAAGCGATGGCCGGGCACTTTGGTAAGGAAGGGAAGACACGCCGTGAAGTCACAACGCACGAGCTTCTAAGCCGGATGGCGGGAATGACTACCGAGCACTTTGCGCAGCGTCACACGACCATGCCGCTTCGCCGGGGGATTACCTCCTATCTTCCAACGCTTGTGCATGGCGCTGCTGAGCGCACAAGTCTGCTATACGTCAGTGGCACCTTGCGAAAGTATCCGGCGGCCTTCTTCTGCGAGGAATGTGTGAGGGCAGATATGTATTTTCACGGGACGAGCTATTGGCGCCGAGACTTGCAGACTCCAGGCCAGCTGTGGTGTCCCAAACACGAGGAACCGCTGAGCTTTGCTGCCGGAGCGGATCCCTTCCTTACTTCCCCTGCCGAATATGGTGGGAAGTTAGGGAAAATACCCCTGGACTGGGTGACGCCTGCCATTCGCAATGTTCAGGTGGAGCGGTTCTTAGATCTGGCTACCGCGCTCTATGATCGGACTTCTCCTCTCGATGTTGCCCTCATTACTCCACTTCTCCGCGATATGGGGAGCGCGCAGGGTTTCAAGGCCAACGCTTGCTCGAAAAAAGGTGCGTTGATCAGTGACCGGATCAAGGAGCTATTTCCAGAACAGTGGCTGAGCACCGTGTTTCACGAAGTGGTCAAAAAATCTCCAGGAACTTACCTCCACCAAGTGGATGGAACCCTTTATCTACGAAAATCTGCCTCGTCCGTAATTGCCTACTTGCTGGTGCTGTCGATGCTGTTTGAGAGCGCAGACCAAGCAGTATGTGCATTGGCTGAAGCCAGCAATGGGAAAGTGCTGCCATTGTGGCGGTCACGGTTCGAGAAACCAAATATTCCAGACGCGCATGAGCTATTTGACCAGTATGTAGCCGCGAAGGGCGGGCATTCAGTGGTCGCACAGCTGCTGGGGTTGCCTCTTCATACCGTACGAAAAGCCCTGTGTGATCTCGGTTTACCAAACTTACCGGAGTGGGATGAGACATCGGACGTTGGAGCAGTCATTGCATTGAAAGCGTACTATTTAGACAAGCTTTCCTATACCTCTTGTCTTGAAACCTCCGGTATGACCGAGACGCGCTTTGATGCGCTAATGCGTCGGTGCGGCCCTAAGATGGCAATCGCCCTTGAGCGAATGAGTCCGAAGATTAGCATCAGACCACGGGCGCGCCAAGCGAAAGGTCAGCTGCCTTCAATACAGAACGAGGCGGCAATCAATTGAAAAATATTTTATACCTGAGAAACCTTACTCCAGAACTGAGCCCAGAAGCTGTGATCTCGAGATGAAAGATCTTCGTATAATGCTAGGCGCTCTGGATCATTGCTGCGCAGTGCGGCTATGGCGGGACTAATAGGGGCGAGATAGCTTTCTGCAGCGATCTGGAAGTCCGTAATGCGAATATCGTCGTCGCTTCGTTCGAAGGCCACCCGATGCGCAGCGATCCATAAGGCGATAATCAAACGTTGCACACCCGCAGTTATATTGAGGATAGTATCCTCCAACTCCTTTGTGACGGGCAGTGGTTGAGCTACGAATTGGTAAAGCGCGAGTGTTGGTAAAAAGTGTTTTCGGAACGTTGAATCGTTTTCACCCCAAAAGTGCTTAAATGCGTGATGACCAGATGTGACAATGCGCTCTGCGTTGCTAAGACGTTTGGTGAGTGCTCCAATGCCGTCTGGCGTGCCTGAAACGAGCAACGGAATTTGCCACTCGTTCAGAGCGGAGAGAATCCACTTGAGCGATTGGTCTTCGATGATTCTAAGCTCCGGATGTGGATCTCCCGCTTTGCGTTTTCTACGTTGATCGAGGCTCGATAGTTTGAAGAAATTTTGAACCTCATCCAAGTGCAGGAAACCGAGGAAGTGACTCGACGCGACCTGGCGCCACTCGTCCAACATCCTCGGGCCATCGCTCCAGTTGCCAGAGAGAGTCTTGTCGAAGCGTGTGCTGCCCGTTGCTCTTTTCCATGCGGTCATGAGGGTGGCAGCAAGTTCATTGGCTTTTCCACTGGCGGGGACGTTAAGAGACAGCCAAACTACCTGCTGCAGCCCATTGACCATCCGAAAGAATGAGGAATGCTGGATGATCTGGGGGTATGTATTTAGGCATCTACTTATGGCCTGAGTTTTTCCAGAACCGGAAACACCAACAACTGCCGCGCCATAGGTTGGTACATTAACCGGAGGCTTGTAGTGAGGATCCTCTCCACTAATCCTGCTCCACGTGCTTGATGATGATGGATGAATGTGGTCATAGTTTTGCCGGATCATTATGTCCATCGTTTCATACAACTGCAACTCCTCCATGCTGGGTATGTGCATATCTCGTACTGTCATCAGCATATGCAGCCGGATGTGACGTGGAATAGATCCAATATCCTTGGGAGGCCGAGGTGGGAGGTTTAGCAAGAGTTTGGCGATTTCTTGCCGAGATCGTATGATTCCTAGCTGCTCAATCAGTTTGTTTCCGGCATAAGGATCGTGAATGATGGCGGGCATGGGGGTCTGCTTAGGCATTTTGCGAATCCTTATTCATGATTGCAAGCAAGTCATTCATCATCGTGTCGTAATTTGACTTGGACTGAGCACGCGCTTGAGAGGAGCCTTTGACCTCACCAGTCATCGATTGACTCGCGAAATCAATTTCAAGAGCACGTGCTTCACGTATCGAGGGGGTGAGTCCTTTGGTTCGTTGACGGGCGGCGCGTGTCTCTTCAAAGGCATGATGGCGAATGAGCTCTTTACGGCGATAGCCAAGGAGTGCTTCCTCTACGCGTCTATGCGCTATATCCGCCGCCTTGAGCTTTTGATAGGTAAATGTATCTATGACTTCATCATGAGTAAGGGACGGGTCAGCCCGAGTGTGATCTGAGATAGATAGATCAATCATGCCTTTTTCGGATTCATGAGATGTCCAGATTCGAGAGACAGATCCTGGATAATAATTAATCGGGATATCCCAGCTGCCTTTTACTGAGCGTGCGCGAGTGCTCCACTGTTTTTCTTCTATGATTGGTGCGCTATAGACATTGGTGCGAAATATGATGCCATTTCGCGTTACTCGCGCTGTGTCATCAGGTAAAAGTTGGGTAATTACTTCGGCCTGTGATTGCGCGCGTGAGAAGCCGACTCCCATCGCATGGCCCCAGTGCCACAGTCCGGCAGGGCTGGGGAAAACACCATCTGCAATCATATGTGCGTCCAAGCGCTTGCTACGGTCTGCGGATAGATTGTAGACATAAAAGCATTCGTGTAAAAAATGCATGTACTGGCGCACTGACATTATTGCAGCCGCGGGGTTCGATCGGCGAAGATCATATTCCCGACGCCGAGCATCCATTGCGCCTGGTAGGAAGTGATATTGAACGTTTTTCATGATGCGATGCATCACTTCTACGACTCCTTTTAAGTCTGGGCGAAACGGTGGTGTATAGCTGAGCGTGGTTTTAAGAGCCATGCCTGTTGCCTTCGCACGAAGAGAAAGGTACTCTCCTCGATCACAGAGTAATCTTGCAGGAAGCGTTGGTGTGGGATAAAGCGACTGCCTCATTTCATATCCCCACAAATCACTTAAAAGAGCGGAAGGTGCGACTGAGTTGAAGAGGCTCACTTGGGCCGTGTCCCAACTTGGGCCGGTGAGACAAACATAAAATCCAACAACAGCCGTAGAAAAAACGTCTACGATCACATATACGATTGGTCGGCCAATAATCCAGGAGGGATTTATCGAAGATCTAAGATATACGTCGCCTATCGTCGAGTCTATTGCATAGATTTGTCCTGGTCCCTCGGATCCCTCCCATGAAACTCCAGTTAATCCTCGAAGATTTCTTTGAAAATGTCCTTTAGTGGTTTTTTCGCGTATCAGCTCGATATCCCCAATTCCACTGGTGAGCACTCGCTTTACTTGTGCATAGTTCGGATACTGACCTTTTTTTAGTTCAACTGCTACTATATTGCCATTGTCATCAATTCGCATTGCATTGCTGAATTGATCTGCTATGATGCGTGTGTAGCGCTCTGTCATCGGTGGTTTAGGTGTCGGAATGAGCTTATCTGCGGAAATTATTTTAAATCTCCAGATGGTACTCATTCCTGGTTGTATTGATTCACCCCAACAACCGAACAATTTATAGGATAATCGTTGAGAGTCGGTTTTTCTACCTGCTTTCTTTCTAATATTATTTGGAGAAAGTTCACGCCTTATGCCTGGTGCGCCGCATTTGTCAAAACGGGTACGAAGGCTGGTTTTGGTGAGGCCAAAAATGCATAGAATCGACCACAGCTTATAAACGTATGAGGCACTTACCTTGTGCTTCTGCATCGCTTGTTTCACCAAGTTCGCAAGATTGCCATAGATCAAAATGCTTTCTTTGAGATTTTCATAGTCAATGAATTGCTCCATAATTTGACAGCGCCTCTCAAAATCTTTGAGTGCTCTAGGCTTCTCAATTTTTTTATAATAAATTCCTGGTAAATCTAGACTAAGAAGAATCAGCTCGTGACTAGCTATAAGCTCGAGAAGATCTTTGCGGAGCACTTTGTATAAGGATCCTACTAAATGAGTGGACGTATAGCGCTTTGTCTGCTTCAGTGCTCCAATACGAGGTCGCCCACCTTTCGGCCTTGCATGCGTTGATTCAGATTTAATCTGTACGCAATAGGTTGTATCAGTTCTGATGTCATCTGCGATTATTCGATAAATTCCTGCCGCCAGTCCATTGGCATCTGTTGTCAGTTTGTAAACTTGGTTATGTATTAAATGCATGCAGACCTCCGTGCCAAGATGGGATTGAAAGAAGAAAATATCTCTCGGGAAACAGAAGCGAGAGGATGGTGGGGCCTCCAGCTTCTGCGGAGGTCAATTGGTAAAAAACCCCGCCAAACTGCCTGCCATAGTGCCCTTTGCGCGCTATAGATATGGTTTCCCCCCCCCTAAATGAGACGTTATGCTTTGTATAACATCCGAAAATGGAAGCCAGGGCTCGGATCGTACGACTTGGCATGCAATATCTATTTCCGCTTGGCTGGCGGGGTCGGCATAGCCCCATGGAGAGGTCCTGCGAAGTGTTAAGCTCACGTTCGCATCATATTGGTTCGGCGTAATAAGTAGCCAAGAAACGCCTCGCTGGGCCCAATATGTCTTCTCCAGCATAAGTAGTTCTTTAGAGCGGGTGCTAATAATTTCAGATGGTTTACAGGAAATGGCGAGTAACTCCAGCAAACCACGTTCACTTTGTAGAACTAACAGGAGGTCGGTTGTGCTTGTCCAGTGGCGACTCTGGTCGCCACTGGACAGTTGTGGATGTCTGATTCCTAGCATCTCTGCGATTTCGCGTGTTCCAGGAAATTGATTTGTCTCGAAACCCACATGCCAACGCGAAAGCTCATGCGATGAGCTATCCTGGCTTAGCGGAAACTGTTCAGTAAGATCGACGAGGTTTGGCACCAAGCCCGCAAAATTCAACCCGCTCCATTCTTGGTCACTTAATAGTTCGCGCTGACGATCTCGCCAGACGATCAGATGTGAGCGCCCTATGCTTGATGGATCTCCTCGCGAAACCCTATGCCACGGCGTGTAGTCAGCATAGGTGCCGGTTCCTCGCCCCTCTTTGGAGAATCGTTCGAGGACTGTGGGAGTAAAACGCTTTTCTGTTCGCACGAGTGTTCTCCCTAGGCGGTCGAGGTTCTCCCCGGCCGCCCTAGTGTTCGTGGTGACATAAATCGAATTGCGCGGTCTAAGCTCCCACGCTTGCAGTAGCGTTGGGATGTTTGATTGATGGGGTGTAGGTGCTGGCTAGGCAGCAGAAGGTGCGTAGGTCATCTCACGTCTCCAAGGCTTTTTACAGTTGGACGCCCGCTGGGCTGTCCATGAAACTGCACAAACGAAGACTTGACCCTCCGCTCAAGGGCGGATAAATTTGAGGTGTTGGATGCCTCTGAGGACAAGCTTCTCGGGGTAAGTCGGCTTCGGGGTGCAACCCGAGGCCGACTTTTTTATTGCATGGAATCAATAATTCTATCGATCTTAAAGATTGGTCTATTTCATACCCAAGGCCTCCGCGATGAGTGCACTTTGACCTCGCAAACATTTTCGCCCACCTCTTAGTACCTCATATGTGAGGCGCGGACTGAACCCATGTTGTTTTGCCCAGTCTGACACTGTCACTCCAGCGCGATGAAAGTCTTCGCGCGTAATCGCAACAGGTTTTCCGTCGAGCATGCGCCTCGGAAGATTGTGATGCAGAGATGACATTAATAGCGCACAGATTAGGAATCTAGATGAATAGTACTAGCCTACGGCAAGTGTGTCTATTGAGATTCCAAAAAAAACTATGGCTGGTTCTTTGCTGAGAACTTACTTGGTTTAGTCTGATGTGATATTTTTTTGCTGTTATCTGATCAACGGAAAAATATCGTTTTTGATCTTGTTTTTCGGATGCTTAGGGAGAGGTTGAAAAATACAGAGCGGGCGAGTGTATGAGGTTGGCTAAAAAGAATATAGTGATAGTTGCTTGGTAAAAAATTCCATGGCGACGATCCGTTACATAGCTTTTGAGCTATCAAGTGCCTAAATCGAAATCTATAGGTTTGAGATATTTTTATGTGGTAGTGACTAATGCGGTAGGAAATTTTTCCGCACCAAAGACTTAGATCATCGCCAGAGCAAGCTCAACGATCGGTAACAAGGAGCTGCAACAAAGCATCCTATGGGGGGGCGATAAATTCACAACGGTGCTGCTGTATCAAAATGCTTGGCAAGCATTTCCTGTTGTCTGTCAACTTGATAGTGAAAACGCCAGAGTCTCTACTTCTTGCAATGCATGGAAATGCATCAATGACTGCTTTTTGTTCTAAGAGATCGAATAATTTCTAGGCGTACGGCCTGAGGTAAAAGAGTTGTAAGAGGTGAGGCTTGGCGAAGTTGATTGCCGCGCTCTGACTCTTCGAGCGCAAGAGCCCAGTCCTTGTTCTTGATTATTCGGAACCATTGTTCGCGCAAAGGCTTTGAGCGAGGAGACACATGCTCGTCCCAGCGTATAAGCGTAGCTAGGGCTATGTTAGCTAAAGCAGGTTCGGCATCAAGCAGCTTTACGGCTTCGATGTGGAGCATCAGACTCTGACGGTCCTGCTTGAGGTGATTGTCGCTGGTCATGTATTAACGCAGACTAAACGAAGACTTTTCAGAAATAAGCTCCGCTTTGCATTATCTCGACATTCAGGGTGAGGTATCCGATACCTTCTAAGGTGCTCAGGAGGTGTGCGGGTTGCTCGCCCGCAAGAGCCGGGCATGAGGAGTATAGCCAGCTCCCAACCCATGCCGCAGCATTAAATTCTTCTACTATACCGGATTCTTCAACTATCAGCCTTGCTCTACCTATTAAGCAACAGAGTTTTATTATTCTTTCATTATCCGATATGGGGCTTGGTGATTCTATATTGGAGATCTTATTTTTGTCTAACCTTAGCGATGATTTAATCTGTTCTTCCGTTATGTTCATTCTTTCTGATATATTGGATAGCACCCTAGTATGTAACCCAGAATAAGCTAGGCAGATGTGCATCATCGTCGGCGCTTGTAAAAGCTGACGGCACCATAGATCGTCTATTGAATTCTCTGTGCACAATCCGCGCAAATAATTGAAATCATCTTCAAGTGCTGATTCATGAATCCAAGCGCGTAGAAATTTGGAAGACAAAACAATGCGTTTGTTGCTCATTTTATCGATCTGCATCAAAGAAGCATCCACTGATTCTATTTAATATCAATCCTCCATACAAGCTAGTGACCGATACCATGGGTCTATTGAGCTTCTACTCAATAATGAGGAATCGCAAGGTGGTTTCGCTTAGAGCAAGCGAGCCTCGGAAAGGCTATCAATCACTTTTTTATGCAATTTCAGTAGTTCAATTTTTGAGGCTAGTGCCTTTCGTTGTTGCTCAGCCGAGCGCCACGTGAAAAATCCTGCCACAACCATCACACTGCCGAAAATCACCAGGATCAATGGAATTCCCACCAGCCCAATCAGAATTCCTAAGTATTTTCGCAACGTGGCTGATCTAAAGTCTCTGCGAGACGCTTCAATTTCTGAAATTATGCCTATTCGTTGTGGATCGACTGCGTAGATAAATTTGCCTGAGATACCGAGTGCAATTAATAGATTATAGGCATCTCCATTGATTGCATTTTTTCCTAGAATGAGATGCATCGTACAGCTGTCAACGCCCAGTAGTTTCTTTAATTTCCCCTCTAGATCTGCCATGATTGCTACATTGTGAAGTCGACCTGCATTTCGAAAATCTAGATACGAAAAGATCCTGAATTCAGAATTCGCATTTGACGGTCCACATTCCAATAATTGATCGGTTAGAGTTATTTCTCGCCATGTTTCCGCCTTCATTGTCATATTCAAAAAATTGTTTGATATCGGATGGATTCGCCTCGACGCAACTAGGAGCTCCTCTCCCTAGGTTCGCTCAGCCCGGAGTGGTTGCGGTGCGCATGGCCGCATGGATGTTGATTTTGCTGTCTATAGACACGTGTCTAAAGTATACATACCTGACACAGTCACTCGATGCGCCCGAGCACGAACCAACCACTCATGGAGGCGCTTGCCCTGGAGTTGAAGGCTCGTCGTCGGGAGCTGGGATTGACTCAGGAGGATTTGGCTGGACGATGCAACCTCGATCGGCCCTACATCAGCTTGATTGAAGTCGCGCGCAAACAGCCCACGTTGAGCGTGCTGTACAGGCTCTCAGAGGCCCTGGAGCTTCCGCTGGGCAACTTCATGGCACGGGTACAGGCACGGTACCTGAAGGGGCACTTAACAGCTCAAGTGCCAACCCGTCAGTAGTTTCGTTGTTCGGGGGCCAAGCAGATGCCGTACGCAAGAAGGGTGTACTGGCAAGCTGCCACGGGCCGTTGGAGGCACATCTGGGTTGGCTGCGGCAAGCTTCGCGGTTGCCGTTGTTCCAACCCAGTTGGGAGTTCCTCAGTTGCGGCTAAGGATCTGCTGCGGTTGCCATTTCCGCCAGGAAGGGGCCCTCTGATGTAGGGCGCTCGAAGATGAGATAGTCGTCGCGATTCTTGCCCAAAATCCACGTTGTGGGCTGCTGCTGGTTTCAAAGACACCTTGTTAAGGTGCGTAGACTGCCCCTGGTCCGGTAGACAAGCCCCGCCTATCCTTTGAGCATAGGGGGGAATGTCATGAGCACCCCGAGGTTACGTCGGAATTCAAGTAGCTCAGATCTCGAAAGAAGATCTGTCTGCTATGCCCTTAATCCATGTTGGCGGCTTACCTCGGCCTGTCCAAGTAGAGCCAGTGGCCGGATCCCGGTACTTCGGCGTACCCGTCCCCATTTTGCGCTTGGAGCCACCGAACACATCCTCGGCCGACAGCTTGTAGTCTGCAACTAGGCTTCGAACTCGGGCTAGAACACCAGCCTTCTCTGCGGCCAAAGCCTGGGCGATCTTAGCTTCAAGCTCAGCTTTCTGCTGGAGAAGCGCCTTGTAATCAACTGTCATGGATTTCACCTAATCTATGTGATAGCAACGCAGAAATTTTATGATATTTTGATGATGCTAGGTTGCGTACTTGCGGTACTGTTGCGCTGGCATGCGGTTTAGCTTGGGAGTAGAAGCCAGCCAGCTTGGCCAGCCCCAAGACCATCCTTAAAAATAAACCAATTTCAAGAATTGATACCAAACATTTGCCTATTCAAGTCCTATTTTGCATGACCCTGTAGGTAGGTTGTTTTACTATTTGTATGTTAGTTTGAAGTTGTATTGAGGGGGGGTCCATTGATAATTATCGGATAAAATGCTTAAGTTAGTATTCTTATTTTTCCACTGTAGAGACAAAAGATCGGCCACCGCCCACGCCATCCAGTCAGATCTGAACTTTCTCTCACCAGCACCCATCTCTCCTTCACTGCCAATATCATTGCGCCAGATCATGGCTGGAATGCGATATCCGGATTCTGTAGTTGGACTGTGGCCGGCCTTGTCAAGCAGATGCCCAACTTCTTGACCATGGTCCGAAAGATAAATCCATGCGCGATAGGGCGATTTGCCTGCAAATCTAGTGAGATCCAGAGTTTTGGATACTACAGAGTCATGATAAAGAATTGCTGAATCGTACTGTTCCCTGAATCCCTTAACCCAAAACGACCTTTTCTTTTCTTGCATCTCATAGTCAATGTCATCCATTGTTTGGGAGAATGGGTTTTCATTCTTTGGATATCTGAGGGCGTAGTGAGGATGCGCGCCTAGCAAATGAACGACTATGAATTTTTTTTCAGCAGAATCATTTAGGGCCATTTCCAGGCCCTCAAGAACTTCTCCGTCTAATGAGGAGGATGAACGCCCAGGGGTCCGATTGACCATTTCAACTGTGTCTGCATAAGCTGCATGACGCGACTCAATAGCCACATCATCATGATTGCTCACCCACCAAATTTTATATCCAGCGGATCGAGCCATCGCCATCAGATGAACAGACTGTTCACCATTAGCGCCTTGCAGCGAGAACATACTTTCAAACGCAGGAACTGTGCTTGCATCCAAAGACCAAGCATCACGGAATATCACCATATCACGCCCTAGTTCCTTTCGCCTCAAAGACAATATTGGAGTTGTATTTCTCTTATACCCGTAGACTCCCATGTTGTCGCGGTTAATGCTATCGGCAATTACTAGGACGACAACCGATCCACCTTTGCGATCTATTTTTGGAGATATTGCATTTGCTCGAAAGAGTTGATCTTCACGAGAAGATGCTTGGGTTTTCCAATTGCTCTTCACCACAGATACAGATTTATACCAATCCTGCCAAAAAAACACTGGGTGCAATCGTCTCCACGGCTTACTAAGATGTGCAACCACACTAACTAGCATAAGAAGAAGAATGAATCCCGATAATAGCCGAGATGAGTTCGTTGCATCAGCGCGCGCGATCATCAGAAGTTTTCCTGAGAAAAGCATTAGAGCCAATAGACCAGAGCCTAGTATCAAGAAACGTACTGAATTTGCAAAAAGATATTCAGCACTTTCGCGGATATTTGTGTTTGCCGCTGCCTCCAGTACAAGGGAGCTCTCCGGAGAGGCTCCATATGCCTCCTTCAGAAAATATCGAACGATGCCATCAATGTAGAAGATTGATGTTGCAATCCAAACAAATACTCTGGAAAAACAACCGATATCTTTCTTCTTCAAGCCCCAGAAGATAAAAATACCGAAAGGAAGGTATAGGAAAAAAGATTTTGCGGCTCTGAGGCTGTCTTGTCCTAACAGGGAGACGAAAAAAGTTGATATCAGGAGCAGCGCAGCCACCACCCCTGATTTTTCCATCTTACTATGGATTATTTTCCAAAATTTTTTCACTGACAAACCGAAAAAATGGCGCTCACTCAATAAAGTGGCAAAGGCAACTATACAACTATCTATGAATTCTGAGGAAATATCAAGCCGATACTCGTAACGCCATTTTCGGACCTTGCAAAAACACTTCCCATGTGAAGCCTAGCGATGGCTGAAACAATTGCCAAACCCAATCCGTGATTTTTATTTGCATATGACCGCGAAGAGTCTGCTCTGTAGAATCTATCAAATAGTCTAGGTAGGTGCTCTGGGTGTATAGTTTTGCCTTCATTTGTCACAGTCAACTCAATAATAGAGGTTTTTATTTCGGTGGATTCTGATAAATTCTCATGTCTTCGAATATCCACCAATATTTTCCCTCCCATATTGGCATATCGTGTGGCATTCCCTAATAAATTCGAGAGAGCACGACGTACTAAACTTGCATCAAATACGCCACTGGCATCACCATGCACTTCCACTTCTAAGCCAGCCTCCATAATTGCAGCTTCGTGAAAGTCTATAACCTCTCTCGCTAGATCTGCGAGGCTGCAGATTTTTATAAGCCGCGCCCCATTGCCGCGGTCGGCATTCGAAAGAAATAGCATATCAGCAACGATATTGGCCATTCTGTGTAAATCTTCCAGGTTAGAAGATAGGACATCAATAAGCTCTTCGGAGGTTCTGCGTTTCCTGAGCGCTAGCTCTGAGCTACTTATCAAAGTAGAAAGTGGAGTATTCAACTCATGCGCAACATCGGCATTGAATGATTCCATTTGTTTGTAAGCAACCGATAGCCTATCTAGAAGATCATTGATTTGACCTATAAGCGGTCGAAGTTCTTGTGGTTGCTGGCTATCATCCAGCCTATGTATTAGGTTCTGTGCCGAGACTTGCCGCACCTGAGTTATCAGAAATTTTATCGGTGATAAACCCTTCTTGACCAGCCAGACACTCGATATCGAAACAATTAGTGTACTTGCGATAGCGGCAATACCCAAGGTCCATGCCAAATGCCGCAATATCAAATCGTCGGGACTTCTGTCTAATATCAGTGTAACCACAACACTTTGAGACATCCCATCGAATTTTTGAAGCTTGGCGAAGAACTCTCTTTTGATGGTGTTTTTATGATGTCTAACAAGATCAAATAAAGCTTCCCCATTTTTTTCATCTTTTCTGACTAGCAGGGACAGATCGTCATGTCCGCTCAGAAAATCCAGCAGGGTTCCTTGCAAAGACTCTGAGTCTACTTGTGATTTACTTTCATTTAACATGCGCTCTAAAGCGATCTGCTTGTGATCAAGCGCGTCAGCCTGTTTGGCAGATAGTGTTTGAGCGATTACCAGATAGACGGTAATGCAAACAATGCCTAGTCCAAGAATAGTTTGAAAAGCAAGGGAAATCGACAGGCGAGTGGATAAAGGACGAGTTGCTTTATTCTTTTTTTTGTTATTTTTCATCTTGATTCCATAATATAGCCCATTCCTCGAACCGTATGCAGCAATATTTTGTCAAATGGTTCATCTATTTTTAGCCTAAGTCTTCGAATTGCCACTTCAACCACATTCGTCTCAGAGTCAAAATTCATTGACCAAACTTGTGACGCGAGTTCGGAGCGCGAGATAATCTCACCCTGCCTTCTGGTTAAAAGTATCAATAGACTAAATTCCTTGGCAGTTAAATCAAGCCTTTTACCTGCTCTAAAAGCCCGCTGCCTTGCAAGATCTATCTCCAAATCATGAATTCTCAAAATTGTTGGTTCAGCTGACGGCTTGTTGAAGACAGGGGATCTTCTGAGTAGCGCCCTCACGCGTGCAACCAGTTCGGAAAAAGCAAAAGGCTTGACCATATAGTCATCTGCACCACATTTCAAGCCAGTAACCCGATCTTCAACAGACGATCTTGCAGTAAGCATTAAAACGGATGTCTGTTTGGATTGGCGAAGAGCAGTTAGGACCGCCAATCCGTCTATTCCAGGAAGCATTCCATCTAGAATGATCAAATCATATTCTATGGTAGCTGCTTTATTGAGTCCGGTAATCCCATCGGAGGCTGAGTCAACGGAGAAGCCTTCGTCAACCAAGCCGCGAGCAAGCTGGTCCACCAACTTCCCATCATCCTCAATTATTAGGATTCTCATGGGGCGGATTTTGATCCTAAGATCCTGGCGCTTGGATGATAAATTTGTCATCTTATTATCAGGATGCAGCCGGATAGCGTCCCCTATAGTGCCCTTCGCCCACCACATGCGCTTGCGCATAAATATTTCAGGGCACTACAGCGACCGACAGGCACATGGGCTTTGCCGGGCAGGAGTTTCATACATGAACTTGGTAACCTTACGTGGCAAGAGTAGGCTTCGCACAAGCCTTTGCCAAACCTTGCTAGTCAGCATGTTGGCTGGAGCGGGTTTGGCCCACGCCGTCCCCACGAGCTCAAGCGGCCCCACCACAGCGTCAAGTGAGGCGCCCCCGTCCCTGACTCTCGCTGTCGCGGTCGAGAAGGCCCTCGCGACTCATCCAAGCCTTCGCGCGGCTGAGTTCGGCCTGTCGGCCAGCGACGGCGCCGTGCTCCAGAGCAAAGCTCGCCCTAACCCTGAGCTGTCTTACTTGCAAGAAGATACCCGCAGTCGTACCAAGACATCAACTGTGCAGTGGAACCAGCTGATAGAGGTTGGAGGCAAGCGCGATGCTCGGATGCGCATTGCTGAACGGGGACGCGACGTTGCACAAGCCGAGCTGGCAGCTACCCGCGCCAACATCCGTGCTGACGTGAGGGCGACTTTCTACAGCCTCTTGGCGGCCCAGGAGCGCGTGACTGTTGCAAAACAGACATTGGAAATTGTGAGAAATGCGCGCGAGGCCGCGACCAAACGCGTTGCTGCAGGCAAGGTCGCCCCATTGGAAGAAAGCCGCGCAAAGGTGGCAGAGTCTGGAGCCGAGCTTGAACTGGGTAAGGCCGAGTCAGACCTGAGAGTCGCTCGCCAACAAATGCAGGCACTTCTGGGCGGACAAGGCTTTGCATTCGGTCCAGCGCTTGGCACGTTCGATATCGCCCCCGAAGCTCCTGCGGCCCCAGACTTGTTGATGCGGCTGGAGGAATC
The DNA here is from genome assembly GCF_002193035.1 of Delftia sp. K82. NCBI lineage: Bacteria > Pseudomonadati > Pseudomonadota > Betaproteobacteria > Burkholderiales > Comamonadaceae > Delftia > Delftia sp. K82. The sequence continues at coordinate 158,701 of NZ_MYFL01000002.1, read as the reverse complement.
GCCTGCCATCAGGCAAGCGCGCTCGTTCCTGGAGCAAAGCCGTGCGTCCGCAGATCTGGAACGTGCCAAGCGCATGCCGGACCCCACCGTGAGCTTAGGCGTTAAGCGGGCCCAAGAGGTTGGACGGAATCAATTGGTACTGGGGGTTTCGATCCCACTGCCGGTGCTGGACACCAACCGGGGCAACCAGATACAGGCGCTGCGCCTCGCGGATCAGGCTGAAGAGAAGCTTCAAGCGTTGCGCGTTCAGATGCAGACGAATCTCTTCCAGGCGCGTGAACAGCTGGAGACTAGCCGTCGTCTTGCACAGCAACTTTCAACCCAAGTCCTGCCCACGGCCCAGACGGCTTATGAAGCCGCAGTGAAGGGCTTTTCACTCGGGAAGTTTAGCTACCTCGACGTACTAGATGCACAGCGCACGTGGTTCGACGCACGTAGCCAGTACCTAAGCCAGCTGCTGTCCACCCACAGTGCCGTCGCAGATCTCGAGCGCCTGCTCGGTACACAAGCTGACCAGTAAACCTCTGAGCCTCAAACATGAACACGAACTCTTCTCCAAGTTCTAAGCGCAGCACAGTTATCGCAATTGTGAGCATCCTATCCGTAGGGGTCCTGGCAGCGACTTTAATTCTTCGAAACGGCTCTTCGAGCCCCCCGCCTGCGGGCGAAAAAGCAGCTCAATCCCAGGAAAAAGGTCACGGCCATGGTGAAGCGGCAAGTCATGCCGACCAAGAGCACCATGGTGAGAAGGCAACAAAGGCTCACAAGGATGAGGACGGCCATGCCGACGGTGAGCATCATGAGGAAAGTGGCGAAAACAAAGCCTCTGCCAAGCCTGCTGCAGAGGCTGGTCACGATGACGATGAAGGCGTGATTCCCATGGACGCGCAGCGTATCAAGGTCGCCGGGGTAAAAGTGGCTCAAGCTGGGCCAGCGACCGTGCGCAGCTTGCTTCAACTGCCAGGTGAAATCCGCTTCAATGAAGACCGGACGGCACACGTTGTCCCTCGCGTCGCGGGCGTTGCCGAAAGTGTGCCGGCCAATCTTGGGCAAAGCGTAAAAAAGGGCCAACTCTTGGCTGTACTGAGCAGTGTCGCCGTGTCAGAACAACGAAGCGAGTTGCTTGGCGCTCAGAAGCGCCTAGCACTGGCGCGCACCACCTATCAACGCGAGAAGCAACTCTGGGAAGAAAAAGTTTCCGCAGAGCAAGACTATCTGCAAGCGCAGCAGGTACTACGCGAGGCTGAGATCGCTGTCTCCAACGCCGAGCAGAAGTTGGCAGCAACCGGGGCGGGAGCTGGCTCTGCTGCTGGGCTCAACCGGTTCGAGCTACGAGCGCCGTTCGATGGCGTCATCGTGGAAAAGCATCTTTCTATCGGTGAGGCTGTCCTGGACACAACGCAGGTTTTCACGATTTCCGACCTCCGCTCCGTCTGGGCCGAGATGCGAGTCTCCGCCCCAGACATGCCATCAGTTCGTGTAGGGGAAAAGGCGACGGTTCGTGCAACGGCTTTCGAATCGACAGCGACCGGCGAGGTTTCCTACGTTGGCGCACTCATTGGTCAAGACACGCGAACGGCCCCCGCCCGCATCACTTTGCCTAACCCGGATGGTGCATGGCGTCCAGGCCTGTTTGTGAACGTGGAGGTCACCGCATCATCCCAAGATGCAGCGCTCACAGTAGTGTCGACAGCGATTCAGCGTATTGAGAACCAGCAAACTGTCGTGTTCGTTCCGGTCGAAGGTGGATTCCGGGCTCAGCCCGTCCGTGTCGGTCGCTCGGACACGAAAAACACCGAGATTCTTGAAGGCCTCAAGCCGGATCAAGCGTATGTGGCTGAAGGCAGTTTTCTGCTGAAGGCAGAGCTTGGCAAAGCCACCGCAGAGCATGCTCACTGAGGCGGGGATCGGAGACCTTCATGTTTGAACGCATCATCCGCTTCGCCATCGAGCAGCGTTGGCTCGTACTGCTTGCCGTGTTTGGCATGGCCGCGCTAGGCGTGTTTAGCTATCAGCGCCTAGCAATCGACGCTGTGCCCGACATCACCAATGTCCAGGTGCAGATCAACACCCAGGCGCCTGGATATTCTCCGCTCGAAACTGAACAGCGTGTCACCTACCCCATAGAAACTGTGATGGCAGGGCTCCCAAATCTGGAGCAGACGCGCTCGCTATCGCGCTACGGCCTGTCCCAGGTCACCGTGGTGTTTAAGGACGGCACCGACATCTACTTCGCACGCCAGTTGGTCAACGAACGCATGCAGCAGGCCCGCGAAAACCTGCCTGATGGCGTAACGCCAACGTTAGGGCCGATCTCAACAGGTTTGGGAGAAATCTACCTGTGGACCGTGGAAGCGGAGGAAGGCGCTAAGAAGCCTGACGGTTCGCCATACACGCCCATGGATCTGCGCGAGATTCAAGACTGGGTGATCAAGCCCCAGTTGCGTAATGTGCCTGGCGTGACCGAGATCAACTCTATCGGCGGCTACGCGAAGGAATACCTGGTCGCACCGTCGCCTGCCAAGCTTTCAGCTTACGGGTTCACACTCGCCGATATCGTGGCCGCGCTTCAGCGTAACAACGCAAACGTCGGTGCGGGCTACATCGAGCGCCAAGGTGAGCAATATCTGATACGAGCGCCTGGTCAGGTCAAGGGAATAGCGGACATTCGCGAAGTCATCGTTGGGTCTGCTCAGGGGCAACCGATACGCATCCGAGACTTGGCTGAAGTAGGCCTAGGACGTGAACTGCGTACCGGTGCTGCGACTGACAATGGCCGCGAGGTCGTGCTTGGTACAGTGTTCATGCTGATTGGCGAGAACAGCCGAAAGGTATCCCAGGCGGTCGATATACGCATGCGGGAGATCAACCGCAACCTGCCCGAAGGTGTCAAAGCTGTCACTGTTTACGACCGCACCAACCTGGTCGACAAAGCTATCGCCACGGTCAAGAAAAACCTGATCGAGGGCGCCACCTTGGTGGTGGTGATCCTCTTCCTGTTCCTGGGCAACCTTCGCGCCGCGTTGATCACAGCAATGATCATCCCGCTGTCCATGCTTTTCACGTTCACAGGCATGGTGTACTACAAGGTCAGCGCCAACCTCATGAGCTTGGGGGCATTGGACTTCGGCATCATCATTGACGGTGCAGTCGTGATTGTGGAGAACTGTGTGAGGCGCTTGGCCCATGCGCAGGAGGCACGCGGCCGCCCGCTCACTCGCAGTGAGCGTTTCCATGAGGTATTTGCTGCGGCAAAGGAAGCTCGACGGCCCCTGCTGTTCGGTCAGCTGATCATCATGGTGGTCTATCTACCCATCTTTGCGCTCACCGGTGTGGAAGGAAAGATGTTCCACCCCATGGCACTGACCGTGGTCATCGCCTTGGCCGGAGCCATGCTGCTGTCGATCACCTTCATTCCGGCTGCGGTTGCCCTGTTCATGGGCGACAAAGTAGCGGAAAAAGAAAACCGCATCATGAGTTGGGCACGCCGTTCTTACTCGCCCATCCTGGCAAGAGTCATGGCAGCCCCTGCAGTAGTTCTGACAACCGCTTGTGTAGCGGTGGTCCTTAGCCTGCTGCTGGCGACACGCCTAGGTAGTGAATTCGCTCCCAACCTCAATGAAGGCGACTTTGCGATCCAAGCACTTCGCATTCCTGGCACCAGCCTCACACAGTCGCTGGAGATGCAGATCCAGATCGAGAACACCTTGAAGAAGGAGTTTCCTGAAATTGACCGTGTGTTCGCACGTACCGGTACCGCCGAGATTGCGTCAGATCCTATGCCGCCCAACATCTCGGACGGCTACATCATGCTAAAGCCCAAGGATCAATGGCCCGATCCTTCGCGTTCTCGCGACGATTTATTGGCTGCGATTCAAAAGACCGCAGACAGCGTGCCAGGCAACAACTACGAGTTTTCCCAGCCGATCCAACTCCGTTTTAACGAACTGATTTCTGGCGTGCGTAGCGACGTAGCCGTAAAGATTTTCGGTGATGACATGTCCGTACTGGAGAAGAACGCACAAACTGTGGCTGGCATGCTTCAGCAAATCCAGGGCGCGTCAGAAGTGAAAATTGAGCAGACGACAGGCCTGCCGATGCTCACAGTGCAAATCGATCGCGAAAAAGCTTCACGCTACGGCCTCAACATGGGGGATGTGCAAGACACCATCAGTGTTGCGCTGGGGGGCGGAGAAGCGGGGATTGTTTTCGAAGGGGACAAGCGCTTCGACATCCAGGTTCGCTTGCCCGAGGACATTCGCAATGATGTGGAGGCTCTGAGCCGACTTCCGATTGCGTTGCCAAAGGGAGCAGATGGCCGGGTGGGGTTCGTGCCGCTGTCCTCAGTCGCGACTTTTGAGACGGCTCCTGGCCCAAATCAAGTCAGCCGAGAAGATGGTAAACGCCGTATCGTCGTCAGTGCAAACGTACGTGGACGTGACATCGGCTCCTTCGTGAACGAAGCTGAGCAACGCCTCGAAAGCCTTCAGCTACCAGCGGGATACTGGACCCGCTGGGGCGGAACATTCGAAAACTTAGAGTCGGCGCGTCAACGTCTCATGATTGTGGTACCTGTCGCTCTGCTGATGGTCTTCGTCTTGCTCTTCGCAATGTTCGGCAATGCTCGAGACGGGCTCATCGTGTTTACAGGTATCCCGTTCGCGCTCACGGGCGGCATCTTGGCGTTGTGGCTGCGAGACATACCACTGTCCATTACTGCCGCTGTAGGATTCATTGCTCTGTCAGGGGTCGCTGTGCTCAATGGCTTGGTGATGATCTCTTACTTCCGGACGTTGCGTGAGGAAGGCAAGAGCGTGCCAGACGCCGTAACGGAAGGGGCGCTCACACGACTACGCCCAGTCCTTATGACGGCTTTGGTAGCTTCGCTAGGCTTCGTACCTATGGCTATCGCCACAGGCACAGGAGCGGAAGTGCAGCGTCCCCTTGCAACAGTAGTCATAGGCGGCATCCTCTCCTCCACGATGCTGACACTGCTCGTCCTGCCCCTGCTGTACAGGCTCATCCACAGGAACGACCCTTCGGAAGGCGACGTTCAACAGAATCCCGAGGATGGGGCATCGTCCTCGGGTGAGGTGGCGATCGCGTAACTTGGGACCGTGATCGCTTTTCAGGCCATGGCCAAAAGCCATGGCCCTTTTTATGTCAATTAGATTACAGCATTGTCATGGCAATGTGTGCGTCCTGTGGGGGCAGCTTTTCTATAGTAGAGCCATCTACTCGGGTCCAACAAAGCCACGAATAGAAATTCAAAATCTCTTGAAAGGATCTCGAAATGAAGCACCGTCGTCTTAACATTGCATCCTCTATCGCTGCATTGGTCGCTTCGACCGCATTCATTCTTCCTGGCATAGCCGCAGCCGAAAGCTATCAGCATCCCGCGAACAATGAAGCAGGCGTGAAAACCTACCCCGAGCACTTCAACTCACAAAAGACCCGGGAACAAGTTAAAGCTGAGGCAGGTACGGCCGCTCGCGAGGGCGGAAGCAATCGATTCAATACTGGCGCTTATCCAGCGTCCTCCAAGCAAGCAAATGCCGGAAAGACCCGTCAAGAAGTCATTAACGAATTGCTTAAGGAGACTCCAGAACAGCGTGATGCACGTCAACGCGCAATGGGTGGTTGAAATAAGTTGTGGATGACGAATCGGAGCTGCGTGATCAGCGGGCATGCTCTAGCCAATGGATAGATTCGTTGTAATAGTGAAAATGATAATCCCATATCTTTAGAACGTAGTTCTTTGGATATGGGATTTTTTGTATTTGGCTCAATAAGAAGAGCTAGTCATGTTAAATAAAAATCGAAGCTTGCTTCGAAAGATTTCATCCAATCTAACAGTTAGCCCAGCAGTCTTGATTATTGCGACTGGTGTTTGGCTTGCAACTGTGGGGAACATCCCCCTGTGGAAGACTCTGCTCCAGTTGCAAGAGGAAATTGGGGTAACATTTTTTATAGGATTTTTAGTTGCAGTTGCTGCGCTAAACATCTCTCTTCTTTCAATATTTGCTTTGGGGCCACTACTTAAGCCAGTATTGGTTGGGGCAATACTTGTAAATTCCATCACTAGCTACTTCATGCTGAGCTACGGGATCGTAATAGATCCTGGAATGATACGAAATACATTGCAAACTGATATCGGAGAAGCAATTGATCTTCTAAGCTACGAATTACTGGTAACGGTACTTGGATTTTCAATAATCCCCATATTCTTGATTATTCTGGCCGGCGTAAAAAAGACGACTGCAATCAAGGCAATATTTACATCTGTACTATTGGCATTCCTAGGACTTGCCTTGGCTTTAGTGTGCATTTTCCTCATTTATCAACCTTTCTCGTCGATAATGAGAAATCATACGAAAATGAGGTACCAAATTAGTCCTTTGAATACATTTTACTCAACAATAAAGGTGGCTACAAACCCTCTGGATAGAAGAAGCTTAAAAATAGAAAAAATCGGTCAAGATGCAAAAATACAAACTAACGAGCTAGTCAATGGCGAAGAACCAATATTGCTACTCATAGTTGGAGAAACAGCAAGAGCCGAAAACTTCGGAATCAATGGCTATGAGAGGAATACAACGCCACTGCTATCGAAGCGAGCTGACATCTTCTCCTCAAAGAACGCATGGTCTTGCGGCACCAGTACCGCTGAGTCGTTGCCCTGTATGTTTTCTCACTTAGATCGAGAAGACTATGCATCAAGGAAAGTAAACCACGAAAACATGCTGGATGTCCTGGCTAAGGCTGGGCTTTCGGTTTACTGGTTGGACAACCAGTCTGGTTGCAAAGGAGTTTGCGCTAGGGTTGCGACCGAATACTACAGATATGAGCCAAGCAATCCGCTTTGCGAAAAAGATGGCGTCTGCCAGGACTCTGCCATGCTGGTTGGCCTCAAGGATCGCATTCAGTCATCTTCATCGATGAAAAACGGGAAAGGAAAAGTAATCGTACTTCATCAAATGGGAAGTCATGGGCCTGCATATTACAAAAGGTCTAGTCTCTCAAGAAAGACATTTAAACCCGAATGCGAGTCGGCAGCGCTCCAAAGTTGTACGCAACAAGAAGTCGTGAACGCTTACGACAACAGCATCATCGAGACGGACTACTTTATTAACAACGCCATAGATTGGCTGAAGAACTCATTTCCCGCTGCGCCAACTGCACTCATGTACGTATCCGATCACGGAGAATCATTAGGTGAAAATAATATTTATCTGCACGGGCTTCCATATTCTTTTGCACCGAAAGGGCAGAAAAACATACCATGGGTAATGTGGGTATCAAAGCCAATGGAAATCTCAAGCGGTACAAGTTTAGCGTGCTTGAAAAGCAAAAATCTCAACATCAAAATAAGCCACGATAACTACTTTCACACAGTCTTAGGTCTGCTGGATGTGCAGACGAATGTCTACGATAAGACTCTAGACATAGCTGCTTCTTGCACAAGTGAGAACTGACGACAGCATGACAAATTTGTAATCAACTTAGGCGCTAATGGCGGATATCATATTTATTCATAGTTTGTCAACCTCAAAGCACAACATTTCAACAAATCTTCGAAGGAAGATTAGAAAAGGGGTATGAAATGAGCGAAGTTCGTTTTGAAGACATAGCATTGCGAATCAGAACGCAAAGGCTCGCACTAATTGCAAGCAATATTGCCAATGCGGACACACCTGGGTATCAAGCAAAAGACTTGGACTTCAAGGCAGCGCTTGAAAGAAGTTCTGCCAACATGTTGTCGGTTAAGGAGACGAAAAAGGGGCATATCCCAAGCTCAGAGTTGAAGTCCATATACGACACTGAAGTCGCCTACCGCCCGGCCTCACAGAACTCTCTCGATAAAAACACGGTGGATTTAGATCAGGAGCGTGCTAGTTTCATTGACAACGCAATACGCACGGAGTTGGCAATGAAACAAGCTGTGGATGAGTATATGGAAATCGGAGAAATGTTATCCAAACTTGTCTAGACACGGATCTTAACAAATTAGGAAGCTTATCATGGGATTCAGCAGCTGGTTATTCGGAAAAGGACATCACCGTAAAAATGATGGACATCACAAAAATTCCAGTGGATACCTTAAAAGAGGTAGTTACGGCGAAGTGGGATATGCATGCCCAACATGCCGAACACCAAACTCCGCAACAAGCAGATTTTGTGGCCAGTGTGGAGTTTCCTTAGTATGTCGTGGATGCGACGCAAATTTAGTTGCAGGCGCAAAATTTTGCGCGCAATGTGGAAGAGAAAATCTTTAAGTTGACGCTTGCCAAGTCAACTGGCACGCTGCGATAAAGGTATAGCTATCTCCTGTTGTCGATTAAATATCATGAAAAAAAAACTTCGTCTAGACATACCGGTAGTTCTATCATCTATTTCAACAAGCGATGACCTTTTGGTGAGACGCTTACTAAGTGATATTCAAAGTAGGGATGGTGTCGAGAAGGTCCATCTGGATGCTGGCAAAGATGGCGAATGGCCTAAATTGTGCATTCACTATGATTCAGAAAAATTACCACTGATTCGTATTAGAGAGCTAGTTGAGGCAGCAGGATCCAGGATATCCGACCGCTGGGGACACTTTCTTATAGAATTTGAAGGTATAAACCATGCCAGAAAAGCCCGCACTGTAGAGACTAAGCTTCTTGGTCTAAGTGGAGTTATAGAGGCGCAGGTGAGCCCGACTGGCCAAGTTCATGTGGATTTTGACAAGAATAAAATAAAAGAAGTTGATATTCTGGATGCTCTCCGAGATTTAAATATTAATCCCACTCAACCTGAGTTAGGTAATTCGGGGTTCAGGAAAGAACGTCCGCAATCCAAAAATGAAAATGATCATGGCCATGATCACGGGGGAGGAATTCTGGGGAAAAATGCAGAGATGGTATTCGCTATCACCTGCGGGGTGCTTCTTGCACTTGGCGTAGCGATTGAGAAATTTCTCCCCTCCTTGCCGGCTTGGTTTCCAATCGGAATTTACGTTCTAGCATATTTCTTCGGTGGATACTTTACTCTCAGAGAGGCACTGGAGAATCTTCGGCTCAAGCGGTTTGAAATTGATACACTCATGCTAGTGGCCGCCGGAGGAGCCGCGGCGCTGGGCTCATGGGCAGAGGGTTCCCTACTCCTATTTTTATTCAGTTTAGGTCACGCTCTTGAGCACTACGCGATGGGACGTGCAAAGCGAGCCATTGAAGCACTTGCCGAGCTAGCGCCCAACAGTGCAACAGTCCGGAGAGATGGTCAAGTACTAGAAGTTGCAGTTGAAGAGCTGGTTGTAGGAGACTTGGTTCTCATGAAGCCAAATGAGCGGATTGCCGCTGACGGCTTTATCGTCCGAGGAAATTCCGCAGTTAACCAGGCGCCTGTCACTGGGGAAAGTATTCCCGTAGATAAGAAGGCCGTGGAAGATGCGGAGAAGGCTAGATTAAATCCTGATGCCATTAATTCGGAGTCAAAGGTGTTCGCTGGCACAATCAATGGTGCTGGAGGTATCGAAATTGAGGTGACCAGAAAATCTGCGGACTCGGCTCTTGCTCGAGTCGTGAAAATGGTCAGTGAGGCCGAGACACTCAAATCTCCAACTCAACGCTTCACCGAAAAATTCGAAAGAATATTTGTTCCAGCCGTTCTGATACTTGCCTTTGCGCTCCTGTTTGCATGGGTTGTCATTGATGAGCCATTTCGTGATAGCTTTTACCGCGCTATGGCAGTATTGGTTGCAGCAAGCCCCTGTGCACTCGCCATTGCTACACCCAGTGCAGTGCTATCAGGTATAGCTCGTGCAGCACGAGGTGGTGTTTTGATAAAGGGTGGAGCCCCCTTAGAAGAGTTGGGATCTCTCAATGCGATTGCATTCGATAAAACCGGAACATTGACCGAAGGACGTCCACGCATAACTGATATCGTGCCAGCGAAAGGTATTACACAGGAAGAGCTTTTGCAAGTAGCTGTAGCGGTAGAGTCCCTTAGCGACCATCCGCTGGCTGCTGCAATTGTGAAAGACGCTGGCGAGAAGTTAGTGAATCAGCGGAATCTAGTAGCTAGCGATCTTGAAAATCTTATTGGCCGCGGCGTAAAAGCAAGCATTAATGCTGAACCTGTCTGGATTGGTAAATCCGAGATGTTCGGTATTGAAGACATCCCCAAACTAAGCGCTGAATCACAGCAAATCATTGACAATCTGAGAGAATCTGGTCGTACAACGATGTTTGTCCGATTTGGAGACAGAGATCTGGGGGCCATTGGATTACTCGACACCCCGAGAGCTGGTGCTAAAGAGGCGTTGAAGGCACTGCGGAGCCTGGGTATAACGCGGATGATAATGATATCCGGTGATCATCAAAAAGTCGCCGATGCAGTTGCTCAGGAAGTTGGTCTGGATGAGGCCTGGGGCGATCTGATGCCTGAAGACAAAGTCAAAGCCATACGAGATCTTAAGAAGAAAACCAAGGTGGCAATGGTTGGCGACGGGGTGAATGATGCCCCCGCTATGGCCAACTCTACTGTTGGAATTGCGATGGGAGCAGCTGGTTCTGATGTTGCGCTGGAAACTGCTGATGTTGCCCTTATGGCAGATGATCTCAGGCATTTGCCTTTTGCAGTGGGTCTGAGTCGGCATACAAGATCAGTGATCCGTCAGAATGTCTTTGTCAGCCTTGGCATAGTGGCAGTTTTAGTGCCGGCGACTATTATGGGCCTCAGTATCGGAGCCGCTGTAGCAGTGCATGAAGGCTCGACTTTACTAGTTGTATTCAATGCGTTGAGGCTTCTGGCATACAAAAAAAAGCAGCCTGCATTTTGATCAGATAAGACTAAAATCTCTTATTTTTTGTATTGGCCTCGTGTAGATGGGGCCCATCTTTCATGGGTTCAATAAAAAAAATGAATGAGAAAGGATTTGGTTTCAGTAAGCCATTTTTTCTCACTCACATGGTTTTTCCAATCCTTCCAATAATAGCAATATCTTACATATTGATGATTGCTGGCGGAGATTTTTGGCTGACAACAAAAATCTACAAATATCAAGGTTACGAATGGCGCCTGACAGATCATTGGATTGCAGCTAAGATACTCCATAAAGGAGGGAAGAATGTTAGTTTGACAGCTCTCCTAATACTTATAGCAATAGTTTGCTCTTCATTTTTCAAAGTTGGTTCTTCTTTTCGGACTTGGAGACTTCCTCTGATCTATCTGAGTAGTTCTGTATTGCTATGTGTCTTTTCTATTGGGATCTTAAAGACAGTTACCAACATGGACTGCCCTTGGAGCCTTGCTGAATTTGGAGGAGATCGACCATTTGTGGGTTTGTTTGAACATCGGCCATCAAGCATTGGGAGAGGAAATTGTTTCCCTGCTGGACATGCTAGTGCCGGATACGCTTGGATTGGTCTATACTTTTTTTTCTTAATGTCCAAGCCTTTGTTTAGATGGCGAGGACTTGCGATAGGCATTACTCTGGGGTTGATCTTTGGTTTGACTCAGCAACTTCGAGGCGCCCACTTCATATCCCATGATTTATGGGCGCTAGCCATTTGCTGGTACATCTCAGCGCTGACATACATAGTATTTTCACTAAAGACTCAATATCGTGTTGGATAAATCAACTAGTCCCCAAATCTTTGTTAATCACCAAAAATCACGAAGAGGACTTTCTCGCATATTTTACGCAACAAGCTATTCATGGAGCGGCTTAAAAGATGCTTGGGAAGAACCCGCATTCAGACTTGAGGCGATGCTGGCCCTGGTTTTGATCCCTTTATCAATAGTAGTTGGCAATGGATTGCTTGAGATATTATTTCTTCTTTCCGGTGTTTTTCTAGTATTGATAGTTGAAATATTGAATTCGGCCATTGAGTCAGCCATAGATAGATTTGGCCAAGAAGAAAATGAGCTATCCAGAAAAGCAAAGGACCTTGGAAGCGCTGCAGTATTTGTGGCTATAATTTTCTGCACTATTATTTGGTGCACATTAATTTTTAAAAATATATGGATCGATAAATAAAAAAAGCCCACATAATAGTGGGGCTTTTAAATTGAGAATTAATTATCCACCGAACTCATATTCATTCTGAGAGACGAAAATTGATCGTCCTTGCGGATCAAATCCAACAGGTGCAAACTTGGCTATAGGGACTTCAGTATGATAGATGGAGTCCGCCTTCCAGATCAGAGTCTTTCCGTTGCTTATGAATTGGATGATTTCACCACAGGTTATATTTATTGGACCTTTCTGGGAAAGATCAATTGTTCTGTAGCTCGTAGACTGGACTTCATAGCCGTAGTACGACTTCCCTGTAGGAAAGTAGTCCGCGTTAGCTTGGCCCGCAACAAGCAGCAGGACAGCGGTAGTGAACGGCAGTGCAAATTTCATTACGGTTCCTTTCAAAAAAATTGCCATGAGGCGAACACCTCATGGCAATTACTATAGGCTAGGCAATATTTTAATTGACCGGCTGAATGGTTACGTTTTCGTCATAGTTCAGAAAGCCAATCTCAATTTCCTATCAGAAGGAGTGGCGGATGCCCACTTCTGCACCCGTGGAGCTACCGCCAGCGGCCAGTCCAGCAGCTCCACCCACCAGGCTAAAGTTTGCGCCGCCCTTGTTGGTGACACGTGCAATCGTGCCGTACAGCGCAGTGCGGCGTGACATGTTGTGCACGTAGCCAATAGCGAACTTGTTGGCGTCGCTACCGTTATAGGCGGCCGGGCCTCCGCGCGAGTCTGTACGCACATAGTTGGCACGAATGTAGTCCTTGCCAACGGGAACAGTGACGCCAATTTGCCAGCGGTCCTCAGACCCTACAGCACGCGAGCCATACATACCATAGGGCAAATCATCACGCTGGAAGTAGCCCATCAGGGTTGCCACTCCAAAGTTGTAGGAAGCGGCCGCACCGTATTGCTTGAGCTTTGCGCCCGAGGCGTTGACATCGGTCGCGCCATACGAAACGGACATGCTCAGAGGACCATTGTCATAGGCCAAACGACCCGCGATATGGCGGCCAACGCTGGTCAACGGGTCTTCATCCATGGCATACATCGCCTCAGCCTGCAAACCGTTCCACTTGGGTGAGAAGTACTGGATAGCGTTGTCATGACGATAGTAGGACGCAAACGCACCAGGCATGCGGCTAGTAACGTTTGAACCGGCCAAACCAATCACGTTAAACGGGTCGTACTTGGTCGCATTTTGGGAAGCAGGCGAGAAATCGCGTCCGAGACGAACTTCACCAAAATTGCCCATCAAGCTAATTGTCGATCGACGCTGGAAGAACTTACCAGTCGAACTGAACGTACCGGTATCAGCAGCAATGTCAGATTCAAGCCAGAAACCCGCTTTCAAGCCACCGCCCAGATCCTCAACACCGCGCAGTCCCCAACGACCAGACGCGAGACCACTGTTGTTCATGGTCAGGTTGCTGGGAAGGTTGCTGTTGTTCACGTAACGCGTGTTCACGTCAACGATACCGAACAGTTCGACGGAAGATTGGGCGCTGGCACCGGCAGCCACGCCTGCCAGGGACAGCGCGACTATGTGTTTGAAGTTCATGATCATTTCCTTAAGAAAACTGTTGATTGATGCCTGCTTCGGGCATCAGCAGAAATCGTAAACGTCGCGCGCAAAAATATCGCTGGATGAAAAGGAATGAGTAAGGTTGCGCAAGTCAAATTCGCTGATTTCTAGATTTCACGAACCATGCCACCAACAATCCGAGCTTTCGAGGCCTATGTCCTTATAGTCACCACATATTGTTTGCACGAATATTGCAAATATGTCATTTTTTTTGGTTGGAAGTTGCCGGGATTAGTTTGCTAACGTCTTTGATCTAGTAGGAATCGGAATTAGGTTCCTTGATTAATAGCTAACCCGGGGGAGTGTGATGCGGAGCGAGGATCTGCAGCTGAGACAGCTTGCTAAAACAGGAGATATAGAAGCATGTTTGAAGCTGGGGGAAGCATACTTAACAGGCTCACCTGGAATTTCTAAGAATATTTCTATAGGTGTTTCATATCTAAAATCCGCGTTCCCTAAGGCCCAGCAAAGAGCATCTATCTCATTGTCTACTCATCTCTCTTTAAAAGAAATAGTCAAAGAAGACTTGATTTTTGCACTAAAGAATGCAGCAGAAAATGATGAGATTGCGCGGCTCAAGCTTTCCGCGTGGCACTTCTTGCGCTGTGAAGCAGAAATGGGGAAAGTTTGGCTACAGCGCTGTACAACTCAATTGCTTGATAGCACTGACACAAGCCATCAGAAAATTTCTGTAGGCAAGCTACTAAGTTCCTTACATGCGCTTAGGATTATACATCCGACTGACGTTTCTTCCATAATCGCCAGTGAAGCAAGATCGGCTTTAAATGGAAGACAGCCGGATAGGTGCATTCAGATTCTGTCGGTCCTTTCATCCCATAGCTGCTTCGTGCCACTAAACATGACTTTGCATCAGCTCATATGCGACATAGTCGCCTATGCGGAGAAATTTAAACACGATTTAGGACATTTGCCAGCTGATTTAATTGAGCAAAGCTTAGAACGATGCTCTGCCGTGGGCGATCTCAAGGCCTGCCATATTCTCGGGAGATCTCTGGCGGGCTACCCATGTGGACATTTGCCCGCAAAGCGTCTTGTCAGAAGCCAAAACTTGAGAAAGTCAGTTGCATTGCTACTGAGATCTGGAGATTCTGGTGTATCTATGGCATGGCTGCACCTCTTTCGAATTTGCTCAGACTACCGTAGTTCGGTTGCTAATCCCACTATGGCTAGATTTTGTCTGGAGAAGGCCGCCAAACACGGAATTGCGGAGGCAGAGCGTTGCCTAGGCGTGATGATTCTTAGGGAGTCTGTGGAGATAGACTCCATGGAGTCTGGGATGAAAATGCTGCACTCTGCAGCAAATAAAGGTGATCCTCTGGCACGATCGCTTCTATGCTCCTTCGTCTTGCCTGTCTTTGGTCCAGAAGATGAAGCCCAAAGTGCCATATCAGAAATACAAGAAATTGCACCTCTCTTGGCGATGAGACTGCGCTTAGCGCGTGCATTTGGCCTAACAAAGCTTGAAGCACTTTCAATGAACATAAACGCTACGATTCGACCGTGGGGTATCGTGCTTGAGAAGAATACTCAAGTTGCAAAAGGTAAGTTGGCTGAGCCTAGAGTGATTCCAGCAACTACTGAGTATGCAATGACCTGCTTGGAAATTGCGGCCAATCTGTTTTCTTCTAAATCACCGGAAAATATCATATTAGAGGGATCTCTTCGAGCAAGATCTCTTCAGCTAAGGCGCCTACTCCAAAAATTACATATCCAAGAGAGGTTTTTCTTTTCTTCCGTTTCATCTCAACAAAGAGAAGCTATTCGATTGGGGACAAAATGGGCGAAGGTGCAAAAAGAGATTATTAAAGAGGTCTTTTAATAATTTGTCCATCTCACAATGCGCATGCTTGTAATTAGGCCTCCGGCAGGAGTTTCGCATTATTTGCGAGATACCTTGCGCGCGCTTGGCTATATTTTCGACGAGTTCAGTGACTATCACTCTGGACTCCGTCATGCTATTAAAAATGAGATAAATTTAATACTTTTTTATGAGAATAAAATTCTCCTGGAAAAATTTAAATTGTTCGCAAAAATTAATACGGATAAATATCTTCCAATGATGATCCTAACAAAAATTAAAGATGGCAAGGATCGAGAAGTGTTCTTCGATAATGGGGTGAAAATAGATCCATCAATCTCAGACCACAGTGAGAGTTTCATAAAAAGAATTGAACAGCTGAAGAGCCGATTGCTTCTTGAGTTCAATAACAAGGAGTGCTATTATTTAGGAGATCTTATTCTTGATCTTTCTAAGCAGCGTGCAGAACGAAAGGGCAAGAGGCTTGATTTAACCAAAGGTGAATTTTCATTGCTGTTGGCATTTATGCGGCGCTCTGGTCAGCTTTTGTCTCGGGAGTCTCTGGCGGCACAGGTTTGGAATAGAGACGGCAATTTTACTAAAAACATGGTGGACGTAGCAGTGCGAAGGTTGCGTAGAAAGCTTGATGATCCTTATGATATCAAACTACTTCATACTCAACGAGGATCGGGCTATATCCTGGAGATTCGCCATGTGAAAGGTAAGTTTGACGAGATGTCTGAAGATTATTAGATAAAAAGAATAATGCATCATTAACTTGCAATTTTTTGCAATTGGATCTTGTCAACCTTAGTTTGAATCTGAGTAGCAATTTTAATGTGTACTGCAGATGCATTGGCGTGATATCTTTGTACATGAATGCATAATCTGCATTCCTGCTTTTAATTTTATGCGGGAAAAATAAGTGGGCGCATTGAGTTAAAGCCAAGTTGTTGTTTCTTTAACGGTGAAGTGCTGCGAGCAGGATGAACGCGGGGACATACTGCAATCGACACCAAGAAGCTCGGCTGCATCGTCAGGTAAGTCATTGAGTGGACTGCTACCGGCGTGACTCGGTTGAAAGTGCATGTGGGCGATGCTTTTTGTGACTATTGATGACCATGCAGGCATAGCCTTCACCACCATGCATCCCGGCGAGAAGAAGCATGAAGCCAGCGCTCCTGCACAATGCGATGGCGTGCCGCGCTGGGTTGGGAATGAGCGTTAAACGCTTGCTGGTTGACAACGGTGCAGCTTTCCCGTCAAAGGCGATTGCTGCTGCTTACAAGGCTTTGGGCGTACAACTCAAGTTCGCCAGATCGAACCAGCCACAAGGCTGAACGATTCATCCAGTTCGCGCTGCTCGAGTGGGCTCTATGGGTGGACGTACCAGACCTCAGCTGAGCGGACCGACGTTCTGGCGTGCTGGCCGTACCATTACAACTGGCACAAACTGCACGCCGGCATCGGTCAAGTCGCTCTGATATCCAGGCTCGAATCCCCAAGCACATCATACCTGGTCACATCTATAGCTCTGTGAGGAGATCTATTCCCCCGTGGTGTTGTATGCATTAGATTTGATACCGGAAGGTGAAAATAATCATAGATTGCCTAAGATAGCACAGTTGGAGAGGTCACGATAAAAGAACAAACTTCAGAAGAATGGGATTTGTGTTCCAATTGGTGCAGTTGAATTAGTGGTTTATAATTGTGAAATAGCTGGAATTCGACAAAGAACACACAATCATATAATTCTTGCTAAATCAGTTTTTCTGCATAGTGAGCTATCTTCCGTAACATGAAATCTGGAGTTTGATCATAATTTCTCAGTCGCTTTCCAGCGACGCGGCAGCCACCACCATAGCGTGAAGATTAGGGTCGCAATCAGTGCCGCAGCTAAGCTACCAACGAAATGGCCAAAGATGGTGGATAGAACAAGCTGTGTGCCTGATATTAGTGCGATCGCAAGCGTTACAGCACCTGCCAGAATTTGGCGTGATGCAAATGTTTTAAAACGAGGTCTGTCAATCAGCGGTCGTATCAATCGATGCTGTACGGCAGTTGCGCTTAGTAATACTAGGCTCGTCACTGCCAAAAGAAATGTCGCTAAGAAGACCCATTTTTCAGTATATGCGATGGCGTTGAATCCCGGCATGAAGGGTACCGTTATCAAAAATGCTGAAAGAAGCTGTGAGCTAGGGAGTAAGACTCGGAGTTCTCCAAGAAGGTCCGTCAAATCTCCATCATCATAGACTTCAAGATCATCTTGATCTATTTTTGTGTGAATGTGTGAAGTATTCATTCCGAGCTATCCTTTTCTTTATTCCTACGTTGATAGTTTTTCTAGAGCGTGTTATGCACATGGCTCAAGCCCACATCAAGGCACCTGCGGCTGAGTGTGGGTGCCGAATCTCCTCGAGTCTTGAACTTCGACGCGAGGTACAGCAAGCACTTGGCGTAGCTCGAGCAGCATAGTTTTGAAATCGTGGACTACTCAGTTTTTAGTTTCACGAGAAGTTTCCCCCTAAATTTTTAGGTGTTCCGTCGCCGGGTCGCGTCCGCGAAGGCATCTCAGCCTTCTCGTGTTCTACGATAGCACTTGATGGACACAGTAGTCGCGGCGATCACCTACTTCTGATTCAGTCATCGGTCTGGGACTGACGAGATAGGTGCTGGCTTGCTCTGCCTTGAGAAACCCATAGACTCATTGAGCGGCGAGGTGCGCGCGCCACTCAGACTGGCTAACACCACTGATCTACGAAGCGTGCGCAGATGATCGCTCCCGCCAATTTCAGCGGTGCTTCGTGGATATCCCGCCGTCGTTCAAAGCGGATTCTCAGTTTGCCAAAGCCTGCAAACCAGCTGTGCGTCCTCTCCACCACCCACCGGTGCTTGCCCAGCCGTGTATTGACCAAGCAGAACCTGCACAGGTCAGGCCGCTAATGCGAATGCTTCAGTGGAGGTCTTCAGGGCTAGCCTCTGTTGAGGCCGGCGGTTGTTGTAAAAGCCGATCCAATCTCCGATGACACAGCTGGCGTGCTGCAATGTCTCGAAGCGACGCCGGCTCCCGCAAAGTCCAAGGACTGCCAGCAAAGGCAGCATACTCGGACAAGCACGATCAGGCGGCGAAACATATTGCGGCGCAGTGTAGTCCAGGCGCTCGGGAAAGCGGGGACGTGCCCCCAAGCTTTACACGTCTTGTATTTCGTGCTGCAGTCCTCCGGCAAGGCGACTGGCGGCCAAGGACAACGCCGCTTAAGCTTTTGGCAGAGATTTGCATATTTTCCGAGGGGAAATTGCTTCGCAGCCGTATAGAGAGATGAACAGCTCCAAAGGAGGTCTGCCATGGTGGACATAGACAAGTGGCTCGCAGATGCAGCCAACCTGACCAAAAATGCCGATGCACCTGTCAATAGCGACAAGGTCTTGCAGCGGATCAGCGCGAGCACCTCGCCCGCGTCCTCAGCTTTGGCACTGGCCAGACACGATGCCCGGTTGGCCATGTTGTGCGCCGCCGTTGCCGCGATAGTGGCCCTCGCCGGGTTGGACTCGATTGCCGCCAAGGCATGGGAGCAGCCCGTGGCCACCTGGATTTCTGCACCGCCGGCGGCCTCGCCGTTCGGCTTGCTCGTGGGGGAATGATGGCCCATCGACTACGACGTTTTGCGTTGGCGACGATTGCTGGGGCTCTGTTCGGCGTCCTGGTGGCCGGGGCGATTGTCATGGTTCGGCACAATGCGCCGCGACCCGAGACGGACCTCCATGAGATGCTGCATCGCGCTGTCCCCCTGGACGCCAATGAAAAGCAAATCCTGGAGACCAAAGAGCAGGCATTCGCGGAGCGGCGCCAGGAGATAGAAAAGCGCTTGCGCGCCGCGAATGGCCAGTTGGCCGAAGCGATCTCCAAAAATCCCTCCTGGTCGCCGGAGGTCGAGTCCGCCATTCGTGAAGTGGAGAAAGCCGCTGGAGATCTGCAGCGCGCCACGCTCGTGCACGTTTTCGAGATGCGGGCCGGACTCAAGCCCGAGCATCGGCCGGCGTACGACAACGTGTTGGTGGAAGCGCTTCGGCGTGGTTCGCAGTGATTGCCTCGGATTCGGACGCTGTGTTGGCCAAGCGCGCGGCGCAAGGCGATCAGCGTGCCTTCAAGGTACTCGTTGACCGTTATGGCGCAGCGGTGACACAGGCCGCGCGCAGCTTTGGCATTCCTGACACCGACATCGATGACGTGACTCAGGAGACTTTTGTGGCTGTGTGGAAGGCCCTGGGCGACTACGATGAATCCCGTCTTTTTCGCGCCTGGCTTTTCGGCATCGCCATGAACAAGATGCGGGATCTGTACCGCTTCCGCAAGGTGCGCAATTTCCTGTTCGGCGCGTTGGATCTGCTCAGCCCGGACACGCCCGAGCAAACGGATCCCGCGCCTGGCCCGGAGCGCGCAACGGCCGCCCGCAGGGAACTGGCCAAAGTGACCCAGACACTCTCTCTGCTGCCGCGTGACCAGCGAGAGGCCATCGTCCTGACCGGTATTGTGGGACTCACCCAGCCCGAGGCCGCAGCCGCCCTGGGCATCACCCTCAAGGCGCTTGAAGGCCGCCTCACTCGGGCGCGCAGCAAGCTGACCCTGCTGATTTCGCGCGGTAGCAGCGCCTGAGCCGATCTCGTTCTGGGCGCGTGGAAGGCGGCACAGGGACGGCACATCTTTGTCGTAAATTTTTTTTGTCTGAGAACGAGGGGGAGATGCGGGCAGCGCCGTATTCCTAGTTGACTCCTCCACAAACGCTGGAGTGCCGACTGCCTGAAAGGAGGCTCGCCATCATTCCCGTTCTCCCCTATCGACGCGCCATCGTGGCGCTTGGCGTGGCCATGTTGAGCGTTACCCATGCGAACGCGGCTGACGCGCCGGTCTATGCACAGTTATTGGCACAGGCACTGTCACAAGCGCCTGCGCTGATGGAGCAACAAGCCAATGTCGGCGCTGCCGCAGCGGATGCGCAACAGTCCAGGGCCTTGCTCAACCCGCGAGTGGACACGCTCTTTGAAAATCTGGGCGCACCGGCCAGCGGCGGCCAAAGCCAGCGCCAAAGTACCTACACCGTTACCCAGCCCCTGGAAGTGTTTGGCAAGCGGGCCGCTCGCATCGAGGCCGGCGAGCGCAATCTCGGATTGGCGCAGACCCGCAGTCACCAGGCCCAGGTCGATTTTGCCGCGGGCCTTGCCGTGGCCTATGCCTCGGTGGAAGCGGCCCAGGCACTACGGCAACTGGCACAGGACGATCTGGCGCGTGCCAAAGACGATCTGGGTGTGGCACAGGCCCAGGTGAAAGCGGGCAAGGAAGCGCAACTGAGGTTGGCGCAGGCCCAGGCGAGCGTGGCGGCCGCGCAGGCGAATACGCAAGCGAGCGCGGCCGACCTCACCCAGGCGTTGGAGCGCCTGTCCGCGCTCGTCGGATCGGACATCGCCTACTCAGGGGTCAGCGGCACGCTGCTGAACGCGGCCAACGACAGTCCTGCCTCGTCGGTACAGGAGGCACCCTCGGTGGTCACCGCCCGTGCGGAGCGCGATGCGCTTCAGGCACAAGTCACCGTCGAGCAAAAAAGGTGGGTGCCTGAAATCGGTATCAGTGCGGGCGTGCGGCGTTATGCCTGGTCCAGCCAAAGCGGTTATGTCGTGGGCGTCAGCGCAACGATTCCTCTGCTCGATCGCAATGCGGGCGGCATTTCTGCCGCCCAGCAGCGCGTCATCGCCGCCGAGTCCCGGCTGGAGGAAGCTCGCTTGCTGGCTCAGGCCAATCTGCGCACGGCGTTGGCGCAAGTGCAGGCGGCCGACCAGCGGTTGACGGCGGCATCGACGGGCGAGGCCGCGGCGAATGAAGCATATCGGCTCGGCCGCGTTGGCTACGAAGCGGGCAAAACCTCCCTGGTGGAACTGCTCGTGATCCGCCGCGCCCTGTCGGAGGCACGCGGATCCACCATTGGCGCGCGTCTGGCGCGCGTACGCGCATTGTCGGCAATGGCGCAGGCGGAAGGGCGCCTGGCCTTCGGAGAAGAAATCAAATGACTGAGAACCGTCGTACTACCCCCTGGCTGCTGGTCGCTGGAGTCGCCAGTGCCGCCGCCGCAATCGGCTTTGGCGCAGCCCAGATCGGAAAGTCTGCGCCCGCGGTCGCGCCTGCCGCTGCGATTGCCTCGGCGCCGACCCCTGCTCCCGCGTCGGATGCACCCGCTGGCGTGGTTCAAATACCGGATGACTATCTTCAGGCCGCGGGCATCACAGTGGAAGCGATCACGCCTGGCGATGTGGCCCTGGAGATTCTCGCTCCGGCCACCGTGACGGCGGCGCCAGGCGGCGAGGCCGTTCTGGTGGCGCGCGCGACCGGAACGATTCAGCGCGTGGCACGGCGGTTGGGCGATGCGGTGAAGGCAGGCGACGTGCTCGCGACCGTCGATAGTCTGGACGCTACAACCATGGCGGCGGACCGTCGCGTCGCCCAGGCCAAGGCCGATCTGGCCCGCAAATCCTATGCGCGCGAACTCGAACTCTTCCAGCAGGGCGTGACGCCCCGCCAGGACATGGACGCCGCCAAAGCGGGGCTGGATGTGGCCGAGGCCGAGTCGCAGCGTGCGAGCTCCGTGGCGCGCGCCGCCCAGGTCTCGGAGGATGGGCGTGCCGTTGCCGTGGTGAGCCCGATTTCCGGCAGTGTCACCGCGGTGAATGCGGTGGTCGGGGCCTATGTGGCGCCCAACACCGAGCTGTTTCGCGTGGCCGCTCCCGGTGCGCTACAGATCGAGGCCGCTGTGACGCCGGCCGAGGCCGGGCGCATTGCCGTCGGCGAGCTGGCCACCATCATCCCTTCCAGTGGCAACCCCATTGCCGCCATCGTGCGTTCCATCACGCCCACCGCGAGCAACGCCTCGCGCGCGGCCACGGTCGTGCTGACGCCCAGCGAGCCCAAGGTGGCCCTGGTGGTGGGCGAGGGCGTTCAAGTCAGGCTGCATGCCCGCAATGGAGGATCTTCCGGCCTGACCGTGCCAGAAAGCGCGGTCCAGAATCTGGATGGGCGCGATGTGCTGTTCGTCAAGACGGACCAGGGCTTTCGTGCCCAGCCCGTGCTGATCGGCGCGCGTAGCGGCGGCGTGGCCCAGGTGATTTCAGGCGCAGCAGCCGGTGACCGTGTTGCCACGCGCAATGCATTCCTGGTCAAGGCGCAGGCCAAGAAGAACGCCGGAGACGACGAATGATCAACGCAATCCTCTCCGCATCGGTCAGGCAGCGCTGGTTGGTGCTGTTTCTGACCTTGGTGCTGGCGGTGTTCGGTGGCTGGCAGCTCAACCTGCTGCCGATCGACGTGACGCCGGACATCACGAACAAGCAGGTTCAGATCAACACGGTCGTGCCCACGCTGAGCCCCGTGGAAGTCGAAAAGCGTGTGACCTATCCCATCGAGACCGCGTTGGCGGGCCTCAATGGTGTCGAACGCACACGGTCTTTTTCCCGCAATGGCTTCAGTCAGGTCACGGCCATCTTCAAGGAAGATGCCGATCTGTATTTCATGCGGCAGCAGGTGTCCGAGCGCTTGGCTCAGGCGCGGGCCAGCCTGCCCGATGGCGCTGAGCCGCGCATGGGGCCGGTGTCCACCGGCCTGGGCGAGGTGTTCCACTACAGCGTGGAGTTCGAGCATCCCGAAGGCAAGGGCGCCACCGCCAAGGACGGCGAACCGGGCTGGCAAAGTGATGGCAGCTTCCTCACCGACGAAGGCGAGAGGCTCAAGGATCGCGTCTCCAAGCTCGCGTACTTGCGCACGGTGCAGGACTGGATCGTCAGGCCCCAGTTGCGCACCACAACAGGCGTGGCCGATGTGGACTCGCTGGGCGGCTATGTCAAGGAGTTCCTGGTGGAGCCGGACGCGGCCAAGCTGGCTGCCTTCGGCATTTCCTATGCCGATGTGAACCGTGCGCTGGAGGACGCCAACCTCTCGGTGGGGGCCAACTACATCCAGCGCTCGGGCGAGTCCTACCTGGTGCGTGCCGATGCGCGCATACGCACCGTCGATGAGATCGCACGCGCCGTGGTGGCACAGCGCCAGGGGGTTCCTGTCACCATCGGGCAGGTGGCCAAGGTCAGCGTGGGCGGCGAACTGCGCACCGGTGCAGCCAGCCGCGATGGTCAGGAAACCGTGGTGGGCAGTGCCCTCATGCTGGTGGGCGCGAACAGCCGTACCGTGGCGCAGGCCGTGGGAGACAAGCTCAAGGAGATTTCCAAGACCATGCCGCCGGGCGTGGTCATTGTCCCGACCCTGGACCGTTCTCAGCTCGTTGTGGCGACCGTGACCACGGTGGCGCGCAATCTGACCGAGGGCGCCGTGCTGGTGGTCGTCATCCTGTTCGCCTTGCTGGGCAACTGGCGTGCTGCGGTGATTGCCGCCATGGTCATTCCCCTGTCCCTGCTGTTCAGCGCGATCGGCATGAACTCCTTGCACATCTCCGGCAATCTGATGAGCCTGGGTGCGCTGGATTTCGGCCTGATCATCGACGGCGCCGTCATCATCGTGGAGAACGCATTGCGCCGGTTGGCCCACAGGCAGCAGCAGGAGGGACGGCTGCTGACCTTGTCGGAGCGCCTGGATGAGGTCATCGCCTCATCGAAGGAAATGGTCAAGCCGACCGTCTATGGCCAGTTGGTGATTTTCCTGGTGTTTCTGCCTTGTCTGACCTTCCAGGGCGTGGAGGGCAAGATGTTCTCGCCCATGGTGATCACGCTCATGCTGGCCCTGGCTTCCGCCTTCGTGCTGTCGCTGACCTTCGTGCCCGCGATGATCGCCGTGCTGCTGCGCAAGGAGATCGCGGAGAAGGAAGTCAAGATCATCGTTGCCACCAAGCAGCGCTATCGCCCTCTGCTCACACGGGCCGTTCAGAACCCCATGCCTTTCGTGGGCGCTGGCGTCGCGGTACTGGCCCTGGCCGCATTTGCCTTCACCTTCGTGGGCCGCGAGTTCATGCCCACGCTCGATGAGCAAAACCTGAACCTGTCGTCGGTCCGTATTCCATCGACCTCCATCGAGCAGTCGGCGGCCATCGATCTGCCGCTGGAGCGCGCCGTGCTGAGCCTGCCGGAAGTCAAGACCGTGTACTCCAAGGCCGGTACGGCCAGCCTGGCGGCCGATCCGATGCCGCCCAATGCGTCGGACAACTACATCATCCTCAAACCCAAGGATGAATGGCCCGAAGGCGTGACGACCAAGGAGCAGGTGGTGGAGCGCATCCGCGAGAAAACGGCGTTTCTTGTCGGCAACAACTACGACGTGACACAGCCCATCGAGATGCGCTTCAACGAGCTCATCGGCGGCGTGCGCAGCGACGTGGCCGTCAAGATCTACGGCGAAGATCTCGATCAGCTTGCCGCCAGCGCTCAGCGCGTGGCGTCGGTGCTGCGCAAGACGCCGGGCTCCTCGGACGTGCGCGTGGCCCAGACCACCGGCTTTCCGACCTTCGATATCAGCTTTGATCGTGCGGCCATTGCGCGCTACGGCCTGACGGTCAAGGAAGTCGCCGATACCGTCGCCACCGCGCTGGCAGGCAAGCCTGCGGGCCAGGTCTTCGAAGGGGACCGCCGCTTCGATATCGTCGTGCGCCTGCCGGGCGAGCAGCGCGGCAATCTCGACGTGCTGGGCGCGCTGCCCGTGATGTTGCCCGAGGTCTCCGG
Source organism: Delftia sp. K82 (assembly GCF_002193035.1). Taxonomy (NCBI): domain Bacteria; kingdom Pseudomonadati; phylum Pseudomonadota; class Betaproteobacteria; order Burkholderiales; family Comamonadaceae; genus Delftia; species Delftia sp. K82. The sequence continues at coordinate 133,585 of NZ_MYFL01000002.1, read as the reverse complement.
TCAGCCGCGTGCCTCGGTGCCGCTGCGCCAACTGGTGCAGTTCCGATTCACCCAAGGACTGAACGAAGTCAGCCGCGACAACGGCAAGCGGCGCATCTATGTGGAAGCCAACGTTGTCGGTCGTGATCTGGGCAGCTTTGTCGACGACGCCGCAGCCCGGATCGCACAGGAAGTCAAACTGCCTTCCGGATCCTGGATCGAGTGGGGCGGGCAGTTCCAGAACCTGCAAGCGGCCACCAAGCGCCTGGCCATCATCGTGCCTGCCTGCTTCGTGCTGATTGCCGCGGCGCTGTACATGGCGATCGGCAACGTCGCGCTGACCGCCACGGTGCTGACAGCCGTCCCCCTGGCCTTGGCTGGCGGCGTCTTCGCCCTGGCCCTGCGTGGCATCCCGTTCTCCATTTCGGCGTCGGTGGGGTTCATCGCGGTCTCGGGCGTCGCGGTGTTGAACGGCCTGGTGCTGATCTCCGCCATTCGATCGCGCCTGGAAGAGGGGTTGAGTGCCAATGTGGCCGTCATCGAAGGGGCGATGGAACGCGTGCGCCCGGTGCTCATGACGGCACTGGTTGCATCACTGGGCTTCGTGCCCATGGCGATCGGTACAGGGACGGGGGCTGAAGTGCAACGTCCGCTGGCCACTGTGGTGATTGGCGGCTTGATCACGGCGACCATACTGACGCTGTTTGTGCTGCCGGCGGTTTGCGGCATGGTGCTGAGAAGGCGCGAGCGTGAACAGCCGCAGGCTTCGCCGGTCCCGGCTTCGCTGTAACCGGGTGATGCCACCAAGAGACGCTGTATCCCCTTGAGGAGCCACTGATGCTGGAAGTATTAGCCAACCGTACCTACCGCCACCTGTTCCTGGCGCAAGTCATTGCGCTGGTCGGAACCGGGCTCGCGACCGTGGCGCTGGGTTTGCTCGCCTATGACATCGCCGGCCCCAATGCGGGCAGCGTTCTGGGCACTGCGCTGGCCATCAAGATGGTGGCCTATGTGGGCATCGCGCCGGTCGTGGGTGCTTTCGCCAACCGTCTGCCGCGGCGCGCCTTCCTGGTCGCGATGGACTTGGTGCGCGCAGCGGTGGCGGTTTCACTGCCCTTCGTCAGCGAGGTGTGGCAGGTCTACCTCCTCATCTTCCTATTGCAGTCCGCTTCGGCAGCCTTCACCCCCACGTTCCAGGCGACGATTCCGGACGTCCTGCCCGAAGAAAAGGACTACACGCGCGCGCTCTCCCTGTCCCGGCTGGCCTATGACATGGAAAGCCTGCTGAGCCCGATGCTCGCCGCGGCGCTGCTGACCGTGATTTCCTTCCACGGGCTTTTCGCCGGCACCGTGGTGGGCTTTCTCTGTTCGGCCATCTTGGTGGTATCGGTCACGCTGCCCCAGGCCAAGGCGGTGGTTGTGCGTGGCGGCATCTACGCCAAAACCTTCCGAGGGATGTCCATCTATCTGCGCACGCCACGCTTGCGCGGCCTGCTCGCCCTGAATCTGGCTGCGGCAGCGGCCAGCGCCATGGTGATCGTCAACACCGTGGTCTATGTCCAGAGCAAACTTCAGCGGCCGAGCACCGATGTACCGTTCGCGCTGGCAGCCTTTGGCGGGGGATCGATGCTGATGGCACTGTGGCTGCCAAAGATCCTGGAAAAGCGGCCCGACCGGCCCGCCATGCTTTTCGGCGCAAGCCTCATGGGCGCCGGCCTGTTGGCCGGACTGCTGGTCTCCACCATGGGGGCAGGCTACGAATGGCCCGCATTCCTCATGCTGTGGTTCATCATCGGCCATGGCTACTCCATGACGCTCACGCCCAGTGGGCGACTGCTGCGGCGCTCGGCCGCGGCCGAAGACCGTCCCGCGGTATTCGCCGCGCAGTTTTCGCTGTCGCATGCCTGCTGGCTGATCACCTATCCCCTGGCGGGCCAACTGGGCGCCAGATTTGGCATGCCCGCTGCCTTCGCTGCGCTGGCCGTTGTCACCGTCATCGGCGTGGCGCTCGCGTGGAAGCTGTGGCCGCAAGACGACGAAGATGAGATCGGGCATGAGCATCCGGAGGATCCGGCATGGGACCAGCATCTGAAGGAAGGCATGCCGCTTGGAAAGCGCAAGCACAGTCATGTGTTTGCCATTGACGATCTGCATCCACGCTGGCCCGACGCTCACTGAGCGATATTCCGCGCATCTCGTATCTCGTCGTGGATATAAGAAAACTTCCTTTCGCTGGAAATCCTCTGTTTCTTGAAGAATTGGTTCGCTCCGTGCCAGGGAATTTTGCAAAATATCCGCGAGAAGGCCGGCCCTTGAAATGGATCGCGATCATCCTGGTTTTCCTTGGGATGATGATGTCTACCTTGGGATCTTTTGCGTCCCATGGGCTGATTCTCTTTTCGATGATGCAGGATGATTCTCCGATTGGTAGTCATGTCTTGCATTTGCATCAAAGTCCAGTTGACGATGATCATGTGGACGATTCATCTTCGGTGGCGGAAAAAGAGCAAAAAAGCACCCAACATAGTGCCAGCGACCATTCGCACGAAACACCGTATCCGTTTGTCGTTCCCATATGGCGGCATCGTGCGCTGCTTTTTGCGCACTACGCCATAGCATCCAGGCATCACTACGATTTAGCCGCCGACAGACTGGAACGCCCCCCAAAGTTCTGGGTATGACCTAGATTCGTGCATTCATATGCATAATTAAATCAAACTTGTAGGGGAAAATTTTGAATTATTCGCTTTTGCGTTCTGCAAAGGAAAGGCCGCTGTTTGCCTTTCTATTTTTAATCGCCATATTCTCATTGCTCGCCATGCCTGCCGAGGTGTGGGCGCACGCGGTCACCGAAGGAGACAAGGGTTACATCCAGGAGATATCTGGCGTGAACATCATGCCTTTTACCTACCTGGGCGCCAAGCATATGGTGACGGGCTATGACCACATCCTTTTCCTGTTTGGCGTGATCTTCTATCTATACAGGCTGAAAGATGTTGGCCTGTATGTCAGCCTGTTCGCCATCGGACATTCCACCACGATGCTGCTCGGCGTCTACTTTGACATTGGCGTCAGCAGCTACTTCATCGATGCCATCATCGGCCTGTCCGTGGTCTATAAGGCACTCGACAATCTGGGCGCTTTGAGGCAGTGGCTCGGATTCCAACCCAACACCAAGGTGGCGACCTTGATCTTCGGTCTTTGCCACGGATTTGGTCTTGCCACCAAGATCCAGGAATACGACATGTCCAGAGATGGACTGGTGCCGAACCTGTTGTCCTTCAACGTTGGCGTCGAAATGGGGCAACTACTGGCATTGGGTGCAATTCTGATTGCAATGGGTTTTTGGAGAAGAACTCAGGCTTTTTCCAAGCATGCCTACACCGTGAATGTCGCCATGATGTCGGCTGGCTTCATTCTTTTTGGCTACCAAGCCGTCGGCCTTTTTGTTGCAACCCCTGTTTGATTACTATGAATACCGTCCCTACCATCACCGAATTGCCTTCGAGCCAACAACTCGTGAAATCGACCGTCATTGCTGCAATTACTGCAGTCGCCATCCTGGTCACCGTCGTTTTGCCTGCTGAATATGCGATCGATCCTACCGGCATTGGCCGCGTTCTCAAATTGACGGACATGGGCAAGATCAAAAATCAACTGGCGCAAGAGGCCGAGGCAGATCGCCAGCAGGATGTGGCCAAGGCCGAAGCTGCGGCGCCGCAGCCCGTGGTCCCCGCCGCCCCTGCTGTCACGGCTTCGGCTGCAACGGATCGGTACGCCCATAACCACGACACCGCTGCCGCCGTGAGTGCGCAGCAGGAGCCGTCCCAGCCTGTCTGGAAGGATGAGGTCACCTTCACGCTACAGCCTGGCGAGGGCGTCGAATACAAGCTCAACATGGACCAAGGCGCCAAAGCCTCCTACCACTGGATTGCCGAGGGTGGCGGCGTTAATTTCGATGCCCATGGCGATGCGCCAGGCCGCTCTGTCAGCTATGAAAAAGGCAAGGGCGTGCCGTCTGATAAGGGCACCCTCACAGCCGCTTTCAAAGGCAGTCATGGCTGGTACTGGAGGAATCGTGGTCAAACGGCAGTCACCATGAAACTGCGTACCGCCGGTGAATATGGTTCTCTGAAACGTATGTAATCCATTGCCCCCTGTAACGGGGGGCTTTAACGATGAATCTATTTCCAGCCATTTTTATGGGCACATTCCTGGCGGGGGTGGGGAGTGTGCTGATAGCCGACGGCATTTTGCGCTCAAGATTCTCCAGAAATGCGGAAAGAATGCTGAGTTTTGCCGCCGGCGCACTGCTGTCCACCGCGTTCCTTAACCTCATGCCCGAGGCGTTGGAAGGCGCGTTCAGCAGTCGGACGATCTTCACCGTTTTTCTGGTTGGCCTTGTCGTATGGATCGTGCTTGAACGCCTTGAGTTATGGCATCACGCCCACGAGCATGGGAGCGAAAAAATGCGATGCAAGCCTGAACACGCGAAAAATAGCAAACATACAGGCGTTTGGAGCTTGATTTTCGCCGATGGCATTCATGCATTTGCCGATGGCGTGCTGATCGCCTCGGCCTTTCTGATCGACCCGCAGTTAGGCATGACAGCCACTACCGCGGTCATGCTCCACGAAATACCGCATCACATCGGTGACCTGTCCGTGGTTCGGCAATTTGGCAATAGCGCAATTCGTTCGACAGCCAAAGTGGCATGCGCCGGCGCCTTCACCATTGTCGGTGGACTCGTCGCCTATGCCCTGTCGGGCGTACTTGACCCGTGGCTCCCTTTGCTGCTGGCTTTGGCATCGAGCTCTTTCACCTATGTCGCGCTGGCGGATATCGTTCCTAGACTGAAAATTCAGAAGAGTCCCAAGGAATCCATGGGGCAGTTTTTATGGATGGCTTCCGGTGTATTCATGATTTTTTCCGTTATCTTGTTGCTTGGAGAACACTAAGCTGCGGCATGAGATTAGTTCGTAAAATCGGGGAGAATTTGATGGCGAAATTCTGGAGTTGTTATGCTAAGAGCAGTAATTTCTAAAGCAGTCAAAAGGGTAAAAACCTCTGTAGTTTTCTTTGAAAAAATAAGGGGTTTAAAGATCTTGAGAAATGAATCGTCAGACTACTATGGTGAAGTTGGCTACGCCTGTCCAAAATGCAAGCATCCCAATTCCTATAGAAAATTGGCTTGTGGAAAATGTGGTCAGCATCTGCGGTGCAACCATTGCTATTCATTGCTTGTTTTCCCTGGCGATGGTTGCCCTCACTGCGACAGAGATTTTTAAAAGATACTATCTTGCACCAGCACGTCTTAGTTCGGAATGGATTCAGTCGTGAGCAAGTATGCTCGTCAAAAATGGAAGAAATGCCTGAATGCATCGATGCTGGTATTCATGGTGGCGTCGATGTTCTATTTTCGCCTTCCATCGCTCGCCTATAACTGGTTTCAGATAGCCTGGTTGACCCCGGAAGCCTGCCGTGTGTCCCTATGGCTATCAGGCTATCAGGCTATCAGGCCGCTGTGCAAGCGAAAAGAATTGAGGGAGTGTCAAGAAATCTATCTGGATTGACCTACAACACAGCCAGTGGAACGTTGTACGCCACTGTGAATACGCCTGCTCGCGTGATTGAACTTAGCACCGATGGAGAAGTGTTGCGTAGCATGCCTATTCATGGTGTCTCTGACGTAGAAGGAATTGCTTATATAAGTGATGAATTATATTTAATATCCGACGAGCGCACGGGAGTGCTGCACTATATAGAGATACCTGAAGACAAAAAAGATGGCGTGGACGCAGGCAACGGCTTGGTACTTTCCGCCGGTCGAATTCATCCCAATTTGGGGGTAGAGGCACTGGCCTGGGACAGAGAAGACAGGCATGTCTTGGTAGGGTTTGAAAAGTGGCCGATCCGTATTCAGATGATCGATCAAGAAAGGTTTTCTTCTCCGCCTACAGGTGAGATACATGAATGGCAGGCATCCGGTTGGTCAGGCCTGTTCATTAGTGATCTCGCTTCAATTGAAAAAGACAGGGTTTCAGGGAATTATTTTCTGTTGAGTGATGAATCGTCAATGCTGACCGAGTACAGCCCTGAGGGACGGCCTTTGGGTATTTTACCGCTGTGGACTGGATTCAACGGCCTGAAGCGCACAATTCCACAGGCTGAGGGCCTTGCTTTGGCACCTGGTGGCGAGATTTTTATAGTCTCGGAGCCTAATTTTTTCTATAGATATGAAAAAAAGAATGCGCCTTCCTGCGGTATGCGTCAAGGCATGACAAGTGCCTTAAAGGTCTAGGGGAAATGACAGAACTCAATTCTTGATTGCCCAGGCTATCTTTCATTAAGGTGGAGTCATTGAAGATAAATATTGATATCCAATGCAATTTAATGATTGAGGAAATTATTTGATGGGGCGTATGAGATCTCTGGATATCGAATTTTAATCAGACGTTTATGGATCAACAGTGCTCTTGCGATTAGTCGCCCTATTAAAATCTTTATGATGGCCAAACGATCGAAACGCATCGTCACTCCCGCGAATGATCTTCTGGCGCGAGCGGGAGTGCGGTACAAACCGTCCGCCGCTGCTATGCTGGCGCTCTTGTTGGAACAGCCTGAGCTAGCGCTGACGCACACAGAGTTCGAGCAAGCGTTGGCGCAGCGCGGCGTGTGCGTCAATCGGGTGACGTTATACCGGTGGCTGGAGCGCCTGGTTGCAGCCGAGGTGCTGGAAAAGCGCAGTGACGATGTGGATCGGACATGGCGTTTCAGCCTACGGTCTGCCCAGCCGGGCATGTCTTTGCTACGTTTCGAGTGCGATGCATGCCGTCGGCACTTCAACTTGCCGGAGGCTAGCGAAGGCACCAAGGAAGCCGCTGATCAGATTCTGTACGCGCTGTCGAAACTGGGTCATGTCGGACATCGGGTTGATTTTTCCATTCATGGCCGGTGTGTCGCATGCGTTCTACCGAAAGACTCGCCCACGGTCGATCACCCCTCTCTCGCAACCTGCTTGGCCATCGGTAGCCCGTTACTGGCAACACAGATGCCGTAGCAGGCGAAACGAGCTCGAGCCGGTTGAGGCAGGTTTGCCGCAGACTCCTAGCCGCAGGCGACTGCAAAACTGGAATGCCTCATGTCTAACGCTGGTCAGGTGGCCGTGGCGGGGAGCTTCGCCGATGGTTGCGTTTCTTAAACTCGGCATGAAGTTGTGCCATCCATCCTCTGTGCGATTTTCTCTCGGGACAGCATGTGGGGCTGTGAATGGCGGATGTCTGTCTGAGTTTCCGACATTAGTTAGGCCCGCCGGCCGTCGCGGACGCGCGAAGGCCGCATGAATGCTGGATCTCAGTTTCTAACTTTATTTATCAAGAATAGCAGGGCGCAGGTCTTGACCTGCCCTGGTCCTTCGTTGCCCCTGTGCGAAATGTCCGTCGGACACTCGGCGGCTGGCCTACCTGCGGTGTCGCAACATGGGGCTGCGCACGCTCTGGCCGGTCCTACGGCTGAGCCGCATGTCTGGTCCCACACTGGTTACCAGCACAGTGCATATCTGCGCTGCAGTCGGGCGCTTCGTTTGACGCGCCTCTTTGACCACCATGTGAAGGAGATACCCATGGCTCAGCAAAACGACCAGCAACAGCAGCAGCAAAACAACCCGCAGCAGCAGAACCCGAACCAGCAAAAACCGGGACAGCAGCAGCAGGACAACCCCCAGCACAAGCAACCTGGCCAGAACCAGCCAGGCCAGCAGCAGCCCAATCAGCCCCGCTGACGGGCTGGGCGGCGTTCCGTTTGACGTGAGGATGGAACCATGAAACAGCTTCTTCCCACGAGAGGCCCGCAGCATCCGGTCCATGTTCCCATGCAGATGGGGCAACCCATCACGGACAGGAACTACAGCCAGATGCAGTGCAAGGCGAACGTCCGCCAACAAGGGCAGCCTTTGCGCCAGCCACAGCAACGCTGATTGATCGCAGCCAGCGCTGGTGCAGTGCTCCCTGGAACCGGCCGCCTTCGGGCGGCTTTTCCGTGTCGAGGGCCTGCCACTGGGCGGGGCCGCCGGAGATCTCCCCGCAAAATGACGCCTTTCCAGCATCAACCCCCAAGGATTTCAACGATGACACTGCAGCGCCCATGTTTCGTTCTGCCGACCCTGGTGCTCGCCCTGGGATTGTCAGGGTGTGCCGCGCCGCCTTCCAGCGGGCAGCTCGAGAAGGAGGAAGCGGAGCAGGCGAAGACGCTGTGGGTGATCAGCGAAGCCTTGAAGGCCAACATGGCCGTGGTGCTGGTGGCCGATCTGACGCCGCACAAGTCGCTGGCCGACGCCGATGGCATGTCGAAGTGGACTCCCAACGTGGTCTGGACCCATGAGGACAAGCCGGAGATCGTGTTTGGCCGCAAGTTCCAGAACAACGCGCTGCAGCGCGACCCCAAGACCACCTATCTGTTCAAGGCCTTCGAGGTCCATGTGCTGCCGCCGGGCAAGTACCTGATGACGGGGGGTGACGACTACCGGCTCAATGCCCAGCTTGACCAGCTGGGCGCCAAGGCCGGGGCCACCGGCTCAGGCCGTGGCACCCTTGGAACGGCCACGTTGTCGCCGGAAACCTATCGCCAGTTCTATACCGAGATGAACTGGAAGGAGGGCAGCACGCACTCGCAGAGCCGGATCGAGAAGTACTGCACCACGGTGCACCGCGCCTCGGGCAATTGCGTGGCCTGGGGCGAGCGCATGGTCACCGACAGCACGCCGGGCATGGCGGCGGGCTATTACCAAGACACGGATTCACGCGACATTCCCGCACTCAAGGTCCAGGTGCGCGTGCCGCCCAGGCAGGCGCTGGCCAGCTTCACGCTGGAGGGCGGCCAACTGGTGCTGAGCCAGCGTTCGCACCTGAAGACGCCCAGCTACCAGTTCCGCCAGGCCGGCTGCCGCAAGGTGGCAGCCGAGAAGGTGGAATGCCCGCTGGAAGACTTCACCGTTCACACACTGCCGCCGCCCATGGAGTTCACGCGCAACTATCTGGCAACGCGCGCCAATCTCAACGCCGAGCAGGAAAAGCTGATGGCACGCCTGGTGCCCATGCAGGTCACCACGCTGGGCCGCCAGGGCGCGGCCGACCCGGTCTGGGGCACGCCGATCTCGCTGCGCAAGGGGCCATGAAGCCGGGGCGCAGCCGGCGTCCGCCTATCGGCGGCGCCGGGTTGCGCACCTTGGCTGAAAGGCTTGCATGCTTGAAGGAGCCAGCCAGCCTCAGTACTTGAACCTGGCACTCACCATCAGCGTGCGCGGGCTGCCGAAGCTCAGCAGCTGCGCGTTCGGCGTGGTGCCCTGGACGTAGTCCTTGTCCAGCAGGTTCTTGATGGCCAGGCTCAGGCCCCATGACTTCGCTTCATAGCCCAGGTTCAGGTCGAGCAGGGTGTACTTGGCTAGGTTGACGAAGGCCGTGCCGCGCTGCGCCGTGCGGGCGCCCTGCATGCGCAGGCCTGCGCCCATGTTCCAGCCCAGGCGGTCGGGGTTGAAGTAGTACTGCGTGAAGACGGAGCTCGCGTTCTTGGGCACATGGTTGATGCGCTTGCCGATTTCGCTGGCCGTCAGGCTTTGGGAGGTCCGGGCCGAGGGGATGTAGCTGTAGGCGGCCGAGACATTCCATTGCCGCGTCAAAGAGGCCGCGACTTCCGCTTCGAAGCCCTTGGTGGTCTGCTCGCCGGTCTGGACGGCGTAGCCCAGGGTGGCGTCGTTCTCGGTGACGTTCTTGCGCCGCAGGTCATACACCGCCAGATAGCCTTGCACGCGCCGGTCCAGGGCCTGGAATTTCACGCCCAGTTCGGTCTGCTTGCCTTCCTCGGGATTGAGCAGCGTGCCGTTGATGCCGGCATCCGTCACGGGCATGAAGGAGGTGGAGTAGCTGACGTAGGGGGCCAGGAACTCGCTGGCCTGGTACATCAGCGAGGCGCTGCCCGTGAAGGCGGTGTTGCTGTTGCTGACCGAGCCGCCGGCCAGCCTGTCCTGAATTTCAACGCGCGTCCAGTCATGGCGACCATTCAGGCCGACGATCCATTTCTCGTCGATCTTGATGGTGTTGCGCAGGTACAGGCCCACGTACTGGCTGTAGGTCAGGTTGTGCGAGGGCTTGCCCTCCTTGATGGAGGTGACGCCATAGACCGGGTTGTCCGCGTTGAAGGGGTTGATGTTGTCCACGCGCTGGTAGTAGTCGCTGCGCTCTCGCATCATGTCGATGCCGACGGTCAGCTCGTAGTTCACGCGATCAAACTTGAAGTTGCGCTGCAGGTAGTTGTCCAGGGCGATGTTGACGTCCTGCTTGTCCTGGTAGTTGATCTGGCGCGCCACCAGGGGGAACTTGGCATTGGCCGCCGCAAAGACCGAGTTGCTCAGGCTGCTGCCCTTGGTAAGCGCGAAGTTCTGGCGGAACACCCATTCGTTGTCGAAGTAGTGCGCGTAGTTGGCGCCCAGGCGGTAGGAGTCCACCTCGTAGCTGCGGTCGGGTTCGCCGATGAAGACATTGCGCCCGTATTTTTCGTATTTCTGCGGAATGCCCTGGTTGCGGATGTAGTTGCGGTGCTGGTAGCTGGCGATGACGGACAGCTCGTTCCTGCCATCCAGGTCGAAGTTGTACGAGCCCGCCAGGTACTGGTTCTTGAAGTAGACGTAGTCCGTGGGATCGTTCTGGTCGGACGCGCGGCCCACGATGCGAAAGGCGCCCTTGCGGCTTCCGTCGGGCGAGTAGTTCAGGTCGAAATTGGCTTCCTTCAATCCATAGCTGCCCACGCTGATGCCGGCGCGCGAGAACGACTCGGCCTGCGGGCGCTTGGTGGTCAGGTTGACCAGGCCGCCCGGCAGGGCCAGGCCGAAGCCCACCGAGGTGGGGCCCTTGACCACTTCGATGGAGCCGATGCCGAAGATGTCCTCGGAGCGCAGCACATTGGTGGAGGTCTGCGCCCGCAGGCCGTCCACATAGGTTTGCGCGCTGGAGATCTGGCCGCGGATGATGAAGTCATCCCAACCGCGCCGGCCGTACGAGCCGGACGCCACGCCGGCCACGCTCTCCAGCGCCTCGGCCACGGACCTGACCTGTTTTTCCTCGATCTGGCGCTGGGTCACCACGCTGATGGACTGCGCGGTCTCGAACAGCGGCGCATCGGAGCGCAGCACGCCCGTGGTTTTGCGGGCGACGAAGTTGTCTTCGTTGTTCTGCTGCTTCTCGGCCTGGATCTGCACGGTTTCCAGTTGCGTGGACGGTGCGTCGGCGGCCTGGGAGAAGGCCATCACGGGGATGGCAGCCAGGGCAAGGCACAGGCAGGAACGGGGCATGCCGGCAATGGTGGGGAGGGTGTGGAAGGAGGAAGGCATGCGCAATGGCCAGTCAATAGAGGAAAAAAAAGCGTTTGGCGGGGCGTTCGGCGAGGCGATAAGCGGCGGAGATAAGTTCATGGAGGTGATGCGTGATGCGCGGCATCGCATGCGGCTGCGTGCCGGGACAGACACAAAAGAGGAAAGACCGGGGGCGGGACTGGCGCCCGCTCAGAACTCGACCGTGGCGCGCAGCAGCACCTGGCGCGCGTCGCCCATCGAGATGAAGTAGGTGTTGGCGCTCGACGGGTAGTAGGTGCGGTCGAACAGGTTCTTCACGTTGAGCTGAAAGCGCGTCCTGTAGCCGTTGATCCGCGTGTCATACGTGGCAAAGGCATGGGCCACGGTGTAGCCCGGCAGCCAGAAGGAGTTGGCCGAGTCGCCGGGCCGCTTGCCCACGTACTGCAGGCCGCCGCCCACGCGCAGCCGGCCCTCGCCCAGCACATCTCCCAGCACATCGCCCAGGACCTGGCCGAAGTCGTACACGGCCGACAGCGAGGCCGTCTGCCGCGCCACGTTCCACAGCTGGTTGCCCTGGTAGAGCGGGTCCTGCGTGGTCTTGGCATCCACATAGGCGAAGGCCGCGATGGCGCTCCAGTGGCGGCCCAGTTCGCCGGCCACATCCACCTCCAGCCCGCGCGATCGCGCCGCGCCCGAGGTGCGCCAGTCGGTCAGCTTGGTGGCGTCGTTGAACTGCGAGACCAGCACGTTCTTCTTGCGGATGTCGAACAGCGCCAGCGTGCCGGTGAGCTGCCCTGGCAGGTCCAGCTTGGCGCCGACTTCCCAGGACCGGGCCTCCTCGGGCGCCACGCCCGAGTCGATCACGGTGCCGCTGGCCAGTGGCGCGATGGTGGAGGTGGGCCTGAGCGACTGCGAGTAGTTGCCGTAGAGCGACAGGCCGTTGGCCAGTTGGTAGACCAGGCCGGCGCGCGGCAGCCAGGCCGTGCCGTCGGCCTGGGTGTTGGCCTTGAAAGGGCGGCCCCGGCCGGCGGTCTGGCGCCAGGTCTGGTAGCGCAGGCCGGTGGTCAGCACCCAGCGGTCGCCCAGGTGGATGGCGTCCTGCAGGAACAGCGACTGGTTGTGCAGCTGGTCCCTCTGGTCGCTGTCGCTGGCCGAGACGGTGGCCGAGGGCTGCTCCAGACCATAGACAGGATTGGTGTAGCTGAAGGTGGAGGTGACGGCCTGGCGCAGCAGGTCGGAGCGGTAGATCAGCCGGTACTCGGCATCGGCGCCGAACTGCAGGTCATGGCGCAGGCCGGCCAGCTGCACGCTGCCGTCCACATAGGCCGAGCCATAGCTGTCGGTGCTGAGTGCGCCGTGCGTGGCGTCGTTGCTGCGCTGCAGGGTGCCGCGCGCGGTGTTCACGCCGTTCACGCGCAGCTGGTTGGCGTCGTAGATCTCGCGGTTGTAGCTCAGGTTCAGGTGGGCGGCCCAGCCGCTGCCCAGGCGGTGGTCCACGGAGAGCTGGGCCAGGTGGGTCTCGCCCGTCATCTGGTTGAAGGGCTCGTCCAGCCGGCGCGTGGCGGGAAGGTCCAGCGGGCGCCGGGTGACCGGGTCCAGCGCCGTGCCGCGATCGAAGGGCGTCAGGTACTTGCGGTACTCGTACCAGAGCACGGCCTGCGTGTCGTCGCCATACCAGGCCAGCGACGGCGCCACCAGCGTCTCGCGGTGCTGGCCGAAGTTGCGCCAGTAGTCCTCGTCCACATGGTCGACGACCAGGCGGTAGGCCAGACCGTTCTCACCGATGGGGCCGGTGGTGTCCAGCGTGGCGCCCGTGCCGTTGCGCCCGCCCGCGTAGCCCGAACCCTGCAGCGACAGCGCCGTGCGCTGGCGCAGCTGCGGCTTCTTGCTGACCACGTTGATCACGCCGCCCGGGTCCATGAGGCCATACAGCAGCGAGGACGGGCCCTTGATCACTTCCACGCTCTCGGCGGCGGCGTTCATGCCGCGCCCCTGTACCAGTGGCATGCCGTTGTGCATGACGGAGCCGTCGCGGTTGGTGCCGAAGCCGCGCTTCATGATGGTGTCCTGCGTGCTGGCCAGGGTGTTGCCCTGGGTGACGCCGCTGACGTTGGCCAGCGCCTCGTCCAGATTGCGCGGGCGCTGGTCGCGGATCACCTGGGCCGGCACCACGTTGACCACCTGCGGGATCTCCAGCACGGGCGCCGTGGTGCGCAGGCTGGAGGCATCGGGCGTGGGCTGGTAGCGCTCGTCGGCATCGACCGGGGCAGGGGCAGCCCGGGCCACGACGCGCACGGCGGGCAGCTCGGTGGCGTCGGCCGCTGCAGCGCCGGCCGTGGCGGGCATGGCCGCCTTGCGCACGATGAATTCACCCGCGCCGCCTTCCACCGCCTCCAGCCCGGAGCCCGCCAGGATGGCCGCAAAGCCCGCGCCCACGGTATAGCTGCCGCGCAGGCCGCCCGACTGCCGCTGGCGCGTGCTGGCCGGGTCATAGGACAGGGCCACGCCTGCGGCCGCCGCAAACTGGCCCAGCACCGAGGCCAGCGGGCCGGCCCCGATCTCATAGGCCCTGGCGGCCTGGCGGGTCTGCGCCAGGGGCTCGGCCGCATGGCCGGGGGCCGCACATGCCACCGCCGCAGCCAGCAGGCAGGTCAGCGCCGCGCGGGCGGGTGTCGGTGTGAAGGGCGTTTGCATTCGGGTTTCCTGGCCATGAACAGCGGTGAGACAAGGGCTTTCATGAAGGGAGCCGAACGAGATCGCAAAAGATGAAAATGGGCCGCGAAGTTTTTTGTGCGGCATGGGGAAATGGCTGGCCCTGCCTCGCCCTGGGGTGGCCCTAGACGGGCACCAGGGTCAGCCAGTAGCGCGACAGGCCGGCCGCGCGCACCGGGAAGGCGCGGGTGATGACGGCCAGCGCCTTGTCCGTGTCGGCCAGCGGAAACACGCCGGACACGCGCAGGCCGGCCACGGCCGGGTCGCAGGCCAGGCGGCCGGGCCGGTAGCGTGCGAGTTCGCGCACCACGTCATCCAGCCGCCAGCCGTCCACGATGAGGCTGCCGCCCACCCAGCTGACCAGGGCCGGGTCGGCGGCCTGGGCGGGCAGCATGCCGTTGCGGCTGAAGCTGGCCTGCTGGCCAGCCTGCAGCCGCAGGCTGCGGCTGGCGTCCTGCAGGGGCTGGATTTCCACGGCGTCCTGCAGCACGCTCACCACGGTGTCACCGCCCTCGCCGCCCTCGCTGCGCACGGTGAAGCGCGTGCCCAGCGCCAGGATGCGGCCCTGCGGCGTGTGCACCATGAACGGGCGGCCATCCTTGGCGCCCGCGCCGAGCCCGGCGAGGGAATGGGCGGTCTGCACCAGGATCTCGCCCTCGCGCAGCACCAGCAGCCGGCGCGTGGGGTCCATGGACACATCCACCGAGGTCCGGGTGTTCAGCGTCAGCTCGGACCCGTCGGCCAGCGTGACGGTGCGGCGCTCGCCCGTGCCGGTGCGGTAGTCGGCCAGCCAGGAGCGCACGCCGCCCTGCCCGCCGGCCAGCTGCCATGACAGGCCCGCCACGGCCCCGCTGCCCACCAGTGCGCCGATGCCGCGCAGCACCCGGCGGCGGCTGCGCCGGCTGGCCTGCAGCGTGGAGGCGGCCAGGTGGCCCGGCACGCGCTGCAGCATGGACTGCAGGGCGTCGAAATGCCGCCATGCGCGCTGGTGCTCGGGGTGGGCCTCATGCCAGCGCTGCCAGGCGGCACGGTCGGCGTCGGTGGCATCGCCGGAGCACAGGCGCGCGTACCAGGCAATCGCTTCCTGGCGGATGCGGGCCTGTGCCTGGGCTGGGATGGTGGTGTGGGTGGGCGGGTGTGCAGCCGCGTCCACGGCGCTGTCGCTGTTCGAGGGCAAGGCCGTCATGCGCCGTCTGCCACGATGAGGTAGCAGTGCTCCAGCGCCTTGAGCATGTAGTTGTTGACGGTGCGCACGGTCACCTGCAGCCGGGCGGCGATCTGCGCATAGGTCAGGCCTTCGAGCTGGGAGAGGATGAAGGCCTGGCGCACGGCGGGCTTCATGCCGTCGAGCATGGCGTCGATGGCCACCAGGGCCTCCAGCACGATGGCGCGTGCTTCGGGCGAAGGCGCCTGCGGCTCGGGCAGGGCGGCCAGCGATTCCAGATAGGCCCGCTCCAGCGCCCGGCGCCGGTGAAAGTCCACCACCAGGCCGTGGGCGATGGTGGTCAGGTAGGCGCGGGGGTCCACCGGGTCCGCCCGCTCCTTGCGGCCGAGCAGGCGCACGAAGGTGTCGTGGGCCAGGTCGGCGGCATGGTGGGAACAGCCCAGTTTTCTGCGCAGCCAATCGCGCAGCCATCGGTGATGGTCACGATAGAGCGACTGGACCTCGTTGTGCAGCGCGAATTCGCCGGATGACATGCTGACCCCCACAACCGCAAAGATGAATCCCCTGATATCAATGACTTAATGCGATTGGTTCTCATTTTAACCAGGGGGTCGTCCGGGCTGCACGGGTGGGTATTGGCAGGCCCCGGCGATCGGTGCCTGCCCGCGGGTCACCAGGTGTGTGCGTAGCTGATCTTCAGCACCGTGCCGGCCGCTGGCAGGCGGCTGGTGTTGTTGTTGCTGCGCAGCAGCTGGCTGTAGAGCGGGAAGTACTGGCGGTTGAACAGGTTTTCCACGCCCAGGGACACGCGGTTCTTGGGGTCGATCTTCCACTGGCTGATCAGGTCCACCGTGGTGTAGCCCCGCGTGTCATAGCGGCCAAAGCCGGTCTTGCCGTCCAGGCGGTAGTCCTTGGCGGCATACGAGGTTGCCTGCAGGCGGTGGCTCCAGCGGGCATCGGGCCGGTACTCCACATAGGCCGTCAGCTTGAGCGGCGGGATGCGAAAGCCCGTCATGTCCTGGTAGCCGCTGGCGGCCTGCGGCAGCTCGCGACCCTTCATCCAGGTGAAGCTGCCGCCCGCGCTCCAGTGGTCGTCATCGCTGAAGTAGTCCAGGCCGCCTTCGATGCCGTGGATCTTCTCGCGGGTGCGCAGCAGGGACAGGCCGTTGTTGAAGCTTTGCACGGCGCCCAGGTTGGAGCGCGACTGGAAGACGCTGAGATTGGCCATCACGTTGGAGAACTTGCCGCGCCAGCCCATTTCATAGGTGTTGGTCTTGACCGCCTGCAGGTTGGAGTTGCCCAGGTTGAAGGCCGGCGTGGCATTGCGCACCACCACGCCGATGTCCGGCAGCTCGAAGCCCTGGCTGTACGAGGCATAGAACTCCTGGCCCTTCACCGGCGTGAAGACCGTGCCCAGGTTGTAGGTCCAGGCGTTGTACTGGACGGTGCCGCCATTCACGGACTGGGGGTTGGGCACCCGCGATTGCGACAGCGGCGTGAAGTCGTTGAAGCTGGCCTGGGCGCGGTCGTAGCGCAGGCCGCCTTCGGCCGACCATTGGTCGCTGAACTGGTGCTGCAGCTGGGCGAAGGCGCCGATGCTGCGCGTGGTGACCGGGGGCATGTAGACCAGGCGGCCGGTCTTGTTGAAGACCAGGCCTCCGCTGGCGTCATAGGCCCTGGGGTCGAAGATGTCGATGGGCATGTCGGTGCGCTCCTGGTGGAAGTCCGCACCCCAGATCAGCAGGCTTTTCTTGCTGGCGCCCAGCGGCGTCTTCAGTGTCAGGCGCCCGCCAAAGACCTCGGAGTTCTGCATGGACTGATCGACATTGGCGCCCCGCACCGGCACGGCGCGTGCGTCGAAAGGCGCAAACCGCGTGAAGAAATCCCGGTAGTAGAGCTGGGCGGCCAGCGTGCTGCCTGCGATGTCCCGGTTCTCGTAGTCCAGGCCCAGCATGGTGTTCTTGATCTGGTTCTGGTCGGCAAGCACCAGGCCCTTGATGGGGCGGGCCGCCGCCGTTCCGGCCGGCAGCCGCGCCACCGACGGGTCGGAGGCGTAGTCCGTATCCTGGGCCGCGTTGTAGTGGCTGGCGGTCAATTGCAGGCGCTGGTCGGCGTCAAGCTTGAAGCCGATCTTGGCCGACGCGTTGTAGATGTTGGAGTCGAACAGGTCGCCCTGGCTGGGCTCGGGCGCAATGCGGTTGCCCTTGGCGTCAAAGGCACCGCCCATGTGCTTTGCGCCCAGGCTCACCGAGTAGTCGACCACCTCGCCGCCGCCAGACAGGTAGTGCTGCACCTCGCCACCCAGCCCCGCGCCGCGCAGGCGCGACAGGGGGGCCGAGCCGGTGACGATGGTCTCGGCCCGCGTCTCGCCCGAGGGCCGCTTGGTGCGGATGGAGACAATGCCGCCCGCCGCACCGCTGCCGTAGATGGCGCTGCTGCCGCGCAGCACCTCGATCTGCTCGATGTCGGCCGGGTTGATGTTGGCCAGGTTCCTGGACGAATCGCGGTTGGTGTTCAGCGGAACGCCGTCCACCAGAACCAGCATGTTGCGGCCCCGCAGCGTCTGGCCGTAGTCGGTGATGGTGTGGCTGGAGTCCGCCATGCCCGGAACCACCTTGCTGAGCATGGTGGCCAGGCTGTCCGAGCCCTGGCGCAGCTGCTCCACCTCCTGGCCTTCCAGAATCGTGACCTGCCGCGAGGGCGCGACCAGGTTGTTCTGCGTGCGCGCGGTCACCGTGATGGCGGCAAGTTCCGTGGCCTCTGCTGCGGCTTGGGCAGCGGACGGGGCTGCGGCCGGCGCTGCGGGCACGGCCGCTGCAGCGGACGGCGCCTGGCGGGCCGCCGCAGGCAGCTTCTCCAGCGCGTAGTTGCCCGCACCCACGCGGCGTGCTGTCCAACCTGACGTGTTCAGCAGCTGCGCAAAGCCGTCCTCCACGGAGAACGTGCCGGACAGGCCGCGTGTCTCCATGCCGCCGAGCTGCTGCAGGTCCATGCCCAGGTTCACGCCTGCCTGTGCGGCAAAGGCCATCAGCGCCGGGCCCAGCGGACCCGGCTGGATCTGGTAGCTCCGGGCAGCGGCGCTGGCGGCCGGCTCGGCCGCCTGGACTGGCAGCGCGTGCAGCAGCAGCGAGGTGCTGACGGCCAGGGCCGCCAAGGCGGTGGCGCGCAGGCTGGCGCGTGGTCCGGCGATGGAAGAAGGGGAGTGCATGGTGTTCTGTCCTCTGGGCGGTCGATGAAAGTGCTTTTCACACCCCTTGACAGGCGAGAGTGAAAAACCGGACAGCCCTGGCAGAAAAAAATCCAAATCAGCGCCGCGCCACCGTCACCCAGTACCGGCTGCGCTCGTGCACGCGCACCGGCAGGGTCTGGGCCAGCAGGGCCAGGATGCGGTCGGTGTCTTGCAACTGGTACGTGCCGGAGACGCGCAGGTCGGCGACATCGTCGTCGCACCGCAGAATGCCTTCGCGGTAGCGCGACAGCTCGGCCAGGAAGTCCTGCAGGCGCAGGTTCTCGGCATAGAGCACGCCCAGCGTCCAGGCCGAGTCCCGCGCCGCCACCGGGCGGGTGGCGCTGGCGTCATGGCCATCGAAATGCAGTTGCTCGCCCGCATGCACCACCACGGCCTTGGCCGATGCTGCCGGCGTGACGCGCACCGCGCCCTCCAGCACGGCCAGCGCCGTGCCGTGCTCCAGCTTGCGCACGATGAAGCGCGTGCCCAGGGCCTGCATCTGGCCGTCGTCTGTCTGCACCATGAAAGGCTGGGAGGCGTAGGGCGGGGCATGCGCGGTCTCGACCAGGATTTCCCCTGCATGCTGGCGGATGCGCCGCGCCGTGCCATCCATGCGCACGCTGATGGCCGAGGCCGTGTTCAGCTGCACGCGGCTGCCATCGGCCAGCGTGACCGCGCGGCGCTCGCCCTTGGCCGTGCGGTAGTCGGCCGTCCAGTCCTGCCAGGGCAGGTGGCGCCAGGCCAGCCAGCCCAGCGCGGGCGTGGCCAGGGCCAGCACGGCCGAGCGCAGCAGCTGGCGCCTTGCGGCCGAGGGACGCGCGCGGTTGAGCGTGGCCATGCCGACGGCGCCGGGAACGGCGTTGAAGCGGCCCTTGAGCTGCTCGGCGCACTGCCAGATCTGTTCATGCCGGCTGCTCTGGCTGCGCCAGCGTGCCAGCTCTGCCTGCTCGGCCGCGCTGAAGTCCGAGGCGTGCCTGCGGGCCAGCCAGCGGGCAGCCTCGTCCAGGATGCGTGCGTCTGCGGCCTGCATGCTCAGCGCTCCAGCATCACCAGCAGGCATTGCCGAAAGCCCTGGGCCATGTAGCGCGTCACGGTGCGCACGCTCAGTTGCATGTGGGCGGCAATGTCCTCGTAGGACAGGCCTTCGAGCTGGGACATGAGAAAGGCCGTGCGCACCTTGGCGGGCAGGGCGTCCAGCAGCGCATCGAGCTCCTGAAGCGTCTCCAGCAGGATGGCCCGCGCCTCCACGGACAGCACGGTGGCCTGGGGCAGAAGGTGCAGGGAGGCCAGGTAGGCCTGCTCCAGCGAGCGGCGCTCCAGGTGGTTGACCAGCAGCCGCCGGGCCACCGTCGTCAGGTAGGCGCGGGGCTCCTGGATGTCCTCGATGGCCTGTGTCCTGGCGCTGACCCAGATGCGCGTGAACGTGTCCTGGGCCAGGTCGGCCGCATCGCAGCGGTTGCCCAGCCTGCGCTGCAGCCACGCGACCAGCCAATGGTTGTGCTGCGCGTACATGCTGCCCAGAGCCTGGCTGGCGCCACTGTCGGTGGATGGATGCACGTGCCGGGCCTTTCCTCTTGTGCGTCAAAGAACTCCCGGTATTTTATCCAATTGATATGAATTCTCATTTGCATTGGCTGCAGGGTCCGTGCTGCGATTCATGACCATGCTGCAGCGGCTGCTGGCCAGGGCGCGGATGGCATTTCTGCTGTCGCAGCTCGATGGCCTGATAAATGCCGGGACCATGTGCCGCGCCCATGTGCCGCGCCCATGGACCCGCTGGACCTGCACGCTCTCGTGCCCGGCCATCCCTCGCTCAGGCCATGAGCCCGAGCAGCCAGTCGGCATATTCCGCCGATGTGGTCGTGGTGCCGGGTGGGGGATTGATGCGCACGGCATCAGCCGCCTCGGCCATGGCCCGCACATCGCTGGGTGTGTGGCCGAAGGCGGCACGGAAGGCGCGGCTGAAATGCGCCTCGCTGGCAAAGCCCAGGCGTGCGGCCACCTCGGCAATGCGCAGGCGCCGGTAGGCGGGATTGGACAGCGTGTGGAAGGCCCGCTGCAGACGGCGCCGCTGCACATAGCGCATCACGCCGCCCAGGGGCTCGAAGAGGTGGTAGAGCCGGTGGCGCGAAATGCCGAAGCAGCGGCACAGTGCCTCGGGCGAGAGCGGCGTGCCCAGGTTCCGCGCGATATGGCGCTGGATGCGCTCCAGCGTGGCGGCATGCACCTCGGCGCGGGCTTCGGCCAGGGTGCGCTGGCTGGGGCGCAGGCAGGCGGCCAGCATTTGCAGGGTGGCGTGCACCACGTCATCGGCCTGCGCCGGGCCGATGGAGGGCAGGCGCCGGTGCAGTGCGCCCAGGTGGTCTGCCAGCAGGCCGCCGAACAGGCTGTCGGCGGCCAGCACGGTGCCGTGGGTGCCCGGGCCCGGGGACCCGCAGGCAGCCTCGCCCAGCCTGCGGGGAACGATCAGCGAGAGCACATGGGAATCCTGGGCCACGGTGTGCTGGGTGCGGGCCATGTCGAAGACGACCACGTCACCGGGGCGGACCCGCAGTTCGCTGCCGTCGCCATGCTGGCCCAAGAAACCCCCTGCGCGGTACCACTGCACCAGGTAGTGGTCCAGGCCGTCGTGGGCGGCGCGTGCCTGGCCGCGCGAGAAGCGCTGCGCGCCGAAGCGCAGGTCGCCCAGCAGCAATTGGCCCAGGTGGACCGCATGCACCGAGGCATGGAAGCGCCCTGGCGACGCGCCGCGCTCCAGCGGCGCCACGTCGAAAAGCACGGAGATGCTGCTGCGCCACGCCTCGAAGCGGTCTGCCTGCGCCAATTGGTCGGTGGCGAACGTCGTGCTGGGCAGGGCTGTGGCCGGGGGCTGCATTGCGAGGTATCAGCGCAGTAAAAGACAGGACCTGGCAGGACAATCCCGCACGGCGCGGGGTGTTGCCGTGGTCGCCAAGCCGCAACTATACAGGCGCCCCCGACTGGGTTTCGCAGGAGTCGCGAAGGCGGCACGATGCGCAACAGGGAGCCCGCGGGGACCGGCTGCCGGCCATGCTGGAGACGGGTCGACGCATCGCAGCTGTCGCTGCGCGGCCTAGGTCAATCCGCCGCCGCCAGCCCGTCGAAGGTCGTGCTCGTGACCCAGTCGATGATTTGCGCGTGCGTGTACTGGCCCGATTCCTTGAGCAGGGCCACCACCGGATCGCAGGCCCGCGCGAACAGCGTGTAGAGCACCAGCTCGGCCGGCAGCGCGGGCTGCAGCTGGCCGCTGGTCTGGGCCTCGGTGATCCAGATGCTCAGGCGGTTGCTCAGGGCGATCAGCCGGTCCATGTAGGCATCGTTGGATTGCAGCGAGGCGCTGAGGTTGGAGTTCTGCGCCGGCAGGGAGGGCATTTCGCCTTCCAGCTGGGTCTGCATGGCCCAGCACGTCACGGCCTTGAGCTGGTCCAGCGGGCGCACCGGCGTGCCGGCCTCGGCGGCCTGGGCCGCCGTGTCGCGCAGGCCGTCCACAAAGGCCAGGGCGCGGTCCAGCACGCCCACCATGGCGGCGCCCGCCAGTTCTTCCTTGGAGGTGAACAGCTTGTACAGGCTGGCCTTGGCCATGCCGGCCTCGGCCGCGACCTCGTCCACCGTCATGGCGTCGTAGCCCTTGGTGGCCAGCAGCCGGTTGACGGCCGCCACGATGGCCTGCTCGCGCACGCGCTGTATCTGTTCTTTGATGGAGGAGCGGCTAGTCATAGCGATATTTTAGACCTCGCAGGTCATATCTGATACCAAATAGTGCAAAGCGGGTATGTTTGGTTTATAGTTTGAACTCATCAGTTCACGATTTGGTCTTTGTGGTCTAGTCGGTCTGTTCAACCAAGAAGGGCGCCTCCATGCATCGCATTGCTGTCATCGGTTCGGGGATTGCGGGGCTGGCCGCAGCGAGCCGCCTGGCCGCGGCGCCGGGCGGGCCTGCCGTGACCTTGCTGGAGGCGGGCGGCCATTTCGGGGGGCACGCCAACACGGTGGACCTGACGCTGGGCGGCGTGAGCCAGGGCGTGGACACCGGCTTTCTGGTCTTCAACCACCGCACCTATCCACTGCTGACACGTTTGTTCGAGCAGCTGCAGGTGCCCACGGCTGCCGCCGAGATGTCGTTTTCCGTGCAGGTGCCTGAGGCCGATGGCCGCGCGGGCCTGGAATGGAGCGGCAGTTCGCTGGGCGGCGTGTTCGCGCAGCGGGGCAATCTGCTGCGCCCGCGCTTTCTGAAGATGCTGGCCGAGATCCTGCGCTTCAACCGCCTGGCCACGCGCATCGCCCAGGAAGGCGATGAAGCACGGCTGCGCAGCGCCATCGGCGATTTTCTGGACGACCACAGCTTTGGCGCCGCCTTCCGTCAGGACTACCTGCTGCCCATGATGGGCTGCATCTGGTCCTGCCCCACCGACCAGATGCTGCGCTTTCCCGTGGCCACGCTGATCCGCTTTTGCCACAACCATGGACTGATCCAGGTCACGGACCGGCCGCAGTGGCACACGGTGCGCGGCGGCTCGCGCCAGTACGTGCGGCGCATGGTGGCCGCGCTGCTGAAGGACGGCCGCCACGAGGCGCGCCTGAATGCGCCCGTGCTGGGCCTGCGCCGCGCCGCGCACGGCGCGCTACTGCAGACGGCGAACGGCACGGAGCCGTTCGACGCCGTGGTGCTGGCCTGCCACAGCGACCAGGCCCTGCGCCTGCTCGGCAGCGATGCCACGCCACAGGAGCGCAGCGTGCTGGGTGCCATCCGCTACCAGCCCAACCAGGCCGTTCTGCACACCGATGCCAGCGTGCTGCCGCGCAGGCAGGCGGCCTGGGCCGCCTGGAACTACGAACGCGCGGCCGACCCGGGGCGGGACCAGGCCGGCGTCTGCCTGCACTACCTGCTCAATCGCCTGCAGCCCCTGCCGTGGCAGCAGCCCGTGATGGTTTCGCTGAACCCGGTGCGCCCGATTGATGAAGGCCAGGTCCACGCGCGCATCGAGTACAGCCATCCGGTGTTCGACCTGGCGGCCATCGAGGCCCAGGGCCGCGTGGCCGACGTGCAGGGCCAGCGCCGGACCTGGTTCTGCGGCGCATGGTGTGGCTACGGCTTTCACGAAGACGGCCTGCGCTCGGGCCTGGACGCGGCCGATGGCCTGCTGCGTGCCCTGCCGGCCTTGCCCGTTCTGCCCGCCAGCGCGGCCTTCGAGGGGGTTGCATGACGGCCCGCCCCCTCATCGGCTTCGGCCATGTCTGGCACCGCCGCCTGCGGCCTGTCGAGCATGCCTTCCGCTATCCCGGCTACTTTCTGATGCTGCCGCTGCGCAGCCTGCGCACGCAGCCGGACACCGCGCTGCGGCGCAACCGGCTGGGCTGGCTGAGCTTTCATGACAGCGACCATGGCGAGGGCGGCTGCGACGCACTGGCCTGGTTCGAGCAGCTGCTGCACAGCGAAGGCATAGCCGACGCCGATGGCGAGGTCTGGCTGCACACCTTCCCCCGCGTGCTGGGCTACGTGTTCAAGCCCGTGAGCTTTTGGTATGCGCACCGCGCCGACGGCTCGCTGGCCGCCGTGCTGGCCGAGGTCAACAACACCTTTGGCGAGCGCCATGCCTATCTGCTGGCGGGACCGGACCTGGACTGGGGACGCGAGCAGGTGGCGCGCAAGCAATTCCATGTCTCGCCGTTTTGCGAGGTGCGCGGCGAGTACCGCTTCCGCTTCGAGCGCGGCGAAGACCGCACCCTGGCGCGCGTGGACCTGCACGACGAGGACGGTCCGCTGCTGCAGACCAGCGTGGGCGGCGTGCTGCACCCGCTCGACGGCGCCACCGTGCGCCGCGCCTTCTTCGGCACGCCCCTGATGACGCTGGGCGTGGTCGCCCGCATCCACTGGCATGCGCTGCGCCTTTGGGCCAAGCGCGTGCCTTTCCATGGCAAACCCTCCGAGCCCAAGCGCTTCGTCACACGATGAACACTACCGCCGCCCCCCTGCTGAGCCCCTCTGCGGCAGCGCCGCGCCGCACGCCTGCACGGGCGCGCCGGGTGCTGAACCTGCTCGAACGCCTGCCCCACGGGCAGCTGGACCTGGAGCAGCCCGATGGCCGCCTGCTGCACCTGCCCCGCCCGCCGTCGGGGGCTGCCGATGCGCATTGCGTGCTGCACGACTGGCAGGCGCTGGAGCGCACGCTCAAATCGGGCGACATCGGGCTGGCCGAAGGCTATATCGCCGGTGAGTGGGACAGCCCCGACCTGGCCGCCCTGCTGCGGCTGTGCATGGCCAACCGCGACCATGTGCAAAGCCTGGTCTATGGCAGCTGGTGGGGCCGGCTGGGCTACCGCCTGCGCCATCTGCTGCAACGCAATACGCGGGCCGGCAGTGCCAGGAACATCCATGCCCATTACGACCTGGGCAATGATTTCTACCGCCTGTGGCTGGACCCCGGCATGAGCTACAGCGCGGCCTGGTTCCAGGGCCGCACGGGCCAAGCGCTGCGCAACGCGGACCTCCAGCAAGCCCAGCAGGCCAAGCTCAGGCGCACGCTGGACGAGGTGCGGCTGCAGCCCGGCCAGCGCCTGCTGGAAATCGGCTGCGGCTGGGGCGGGCTGGCCGAGGCGGCGGCGCAGGAGTTCGGCGCCCGGGTCACGGGCGTGACGCTGTCGCGCGAGCAACTGGTCTGGGGGCAGCAGCGCATGCAGCAGTCCGGCCTGGCCGACGCGGTGGAGCTGCGCTACCAGGACTACCGCGACCTGCCCGCGCGCCATGCGGGCGAGCCCTTCGACGCCATCGTCTCCATCGAGATGTTCGAGGCCGTGGGCCGCGAATACTGGCGCGGCTACTTCCAGACGCTGCGCGACTGCCTCAAACCCGGGGGCCTGGCCTGCATACAGACCATCACGCTGCGCGAGGACCTGTTCGCGCGCTATCTGCGCTCCACCGACTTCATCCAGCAGTACATCTTCCCGGGCGGTCTGCTGCCCAGCATCCCCGCCTTCGAGCAGGAGGCGCGGCGCGCCGGCCTGGTGGTGGAAGGCCGCATGGCCTTTGGCCGCGACTATGCGGAGACGCTCAGGCGCTGGCGCCAGTCCTTCGAGGAGCGCCTGGAGGCCGTGCGTGCCCAGGGCTTTGACGAACGCTTCGTGCGCATCTGGACCTTCTACCTGGCCTACTGCGAGGCGGCCTTCGACACCGGCAACACCGATGTCGTCCAGTTCACGCTGCGCAAGCCCCTGCCATGACAGCCCCGCAACCCCACGCCCCCCGCCGCCAGGCCCTGGCCTGGGGCGCCGCCTGCGTCCTTGCCCCTTCATTGATCACCATGTCCAACGCCCTGCACGCCATCACCCCGACCGCCGAACTTCCGGCCGAACTGCGCAGCGCCCTGCCGTCTGCGCGCCTGATGGGCACGGCCGTGCTGCGCTTTTTCGGCCTGCGCGTCTATGAGGCGCGGCTGTGGGCCGCGCCCGGACTGCTGCCCGAGGACTACGCCCGCCACCCGTTTGCACTGGAGCTGGTCTACGACCGCAAGCTCGAAGGCGCGGCCATTGCCGAGCGCTCCATCGCCGAAATGCGCAGGGTCGGCAGCTTCACCGAAGAGCAGGCCCGCCAATGGCTGGACCTGATGAAGCAGGCCTTTCCCGATGTGGCGGCCAAGGACCGGCTGCTGGGCCTGAACGACGGCCAGGGCGATGTGCGCTTTTTCCACAACGGCCGGCAGACGGCGCAGCTGCGCGATGCCGACTATGCGCGCCTGTTCTTCGGCATCTGGCTGGCGCCGCAGACCTCGGCGCCTGCCATGCGCACCTCGCTGCTGGGCCAGGGCTGAACGCCAGCGGACCACGCCATGACCTCCGTCCCGGCCCCCGCTCCTGCCCCCGTGCTGCCCTGGCGCACAGGGCTGGCCTATGGCGGGCTGGCCGCGCCGCTGGCCTTTGTGTCCCTGCCCCTGTATGTGAACCTGCCCTACCACTACGCCAGCGTGGCCGGCGCGCCGCTGGCCGGGCTGGGCGCCGTGCTGCTGGCCACGCGGGCGCTCGATGCCGTGGTCGATCCGGCCATTGGCCGCCAGGCCGACGGGCTGCTGCGCAAGGGTGTGCGGCCGGCCTGGCGTGCGGCTGCGCTGGGCAGCCTGCTGATGGTGCTGGGTTTCGGGGCGCTGTGGCATCCGCCGCGCGGCTCCGAGGCCGCCATGCTGGGCTGGCTGGCCGGCAGCCTGCTGGTGTGCACGCTGGCCTACAGCTTCGTCACCATCCTCCACCAGGCCTGGGGCACCCGCTGGGGCGGGCAGCCCGCCTGGCGTGCCCGTGTGACGGCCTGGCGCGAGGGCGCCACGCTGGCGGGCGTGCTGCTGGCCAGCGTGCTGCCGGCCGTGATGGGCCTTGACGCCACCAGCGCCGTGCTGGCGCTGGGCCTGGCGCTGGGACTGATGGGGCTGTACCGGCTCCGGGCGCCCGTGGCTCCTGTGCCCCATGTGTCCTCTGCGCCCCGCATGCCGCAAGCGGAGTCCCCGGCCTCGGCCGCCCTGGCCTCTTCCACTTCTCCGTGGGCGGATGCCGGGTTTCGCCGGCTGCTGGCCATCTTCATGCTCAATGGCGTGGCCGCGGCCGTTCCCGCCACCTTGCTGCCCTTCTTTGTGGCTGACAGGCTGCAGGCGCCTGCACTGCAGCCCCTGCTGCTGCTGTGCTTCTTTGGCGCGGCGGCCCTGGGCCTGCCGCTGTGGGTGAAGGCCGTCTCGCGCTGTGGCCTGGCGCCCAGCTGGCGTGCGGGCATGCTGGCCAGCGTGCTGGCCTTCGGCTTCACGCCCTGGCTGGGCGCGGGCGATGCCATGGCCTTTGCCGTGATCTGCCTGGCCAGCGGGCTGGCCCTGGGCGCGGACTTGGCCTTGCCGGGCGCACTGCTCACGGGCGTGATCCACGAGTCCGGCCAGGGCGGCCGGGGCGAGGGCCGCTACCTGGGCTGGTGGACCTGCGCCACCAAGCTCAACCTGGCTTTGGCCGCAGGCCTGGCCCTGCCCCTGCTGTCCGCCGCGGGCTACCGCAGCGGCGGCACCGACCCGGCCGGGCTGCAGGCGCTGGCCTGGGCCTATGGCGGGCTGCCCTGCCTGCTCAAGCTGGCGGCGGCGCTGCTGCTTTGGCGCGCCGAGCGATTGCATTCTTCCTGGAGTCACACATGAGCCACATCACCCACTCCACTTCGTTTTCGCCGCTGCGGCGCGTCTGCCTGGGGGCGGCATTGGCGCTGTCTCTTGCGGGCTGTGCCGGGCCTTCGGTCCAGGACTACGCCAAGGAGCAGCCGCAGCTGGACCTGCGCCAGTATTTCAACGGGCCGCTGACGGCGCACGGCATGTTCACGGACCGATCGGGCAAGGTGGTCAAGCGATTCACCGTGCGCATGACGGGCCGCTGGAATGGCGACGAGGGATCCCTGGAGGAGCACTTCGTCTACAGCGACGGCAGCACGCAGGAACGGGTCTGGCATATCCGACACCTGGGCGACGGCCGTTACAGCGGCCGGGCCGACGACGTGGTGGGCGAGGCCCAGGGCCAGAGCGCGGGCAATGCCATCCGCTGGAGCTATGTGCTGGCCCTGCCCGTGAATGGGCGGGTCTGGAACGTCCACATGGATGACTGGATGTACCTCATGGACGGGCGCACCCTGCTCAACCGCACGGCCATGAGCAAGCTCGGCGTGCACCTGGGCGATGTGACGCTGTCCTTTGTCAAGGAGTGATGGTCATGCCGCTGTTCTCGCGCGGGCTGAACCCGCTGCTGGCTGACTGGAATGGACGCTCGGCATGGGTGGTGGGCGCCTCCTCGGGCATAGGGCGTGCCACGGCCGAGGCGTTGCACCGGCAGGGCGCCCGGGTGATCGTCTCCGCACGGCATGGCGGCGCGCTGCAGGACTTCGTGCGCGGCCGCGAGGGCTGCCTGGCCCTGCCGATGGATGTGACCGATGCCGCCGCCGTGGATGCGGCCGCCCAGGCCGTGCTGGCCCACGCGGGCGGGGCGCCCGACCTGATCCTCTACTGCGCAGGCCACTACCGGCCCCTGCGCGCCACCGAGTTCGACCTGGCCGAGATGCAGCACCACCTGGCCGTGAACTATGGCGGCGTGCTGCACCTGCTCGATGCCGCGCTGCCCATGCTGCTCAAGGCTGGCCGGGGCCATCTGGCCCTGGTCGGCTCGGTGGCCGGCTACCGGGGGCTGCCCATGTCCCTGGCCTACGGCCCCACCAAGGCGGCGCTCAACAACCTGGCGGAAAACCTCTATCTGGACCTGCATGGCCTGGGCCTGGGCGTGTCCATCATCAATCCCGGCTTTGTCGATACGCCGCTGACGGCGCAAAACAGCTTCAGCATGCCGGCCCTGATCGGCGCCGACGAGGCGGCCCGGCATATGCTGCAGGGCTGGGCGCAGGGGCGTTTCGAGATGAATTTCCCGCGCCGCTTCACGCGCTGGGTGCGCCTGCTGCGCTGCCTGCCCGACGCCTGGTATTTCTCTGCGGTCCGCCGCTTCACCGGAGCATGAAACCCATGAGCAGCGGCATATCCGATCCGCGACTGGCCCGCTTGGCCCAGGCCTACGAGGCCCTGCGCCGCGACAACCTGCCGGCGCTGCTGTCCCTGTATGCCGAGCAGGCCCTGTTCAAGGACCCGTTCAACGAGGTGCGCGGCCACGCCGCGATCGAGCGCGTGTTTTCCCACATGTTCGAGCAGCTCGACCGGCCCCGCTTTACCGTCAGCCACGGCGCGGTGCAGGGGGACAGCGGCTTTTTGCTGTGGGAGCTGGGCTTTGTGCGGGCATCCGGCCAGACCATGCGCATCTGCGGCACCAGCTACCTGGAGTTCGATGCGCAGGGGCTGGTGGCAGTACACCGCGATTTCTGGGACCCGGTGGAGGAAATCTTCGCCAAGGTCCCCGTGCTGGGCGCCCTGGCCAGGGCGCTGCAGCACAAGCTCAGGGCGCCGCAGTAAGCAGCCGGGCCAACTGCGCCAGGGCGCCGTCCAGCGCGTCGAAACGCGGCGCACCCAGGCAGATGCGCAGCCCGCTGGCCTGCTCCTGCGGGTCCACCATGAGCGAGCCCGGATCGGTCAGCTTCAAACCCAGCGCCGCTGCGGCCGATACCAGTCGGTCGGCGGCTTCGCGCTCCATGGGCAGCCAGGCGTTGTAGGCCTCGGGGTGCAGCACCAGGCCGGAGCCACTCAGGTGCGAGGCGAGGTGTGATGCGGCCAGCCGGCAGCGCCGCTGTGCCTCATGGCGCAGGTCGGCCTGCAGGGAAGCGACCACGCCGTGCGACAGCCATTCATCGATCACGGCGCAGGAGAGGGCCGAAGGCGCCATGGACATCTCCTGCACAAGCTCCACAGCCGCGCCGCACAGCGAAGCGGGCAGCACCAGCATGCCCACCTGCAGCCCCGGTCCCAGGGACTTGGACAGCCCGTTCACATGCAGCGTGATTTCGGGCGCCAGCGTGGCCAGATGGGCCAAGGGTGCGTGATCGGGCAAGCAGGTGGCATACACGCCGTCTTCGATGATCCAGGCGCCTGCGCTGCGGCAGATGTCCACGATCGCCTGCCTGCGCTCCGCGCCCATGGTGGCCGTGGTCGGGTTGTGCAGCGTGGGGGTGAGGTAGACCACCTTGCCTTCGGCGGCGGGAATGCCCTCCAGCGCATCGGCCAGCGCCTGCGGCAGCAGGCCCTGACCGTCGATGGCCAGGCCCTGCAGGGCCCAGCCCTTGCGCCGGGCCAGGGCAATGGCGCCGGGGTAGGTGATGCGCTCGGTCAGCAGCCGGCCCCGGGGCTGGCAGACCAGGTCAAGGGCCAGCGACAGCGCCTGGCGCGCGCTGCTGGTCAGCACCATGTGGTCGGGTTCCACGTTCAGGCCCAGCGTCTGCAGCCAGCGCGCGAGCACGCGGCGATGCTCCGGATGTCCGCCCGGCGGCGCGTAGGAATTGAAGTGATCGGCATCGATGCGGCGCGCAATGGCGGTCAGCGTGCGCGCCAGCATGCGTTCGCTGATGGCGGCCGGCGGCGCGTTGGAAGACAGGTCTATGTCCTCGCCAGCCTGCGCCTGCTGTGACGCCACGAAGGTGCCCCGGCCCTTGACGCTGCGTGTCAGCCCCCGGCGCTCCAGCAGCGCATAGGCCCTGGTCACCGAGCCCAGGCCGATCTGCAGCCTGTCGGCCAGGTCTCTGTGGGCGGGGAGGCGGTCGCCGCCGGCCAGCCGGCCTTCGACGATGTCGTCGGCCAGGGCGCGCGCCAGCCGCTCGGCGGCACTGGCTTCAATGCGCGCAAGACGGGGCGTCCAGGGGGAGGGCAGGAGCATGGTCGGGGCAAGGAAAAAATGAGTGTGCCGTGACACTATTTCATTTGTCGATAGTGTAACGTTCACTCCATGTTCAGCCACATCACCGTCGGCGCCCGTGATCTCGAGCGGGCCGGCCGCTTCTATGACGCGGTGCTTTTCCCGCTGGGACTGCAGCGCCGCGCCGTCCAGCCCGATGGCGGGCCGGCCGCGCTGTGCTGGGTGGCGCCGCCGGCGGCCTTGCCGCGCTTTTATGTCTACAGCCCCTTCAACGGCGAGCCGGCCACGGCGGGCAATGGCGCCATGGTGGCCTTTGTGGCCCCGTCGCCCGACGCGGTGGACGCGGCCCATGCCGCCGGCCTGGCCCGGGGCGGCAGCGACGAAGGCCCGCCCGGCCCGCGCCCGCACTACGGCGATGGCTACTACGGCGCCTACCTGCGCGATCCCGACGGCAACAAGGTCCATGTGGTGCATCGCGCCGATGTGCGGCCGTAGCGCGGCACGGGCCCGCCGCCCGTTTCCCTTTCTTTTCCTTTCCATTCAACAAGGACCGTCTTCATGAGCATTGCCGTTCATATGGTCGACGTTTTCGCCAGCGGCCCGCTGTCTGGCAATCCGCTGGCCGTGATCACCGGTGGGCAGGCGCTGACCACTGCACAGATGCAGCAGCTGACACGCTGGTTCAACCTCTCCGAAACCGCGTTCCTGCTGCCACCCACGCAGGCGCAGGCCGACTACCGTGTGAGGATTTTCACGCTGGACCGGGAGATGCCTTTTGCCGGCCATCCCACGCTGGGCAGCTGCCATGCCTGGCTGTCCCAGCGCGGTGCGCCCAAGAACGCAGGCCACATCGTCCAGGAGTGCGGGGCGGGACTGGTGCAGATACGGCAGGAGCATGGGCGGCTGGCATTCGCCGCGCCGCCCATGCTGCGCTTTGGCGCGCCCACCGCCGATGAGCTGGATGCCGCGCTGCGCATGCTGGGCATCACTGCCGAAGAGGTGCAGGCCGCCTCGTGGATAGACAACGGCCCCGGCTGGCTGGGCATCCGCCTGGCCTCGGCCGAGAAGGTGCTTGCGCTGAACCCGGCCCGGCAGTGGCCCACCCGCATGGACGTGGGCGTGGTGGGACCCTATGCCAGGGGTGTCGGCGGTGCCAGCCCTGCCGCCTGCGAGGTGCGCGCCTTCTTCTCCGATCACCAGGGCGCCATCGTCGAAGACCCCGTCACCGGCAGCCTCAACGCCTCGCTGGCGCAGTGGCTGTTTGCGACAGGGGTGATGGACAGCGACTACGTTGCCGCCCAGGGCCGCTGTCTGGGCCGTGACGGCCGCATCTTCCTGACCCGTGACGGCACGGGCCAGGTCTGGGTGGGCGGCACTGCGCGCACCCATGTCGAAGGCGCACTGAGCGGCCTTTGATCCACACTGAAAGAACCCACGAATGACAGCGATCCAAGAGAGCCCGCGCGCTCCCGTCTCATCGGCCAGGGCCAACCTGAAAATGCTGGTGCGCTACAAGGCCTGGGCCAACGGCCTGACCTTCAAGAGCGTGATGGAACTGCCCGAAGACGAGGCCCTGAAGCAGCGCCCCACGAGCTTCGGCAACATGGTGCGCACGCTGAACCACGTCCTTGTGGTGGAGGACATCTTCAGGCACCACCTGCAGGGCCGCAAACATGGCTACACCATGCGCAACACCGACGACACGCCCACGCTGCAGGCGCTGTGGGAATCCGTGCAGGCAATGGACCGCTGGTATGTGGAGTTCGTCGACGCATGCCCGGACGAGGAACTGGCGAAGGTCGTGCACTTCGAGTTCGTGGGCGGCGGCCAGGGCGCCATGACGCGCGAGCAGATCGTGCTGCACGTGGTGAACCACGGCAGCTACCACCGTGGCTTTGTCAGCGACATGATGTACCAGGTGCCCTTCGTGCCGCCGGCCAACGACCTGCCGGTGTTCCTCAGGGACTGCTACCGCGTGGACGAGCCGGCCTGCGGTTGAGGCAGGGCCAGGGCCTGCTGCGCCAGGGCGCCCTGGAGCACGGGCAGCTCAGGCGGCGCGTCGCCGGGCAGGGCCCATCCCTGGCGCAGCGCACCGGCAAAACCGTCGGCCACGCGCGAGTAGGCGCGGCCGCTGGTCATCACGCGCGGCCGCGCGGACCAGGCGATGCGGGCGCCGCCGGCCGCCAGGCGGTCCACCAGGTCCTGGTCCTCGCCGCAGGTGCGTGCGTCGAACCCGCCGGCCTGGCGGTAGTGCCAGGCTGAGATGCCCAGGTTGGCGCCGTGCACGTGGCGGTGGCCGTCGCGGTCCGTGTAGGTGGTCTCGAAGTGCCGCCGCGCCGTGTCCGCCTGGACGCCGTGGGCCGACCAGTCGGCCACTTGCACCGTGCCGCAGACCACGTCGGACTGAAGCGCCAACTGGTCGGCCAGCCAACTCTGGGAGACCGTGGTGTCGGCATCCGTGAAGGCCAGCCAGCGGGCGCCCAGCAGCAGCAGGTACTCCGACCCCAGCGCGCGGGCCTTGCCCACGTTGCGCGCGGCAATCGGCAAGGGGATGGCGGGCCAGCGGCGCACGGCCGATTCGGTGGCGTCCTGGCAGCTGTCCAGCACCACGACGACGGCCACGGTCTCGCCTTGCAGGTCGGCATGGGCGGCCGCGCAAAACACGCTGTCCAGGCAGCGGCCTATGAGGTCTTCCTCGTCATGGGCTGGGATGCACACGCCGATCATCTGTCCGTCCTTTCAGGGGTTTTCTGCCAGATGTCCAGCTGGAAATCCGGCTCGCTGTGGCTCAGCAGCAAGTGCAGCTGCGCATGGGCCGACACGCTGTCATGCAGGGTGCGAGTGGTCTGCAGGTGATCGTGCGCCCCATGCCGCCAGTGGCACATGAGCCAGTGCCCGCCGCCCTGCAGCGAGGCCAGGCACTGGCGGTTGAAATGCGCCAGTGCCGCGTCGTCGAAGTAGTAGGCAAGCTCCGAGACCACGATGAGATCGAAGCCTTGCTGCGGCACCTGGGGCACCTGTGGCCATTGCCAGGGCAGGGGCAGGGCCTGCAGGTCCAGGCGGGCGCGGTCCTGCGGCGCAATCCGCTGGCGGCACAGCTGCACGGCCCTGTCCGAGAAATCGACGGCGCACAGCCGGTCGCAGCGCTGCAGCAGGCGCTGCGTGGCCTCGCCATTGCCGCAGCCGGGCTCGAAGCCGTGGGCATAGCGCTCGCGCGGCAGGGCGGCCAGCAGCAGGTCGCGCTTGCGCCGCTCGTACCAGCGCGATGCGACCTGCCAGGGGTCGGGGTCGGCCTGGTACATCTGCTCGAAGTGCTGCCTGGCGCCGTTCATAGAAACACCACTTCAAACGGACGCAGCAGGCGCTGCGTGGCCCAGGACGGCAGGACCGCGTCGCGGCCCGTGGACGGGTCTGGCAGCAGCTGGCTGCGAAAGCACGACAGGGCCTTGCGCTTGAGCGCCAGTTCCTGCGGTGCCAGCGCAATGGCGGCGGCACGGTGCCAGGGCACGCGTGCGTCGCCGGGCTCGGCCCAGTGCCAGGCCCAGATCGGCAGCTCGAAGAGCCGGCAGCCCGTGTTTCGGGCCGCCGTGGCGCAGGCCTGTCCCGTGGCCTCGTGGTCCGGGTGGCCGTCTTCGCGCCAGGTGCACAGCAGCGCGTCCGAGGGCTGCAGCAACTGCTCCAGCCGCTGCAGCAACTGCGCTGCATGCTCGGCGATATGGCCGTCGGGCAAGCCCAGCCGCAGCACCTGCGCCTGCGGCGCAAGCAGGGCCAGGGCCTGGGTGCTCTCCTGCACGCGCTCGCGCTCCAGACGCTGCGGCGGCCACAGCGTCGAGTCGGGGTGGCTGGCTCCGCCATCGGTCACGGAGACGATGAGGCAGGGCATGCCCCGCTCGGCACAGCGGTGCAGCAGGCCGGCGCAGCCCAGGATTTCGTCATCGGGGTGCGGCGCGACGATGACGGCGCGGCGCCGGCCGTCCAGCAGGTCGTCCATGGATACCTGCGCTGGCCGGCGTTGCGCAAACCAGGCCTGCCAGCGCGATTCGGGCGTGCCCCGGCCCTCGATGAGGCGCGGCTTCACAGCATCCATGCGGTGCCTCCCGGTGCCTGCGAGGCCTGTGCCTTCTCGGCGAGCAGGCGGCCGAGCGCGGCCTGGTCACGCTCGGCATGGCTTTGGCGGATGAAGACGGGCAGGTCGGCAATCAGCTGCGCCAGGCCCCTGTTCTTGCACAGCGGGCCGGGACCGATGGCGCGCGGCACGCGCCGCAGCACCTCTTCGGCGGCGGCTTCCACGGCGAGGCGGGCGCGGCTCACGGCCAGCAGGCAGGGGTCCGAGGGCGTGGCATCGATGCAGGCCGCAGCGTCGCGCAGCAGGCCGGCCGCGCTGGCCAGGGCCACGTCCAGCGCGCCCAGGTGGGCCTGGCGGTGCGGGTCCTCGCCTTGACTGACGGCCTGCTGCAGATGGCTGGCGATGCGCGCTGCCGCGCCATGCCAGCAGGCCGCAACGCCTGCGCCGCCATGGTGAAAGCCGGGGCGGCTCAGGTACTGGCCCGGGGCCCCGACCAGCACGCCGGTGGCGCCGTCGAAGTGCACATCGGCGCTGGCGCTGGCAGCCATGCCCACGGCCTGCCAGTGGCTGTCGTCCCGGCGTATGCCGGGCTGGTCCATGGTGACGGCGATCAGGCAGCGCTGGCCGTCTGCGAGCCAGCCGCTGACCAGGGCGCGGTCCACGGCGCGGGCGCCGGAGCACCAGGGCTTGTGACCGGACAGGCGAACCGCCGAGCCTGCCTGCAGCGTCGTGCGTTGCGTGGCGTCGGGAGATGCCGCCGTGGCCTGCACGCGCTCGCCCGGCGGCTCGGCGCACCAGACGGCCCAGCGCAGTCCCTCGGTGGCCAGGTCGGCCTGCAGTTCGGACAGGATGGCCAGGGCGTCGGTATGGCCTTCGTAGAGCTTGGCCAGGCCCAGGCTGTGGGCGGCCACTTCGGCCAGTGCTCGCCAGCGCTGCAGCGTGTGACCATGGCCCGGCAGCGGCAGGCGGTCGGCGCCCTGCGCTACCAGCAGCGCCAATTGGTCCGCCGGCGACAGGTCCGCATGGCCGCGCAAGGCCTGGGCCAGCGTGTCGCTGCATGTCCATGCATTGGCGTGCTCGTCGTTGTGCTGGGCCATCACCGCTCACCTTCCTTTTTCGTGCCTTGCGCAGCCTGGAAATGGGGGGGAGGCGCCAGGCGATGCCATGGTGCCGGGAGGATGAACGCGGCGCCGCAGGAGCAGGAAGGCATTACCTGTCGGAGATCACCGACCGGCAGGCGTCCCGTTCCACGCCGTCGGCAGGGCAGGCGGCCAGTTCCAGGCGCAGCGGTGCCTGCTCCTGCCTGATCGAGGGAACGGGGATGCCGAAGTCTTCCCTTTCCCTGTGCTCCATCGGCCTGGCCTCTTTCAAGGCAGACAGAAAGGCCTTGCGCCACCAGTGCACGTCCTGCTCGGCAATGCGCTGCAGCAGCCGCTGGTGCCGCTGGCGCCTTTCCTGCAGCGGCATCTGCAGGGCCTGCTGCACCACGGCGGCCGTGCCGTGCACGTCGTAGGGATTGACCAGCAGCGCCTCCTGCAGCTGCTCGGCCGCGCCGGCAAACCGCGACAGCACCAGTACGCCCGGGTCGGCCGGGTCCTGGGCCGCCACGTACTCCTTGGCCACGAGGTTCATGCCATCGCGCAGCGGGGTGACCAGGCCCACGGCCGCCGCGCGGCACAGGCCCGGGATGCCATCGCGCGGCAGGGTCTGGTGGATGTAGCGCACGGGCATCCAGTCCAGCTCGCCGTAGTCGCCGTTGATGGCGCCGCACAGCGATTCGAGTTCACGCCGTATGTCGGCATACGCGTCCAGGCCCTCGCGCGTGGGCGAGCCGATCTGGATCAGCGTGGCGCGGCGGCGCTGCTCGGGATGGCGGGCCAGCAGCTCCCGGAAGGCGCGCAGGCGCTGCGGCAGGCCCTTGGAGTAGTCCAGCCGGTCTATGCCCAGCAGCAGGCGACGCTGGGCGTATTCGTGCTTCATGCGCTCGTGCATGTCGCGCGAGGCGCCGCCCTGTGCAAGCGCCATGAAACCATCCACATCGATGCCTATGGGGAAGTCCCGGCAGACCATGCGCTGGCCATGGGCGCGGAATGCGCCGTCGCCCAGGGCCTGGCCTCCGGCCTCCTCGCAGACATAGCGCTCGAAGTGCTGCACGTCCTGGCGGGTCTGCAGGCCCACGAGGTCATAGGCGAACAGGCAGCGCATCAGCCATGCATGTTCGGGAATGGCCGCCAGCAGGGTCGGCGGGGGCAATGGGATGTGCAGGAAAAAGCCGATGCGCTGGCGGCAGCCCAGGGCGCGCAGCTCGGCCGCCAGCGGGATCAGGTGGTAGTCATGCACCCAGAGGATGTCGTCCTCCGCCAGCAGGGGCAGCAGCCGGCGCGCAAGCAGCTGGTTCACGCGGCGGTAGCCGGCCGCAAGGCCCGTGTCGAAGTTCGCCAGGTCCAGCCGGCCATGGAAGACGGGCCACAGCACGCCGTTGCTGTAGCCCGCGTAGTAGCTGTCGTGGTCCGCGCGGTCCAGGTCCACCGTGGCCAGCGTGACCTTGCCGGCCTGGGAGCGGTGCACATGGCCGGCAGGCGCGGCCTGGGCACCGTCGTGGGTGACGGTTCCGCTCCAGCCGAACCACAGGCCGCCCGTCTGCCGCAGCGCATCGCCCATGGCCACGGCAAGGCCCCCGGCTGCAGTCCTGCCCGGATCGGCCACGCGGTTGGAGATCACCACCAGCCGGCTCATGGCAGGGCCTCCGCGCAGGTCTGTGCCGCCAGGTGCATGCATGCGCACTGCAGCCAGGCGTGCACGGCCTGCGGGCTGTCCAGCCGGTGGCAGGCCCTGCTTGCGCCTTCGCCCACCTTGATCGCCATGCCGCCGTGCGCCTGCACCACGGCAAAGCCGCTCTCGTCCGTGACATCGTCACCGGCAAAAACGGGGGTGCGTCCGGCGAACGGCTCTTCGCGCAGAAAGGCCGCAATGGCGCGGCCCTTGTCCACGCCCGCAGGCCTGACCTCCAGCACGCATTTGCCGTGCAGCAGCTCCAGACCGGGCAGGTGCCGCAGTGCGCGGCTCAATGTATCCAGGCACAGCGCCGCCAATTCTGGCGCGCGCCGGTAGTGCAGTGCGACCGAGGAGCGCTTGCGCTCCACCAGCAGGAAGGGATGATCGGCCGCCAAGGCATTGCACAACTGCAGCACGGTCTCTGGCATGGCCAATGGCTGCGGGTGCAGGCAGCCACCTGCATCCCGCCGCTGCAGGCCGTGCTCGCAGGCGGCGGGCAGATGCAGCGGCGTCAGAAAGTGGTCCAGCACCTCGAGCTGCCGCCCCGTGACGATGGCCAGCGCGCCCCCCAGCAGGCCTTGCAGCCTGGCCAGCATGGGGATCAGGGCGGGGTCTGGTGCAATGGCGTCCGGGGTCTCGGCCAGCGGCACAAGCGTGCCGTCAAAGTCGAGGAACAGGGCGAATCTGCGGGCGGGGAGTGGGGGTGTTTCCATGGAAAGACCACGGTACCGAGTGCTGGGTGCACCGACCGTCAGCCGACGGCTTGTGCGCGGATCGGCCATGCGCCAGCACGGGGCCATAGGCATGGAGGTGGCCTGCATGGCGCGTTCAGCGCTCAGCCTTGAGGGAGCCGCGGACATTGGTCACCGCCAGGCAGGCCTGCAGCGTCACCAGTGCCCAGGCGCCGGAGGACCATCCCCACAGCGCCCACAGCACATTGCTGAGCATCAGGATCCAGAAGCCCACATTGCGCCGCCCGGCGGAACGCGAGCCCACCCACCATTCGCCGAGGAGGGAGGCCGCAAAGGCAGGCCACTGGAGCCAATCTGGAATGTCGGGCATGGGGTTCTACCTGGATGGAGTGCAGGCAGGCCGCCTCAGTTGCCGGGCCGTGCCGGGTCGTCCTCGTCGATGGAGTGGCATTCCTTGCAGGCTCCGCTTTCGCGCGCGCGGGCGGCCAGGTTGACGTAGAAGGCTGCCACTTGCTGCAGCTGCTCCTCGTCCAGCCCCTCGATGCCGATCATGCGATTGCTGGCAATCTTGTTGGCTGCCAGCAGTTCGTTGAGCTTCAGGTGCAATCAAGGCTGCTTGCGCACCATCTTCTTGCGCCGCTCGGCATCCAGTCCCGGCG
Source organism: Delftia sp. K82 (assembly GCF_002193035.1). Lineage (NCBI taxonomy): Bacteria > Pseudomonadati > Pseudomonadota > Betaproteobacteria > Burkholderiales > Comamonadaceae > Delftia > Delftia sp. K82. The sequence continues at coordinate 94,667 of NZ_MYFL01000002.1, read as the reverse complement.
TCTGCCGCATGTCGGTATCCACCTGGCCGGAAACAATGTCGTCATGGGCCTGGCGCATCACCGGATCGGGCGCATCGCTGGTGGCGTCCAGGCTCTGGTCGCGCTCGTGCGGAAGGCGCAGGCCTTGTTCGGATGCGTCGGCTGCATCGGATTCACCGGGCGCATGGGGCGCCTTGCCCACCTGGCCAGGCAGCTTCGTCTGGCCATCGCCCGACGGTTTCGCCTGTGTGGGTGCAGAGGACTTGGATGCGGATGGGGTCTTGTCTTTCATGGCGTCTTCCTTTCGTTCGCGGGCCTGCGCAGGCGGCGCTTGGGCCATGGTCTCTTTGCCCGTGCGCAGCCGCCGTGGGACCACGCCGAAAGCGCAGGAACGAAAAGATGCCTCGCGCATGAACGCCGTTCTCAGGCACGTCGTTTGCCCTGTGGGAGACGCCCCTCGCCGGCGGGCGCCCATGGCCCGCTGCCTGGGCCTTGCGCGCTGCCTAGACTGGAAGTCCGGCCCTGCAGCGATGGGGCCCGGCACCCTAGACAAGGAGCGCGATATGAGCAGCGACAGACAGGAGCCCGGCAAGGGCAAGGTGGAGAACGATCACAACCGCCAGGGCGCGAAGCCGCCCACGCAAAGGAACGAAGGCCAGCGAACGCCCGAAAGCCGCCATGACCGCGAGGCCCATGTCGGCAGCGGCAACCAGGCCCAGACGCGCCAGAACAAGGGCGGAGGCCCAGGCGGTGACCGCGGCGCTGGATGAATTGCCGGTTCCTAGCGACAAGGGCACCCTCGGGTGCCCTTTTTCATGGCGTGCAAGGGTGCATCAACGCCCGTTCTTGCGGTCACTGGGGCCATTGCGGTCGGACAGGATTTCGGCGGGCGGCCTGAGGCTGCCGCTGTCCGCGCCCTCGGCCTGCCAGGTGCCGCCTTCGCGCTGCGTGTTGCCGCGCGGGTGGCCCATGTCGGTTCCATCGTCGAAGTTCAGCGGGCCGTCCTGTGGCATGTCGTCGAAACGGTGCGCCGAGGCCTCGGCGATGGAATCGGCCACATCCTTTTCCGCGCTCAGGTGCTCGTTGATGTCCTTGCCTTCGGGCAGGTCGGCGCTGGCGTCTTCGCTGCGGTCGATCTGGGGAGTGTCGCTGCCGGTGGCAGCCGTGCTGTTCGGGGTGCGCATGGTGTTCTCCAAGGGGGTCCGGCCACCGTGGCCGGGTCATGGGCCAAGCCTGCCTGCGCGGGCTTGCAGCGGGGGTGGGCACAGCACTTTCCTGGAGGTAGGAGCGTGCCGATGCGCTCGGATGCAGTCCGATGCGGGAGGGCCGGCAGGCACGCCGATTGCCCTGTGCTTGCCCTGTGCGGCAGTGCGAAAAATGGCCACAGGCCGCTGGCGCGATGTCCGCAAGGGCAGGGCGCTGCGTTCCTACGGCACATGGCCGCAAGCGCGCACGCCGGACGGCCGCCGCGGCCATCAGCATAGGAATCACTTTCAACTGCCAAGGAGCACATTCCATGACGCAATCGAACCCCGCAAACCGTGACCCGCTGTCCGACGCACCCGGCGCGCACCCGGTGGGCACCGGCATAGGCGCAGCAGGCGGCGCCGTCACCGGCGCTGCATTCGGCGCAATGGGTGGCCCCATCGGCGCTGCCGTGGGCGGCGTGGCCGGTGCCGTGGTCGGCGGGCTGGCCGGCAAGGGTGCAGCCGAGGCCGTGAACCCCACGGTTGAAGATGCCTACTGGCGCGATGCCTACCAGAGCGAGCCCTATTACGTGGCTGGCCGCAGCTACGAGGAATACCGCCCCGCCTACGAGCTGGGCTGGAACGCTGCCGCCGCACGCCGCGATGCCGACTTCGATGCCTTCGACGCCGAGTGGGAGCGCGAATGGACCACGCGCCGTGGCGCCAGCCATCTGGACTGGGACCAGGCCCGGCCCGCAGCCCGCGCCGCCTGGGCGCGCGCAGGCAGCCGTGATGTCCGTGACGAGACGGGCACCATCGTCGCCCCCGCCTATACGGGCGATATCGACAACGACGATGTGGTGGACGTGCTCAACGACCTGCTTGAATCCTGCCGCGATGGCGAGTACGGCTTTCGCACCTCCTCCGAGAACGCCGACTCGCCCGACCTCAAGGCCTTGTTCATGCGCCATTCCACCGAGTGCGGTGTTGCCGCGCGGGAGCTGGAAGCGGAAATCCGCAGGCTCGGCGGAGAGCCGGCATCGGGCGGCACGGTGGCCGGCGCGCTGCACCGGGGCTGGGTGTCCGTGAAGACGGCCCTGACCTCGCAGGACGACAAGGCGGTGCTGGAGGAATGCGAGCGCGGCGAGGACTCCGCCCTCGCCCAGTACCGCAAGGCGCTCAAGCAACCGCTGCCACCGGCCGTGCGCGTGGTGGTGGAGCGCCAGGCACAGGGTGCCCAGCGCAACCACGATGAAGTGCGCGACCTGCGCGACCGTTACCGCAGCGCAGCCTGACCGCGCATCCCGCGCACCGCGCGGGCCACGGAATCGTCAGCCGCCCACGCCATAAGGCGCAAAGCGGCTGGCGTTCTCATCCACATGCAGCGCCTTTCCCACATAGGGAAAGGCGCGCTGCGTGCACTGGTCGCGTTCGCAGACCTTGCAGCCCATGCCGATGGGCGTGGCCGATTCCGGATCGCCCAGGTCCAGCCCCTTGGCATAGACCAGGCGCGAGGCATGGCGTATGTCGCAGCCCAGGCCGATGGAGAAGGTCTTGCGCGGCGAACCATAGCCGCGCTGCCCATGCGAGACCGAGCGTGCAATCCACAGGTAGCGCCGCCCATCGGGCATGCTGGCCAGCTGGCGCAGGACCTGGTCGGGCTGGCCGAAGGCCTCGTACACCGTCCACAGCGGGCAGGTGCCGCCCGTGCGGCTGAAGTGGAAATGCGTGGCCGACTGGCGCTTGGAGATATTGCCCGCGCGGTCCACGCGCACGAAGAAGAAGGGCACGCCCGGCGCGCCCGGCCGCTGCAGCGTGCTCAGGCGGTGGCAGACGGTTTCAAAGCCCACGCCAAAGCGCTGGCCCAGCAGGTCGATGTCATAGCGCAGTTGCTCGGCCGTCTCCAGGAACAGGTCATAGGGCAGCAGCAGCGCGCCCGCAAAGTAGTTGGCCAAGCCTACGCGGGCCAGCTTGCATGACGCCGGATCGCCCTGGAAGGCGGCGGTGGCGATCAGCCGGTCCAGCGTCTCGCCCATCTCCAGCAAGGCCAGCTGCGTGCCCAGCTGGAAGGCCTGTTGCGCAGGCTCCAGCGCCGAGGACAGCCACAGCGAGCGCGTGGCCGGGTCGAAGCGGCGCTGGCTTTGCCGGGAGTCTTCCGAGCGATGCACCTGAACACCGTGGCGCTGCTGCAGCCGCCGGACCAGCCAGTCCGCCAGATGGCCCGGGTCCGCGCGCGCCTCGCCGGCCAGGGCCTGGGCCGCGCGGTCCACTTCATCGAAATAGTTCTGGTGCGCAAAGAAGAAATCGCGCACGGCCTCGAACGGCATGGTGCGCGCCACCGGCATGTCCGAGCGGTCATCGCCCAGCCTGAGCGACATGCTCTCGATGCGCTCCAGGGCTTCCAGATGGCGGCGGTGCAGCGCCATCACCGCACGCCCCAGCGCCGGCATCTGCGCGGCGACTTCCTGCAGCTCGGGCAGGGCAATGGATTCGGGCGCCTCGGCAAGGGCCTCGCGCAGGCCGGCGACCAGGCGCGCCTCCTCGTCCTCCGAGAACTGCTGGATATCGACGCCCAGCGCACGGTTGAGCTTGAGCAGCACCGACACGGTCAGCGGCCGCTGGTTCTGCTCCAGCTGGTTCAGGTAGCTGGGCGACAGGCCCAGCGCGTGGGCCAGGGCGATCTGGGACAGGCCGTGCTCCGCGCGCAGTTTGCGCAGCTTGACGCCCATGAATGTCTTCTTCATGCCTGTTTCCTCGGGTGGCTGTTATTCGCAGAATTCGCAATATCGTGGGATTCGTTTCGCAAGAATTCGCCTTTTCAGCCCTATGGCTGAGCCGCTATTTTGCGTAGATTGCGAAGCATGACAACACCTGCTGGAACCGCCGAGCTGCGCGAACTGGTATTGCCCGCGCTGGCCAACCACCACGGCACGCTGTTCGCAGGCCAGGGCCTGCAGCTCATGGCCAAGGCCGCCTTTCTCGCAGCGCGCAGCCTGGCGCAGCGCGAGGTGGTGATGGCCGCCGTCACTGGCGTGGACTTCCTGGCGCCCGTGCCCGTGGGCCACGAGATCGTCCTGCGCGGCTGGGTCAGCCGCGTGGGGCGCAGCTCCATGACGGTCTGCGTCACCGCGTCGGCCCAGGCGCCGGGCATTGCCTGCGAGGACGTGCTCAAGGGCCTGTTCGAGATGGTGGCTGTCGACCACAACGGCCTTCCTGCCGCCATTGCCCATTCCTATCTGAACCAGGAGACCCTTCCATGAGTACCACGACCATCGACGCGCCATCTGCTCCATCTGCGTCCGCATTCAAGCCCAAGAAGTCCGTGGCCCTGTCGGGCGTGACCGCCGGCAACACGGCGCTGTGCACCGTGGGCCGCTCGGGCAACGACCTGCACTATCGCGGCTACGACATCCTGGACATTGCCGAGGTCTGCGAGTTCGAGGAAATCGCCCATCTGCTGGTGCACGGCAAGCTGCCCACGCGCCCCGAACTGCAGGCCTACAAGACCAAATTGCAGGCGCTGCGCGGCCTGCCGGCCAGCGTCAGGCAGGCGCTGGAGCAACTGCCTGCCGGCGCCCACCCGATGGACGTGATGCGCACCGGCGTCTCGGCCCTGGGCTGCGTGCTGCCCGAAAAGGACGACCACAACCTGGCGGGTGCCCGCGACATTGCCGACCGGCTCATGGCCAGCCTGGGCTCCATGCTGCTGTACTGGTACCACTGGAGCAATTCGGGCCGGCGCATCGAGGTGGAGACCGACGACGACTCCATCGGCGGCCACTTCCTGCACCTGCTGCACGGCCACCGGCCGTCCGAAGGCTGGGTGCGCGCCATGCACACCTCGCTCAACCTCTATGCAGAGCATGAGTTCAACGCCTCCACCTTCACGGCGCGCGTGATCGCGGGCACGGGCAGCGATATGTATTCGTCCATCGCGGGCGCCATCGGCGCGCTGCGCGGGCCCAAGCATGGCGGCGCCAACGAGGTGGCCTTCGAGATCCAGAAGCGCTACGACACGCCCGACGAGGCCGAGGCCGACATCCGCCGCCGCGTCGATGCCAAGGAAGTGGTGATCGGCTTCGGCCACCCGGTCTACACCGTCAGCGACCCGCGCAACGTGGTCATCAAGGGCGTGGCCAAGCGCCTGTCCGACGAGGCCGGAACCACCCGCATGTACGACATTGCCGACCGGCTGGAAGCGGTGATGTGGGAGGTCAAGAAGATGTTCCCCAACCTGGACTGGTTCAGTGCCGTCAGCTACCACATGATGGGCGTGCCCACGGCCATGTTCACGCCGCTGTTCGTGATCGCGCGCACCAGCGGCTGGGCAGCGCACGTGATCGAGCAGCGCCAGGACAACAAGATCATCCGCCCCAGCGCCAACTACACGGGGCCGGATGACCAGAAGTTCGTGCCCCTCGATGCGCGCGCCTGAGCCGCCGCTGTCCTGAACCTAGGCGGGCGGGCTGCAGGCCCGCCCGCATTGCATCCGCCCCATGAACCACACCCACAAGAAACCCCTGCCCGGCACCACGCTGCACTACATCGACGCCCGCGCCACCGTCGATGCCCTCTCGCCCGGTGCCTGGGACCGCCTGCCCTACACCGCCCGCGTCCACGCCGAGAACCTCGTGCGCCGCGCCGATCCCGCGCAGCTGGACAGCTACCTGCTGCAGCTCATCGAGCGCCGCCGCGACATCGACTTTCCCTGGTATCCCGTGCGCGTGGTCTGTCACGACATCCTGGGCCAGACCGCCCTGGTGGACCTGGCCGGCCTGCGCGACGCCATTGCGGCCGAAGGCGGCGACCCCGCCCAGGTCAACCCCGTCGTGCCCGTGCAGCTCATCGTGGACCACTCGCTGGCCGTGGAGTGCGGCGGCTTCGATCCCGATGCCTTTGCGAAGAACCGCGCCATCGAGGACCGCCGCAACGAGGACCGTTTCCACTTCATCGAGTGGACGAAGAAGGCCTTCGCCAACGTGGATGTGATCCCTGCGGGGAACGGGATCATGCACCAGATCAATCTGGAAAAAATGTCCCCCGTGGTCACTGTGCAGGATGGCCTGGCCTTCCCGGACACCTGTGTCGGCACCGACTCGCACACGCCCCATGTCGATGCCCTGGGCGTGATCGCCGTGGGCGTGGGCGGGCTGGAAGCCGAGAACGTCATGCTGGGACGCGCCTGCTGGATGCGCATGCCCGAGATCGTGGGCGTGCGCCTCACGGGCCGGCGCCAGGCGGGCATCACCGCCACCGACATTGTGCTGGCCCTGACCGAATTCCTGCGCCAGCAAAAAGTTGTCGGGGCCTATGTGGAATTCTTTGGCGAGGGCGCCGACAGCCTGAGCATTGGCGACCGCGCCACCATCTCCAACATGTGCCCTGAATACGGTGCCACGGCGGCCATGTTCTCCATTGATGACCAGACGCTGGCCTACCTGCGCCTGACCGGCCGCGACGAGGCCCAGGTGCGCCTGGTCGAGGCCTATGCGCGCACCGCAGGTTTCTGGAGCGACAGCCTGGCCGATGCCCAGTACGAGCGCCTGCTGCAGTTCGACCTGTCCACCGTGGTGCGCAACATGGCCGGCCCCTCGAATCCGCACCGGCGCCTGCCCACCTCGGCCCTGGCCGAGCGCGGCATTGCCGATGCGGCCAAGCTGCAGGCCGCCCGCGCCCAGGAGGCGCAAGGCCTGATGCCCGATGGGGCCGTCATCATCGCGGCCATCACCAGCTGCACCAACACCAGCAACCCGCGCAATGTCATCGCCGCCGCCTTGCTGGCGCGCAATGCCAATCGCCTGGGTCTCACGCGCAAGCCCTGGGTCAAGTCCTCGCTGGCGCCGGGCTCCAAGGCCGTGGAGCTGTACCTGAAGGAGGCCGGGCTGCTCACCGAGCTGGAGCAGCTGGGCTTTGGCATCGTCGCCTTTGCCTGCACCACCTGCAACGGCATGAGCGGCGCACTGGACCCCAGGATCCAGCAGGAAATCATCGAGCGCGATCTCTACGCCACGGCCGTGCTCTCGGGCAACCGCAACTTCGACGGGCGCATCCATCCCCAGGCCAAACAGGCCTTCCTGGCCTCGCCGCCGCTGGTCGTGGCCTATGCGCTGGCGGGCACGGTGCGCTTTGACATCGAGCAGGATGTGCTGGGCGTGGTGGACGGCCGCGAGATCCGCCTCAAGGACCTGTGGCCCGCCGACGAGGAGATCGACGCCATCGTCGAGCAATCGGTCAAACCTGCGCAATTCCGCGCCGTCTACGAACCCATGTTCGCCATCCGCAAGGACGACGGAGACAAGGCATCGCCCCAGTACGACTGGCGCCCCCAGTCCACCTACATCCGCCGCCCGCCGTACTGGGATACCGAAGGCGTGGGCGCACTGGCGGCCTTCCCGCGCACCCTCACCGGCATGCGGCCGCTGGCCCTGCTGCCCGACAACATCACCACCGACCACCTGTCGCCCTCCAACGCCATCCTGGCCGACAGCGCCGCGGGCGAGTACCTGGCGCGCATGGGCCTGCCCGAGGAAGACTTCAACTCCTACGCCACCCACCGCGGCGACCACCTCACCGCCATGCGGGCCACCTTCGCCAACCCGCAGCTGGTCAATGAAATGGCCGTCATCGACGGCGTGCAGCACAAGGGCTCGCTGGCGCGCATCGAGCCCGAAGGCCGCGTGGTGCGAATGTGGGAGGCCATGGAAACCTACCTGAACCGGCGCCAGCCGCTGATCATCATTGCGGGCGCCGACTACGGCCAGGGCAGCTCACGCGACTGGGCGGCCAAGGGAGTGCGCCTGGCCGGAGTCGAGGTCGTGGTGGCCGAAGGCTTCGAGCGCATCCACCGCACCAACCTCATCGGCATGGGCGTGCTGCCGCTGCAGTTCGTGCCGGGCACCGACCGCAAGACCCTGGCGCTGGACGGCACGGAAGTCTATGGCGTGGAAGGCGAGCGCACGCCGGGCACCCAACTCACTCTGGTGGTCGAACGCCGCAACGGCCAAACGCTGCGCGTGCCCGTGACCTGCCGGCTGGACACGGCCGAGGAGGTATCGGTCTACGAAGCGGGCGGCGTGCTGCAGCGCTTTGCCCAGGACTTCCTGGCGCAGGCTCAGGCAGCCTGAGCAGGGGGCGTGCCAGCGGCCAGCGGCTGGCGCGCCAGCTCGATGAAGGCCTGCAGATAGTCGGTCTGCAGGTCCGCAACGCGCGCGCCCAGGAAGATCTGCTTGGCAATGCCCTTGGCGCCCAGGCGCACGGGAACCACGTCCAGCTTGCCCGCGTACTCCTGCACCAGCCAGCGCGGCAGGGCCGCCACGCCCCGGCCGCTGGCCACCATCTGCATCATGATGTCCGTGGTCTCTATGGCCTTCTGGCGGCGCGGCGTGATGCCGGCCGGCATGAGGAACTGGTTGTAGATGTCCAGCCGGTCCATGGGCACGGGATAGGTGATCAGCACCTCGGGCGCGAGCTGGGCTGCCTCCACGAAATCGGCCCCTGCCAGTGCATGCGCACTGGAGACCACCAGCACCTGCTCGTAGTCGAACACGGGCACGAACTCCAGGCCCGCCTTGAACAGCGGATCGGGCGTGACCAGCAGGTCGATCTCGTAGCCGAACAGCGCGCCGATGCCGCCGAACTGGAATTTCTGCTTCACATCCACATCCACATCGGGCCAGCTCGCCAGATAGGGCGCGACGATCTTGAGCAGCCACTGGTAGCAGGGATGGCACTCCATGCCGATGCGCAGCGCGCCGCGCTCGCCCTGGGCGAACTGGCGCAGCCGCTCCTCGGCCAGGTCCAGCTGGGGCAGCACGCGCTGGGCCACGGCCAGCAGGTACTGGCCGGCCTGCGTCAGGCGCAGGCTGCGGCCTTCGCGCAGCCAGATGTCCGTGCCCAGCTGCTGCTCCAGCTTCTTCATGCTGTGGCTCAACGCCGACTGCGTCACGCACAGCACGCCGGCCGCCGCCGTCAGCGAGCCCTGTTTTTCGACTTCACGGACGATGGCGAGGTGGGTGCGTTCCAACATGTTGGTGAGAAAAATTCATGGATTTGTGAGCTAAAAAAATTCTAGTTCATTGATGTGAATCCATTCCATGGCTGCCTTCATCGATTGAAAGCAGTGCATGACCATCATTCATCACCTCGGTTTCCCCATCGGCGCCCGGCGTGCTACGCAGCCGGTGCGCCGGGCTGCAGGGCGCCGTGCAGGAAGGACTGCTCCATCACGGCTGCCACGCTGGCCCGCGCAACACGGCCGCGCCGCTCCGCATCCAGCAGGCCCACGGCCATGGAAAGCCACAGCTCGGTCATCGCCGCTGCCGTGATGTCGATGCGGAACACGCCGGCCTGCTGGCCGCGCAGGAAAAAGGCATCCATGGCCGCCACCCATTCGCTCTCTATCTGGCCGACCACCGAGATGTCGGAGCGCCAGAAATACATCAGGAACAGCAGCAGCGTCTGGTGGTCCTGGCAGTGGGCGGTGAGGCGGCGCAGCGCCTCCAGCGGCGCGTGGCGCTCCAGCTCGGCCGCGTGCATGGCGCGCGACAGGGTGTCGGCCGCATGCCCGATGAGCCGGTCGATGAGCTGGTCGCGCGTGGGGCAGAAGCGGTAGAGCGTGGCCTTGCTGATGCCGATGGCGCGTGCCAGCTCCTGCAGATTGGCCTTGGGATCGTCCAGCAGCGCCAGTGCCAGTGCGCCCAGCAGCTTGCCTTCGTCCTCTTGCTTGGTGCTCGTCATCGCTTGTCATGCCTCCTTGGAAAGTGCATGGATTTTATCTGTTGATGTTTCAAAGCATCAAATGAATCGATGTTGACTCATTTGATTCTGATATGTACCATCGCGGCCTTCGTATCGAACTCAATCAGGTTGTGAACATGAGCATGCGTCTGAACAAGCGACGTGGCCTGCCGCTGGCGGCCCTGGTGCTGGCCGCCCTGGCGGCGGGCTGCGGCCGCAACGAGGCTCCGGCCGCAGCGGGTGATGCGCTGCCCGTGGTGCAGGCCGTCACCGTGCAGGCCGCGCCGCTGGCCCTGTCCAGCGAGCTGCCGGGCCGTATCGAGCCCGTGCGCGTGGCCGAGGTGCGTGCGCGGGTGGCCGGCATCGTGCTGCGCCGCCATTTCGAGGAAGGTGCCGATGTCCGGGCCGGCCAGGTGCTGTTCCAGATCGACCCGGCGCCCCTGCGCGCCGCACTGTCCCGCGCCCAGGGCCAGCTGGCCAGCGCCGAGGCGGCCCTGCTCGATGCGCGTGCCGTCGTCGGCCGCAACGCGCCGTTGGTGGCGCAGGAGGCGGTCAGCCGCCAGGACTTCGAGGCCATGCAGGCCCGCCTGCAGGCGGCCCAGGCCGCGCGCCAGTCCGCCCAGGCCGAGGTGCGGGCGGCCGCCCTGAACCTGGAATACGCCACGGTCAGGGCGCCGATCGCGGGCCGCATCGGCCGTGCACTGGTCACCGAGGGCGCCCTGGTGGGCCAGGGCGAGGCCACGCCCATGGCGCTGGTCCAGCAGCTCGACCCGGTCTATGCCGACTTCCAGCAGCCCGTGGCCGAAGCCCAGCGCCTGCGCGCGGCACTGGCCGAGGGCCGCCTGGCACAGACGGCTGGCAAGGACGGCACGCCGGTTTCCCTGAAGGTGGACGGCACGGGCCTGCAGCGCACGGGGCGGCTGCTGTTCTCGGATGTGACGGTGGACCGCGGCACGGGCCAGATGGCGCTGCGCGGGCGCTTCGACAACCGCGACGGCATGCTGCTGCCCGGCATGTATGTGCGCGTGACCGTGGGCCAGGGCGTGGACCCTGCCGCCATCCTGGTGCCGCAGCGGGCCGTGCAGCGCAGCACCGACGGGCAGGCCCACGTGCTGGTGGTGGACGGCCAGGACACGCTGCAGATGCGCCCCGTGCAGACCGCGGCCATGCATGGCGCGCAGTGGCAGATCAGCGCAGGCCTCAAGGGCGGCGAGCGCGTGGTGGTGGGCCGCATGGCGGGCCTGCAGCCCGGGGCGCAGGTTCAGGTCACGGCCCTTTCCGATGCCGCGGCCTCCCCTACGGCGGGGCTGTCCGGCACCTTCAGCGCCTCCGGCAGCTCCGCCACGTCCAGCGACTGAGCCGGCGCGTGCCCAAGGAATAGACCATGTCCAAGTTCTTCATCAACCGCCCCAACTTCGCCTGGGTGGTGGCCATCTTCATCATGCTGGCCGGGCTGCTGGCCATACCGGCGCTGCCCGTCTCCCAGTTTCCCAACGTGGCGCCGCCGCAGATCTCGATCACCGCCAACTATCCGGGCGCCTCCGCCACCACGGTGATGGAGTCGGTGACCAGCGTCATCGAGGAGGAGCTCAACGGCACCAAGGGGCTGCTGTACTTCGACTCCTCCAGCGGCTCCACGGGCCTGGCCGAGATCACGGCCACCTTCGCCCCGGGCACCGAGCCCGCGCTGGCCCAGGTGGAGGTGCAAAACCGCATCAAGAAGGCCGAGGCGCGCCTGCCCGCGTCCGTGATGCAGATGGGCCTGCAGGTCGAGCAGGCCAGCGCCAACTTCCTGATGATCTACTCGCTGACCTACAAGGACGGCAGCGGCGGCAGCGGCAGCAGCGAGGTGGCCCTGTCCGACTACGCCGTGCGCAACATCAACAACGAGATCCGCCGCGTGCCCGGCGTGGGCAAGGTGCAGTTCTTCGCGGCCGATGTGGCCATGCGCGTGTGGGTCGATCCGAACAAGCTGCTGGGCTACGGCCTGTCGGTGGCGGACGTGAACGCGGCCATCGCCGCCCAGAACGCGCAGGTGCCGGCCGGCAGCTTTGGCGCCTCGCCCGCAGGGCCCGGCCAGGAGCTGAGCGCCACCATTGCCGTCAAGGGCACGCTGGCCTCGCCCGAGGAGTTCGGCCAGATCGTGCTGCGTGCCAGGGCCGATGGCTCGGCCGTGCGCCTGGCCGATGTGGCGCGGCTGGAGGTCGGCCAGCTGGACTACAGCTTTTCCTCGCGCGAGGACGGCCGCCAGGGCGTGGCCGCCGCCGTGCAGCTGGCGCCCGGGGCCAACGCCATGCAGACCGCCAAGGCCGTCAAGGCGCGCCTGGCCGAGCTGTCGCAGAACTTCCCTGCCGGCATCCAGTACGCCGTGCCCTATGACACCTCGCGCTTCGTGGAAGTGGTCATCGGCAAGGTCATCCAGACCCTGGTGGAGGCCGTGGCGCTGGTGTTCCTGGTGATGTGGCTGTTCCTGCAGAACCTGCGCTACACGCTGATTCCCACCATCGTCGTGCCCGTCTGCCTGGCCGGCACCCTGGGCGTGATGTATGCGCTGGGCTTTTCGGTGAACATGATGACCATGTTCGGCATGGTGCTGGCCATCGGCATCCTGGTGGACGACGCCATCGTGGTGGTGGAGAACGTGGAGCGCCTCATGGCCGAGGAGGGGCTGTCGCCGCTGGCCGCCACGGTCAAGGCCATGCAGCAGGTCTCGGGCGCCATCGTCGGCATCACCCTGGTGCTGGTGGCGGTGTTCCTGCCGCTGGCCTTCATGAGCGGATCGGTGGGCGTGATCTACCGGCAGTTCTCGCTGTCGCTGGCCGTCTCCATCCTGTTCTCGGGCCTGCTGGCGCTGACCTTCACGCCGGCGCTGTGCGCCACGCTGCTCAAGCCCGTTGCCAAGGGCCACCACGCCGAGCGCAAGGGCTTCTTCGGCTGGTTCAACCGCCGCTTCGCGGCGCTGACCGAGCGCTTCGACCTGCTCAACCAGCGGCTGGTGCGCCGCGCCGGGCGCTGCATGCTGGTGTATGCCGCCATCGTGGCCGGGCTGGGCGTGGCGTACACGCGCATGCCCGAATCCTTCGTGCCCTACGAGGACATGGGCTACTACATCGTCGGCGTGCAGCTGCCGCCGGGCGCCACCACGGAGCGCACCAAGGCCATGGTCAAGGACATGGAGGACTACATCCAGGGCCGCCCCGGCACGGCCCAGGCGGAGTTCCTGATGGGCTACAGCTTCTCGGGCATGGGGCAGAACGCGGCCCTGGCCTTCGTCACGCTCAAGGACTGGTCGGTGCGCGGCGCCGGGCAGGCGTCGTGGGACGAGGTGCAGGCCTTCAACCAGCGCTTTGCCCGCCTGTCCGACGGCACCGTCATGGCCGTGGACCCGCCGCCCATCGACGGCCTGGGCAACTCCGGCGGCTTTGCGCTGCGCCTGCAGGACCGCGCCAACCTGGGCCGCGAGGCCCTGATCGCCGCGCGCGACCAGCTGCTGGCCAAGGCCAATGCCTCGCCCATCATTGCCTACGCCATGATGGAAAACCTGGAGGATGCGCCCCAGCTGCGGCTGGACATCGACCGGCGCAAGGCGCAGGCCCAGGGCGTGGATTTCAGCGCCATCAACACGGCCCTGTCCACGGCCTACGGCTCGGCCGTGATCAACGAGTTTCCCAACGCGGGCCGCCTGCAGCGCGTGGTGGTGCAGGCCGATGCGCAGGCCCGCGCGCGGCCCGAGGACATCCTGCGCCTGCACGTGCCCAACGCCAGCGGGCAGCAGGTGCCGCTGTCGGCCTTTGCCACGGTGCGCTGGGAAAGCGGGCCGGTGCAGATCTCGCGCTACAACGGCTATCCGGCCTTCCGCATCTCGGGCGATGCCAGGCCCGGCCACACCACGGGCGAGGCCATGGCCGAGCTGGAACGCATCATGGCCGAGATGCCGCGCGGCATCGGCTACGAGTGGACGGCCCTGTCCTTCCAGGAGAAAGCCGCCGGTGCCCAGGCGCCCAAGCTGTTCGCGCTGGCCATCGTGGTGGTGTTCCTGCTGCTGGTGGCCCTGTACGAGAGCTGGAGCATTCCCGCCGCCGTGATGCTGATCGTGCCCATCGGCGCGCTGGGATCGGTGCTGGCCACCTCGGCCGTGGGCCTGTCCAACGACGTGTACTTCAAGGTGGGCCTGATCACCATCATCGGCCTGGCGGCCAAGAACGCCATCCTGATCGTGGAGTTCGCCAGGGACCTGCATGCGCAGGGGCACAGCCTGGCGCAGGCCGCGCTGCAGGCGGCGCGGCTGCGCTTTCGGCCCATCGTCATGACCTCGCTGGCCTTCATCCTGGGCGTGGTGCCGCTGGCGCTGGCCTCGGGCGCGGGCGCCTCCAGCCAGGCCGCCATCGGCTTCGGCGTGATCGGCGGCATGCTGTCGGCCACGCTGCTGGGGGTGGTCTTCGTTCCCGTCTTCTTCGTCTGGGTGCTGTCCCTGTTCCGGCGCAAGGCGCCGGTCGGCACCCCGCCTGCCCTGCAGGCCCCGGCAACCTCCATCGAGTAAGCGCCATGTCCATGCACTTCTTCCCACGCGCCCTGTGTGCGCTGGCCGCCAGCCTGGTGCTGGCCGGCTGCTCCCTCGCCCCGGTCCACCAGCGTCCGCAGGCGCCCATTCCCACGCACTGGCCGCAACAGGATGCCGCGCCCGTGCTGTCCTCGTCGGCGGCCACGCTGGACTGGAACAGCTTCATCGCCGACCGCCAGCTGCGCCAGCTGGTGGACCTGGCCCAGGCCCACAACCGCGACCTGCGCCAGACCCTGCTCAACGTGGAGGCGGCACGCGCCCTGTACCAGGTGCAGCGCGCCGACCGGCTGCCGGGCGTGGGCCTGCAGGGCGGCGGCACGCGCCAGCGCCTGCCGGGCGACATGAATGCCACGGGCCAGCCGCAGGTGCAGGGCAGCTGGCAGGCCGGCCTGGGGCTGGCCGCCTTCGAGCTGGACCTGTTCGGCCGCGTGCGCAACCTGTCCGAAGCCGCCCTGGGCGAGTACCTGGCCACCGAAGAGGCCGCGCGCGCCGCCCGCATCAGCCTGGGCGCCGAAGTGGTGCAGGCCTACCTGTCCCGCGACGGGGCCCTGCGCCGGCTGCAACTGGCGCAGCGCACGCTGCAAAGCCGTGAATCCTCGCTGCGCCTGACCGCGCAGCGGCGTCAGGCGGGCACGGCCACCGCCCTGGATCACCAGGAAGCCCTGGGCCTGGCCGCCCAGGCCCGCGCCGACGTGGAGCGCAGCGAACGCGAGCTGCGCCAGGCCGGCAACGCCCTGCTGTTGCTGACGGGCGTGGAGGATCTGGGGCCGTACCTGTCCGCACAGTCCGCACAGTCCGCAGGGTCTGCACAGTCGGCAAAGTCGTCCGACCTGCCCATGCTGCTGCAGGACCTGTCGGCCGGCACGCCTTCCGAACTGCTCATCCACCGCCCGGACATCCAGGCGGCCGAGCACCGGCTGCGCGCGCGCAGCGCGGACATTGGTGCGGCGCGCGCGGCCTTCTTCCCGCGCATCTCGCTCACCGGGTTCCTGGGATCGTCCAGCGCCGATCTGTCCGACCTGTTCCGCTCGGGCCAGCGCGCCTGGTCGTTCACTCCCCAGGTCACGCTGCCCCTCTTCGATGGGGGGCGCAACCGCGCCAACCTCGACCTGGCCGTGCTGCGCAAGGACATGGCCGTGGCCGCCTACGAGCAGGCCATCCAGACCGCCTTCCGCGAAGTGGCCGACGCCCTGGCCGCCACCGACACGCTGCGCCGCGAAGAAGCCGCGCGCCTGGCGCTGCGCGACAGCAGCCGCGAAAGCCTGCGGCTGGCGCAGGCCCGTTACCAGGCGGGGGTGGACGACCATCTGCGCTACCTGGACGCACAGCGCAACGCCTTCGCCAATGAAAGCGCCTACATCGATACCGTGACCCAGCGGCAGCTGGCGCTGGCCCAGCTGTTCCGCGTGCTGGGCGGCAGCTGGACGGCGCCGCCGCCTCACAGCGCCCCGAACACCTCCGGCAAGGCGGCATCGCGCGGCATGCCGCCATAGCTCTTGGTGCCGCCCTGGCTGTCGATCACCACGATGCCCGGCGTGCCACGGAACCCCAGGGACATCATCAGCTTGCGGTGGGCCTCCAGCGTCTTGCGCACGTCGGGGCTGACGCTGAAGGCGGGCGCTATGCCGCCCTGGGCGGACTTCTTCTCGTGCTCCATCAGTGCGGCCGCGCGGTCCGGGGCCTGCAGGATGGCGGCGGCCTTGGCCGGGCTGTCGTCCCGGATCATGCCCACCAGGATGTGGCGCAACTGCACCTTGCCCGCATCCACCCAGGGGCGTGCGGCCTCCCAGAACTTGTGGCAGTACTTGCAGTTGGGGTCGGTGAAGGTATAGATCACGCGCGGCGCATCGGCCTTGCCGTCGGGCACCCAGGTGGAGGCCTCCAGCTGCGACTGCACGGTGTCGCCCGCCGGCTTGGCGGCCTGAGCCTTGGCCTGGGGGGCCTGGGCCGTGGCAGGGCCTTCTGCGGCCGTGGCCCATCCCGCCGCCAGAAAGAGGCTGGCAGCCATGCCTGCAAAAAGGACGGTGCGTTGAAGATGCATGGGAACTCCTTGAAACGGTTGAATGAATGAGGGGGCGGCGCTGCGCGGCAAGGGCGTAACGCCTGGTGCTGTGGCAACAGCGGCGAACGGTGTGAGTCGGAGTGCATGCGCCGCGTTCCATCGTTATAGGAAATCGCTTGCACCATCTGGCCCCATCTGGCCCCATCTGGCTCTTCACAGGGATACGCGCTCATCCTGAACGCGCAAGACCGGCTTCAGCAACACGGCATCCAGGCCACTGTCTTCAAACCAGCAGCCATCCTGCGCAACCACTTCATGCGGCCCGCGCAGTTGAGGTCCCTTTGCATGCAGGCGTACCCGGGCGGTATGGCCGGTGGCCCAGGGCATGTCCTGGCCGAAGGGAACGATCAGCAGGGCTCGCGGGGACAGGTGCCCGGCTTGCAGGCTGCCTGGCGCAGGGGCCAGCCCCTGAAGGGATTGGCGCGCCTGGACCTCCACCCCAACCACCCATGCCCAAAGAATGCTGGGCGCGCTCCTGGCCCAGACATGCAGCTGCAGCAGCGCACTGCCGCCGTTCTCAAGCGCGTGGGCACAGACCTGCACGCTGGCCGGCGCAGCGCTCCAGCCCGGCAGCCATTGCTGCAGGACATGCGTCATCTGGCGGGCATCCGGCTGCGCAGGCAGGCCGGGCGGCAGTTGCATGGACCGCCATGGTCGCTGCGCCAAAACGGCGGCGCACCGCTGCGCACACCACCATGCGCCATGGGGATCGGCCTGGGCACAGGCATCTGACACCATGGGCAGCCGCGCCCAGCGCACCCTGCCTGTGGAGCCGCGTGCCTGGTAGTACCAGAACGAGTGGAAGCGCAGGCCGGGGATGAAACGGTGGAACAGGGTTTTGCTGGCTGCATTTTTCATGGGAAAAATTTAGCATAGCTATCAAAAAATGAAAAGCATTGCTAATGGTTTCGATTATTAGCATCGCTACATGAAAGTTTGGACCACCGAGCAAGAGGCGGCGAACCTCAAGCGCCTGCTCTCTACTGTGAAAAGCAAGGCCGAGTTCGCAGAGAAGGCAGGCATTCCTGGCGGCTCCTCCATGGTCTCCCAGCACCAAAGCGGCAACCGGCCCATCAGCCTGGAGGCGGGCATTGCGTATGCCAAGGGCTTGAAGGTTTCGCTTTTCGAAATCAGTCCCAGGCTGGTGAAGATGGTTTCCGATTTGCCGCCCCTGCTTCCAGAGGGGGACACGCCCGGCACCAATCTGCCCGAGTTTCCCAAAGGATTGCGCCAATATCCCGTTCTCTCGCATGCCCAGGCTGCAGCCCTGGCAGATGATGGCGCATTCCCCGAGTCCGCTGAAACCCTGGACTTCGAATTCGGCAAGGACAACGCATCGCCCGGTGCGTTTTTTCTTGCGCTGGAGGGCGATGCCATGTCGCCCGAATTGCGCGAGGGCGACCGCGTGCTGATCGATCCGCAGGCCAGCCCCCGGCCCGGCGACCATGTGCTGGCCAGGAATGGCAAGCGGCAGGTGCTGCTCAGAAAGTACCGCGTGCGCGGTGTGGGAGAGGACGGCATCGAGGTCTTTGATCTGGTACCGCTCAACGAAGACCATGCCGTGCTGCGCAGCGACAGGAACCGACTGGTTCTGCTGGGCACGGTGATCGAACACCGGCGCCGGCTGCGGGGAAGCTGACGACCGAGCTGTTTCGATAGACCGCCGCGCGGCCCCGGCGCCCCGCCTCCGTGCTCAAGGCGCAGCGGCAATCTCGGTCTGGCCATCGGGCCTGGCCACCAGAGTGACGGGCAGGATCTGGGCCAGCATGCGTGCGAACTCGGCGGGGCGATTGGTCTGGTAGGTGCCGCCAATGCGCAGGGCCGCCACGGCCGGGTCGTGTACCACCAGGCCGGTCGGCCCGTAGCGCTCCAGCTCGGCCAGGGCGTCGGCCAGGGGCGTGTTCTCGAAGCGGATCAGTCCCTTGCGCCACAGCGCAATGCTGCCGGGCGCCACGGCCGCCACCGGACCGAGCACGCCTGCAGGCGACACGCTCAGGGCCTGGCCAGCGACCAGGGCGGCGGGCGCGGCGCCAGCGGCTGCCTTGCCTTGCGCGCCGGCCACGCGCACATGGCCTTCCTGCACGGCCACCTGGGCGCTGCCCGCCTCCATGCCCGTGGCGCGATAGCGCACGGAAAACCGCGTGCCGCCCACGGTGACGCGCGCCGGGCCGGCCAGCACATGAAAGGGCCTGGCGCTGTCGGGCGCCACGGCGAACAGGATCTGCCCTTGCGTGATGCGCACCTCGCGCCGGTCGCGGTACAGAGTTACCTGCGCCTGGGTATCGGCATCCAGGGACAGTGCGGTGCCATCCGGCAAGGTGATGGTCTTGGCCTGGCCGCGTGGGGTCAGGTGGCTGCTGGTGAAGGTGGGTTGCTGCTGCCACTGGTGCCAGCCCACGCCCACGGCCAGGACAAGGGCCACCGAGCAGCACAGGGCCGCCAGGGCAGGGCGCGGCAGCAGGCGGGACCAGCTCCAGCCTTGGCGCTCTTCGGAGGACGGGCGCTGCGCTGCCGTTTCCGGGTGTGCGTGAGGCGCCGATTGCGAGCGCCGGCGTGCCTGCTCCGCGCGCAGGCGCGCCACCTGTTCGGGGGGAATGGACCGCGCGGCCGCCAGGCTCTGGCCCAGGTGGCGCAAGGCAGCCTCGTGCGCCGTGCTGGCTGCCAGCCATTCAGTGAATTCGGCTTCTTCCTCGGCGGTCAGGCCTTGCTCCATGCGCGTGTGCCAGTCGGCCGCAGCCACGTCGATGGGGTTGTGTCCGCGAAAGAACTCATCGAGCTCACGCACCTGAGCAGCCTTGTCCAGGGGGGCGGTGGAAGAACGGGAGGGGAGGGGGCGGCGGCGGCTCATCTTGACCTCCCACGGGCTGCAGATGGCTGATGCTGGTGCATGCGCGAGGGCCCTTTGCCTCAGAAGCTGGTCCAGTCCTGCGATTCGGCAGGCGGGCTGGCCGCAGCGATGCGTGCAGGGGGCGAGGTGCGTGCAGCAGTTGCCGTCCGCACGGGGGCAGAAGCAGGTGCACGTGCAGGCTTGGCCGAGGCCAGCGCAGATGCCGTGGCCGCGCGGGTGGGCATGGACGCCGGCAGCGGCGCCTGGAAACGCGGCTGCTGTGCCGCGCCGTCCTGGTCGCCCAGGCGGAAGATGGCCACGGCCTGCACCAGGCGCTGGGCCTGGGACTTGAGGCTGGAGGCCGCCGCCGCGCTTTCCTCCACCAGGGCGGCGTTTTGCTGCGTGACCTGGTCCATCTGGCTCATGGCCTGCCCGACCTGGGCCACACCGGCGCTTTGTTCGTCGCTGGCATTGCTGATCTCGCCCATGAGGTCGGTCACGCGCTGTATGGATTGCAGCACCTCGGCCATGGTGGCGCCTGCCTGGTCGGCCAGCTCCGCGCCCTGGCTGACGCGCGTGGCGCTGTCGCTGATGAGCTGCTTGATCTCGCGGGCGGCCTGCGCGCTGCGCTGGGCCAGGGTGCGTACCTCGGCGGCCACCACGGCGAAGCCCTTGCCCTGCTCGCCGGCGCGTGCGGCCTCGACGGCGGCATTGAGGGCAAGGATGTTGGTCTGGAAGGCGATGGAGTCGATCACGCCCACGATGTCGCCGATCTGGCGCGAGCTGGCATGGATGTCCTGCATGGCGCCCACTACTTCCTGCACCACGGTGCCGCCCTTGGCCGCGATCTGGCTGGCGCCGCGCGCGAGCTGGTTGACCTGGCGTGCGTTGTCCGCGTTCTGCTGCACGGTGGAAGACAGCTCGTCCATGGAGGCTGCGGTTTCCTGCAGCGCGCTGGCCTGCTGCTCGGTGCGCCGGCTCAGGTCGGTATTGCCCTTGGCGATCTGCTCGCTGGCCACGGCCACGCTGTCGGCGTTGTTGCGCACATCGCTGACCACGCTGGCCAGGCTCTGGTGCATGGCGTTGAGCGAGGCCTGCACGCTGCCGGCGGGCGCTTCGCTGCGCACCAGTCCGGGGTCGAGGTTGCCATCGGCGATCTGGCGGGCGACTTCACCGAGCTGGGCAGGCTCGGCCCCCAGCGCGCGTGTCAGGCCGCGTGCGATCAGCCGGCCCATGAGCAGGGCCAGCACGAAGGCGACCGCGCTCACGCCGATCTGCATATTGCGTTGCTGCACATAGGACTGCGTGGCCTGCTCCACCATGACCTGGGCGTGCTGGCGCGTGAGCCGGCTGTACTCGTCGGTGGCCGTGATCAGCTGGGCCAGCAGCGGCCGGCACTCGCTGTTCATCTTGGCAATGGCCTCGTCCCTTTGCTGGCGCAGCGCCAGCGAAACGATGTCCAGCGCCACCGGGCCGTATCGCTGCTCTATCTGGTCGATGCGGGCGACCAGGGCGCGAGCCTCCTCGCCCACCCCGGGCGCGGCCACAAGGGCCTTGAGCTGGTCCAGGTGGGACTTGACCGCAGCATGGGCGGCGTACACGGCCGTTTTTTCCATGTCCAGATCGGCTGGCGTGTTCACCAGCACCAGGTTGCGCGCCGCGATGGCGCGGCTGTCCACGGCCGCGCGCACCTGTTCGGCCAGATGGGCGCGGGCGTTCACGCCGTCGACGAACTGGGTCAGGTTGCGGTCGGAACCGTCCAGCGCATGAAGGGCAGATACGGAAACCAGTGCGACCAGTAAAGCCAGGGCGGTGAAGGCGGCGTAGAGCTTGGTCTTGACGGTCCAGGAGCGGAGATTCATGGCGCTTTCCAGAAGAATTTGATGGCTATCAGTTTTTATCAAAAATAAATGATTAATTTGATAAAACCCTAAGAGTAAATTGTTAAATTTCAACTTGAATTGACAAATTCAGGCTAGGTGGGTGTTAGGCGTTACCAGCCCGCTTCCCAGGCGGGCTGGATCAAGAAAGCCCGCATTTCATGAACGCATGCGGGTCTTGCACCTGGGATGCCGGGTGCGCCGGCGCTACAGTCGGGGCCCCTACCCCATGCATACCCCTCCCCACATCCAAGGCTGGTGCCCCGGCGCCTGGCAGCCCATGGCCTCCGGCGATGGGCTGGTGCTGCGCGTGCGCCCGCCGCTGGGGCGCCTGACGGTGGCCCAGGCGCGGCGGCTGGCGCGCCTGGCCTGGGTGCATGGCAACGGCGCGCTGGAGCTGTCCAGCCGCGCCAATGTGCAGTTGCGCGGCATTGCGCCCGGGCGGCACGCCGCCGTGCTGCGCGCCCTGGCGGCCGTGGGCCTGCTGGACGCCGACGCGGGCCGCGAGCGCCGCCGCAACTTGGTGATCGACCCGCTGTGCCGGCCGCAGGAGGCCGTCCATGCGCTGGGCCAGGCCCTGCAGCAGGCGCTGGATGCGGCCGAGGATCTGGCGGGCCTGCCCGCCAAGTTCGGCTGGTCGGTGGAAGGCGCGCCCGGCCGGCTGGCGGGCGTGTCCGCCGATATCCGCCTGCAGCGCACAGCCACCGGCTGGCTGGTGCAGCCCGATGGACGGCAGCAGGCGCTGGCCGTGGCCGATGCCAGCCAGGCCGTGGCCGTGGGCCTGGCGCTGGCACGCTGGTTTGCCGACCAGGCCGCCCTTCGCCGCGCCCAGGGCTTGCGGCCCGGACGCATGGCCGCGGTGGCGGCGCAACTGCAGCCGCCCCCCGGACTGGACTGGGTGGAGACAGAAACCCCGGTCCACGGCGAAGGACCGGCGCCCGGTGCCGTGCCCGGCGTGGGCTGGCTGCTGGGCGCGCCGCTGGGCCGCTTGCCGGCCGTGGCGCTGGCGCGGCTGGTGCGCGCCCTGCCTGAGCAGGCCTTTTTGCGTGTGACGCCCTGGCGCATGCTGCTGGTGGAAGACGAAAACGCGGAAGCTGGTGCCGCCCTGCCTTGCTGGTGGGCGGCTGCAGGGCTGGACAACGCCGCTGACTGGATCACCCACGCCCATGACCCGCGCTTGCGCGTATCCGCCTGTACCGGCGCGCCGGGCTGCACCCAGGCCCTGGGTCCCACGCAGACATTGGCGCTGGAGCTGGCGCCGCAGGTGCCCCACGGCGCGCACCTGCATGTGACCGGATGCGCCAAGGGCTGCGCGCGGCAGGCGCCGGCCACGGTGGTGCTGCGAGCAGAAGGTGAAGACGAGGGCGAAGGCCCTGTCTATTCCGTAGTGCGCCACGGCCGTGCCGGGGATAGGGCGCAGGAGCAGCGGACCCTGGCCTCGGTGCGAGACAATCCGGGATTGCTGTTTTCAAAAGAATAATGCTGCACCGCTACGAAACCGATGGCGCCGAGATCTACCGGCAGTCCTTTGCCACCATCCGCCGCGAGGCGGCGCTGGAACGCTTCACGCCTGTCGAGGAACGCGTGGTGGTGCGCATGATCCACGCCGCCGGCCTGGTGGAGCTGGCCCCGCACGTGGCCTTCTCCCCCGGCATGGCCGAGGCCGCCGCGCAGGCCCTGCAAAACGGCGCGCCCGTGCTGTGCGACGTGCGCATGGTCAGCGAGGGCATCACGCGCTCGCGCCTGCCCGCCGCCAACCCCATCATCTGCACGCTGCCGGACGAGCGCGTGCCCGCGCTGGCCCGTGACATGGGCAACACGCGCAGCGCCGCCGCGCTGGAGCTGTGGCGCCCGCACCTGGCCGGGGCCGTGGTGGCCATCGGCAATGCGCCCACGGCCTTGTTCCACCTGCTCAACATGCTGCAGGACCCGGCCTGCCCCCGGCCGGCCGCCATCATCGGCTGTCCCGTGGGCTTTGTGGGCGCCATGGAATCCAAGCAGGCGCTGATGCAGGACCTGCCCGTTCCCTGCATGGCCGTGCACGGCCGCCTGGGCGGCTCTGCCATCACCGTGGCCGCCATCAACGCACTGGCCAGCCATGTCGAGTAGGCAGCCGCGTCCCAGCCAGGGCGGGCCCGGCATTGTCTGCGTGGGCCTGGGCCCGGGCGACCCCGAACTCATGAGCGTCAAGGCCGACCGCCTGGTGCGCGGCGCTCGCCAGGTGGCGTTCTTCCGCAAGAAGGGCCGGCCCGGCAAGGCTCGCCAGCTGGTGGACGGCCTGCTGGCCCAAGGCGCTGCCGAGCACGCCATGGAATACCCGGTGACCACCGAGCTGCCCGTGGACAGCCCCGCCTATGTGGACCTGCTGGCGCGCTTCTACGACGACTGGTGCCTGCGCCTGGAAGCGCTGGCGCAGACCGGGCAGGTGGTGGTGCTGTGCGAGGGCGACCCCTTCCTCTACGGCTCCTTCATGCATCTCTACACCCGGCTGCGCGAACGCGGCCAGGTGCCGCTGGACGTGGTGCCCGGCATCCCCGGCATGGTGGGCTGCTGGCACGCCACGGGCGAGCCCATCACCTGGGGCGACGATGTGCTCAGCGTGATGACCGGCACCCTGTCGGAAGACGAGCTGGTGCGCCGCATGCAGACGGCCGAGGCCCTGGTCGTCATGAAGGTCGGCCGCAACCTGCCGCGCATCCGCCGCGCACTTCAGCGCACGGGCCGGCTTGACGCCGCCTGGCTGGTGCAAAACGGCACCACGGACAGCGAGCAGGTCGCGCGCCTGGGCGATGTGTCCGACGACGCCTGCCCCTATTTCGCCATCGTGCTCGTGCACGGCCAGGGCCGCCGGCCGGAGGCCGCATGGTGAGCGCCGGCCGCCTGACGGTGGTGGGGCTGGGCCCGGGCGCACTGGACCAGATCACGCCCGAAGCCGCAGCCGCCTTGCACGCGGCCGACGATGTGGTCGGCTACCTGCCCTATGTCTCCCGCGCGCAGGCCCTGCTGGCGCAGGCGGGTCAGGGCCAGGCCGTGGCCTGGCATGCTTCGGACAACCGCGTGGAGCTGGAGCGCGCGCGCCAGGCGCTGGCGCTGGCCGCGCAGGGGCGGCAGGTGGTCGTGGTGTCCTCGGGCGACCCGGGCGTGTTCGCCATGGCGTCGGCCGTGTTCGAGGCCATGGAATCTGCCGATGCGGCGCAGGCTGCCGCCTGGCAGGCGCTCGATATCCAGGTGCTGCCCGGCATCACCGCCATGCTGGCTGCCGCCGCGCGCGCTGGTGCGCCGCTGGGCCATGACTTTTGCTGCATCAATCTCTCGGACAACCTCAAGCCCTGGCCGGTGATCGCGCGGCGCGTGGAACTGGCGGCCGAGGCCGACTTCGCCATGGCCTTCTACAACCCGCGCTCCAAGAGCCGGCCCGAAGGCTTTGTTCGCCTGCTGCAGCTGCTGCGCACCCGCTGCGAGCCGCAGCGCCTGCTGGTGTTCGCGCGCGCCGTGTCCACGCCCGAGGAACACTTGCACGTATGCACGCTGGCCGAGGCCACGCCCGAGATGGCCGACATGCGCACCGTGGTCCTGGTGGGCAACAGCGCCACGCGCCGCGTGGGCCGCTGGGTCTACACGCCACGCCACTACGGCATGGATGGCGGCGCGGGCGGTGCTGTCGGCGCTGTCGGCAGCACGCCATGAGCAATCCAGTGCAGCACCGCAGCCACCGACCCGGTGCGCTGGCGCTGCGGCAGCGCCGGGCGCTGCACCATCACCACGGGCAGGCCCAGGGCGCGTGCGGCATCGAGCTTGCCGCGCGTGGCCTCGCCGCCTGCGTTCTTGGCCACCAGCCATTCGATGCCGTGCATGCGCAACAAGGCTTCATCTTCGGCCGCGCTGAAAGGCCCGCGCCCCAGCACCACCGTGGTGTGGGGCAGGGGCAGGCTGCCGGGCTCGGGCGCATCGACCAGGCGCAGCAGGTAGTGGTGCTGCGGCTGGCCCGCAAAGGCCGCAAGCTGCTTGCGGCCCACGGCCAGAAACACCCGGGCGGCTGCCTGGGGCAGGGCGGCAGCGGCGGCTTGCATGTCGGGCACGTCGATCCAGGCGTCGCCGGCACTGGCCTGCCAGGGTTCACGCTCCAGCGCCAGCAGCGGCGTGCCGGTGGCGGCGCAGGCCTCGCAGGCATTGCGGCTCATCTGTGCGGCAAACGGGTGGGTGGCATCGACCACATGGCTGATGGCCTGCCCGCGCAGGAACTGCGCCAGGCCCTGGGCACCGCCAAACCCGCCCACGCGGGTGGGCAGGGGCTGGGCCACGGGCGACTGCGTGACGCCCGCATACGAGAACACGGCGGCAATGCCGGCGCGGTGCAGGGCCTGGGCCAGCTGGCTGGCGCCGCTGGTGCCGCCCAGCAGGAGAACATGGGGCATGACTGATCCCTGGTTGACATTGGTGGGCCTGAACGAAGACGGCCTGGACGGCCTCGCACCCGCCGCGCTGCGCGCGCTGGACGCGGCCGAGACCGTTTTTGGCGGGCCGCGCCACCTGGCGCTGGCCGGTGCCGGCGAGCGGGGCCGTCCCTGGCCCGTGCCCTTTGACGTGGCGCCCGTGCTGGCCTGCCGTGGCCGGCCCACGGTGGTGCTGGCGTCGGGCGATCCGTTCTGGTTCGGGGCGGGCGGCAGCCTGGCGGCGCATCTGGCGCCGCAGGAGTGGCGCTGCCACGCCCAAC
The DNA here is from genome assembly GCF_002193035.1 of Delftia sp. K82. Classification (NCBI taxonomy): domain Bacteria; kingdom Pseudomonadati; phylum Pseudomonadota; class Betaproteobacteria; order Burkholderiales; family Comamonadaceae; genus Delftia; species Delftia sp. K82. The sequence goes on along the minus strand of NZ_MYFL01000002.1, from coordinate 68,721 downwards.
CCTCGACATTTTCGCTGCTGGCGTCCCGCCTGGGCTGGAAGCTGGAAGACACGGTCTGCCTGGGCCTGCACGCCGGCCACGTGGAGCAGCTGCTGCCGCACCTGTCGCCAGGCCGCCAGTCGCTGGTGCTGCTGCGCGATGGCGCCGCCGTGGCCGCATTGGCGGACTGGCTGGTGCAGGAAGGCTGGGGCGACAGCTGCCTTCAGGTCATGGAATCCGTGGGCGGCCCGCGCGAGCGCCGCCGCGCATGGCGCGCCGCCGAAGCCGCCCAGGCCCTGGCCGCCGACCCTGCCTGCGCGCCCGTGGCCGTGGCCGTGCTCGCCCAGGGCGGCGCGGCCCTGCCGCTGGTGCCGGGCCGGCCCAACCACTGGTACGCCAACGACGGCCAGATCACCAAGGCCCCGGCCCGCGCGCTGACCCTGGCGGCCCTGTCGCCGCGCCACGGCGAATGCCTGTGGGATGTGGGCGGCGGCTCGGGCTCGGTGGCCGTTGAGTGGTGCCTGGCCGGTGGCTCGGCCATCAGCCTGGAGCAGCATGCGGCGCGTGCGGACAACATCCGCCTCAACGCCCGGCGCTTCGGCCTGCAGGCGCGCCTGCGCGTGGTGCAGGGCGTGGCGCCCGAGGCGCTGGCCGAACTGCAGGTGCTGGCCCGGCCCCAGGCCGTGTTCGTGGGCGGCGGCTTTGACGCCGAATTGTTCGAGCGCCTGCAGGCCCTCATGCCCGCAGGCTGCCGCCTGGTGGTCAATGCCGTGACGCTGGAGACCGAGGCCCTGCTGGTGCAACTGCAGGCCCAGCACGGCGGCCAGCTGCTGCGGCTGGAGATCTCCAGCGCCGAGCCGCTGGGCCGCATGCGCAGCTGGAAGGCTGCGCGGCCGCTGGTGCAGTGGAGCTGGCAGCGGTGAACCCGGACGAAACCATCCCCCACCGCTGCGGCGTGCTGGGCCTGGGCCTGCACACCGACGCACTGCCCCATGCGCTGCAGGCGCTGTGGCAGCGGGCGCAGGCGCACCTGCCGGAAAGCGCAGACGCAAGCGCCTGCGCGCCCCAGCCCATCTGCGCCGTGGCTGTGCTGGACACCAAGGCCGGCCACCCGGCGCTGGCCGCCTGGATGGCGGCTGTCGTGCCCACGGCTGTTCTGGTGCGCGTGCCGCCAGGGCAACTGCCTGGGCAGCCCGTGGTCACGCAGTCGCCGCGCATGCTGGCGCGCTATGGCACGGGCAGCGTGGCCGAGGCGGCGGCGCTGGCCGCCGCAGGCCCGCACTCCGCCCTGAGCGTGACCCGTCTGGTGGCGGACGATGGCAGCGCCACCCTGGCCCTGGCCGTGGGCCAGGGCGGACCTCTGAACTGTTGCCTGGCCCACGCCAGCCAGGCCAAGAAACAAGGAGCAACGGCATGACCGTGCATTTCATCGGCGCCGGCCCCGGCGCCGCCGACCTGATCACCGTGCGCGGGCGCGACCTCATGGCGGCCTGCCCGGTCTGCCTGTACGCGGGCTCGCTGATACCGCGCGAGCTGCTGGCGCACTGCCCGCCGGGCGCGCGCATCGTCAACACCGCATCCATGAGCCTGGACGACATCGTGGCCGAGATCCAGGCCGCCGAGGCGCGTGGCGAAGACGTGGCGCGCCTGCACTCGGGCGACCTGTCCGTCTGGTCGGCCATGGGCGAGCAACTGCGCCGCCTGCGCGAGGCCGGCATTGCCTACACCGTCACGCCGGGCGTGCCCTCGTTCGCGGCCGCTGCCGCCACGCTGGGCGCGGAGCTGACCCTGCCCGGCCTGTGCCAGTCCGTGGTGCTGACGCGCACCTCGGGCCGCGCCACTGCCATGCCCGAGGGCGAGAACCTGGCCGCCTTCGCGGCCACGGGCGCCGTGCTGGCCATCCATCTGTCCATCCATGTGGCCGCCAAGGTGCAGTCCGAGCTGCTGCCGCACTACGGCGCCGACTGCCCCGTGGCCATCGTCTGGCGCGCCAGCTGGCCTGACGAAACCGTGGTGCGCACCACGGTGGGCAGCCTGACCGAGGCCGTGGCCACCCATATGGAGCGCACGGCACTGATCCTGGTGGGCCGCAGCCTGCAGGCCGAGGACTTCGGCGAAAGCCGCCTCTACGCGGCCGACTACGACCGCCGCTACCGCCCGCTGGGCACCGAGCCGCGCTTTCCCGCCACCGACGTGCGCGGCGGCGCCGCGCTGGATACCGCGAGGGATACCGTGAGGGATGTGCCCCTGGGGAACTCCGCCCCATGAGCGCGGCCCTGCCGCCCGTGGCGCTGAGCCTGATCGGCATCGGCACGGGCAACCCCGACCACCTCACGCGCGAAGCCCAGGCCGCCATGCAGGCCGCCGACCTGATCCTGCTGCCGCACAAGGGCGAGGACAAGGCCGAACTCGCCGCCCTGCGCCGCGACCTGTGCGATGCCGTGCTCACTGCGCCCGGCCCGCGCATCGAAGGCTTCGACATGCCCGTGCGCCGCAGCGTGGGCGACGACTACCTGGCCCAGGTCGATGAATGGCATGCGGCCATCACGCGCTGCTGGCAGGCGGCCATCGCCCGGTCCCTGGACGAGGGGCTGCAGCCGCGCACCCCCGGCCAGCCCTTGCAGGTCGCCCTGCTGGTCTGGGGGGACCCGGCGCTGTACGACAGCACCCTGCGCATTGCCGCGCGCATGCAGCCGGCGCCGCACAGCGTGCGCGTGGTGGCGGGCATCAGCTCCATGCAGGTGCTGTGCGCCGCGCATGCGATTGCGCTCAACGGCATAGGCCAGCCCTTCGTGGTGACCACGGGCCGCCAGCTGCGCGAGCAGGGCTGGCCGCCCGGCGTGGACACGGCTGTGGTGATGCTGGACGGACAGTGCAGCTTCACCGAGCTGCCCTCCCATGGCCTGCACATCTGGTGGGGCGCCTACCTGGGCATGGACCGCCAGATGCTGGACAGCGGCCCGCTGGCCGAGGCCGCCCCCCGCATCGTGCAGGCCCGCGCCGCAGCGCGCGAGCGGCATGGCTGGATCATGGATATCTACCTGCTGCGGCGCGGCGGCTGAGGCCGAGGCTGCTGCCGACGCCGGCCCCCACGCTGTACACCCCCTTCATCAAGGAATCCCGCCATGCAGATGGACAACATCCCCTTCAACACCACCGACTGGGCCGCCGTGGCGCCCACCGAGCATTCGGCCGAGGCCGGCCAGGCGTTCTGGCGCACACAGAACTTCGGCAACATCCGCGTGCGCACGGTGGAGTACACGCCCGGCTATGTCTCCGACCACTGGTGCACCAAGGGCCATGTGCTGCTGTGCTTGGAAGGCGAGCTGGAGACCGAGCTGGCGGACGGCCGCCGCTTCACGCTGACGCCCGGCATGAGCTACCAGGTGGCGGACAACGCCGAGCCGCACCGCTCGCGCTCGCCCAAGGGCGCCAGGCTCTTCGTGGTGGACTGAACCTGCAGGCATGATCGGCACCGCAGCGCGCTGCAGGTCAGCGACAGGTTCGCGCCGGCGCGGGCGAGAGCTGCGCAAACGTGCCGTCATTGAGTGGCGTACGGCACGGGTTGCCAGGGTGCTCATGCCCGGGCGGTGGAATGCCTGACGGACGGACGGCTCTCCAGGTACGCAGTCATCGGCCATCAACGCAGCGGTGAAGTAGGCATTGCCGCTGGCCACAGCCCCTGTGGCCGGGCTTGTGCACAATGAAGAGCTTTCGCCCAGCCTCTTCACGCGATGCAGCAAGAACCCGACTTCCTCCACAACCTGAACCAGGAATTCCGGGACGGCAGGCGCTGGCTGGACCGCACCATCGTGCTGGCCTATGCGGCCGCCGCCGGGCTGTGCGTGGTGGCCTTCACGCTGATGGCCGACGCGGGCTTTGAACTCTTCGAGAGCATCTACCACTGGCAGGGCGGCTGGGCCGTTCTGCTGTGGATGCCTGCCGTCACGGCGGGCGCCGTGTGGCTCACGCGGCGCTGGGCGCCGGGCGCGGCGGGGTCGGGCATTCCGCAGGTGATCGCCACGCTGGACCCGGCGCTGGACCCCGCGCAGCGCGGGCGCTTCGTGTCGCTGTGGCTGTCCTTCGCCAAGATGGCCCTGGCCAGCGCGGGCTTTGCGGCGGGGCTGTCGATCGGGCGCGAGGGGCCTTCGGTGCAGGTGGCCGCCGGTGTCATGCACCATGCGCGGCGCTGGTTCGGGCCGCATTCGGGCATCAGCCACCATGCGCTGCTGGTGGCCGGCGGCGCCGCCGGCATTGCGGCGGCCTTCAACGCGCCGCTGGCGGGCGTGGTCTTCGCCATCGAGGAGCTGTCGCGCAAGCTGGAGTCGCGCTCCAGCGGCCTGATCATCGCGGCCATCGTGCTGGCCGGCCTGATGGGCGTGTCGGCCTTCGGCAACCTCAGTTATTTCGGGCGCATCCAGGTGCCCCACCTGACCTGGGACGCGCTTCTGCCCGGCCTGTGCGTGACCCTGGCCTGCGGCGTGCTGGGAGGCCTCTTCGCCAAGCTGCTGGCCGCTTCGCTGACCCGCACGCCCGAGCGGCTCAACCAGCTGCGTGCGCGCTTTCCCATCCGCTTCGCGGCGGCGATCGCGCTGGTGATCGCCGTCATCGGCATGGTCACGGGGGGCGCCACCTTCGGCGCGGGCTCGGAGGCCGTCAAGCACATGCTGGCGGGCCAGGCCGACGTGCCCTCGTTCTACGTCACCCTGAAGTTCATCGCCACCTGGCTGTCGGCCTGGGTGGGCGTGCCGGGCGGCATCTTCGCGCCCTCGCTGTCGATTGGCGCGGGCGTGGGCCACAACGTGGCCGGCCTCATGGGCGCAGACATTGCGCCCGCCCTCATCGCCATGGGCATGGCCGCCTTCCTGGCCGCCGTGACGCAGGCGCCGCTGACGGCCTTCATCATCGTGATGGAGATGGTGGACGGCCACTCCATGGTGCTCAGCCTCATGGCCGCTGCCATGCTGGCCAGCCTGGTCTCGCGCATGCTGGCCCGGCCGCTGTACGAGACGCTGGCCCAGCACATGCTGAGTCTGGTGCCTGCACCTGCTCCCGAGCCTGCACCTGCAACTGAGCCTGCACCGGCCGCCGCGCCGGAACCGGAGCCCGCCAGCCCCGCAGAGCCGGCTGCACCCCCCAAGGACCAGGACAAGCCCGCAGGCGCCTGAGCCGGGCGCGCTTGGCTGACAGGCAATGGCGAAGGGCGATGGCCTGGGCGCGCTGCACGCCACGCCATGCTCGCTTCCTGAGTCCTGACGCACAACCCGAGGAAAGGAACGCGCCATGTGGGAGGAAGTAACCAGCACCCTGGCCGAGGAATTCTCCAGCCTGCCCGATGCGGCCGAGGTCACGCGCGTCATGGTGCGCCTGCTGCTGGCGGCCCTGCTGGGCGGCATCGTCGGCTACGAGCGAGAACACAAGGGCAAGGCCGCTGGCCTGCGCACCCACATGCTGGTGGCCATGGGCGCGGCGCTGTTCGTGCTGGTGCCCGAGCGCGGAGGCATGGGCATTGCCGACATGAGCCGCGTGATCCAGGGCGTGGTGGCCGGCGTGGGCTTCCTGGGCGCGGGCGCCATCATCAAGCGCCACTCCGAGGAACAGGTGCAGGGCCTGACCACGGCCGCCGGCATCTGGATGACGGCCGCCATCGGCGTGGCCTGCGGCCTGGGGCGCGAAGCCATAGCGCTGCTGGCCACGCTGCTGGCCATCGTCATCCTCGTGATGCTGCCGCACGTGGTCAGTGCGCCGCCCCCGCAGGCGGACGCGGAGCCGGATACCAAGCCGCGCGAGACTTGAGGGCGGGCTGCGGCCTGAAGCCTAGTATTCCGGCTTTGTTCGCTTTTTCCTGATGTTCGTGCCACGTGAACATGGCAAACATACGAACCCAGCCAGTGAAGCTTGCGAAGCGTTGGCCAATTCCCGATGGGCAGTCGCGTTCGAGCATGGCTTTGCCTGGCCATGCACGCATGCCTTTGGAAATCCACTCTGGCGGCGTACGCCGGCCATCACCAGCGTGCGGCTACCCATCAGCGACAGCGTGTCGCCCAGCGCAAAGCTGTTCAGGCGCGTGCCCCGGTTGCAGGCGGGGTTGAACAGGTCGTTGCCCAGGTAGTTGAGCGGTGTGATCGCGTAGTTTGGCCTCGGAAGCCCCTATCATCTGCGTCGGCCCCCTGTCCGGGGGCTGGTGCGTAAGAACACCTTCACACAGCGGCAGCGCTTCCCCGAAAGCGAAGCCTTATCACGTCTGAACACTTGTATGAGTGGGCATAGCACCCGCTCGTCCACATGGTTTTGGACGGGATGGGGCTACCCGTGAGGGCGTCCGCACGCCTGTGTGCGTGTTCTTAACATCCCGTCCACCTGTCTGCGCGTAAGAACGAGGGCTGGTGGCTTTCGTCTCACACAGGAGTACGAAACCATGGCGAATGTCTCTCGCCCGATGGCCTGCACGGCCTCGGTAATCTCTTCACTTCAGTCGTCTCTGTCTTGCGGTCTGGCGCGGCTCTCAAACACCCTCGCACGGAGGGCGCAGCCATGAAGCAGACCAAGGAACAGGCCAAGACCTCGGCCGCCAGGATCGAGCGGCTGACGCGCGATATCTCCGAGATCCACAAGCTGGTGGATGAGGGCTGCGCCGAGATCTCGGCCACGGCGCAGATGGCCTTGAAGTGGCTGGAGACGCCGGAGGGCTGCCAGCGGCTGGACGTGGTGGCCGAGGCCTTGAAGACGATTCGCCACAGCGCCCTGTTCACGGGCGACTGCTCCAGAAGCAAGGCGATCACGGCTGGCAGCACCTACCGCAATCTGGCCCAACGGCGGCTGCGCGAGGCCGAGAAGGCAGCCGATGAGGCGCGCGTGGCGCAGGCCTTGCGGGAGTCGGCGGCATAGCGCCGCAGCGTGCAGCGTGTACCGGGCCAGGTGCGCGCTGAGGGGGCCGGCGCCTGCTCAGGCGCTGGCCAGCAGCTCCCGCGAACACGCCTGCGCCTCATCCTCCGCCTGCACGAACGCAACCCGCATGCCCAGCGCCTTGCCCATGCCCTGCACGGCCAGACGCAGGGCGGTGGGCACGGCGCGGTCGCCCGTGATGACGACCATGCCCCGGCACAGCTGGCGCATGCGTTCGCGGTTGCGCTTGAAGAACAGGGCGCGCTGCTTGCGCTCTTCGTGGCTTTCCTCGGGGTGGTCGCCGGGCAGGTGTTCGGTGAGCAGCACGAATTGCCGGCCCTGATCGAGCAGCGATTCCAGCTGGCCTTCGGCCGATGCGTCTTCGTTGGTGCGGGCCTCCTGCGCCGCATGCTCGCGCAGGTAGACCAGGGGAAAGCGGGAGGTATCGATCAGCATGTCATGGTTCCTGGGAAAAAGCAGGGCATCAGTACAGGTCGTGCCTGACCGCATGGGCGTAGTGGGCGTTGGCCTGTTCCTGTTGGGCGGCATCCATGGCGGGCGCCGTGGCGTCGGCCAACTGCGTGAGGGCGGCCATCATCTGGCCCACGGTGGGCAGGGCGGCGCGGTCCAGATGGCTTGACGGGTTCCAGAGGCTGGAGCGGTGGATGGCCTTGCCGCAGTGCAGCAGCACCTCGTCGACCAGCACCACGGTGGCGGTCTTGGGCGTGCCCCGGCCTTCGCTCAGCTCCTGCAGCAGATGGGGGTCGGTGGAGATGCGGCCGCGTCCGTTGATGCGCAGGAAGATGTCCAGCCCCGGGAACAGGAAGAGCATGGCCAGGCGGTCATCGGCCTGCAGGTTGCGCAGGGATTCGATGCGGTTGTTGCCGGGCCAGTCGGCAAAGGCCACGGTGCGCTCGTCCAGCACCTGCACAAAGCCGGGCGGCCCGCCGCGCGGCGAGGCATCCAGGCCGCGTTCGCCGGCCGTGGCCAGGCAAAAGAAGCTGGCCTGGCGCAGATAGGCCTCGTGGAAGTCGGACAGGCGGTCGCGCACGGCCTTCTGGATTCTTTCTGCCGGGGCGGCGTAGAGCGAATCCAGGTCGATGGCCGGGCCTGGCGGGTCTGCAAGGGCGGTGTTGTCTGTGTGCATGGCACAAGCGTAAGAACAAAGGCGTTGGCGGCTGTAGACTGGATCAGCCAACAAATAGCTCAAAGACGCCATGCCCGATGCCATTCTTGAACTGGTCAGCCATGTGAACCGTGCCGATGGCCCCGTGCTGATCGCAGCCGTGGGCAGCCAGGACGAGGAGCTGGCCTCCGAGCCGCACCGCCACGCGCGCGGCCAGCTGTTCGGCTCGCTGCGCGGGCTGCTGTCGGTGGGAGTGGAAGACGCGGTATGGGTTGTGCCCGCCATCCATGCCGTGTGGCTGCCGCCGCACCAGTTGCATTCGGGCCGCTCCCATGGTCCCTTCCACGGCTGGAGCGTCTACGTGGCGGAGCCGGCCTGCGCCGACCTGCCGCAGCGGCCCTGCGCCATCCGCACCTCAGGCCTGCTGCGTGAGGCCGTGCTGCGCGCCGCCGGCTGGGGATGGCAGCAAGGCGTGCCCACAACGCAGCCCGTGCAGCCAGGCCCTTCGGCGGACCAGGCCCGCGCCCATGTGATGGCGGTGATCCTGGACGAGATCCGCACCCTGCCCGTGGAGCCCCTGGGCCTGCCCCTGCCCGCAGACCCGCGCCTGCAGCGCATCGCCCGCGCACTGATCGCCGACCCGGCCGATGCCCGCGACCTGGAGGCCTGGGCGCGCTGGGCCGCCGTCAGCTCGCGCACGCTGAGCCGGCGCTTTGTCTCGGAAACCGGCTTCAGCTTCACCGCCTGGCGCCAGCGCGCGCGGCTGATGCGCTCGCTGGAGATGCTGGCCGCCGGTGCGCCGGTAACGAACATCGCGCTGGACCTGGGCTACTCCACGGCCAGCGCCTTCATCGGCTTGTTCCGGCGCACGTTCGGGGAGACGCCTGCAGCGTACCGGGGGAGGCTGGGGACGGCTCGGGACTGAGGGGCTGCACTGCCCGCCCAGCTAAGGACTTCACCTACAACCGCTGCAACTGCGCATTCAGATACGCATCGCGCGAGGGCAGCAGGTGCTCGGCGCACAGGCGCACCAGTGCGTCGCGGTCCTGGGCGCGCAGGGCTTCGATCATTTGCCAGTGTTCCTGGCGTGCGCGCTCGCGGTAGTCGGCCGAGACCAGGGAGGCGAAGCGGATGGGGTGCGTCTGGCGCGCGTATTCGGTGATGGCCTTGTGCAGCGTGTCGTTGCCCGCCAGCGCAAACAGTTCCTGGTGAAAGGCCAGGTTGATGCGGAACACCAGGCGCGCGTTGCCTTCGACCACGGCGGCGTCGTGCTGCTGCTGGATGGAGGTCAGGCGTTCGAGCCTCTCGGCCGGCACGGGCAGGGGGATCTTGCGCGCGGCCTCCACTTCGAGCATGCCGCGCAGCTCGTACAGTTCCTGCACTTCCTGGGTGGAGAAGGAGCGCACCAGGGCGCCGACGTTCTTGCGGCGCTCAATGAGGCCCATGCGGTCCAGCGCGGCCAGGGCCTCGCGGGCGATGTGGCGCTTGACGTCGAAGCGGGCCATGAGGTCGTCTTCGACCAGGCGCTCGCGCGGGTGCAGCCGGCCGAAGACCACGTCCTCTTCCAGCGCGGCCACCATGGCGCCCAGGGCGTCCGGTGCCGGCGCGGGTTCTGCATCCAGGGAAATCGGCAATGGGGCGGCAACGACCATCAATACAAGCGGTTGGGACAAAGACGCCATTTTGTCCGAATTGACCGCCTGCGCCGACTATTCGCGCGGGCCGGGAATGGTGCCGCGTTCGGTGGCGCAGCGCAGGAAGTCGAAGTCCACGCCCTGGTCGGCCTGGTTCACGGTGGTGAGAAAGAGCTTGCGGTAGCCGCGTTCGGCCGTGGGCTCGGTCACGGGGTTGAGCCGGGCGCGGCGGGCCAGTTCCTCGTCGCTGACCTGCAGCGTGAGCTCGCGCCGCGCCACCGACAGCGTGATGCGGTCGCCGTTGTGCACATGGGCGAGCGGGCCGCCCACGGCCGACTCCGGCGTGACATGCAGCACGATGGTGCCGAAGGCCGTGCCGCTCATGCGCCCGTCGGAGATGCGCACGATGTCCTTGACGCCGGCCCGCGCCAGCTTGCGCGGGATGGGGATGTAGCCCGCCTCGGGCATGCCGGGCGCACCCTTGGGGCCGATGTTCTTGAGCACGAGGATGTCGTCGGCGGTCACGTCCAGATCGTCGCTGTCGATGCGGTGGGCCAGGTCGGCCGCGTTCTCGAAGACCACGGCGCGGCCTTCGTGCTCCATGAGCCGGGGATGGGCGGCCGACTGCTTGATGATGGCGCCGCCCGGCGCCAGGTTGCCCTGCAGCACGGCGATGCCACCCTGCGGGTAGATGGGGTTGGAGCGCGGGCGCACCACGTCCTGCGCAAAGCCGGGGCCGGCGCGGTCGATCTCTTCGCCCAGCGTGCGGCCGGTGACGGTGAGGGCGTCCAGGTTCAGCAGGGGCTTGAGCTCGCGCAGCAGCGTGGCCATGCCGCCCGCGTGGTGGAAGTCCTCCATGTAGTGATCGCCCGAGGGCTTGAGGTCCAGCAGCACGGGCGTGTCGCGGCCCATGCGGTCCAGGGCCTTGAGGTCGATGTCATAGCCCATGCGCCCCGCAATGGCGGCCAGGTGCACGATGCCGTTGGTGGAGCCGCCAATGGCCAGCAGCACGCGCATGGCGTTCTCGAAGGCGGCGGGCGTGAGGATTTTGTCGATGGTCAGGCGCTCGCGCGCCATGCGCACGGCCTCGGTGCCGGTCTGCTCGGCGATGCGGATGCGGTCGGCCGTGACGGCGGGGGACGAGGCGCCGCCGGGCACGGTCATGCCCAGCGCCTCGGCAATGCAGGCCATGGTGCTGGCCGTGCCCATGACGGAGCAGGTGCCCACGCTGGCCACCAGCTGGTTGTTCACGTCGGCGATCTCTTCGGCGTCGATCTCTTCGGCGCGGAACTTGCCCCAGTAGCGGCGGCAGTCCGTGCAGGCGCCCACGCGCTCGCTGCGGTGCGAGCCGGTGAGCATCGACCCGGTGATCAGCTGGATGGCCGGGATGCCCGCCGAGGCCGCGCCCATCAACTGGGCCGGCACCGTCTTGTCGCAGCCGCCGATGAGCACGACGGCATCCATGGGCTGGGCGCGGATCATCTCCTCGGTGTCCATGGACATGAGGTTGCGCAGGTACATGCTGGTCGGCGCCGAGAAGCTTTCGTGCACCGAGATGGTGGGGAAGTCCATGGGCAGGCCACCCGCCAGCATGACGCCGCGCTTGACGGCCTCGATCAGCTGGGGCGCGTTGCCGTGGCAGGGGTTGTAGCTGCTGCCCGTGTTGGCAATGCCGATGACGGGGCGCTGCAGCGCCGAGTCCGTATAGCCCGCGCCCTTGATGAAGGCCTTGCGCAGAAACAGCGAAAAGCCCCGGTCGCCGTAGTTGGTCAGGCCCTTCGATATGCCGCTTTCGGCGTCGGCGGGGGTGATGTCGTGGGCCGGGGAGGGCGTCTTGGGGTCGGTCATGGCGGCGGTCCGTGGGTCTGGAGTGGGGAGCGAAGGCAGGCGCTGCCTTGCGTTGACGGCAGGATAGCGGCGCTGCCCTCAAATTATCATCGGAGTTATCACCTATATTATTAATAATCCAATTGACCAACCATGCGGCCGTGTCCGGTCTGCTGCCGGACATGTTTTTCCGACACAAGACAAGGAGACATCCATGACCGCCGCACACCGCTCTCATCCGCCCAACCGGCGCGCCCTGCTGGGCGCCGCACTGCTGACCCTGGGCGCAGGCCTGGCGTTGCCCACCGCAGCCAGTGCCGCAGCCAGCGCCGCAACCGACGCCGCTGCCAGCGCCGGGTATCCGGCCCGGCCCATCAAGCTGGTCGTTCCCTACACGCCCGGCGGCGCCACCGACGTGATCGGGCGCGTGGTGGGGCAAAGACTCTCGCTGTCGCTGGGCCAGCCCGTGGTGGTGGAGAACCGGGCGGGCGCGGCCGGCAACCTGGGCGCCGCCGCCGTGGCCAAGGAAAAGCCCGATGGCTACACCCTGCTGCTGGGCGCGCTGACCAGCCATTCCATCAACAGCGTGCTCATGGCGTCCACGGCGGGCTTCACCATGGACAAGAGCTTTGCGCCCATTGGCGTGGTGGGCCGCGTGCCACTGGTGGTGACCGTGGGGCCGTCGGTGACATCGGCCAATCTGGCGGAGTTCATCGCGCTGGCCAAAGCGAAGCCGGGCGGGCTGAACTACGGCTCCTCGGGCAATGGCTCGCCCCAGCATCTGGCGGCCGAGCTGTTCAAGCGGCAGGCGGGCGTGCCGCTGACCCACGTGCCCTACAAGGGCAGCACGCCGGCGCTCAACGATTTGATGGGCAGCCAGGTGGATGTGGTGTTCGACACCCTGCCCGCCACGCAGGGCTTCATCAAGGGCGGCCGCCTGCGCGCCCTGGCCGTGACCACGGCGCAGCGCGTGCCCTCCATTGCCGACATTCCCACCACGGCCGAGGCCGGGCTGTCGGGCTTTGAGGTGACGTCGATGTTCGGCCTGCTGGCGCCTGCGGGCACGCCCGCGCCCATCGTCGCCCGGCTCAGCGGCGCGCTCAAGGAGGTGATGGGGCAGCAGGAAGTGAAGGACGCCCTGGTCGCCCAGGGCGCCATGCCCACCTTCACCACGCCTGCCGAGGCGCGAGCCCAGATCGCCGAGGAGGTGGCGCGCTGGTCCGCCGTGATCCGGCAGGCGGGCATACAGCCGGATTGAGGCTGCGCCTCAGCGTCGCCGGGCCCGCGTTTCCGGCAAAAAGGCCGTTGCCAGCCCCAGCAGCGGCAGGTAGGCCACCAGGCTGTACACCCAGACGATGCCGTGGGTGTCGGCCAGGTTGCCCATGCCGGCAGCCCCCAGGCCGCCGATGCCGAACATGAGGCCGAACATCAGCCCCGAGACCAGGCCCACGCGGCCGGGCACGGCCTCCTGGGCATAGACCACCAGCGCCGCAAAGGCCGAGGACATGACCAGGCCGATGACGATGGACAGCACGGCCGTCCAGAACAGGTCGGCATGCGGCAGCAGCAGCGCAAACGGCGCCACGCCCAGGAAGGACACCCAGATCACGGCCTTGCGCCCTATGCGGTCGCCCACCGGGCCGCCCGCGAAGGTGCCCGCCGCCACGGCCGCCAGGAAGGCGAACAGGTACAGCTGCGACTGCTGCACGGGCAGGGCGAAGCGCTCGATCAGATAGAAGGTGAAGTAGTTGGCAAAGGCCGCGATGTAGACGAACTTGGCGAACATCAGCACGCAGATCACGGTCACCGCGCGGATGACCTGCGAGCGGTTCAGCACCGTCAGCGCATGCTGGCCGGCCGCCACCACCTTGGCCGGCGCATGGTGCAGGCGCCAGTGCGTGATGCGCAGCAGCACCCATATGGCCAGCAGCGCCACCAGCATGAACCAGGCGATCGCATGCTGGCCAAACGGAATGACGATGGCCGCCACCATCAGCGGGCCGATGGCCGAGCCCGTGTTGCCGCCCACCTGGAAGGTCGATTGCGCCGTGCCGAATCGCCCGCCCGAGGCCAGCCGCGCCACGCGCGAGGCCTCGGGGTGGAAGGTGGACGAGCCCACGCCGATCAGCGACGCGGCGGCCAGCAGCATGGGGTAGCTGGTGGACAGGGCCAGCAGGCCCACGCCCACCAGCGTCACCACCATGCCCAGCGGCAGCAGGTAGGGCTTGGGATGCTTGTCGGTGTACAGGCCGATCCAGGGCTGCAGCAGCGAGGCCGTGACCTGGTAGACCAGGGAGATCCAGCCGATCTGCGCGAAGCTCAGCGAGAACTCCGTCTTGAGCATGGGATAGACGGCCGGCAGCACGGCCTGGATCAGGTCGTTGAGCAGGTGGGCAAAGGCGGCGGCGCCGACGATGCGCAGCAAAAAGCCCTGCGCGGCATGGCTGGGTGCTGGATGGGCGGGCGCCGGATGGGCGTGCGTCGCAGGCGCGCCCAGCTCGCCCGGGGCGCCAAGAGTGGTGGTGTTGCTTGTCATGGAGGAAAGGGCCCCGCAGGGCGGCACGGTCAGGGTCCGGCGTTGACGAAGGTCAATGGGCCGTGGGATCGAAGATAGGCGTTTGGTGCCCGTCTGTCTCTCTCTATACTGACTTCAATTGTCGAGATCGGGACAGAGAGCCGCATAGAGCCGCATAGAACCGCACAGGACGGGAAGCCCCATGGCCGCAGAACTGCCGCGCATATACCTCAAGTACCACCAGACCGGGCGCCCCATGGCCGCCATGGAGGCCAACTGGGCGCATGGCACCAGCACGGGCTGGCACTCCCACCCGCGCGGCCAGCTGCTGTATGCGATCGAAGGCGTGATGTCGGTGCAGCTGCATTCCGGCTCCTGGCTGGTGCCGCCCAACCGGGGACTGTGGATAGAGGCCGACGCCGAGCACGATGTGCGCATGTCGGGCGACGTGAAGATGCGCACGGCCTACATCGACGCCTCGGCCTTTGCGGACCTGCCCGCGCGCACCTGCGTGGTCAACGTGTCGCCCCTGCTGCGCGAGCTGGTGGTGGCCGCCGTCGGCGTGCCGCTGGACTATGCCGAAGGCAGCCGCGACGAGCGCCTGATGCACCTGCTGGTCGATGAACTGCGCGCCGCCGAGGTGCTGCCCCTGCACCTGCCCCTGTCCACCGATGCGCGGCTGTGCCAGGTCTGCGAGGCCCTGATGCGCGAGCCTGCCGACACCGCCACCGCCGAACACTGGGCGCAGCGCCTGGGCGTGAGCGCCAAGACGCTGCAGCGCCTGTTCGTGAAGGAAACCGGCATGCCCTTCGCCCAGTGGCGCGAGCAGGCGCGGCTGATGTTTGCGCTGGGCCGCATTGCGGCGGGCGAGCGCATCATCGACATCGCCCTCGATTGCGGCTACGCCAGCCAGAGCGCGTTCACGGCCATGTTCAAAAGGCATTTCGGGGTGCCGCCTTCGGGCTTCCAGCGCTGAGGCACGACCGGACCAAGGTCGGGCCGGGCGGCCTTGATGCAGATCCAGATATCGATTGCGGCACAAGCATATGCCCAAAGATTCGTTCCCCCGCGCCTGCATCGTGGCGATACTGGCCGGCCGCATTCCCTCCACTGCCTTGCCTGTACCACCGTGCTACCCGACCCAGTCCCCGACAGCGCGGCCGAAGCGCAGGTCGATCGCGTCATCGACGGCCTGCTCAACGGCCTGCAATGGCGCGCCAGCGTGTTCCATGTGGGGCAGTACTGCGGGCGCTGGCGGGCCTCCACGGCGGGGCGCGCGCGGGCCAGCTTTCACCTGATCCTGGACGGGCGCTGCTGGCTGCACCTGCCGGGCCAGCCTTCGGTGGAGCTGCAGCCGCGCGACGGCGTGTTCCTCTCGCGCGATGTGCCGCATTTCATCTCGCCCTATGCCGACCCGGACATGGCCTGCGCCCCGCAGGCCATGCGTCCCGCCACTGGCGATGCCGGCATCGGAGAGACGGCGCTGGCCTGCGGCTTCTTCACCTTCGAGGGGCCCATGCGCGGCCTGCTGGTCGATGCCTTCCCCGACCATCTGGTGCTGCGCGGCGACGACCATGCGATGAGCGGCGCCTCCATGCTGTTCGACCTGATGCGCGCCGAGGCGCTGCGCACGGGCACCGAGCCCTCGGCCGTGATGGACCGGCTGGTGGGCCTGCTGTTCTTCTACGGCCTGCGCCAGCTCGCGCATGGCGATGCGCGGGCGCGCGGCATCTGGAGCCTGCTGCGCCGGCCGGGCTTTGCGCCGCTGGTGGCCGAGCTGCTGCGCGACCCGGCACGCAACTGGAGCGTGGCCGACATGGCCGCGCGCGTGTGCCTGTCGCGCGCCACGTTCTTTCGGCAGTTTGCCGAGGCCTGCGGCCAGCCGCCCCAGCAATTCCTGCTGCTGCTGCGCATGCAGCTGGCGGCACGCCGGCTGGCCCAGGGCGAGGCCATAGGCCAGGTGGCCGAGGCCGTGGGCTACGAGTCCTATGCGGCCTTCTCGCGTGCCTTCAAGCGCGTGATGGGCGAGCAGCCCGGCGCCTGGCAGCGCGCGCAGGCACGCTGCTGCTGAGCCGCCATCCGAGCCCGCCGCATCCGCTTGCGGGTTGACACGTTCGGGCATAAATCCGCGACGCGGCGGCATTGATGGCAAGGGGGGCGCGGCCGATCATGAAGGCATTCCTTCATTCCTGCAAAGCACCATGGCACGCCTGACCCTGCACACCCCGCAAAGCGCCCCTGAAGCCAGCCGCCCCTTCGTGGAGCGCGCCCTGGCCGGCAACGGATTCCTGCCCAACCTGATCGCCATCCTGGCCAACTCGCCCCAGGCGCTGGAGACCTATGTGACCGTGGGCCAGATCAACGCGCGCGCCCAGCTCACGCTGGCCGAGCGCGAGGTGGTGCAGATCACGGCGGCGCGCATCCATGGCTGCGACTTCTGCGTGGCCGGCCACACCAAGCTGGCCTTCAAGCAGGCCGGCCTGACCCAGGCCGAGGTGGTGGCGCTGCAGGACGGCCGCGACACCGGCCAGCCGCGCCTGGACGCCGTGCGCCGCTTTGCCGAAGCCGTGATCGCCACGCGCGGCGCCGTCGCCGACGAGGCCCTGGCCGCCTTCCATGCGGCTGGCTTCAGCGAGCAGCAGGCGCTGGAGGTGGTGCTGGGCATCAGCCTGGCCACGCTGTGCAACTTTGCCAACAGCCTGGCGCAAAGCCCCGTCAACCCGCAGCTGCAGCCCTATCTGCCCGAACAGTTCCGACAACCGCAGGAGACCGCACATGCTGGTTGATTCGCTGCGGCAGTGGCTGGACGCCCATGCCGACTCCCTGGACGAAGGCCCCGCGCATGCGCACGAAGTGCTGCCCCGGCTGGCGCAGCACGGCCTGTTCGGCCTGGGCGTGCCCGTGGCCGAGGGCGGGCAGGGCGGCAGCCTGGGCGATGCGCTGGAGGCCATTGCCGGCGTGGCCGGGCATTCGCTGACGGCGGGCTTCGTGTTCTGGGCTCAGCGCGCCTTTGTCGAATACCTGCTGCAGTCGCCCAACGCGGCGCTGCGCCAGCGCTGGCTGCCGGGCCTGCTGCAGGGCACGCAGGCGGGCGCCACGGGCCTGTCCAACGCCATGAAGTACCTGGGCGGCATCGAGGCCCTGCAGGTCGAGGCCACGCCCGTCGGCGCTGTCGGCGCCGACGGCCTTGCACTGCGCGGGCGTGTGCCCTGGGCCACCAACCTGGTGCCGCCGGGGCGCTTCGTGGTGGCCGTTGCCGTCTCGCGCAGCGACGGTGCAAAGCCCTTCGTGGCCGCGCTGCCCGGCGATGCGGCGGGCCTGCAGCGCAGCGCCGACCTGGACCTGATCGCGCTGCGCGGCAGCCATACGGCGGCGCTGTCCATCGAGGGGCTGCAGATCGGTCCGGCCGATGTGATCCATGCCGACGCCAACCATTTCCTGCCGCGCGTGCGGCCCGCCTTCATGGGCCTGCAGCTGGGGCTGTGCATCGGCCTGGCGCGCGCCTCGCTGGCGGCGGCCTCGGCCCGTGCCGGCGCCGGGCGCGATGTGCTGGGCGGCCCGCTGCAGCAGCAGCGCCACGCGCTGGAGCTGGCCACGGCCACGCTGCATGCCGGCCTGTCCGACGGGCGTTTTCTTGACCGACCTCAAGCCCTGTTCCGCCTGCGCCTGGAATTGAACGACATCGTGCAGCAGTCCCTGCAGCTGGAACTGCACGCCAGTGGCGGGCGCGCTTATCATCGCGACCAGCCGCTGGGATTTGCGCGCCGTTGGCGCGAGGCGGCCTTCATCCCCATCGTGACGCCCAGCGTCACGCAGCTACAGGGTGCGCTGGCTGGCGCGGCCCTGGCAACCACCAGTTCATGACCCAGACGGAAGCTTTCTCCCCTGACGCTCCCGCGCCCGTGCTGCAGGCACGCGGCGCGGGCTTTGGCTATGCGCCCGGCAAGGCCGTGTTCGAGGACATCTCCCTGAGCATTGCCCCGCGCGAGATCGTCTGCCTGCTCGGCGGCAGCGGCTGCGGCAAGTCCTCGCTGCTGCGCGTGCTCGGCGGCCTCGAATCGCCGGACGGCGGCGCCTGGAGCCGGGGCGAGCTCCAGTTCCTCGGCCAGCCGCTGACCGCGCCGCATCCGCGCGCGGGCTTCGTGTTCCAGCAGCCCAGCCTGCTGCCCTGGCTGGACGCGCGGCGCAACGTGGGCTTCGGCCTGGACTTCGAGCGCCAGCCGAAGCTGGAGGCCGAGGCCCGCCGCCAGCGCGTGGAGCAGGCGCTGCAGGCCGTGGGCCTGGGCGGCAGCGGCGCGCTCTACCCCTCGCAGCTGTCGGGCGGCATGGCCCAGCGCGTGGCCCTGGCGCGCGCCCTGGCGCGCGAGCCGCAGCTGCTGCTGGCCGACGAGCCGTTCTCGGCCCTGGACGCCATCACGCGCGCCGAGATGCAGGAGCTGATGGTGGACGTGGTCCACCGCTGGCACACGGCCGCGCTGCTGGTCACGCATGACATCGACGAGGCCATCCTCGTGGGCGACCGCATCCTGCTGATGGGCGGGCGGCCCGGCCACATCGTGCGCGAATGGCGCGTGGACATAGCGCGCCCGCGCGAGGACCAGGCCGCCGCCGTGACCGCGCTGCGGCTGGACATCCTCTCGGCCCTGCACGGCGTGCGCCATGCGGCCCAGGCCTGATCCGGCTCGCCTGCCTGCCTGCCCGCCTGCCGATCCGCCTGCAGATCCGCCATTTCTTCGACTTCAACCATGCTCTTCTGAGAGGTCTTTCGCATGAGCTTCCAGGACCACCCTTCCTACACCCACATCTGCGCCTCGTCGGACTGCGGCTGCGGCCTCACGCGGCGCGACATGCTGCGCCTGGGCGCGCTGGCCACGGCCTCGGTGGCCGCGCCGCTGCTGGCCGCAGGCGATGCGCGCGCCCAGGCCTTCAAGGGCGATGACCAGCCCGTGAAGATCGGCTACCTGCCCATCACCGACGCCACGCCGCTGCTGGTGGCCCACGGCAACGGCCTGTTCGAGGCCGAAGGCCTCAAGGCCGAGGCGCCGCGCCTGTTTCGCTCCTGGGCCCAGATCGTCGAGGCCTTCGTCTCGGGCCAAGTCAACGTCATCCACCTGCTCACGCCCTCCACGCTGTGGGTGCGCTACGGCGCGAAGTTCCCCGCCAAGATCGTGGCCTGGAACCACGTCAACGGCTCGGGCCTGACCGTGCTGCCCGAGATCCAGAAGGTGCAGGACCTGGGCGGCAAGACCGTGGCGATCCCGTTCTGGTACTCCATCCACAACATCCTGCTGCAGGACGTGCTGCGCAAGGCCGGCCTCACGGCCGTGACCCGCGCGCGCGGCGGCGCCATTGCGGCCAACGAGGTCAACCTCGTCGTGCTGGCACCGGCCGAAATGGTCTCGGCCCTGGCCGGCAAGTCGATTGCGGGCTTCATCGTGGCCGAGCCCTTCAATGCCGCCGCCGAGATCGCGGGCGTGGGCAAGATGCTGCGCTTCTCGGGCGATGTCTGGAAGGACCACGCCTGCTGCGTCACCTTCCTGGCCGAGCGCGATATCGCCGACAAGCCCGAATGGGCGCAGCGCGTGACCAATGCCGTGGTCAAGGCCCAGCTGTGGACGCGCGACAACCGCCTGGCCGCCGCGCGCCTGCTGTCGAGCACCGGCGAGCGCCGCTACACGCCGCATCCGCAGCAGACGCTGTCCAAGGTGCTGGCCGCCACCGACTACGCCAGCTACGAGGCCAGCGGCGTGGTCGTCAACAAGGGCTGGCACCAGCGGCGCATCGACTTCCAGCCCTATCCCTATCCGTCGTACACCGAGCAGCTGGTGCGCGCCATCAAGGCCACCAAGGTCGAGGGCGACACGCGCTTCCTCGACAAGCTGGAGCCCAGGTTTGCGGCCACCGACCTGGTGGACGACCGCTTCGTGCGCAAGGCCATCCAGGCCGTGGGCGGCCCGCAGGTCTTCGGCATTCCGGCCGATTTCTCGCGCCGCGAAACCATCGTGGTCTGAGCCAGGTGTTGCGACGTATTGGATTGCCGCTGCTGGGTGCGGCCCTGGTCCTGGCCCTGTGGTGGGTGGGCGGCGCGCTGCTGGCGCGCAGCACGCCCGTGGCTGCGGCCTTTGCGCCCTGGCCTTCGCTGCAGGCGCTGGGCCAGCTGCTGATGGGCGCCGACATCTGGATGCACACCCTGCTGAGCCTGCAGCGCGTGGCCGTGGGCCTGCTGCTGGCCTTCGTGGTCGGCGTGCCGCTGGGCGTGCTGGTGGGCCTGTCGCGCGGGTTCTCGCAGGCGTTCTCGCCCGTGTTCCAGTTCCTGCGCATGATCTCGCCGCTGTCGTGGATGCCGATTGCCGTGATGGTGCTGGGCGTGGGCGACGCGCCCGTGTACTTCCTGCTGGCCTTCGCCGCCGTCTGGCCCATCCTGCTGAGCACGGCGGCCGGCGTGGCCCAGCTGGACCGCAACTGGCTGCTGCTGGCGCGCAGCCTGTCGGCCACGCGCACCGAGACCGTTCTGCGCGTGGTGCTGCCCGGCATCACGGCCCAGATCCTCACGGGCGTGCGCCTGGCCATCGGCATCATCTGGATCGTGCTGGTGCCCGCAGAAATGCTGGGCGTATCGGCCGGCCTGGGCTACTTCATCCTCGACACGCGCGACCGCCTGGCGTATTCGGAGCTGATGGCCGCCGTGGTGCTGATCGGCGCCCTGGGCTATGCGCTGGACCATGCGGCGCGGTGGCTGCACCAGCGCTGGATGCACTGAGCGGCCGGCATCATCGGGGCATCAGGCCTTCGGCATGTCGCCCACCGGGGCGGCATGCCCGGTGGCCACGATGGCCTGGACCAGCAGGGCGATCAGCGTGTCCTGCAGGGGCGACGGCACCGCCGCCTCCAGCGAGGCAATGGCCAGCTGGTAGCGGATGCGCGGCCTGAACGGGCGGCTGGACAGGGCGCCGGGCTGGCAGTAGCTGGCCAGCAGGCCGTTGACCATGGACACGCCCAGGCCCTGCGCCACATGGGCACAGGCCTCGCCCACGGAATGCACCTCCACGGCCACGCGCGGCTGCACGCGCGCATGGCGAAAGGCCATGTCTATCTCCTGGCGGATCTCGCGCTGGCGGCCCAGCAGGATCAGCGGGGCGTCCACCAGATCTGACGGCGTCACCTCGTCCAACGCCTGCAGCGCATGGCCTTTGGGCATGATGCAGACGGCCTCGGACTCCAGGCAGGCCCGCGTGCGCAGGCCGGGCATGGTCATGGGCAGGCGCACCAGGCCGATGTCGGCGTCGCGGCTCAGCAGGGCACGCTCGGTCTCGGTATAGGAGCCCGACAGCACTTCCAGCACCACGTCGGGATGCGCCTGCATGAACTGGTGCGCAATGGCCGGCATCAGCGAGGTTGCCAGGGTGCCGGGCACGGCCACCTTGAGCAGCCGGCGCTTGAAGCCGCCCAGCCGCAACTGCTCGGCATGGCGGCGAAAGCACTGGGCCGAATCCATGAGCACCTGGGCGTCGTGCAGCAGGGCCTCGGCCTCCTGCGTGGGCACCAGGCGGCCTTTTTCGCGGATGAAAAGCCGCAGGCCCAGGTCCTGCTCCAGTTGGGCCAGCAGGCGGCTGATGCCGGGCTGGGACAGCCCCAGGCGCTCGGCCGCACCCGTGGTGGAGCCGCTGAGCATGATGGCCTGGAAGGCTTCGAGTTGCTTGAAATTCATGGGTTGTACAGGCGGTGCTTGCATGATGGCAGCGCGGCCGGGGGCGCGCACGGCGCATCACGAATCGCATAGGGTAATACGCGTCCGTCATACCGTTGTGGTGGATGCGGGGGCTCCTGAGAATCGGCGGCGTCAGAACACGCACAACACAAGGAGCAAGATTCCATGAAGGCCCTGCCAAGCATTGCCGCCGTCTGCAGCCTGTCCATCGCGGCCCTGGGCCACCCGATTGCGCATGCGCAGGACATGCAGGTCTACGGCCAGATCCGGCTGACCGTGAACCACCTCAAGACCGGCAATGCCGGCTCCACCATGGAAGAGCGCGACAACGCCTCGCGCCTGGGCTTTCGCGGCAAGGAGGAGCTGGGCGGCGGCATGCAGGCGCTGTTCGGCATGGAGATGGGGCTGGATGCGGACACGGGCTCGCTGACCACGCCGGCCTTTCGCAACAGTTACGTGGCGCTGCGCGGCAGCCTGGGCACGGTGGCCCTGGGCCGGCTGGACTCGGCCAATCCCACGGGCTCGCCGCTGTACTCGCAGGTCACAGGCATCACCTCGTTCGCGGCCAATGACGCCGGGGCCACGGCCATCGGCACCTCCATGCTCAATGCGCGCAACCGCACCTCCAACTCGCTGGGCTACCAAAGCCCGTCGTGGGGCGGCACGGTGTTCCGTGCGCGCTACTACCTGCGCGGCGATGCCAAAGCCCCAGGGCTGGAGGACGACGCCAGATCGCTGGACCTGGGCCTGAGCTACGCCGCAGGCCCGTGGACGGCCGGCCTGGGCTACGCCAAGGACACGCGCGCCGGGGGCCTGCTGGCCAACGAGTTCGACAGCAAATGGCAGATGGGACTGCGCTACAGCTTTGGTGCCATCGAGCCCTATGTGCTGCTGGGCCGCGACCGCTTCAACCACAAGCCCGGCGTCTCGCGCGCCGACGTGGACTACTGGATGCTTGGCACGCGGCTGCGCCATGGCGCGCACGCCGTGGTGCTCAACCTGATGCAGCGCGACGTGCAGACCTCGCTGACCGGCAAGCGCAGGCGCCAGCAGCTGGCCTATACCTATGCGCTGTCCAAGCGCACCGAACTGCAGGCCTTCGTGGACCACGACGGCGTGGACTCCAGCCGCCCCAACGTGGCCGTGCGCGCCATCGGCGCGGGCGTGCGCCATGACTTCTGACCGTCCTGCACACCCGCATCAAGAATGGAGATTCCCATGACCCACTTCCAACGCTTCCTGTCCATGGCTTTCCTGGCACTGGGCCTTGCGCTGGGCCTGGCGCCCTTGCCCGGCCATGCGGCCGAATTCCCGGAAAAGCCCGTGCGCATCGTCGTGCCGTTCCCCGCCGGTGCCGCAGCCGATGCGGCCATGCGCGTGGTGGCCCGCAAGATGGCCGAGCTGTGGCGCCAGCCCGTGGTCATCGACAACCGCCCTGGCGTGCATGGCTTCCAGCTGGTGTCCTCCGCGCCGGCCGATGGCTACACCCTGCTGCTGGGCGCGGGCTCGGGCATGGTGACGGCGCCGCTGCTGTCCAGCAAGCTGTCCTACAACCCCTCGCGCGACTTCGTGCCCGTGGGGCGGGTGCTGATCAACGTGCCCATCCTCACCACGCACCCCAGCCTCAATGTGAGCACCGTGCAGGAGCTGGTGGCGCTGGCGCGCAAGAACCCCGGCGCGCTGAACTACAGCTCCAGCGGCAACGGCACGCCAGGCCATCTGTCCATGGAAATGTTCCAGGCTGCCACGGGCACGCGCATGCTGCAGATTCCCTACAAGGGCGGCGCGCCCGCCGTCAACGAACTGGTGGGCGGCCATGTGCAGCTGGGCATCAATGCCGTGCCCAGCGTGGTGCTGCAGATCAAGGCCGGCAAGCTCACTCCGCTGGCCGTGGCCAGCGCCACGCGCTCGCGCGCCCTGCCGCAGGTGCCCACGATGGCCGAGGCGGGCGTCAAGGACTTCGAATACGACATCTGGTATGCCCTGTTCGCGCCCACCGGCACGCCGCCTGCGGTGGTGGCCAAAGTCAATGCCGCGCTGGTGCGCTCGCTGCAGGACCGTGAAGTGGCCAAGTCTCTGGAGGCGCAGGGCGCTGAGCCCGCGCCCACCACGCCCCAGGAGCTGGCGCGCTTCATGCAGGAAGACACGGCGCGCTGGGCCAAGCTGGTCAAGGAACGCAACCTCAAGCTCGACTGAGCGCCAGCAGCATGAGCAACACAGCAATCACCCACCTGGGCGGCGTGGTCCGCCACAGCCTCGCCGTGCCCATGCGCGATGGCGTGCGCCTGGCCACCGACCTGTATCTGCCCGAGAACCTCGGCCCCTACCATCCCGGCCCGCTGCCCGTGCTGCTGGAGCGCACGCCCTACGGCAAGAACGAGGAAACGCGCCGCGAGCGCAGCGCGGCCAACCCCCATCCCATGCGCCGGGGCGAGGTGGCGGCCCGCTTTGCGCGCGAAGGCTATGCCGTGGTCGTGCAGGACTGCCGGGGCCGCTTCGGCTCCGAAGGCCAGTTCACCAAATACCTGGGCGAGGCCCACGATGGCGCCGACACCCTGCAATGGATCATGGAGCAGCCCTGGTGCAACGGCAGCGTGGGCACCTACGGCCTGTCCTACGCCGCGCACACGCAGACTGCGCTGGCCACGCAAAGGCCGCCGGGCCTCAAGGCCATGTTCCTGGAATGCGGCGGCTTTGCGAATGCCTACCGGGGCGGCATACGCCACGGCGGTGCCTTCGAGCTGAAGCAGGCCGTCTGGGCCCTGCGCAATGCGCGCAGCGGCAGCAACCACCTGGAGCCCGCAGCGCGCCAGGCGCTGGAGCAGGCCGACATCGGCCAGTGGTGCCTGCGCCTGCCCTGGTCGCGCGGCGACTCGCCGCTGCAGTGGGCGCCCGAGTACGAGGACTACCTGTTCAGCCAGTGGGAGCGCGGCAGCTTTGACGACTACTGGCGCCAGCCCGAGCTGTACGCCGCCGGCCACTACGGCGCCTTCGACGGCCTGGCCGTGATGCTGATGTGCGGCTGGTGGGACCCGTATGCGCAGACCACCACGGACAACTACCTGGGCCTGTCGCGCGGCGATGGCCGGGTCCGCATGGTGCTGGGCCCCTGGACCCATGGCGAGCGCAGCGTCCCGCATGCGGGCGATGTGGATTTCGGGCCCGGTGCCGTGCTCGACGGCGCACTGGCCGACGACTACGTGGCCATGCGCCTGGCCTGGTTCGACCACTGGCTCAAGGGCCGGCCCATGCCCGCGCGCCAGCAAGCCGCCGTGCGCTACTTCCGCATGGGCGGCGGATCGGGCGCGCGCACGGCCCAGGGCCGGCTGGACCACGGCGGGGCCTGGCGCAGCGCCGACCACTGGCCCGTGCCCGGCACGCAGCCCACGGCCTGGCACCTGCACGCCGACGGCAGGCTGGCCCGCGAGCCCGCGCCGCAGCCGGGCGTGCGCAGCTACCGCTTCGACCCGGCCTGCCCCGTGCCCACCCTGGGCGGCTCCATCACCTCGGGCGAGCCGCTGATGTTCGCAGGCGCCTACGACCAGGTCACGCAAGAGAACACCTTCGCCGCCCGCCCGCCCTACGGCCCGCTGTCCGAGCGTGGCGACGTGCTGGTGTTCCAGACCGAGCCGCTGCAGCAAGACCTGGAGGTCACGGGCACCATCACCATCGAGCTGCAGGTGTCCTCGTCCGCGCCCGACACGGACTTCACCGCCAAGCTCATCGACCAGTACCCGCCCAGCGCCGACCATCCGCAGGGCTATGCGATGAACATCACCGACGGCATCCTGCGCTGCCGCTACCGCAACTCATGGGAGCAGCCCGAGCTGATGACGCCAGGCGAGGTGGTGGCCATCACCATCGAGCCCATGCCCACCTCCAACCTGTTCCGCCAGGGCCACCGCATCCGCCTGGACATCTCCAGCAGCAACTTCCCGCGCTTCGACGTGAACCCCAACACCGGCGCGCCCGAGGGCAGTGCGGGGCCCAGGCAGGTGGCGGTCAACAGCCTGCACCTGGGTGGCTGCCATGCCTCGCGCATCGTGCTGCCGGTGGTGGCGGTCTAGGCGGAGAGCACACGCGTTTGGCAGTCTGGCATGTTTCGCAATTTGGTTGTACCATGCAACCAAATTGCGAAGGAACATCGCCATGGACATGCAGCAGCGTCAGTTGGAACTGGCCGGCCCCCTGCCGGCCCTTGCACCATCGGGGCGGCTCCGGGGGCGTGTCTGCCTGGTGGTGGGCGCCACCAGCGGCATAGGCCGGGCCACCGCCCTGCGCATGGCCGAGGAGGGCGCTGCCGCCGTGGTGGTCACGGGGCGCCGCCGTGAGCTGGGCCTGCAGCTGGAGCAGGAAATCCGGCAGCGGGGGGCGGACGGCCTTTTCCTGGCCTGCGATGCAACGCGGCAGGAGGACATGGCGGCGGTGGTGGAGCAGGCCGTGGCGCGCTTCGGGCGGCTGGACGCGGCCTTCAACAATGCGGGCTTCCAGGAGCGGCGTGCCGCGCTGGCCGAGCAGGATGATGCGGTCTTCTCCCAGGTCTTCGATACGAATGTGCGTGCGGTCTTCCACGCCATGCGCCATGAACTGGCGGCCATGCTGGCCACGGGCGGCGGCACCATCGTGAACAACACCAGCGTCAGCGGCATACGCAATCCCAACCCGGGCCTGTCGCTGTACGGCGCCTCCAAGGCGGCGGCCATGTCGCTGACCCGCGCCGCCGCCATGGAGTACGCGCCGCGCGGCATCCGCATCAATGCCGTTGCCCCTGGCCGCGTGGTCACGGACATGATGCTGGGCTCGGGCATTGCCGACATGCATGCCGTGGCGGCGGGCCTGCCGCTGCGGCGCATGGGCCATCCGCAGGAGGTGGCCACGGCCGTCGTCTGGCTGATGTCGGACGAGGCGGCCTTTGTGGTCGGGCACTGCCTGGCGACCGATGGCGGCTTTCTGGCCGGATGAGCCTGCCCGGGGCAAGTCCGTTGTGCGAAGTGAGCACTACCGGGTTTGATATGATGACTGTATAAAGATACAGTTTTCGAGCGGCCTGGCTGCCCGATCTGCCAGGCCCATGCTCCCTCCCCACCGCTTCTACTACCTGCACAACTTCCAGCGCGCGCTGGACTGGATTGGCCAGCGTTACGGCGATCTGCTGGACACGTCCGAGCAGGAATTCCTCACCCGGTTCACGCAGCTGCCCCAGCCCTCGCAGGCGCTGATGGTGCGTTTGCTGATGCGGCGCGGGCCCTGGTTTCGGGCCGGCAAGCTGGTGTACGAAGAGATTCCCGCCATTGCCGACGCGGCCGCGCCCCTGCTGGATCTGGGCTGGCTGGACGCGGGCCACCCCATGGCGCTGGAGGAGCTGTTTGCGCTGCACACCAAGCCCGAGCTGCTGCAGCTGTTCGCCGGCTCACCCGTTCACGCCGGCCTGCGCAAGGCCGAGCTTTTGCAGGCCCTGCAGCCCCTGCATGAGGCGCCCAGGCCCTATGCGCAATGGCAGCCCCAGGGCGTCGGAGCCGGCGAAGCCGCCTGGCGCGTGATGGTGGGCGCGCTGTGCGAGCGCTTTCGGCTGATGTTCTTCGGCAATCTCTACCAGGACTGGTCGGAATTCGTGCTGGCCGACCTGGGCGTGTTCCGCTACGAGGCCGTGGCCTTCGATGCGGCCTCGCGGGCCTTCCAGTCGCGTGCCGATGTCGATGGCTACCTGGCCCTTCAGGCCTGCCGCGCGGCGCTGGATGAGGGCGTGGAGATCGATGCGCTGCTGCAGCAGGTGGTCGGCTGCCCCAGCGGCAATGCCTGGCTGGAGCAGCGCCGCGCCAAGGTGCTGCTGCGCATAGGCCAGGCCTGCGAGCGCATGCAGGACTGGGAGCGTGCCGAGCAGGCCTATGCGCAAAGCCGCTACCCCGGCGCCCGCCACCGGCGCATGCGCGTGTACGAGTGCATGGAGCGCTTTGCCGATGCCATGGCGTTGGCCCAGGCCGCCCAGGCCCAGCCCGAGAGCGACGAGGAGCTGCAGCGCGTGGCGCGCATGCTGCCGCGCCTGCGCCGCAGCCTGGGGCAGGGCGCGCGCGGGCGTGCGGCGGCGCTGGCGCCCGTGGTGGCGCAGATGCGCATGGACGTGGAGCTGGAGCTGCCGGCGCGGCCCGCATCGGTCGAATACGTGCTGCGCGACCATTGGCACAGCGACGCCGCGCCGGTGTTCTATGTGGAGAACGCGCTCATCAACTCGCTGTTCGGCCTGCTGTGCTGGCCGGCCATCTTCGCGCCGCTGCCGGGCGCTTTCTTCCACCCGTTCCAGAGCGGCCCGGCCGACCTGTCCGCGCCCGACTTCGTGCAGCGCCGCGCAGCCTTGTTCGAGGAATGCCTGGCGCATCTGGACGATGGCAGCTGGCGCGAGGTCATCGTGCAGCGCCATGCCGACAAGCAGGGCCTGCAGTCGCCTTTCGTGTTCTGGGGCGCGCTGAGCGCGCCGCTGCTGGCGCTGGCGCTGGACTGCATTCCGGCCGCCCACCTCAAGCTGTTCTTTGCGCGGCTGCTGCGCGACGTGCAGGCCAACCGCACGGGCTTTCCCGATCTGGTGCGTTTCTGGCCGGCCGAGCGCCGCTACGAACTGGTCGAGGCCAAGGCCCCCGGCGACAAGCTGCAGGACAACCAGATCCGCTGGCTGCAGTACTGTGCCGAGCACGGCATTCCCGTGCGCGTGTGCCATGTCCAGTGGCGCGGCCAGCCGCTGGGAGAGGCCGCGTGAGCTACACCGTGGCCGTGCGCGCGCTGTGCGAGTTCACGGCGCGCGTGGGCGACCTGGACCTGCGCTTCACGCCCGCGCCCAGCGCGCTGGAGGGCATGGCCGGCCACAGCCTGGTGCAGTCGCGCAGGGGCAAGGACTACGAGACCGAAATCAGCCTGGCCGGCGGATACGGCGACCTGCGCGTGCGCGGCCGCGCCGACGGCTTCGACGCCGGGGCTGGCCAGCTCGAGGAAATCAAGACCTACCGGGGCCAGATCGAGGGCGTGCGCGCCCACCACCGCGCCCTGCACTGGGCCCAGGCGCGCATCTACGCCCATCTGCTGTGCCAGGCGCGCGGCCTGCAGCGGCTGCGCGTGGCCCTGGTGTATTTCAACGTGGGCAACTCGGAGGAAACCGTGCTGGTGCAGGAGGAAGACGCGGCCACGCTGCGCGCCTTCTTCGAGCAGCAATGCGCGCTGTTCCTGGACTGGGCGCGCAGCGAGGCCGCCCACCGCGCGGCGCGCGAGGCGGCGCTGGCCGCGCTGCGCTTTCCCATGCAGGGCTTTCGCGCGGGCCAGCGCGAGCTGGCCGTGGCCGTCTACCGCGTGGCGCGCGCGCAGCAGGGCGGCCAGTGCCTGATGGCGCAGGCGCCCACGGGCATCGGCAAGACGCTGGGCACCATCTTCCCCATGCTCAAGGCCATGCCGGACCAGGGCCTGGACCGGCTGTTCTTCCTCACCGCCAAGGGCACGGGCCATGGCCTGGCGCTGCAGGCGCTGGCCAGCGTGAACCGGCAGATCGCCGAGCAGCACCAGCCACCGCCGCAGGAACCGGCTGCGCCGCAACCGCTGCCCGCGCCACCCGCACCGCCCGCACCGTCCGCGCCACCCGCAAGGCTGCGCGTGCTCGCCATCCTGGCGCGCGACAAGGCCTGCGAGCACCCCGACAAGGCCTGCCACGGCGACTCCTGCCCGCTGGCGCGCGGCTTCTTCGACCGGCTGCCCGCCGCGCGCGCCGCCGCGCTGCAGCAGGCGCCCTGGGACCCGCCTGCCGTGCGTGCCGTGGCGCTGGCGCACGACATCTGCCCCTACTACCTGGCCCAGGAACTGGTGCGCTGGAGCGACGTGGTCGTGGCCGACTACCACTACTTCTACGACAGCGCCGCCATGCTGTACGCGCTCACCCAGGCCCAGCAATGGAAGGTGGGCGTGCTGGTGGACGAGGCCCATAACCTGCTCGAGCGCGCGCGCCGCATGTACACGGCCGAGCTGTCGCAGTTCGCCCTGGCCGCCGCCCGCAAGTCGGCCACCGGTGCCGTGCGCAAGGCGCTGGACCGGCTCAGCCGCAGCTGGAGTGCGCTGAACAGGGAGCAGACCGCCAGCTACCAGGCCCATGAGGAAGTGCCCGCAGGCCTGCTGGGCGCCGTGCAGCGCGCCGTGGCCGCCATCGCCGACGCCAATGCCGACAGCCCCATGCTGCCCGGCGACCCGGTTCTGGACTTCTACTGGGAAGCGCTGCAGTTCATGGCGCTGGCCGAGCAGTTCGGCGGCCATGCGCTGTTCGATGTCCACCTGCTGCCCGGGCGCTCAGGTCCCCGTCGCACGCCGGCCTCCACGCTGTGCATACGCAACGTAGTGCCTGCGCCCCACCTGGCGGCGCGCCATGCGGCGGCCCATGCCTCGGTGCTGTTCTCGGGCACGCTGAGCCCGCCGCACTTCTACCGCGACATCCTGGGCCTGCCCGAAGGCACGCACTGGCTGGAGGCCGACTCGCCCTTCCAGGCCGACCAGCTCGATGTGCAGGTGGCCGGCCATATCTCCACGCGCTACCGGGACCGCGACCGTTCGCTGCGGCCCATCGCCGACCTCGTGGCCGCGCAGTACGCGCGCCGGCCCGGCAACTACCTGTGCTTTTTCAGCAGCTTCGACTACCTGCAGCGCGTGGCCGAATGCCTGCAGCGCGCCCATCCCGATCTGCCGGTCTGGCTGCAGACCCCGTCCATGGACGAGGAGGGTCGCGCGGCCTTCCTGGCCCGCTTCACCGAAGCCGGTCAGGGCGTGGGCTTCGCCGTGCTGGGCGGGGCGTTCTCCGAGGGCGTGGACCTGCCCGGCGAGCGCCTCATCGGCGCCTTCGTGGCCACGCTGGGCCTGCCCCAGGTCAATCCCGTGAACGAAGAGATGAAGCGCGCCATGGACCGCCAGTTCGGCGCGGACAAGGGCTATGACTACAGCTACCTCTACCCGGGGCTGCGCAAGGTGGTCCAGGCCGCAGGCCGCGTCATCCGCAGCGAGCGCGACCGCGGCGTGGTCTTTCTCATCGACGACCGCTATCGGCGCGGCGAGGTGCAGGCGCTGCTGCCGCGCTGGTGGCAGGTGGAGGGCATGCGATGATCCGGGGCCGCACCAGTCCGCGACTGCCATCCCCACCCCCATCCAGTCCCCCATCCCGCCCCCATCCAGGAGCCTTCCGAATGCCCCGCATGCGCTGCGCCATCCTTGCATTGACCCTGGGCCTGCTGGCCGGCGGCCCGGCTGCGGCAGGCGTGGTGCAGCCTGTGCCCGACAGGCAGGCCAGCGAGAACAAGATGCCGGCCTATCCCAAGGAAGCCAGGCGGCTGGAGCAGGAAGGCAAGGTGGTGCTGCGGGTTCTGGTGGGCGCCAGCGGAAAGGCACTGGCCGTGGATGTGGCAGACAGCAGCGGCTATCCTCTGCTCGACCAGGAGGCGCTGGACGCCGTGCGGACGTGGCGCTTTGTCCCCGGCACGCGCGACGGCGTGCCGGACAGCATGTGGACGCGCGTGCCCGTCACCTTCAGGCTGAAATAGCGGGCCTGCCGGTGGTGGCAGTTGTGTATCCGGTGCAGCCTGGTGCGGGCCCGGTGCGTGCCCTGCGCAGCGACACAAGGAGCATTCCATGAAGATCGTCATCACCAGCGTGCTCGTCGACGACCAGGACAAGGCCCTGGCCTTCTACCGCGACGTGCTCGGCTTCGTTCTCAAGCACGACATTCCCATGGGCGGCGATGCGCGCTGGCTCACCCTGACATCGCCCGGCGATGCCGATGGCGTGGAGCTGCTGCTGGAGCCCGACATGCACCCGGCCGCCAGGCCGTTCAAGACCGCCCTGCATGCCGACGGCGTGCCGGCCACCTTCTTCGGCGTGGACGACGTGCAGGCCGAGTACGAGCGCCTGAGCGCGGCCGGCGTGCGCTTCACCAGGCCGCCGACGCACCTGGGGCCGGTCACGATTGCCGTGTTCGACGACACCTGCGGCAATCTCATACAGATCAACCAGCGGCATTGAGCGGGGCTTGCGGCCCCTGCGCGCTCAGTCCCTGGCGGTGGGCTTGTCGTGCCGGGGCGGATCGATGCGCTCGATGTTGCCCAGCAGCAGCGCGCGGCCCGCAAAGGTGCCGCCGGCGGTCTCCAGCGCAAAGCGCTCGGTGTCGCGGCCGCGCACTTCGGCCTCCAGCGTCTGGGCCTCGTCCTCGGTGGCGCCCAAGGCCAGCACGGCATGGCGGCCCATGAGCAGGGCGGACTCGAAGCTCTCGCGCACGACATGGTCGGCGTCCTTCTGGATGAGCTCCAGCGCGTGCTCGCGGTCATAGGCGCGCACGATGAGGCGGGCGTGCGGGCATTCGTGGCGCACGTTCTCCACGATGCGCGTGGCGGCGGCCTTGCTGTCCACGCAGACCAGGATGGCGCTGGCATGGCTGGCGCCGGCTGCATGCAGGATGTCGGCGCGCGCGCCGTCGCCGAAGTAGACCTTGAAGCCGTAGGGCTCGGCGTTGCGGATCACGTCGGGGTCGTTGTCGATGATGGACAGCTTGGCGCCACGGGCCAGCGGCCCCTGGCTGGCGATCTGGCCCACGCGGCCGAAGCCGATGACCAGCACGTTGCCGCGCAGGTCCTGCGGCGCCTCCACGCCGTCCAGCGACACGGCCTCGGCGCCTGCCAGGCGCTTGTGCAGCACCACCACCAGCGGCGTGATGGCCATGGACAGCACGACGATGGCCGTCATGTTGGCATGCACCTCGGGGTCGAGCACGCCGAGCTTGAGCGCCTCGGCAAACAGCACGAAGGCGAACTCCCCGCCCTGGGCCATGAGGATGGCGCGGTCCAGCGCATCGGCATGGCTGCTGCGCGCCACGCGGGCCACGGCGTAGATGCACAGCGCCTTGCCCAGCATCAGCGCCACCACGCCCATGCCCACGATGCGCCAGTTCAGCGCCACCACCTCCAGGTTCAGCGCCATGCCCACGCCCAGGAAGAACAGGCCCAGCAGCAGGCCGCGGAAGGGCTCCACATCGGCCTCCAGCTGGTGGCGGAACGAGGATTCGGACAGCAGCACGCCCGCCACGAAGGCGCCCATGGCCATGGACAGGCCGCCCATCTCCATCAGCAGGGCGGCGCCCAGCACCACCAGCAGCGCGGCGGCCGTCATCACCTCGCGCGCCTTGGCCTTGGCCAGGATGCGGAACAGCGGGTTCAGCAGCCACAGGCCCGCGCCCACCAGCGCGCCAAGCGACAGCAGGGCCACGCCCGCGCGCTGCCACAGGGGCGAGGTGGCCACGGGAGCCGCATCGGCAGGCGCCAGAAACGCCACCACGGCCAGCAGCGGCACGATGAGCAGGTCCTCGAACAGCAGGATGGAGACGATGCGCTGGCCGCGCGGCGCCAGGATGTCGCCACGCTCGGCCAGCACCTGCATGACGATGGCCGTGGAGGTCAGCACAAAGCCCGCCCCGCTCACGAACGCCACCTGCCAGGGAAAGCCGAAGGCCATGCCCACGCCCGTGAGCAGCAGCGCGCACACCACCACCTGCAGGCTGCCCAGCCCGAAGATCTGGCCGCGCAGATCCCACAGGTGCGAAGGCTTCATCTCCAGCCCGATGACGAAGAGAAACATCACCACGCCCAGCTCGGCCACGTGCAGGATGGTCTGCGCGTCCGTCACCAGGCCCAGCCCGTAGGGGCCTATGGCCAGCCCGGCGGCCAGGTAGCCGAGCACGGCGCCCAGGCCCAGCCGCTTGAACAGCGGCACGGCCACCACGGCGGCCCCCAGCAGCGTGACGATTCCTACGAGCTGGCTTGCATTGCCTTCAGCTGCCATGTTGTGTTTCCTTTGTGCGTGCGTGCGTGCGTGCGTGCGGCAAGGCGGATTTCCATCCGCGAATTTGCGCGCAGGATAGCAAAGCCCGGTCCTGTGTAGAATCGCGCCCCCTCTGTGCCCCCCTCTGCGCGCCCTCTGCGCCCAGCGCCATGCCCCAGATCCTCGTCCACGACCTTCGCAAGACCTACCGCATCCATGAACGCGATCCCGGCGTGATGGGCGCGCTGCGCGCGCTGGTGCGCCCGCGCCATCGCACGGTGCAGGCGCTGGATGGAGTGTCGTTTGCGTTGGAGCGTGGCGAGCTGCTGGGCTTCATCGGCCCCAACGGCGCGGGCAAGTCCACCACCATCAAGATCCTGTCGGGCATCCTGCGGCCCGATGGCGGGCGCGTGGAGGTGGACGGGCGCGACCCCTTCGCCGGCCGCCAGCGCCATGTGGGCCGCATCGGCGTGGTCTTCGGGCAGCGCTCGCAGCTGTGGTGGGACCTGCCCGTGGGCGATGGCTTCAACCTGCTGCGCGACCTGTACCGCGTCGATCCGCTGCGCTTTGCGCGCACCCGCGACGAGCTGGTGGCCATGCTGAGCCTGGAGCGCTTGCTGGACCAGCCCGTGCGCCAGCTGTCCCTGGGCCAGCGCATGCGCGCCGAGATCGCCGCGGCCCTGCTGCACGAGCCCGAGATCCTGTTCCTGGACGAGCCCACCATCGGCCTGGACGCGCCCTCCAAGCTGGCCGTGCGCGAGTTCGTGCTGCGCGCCAACCGCGAGCGCGGCACCACGGTGCTGCTGACCACGCATGACATGCACGACATCGAGGCGCTGGCGCGGCGCGTCATCGTCATCGGCCATGGCCGCGTGCTGGCCGACTGCGCGGTCGATGCGCTGCGCGCCCAGGTGGTGGCGGCGCAGCGCGATGGCACGGGCGAGGGCGAGGGGCAGGACATGGCCATCGAGGCCGTGATCGCCCGCTTCTACGCCATGCATGGTGCCTCGGAGGTCTGAGCGCCATGGGACTGCGCCAACGTCTGCGACACCTGCTGCGCCCCTATATGGCCGCCTTCGCCTCGCGCTTTCTGCTGATGCTGCAGTACCGCACGGCCGCCTACGCGGGCTTTGCCACGCAGTGCTGGTGGGGCGCCATCAAGACCATGGTGCTGGCGGCGTTCTACGGCAGTGCCTCGGCATCGGCCGGCGCGCCGATTTCGCTGGAGCACGCCATCACCTACACCTGGGTGGCGCAGGGCCTGTTCGCGCTGCTGCCCTGGAGCGGCGACCCCGACGTGGCCCTGGCCGTGCGCACGGGCGCCATCGCCTATGACCGGCTGCGGCCTGTGGATGCCTATGCGCTGTGGTTCGTGCGCTCGGCTGGCTGGATCGCCGCGCGCGTGCTGCCGCGCGTGGCGCTGATGGTGGCG
This sequence comes from Delftia sp. K82, assembly GCF_002193035.1. NCBI lineage: Bacteria > Pseudomonadati > Pseudomonadota > Betaproteobacteria > Burkholderiales > Comamonadaceae > Delftia > Delftia sp. K82. The sequence goes on along the minus strand of NZ_MYFL01000002.1, from coordinate 33,798 downwards.
TTTGCAGGGCTGGCCCTGCCGCTGATGGGGCTGGGCGACTGGGGCTGGCAGCCGCCGGCCGGCTGGGCCGCAGGCCTGGGCTTTGCCGCGTCCATGCTGCTGGCGCTGCTGCTGTCCACGGCACTGGTCATGCTGCTGAATGTTGCCGCTGCCGCCGCGCTCAATGAAAAAGGCATCAACACGCTGGCCGCGCCCGTGGTCATCGTGCTGTCGGGCAACCTGCTGCCGCTGGCGCTGATGCCCGACGCCTGGCAGACCGCGCTGCTGCTGCAGCCGCTGGCGGGCGTGATGGACATTCCTGCGCGCATCTATTTCGGCCAGATGGCCGGTACGCAGATGCTGGCCTGCCTGGCGCTGCAAGCCCTGTGGATTGCCGTGATCGTGGCCCTGGGCCGCGTGGCCATGGCGCGCACCATGCGCGGCCTCGAAGTGCAGGGCGGGTGATCGCCATGGCCAAGCAAAAAGGATCGCTATCCATGTTCCTGCGCCTGGCGCTGGCCTCGCTGGGCGGGCAGGCGCGCTACCCGGCCTCGGCGCTGATGCTGACCCTGGGCCAGTTCCTGGTCACGGGCATCGAGGTCATCGCCGTCTGGGCGCTGTTCCACCGGTTTGGCGAGGTGCAGGGCTGGCGCATCGGCGAAGTGGCCGTGTTCTATGGCCTGGTGAACTGCATGTTCGCCCTGGCCGATGCGCTGGGCCGGGGCTTCGACGTGCTGGGCACGCAGTTCCTGCGCACGGGCGCCTTCGACCGCCTGCTGCTGCGTCCGCGCCCCGTGTGGCTGCAGCTCATGGGCCATGACGTGCGCATCAGCCGCCTGGGCCGCCTGCTGCAGGGCCTGCTGGTGCTGGGCTTTGCCACGGCCCAGGGTGCCGTGGCGTGGACGCCCCAGGCCGTCGCCGTGGCGCTGTTCGCCGTGGCGGGCGGCGTAGCGCTGTTCCTGGGCATCCTGGTGCTGCAGGGTGCGCTCTCGTTCTGGACCGTGGAAAGCCTGGAAGCCGCCAATGTGCTGAGCTACGGCAGCGTCGAGGCCGCCCAGTACCCGCTGGCCCTGTACGCGCAGTGGTTCCGCCGCCTGCTGACCTTCGCCGTGCCGCTGGCCTGCGTGGCCTACTACCCGGCGCTGGCCGTGCTGGGCAAGCCCGACCCGCTGGGCGCACCAGCCTGGCTGGGCTGGGTCTCGCCGCTGGCCGGCTTTGCCTTCCTCTGGCTGGCCTCGGGTGCCTGGCGCATGGGGGTGAGGCATTACGCGTCCACGGGCAGTTGAAGCCGCCGCAGGCGCCGGTGCACCACAGGCTCTAGAGCGTGTTATGCACTTTTAAGTACCCGCGTTGGTTCTGCGCGCTGGTGATCGCAAGGCGCAGTGCGCCGCCAAGGCTCATGCCTTGGCAAGCGCTGCAACGCCGCGAGCGCCTGCGCGCAGAGCCAACCCTTCGGGAAAGCCGGGAAAGGGGCCCGGCCCTTCGTTGCAGCCCGCTTGCGGTGTGGCAACCGCGGCGCGTGCTACGCCTCGTTCCGGGCCCCTTTCCCGGCTTTCGCGGGCACGTAAAAGTGCATAACACGCTCTAGACTGCGCGCTTGCCTTACTCCGGACACCAGACCATGACAGCAGATGAACGCTTCGCCCAGGCCGCCCTTGAGCTCGGCCACCGCTTCGATGGCGAGATCAAGATAGGCGGCAACTACAGCCCCGTCGTGCGCGACGGCCAGCAGCTGTTCGTCAGCGGGCAGATTCCCCGCGTGGGCGATGAAGTGCTCTATGTGGGGACGGTCGGCGCCGGGATCGACCTGGCATCGGCCAGAACGGCCGCCGCCATCTGCGCCATGCGCGCCCTGGCCTTCGTGCAGCGCGCGGCCGGCTCGCTCGATGCCGTGCGCGCCGTTGCACGCATCACCGTCTATGTGCGCTCGGCGCCCGATTTCACCCAGCAAAGCGAGGTGGCCGATGGCGCCTCCGACCTCATCGCCCGGGTGCTGGGCCCCGTGGGTGCCCACACGCGCACTTCGGTGGGCGTGCTGCAGCTGCCCAAGGGCGCGGCCGTGGAGCTGGACCTGATCGCCCGCGTGGACTGATCGCGCTACCCCTATCCCTATTCCTATCCCTGGCCCGCCGGCGTTTCGTTGCGCGCCTTCCAGGCCCGCAGCGCCTGGCGGTACTCGTCCATGGCCAGGTCATAGCTGTCGAAGATGCAGGGGTCGCAGCCATTGCCGCAGCAGGCGTCCAGGTCGGGCTGCTCGGGCGGCTGGGGCATGGGGTCGGCGGAGGCGGCGGGATCTGCGGAAACGGGAATCGGCGCGGTGGTCATGGGGGCGATTGTCTCGCGCCACGGGGCTTTCTGTAGAGCACCAAAAGCAAACCCGCGCTGCCGACATGCAGCAGCGCGGGTTGCTTGTTGACGCGTCTTAACGTCCGGTACGCTGCCTGCGCGCCATGCCCATGAAGCCGGCGGCTCCCGCCATCAGCGACAGCAGCAGCAGGCCCCAGCGGTCCAGCGTGGGGATGCTCTGCGCTCCTGCGGGGGCTCCAGGCAGGGCCAGGATGACGGGATCGACGAACTCGCCATTGACCGTCTTGTCGTCATCGCGCAGGCCGCCGTCCACGATGGTATAGCTGACCTGGTTGCCACTGATGGTGGGCGTGAAGGGCTGCCACTTGGGCGTTGCGGTGGCGTCGTACTTCATCAGCTGCGCGTTGGCGGGCACGGGGGACGTGAAGGTGAGGGTCACGGTCAGCGTGCTGCTGGGGGCGCACTGCTTGGCCGTGAAGTCCACGGCGGCCTGCGGGTAGGTGAAGGCCGCCGGCAGCGGGCCCAGCGAGCCGGCCACGGCAGAAGGCGAGGTGAAGCTGGCCGCAGTCAGCGTGCAGGTGGGGCTGCTGTTGGCAATGCCCAGATCCACACCCGAGCCCGAGGCGCTTTGCCTGGCCTCGCGCGTCACCGTCACCACATAGGTTTTCTTGGTCGTGCCGTCCTGCGCCGTGACTTCGATGGACACGGTATTGCTGCCCACATTCAGCGCCACCGGGGTGGAGGCCGCTGCGCCGTTGACCAGGATCGTGGCGCCCGCATCGGCAGCGGTGGCCGTCACCGTGACGGTGCTGCTGGTGTTGGGCACGGTGGCCGTGTAGGCCAGGGTGCCTGCACCAAAGCCCGGTGCGAGCGTGCCGCTGCTCAGTGCCAGGGCGCTGAGGTCGGCGTTGGTGGAGTTCACCACCAGGGTGTAGCTGGTGCTGCCCGAGGTGAACGGAGCACCCGTGCCCGTGGAGGAGTCCGTGGCCGTGATGGTGAAGGTGAAGCTTCCCGCCGCGGTGGGCGTGCCGCCCAGAACACCGGTGCTGGCGTTGAACGTCATTCCGGTCGGCAGCGTGCCGCTGCTGGCGTAGGTGTAGGGCGCCGTGCCTCCGCTGGCAGTGAAGGTCTGTCCTGCATAGGCCGTGTTCAGCCTGGCAGCCGGCAGCGTGGAAGCTGCGGGCGTCAGCACCACCGTGGCTGCCGCCACGCTGCCACTGTAGGTGCGCTGGCCGCTGATGCTGCTGCTGTCGGTCGCCTGCACCGTGAAGCTGAAGGCCCCGGCCGCCGTGGGCGTGCCGCTGATCACCCCGGCGGGTGACAGCGACAGGCCTGTGGGCAGCGTGCTGCCGCTGGCCATTGCAAAGGTGTAGGGCGTTGCGCCGCCGCTGGCGGTCAGGGTCTCGCTGAACGAGACGCCTACCTTGGGCGTGCCGGCCAGCGTCGCGGGCGTCACCGTGATGGCCACATAGGTGAACTGGCCTGCCGCGCCGGTGGCGCTGGTGCCACCAGTCGTTGTGACGCGCACATCGACCGTGCCCGCCGATCCTGCAGGCGCGGTGGCCGTGATCTGCGTGGCGCTGTTGACCGTGAAGCCCGTGGCGGCCGTGCCGCCGAAGGTCACGGCCGTGGCGCCGGTGAAGTTCGTGCCGGTCAGGGTGACCGTGGTGCCACCAATCGAAGAACCGCTTGCGGGCGAGATGGAGGTCACCGTGGGCGCAGGCACATAGGTGAACTGGTCTGCCGCGCTGGTGGCGCTGGTACCGCCCGCGGTGGTGATGCGCACGTCTACCGTGCCCGTGCCGGCAGGCGATGTGGCCGTGATCTGCGTGGCGCTGTTGACCGTGAAGCCCGTGGCGGCCGTGGCGCCGAAGGTCACGGCCGTGGC
>NZ_MYFL01000002.1:0-29138 GCF_002193035.1 Delftia sp. K82 | reverse complement strand
CGCTGGTGGCGCTGGTACCGCCTGCGGTGGTGATGCGCACGTCTACCGTGCCCGTGCCGGCAGGCGCGGTGGCCGTGATCTGCGTGGCGCTGTTGACCGTGAAGCCCGTGGCGGCCGTGGCGCCGAAGGTCACGGCCGTGGCGCCAGAGAGGTTGGTGCCAGTGATGACCACCGAGGTTCCTCCTGCGGCTGGCCCTGCCGTGGGCGAGACGGAAGTCACCGTGGGTGCGGCCACGTAGGTGAACTGGTCGGCCGCACTGGTGGCGCTGGTGCCGCCCACTGTGGTGATGCGCACGTCGATCGTGCCCGCTGCGTGGGCAGGCGCGGTGGCCGTGATCTGCGTGGCGCTGTTGACCGTGAATCCGGTGGCCGCTGTGGCGCCGAAGGTCACGGCCGTGGCGCCGGACAGGTTGGTGCCGGTCAGGGTCACCGTGGTGCCCCCAGCGGTTGGCCCTGCCGTGGGCGAGATGGACGTCACCGTGGGCGCTGACACATAGGTGAACTGGTCGGCTGCGCTGGTGGCACTGGTGCCGCCCACCGTGGTCACCGTCACATCGACCGTGCCAGCGCTGCCCGCGGGCGCGGTGGCTGTGATCTGGGTGTTGCTGTTGATGGTGTAGGTGGCGGTCGCGGCGCCGAAGCGCACGGCGCCAGTGCCAGGTGCTGCGGCGAAGCCGGTACCGGTGATGGTCACCGTGGTGCCGCCGCCGGTGGGACCTGCCGTGGGAGAGATGGAGGTGACCGACGGTGCCGCCACATAGGTGAACTGGTCGGCGGCAACGGTGGGACTGGTGCCGACGGAGTTGCTGACGCGGATGTCCACCGTGCCTGTTCCGGGCGGCGCCGTGGCCGTGATGCTGGTGGCGCTGTTGACCGTGAAGCCGGTCGCTGCCGAGGCGCCGAAGTTCACGCCCGTGGTGCCGATGAAGTTCGTGCCTGTGATGTTGACTGCCGTGCCGCCCGCCTGAGGGCCTGCCGTTGGCGCGATGCTGGTGATCGTTGGCGTTGCCAGGTAGCTGAATTGATCGGCCCCGCTGATGGCGCTGGTGCCGCCTGCCGTTGTGACGCGCACATCGACCGTGCCTGTGCCCCCAGGCGAGATGGCGGTGATCTGGGTGGCGCTGTTGACAACATAGCTGGCGGTTGTCGCGCCGAATAGCACGGCGGTGGCGCCGGACAGGTTGGTGCCGGTGATGACCACGCTGGTGCCGCCTGCCTGCGGGCCAAAGTTGGGCGAGACGGATGCCACCGTGGGCGCGGGCAGATAGGTGAACTGATTGGCTGCGGCAGTGACGCTGGTGCCGCCTGCCGTCGTGACGGTCACGTTCACCGTGCCCGATCCTGCCGGTGCCGTGGCCGTGATCTGGGTGGCGCTGTCGACCGTGAAGCTGGTCGCCGGCGTGCCGCCGAAGCTCACGGCGGTCACGATGGAACTGCCGATCACGTTGGTGAAGTTGGCACCCGTGATGACCACAGAGGCACCGCCGGCGGCCAGGCCGGAGGTGGGCGCAAGCCCAGTGGCCGTGGGCGTGGCTGGGGGGAAGGGATCAACGGCCAGATCGTCGAAGGCGAAGTTGCCGCCTTCGCCAACCGTGGCATTGTTGGATACCCGTACTTCGTCCACATCCGCCAGCGCGCTCAGATCGATAGGGACGAATTGCTGCGTCATGGGAAACGTCTTGGTGACGGTCACGCTGGCACCGGACACGGGGCTGCCGCCGCGATAGCCCGCGAGTGTGAACTGGGTCATTGAGCCGTAGGCATGGATGCGCACCCGTGCGAGGCTGAAGCGGTCCGTGCCATTGGCCGCCTTGATGATGGCGTTGCCGTCAAGGGTGGCGGAGGTGATGGCGTCGCCGGACGTGGTGATTCCCGGGCTGCCCGTCTGCAGGTCCACTTCAGCGAAATAGGACCACTGGCCGGTGAAGCGAAGCCCGTTGTAGTCCGGTGCAACATCCGAGAAGGCGCCAGGCGCGGCGCTGCTCCCGAAGTCGATGATGCCCCGGTCCACTGCGGCATGGGCCGGAGCCGCCAGTGCCATCACCAACCCTATGAACCACGCAAACCACATGGACAGCATGCGTGAAGCGGACTTGGGCCTGGGGGTGTGGTTGGTGGGCATGGCGGGCAATGGCTGGAGGTGGAAGAACGTCAGGGCCTGACGGGGAATTCGCCGTACAGGCAGATGCAGAAATTCAGCGCCAGAACGGGTTGCATATTGCTATGGGCCTGGTTGCCGCCGACGGGCAGCAGCGCTGTCGGCGCCATGGCCGAAGTGGCAGCTCCCGCTGCATAGGTGGGCCTGGCGCTGCCCCGGGGCGGTACGCCTTGCATGCCCTGCGCCAGCAAGTTGCCGCTGGGGGTGGCCGCCGTGGCGCCGGCGCCCTGGGCGCTGATGCCGTGGCTGTGCGCCGGTATCTGCGCAAGGGTCAGCGTTTCGGTGGCTGTGCCCAGGGTTTCACCGATGTTGCGGGAGCTCAGTCCAGGTCCCGTGCCGGCGCCCATGGCGGCTCTGCCCTGCAGATTGGGCAGCATGAAGTTGGTGGTTCCGTTACCGCCGAACCGGTTTCCGATGATCGAAAAAAGCGCTGCATTCTGCTGTACCTGTATGGTCTGGCCTGCGCAAAAGGCCCAGTTGACAGGGGCGAAGTAGAAGCCGAATGCGCGGACCTCGCCGTAGAAGGGATCTGCCATATGGATGTTTCCTTGGGGGAGGCTTGTTCAGTTGCGGGACGGGAAGATCCCGGAGCTGGCGATGCACCAGTTGATGACCAGCGAGGGCTGCATGTTCTGGTGAGGCTGGCTGCCGCCGCTGATGTCCACGGCGGTGGCCGCCATGAAGGAATTGGTGGGCGCGCCATAGGCAGACAGGCCATTGGCGGCCTCGGCCATCACATTGCCGCCGGGGACATTGGTGGTGGCCACCGCAGCGCTGGACAGCAGCTGGTGGGTGTGCTGGGGCATCTGGCTGGGGGTTAGCGTGACGTTTTCCGTACCGTCGATCAGGCCGAGCACAATGCCGCCGCCGTATCCAATGGGCGCGCGACCACGCAGATCGGGCAGGCCGAAGTTCGTCGAGCCATTGCCGCCGTATTGGGTGCCCAGCAGCGCAAACAAGGCCTGGTTCGTATTGATCGGCAGAATCGCTCCGTTGCACAGCAGCCAGCCCCTTGGGACCTGGCCAAAGGCGAATGCGCGGATCTCTCCGAGAAAGGGGTCCATGAAATGCTCCTGTCCGTGCTATGTGAAGCTGGGGAAGATGCCCAAGAGGCAGATGATGTAGCTCAGCACCAGGCTGGGCATGACGTTGTTGTGCGGCTGCCCGCCGCCGACGATCTGCACCGAGCTGGGTCCCAGGGTGGCGGCAGTCGTGGCGGGTGAGGGGGCGTAGAGGTTGAACCCCGTGACGGCTGCCGGTACCTGCTGTTGTGGCTTGCTGGTGCTGGCGGCGCCGGCCGCCGAGAACTGGTGGGTGTGCCCGGGCAACTGGCTGATGTTCAGCGTTACGTCTTCCGCACCCATCTGCTGGCCCAGAACGCGGTTGCTCCCGCCCTGCAACTGGCCTTGGCCAATAGGAAGCCGGCCCTGCAGGTTGGGCAGTGCGAAGTTGGTGACGCCATCGCCGCCATAGGTGGTACCCAGCAGCACGAAGAGTGCTTCGTTCTCGCTGATGGCAACCAGCCTGCCGTCGCACAATGCCCAGTTCTGAGGGGCAAAGTTGCCCGCAAAAAGACGGATTTCTCCAATATATGCCTCGCTCATGGCGTCTCCTCCTCCTTGATCGACGTGTTCATGCGTGTGATGAGTGCCTGGTAGCTGGTCTGCCCCGGCTCCGCATCCACGACGGGCCCCAGGAACAGAGCAAAGCGTCCCAGGCGTTCGTGGGAAAGCAGGTAGGTGTCGTGGGTCGGGCGGCCGATGTCAGGCCCCTTGAAGCGCAGCGAGCAGCGCGAGGCCAGCAATCCCTGCGTGACCGTGGCCTTTTCCAGGCGCAGCGACACGGGCGCGGCACCGGGGAGCTGCAACGCGAAATCGGTGCCGACCAGGCCGGTGAAATCCTCAGGGCCGGGCATGCGCGCAGGCTGCGGCGCGCGGCGCATATACCAGTACACGCCGCGATCGGCCTCGGTGACAAAGCCCAGGCGCTGGTAGTGGCCGAGGATGGGGTTGTTCTTCTCCACATGCAGGCCCAGGTCAATGCCCAGGGCATCCGACTCATCCGTCAAAGCCTGCAGCAACTGCCGCCCCACGCCCTGGCGACGGTGCCTGGGAAGCAGGGCGATATCCACCACGCGGATTTCCTGCGGGCTGCGGTCCACATACAGCCGGCCCGCTATCTCGCCATCGCGCAGCACCAGATCGAAACTGGGGTTGGCGTAGGCCGTCGAATACTGGGTGTGCTGCGCCATGAACTGCTGGCGAATGAAGGCATTCCATTGCTCCTCGGGCCAGCCGAATTGTTCGCGCTCCTGCTCGCGTGTGGAGGCGAAGATGGCCAGGAGAGCGGCTTCGTCGCCGGAGCCAATGGGTTGAAGCGCCAGCGCACCGCAGGATTCGGGGTGAGGGCTGCGGAGACTGGTATTTGCAGGCGCAGTGCTCATGAATGGAAATCGACTGGAAACGCAGGAGTTCCAGTCGTGAATAATTGAAAAGAGTTGTTAAATCATAGGCAGTTTTTGCAAAGGATTGTCAAATTTCTTTGAGAAAGGATTTTCAGTATGCCAAGAAATCCATGCGAAAGATGAGTGCTCCCATAGGGAAAGATATGAATCGATTGATATTTGAAATTGATAATGTCTTATCAATGTATTGATGGTTGTTATTGTTGATATTGATTGTTCATTCAAATACTACAGGATTGCTATTTTGAATATCCCTGAAATCAGTGATATTCAACTCAAACAGCGCGGCGCCGGGAAATCGATCACGCTGCGGATGATCTCGCGCATTTCCGTGATCAGCGGCCGGGCATCGTCGCGGCGCCATTGCACGGTGTAGGTCAGCGGGGCCAGCGCGCTGTGCTTTGTGGCCTCGGCGCTGCCGTCCAGCACGCGCAGGCGGCCGCGTTCCTGCAGGGCCAGGGCCCATTGCTCGGGCATGTAGGTGAAGCCCAGGCCGTCCACCACCATGCCCACCACGGCGCCCCAGCTGTTGCAGGAAAGGCGCCGCTCCACGGCCAGGCCGTGGCGGCCCAGCCAGTCGTCCAGCGTGCGCGTGGCGCCCGAGCCGGTGGGCAGGGCGATCAGCAGTTGCTCGCGCACCAGGCGCCGGGGCTGGTGTGTGCCTGCGCGGGCGATGAAGTCGTCGCTGGCGGCCCAGACGAAGCGCACCTGGGCGACCTGCTCGAAGGCCAGGCTGCTGCGCGACGATGGCCCGGCGATGACCACGCAGTCCAGCTCGCCATCGACGATGCGCTGCTCCAGCACCTGGCCGATGTCGGTGTGGGGCTCCAGCTGCAGGTCGGGGTGCAGCTCGGCCACCCGCTGCACCAGCCGGGGCAGCCAGGTCAGGCCGCTGAGCTCGCCAAAGCCGATGCGGCAGCGGCCCTGCAGGCCCACGCTGCGGCCCGCCGCCTCGCGCAGCTGGGCGGCGCCGTGCAGCAGCTCGCGGATGCGCGGCAGCAGCTGCTCGCCCTGGGGTGTGAGTTCGGCGGCGCGGCCGCTGCGGTCGAACAACTGCACGCCCAGCGAGGCCTCCAGCTCCGCAATGCGCTTGGACAGCGATGAGACCGACAGGTGCACGCGGTCGGCGGCCACGCTGAAGTTCAGGCAGGTGGCGGCCCAGTAGAAGGCTTCGAGCTGTTTGAGGGTCATGGTGACATTCTTCCAAAATCGAAATATCGATTCCTATTTATTTCGCTTTTCTTTGCAGGTTGGCCCTTCTACATTGGCCGGCAATGCCTGCCAACACCGTCCCCTCCACAACCGCCACCGCTCCTGCAGCTGCTGCACCAGCCCCTGCCCGGCCGCCGCGCCGCCTGCGCCAGGTGCTGTCGCTCGATGATTTCGAGCGGCTGGCGCGGCGGCACCTGCCGCGCCCCATCCATGCCTACATCAGCGGGGCGGTGGAGGACAACGCCTCGCTGGCGGACAACCGCCGCGCCTTTGCCGAGCTGGCCTTCGTGCCGCGCGCGCTGGTGGGCGTGGCACAGCGCGACCCCTCCTTCGAGCTGTTCGGGCGCCGCTACGGCGCGCCGTTCGGCGTGGCGCCCATGGGCATTGCCGCGCTGTCGGCCTACCGGGGCGATCTGGTGCTGGCCCAGGCCGCACAGCAGGCGGGCGTGCCGGCCATCATGAGCGGTTCCTCGCTGATCCGGCTGGAGGAGGTGATGGCGGCCGCGCCCCACACCTGGTTCCAGGCCTACCTGCCGGGCGACCAGGGCCAGATCGATGCGCTGCTGGACCGCGTGGCCGCCGCCGGCGTGCAGACCCTGGTGATCACGGTGGACACGCCCGTGGCCGCCAACCGCGAGAACAATGTGCGCGCCGGCTTCTCCACGCCGCTGCGGCCCGGGCCGGGCCTGGCCTGGCAGGGCATCAGCCACCCGCGCTGGCTGTTCGGCAGCTTTCTCAAGACCCTGTGGCGCCACGGCATGCCGCATTTCGAGAACAACTATGCGCACCGGGGCGCGCCCATCCTGTCGGCCAGCGTGATGCGTGATTTCTCGGACCGCTCCCACCTGGCCTGGCCGCATCTGGCCGCCATCCGCCAGCGCTGGCAGGGGCAGCTCGTGGTCAAGGGCATTCTTTCGGCCGCAGACGCCGTGCTGGCGCGGGACCACGGCGCCGACGGCCTCATCGTCTCCAACCACGGCGGGCGCCAGCTCGATGGCGCCGTGGCACCGCTGCGCGTGCTGCCTGGCATCGTGCGCGCCGTGCCCGGCCTGCCGGTGATGCTGGACAGCGGCGTGCGCCGGGGCACCGACGTGCTCAAGGCCCTGGCCCTGGGCGCGCGCTGCGTCTTCGTGGGCCGGCCCTTCAACTACGCGGCCTCGGTGGCCGGGCCGGCGGGCGTGGCCCACGCCATGGCCCTGCTGCGCGAGGAGGTGCTGCGCGATATGGCCATGCTGGGCGCCACGCGCCTGGACCAGGTCACGCCGGCCTGCGTGCGCCATGCGCAGGCCTGGGATGCGTTCTGAGCGGCAAGACAACGGTATCGACACAGACAACAGACACAGACGGAGACACAGCAGTGAGCAAGATTCCCGGATTCCATATCCACGCCCGGCCCGAGGCCGCCCTTGGCGAGGCGCTGCTGCAGCGCTACCGCGGCTTTCCGGTCGCCAATGTCAGCGACGCCATGAGCCGCACCACGGGCACCTCGGCGCTGCGGCCCTTTCACCGCCGCCAGGGGCCGCTGGTGGGCCGTGCGCTGACCGTGCGCACGCGGCCCGGCGACAACCTGATGGTGCACCAGGCCATCGACATCTGCGGCCCCGGCGACGTGATCGTGGTGGACGCGGGCGGCGGCGGGCCCAACGCCATCATTGGCGAGATCATGCTGGCGCTGATGATGGCGCGCGGCGCGGCCGGCATCGTCATCGACGGGCTGATCCGCGACAGCGACACCATCGGCCAGCACGGCCTGCCCGTGTATGCGCGCGGCGTCTCGCACCGTGGCCCCTACAAGGACGGCCCCGGCGAGCTGCATGTGCCCGTCAGCATCGACGGCATGGTCGTCCACCCGGGCGACCTGGTGCTGGGCGACGGCGACGGCCTGCTGGCCGTGCCCGCCGCCGAGGCCGCCGCCATTGCCGACCGCGTGGAAGCCATACAGCGCGACGAGGCCGACGTGCTCGCCGCCATTGCCGCAGGCCGCGCCGACCGCTCCTGGGTGGCGCGCACGCTGGCCGCCAAGGGGGTGCTGTGATGGACCGCCGCGTTGTCCGCTTCGACTACTGGCTGGATGCGGCCTTTGACCGCATCGTCTCGGCCGCACCTGGCGTGCAACTGATCACCTGCCGGCGCGAGGGCGACGATGCCGCCGCCTGGCAGGCCCTGGCCGGCGCCCGGGTCTACCAGATCACGGCCGCCAAGGACGAGCTGCCGCGCCACTGGTTCGCCACGGCGGACCTGCTGGCGCGCTGCCCCGATCTGCTGGCGGTATCTTCCAGCGGCTCGGGCTGCGACACCATCGACATCGAGGCCTGCACGCGGGCCGGCGTGGCCGTGATGAACCAGTCGGGCGGCAACGCGGATTCGGTGGCCGAGATGGCCATCGGCCTGATGCTGTCCGTGCTGCGCCGCATCAACGAATCCGACCGCCTGCTGCGCGCCCCTGCCAGGGGCTTCAGCCGCGAGGACGTGATGGGCCACGAGCTGCGCGGCCGCACCCTGGGCCTGGTCGGAGTGGGCGAGGCCGGCAGCCGCGTCGCGGCCCTGGGCCGGGCCTTCGGCATGCAGGTGATCGGCTGCGACCCGGCCTATGACGCGGCAGGCCTGGCGGCGCGCGGGGCCGAGGCCGTGGGCTTCGACGAACTGCTGCGGCGCTCGGACATCGTCTCCCTGCACTGCCCGCGCGATGCCTCCACGCTGGGGCTCATGGACGCCGCTGCCTTTGCGGCCATGCGGGCGGGCGCCATCTTCGTGAGCACGGCGCGCGGCGGTATCCATGACGAGGCAGCCCTGCACGCCGCCCTGGCCAGCGGCCACCTGGCCGGCGCGGGGCTGGATGTCTGGGACCAGGAGCCGCCGCCCGCCTCCCATCCGCTGCTGGCCCTGTCCCAGGTGGTGGCCACCTTCCACACCGCCGGTGTCACGCACGAGGCCCGGCGCAACAACGCCGAGCTGGCTGCCACCCAGATCGTGCAACTGCTGGCCAATGGCCAGCGGCCCGCGCGCCTGGTCAATCCCGAGGTCTGGCCGCGTGCGCGCGAGCGCATCGCCCGGGCCTTGGACCCGTCCCGTTCCCCGTCCCGTTAGCCGCTTCCTTCACCATGACTAAAAAGCCTCTCAGACCACTGCAAGAGGCGACCCAGGAGACAAAGATGACACAGCAAGCAAGGCGCGCATTGTGCGCAGGCCTGGCCGCCGCCTGCATGGCGCTGCCGGCCCTGGCCCAGGCTCAGAGCGAGGCCCCCTACCCCTCGCGCAACATCGAGATGATCGTGGCCTACGGGCCCGGCGGCGGCACCGATCTGGTGGCGCGGCTGCTGGCCCGCCATCTGGAAAAGAAACTGGGCGGCAGCGTGGTCGTGCTCAACCGCCCCGGCGCGGGCGGCGGCATCGGCTTTGGCGAACTGGCGCGTGCCAAGCCGGATGGCTACACCATCGGCTTCATCAACACGCCCAACGTGCTGACCATTCCCATCGAGCGCAAGAGCAGCTTCCACTGGAGCCAGTACGACCTGCTGGGCAACCTGGTGGACGACCCGGGCGGCTTTGCCATCCACAACAGCAACGCCATCACCACGCTGGCCGGCCTGGCCACCTACGCCCGGGCCAACCCCGGCGCCGTGACCGTGGGCACTACGGGCACGGGCTCGGACGACCACCTGGCCATGCTGCTGTTCGCCAAGGCCACGGGCACGCAGCTCACCCATGTGCCCTACAAGGGCGCGGGCGAGGTGCGCGCCGCCGCCACGGGCCAGCAGATCACCATCGGCGCCATCAACGTGGGCGAGGTGCTGGCCTACCAGAAGGGCGGCACTCCCATCCGCCTGCTGGGCCAGATGTCGGCCGCGCGCAGCTCGCTGGCGCCCCAGGTGCCTACGTTCAAGGAGCAGGGCATCGATATCGAGCTGGCCTCCCTGCGCGGCCTGGCCGCGCCCAAGGGCTTGCCCGAAGGCGTGCGCAAAAAGTTGGTCGATGCCGTGGCCGCCATCGCGGCCGACCCGCAGTTCAGGCAGCAGGCCGAGGCCATGTACGCGCCGCTGCGCTACCTGGCGCCGCCCGCCTACGCGGCCGAACTGGAGCGCACCGAGGCCGGCTTTCGCAAGCTCTGGACCGAAATGCCCTGGCAGGACGGCAAGCCCTGAAGGCCATGCCCATGCCAACCTTTGAATTCACAAGGACGACCGCCATGCACTGTCTGCCGCGCCGCAGCCTGGCTGCGCTCACCCTGTGCGCCCTGGCCCTGCCGGCCCTGGCGCAAGGCCCCATCACCCTCATCGTGGGCTGGCCCGCAGGCGGCCCTTCCGACAACGTGGCGCGGCTGGCGGCCACGCGCATGAGCGAGGCCCTGGGCCAGCCCATCACCATCGACAACCGGGCCGGCGCGGGCGGCAACCTGGGCAGCGACGCGGCGGCCCGCGCAAGGCCCGATGGCAACACCATCATGCTGGCCACCGTGGCCTCGCACGGCCTGAACTCCGCGCTCTACGCCAAGCTCAACCACGACCCGCTCAAGGACTTCGCACCCATCGGCATGATCACCACCTCGCCCAGCGTGCTGCTGGTGCCCGTGGCCTCGCCGCTGCGCTCGGTCAACGATCTGCTGGAGGCGGCGCGCGCCAGGCCGGGCCAGCTCAACTACGGCTCGGGCGGCGTGGGCTCCAGCCAGCATCTGGCCGGCGCCAGCTTCAAGCAGCTCACGGGCGTGGATGTCACCCACATCCCCTACAAAGGCACGGCCCCGGCCATGACCGACCTGATGGCGGGCCGGGTGGACTTCGTGCTCACCACGGGCGCCATCCCCTTCATCCGCTCGGGCAAGCTGCGCGCCCTGGCCGTGGCCTCACGCCAGCGCCTGCCGGCCCTGCCCGATGTGCCAACGTTCGAGGAAGCAGGCGTCAAGGGCTTCTATACCGACTCCTGGTACGGGCTGGTTGCCCCGGCCGGCACGCCGCGCGCGGCGCTGGAGCGCCTGAACGGCGCACTGGCCACGGCGCTGCGCAATCCCGAGGTGCAAAAGCAGTTCATCGACCAAGGCTCGCTGCCCGTCAAGCCCATGGACGTGGACGCGTTCTGGCGCTTCGTGCGCGAGCAGATGCCCGTGGCGGCCGAGCAGGTGCGGGTGTCGGGGGCCAGAGCCGAGTGAGCGCAGCCGGGTGCGGCAGTGCAGGATCGGCACGGGGGCGACTGCACAGCCGCAATGCAGCCAGCGTGTCACTGGCAGGTCACTGGTAGGTCACTGGTAGGTCACTGGTAGTTGAGCGTGAAGGTGGCCCGTCCGTTGGCCAGGCCTGTGGTGACGGAGGGCTGGGTCTGGACATAGCGCGCCGTCAATGGAATCACGTGGTTGCTGGTGTTTGGGGTGATGATGCCCGCCTGCCACTGGTTGGGATTGCCGAAGTTGGCGGAGTCCTCGCCGTAGCTGATGACCTTGTCGCTACTGCGGATCTGGATGCCGATGCCGGCAGCCCCTCCGGTCACCGTCAGCACATCGGAGCGGTTGGCGGCATCGTTGGCATCCGTGAGCGTGACGAACGGGCGCAGGGTGGAATTGGCATCGCCCCCGGTGCAGATCAATTCCAGATCGAATGACTGGGGCGCGGAGGTAGCGCCTATCCCGTTGAACTGTGAACTGTTGACTCGCTGCAGGTTCACGGCGATGTTGCTCGTCTTCACCCGGCAACTGGCGCCTGTGCGCACCACGGTGCTGCCGGCCGCCATCACGGACCAGATATTGCAAAGGCTATTGCAGTCAAACCGGGCGGTTGCATAGCTGCTGACGCTGAAAGTGCCCGATTGAACGGCGCCTGTCTTGATGAGTTGCATCCATATGGTTTGCTCATGTACATCATCCTTTTGCCATCCCGTGGCTCCTGAATTGTTGGACGTAGTGGTGATGGACATGGTTTTGCCATTGGGGAAATTCCTGGCTTTCCATGTGGCACGCCAACGGATTCCTATTCCGCGCAAAGATGTGGAGTAGATATCGCCGTCCAGCGTAGTGGGGTTCATGATTTGGGGCCATATTTCTGAAGATGGCCCCGAAAGCACACTGTAGGAAATTGTGTCGAGAGTGGATTTGACCATGGGCGATTCCCATAGCACTGATCCATTCATGATATTTCCTGCGGGAACGTTGATGATTTCCGGTAATTGGACGATGGATACTGCCGGTGTAAACATGCCTCCATAAATGGAGCTTACAGAAAAGCAAAGCGTTGCCGGAATGAGAAAATATCTGATTTTTTTCATATGAATGAAACCGGAAACGATGCAGGAGAGTTTGATGGGCGTGCTCCAAAGTCTATTCCTATGATTTATGAAAATCCATAGGATCATTCTGATATTGGCAATGCTGTTTCATGACTCCAATGCCGTGTTCCGTCCGCTGCCGTGGCGCGGCATTGCCACCGGGTCCGGCCTGCGGCACACCTGGCGCAAGCGGCGCCAACGACGTGGCGGCCGCCTGGGCACGGTCGCCTGGGCACGGCCGCCACGGGCGACGCCTTTGCAAGACGCCTGGGCTGAGCCGGCGGCTCAACCCCGCCTGCGCGCCGCCAGCCCCTGCACCACGGCCGCCAGCCGGTCGATTTCCTCGGTGGTGTTGTAGAAGGCCAGCGAGGGCCGCACCGTGGTCTCCACGCCGAAGCGCCGCAGGATGGGCTGGGCGCAGTGGTGGCCGGTGCGCACGGCGATGCCTTCGGCGTTGAGCGCCTCTCCCACCTCGGCCGTGGTCCAGCCCTTGAGCACGAAGGACAGCACGCTGGCCTTGTCGGCCGCCGTGCCGATCAGGCGCAGGCCGGGGATGGGCGCCAGCGCCTGCGTGCCGTACTGCAGCAGATCGTGCTCGTAGCGCGCGATGCGCTCCATGCCCAGGGCCTGCACGTAGTCGATGGCGGCGCCCAGGCCCACGGCGTCGGCAATGTTGCCGGTGCCGGCCTCGAAGGTGTTGGGCAGGGGCTGGTAGACGGTTTTCTCGAAGGTCACGTCGGCAATCATGTTGCCGCCGCCCTGCCAGGGCGGCATGTCCTCCAGCACCTCGCGCCGTCCCCAGACCACGCCGATGCCCGTGGGGCCGAAGACCTTGTGGCCCGAGAACACGAAGAAGTCCGCACCGATGGCCTGCACGTCCACGGCCATGTGCGAGACCGACTGCGCGCCATCGACCAGGGCCCGGGCGCCCGCCTGGTGGGCCAGCTCCACGATCTGCTGCACGGGCACGACCGTGCCCAGCGCGTTGGAGACCTGGGTGACGGAGACGATCTTGGTGCGCGGGTTCAGCAGCCTGCGGTATTCATCGATGAGCACCTGGCCCGAGTCGTCCACCGGGATCACGCGGATCTTCGCGCCCTTGGCGGCCGCCAGCTGCTGCCAGGGCACGATGTTGGCGTGGTGCTCCAGGTGGGAGACGATGATCTCGTCGCCCTCGCCCACATGCTGCCAGCCCCAGCTCTTGGCCACCAGGTTGATGGCCTCGGTGGTGCCGCGCACGAAGATGACCTCGTTCACGTCGGGCGCGTTGATGAAGCGGCGCACGCGCTCGCGCGCGCCCTCGTAGGCGTCGGTGGCGCGCGCGGCCAGTTCATGCGCGGCGCGGTGGATGTTGGAGTTCTCGTGCTCGTAGAAGTGGCGGATGCGCTCGATCACCGCGCGCGGCTTGTGCGTGGTGGCCGCGTTGTCCAGCCAGGCCAGGGGCCGGCCGTTGACGCGCTCGGACAGGATGGGAAAGTCCCGGCGCACGGCATGCACGTCGAAGGGCGCCTGCACGCCGGCCGCTCCATGCCTTGCCCCGTGCGAAACCTGCTGGCGCTGCAGCGGATGGGCCGGCGTGGTGTAGCCGGCGGGCAGCACCACGGGATCGACAAAGTAAAAGCGCGGCTCGGCCGAAGGCACGGTGGACGCAATGCCGGGCCCTTCGGTGGGCACGCCGATGCGCGGCACGGCGGGTGACGCAGGTGCAGCAGGTGCAGCAGGTGCCGTGAACGGGAGCGCGGCCAGCGCATCCAGCGGATCGCCCTGGCGCTGGGGCACGCCCAGCACCTGCGATCCCAGGCGCGGCTCGTAGGCGGGCAGGGCGCTCACGACATGGTCGGGCACGCCGTTGCCGGCCTGGGCATGGGGCAGCAGCGCGGGGGCGCGGTGGGCCAGCGAGGCCAGTGGCGCGGGCGAGGCCGGCAGCAGGTTGCTGCCCGGCGCCAGGCCCTGCGGGATGGGCGTGCCCGGCACGCCGGGGCCCAGGCCTGCGGGGCTGGCCAGCGGCGAGCCGGGCGGCGCCACGTTCACGGGCGCCTGCACGCCAGCAGGCAGGCCGGGAAGACCCGGAAGACCCGGCAGGGCAGGAGCCGATCCCGGTGCGGCGGAGAACAGGGCGTTGGCCATGCGCGCCAGCGCCTCGGGGTCGAAGGGCGCCTGGGGCGCCACGGAGGTGATTGCAGACACGGTCAACGCCCGGCCTCTTTACTTGTAGGTGTCGGGATAGTCGTGGTACTTGCCGATCTCGACATCGTCGAGCACGGCCAGCGCGTCGGGCGTGAGCACGGCCAGCGAGCAGTACAGCGAGATCAGGTAGGACGCGATGGCATGGTTGTTGATGCCCATGAAGCGCACCGACAGGCCCGGGCTCTGCTCGCCCGGCAGGCCGGGCTGGTACAGGCCGACCACGCCCTGGCGCTTGTCGCCCACGCGCAGCAGCAGGATCTTGCTCTTGCCATCGGCCACGGGCACCTTGTCCGAGGGGATCAGCGGAATGCCGCGCCAGGTGATGAACTGCGAGCCGAACAGGCTGACCGTGGGCGGCGGCGTGCCGCGGCGCGTGGCCTCGCGGCCGAAGGCGGCAATGGCCAGCGGATGGGTCAGGAAGAAGGCGGGCTCCTTCCAGACCTTGGTCAGCAGCTCGTCCAGGTCGTCGGGCGTGGGCGCGCCGGTCAGCGGGAAGATGCGCTGCTCGTCCGTGACCTGGGCGAGCAGGCCGTAGTCGGGGTTGTTGATCAGCTCGCTTTCCTGGTTCTCCTTGATGGTCTCGATGGTCAGGCGCAGCTGTTCCTTGATCTGGTCATGCGGGCTGCTGTAGAGGTCGGAGATGCGCGTGTGCACATCCAGGATGGTGGAGACGGCGTTGAGGAAGTACTCGCGCGGCTGCTCCTCGTAGTCCACATAGGTGCGCGGCAGCTGGTTGTCTTCCTGCTTGGCCGTGCAGGTGACCTTGATGGCTTCCGGGTTCTTGACACGGTTGAGGCGGTAGATGCCCGCCTCCACCGGCGACCATTGCAGCAGGTGCGTCAGCCAGCGCGGGCTGATGGTCGAAAGCTGGGGAACGGTTTTGGTTGCGTTGGCCAGTTGCCGCGCGGCGTTGTCGCCTAGCGCGGTCGTGCCGCCCACTGTTGCCGACATGTGCAGACTCCGTGATCAGTTCAGGAAAAAGGGAAGGGGAAGGAGGGAAAACAGGGCCAGTGTCCCGGCCCGCGCACATGTCTTCAACATGCTATAGCCGCCAAGCGCAGGCCGCGCACCAGCTGGTCGTGGGCCACGGTTTCGCCGCGCATGACCAGGGCCGAGGGCTGCACGCCCAGAGAGACGGCCAGCTTCTCCACGGTCAGCAGCGAGGCGATGACGCGGCCGCGCTCTATCTCTCCCACGTAGGAGCGGTTCAGGTCCGAGTGCTCGGCCAGCCGCTCCTGCGACCAGCCATGGGCCTCGCGCGCCTGGCGCACGGCAATGCCGAAGCTGGTGACAAGACGGGTGCTCATAGGGCCACCTCCCGGGGCTGCTGCGCGTGCTCGCGCGCATGGGCCTGGGTGACGTGGGCGCCGGGCGGCACGTCCTCGGTCACCCAGACATTGCCGCCGATGACGGCGCCGCGCCCCAGCGTGACGCGGCCCAGGATGGTGGCGCCCGCGTAGATGACCACGTCGTCCTCCACCACCGGATGGCGCGCCAGGCCCTTGCGCAGGTGACCGTGCTCATCGGTGGGAAAGCGCTTGGCGCCCAGGGTGACGGCCTGGTACAGCCGCACGCGCTCGCCGATCACGGCGGTCTCGCCGATCACCACGCCCGTGCCGTGGTCCATGAAAAAGCCCCGCCCGATCTTCGCGCCCGGGTGGATGTCGATGCCCGTCTGCGCATGCGACAGCTCGGCCACGATGCGCGCCAGCAGCGGCTGCTCCAGCAGGTACAGCTGGTGGGCCAAGCGGTGGTGGATCATGGCCAGCACGCCCGGATAGCACAGCAGCACCTCGTCCACGCTGCGCGCGGCGGGATCGCCCTGGAAGGCGGCCAGCACGTCGCTGTCGAGCAGGCGGCGGATCTGGGGCAGGGACTCGGCAAAGGCGCGTGCGATGTCCAGCGCCATGGCATCGGCGCCCGCTGCCGTGTGGGGCGCGGACAGCCGCAGCTCCAGCCGTATCTGGCCCAGCAGCGCATGCAGGGCCGAGTCCAGCTGGTGGGCCACGAAGATGTCCTCGCTTTCCTGGCGCAGGTCGTGCGGGCCCAGGCGCATGGGAAACAGGGCTGCCTTGAGCTGGTCGATGAGGGTGGAAAGCGCGTCGCGCGAGGGAAACTCGCGCGCCCCGGGCTCCTGGGTGCGGCCGTGGGCCTCGCGCCATTCGCGGCGCGCCGCATGCAGGTTCTGGGTGAGTCCGGCAATGTCGAAACTGGCCATCTGCGTGCTCCTTCAGTCTTGAATCCAGGGCAGGCCGTGGAAGCGCCAGCCGTCGTTTTTGCCGCGCTGCTGACGCGCGTCGATCTCGCCCTCGAAGCCTTCGAGCACGTTGAACACATGGGCGAATCCGGCCTGGGCGGCCGCCTGGGCCGCCAGCACCGAGCGCTTGCCGCTGCGGCACAGCAGCAGGGCCACGGCCTCCTTGCCGCCGTGCGGGGCCAGGCGCGCTTCCAGCTCGCGGGCAAAGCGCGGGTTGCGCGTCAGCGCCGTGCCCGTGGCCCAGGGCACGTGCAGGGTATCGGGCACCTGCCCGACGAACTTGCGTTCCTCGGCCGTGCGCACATCGACCAGCACGGCCTGGCCGGCCTGCACCAGCGCCCAGGCCACGGGCGGGCGCACGCCGCCTGCGTGGCCCAGCCCCTGTGCGCGGGCGTGTTCCTGCGCCTCTTCCAGAGCCTGGGGCAGGGCGGTTTCCAAAGTGAGGGCTGTCATGTTGTCGTCCTTGCGGAGAATTCGCGGGTTGGTGGCTATAGGCACCAATCTAAGAACTTCGCGGCAAGCCACCAACGAACAAGAGCGGCGTTTGATAGAAGCAAAACGTCTATGAAGGCGCCGCGTGGCGCCGGGGCCACCTCGGGACAGCCTCAGGGCGCCTCAGGCCATCAGCAGCCGCTGCAGCATCCACAGGTTCAGCGACACCACCAGGGCCGCGCAGCCCCACAGCACCGCCGCCATCCTTGGGCCAAAGGCCAGCTCGCCCAGCGTCTTGCGCCGCGTGGTGAACAGCAGCAGCGGCACGATGGCAAACGGCAATTGCAGGCTCAGCACCACCTGGCTGAACACCAGCAGGGCACTGGCGCCGGTGCTGCCATACCAGGCGGTGGCCACCACGGCGGGCACGATGGCGATGCAGCGCGTCAGCAGGGCGCGCAGCGCAGGCGATAGGCGGATCTGCAAGAAGCCCTCCATCACGATCTGCCCGGCCAGCGTGCCCGTGACCGAAGAACTCAGCCCCGAGGCCAGCAGCGCCACGCCGAACACCGCGCTGGCGATGCCCACGCCCAGTAGCGGCGACAGCAGGTGGTAGGCGTCCGACAGCTCGGTCACCGGCGCCTGGCCGGGCCGGTTGAACGCGCCGGCCGCCACCACCAGGATGGCGGCGTTCACGAACAGCGCCAGCCCCAGCGCCACCGTGGAGTCCAGCGTGGCCAGGCGGATGGCCTGCCGCGTGCCCTGGGGCGTGGTGTCATGCCGGCGTGTCTGCACGATGGACGAATGCAGGTAGAGGTTGTGCGGCATCACCGTGGCCCCCACGATGCCCACGGCCAGGTACAGCATCTGCGGATTGGCCACGATCTCCATGCCCGGCAGCAGGCCGCGCAGCACGGCCGCCACGGGCGGCTGCAGCCACACCAGCTGGGCGGCAAAGCACAGGCCGATCACGGCCACCAGGGCGATCACCATCGACTCCAGGCAGCGAAAGCCCCGGCTTTGCAGCGCCAGGATCAGCATCACATCCACCACCGTGATGCACACCCCGGCCACCAGCGGCAGGCCGAACAGCAGGTTCAGGCCGATGGCCATGCCCAGCACCTCGGCCAGGTTGCAGGCCACGATGGCGATCTCGCAGAAGAACCACAGCACCAGGTTGATGCGCGGGGAAAACTGCGCGCGGCAGGCCTGGGCCAGGTCCCGCCCGCTGGCCAGGCCCAGGCGCACGGCCGCCGCCTGGAACAGCATGGCCATCAGGTTGGAGGCAAAGATCACCGCCAGCAGCGAGTAGCCGAACTGCGAGCCGCCCGCGATGGAAGTGGCCCAGTTGCCAGGGTCCATGTAGCCCACGGCCACCATGTAGCCTGGCCCGGCAAACGCCAGCACGCGGCGCGCGCTGTCCGAGCGGCTTGCGCCGCGCGGCACGACGATGCTGCGATGCACCTGCGGCAGGCTGGGCGTGCCCGCGTGGCCGTGGTCCGGCTCGATGGCGCCGAAGCGGCCCTGTTCGGCCGCAAGCACGGTGTCGTTCATGGGGGCCTTTCCGCCGGCGGGGGCACGCGGTTGCAGAGGAGATGCCTATTGGGCCGTTGGCACCAGGCCGCTGGCGGGCGCAATGGCTGCGGCGGCGGGTGCGGCATCAGTGCCTGCGCCGCGCCACAGCGCCACGAGATCTCCGGTCACGATGACCGCGCCGGCCAGCAGAATCAGGCTGCCCACGCAGCGGCGCGCCACGGTGGCAGGTTTCAGGCGCCGCGGCGTGCGGGCCGGCGTGCGGCCCGGCGTGCTGGGGGCGGATGAGGAAGGCAGAAGGGACATCATGGCAACTCCTTGGCAGGGGAACGCTTGTCTCGGGCCAGCCCCGGGGAAGCCCGCCTGCCCCGGCCGGTGCGGGGCAGGCGGGCGGTCCGCGTCAGGCGTAGGCGCTGCTCATCACCAGCGATCCATTCACGCCGGCCGGGAAGAACCCGCCCTTGGTCGCCGTGTCCTTGGTCAGGTACACGATGTTCAGCACGTCGCCCGGCGAGCGGCTGTAGGCGATGCCGTTGGCATCCAGCGGCACGATGTTGGACGTGGTGGCGTCCCCCGTGATGCCCTGGTCCACGTCGGTGGAGCCGTCCAGGCTGTCGCGCGCATCCGAGATGGCGCCGGCCGCCGTGCGCAGCGCGGGCGTGGCCAGTCCCTTGGCGTACAGCACCGTGCGCACCAGACCTGCGTGGTAGGCCTCGGCGGCCAGGATGCCGGCGGCTGCCTCCAGATAGGTCTTGTTGGTGATCAGCGGCGATGCGCCCTTGTAGGCGGTGACGCCCACGTCCTCGAAGATGAAGGCTCCCAGCAGGAAGTTCTCGTCACTCGCATAGGGATCGAAGGCCGTGCCCGCGCCCACCAGGCCGGCCGCTCGCGCGGCCACCGAGAATGCGCCGTTCGGGTCGGTTCCGCCGATGTCGATCTGCGGCTGCGCCACCGCAGCCGAGCCCAGCGCCGCGCGCAAAAAGGCCACGTGGGCGATCTCGTCCTGGGCGATCTCCTTGGCGTACTGCGCCACCACGGGGTCCTTGAAGGCCACGGCACGGCCGCCCGTGATGGCGCCCTGCGTGCCCACGCCCGACTGCAGGTTGGCGGGCAGGCCAGTGCCGAACACCGCGTAGTGATAGAACTGCGACTCCAGATACTCCAGGTTGAGGGCGAAGTTCAGGATCTCCGCATCCGTGGGCCCGTTGGCCTGCGCATTCGCGTCGCCCCCGCCACCGCCGCAGGCGGACAGGATCACCCCGCCCGCCATGCCCACGGCCACGCCGCTGGTCTTGCGGAAGAACTGGCGCCTGTCCTCCAGCTTCTTGGCACGTTTTTGCAAAACCCCGATCAACACTGATTCGTCGGACATGATGGTTCCTCTCGGTTCGCGGCAGGCGCGAACGGTCAACGTGAAGAATGCGCCTCCGGCCGAAAGCACACGGGTGTGGCGAAAGCGCGTTCCACTGAAGAGGTGGCCACCTGCTCCAGGGGAATGGGATGCGTCCCCGCTATCCGGCAGTACGCAGGCCGCGCAGGTCTGGATGTGCCGCAATTGAAAGCGCCGGTAACGGTTTGCGGATGCCGCCGTTTCTTTTTCTTTTTTGAATCCAGACCCCGCTGCGCTGCGTATCCAGATCAGCCGGAATCGTTCGGCTTGTCATCAACCCGCTAGGAGCATTCCATGGTCTCGATTCAAAACACCCGCAAGCTGGCCTCGTTCGGCCTGGCCATCGTGATGTCGGCTGCCTCCGTGGCCGCCATGGCCGATGTGATGGTGGGCGGCGCACCCATGCTGCCGTCCAAGGACATCATCGACAACGCCGTCAACTCCAAGGACCACACCACCCTGGTCGCAGCCGTCAAGGCGGCGGGCCTGGTCGATACGCTCAAGGGCCCGGGTCCGTTCACCGTGTTCGCGCCCACCAATGCCGCCTTCGAGGCCCTGCCCGCAGGCACGGTGGACACCCTGCTCAAGCCCGAGAACAAGGGCACGCTGACCACCGTGCTGACCTACCACGTGGTGGCCGGCAAGTGGGATGCAGCGGCGCTGTCCAAGATGATCAAGGACGGCAAGGGCATGGCCAGCATCAAGACCGTCAGCGGCGGCACGCTGGTGGCCAAGTCCAGCGGCTCCAAGATCATGCTGACGGATGAAAAGGGCGGCACGGCCACGGTGACCATCCCCGACGTCTACCAGTCCAACGGCGTGATCCACGTGATCGACAAGGTGCTGCTGCCCAAGTGAACGGCACAGGCAGCGAGCGGGCCGGCCACTGACCGCCGTGGTCAGTGACCGGAGCCTTGCGCCTTCGCCATGCGCCTTGCGGGCGCTCCGCCAGAGGGCGCGCCGCCGGAGGGCGCCCCCCCATAGGTCGATCCCGCATAGATGGCCGCCAGCGTCAGCGCCATGCCGGCCAGCGCCATCGGCGTGGGTCGGGCGGTGAAGAACAGCACGTCGATGGCATAGGTGCCTATGGGCTCGGCCAGCAGGATGAGGCCGGCCAGCGAGGCCTTCACATGCGGCACGGCCGTGCTCACCATGAGCCAGGCCACGCCCTGCACCAGCAGGCCGTACAGCAGCAGCGTGCCGAAATCGGCCGCACTGGCAATGGCCAGCGACTCGCCCTCCAGCCACGCGGCTGCCAGCAGGCAGGGCGTGGCGGCGGCGCACAGCACGGCCATGTTGACGGCCGGATGCGTGGCGTGCGGCGGGGTCTGCCCCTTCTTGATGAAGACCACGCACAGCGCATAGGCCGCCGCCGAGGCCAGGCCCAGGGCCACGCCCAGCCAGTGCTCGGACGCCGAATCCGGGCCTGAGGCCACGGGCAGGCCCGCGCCCGACACCATGAGGATGCCGGTGGCCGCCAGCACCAGCGCCACGAAGTAGACGACCGTGATGCGCTCGCGGAACACCGCCCAGGCCAGCCCCGCCAGAAAGAACGACTGGCAGTTGGTCAGGATGGCCCCCAGGCCCGGCCCCACCATGCGTATGCTCTTGTGCCACCAGTACAGGTCCAGCGCCAGCGCGGCGCCTGCCAGGCAGGCGTACAGCAGGGCCTGGCGCGTCATGCGCCAGCGCAGGCCCCGCCACAGGGCAAAGCCGGCCAGCCCCAGGCCGCCCAGCAGCATGCGGTAAAAGCCCATGGCGCTGGTGCCCATGCTGCTGAAAGCCACGGCCACGCCGGACAGGCTCAGGATCAGCCCGCCCACGGCCAGCAGCGCCAGGTAGCTTGTCTTTCCGTTCATGCGCATGGCTCCGTCACGCTTGCCGGTCGGCGGCATTGCGCCGCCGGTATTCGAGCTGGCGTGCCGTCTCGGCCGCGATCTCCGCGCCCAGCAGGCGCTCCACCAGGTGCAGGGCCATGTCGATGCCCGCCGCAAAACCGCCCGAGGTGACGATGGCGCCCTCGTCGATCCACAGCCTGTCGGCGCTCACGCGGGCAGCCGGCGCAATGGCGCGCAGGTCTTCCGTGTCCTCGAAGTGCGTGGTGGCCTCGCGCTGGTCCAGGAGCCCCGCCCGCCCCAGCAGGAAGGAGCCCACGCAGACGGAGCCCGTCACCTCGCTGCTGCCGGCCACCTGTCGCAGCCAGGCGGCGACCTCGGGCGCGGCCAGTTCGGCCTGCAGGGCGCCGCCGGCCACGATCAGCAGGTCCAGCGGGGGATGGTCCTGCAGGCTGGCCTGTGCCTGGATGCCCACGCCTTCACGCGTGCGCACGGCAGCGCCGCTGCGGCTGATCACCACGGGCTGAAACGGGGGCGAGGCCGCCAGCCCGCGCCGCACGGCCACGCGCGCAGCCACATCGAACACCTGCAGCGGCCCTGCAAACTCCAGCAGCACCACGCCATCAAAGACGAAAAATCCAACGGTCCGTGTCTTCATCCACCACTCCTGTCTGTCGAGGAGTGGCAGCTTAGGCAGGCCGCAGCGCGCGGTCTTGGACGGAATTGATCAGGCCGTGCCGCTCAAGGCCGCTCAGGGCCGCATGGCCTGGCGGTACTGCGAAGGCGCCACGCCATGCGCGCGGCGGAACCAGTTGGAGAAATGGCTCTGGTCGTAGAAGCCCAGCGACAGTGCCACCTCGCTCAGCGCCAGCGTGCCGCGCAGCAGGCCGCGGGCGCTTTCGGCGCGGCGGGCCTGGTGGTAGGCATGGGGCGTGATGCCGTAGCGGCGGCTGAAGCTGCGGATGGCGTGCTCGGGACTGAGTCCGCAGACGGCGGCCAGCCGCGCGGCGCCCAGCTCCTGGTCCGCATGGGCGTCGATGAACTCGCGCAGCAGCGCCGCGCTGGCGCCATCGGGCGCATGCGGCCGGCCGGGGCTGTGCACCACGCGGCGCAGCAGCGCCAGCAGGGCCTCGTCGGCGGCCAGGCCGTCCTGCGGGCCTTGCAGCAACTGCCGGACGCAGGCCCGGGTCTGCGGGTCGCGCAGGCTGACGGCGTCGAACCAGCCATCGCGCACGCCCAGCAGCGCGTGCATGCGGGCGGGCTCGACATGCAGCATGTCGTAGGTCCAGCCCTGCTCGCCGCCCGGGCGCCCGTCGTGGATCTCGCCGGCGTTGAACAGCGCGATATCGCCACCCGTGAACTCGCGCTCGGCGCCCCGGCTCCAGCACAGCTCGCGCCCGCCGTGGATGACGGCAATGCCCATGGTGTCGTGGAAGTGGCGCGGATAGCGGTGCTGCACCGCATGGCCGCTGAGGATTTCCACGCCGCCCAGCGCGCAGTGGCGGCGGTAGGTCAGGGCGCGTTGCGGGCGCTTGCCGGGTATGGGCGCGGCCATGGCCGGTGTCAATCCGCGCCGGGGGCCGCTGCCGGCGTCCTGGCCTGCGCGGCCAGCTTGGACAGCCGCCAGCGCGTCAGGTCGTCCGCGCCGGGGCCGGCCTCCACGCGCAGCTCGGAAAAAGGCACGCTGCGGCCCGATTCCTCCTCCACCAGCGCCAGCCGCAGGGGCGTGCCTGACTGCGCACGCACAAAGCGCATGGGCGGCTGGGCCTGCTGCTGCAGGCGCCACCGGTCGCCGACCTGGGCCAGCGCCTGGATCACCAGGGACAGGTCGCGGCCCTTGGGCGTGAGCAGGTACTCGTAGCGGTCCGGGCCGCTTTGGTAGAGGCGGCGCTCGACCAGGCCTGTCTGCTCCAGCTGGCGCAGGCGGTCGGTCAGCGTGGCGTTGGTGATGTCCGTGGACTTTCTCAGGTCGTCATAGCGGCTCAGGCCCAGCATCAGGTCGCGCAGCACCAGCATGGCCCAGCGGTCGCCTACGGCCTCCAGCGCGGTGGCGATCGAGCAGGCCATGCCCTCGAAGCTCTTGGATCGCATGGGGTTTCCCTTGTGTGTTCGCGGTTGTCGCAGGCCTGGAGTGTCTCAGCAAAACGCAAGCCCGGCCCGCAAAGGTGGATTGCGTGCTTGTAACTCTAATGATTGGAGTTTATATTTGGAGCCACTATCAACCACGGCTTTTTCAAGCAAGGACCTCCTTCATGAGCACGCATCAAGGCACCGCCATCGTCACTGGCGCCTCATCCGGCATTGGCGCCGTCTACGCAGACCGCCTGGCCGCCAGGGGCCATTCCCTGATCCTGGTGGCCCGCCGCGAGGACCGGCTGCAGGCGCTGGCGCAGCGGCTGCGCAGCGCGCATGGCCGCGAGGTCGAGGTGGTGGCCGCCGACCTGGCCGACGCCGCCGGCCTGCAGCGCGTGGCGGCGCTGCTGTCGGGTGAGCGTGACATCCGCATGCTGGTGAACTGCGCCGGCCTGGGAGCCCTGGGCCCGGCCGCCCAGGTGGATGCAGGCGAGGTCGATCGCATGGTCATGGTCAACATCCATGCGCTGACGCGGCTGTCGCTGGCGGCGGCGCGGCTTTTCGCCACGCGCGGCCGGGGCACGCTGATCAACATCGGCTCCATCCTGGCCGTGATGCCGGTGCCAGGCGCCTCCAGCTATGGCGCCTCCAAGGCCTATGTGCTGAACTTCACGCGCTCGCTGCAGGCCGAGCTCGCTTCCAGCGGCGTCATGGTGCAGGCAGTGATGCCCAGCCTGGTGCGCTCCGAATTCTTCGGCGGCAAGCCCGCGCCGTTTCCCGAGCACCTGTTCATGTCGCCCGAGGCCTTGGTGGATACGGCCCTGGTCGCACTCGACCAGGGCGAGGCCATCTGCTTTCCCACGCTGGGCAGCACGACCGCCTGGCTGGACTTTGACCAATCGCGCGCCAATCTCGTCAAGGCGCTGACGCTCAGCGGCGTGCCGGCAGCGCGCTACCAGGGCGCGGATGCAGGCCAGCCCGCCTGACGCCTGACGGCCCGCCGCGTCGCCAGCCCGGATTTCCCGAAACCTCCTCTTTTTTGCACCCGGAGAAAACCATGCCCCTGTGGAAGATCTACCACCCCGAAAACGCCTTCAGCGATGAAGACAAACAGGCCATCGCCCAGCGCATCACGGCCGTCTACGGCGACCTGCCGCGCTTTTACGTGGGCGTGGTGTTCGAGGCCGTCGCCCGCACTTCGTTCTTCATCGGCGGTGAGCCTGCGGATGATTTCGTGCGCATCTCCGTGGACCACATCGCGCGGCAGATCCGCGACGAGGAGACCAAGACACGGTTCCTCGAAGGCGTGCGGCGGCAACTGTCCCCCTTCATTGCCGACCGTGGCCTGCGCTGGGAGATGCATGTGGACGAGACGCCCTTCAGCCTCTGGAGCATCCAGGGCCTGCGCCCGCCCGTGCCGGGCACGCCCGAGGGGGAGAAGTGGCGCCTGGACAATCGGCCCTCTCCCCTCTGAGGACCTACCTGCATCTCAGCGCAGCGACAGCCCCGCCGACTGGATCGCGCGGGCGTAGCGCGGGCGCTCGCTTTGCAGGCTCTGGCCCAGGTCGGCCGGGGAGCCGCCCGCCACCTTGAAGCCCATGTGCTCCAGCTGGGCGCGCACATCGGGGGCCTGCAGCACGGTCTGCAGGTCGCGGTTGATCTTGGCGACGATGGGCGCGGGCGTGCCGGCCGGCGCGAAGTAGCCCTGCCAGCTTTCCACCGAGAAGCCGGGCACGCCGGCCTCGGCCATGGTGGGTACCTGGGGCAGGGCGTCGGAGCGGTAGGGCGTGGTCACGGCCAGGGCGCGCAGCTTGCCGGCGCGCACGTACTCGGTCACGGCGGCCAGCGTGATCAGCGTGGCGTCGGTATGGCCGCCCAGCACGTCCAGCGAGGCCGGGCCACCGCCCGGGTAGGGGATGTAGTTGACCTTGGCGCCCGTCTCCTGCGTGAGGATTTCATGCGCCACATGGGCAATGCCGCCATTGCCGGGCAGGCCCAGGCTGATGCTCTGCGGCTTGGCCTTGGCGCGCGCCAAGTAGTCGCCCAGCGTGTTCAGGCCCGTGGCGGGGTTGACCACCAGCACCTGCGGATTGACCACGGCCTTGATGATGGGCGTGAAGGCCTTTTGCGTGTCGTAGGGCAGCTGGGCGAACAGCAGGCCGTTGAGCGTGAGGCCCTCGCCCTGCTGCAGCAGCGTGTAGCCGTCGGGCGCCGCCTTGGCCACCTTGGCCGCGCCGATGGTGCCGCTGGCCCCGGCCACGTTCTCCACCACCACCGACTGGCCCCACAGCGCGGCCAGCTTGTCGGCCAGCGTGCGCGTGAGCTTGTCGGCGCTGCCCCCTGGCGCCACGGGCACGATGATGCGCACCGGCTTGTTCGGAAAGCTGTCGGCCGAGGCCAGGGCCGCAGGCGCGTGCAGGGCCAGGGCGGAGAACAGGGGAAGCAGCAGTGCGCGCAGCGCAGACGGGGTGCGGATCATGGGAGTGCCGGAGTGCAGAGAGTCGATGCCCGCAGTCTGGGAGGCTCCTGGCGCGGCGTGAACTAAGCATTGCGGCTATGCATATGCGGCTGCCGCACAACGTGCGTCACGCTTGCGCCACGCATGCGCGCGCAGTGCCCAAAGCTCATATCCATATCTGCAATGCGTCGTTGGCGCCAGGGCGGGAGAGGCCTAACTTCGTGTCCTCCCGCGAACGTCCTCCCAGGCACTCCCATGACACAGACCCATCTCTCCATCGACTTCAGCGGCAGCGACGTGGCCAGCCGCCGCGCAGCCGCCATCACCGGCTTCATCGCCACGGCCCGGCGCCTGCTCCCCAACCCGGAGCACGCCACGCCCGAGCAATTGCAGGCCGTGGCCCGCGAGCTGGAGGCGCTGGGCCTGCAGCGCGAACTGTTCCCGCACGCGCACTTCCCCGTCTCGGCCAGCAACCCGGCCCAGGTCTACCGCCTCAGCGAAGACCTGGGCGGGCGCTATGCGTTGTACCTGTCCACCGGCCTGCCGGGCAAGTCCCAGCCGCCGCATGACCACACCACCTGGGCCATCATCGCGGGCGTCGAAGGCGTGGAGCGCAACGTATTCTTCACACGCGGCAAGACCGACGACCCGCTGCGCGACACCCTGGCGGTGGGGCGCAGCGTCGATGTGGGCAGCGGAACCTCGGTAGTGCTCACGCCCACCGACGTGCACACCATCGAGCTGATCGGCGAGGAGCCCGGCCTGCACCTGCATTTCTACGGGCGCGGCCTGGAGCGCATGCCCGAGCGCGTGGTCTTTGAGAGCCTGGAGGGCGGCAGCTTCCGCACCTTCGGCCCGCCCAAGTCCATTCGCCATGCGCTGGTCACGCCCGCCGCGCTCCGGCAGGCCCTGGCCGACGGCGAGGAAATCGCCGTGCTCGACGTGCGCGAGGCCGGTGTCTTCGCACATCGCCACATCCTGTTCGCGGCGCCCGCCCCGGCCTGGCGGCTGGAGCAGCTCATCGACCGCCTGGTGCCGCGCCGGGGCACGCGCATCGTGCTGGTGGACGCAGACGGCTCCCTGGCCCATGAGGCTGCGGCCAAGCTGGTGCGCCTGGGCTGGCCCAATGTCTCCGTGCTCGAAGGCGGCACCGAAGGCTGGGCGGCCGAGGGGCTGGAAATCTTCAGCGGCACCAACGTGCCCAGCAAGGCCTTCGGCGAAGTCATCGAGCATGAAAAGCACACGCCCTGGATCACCTCGGATGATCTGGGGGCGCGTGTGCAGCGCGGCGACAACATCGTCGTCGTCGACAGCCGCACGCCCGAGGAATTCGCGGCCTTCAGCCTGCCCTTTGCGCTCAGCGTGCCGGGGGCCGAACTGGTCTATCGCATCGGCGAAATCGCCCCGGACCCGCAAACCCTGGTCGTCGTCAACTGCGCGGGCCGCACGCGCTCCATCGTGGGCGCGCAGACCCTGATCGACGCCGGTATCCCCAACCCGGTCGTCTCGCTGCGCAACGGCACCATGGACTGGCTGCTCACCGGCCGCAGGCTCGCCCATGGCCGCCGCACCCCGCTGCCCGAGCCCGGCGCCGTCGCCCTGGCCACCGCACGCGAACGCGCAGCCAGCGTGGCACAGCGCGCGGGCGTTCAATCCATTGATGCGGCCGAACTGGCCCGCTTCGAGTCCGAAGCCACCGAACGCACGCTCTACCGCTTCGACGTGCGCACCCGCGAGGAATACCAGGCCGGCCACCTGCCCGGCTGGCGCTGGGCGCCGGGCGGCCAACTCGTGCAGGCCACCGACGAATACGCGGCCACGCGCGGCGCACGCATCGTGCTGGCCGACTGGGACGGCGTGCGCGCCCTCACCACCGGCGCCTGGCTGGCCCAGCTGGGCTGGGAAGTCTTCACCTACGTTCCGCCCGCGCTGGCCACCCTGGAGGTCGGCGCCGAACCCGTGCGCGTGCTCGCCTCCCACGCGCCTGCGCCCCAGCTGTCCGTGCAGCAGGCGCAGGAACTGCTGGGCGAAGGCCGGGCCATCGTCTTCGACGTGGACAGCCGGCCCGCCTTCGAGAAGCAGCACATCGCCGGTGCGCGCTTTGCCGTGCCTGATCGTCTGCCCTCCTTCGTGCAGGCCCTGCCGCCAGCGCAGGTGGTGGTGCTCACCTCGCCGGACGGCGTGCTGGCGCGCAGCGTGGCGGCCGAACTGGCGGCGCGCACCGGGCGCGATGTGCGTTCCGTCGTCGGTGGCACTTCTGCCTGGGCTGCTGCCGGGCTGCCGCTGGGGCAGGGGGATGCGGATGTGCTGACGGGGGATGATGACCAGTGGTACAGCCCTTATGCGCATCGGGATCTGGGGTTGAGGGATGAGGGGTTTCGGGCTTATCTGGATTGGGAGTTGGGGTTGGTGGGGCAGTTGGAGAGGGATGGGTGGGCTTCTGAGATTCGGCTGGTGCCTGTCTGAGTTGCTTTTTTTGTCCCTGCCGGGTGGTTGTTTTTCGGGGCCGGGTTTCGGCCCGGCAGCCGACCCGCTTTCTTGTCGCGCGACAAGAAAGCGGGGCAAAGAAGCGCGCCCCAAACTGCCCACGACCCTTCGCTTCGCTGCGGGCGACCTGCGTTGGGCGGGATGCGGGGTGTGCCGCAGAACTCGCTTTGCGCTTCGCGCGCCGCTCAAACAACTGCGGCAAGTCAGATGACGAAGCAAGCCTGTCCTTCGGCAGGCTTGTCACCCCGCATCCCGCCCAACGCAGGCGTGGGCAGAAGGGGGAGGAGGCTGGGGGCAGCCAACAGCCAACAGCCAACAGCCAACAGCCAACAGCCAACAGCCGGAAATGCAAAACAGCCGATGCGCCATTGTTGCGCTCGGCTGTTTTTCGTGGGCTGAGGCT
>NZ_MYFL01000021.1:0-13126 GCF_002193035.1 Delftia sp. K82 | reverse complement strand
TCAGCAGCGGCCGCCCGCCCACATCGTGCCCCAGCAGCTTGAGCCCCGCGAGCCAGGCCAGCATCAGCAGGCCCAAGCTGGCTGGTGCTCAAGCTCTCGGGTGGTGAAAAGCAGCGCGTGGCGATTGCCCGCACCCTGCTCAAGAACCCGCCGATCCTGATCTTTGACGAGGCCACCAGCGCGCTGGACTCGGCCAACGAGCGCGCCATCCAGGCCGAGCTGCAGGGAGTGGCGCAGAACAAGACTGCACTGGTGATTGCGCACCGCCTGTCCACGGTGGTGGACGCGCACGAAATCCTGGTCATGGACGCCGGCCGCATCATCGAACGCGGCACGCACGCGCAACTGCTGGCCCAGGGCGGCCGCTACGCCAGCATGTGGTCGCTGCAGCAGGAGGCCCCCCCTGAGTCGCCATAGCCGCCTCGGAGCGGCCGCCACAGGCGACCGCTCTTCGGTGCCGTCCAGGCCTGCACAGGCAGGCCTGGAGCCGCGGCACTCAGCCCCTGAGGGGGACGACGCCATCGCTGCGGGGCGGCCCTTGCCAGGCGTCTCTCGCCGGGACTGCGCCAGTTTTACCCGCTCCGCGCGGAGGTAGGTGGCGCAGACTGCTCCGCGCTGGTTCTCGCAGATTTTTATTGTTGATATTGCACTGACCCATGAAGCCCGTCCTTCTTGCCCTCATGTTTTTGTCTGAAGAGCACATCGCCCAGATGGCCCAGACCTTTGAAGTGATCTACGCGCCCGACGCGCCGCAGGCCGCGGCCGCGATCGCGCAGCACGGCAGCCGCGTGCGGGTGGTGCTCACCATCGGTGCCGTGGGCCTGAGCCCGACGCAGATCGATGCGCTGCCTGCGCTCACGCTGATTTGCGCGCTGGGCGCGGGCTACGAGAACATCGCCGTGGCCCACGCCAAGGCGCGCGGCATCGTGGTGGCCACGGGCGCGGGCACCAACGACGACTGCGTGGCCGACCACACCTGGGGCCTGCTGATTGCCGCGCAGCGCCGCATCCTGCCGCTGGACAAGGCCACGCGCGCCGGCATCTGGCGCACGGCCTTGCCGCTGCCGCCCAACGTGTCGCACAAGCGGCTGGGCATCATCGGCCTGGGCACCATCGGCAAGAAGATCGCACAGCGCGCGCTGGGCTTCGAGATCGAGGTGGGCTACCACAACCGCAGCGCGCGCACCGATGTGCCGTATCGCTACTTTGCCGATGTGGCGGCGCTTGCCGCATGGGCGGACTTCCTCGTGGTCGCCACGCCGGGTGGCGCTGCTACCCGGCACCTGGTCAACGCAGACGTGCTGAACGCGCTGGGCCCGCGCGGCGTGGTGGTCAACATCGCACGCGGCAGCGTGATCGACACCGCCGCCCTGGCCGCCGCGCTGCGCGAAGGCCGCATTGCGGCAGCAGGCCTGGATGTGTACGAGAGCGAGCCCGCGCCCCCGGCCGAGCTGCTGGACCTGGACAGCGTGGTGCTCACACCCCACGTGGCGGGCTGGTCGCCCGAGGCGGTGCAGGCCTCGGTGGACCGTTTCCTGGAAAACGCTCGCCGCCATCTGGCAGGCGAGGCGCCGGTGTCTCCGCTCTGAAGTTTGAATGAAAAGTGGCTCTAGCGCTCTACAGATAAGCGCGAGCAGCTATCAAATCAGGAGTTTTTGCAATGTCTCTGGATGTCGATGCCTTGCAGGCGCGGCTGCGCGCCTTTGCCGCCGAGCGGCAGTGGCAGCCGTTTCACACCCCCAAGAACCTGGCGATGGCGCTGATGGTGGAAGCGGCTGAACTGACCGAGATTTTTCAGTGGATGACGCCCGAACAATCGCGGGCAGTGCGCGACGATCCGGCGCTCAGGGAACCCATTGCCGATGAAGTGGCCGATGTGCTGCTCTACCTGCTGCAGCTGGCCGACCACGCGGGCGTGGACGTGGCTGCTGCGGTGGAGAACAAGCTGCGCAAGAACGCGCTCAAGTACCCGGTGCCGGGTGCCGAGGCTGGAATATGAGTAAAAAATGCCTCTGGCGCTTTGCTGGATTGCGCTGACAGCTATCAATATTGAAGCAACAGCAAGTGGCGCTCGCCGCGATGCAGCGCAAAAAAAGCCCCGCTTTTGCGGGGCTCGTTCAGGGGGCGGTGCGCTCGCCCTGGCCTGTTCTTACTGTTTGCGGGCTGCAATGGCCTTTTCGGCCATGTTCACCAGGTCGGCGCCGATCTGCCCCTTCCACTTGTCGTACACGGGGCGCGTGGCTTTCACAAACGCCTCACGTTCGGCCGGGGTGAGCTGGGTGACCGTAACGCCCAGGGCGGCGATGTCCTTGAGCAGCGGCTTGTCGGCCTCGATCACGCCCTTGCGGGCGATGGCGATTTCTTCCTTGCCGGCCTCGATGGCGGCCTGCTTGACGATCTCCCGGTCGGCCGGGGTCCAGCTGTTCCACACTTCCTTGTTCACCACAAAGATCAGCGGGTCGTTCACGTAGCCCCACAGCGTGATGTGCTTTTGCGCCACGCTGTGCAGCTTGGCGGCGGTGAAGATGGACAAGGGGTTTTCCTGCCCGTCCACCGCGCCGCTGGCAAAGGCGGGCTGGGCATCGGCCCAGCTCATCTGCGTGGGGTTGGCGCCCAGGGCGGTGAAGGTGTCCAGGAACAGGGGCGAGCCCACCACGCGGATTTTCAGGCCCTTGAGGTCGGCGGGGCTCTTGATGGCCAGCTTGGAGTTGGAGATTTCGCGGTAGCCGTTTTCGCCCCAGGCCAGCGGCAC
Organism: Delftia sp. K82; assembly: GCF_002193035.1. Taxonomy (NCBI): domain Bacteria; kingdom Pseudomonadati; phylum Pseudomonadota; class Betaproteobacteria; order Burkholderiales; family Comamonadaceae; genus Delftia; species Delftia sp. K82. The sequence goes on along the minus strand of NZ_MYFL01000021.1, from coordinate 10,374 downwards.
CACACCGGCTTTGTCCAGCGTGGCAAAGATGCTCTTGCCTACGTCACCCTGCGTCACGGCATCGACCGCGGCGTAGTCGGGGAACAGGAAGGGCAGCGAGAACAGGTTGAGCTGCTTGACCTGCGGCGACCAGTTGATGGTGGAGCCCACGGCCATGTCGATCACGCCCTGGCGCAGCGCACTGAACTCGCGCGTCTGGTCGCCCTGGATCAGCGAGACGCCGGGGTAGAGCTTGATGTTGATGCGGCCATTGGTGCGCTCGCGCACCTTGTTGGCCCACAGCTCGCCGCCCTTGCCCCAGGGGAACGCGGGGCCCAGCACCAGCGACATGCGGTACTCGCTCTTGTACGCCGTCTGTGCGATGGCGGCTGGCGCCGTGAAGGCGAGGGCGGCGGCAGCGGCCAGGGCGGTGGTGAGGAAGGTGCGCAGTTTCATGGAGTCTCCTTACTATGAAATAAATAGCTGATGGCGCTTTTTTGACAAGCGTTAGGGCCACTTTCTACCATCAAAGTGATGTTTTGCTGGTGGCGGCGGGTGCGGCAGCCGTGCCCGCGAGGGCGGGGGCAGCGTGCCAGCGTTGCCCATGGTGCGGCGCTACGGATGGTTGTCCCGCGTGGCACCGAGGCCGAACGCCAGCGCCCCTGCGCCGCCCTGCACCAGTCCACACAGGCCATACACCAGGGCCGCACCCACGGCGCCGGCGGCATCCACGCCAAAGGGCGCCAGCGCCAGCACGGCGGCGGCCTCGCGGGTGCCCCAGCCCCCCACGCTGACGGGCAGCGCAGCCAGCAAAAAAATGGGCGCCATGGCAAAGGCCCAGGCCGACCAGGGTGCCTGCACCCCCAGGGCCCATGCACCCGCTGCCAGTGCGGCGGCCGACAGCACCTGCACCGCTATGGATGCCAGCGCCTGGCGCAGCAGCCGCTGCCCCGTATCGGGCTGGTTGGCCAGTGTGTGCAGCGCGGCCAGCCAGCGGTGCGGGGGCGCTTTGCGGCGGCGTAAATGCCGCATGCCGGCCCAGGGCAGCACCAGCCCCAGGCCGGCGGCCAAGCCTGCCAGGCCGGCCAGGGCCCAGGCAGGCACCCCCGCCCAGGGCGCGAGCACCGGGGCCGAGGCCAGCGCACCCAGGGCACCGAGCACGCACAGCATCCACACCCCGCTGAGCCGGTCCAGCACGACCGAGGCACTGGCCGCCATGGCACCCTCGCCGCTTTGCCGCAAGGCCACCGCCCGGTACACGTCGCCGCCCACCACGGCGCCGGGCAGCAGGGCGTTCAGCCCCATGGCCTGGAAGTACCAGCGCAGCGCAGACCGGCAAGGCATCTTTGCCCCCAGCCACTGCACCAGTGCCCGCCAGCGCAGGGCGGACACGATGTTGGATGCCAGCGCCAGCGCCAGCCCCGCCAGAAGCCACAACGGCTGCGCCTGTCGCAGCCGTTGCCACAGCTGCGAAAGATCCGCCAGCACCACCACGCCCAGCAAGAGGCCCAGACCCAGCAGCCCGCGCAGCAGGGCCTTGTGGGCGCGGCTCATGCCAGCGGGGCGTCAGGTGGGCCGGCTGCAGGGGCTGTGTCGGCCAGTGGGTCGTGCTCGTGCGCGTAAAACTGGGGCTGCCCCCGGCCTTCGTGGTAGATGCGGATCAGCATCTCGCCCACCAGACCGGCCACGATGAGCTGCAGCCCCATCAGCAGCAGCATCACGCCCGTGATCAGCAGCGGCCGCCCGCCCACATCGTGCCCCAGCAGCTTGAGCCCCGCGAGCCAGGCCAGCATCAGCAGGCCCGGCGTGGCCAGCCACAGGCCCATGCCGCCAAAGGCGTGCAGCGGCCTGTGGCGATAGCGCATGAAGAACACGATCAGCATCAGGTCCAGGATCACGCGGAAGGTGCGGTCGATGCCGTATTTGGAAACGCCCCGGGTGCGGGCGTGGTGGCGCACCGGCACCTCGGTGATGCGCGCGCCGGCTTCTTTGGCCAGCGAGGGGATGAACCGGTGCAGCTCGCCATACAGGCGGATGCGGTCGATGATGGGGCGGCGGTAGGCCTTGAGCGCGCAGCCGTAGTCGTGCAGGTGCACGCCGGTGCTGCGCGAAATGAGCCGGTTGGCCAGCATGGAGGGCAGGCGTCGCGACAGGGCCTTGTCCTGCCGCTGGTGGCGCCAGCCCGACACCATGTCCACGTCGGGGTCGGTCTCCAGGCGCTGCAGCAGCAGGGGGATGTCCTGGGGCTCGTTTTGCAGGTCAGCGTCCAGCGTTACCACATAGCGCCCGCGGACCCGGTCAAAGCCCGCCTGCAGGGCGGCCGACTGGCCGTAGTTGCGTACCAGGCACACCGCGCGCAGCCAGGGCCGGCCGTCGGTGAGCTCGCGCAGGCGGGCAGCACTGCCGTCGCTGGAGCCGTCGTCTACCGCAATCAGCTCAAAGCTCAGGGGCTGGGTGGCCATTGCCCCGTGAATGCGCTCGACCAAGTCGGGAAGATTCTCGAGTTCGTTATAAATGGGCACCACAATCGAGACTTCGGGCGGTGTGGTGCTGGAATCGCGCATGGGTTGGTTCGGGTGTGGTCGATGGACTTGGTATTGTGCCAAGGCAAAGGCCCGCCAAGCCGCTGCCCGCCTTGCTCTCTGGGCCGCTGCGGCTTTATTTTCTGGTTACCTACCTTGTCTTTTGCTCCGCCGCCCCGTTGGTCCCCCTGGATGCACCCGCTTGCGTGGTGCCTGCTCTGGATGCTCGCCCATGTGGCGTCGCGCGTGGCGGTGTCGCCAGCGCTGGAACTGGATGAGGCCGAACAGGCGCTGTGGAGCCAGACGCTCGCCTGGGGTTATGGCAGCCAGCCGCCGCTGTACACGTGGCTGCAGGCGGGGTGGTTTGCCCTGCTGGGGCCGAGCGTGCTGGCCTTGTCGAGCCTGAAATTCATGCTGCTGGGCCTGACGCTGGTGCTGGTGTGGCGCACGGCCCTGCCCCTGATGCCCGAGCGCGCAGCGCTGTGGGCGGCGGCAAGCCTGCTGCTGATCCCCGCCATGGGGTGGGAATCGCTGCGCGATCTGACGCACTCGGTGCTGCTCACCTGTCTGGTCGCGGCCACCTGGTGGGCGCTGTTGCGCCAGCTGCGCCAGCCCCGCCCGGCGGGGTTCGCGCTGCTGGGGTTGCTGCTGGGGCTGGGCATGCTGTCCAAATACAGTTTCGCGCTGTTTGCCGCGGTGCTGGGCGGCGCGCTGTTGTCGCTGCCGGCAGGCCGGGCACTGCTGCGCGAGCGTGGGGGCTGGTGGCTGCCGGTGTTGGCACTGCTCGTTGTGCTGCCGCATGGCCTGTGGCTGCTGGAGCACTGGCAGGCCGCCAGTGCCCCCACCATGGGCAAGCTGCAGTCCGTTGGCGACCAGCACCCGGTGGTGCGCGGCGTGCTGAGCCTGGCCAAGGCGGTGCTGGCCAACCTGCTGCTTTTTGCCCTGTTGGCGCTGGTGACGTTTCGCAGCGGCTGGTGGCGGTCCACGCCCCCGCCAGCGGTGGCGGAGCCCAGCCCGGGTCCAGGTCTTTCCGACAGTGTCTTGCCCCTGTTTGGCCGCTATGTGCTGCTGCTGGCGCTGGCGCTCGCGGCACTGGTCGTTGTGGGCGGTGTCACGCACATCAAGGGCCGCTGGCTCTACCCGCTGCTGTGTACGGTGCCGCTGATGGCGTTTGCCTGGCGGCCCGGGCTGGCAGGGCATCGGGGCGGCAGGCTGTTTGGCGGGATGCTGCTGGGCATGGCGGTGCTGGTGTGGCTGGCGCTGAGCCTGCGGGTCTGGGCCAATGGCCAGCGGGGCGCGCCCGACGAGCTGAACGAGCCCGTCGCCGCGCTGGCTGGCGCCCTGCGCGCAGCCGGTTATGACGGCCGCAGCCCGATTGTGGCGGGCGATGCCGTGCTGGCCGGGCAGCTGCGGCTGCAGTTTGTGCAGGCGCCGGTATCCGTGTGCAAGGTGCCCGCCCCGCAGGCCACGCCCCCAACGGAGCCGCCCGCAGGCGCATGCGCAGTGGAGGTGTTGCGCGGCGGGGCAGACCAGCGATGGCTGCAGGTGGCGCGCGGCGCTCCACAGCCGCCGTCCGGCTGGTGGCATACGCCCGCGCTGCCCACAACGCCCGTCACGCTGGAGCTGCCCTACCTGCACGCGAAAGCGGGCCAGCCTCCCATGCGCTACCAGTTTCTCTGGCATCCAGCCCTGGCAGCACCCCCTGCTGCCTCACCCCGACCCCCCAACCCATTGCCTTCGCCATGAACACTGTGCTTGTCACTGGCGCTGCCGGATTCATCGGAATGCACGCCTGCGCCCGCCTGCTGGCGCGCGGCGACACCGTGGTCGGCATCGACAACCTCAATGCCTACTACGACCCGGCGCTGAAAGAAGCGCGGCTGGCGCGCCTGTTGCCGCACCCGAACTTCCGCTTTGAGCGGCTGGACATCGTCGACCGCCAGGCCTTGCCCGAGGTGTTTGCGCGGGTGCGCCCCGCCCGCGTGCTGCATCTGGCGGCGCAGGCGGGGGTGCGCTATTCCATCGACCAGCCGCACGCCTACGTGGATGCCAACCTGGCGGGCTTTGTGAACCTGCTGGAGGCCTGCCGGGCCTGGCCGGTGCAGCACCTGGTGTATGCCAGCAGCTCCAGCGTGTATGGCGGCAACACCCGGCTTCCCTTCAGCGAGGCCGACGCGGTGGACCACCCCATCAGCCTGTATGCGGCCACCAAAAAATCCAACGAGCTGATGGCGCACACCTACAGCCACCTGTTCCAGCTGCCCACCACCGGGCTGCGGTTCTTCACGGTGTACGGCCCCTGGGGGCGGCCCGACATGGCGCTGTTCAAGTTCACCCAGGCCATCCTGGCGGGACAGACCATCGACGTCTACGGCCAGGGCCAACTGGTGCGCGATTTCACCTACATCGACGACATCGTCGAGGGCGTGCTGCGCGTGCTGGACAAGCCCGCCACGCCCGATCCGGCCTTCAATCCGCAGGCGCCACATCCCGGCCGCGGCCAGGCACCCTACCGGGTGTTCAACATCGGCAACAACCAGCCGACGGTGCTGATGGACTACATCGCCGCCATCGAGGCCGCGCTGGGCGTGCAGGCCAGCAAGCGCCTGCTGCCCGTGCAGCCCGGCGACATGACCGCCACCGCCGCCGACACCCGTGCGCTGGCCGAGTGGGTGGGGTTTGCGCCCAACACCGCGGTGAGCGACGGGGTGGCCCGCTTTGTACAGTGGTTCAAGGAGTTTTACGCAGCATGAAAGTCACCGTATTTGGCACAGGCTATGTGGGCCTTGTGCAAGGGGCCGTACTGGCCGATGTGGGCCACGAGGTGCTGTGCGTGGACGTGGACGAAGCCAAGGTGCAGGCTTTGCGCGCCGGGCGCATTCCCATCTATGAACCCGGGCTTCAGCCCCTGGTGGCGGACAACGCCGCCCTGGGGCGCCTGCGCTTTACCACCGATGCCGCCGAGGGCGTGCGCCATGCCGAAGTGCTGTTCCTGGCTGTGGGCACGCCGCCGGGCGAGGATGGCAGCGCCGACCTGCGCCACGTGCTGGCGGTGGCGCGCACGGTGGCGCAGCACATGGACAAACCGCTGTGCATCGTCAACAAATCCACCGTGCCCGTGGGCACCGCCGACCGTGTGGCCGCCACCGTGCGTGAAGGTCTGGCGGCGCGGGGGCTGGAATTGGAGTTCGACGTCGTCTCCAACCCCGAATTCCTCAAGGAAGGCGCGGCCGTGGCCGACTGCCAGCGGCCCGACCGGATTGTGATAGGCACCGACAGTGCCCGTGCCGAGCGCCAGTTGCGCGAGCTCTACGCCCCGTTCAACCGCAACCGCGACAAGCTCCTGGTGATGGACGTGCGCAGCGCAGAGCTCACCAAATACGCTGCCAACGCCATGCTGGCGACCAAGATCAGCTTCATGAACGAGATGGCCAACCTGGCCGAACAGCTGGGCGCCGACATTGAAGCGGTGCGCCAGGGCATTGGCAGCGACCCGCGCATCGGCTACCACTTCATTTACCCGGGCGCTGGCTACGGCGGCAGCTGCTTTCCCAAAGATGTGCAGGCGCTGATCCACACGGCGCACAGCGTGGGCCTGCGCCCCGTGGTGCTGGAGGCTGTCGAGCAGCGCAACGCCGCGCAGCAGCGCGTGCTGTTCGAGCGCATCCGCGCCCACTACGAGGGGCAGCTGCAGGGCAAGGTGATTGCACTGTGGGGCCTGGCCTTCAAGCCCAATACCGACGATATGCGTGCAGCCCCCAGCCGCACCCTGATGGAAGCGCTGTGGGTCGCGGGCGCCAGCGTGCAGGCCCACGACCCGGTGGCCATGGAGGAGGCCCGTCGGCTGTACGGCGAGCGGCCCGACCTGCGCCTGTGCGCCAGCCCGCTGCAGGCGCTGGAGGGCGCGGATGCGCTGGCCATCGTCACCGAATGGAAAGCCTTTCGCGTGCCGGACTTTGCGCGCATGGCCGAGCTTCTGCGCGACCGTGCCGTGTTTGACGGGCGCAACCTCTACCCGCCTGAGCTGCCTGCGCGTTATGGGCTGCACTACGTGTCGATTGGTCGGCCGGTCCCTGCGGCGCAGGGCCTGCCCTCAGGGCGACGCTGAAAACATTTCCCGGGATTCGCGGCGCATGAGGGACCTGTTCAGCGTTGCCTCAAGTCAGTAACCCAGCCTTGCGGGCAGCCACAGGGCCAGCTGGGGGAATGCAATCACCAGCACCATGACGAGGAACATGGCCAACAGCATCCAGCCAACCCAGCGCACGGTGGACTCCATGCGCACGCCGGCAATGCGGCACGACACCATGAGGTTCACGGCCAGCGGTGGCGTGAACTGGCCCAGGGCCACCTTCAGGGTCAGGATCACGCCAAACCACACCGGGTCCCATTGGTAGTGGTTCATGATGGGCAGCAGCAGCGGCACGAAGATCAGGAAGATCGAGATGCCGTCAAGGAACATGCCCACGGTGATGAGCAGCACGATGAGCAGTGCCAGCACGCCGTATTCCCCCAGGCCCGAGTTCACGATGGCCTTGGCCACCGGATCGATCACGCCCAGCGTGGACAGTGAATACGCAAAGATGCCCGCCAGCGATACAACCAGCAGGATCACCGCCGACAGCTCGCCCGATTCGCGCAGGATGGGAAAGAGGTCGCGCACGGAGATCGTGCGGTACACCACCATGCCCACAAACAGGCCGTAGAACACCGCCACCACCGCTGCCTCGGTGGGCGTGAACCAGCCCGCGCGCATGCCGCCCAGAATCAGCACCGGAGCGGCCAGGCCCCAGCTGGCTTCGCGCAGGCTCTTCCAGAAGGCCGGGCGGGGCAGGGTGGCCTCCAGCGTGCCCATCTTGTGCTTGCGCGCCATCCACACGGCGGGCACGATCAGTGCAATGCCCGCCAGCACGCCGGGCACCATGCCCGCTGCAAACAGTGCGGGCACCGAGGCGCCGGGCACCAGCACCGAGTAGATGATGAACGCGACGGATGGCGGGATGAGGATGTCGGTGGCCGCAGCCGCCCCCACCACACTGGCCGAGAAGGAGGGCGGATAGCCCGCGCGTGCCATTGCGGCAATCATTACTCCGCCCACGGCAGCAGCATTGGCCGGGCCCGAGCCCGAGATGCCCCCGAGGAACATCGCCACCGCAATCGCCACCAGCGGCAGCATGCCCGGCCCGCGCCCGACCATGGATACGGCAAAGTTCACCAGCCGCAGCGCCACGCCCGAGCGGTCAAAGATCGAGCCCACCAGGACGAACATGGGGATGGCCAGCAGCGGGTATTTGCCCAGGCCTGCATAGAAGTTCTGGGGCACGGCCAGCAGGCCGAACCACTGGCTGTCGGCGTTGGCCAGTGCAATCGCCGCGGCGCCCGCCAGGCCCAGCGCAGCGCCTATCGGAACGCCCAGAAACATCAGGCCCAGAAAGGCCACGAACAGCAGTGTGGCGATCATGGTTGATCACCATCAGGGGGCGATGCGGCTTCGCCGGGCGTGGCGCGTGTGCGTCTCACCAGCACTCCCAGGGCGCGGGCCGCAATCAGCGTGGACAGTATCGGCAGCCAGATCGAATACCACCACTGAGGCACGCCGATGCCCGGCGAGGTTTCGCCAAAACGGTAGTCGTCCCACACCACGCGCACGCTGAGCACGGCAATGAGCCCGAACAGCAGGGCGACGCTGATGGCTCCCAGTTGCGCCAGGCGCTTACGGCGCTGCGCTGTGCCGCCTTCGGCAAAGTATTCAATGCGGATGTGCTGGTTGCGCGCCACCGCCGCAGAGCCCGCCACCAGCGCCAGAACGATCATCAGAAAGATCGAGATCTCCTCCGTCCAGGCAAAAGACGAGTTGGTGAAATAGCGCACCAGCACATTGGCAAAGGTGATCAGGGCCAGCGTCGCCATCACGATGACGGTGAGCCAGTCTTCAAGGCGCAGCGAACGGGGTTCGGCCTCGGGGCCTGTGGCGCGGGACGGCGTGTCCGTTGCGGGCCCTGGCGTGGGAGGGGTGGACATGGAGGGCAGTGGTGGGAGGGGGGAACGTGCGAAAGCCCGCCGCCCTGCCCGGCGCTGTTGTGCGCCGGGGGCCGGGGGCGTTGCCGCCCCGGGCATGGAACAGCGCGGCAGGCGCTGCCCGGCATTATGCGTTGGCTGGCTGGCTGGCTGGCTGGCTGGCAGGCTTGCACAGCAGGGGTGCGGCGCACCGGCACCGTTCATCACCCGCTTTCCCCTGGCGCGCAAGGCGGTGAACGCGGGCGGATAATGCGCCACATGGAAACCAAGTGGCTCGAAGATTTCGTCAGTCTTGCGGAAACGCGCAGCTTTAGCCGCTCTGCGCAGTTGCGCCACGTGACGCAACCCGCGTTTTCGCGGCGGATACAGGCACTCGAAGCCTGGGCGGGCACCGATCTGGTGGACCGCAGCTCCTACCCCACACGCCTCACACCCGCGGGCAAGACCCTCTATGACCAGGCGCTGGAGATGCTGCAGGCGCTGCAGAACACGCGCGCCATGCTGCGTGCGCACACCAGTGCCGGCAAGGACATGATCGAGTTCGCGGTGCCGCACACGCTGGCGTTCACCTTCTTTCCCGCCTGGGTGTCGAGCCTGCACGACAAGTTCGGTCCGTTCAAGAGTCGTTTGATTGCGCTCAACGTGCACGACGCCGTGATGCGGCTCGTGGAAGGCGGTTGCGACCTGCTCATCGCCTACCACCACCCGTCACAGCCTTTCCAGCTGGATGCCGACCGCTATGAAATGGTCAGCCTCGGGCAAGAGGTGCTCTCGCCCTACAGCAAGGCCGACGCGGAGGGCCAGCGGATAGGAAATCCAACCACAGGAGGACGATTATGGCCCAGGTTTTGGGCATCACAGGCCTTCAGGCTGAGCCTGCCTGAGCGCTTGATCAGCGCCAGTAGCCCGAGATTTTTCGGTTTGCACATTTTTTGGCAGTGACAGACGCAGCCCTGCCGCGCGGCCAAACCGCTGCTGCCTTCCCTTACCAACTGACGCGCTGATCGACCTCAAAGTCCGGCGCCGGTTGGGCCGCCTCGCCCCAATCTGGCTCAACCTCGACACCATCGCCCATCGGCACATCGCACCCATCCCACAGCGGCGGCCCGCGTGCTGGCGCGATGCGAGGCGGCTCTGTCTCCACCCCGATGTGCTCCAGGATGTGCCGGAGGTCGGCACTGTAGGTGATGAAAGCGATGATGCGCATCTGGCCACCGCAGAGCGGGCACAACAGCGGCAACACCTCGTAGATGCGGGCGATCAGCACCGCCCACAGAATGTGAGCTGAGCGTTTGGGCAGAGCTGGCTGGGTGGGCTCGGGCTGGCTGGGACCACCGACCGTGGCCACTCCCATGGCATCCACCGCTGCGGTCACACCGCCTGGCTCGGGCTGTGCCGTGCCCGTGCCCGCGCCTGCGGTTTGGCCTGCGCCCAGTGCAACCGCCGCAGCCCGCAGGGGTGAATTGGGCGCCAGCACGCCGTAGTACCGGTGGCGGTGCGCACGCGGTGGCGGCACCAGCGCGGCAAGGCGGTCGATGAGTTCGAGCGGCGTGAGGTGCAGTTCGTCGGCCCGAACACCTCGCTTTGCCTTGCGTTGGTCGCGCCGGTCACTGCCAGGCTCGCTGTGCTGCTTGGCGCAGCGGTAAATGAGCTCACTGCCCGCTTTGCGCAGCCTATCCAGCGCAAACGGGGGCCGTGCGCAGTAGCGCAGCAGGCGCTCCAGGCCCGCTCGGTCTTGTGCTGCTATGCACACGCTGGTGTCTACCGAAAACCCACTGTGTTTGTACCCCAGCATCTCCTGGGCCTCGAAGCCTTCGAGCAGGCCCCGGCCCACAAAGGCGCGCAGGATGCGCCG
>NZ_MYFL01000020.1:2943-3185 GCF_002193035.1 Delftia sp. K82 | reverse complement strand
CGTACAGACGAAAGTACAGTGGCGCATCTCTCTAAAGATCGATGGCGCATGGCTTGCGAGGACGTGAGAAATCAACGAGTTATCTGCGTGACGGGCTGCGTGTTCAGTGGCGTTCCGCAGGAACGCCACTACACATTAGTTTTTCCGCCACTGATCTTTAGTTTTTTCGGTGCGCAGCCGCACTGGTCGGCGGCGAAGTGCGGCCTGCAGGCGCGCACAAAACTTCCGGCGAAAGGCTGGCG
>NZ_MYFL01000020.1:2585-2871 GCF_002193035.1 Delftia sp. K82 | reverse complement strand
GCACCCAAGATCAGGCAGCCGTGCAGAGTGACTGCCCCAGATCAGGCGCGAACGAGGACCGAAGCCTCGGCTGATGACCTCTGTGGAGTCAGAGGGAGGGAAGCTCCGCCTTCGTGGCGCGATGACGGGGGAGCCTGACCAGGTCGGGCGCGGATGAGGAGCGAAGCCTCTGGCGATGACCTATGCGGGGTGGTTTCGAGTGCTCGGCCACCCTTCCTCACTGGCATGATGAGGGGTGAGCATCGCTTGGATGGCTCAAATCGAGCCTGAGTGACGCGCTTCCGGG
>NZ_MYFL01000020.1:2262-2463 GCF_002193035.1 Delftia sp. K82 | reverse complement strand
AAAAAGACGATGCTATCCAAATCCCATCCCATCATGCCTACCTATAGTTACTTCGACTTATTTGCAGATGCCCTTACTCGTTGGCCATCGATGGGGATGAATCGGGCCCCAGTAGTGAGTATTGAACAGCCATCGACGAAACAGGTGCAACAAGCCTATGCCTTTGTGCACGACCAATACCACTTATGGCGCACATCAATA
>NZ_MYFL01000020.1:0-2119 GCF_002193035.1 Delftia sp. K82 | reverse complement strand
TTGGCCAAAGAGCTGGTTGATGAAACCGTACCTATCGACCTACATGCTTGGATAACGCTGGGCGGGGATTCTGTTATCGATTTCACATTGCCATCCAAATTGGCCAGAAATCATGGCGCTCCCCAAAATCTAATGAATGAAGGCTTTTGCGCTGATGCGACAGGCATGGCGAAACACATGGGGCTGTACTACGAACCAATGCTTGTAGGCAGTCAATACCTTGCACTCGTAAACTCAGCAGACCCTCACGAAATACTTCTACGACTTATCGGACGATAGGCATTCGCCTGATTTAAGCCATTGAGCGAAAATGTGTAATTGGCTGTTCTGGCTCGGTTGCCATCATCAGGTCTCTGTTGTAGAACGCGTGCTATCGGTCAGCAGCGGTCTTTGGAGATGTACCTGCAAGCGACTGCTTTTGTCTGTATGAGCGGTCTGTCCCCGGATGGCAAACTAGATGGCGCTGCGCTACAAACCGAGGGTACCCCTCAGCGGTTTTTCGTATCAGTCAGTGACCGACCCATTTCGACCGTTCGGAACGCCTCGATCAACGACTGCTGCGCAGCGAATATGTTCAATACAATTGTGGAGCTGACACCGCTGCCGGCATGTCGCACGAAGCTTCCATTTGAGCCGCTACCGTAACTTGGGCGCTAGCTTACACTGGCAGTGAAACTTTCCCGTATCAGGAATCTCTACTAGGAGTTAACCGTGTCAACTTGGGCATCAGTGGATCTGGGCTGCATGAGAGTCACAGAAATGCAGAATCACATCAACCCGTGGTACTTCAAAAGAAAAGAACGGACGGTCGAAACGTCCGAAGATGTAGACTTCCCCGTGAGATACCTCTACAAGGCACCAGTAGAAGTCATCGCACGCCGCCTAGCTCTGGACGGCTACGACAATGATTCGCTGCGCACGGACTTCACCAAGGAGCTGGCGCGAAAGGTTCAGTTATGCAGGCTCATGATTTCGGAGGATTTGGACCGTGACGGAGCGAATGCTGAACTTTTGCCCGTTCTAGAGAACAGCACCCTTGAGGATTGGCTTGCCCGCCTCAAGAAGATCGCTACCGAAAACCTCGATGCCACGACTTTTGGAGAGAAGCGCACTAACTACAGCGATCAGCTTTTGAATTACATGCTGAGTGGCGCCGATGGATTTATCTTTTCAGACGAGCCTGGGATGGGCGGATTTGGCTTTCCATGCTCAACAGAAAATATGTATGCAGTGGCGCTGATAGAAGTGATGCCGAATGAAAAATTCTTTGTCCTTGATGCAACCAACATGGTCGACTCAGGATGGACAGAGGATTTTGACGACTTGACCGAATACCACTCTGACAGTACACATTTCTTCAAGGATTTCACAGACTCGCTCGATTCGACCAAGGCCTTGGCAAATCTGGCACCAGATAACCCAGCTCTCATGCGCTTGCTCTATGCCAACGTCATTACAGTAATGGAAGCCTACCTCAGCGACACCCTCAAGAAGCAGGTCATGAAGCGCAACGCAGTGTTAAGGCGATTTGTCCAAAGCCACGATGCATTCAAAAACAGCAAAAAAGAGCCAATAAGCGAAATCTTCAACACATACGACAAGATATTGAAACTGGCGAATGATGCTATTGACGAGATCAGCTTTCACAACGTTGTGACCGCGAAGACTCTCTATGAGAACGTACTGTCAGTCAATTTTCCAAAGGACGTTGCCTGGCTGATGAAAGCCACCACCAATCGACATGACATCGTTCACCGCAACGGCAGAACCTTAAAGAATGATGTCCTGAATATTGCCAGTGCAGACATCGACGAACTCGTCACAAAAGTCCTAGCCTTAGTCAAGGAGATTGACGCACAGGTGAAGGATGGGCTGCTGGACAATATTGATTGATTATGGAGTGCCAGTCCAGGTCATCCACGAAGCCTGTTGCGTAACGCCACAACTCATTAGTCTCGTCGCCACTGATCTTTAATTCTTTCTCGGCGCGGTCGCGCTGGCCAGCGGCGAAGCGCGGACTGCAGGAGCACACAGAACTTCCGGCGAAAGGCTGGCGCTGCATCACCATGCGGCCTTGCAGGCTGTGGCCTCACGTCGCATCGAGGGCGCCCCTGGCCAT
>NZ_MYFL01000001.1:3482758-3517284 GCF_002193035.1 Delftia sp. K82 | reverse complement strand
CCAAAGCTACGGGGTTTTTTGCTTGTTTGCGCAGAAGTACTTGTATCGTCGCCTGCGCGATGTGCGTGCGCCATGGTGGGCGCAAACGGCTTGAAAGATGAACATGCAACTGCAAGACATTCTGTATTCCCAAGGGTTCGGCATCCGCCGCGTGTGTTCCGGACTGGTCCAGCAGGGCTGGGTGGAATTGTGGGACACCGAGGCCAATGACTGGGTGCGTTGCCTCGACTCCACGCAGGACATCGATCCTGAAGGCCTGCGCTATCGCGTGCAGGGCGTGGAGTGGGCCTATCACGCGCTGGGCTATGTGCTGTTGCACAAGCCTGCGGGCACGGAATGCTCGCAAAAACCGTCGACCTATCCGAGCATTTACTCGCTTTTGCCCTTGCCGCTGCGGCTGCGCCCGAACAAGGGTGCCGTGCAGGGCGTGCAGGCCGTGGGGCGGCTGGACCAGGACACGACGGGCCTGCTGCTGCTCAGCGATGACGGCCAGTTCATCCACCGCATGAGCTCGCCCAAGAAGCATGTGCCCAAGATCTATCGCGTGACCACCAAGCATCCGGTCGATGCCGGCCAGGTGCAGCGCCTGCTCGACGGCGTGGTGCTCGACGATGACCCCAAGCCCGTCAAGGCCGCTGCCTGTGAGCAGGTGAGCGAGCATGTGCTGGACCTCACGCTGACCGAAGGCAAGTACCACCAGGTCAAGCGCATGATCGCGGCCGTTGGCAATCGCGTCGAGGGCCTGCATCGCTGGAAGATCGGCGAGCTGGAACTCACCGAGGACCTGCAGCCGGGCCAGTGGCGATGGTTGACGGCCGAGGACCTGGCCAAGCTCAAGGCCAAGTGAGGCAGGGGGCCGCGTTTCCATGATGAATTCCGCTGACCTTGGCCGGGGCTGGGCCCTGTTGTGTACTGCTTTTGATGCACCCGTGCCGGATGCGCTGCGCATCCAGCAGGACGTGCTGATCGTGGTGGATGGCCGCGGCATGATCGATGCCGTGCTGGAGCGCGGTGATCCCCGCCGCGCCGCTCTGGAGGCCGCGCATGCGGCCGCAGGCACGCTGCAGCGCCTGCCCGAGGGCCAGTACCTTTTGCCCGGCATGGTGGACCTGCATGTGCATGCCCCGCAATGGCCGCAAAGCGGCAAGGCCCTGGATGTGCCGCTGGAAACCTGGCTGCAGGAGTACACCTTTCCCCTGGAAGCGCGCTACGGCGATGCCGGCTTTGCCACATCGGTCTACGACAGCGTGGTGCGCACGCTGCTGGCCAATGGCACGACGACGGCCATGTACTTCGGCACCATCCACGCCGTGGGCAACCAAGTGCTGGCCGAACGCTGCCTGGCCCTGGGCCAGCGCGCCCTGGTGGGCAAGGTGGCGATGGACGAGCCGTCGCAATGTCCTCCGTACTACAAGGACGCAAGCGCCGCCGAAGGCATTGCCGAGACGGCACGCTTCATCGACTGGCTGCGCCAGCATCCGGACAACGCGCAGCAGCGCGTGCTGCCGGTGATCACGCCGCGCTTCATTCCTTCATGCACCGACGAGCTGCTGCGCGGCCTGGGCGACCTGGCTGGACGCACCGGCGCCCATGTGCAAACCCATTGCTCCGAGAGCGACTGGGCGCATGCCCATGTGCTGGAACGCCAGGGCCGCACCGATGCGCATGCGCTGCATGATTTCGGCCTGCTCACGCGCCGCACGGTCGTGGCCCATGCCAACTTCCTCACGGCCGATGACGTGGCGCTGATGGCGCGCACGGGCGCCTCGGTCGCGCATTGCCCTCTGTCCAACTTCTATTTCGCCAACAGCGTTTTCCCCGCGCGTAGCGGCCGTGAGCAGGGCCTGGGCATGGGGTTGGCCACGGACATCTCGGGCGGCTACAGCCCCAGCATGTTCGATGCCTGCCGCCACGCCATGACGGCCTCGCTGGCCTTGCATGAGGGGGTGGACCCGGCCCTGGGCGCTTCGCAGCGCGGCAGGGCGGGGCAGGGCGTTCAGGCCCGCATCGACCACGTCTTTGCGCTGTGGCTGGCCACGGCGGCGGGGGGCGATGCGCTGGACCTGCCGATTGGCCGCATCGAGCCCGGCCACGCCATGGACGCCCTGGCCATCGACTGCCAGGGGCCTGACTCCAATGTCCAGATCTGGCCCGGCGCGGATGGCCCGGCCGACATTCTGCAAAAGATCATCCACCACGCCACGCGCGCCAATGTGGCCAGCATCTGGGTGCAGGGCGAGTGCGTGCACCGGCGCCAGGCCGCCGGCGCTGTCACTGCTGTCTGAGCGCCGCAGTCTTTGCGCTGCGGCCGTTTTCCGCATTTTTCCGTCCCATGACCGAACCGACCTCCTCCTACGAAGGGCGCCTGATCGCCCGCCCCGACGACCGCGTCTCGCTGTCACAGGCCCTGTTGCTGGGCCTGCAGCATGTGATGGCCATGGACGTGTATGTCGTGCCCTTCATCATTGCCTCGGCCCTGGCGCTGTCGCAAGCCGATGCGGCGTCCATGATCCAGTCCACCTTTCTTGCCGCAGGCGTGGGCACGCTGATCCAGACCGCCTGGTGCATGCGCATGCCTGTTGCGCAAGGGCCTTCCTACATTCCGCTGGGTGCCATCCTGGCCGTGGCCTTTGGCGCGGGCGGTGGCTTCGGCGGCATGGGAGCGGTCTATGGCGCGCTGATTCCGGGAGCGCTGATCGTCATTGCACTGGGTGCGCTGGGCTGGTTCCACCGCGTGATCCGCTGGCTGGTGCCGCCCATCGTCGGCGGCACCATCATCCTCGTGGTGGGGCTGTCGCTGTTGCCGATTGCGCTCAGCGCCAACGTGTTCTCGGTCCACGCCGGCATGACGGTCAACCAGTCCATTGCCCTGGCTTCGGTGTCGGCGGCGCTGCTGATCGCGGCCATGATGCTGGGCCTGCGCTTTGACAACCGGCTGGGCCGCTGGATGCGGCTGTCGTCGGTGATCATCGCGCTGGCCGGCGGCACGGCCGTGGCCTGGGCCATGGGCCTGTTCGCCTGGCAGCCGGTTGCGGATGCGCCCTGGCTGACGCTGCCCAAGCTGGCCGGCATCGACTACCCGCTGCAGTTCAGCCTGCCTGCCGTGCTGACCTTTGTCGTGATCTATCTGGTGGTCATGGCGGAAACCACAGGCACCTGGTTTGCGGTCTCGGCCGTGATCAACCAGCCCATCACCAGCCGCCAGCTCGACCGTGGCGCCGTGGGAGAGGGCCTGAGCTGCAGCGTGGCCGCCCTGATAGGCGCAACGCCGGTCACCGGCTACTCCACCAACGCCGGCGTGATCTCGATCACCGGCGTGGCCAGCCGCATGGTTTTCATTGCGGCCGGCCTGGTGCTGGCCTGCCTGGGCTTTCTGGGCAAGTTCTCGGCGCTGATTGCGGCCATTCCCTCGCCCGTGATCGGCGGCATGTTCGCCGTGGTCTGCGTGACCATTGCCATGGCGGGCATCCGCATCCTGCGCCATGTGCGCCTGGACGAGCGCGCCATGCTGGTGGTGGGCGTGCCCATCATCTGCTCCTTCTTCGCCACGCTGGCTCCCAAGGACTGGGTCCAGACCCTGCCGGACATGCTGCAGTACCTGCTGGGCTCGGCCGTGACCGTGGGGGCCATGGCCGCCATGGTGATGAACCTCATCCTGCCGCGTGCGCAGGGGGACGACGCACCGGCCAAGGACCAGGTGGTCTGAACGCCGCAGGGGTCTGCGCCCGCAAACCCATGAGAAAAGGCCATGCGCAGCGGTTGCGCATGGCCTTTTTGCTGGAGGAGGCGTGAGGCGGGCAGGGCCGCGGTATTCAGCGCCGGTCCAGGTCGTCGATGGATGCGCTCCAGCGGCTGTCCCAGTTGCCGCGCTCGCGCACCTGGTCGATCTGGCGGCGGTCGCGCTTGGTGGGGCGGCCGTCGTGCTGTTCGGCAATGCTGCTGGCGGGCTCGGGCGCCAGCCGGCGCTGCTCGGCCAGGCGCTCCCGCTCGGCCAGGCTTGCGGCGGTTTCTTCGTACAGGGCCTGGGCCACAGGCGCGGGGCCGCGCATGCCTGACAGGCCACGAATGACCACGGTGCGCGGAATCTGGCCCTGGCGCAGCACCACGGTGTCACCGCAGCGCACTTCGCGCGCGGGCTTGACCAGGGCTCCGTTGACGGTGATGCGGCCCTTGCCGATCTCTTCTACCGCCAGGCTGCGCGTCTTGTAGAAACGCGCGCACCACAGCCATTTGTCCAGACGCATGGATTCGATATCGGTCATGGCGTTATTGTGCGCGCGGCGCGGGGTGCTTGCCAGTGGCCGGTTGCAGCGGAATCGCCACGTGCGCGTGCAATCCGCAGACCAGGCCTTGCCGGTAGATGTTGCGCAGTTCGATGGCGCCGCCCAGCGTCTGCACGATCTCGTGGCAGATGGCCAGCCCCAGGCCCGAGCCGCTGCGCGCGTTGCCGGCCGAGAACGGCTGGAACAGCCGCTGGGCCAGATCGCTGTCTATGCCCGGCCCGCTGTCGCGCAGGCTGAGCACGGCCTGGCTGCCGGCCTGGTGCACGCTGATGTGCAGGCTGCCGGCCGCAGGCATGTGGCGTATGGCGTTGTGCAGCAGGTTGCGCGTGAGTTCGCGCAGCATCCATTCATGGGCCGGCACGGGGCAGGGCTCGGTGTCTATGGAGAAGTCGATGTCCTGCTCGGCAATCAGCGGCGACAGTTCGATGGCCACGTCGCGCACCACTTCGTCCAGCAGGCTGGGGGCGGGCGACGCCGGCTCGGCACTGTCTTCCTGCCGCAGCTGCTCGACCTTGGCCAGCGCCAGCATCTGGTTGGCCAGCCGCGTGGCGCGGTCCACGGTGGCGCCGATTTCCTCGAAGGCCTGCTCGGCCGGCACATCGCCGCGCTGGGCCGACTGCAGCTGGGCCTTGAGCACGGCCAGCGGCGTGCGCAACTGGTGCGATGCATCGCGCACAAAGCGCTTCTGGTCCGACAGCAGCTGGCGCAGCCGCAGCATGAGCTGGTTGATGGCCTCCAGCAGGGGCTGCAATTCACGCGGCGCAGCGGGGGCCGACAGCGGGCTCAGGTCGCCGCGCGGGCGCGAGCGCAGGTCGCTGCTGAGCTGGCGCACGGGCTGGGTGGCCCGCTGCACCACAAAGATCACGATCAGCGCCACGGCAGCCACCAGCAGTGCCTGGCGTGCCAGCGTGGTGCGCAGGATCTGCAGGGCCAGGGTCTCGCGCAGCTCCAGCGTCTCGGCCACCTGGATCACGGCCATGCCGCGCCCCTTGGCGCTGGCCACGGGCTGCAGCAGCACGGCCATGCGCACGGGCCGGCCCCGGAACTGTGCGTCATAGAAATCGACAAGGGCTGCGTAGGGCGGGCGCTGGGGGATGACGCCGTGCCACATGGGCAGCTCGCCAAAGCCCGACACCATTTCCCCGTCCAGCGTGGAGACGCGGTAGAACATGCGGCTCTGGTTGTCGGCCTCGAAAATCTCCAGCGCCGAGTAGGGAACGATGGCATGCAACTGGGCGGACTCGTCATAGCCCGTCACATCCAGCTGCTCGCTGATGCTCTTGGCCGATGCCAGCAGCGTGCGGTCATAGGCCGTGTTCAGCGCAGCCAGCGTCTGGTGGTACAGGCTCCAGGTATTGAAGCCAATGAACAGAATGACGGGTACGAGAATGCCCGTCAGCAGCTGGCGGCGCAGCGACCAGGGCTGGCGCGCGCGGGCGGGGGCGGGAAGGGGAAGACCGGGGTCGCGCATGGGCTTGCGGTGCGGGAATGCGGCAATGCGTCAGGCTGACTCGGCCTTGAGCAGATAGCCCAGGCCGCGCAGCGTGACCAGTTGCACGCCCGTGCCCGACAGCTTCTTGCGCAGCCGGTAGGCGACGACTTCCACGGCCTCGTACTGCACGTCGGACTCGCCGGGAAACACCAGCGCGAACAGCCGTTCCTTGGCTACGGCATGGCCGGGGCGCGCGAGCAGGGCGTGCATCAGGGCCAGCTCGCGGGGCGTCAGCTCCATGATCTCGCCATCGCGGTGGATGGCGCCGCTGGCCTTGTCGTAGCGCAGCGCGCCCATGGCAATGGTCTCGGGCGGTGGCTTGGGCGCGAAGCTGTCGCTGCTGCGGCGCAGCAGGGCGCGCAGCCGGGCCTCCAGCTCGTCGAGGTCGAAGGGCTTGGCCAAGTAGTCGTCCGCGCCGGCGTTCAGGCCCAGCACGCGGTCGCCCACGGTGCCGCGCGCAGTCAGGATGAGCACGGGCGTGCGCAGGCCCTGGCCGCGCGCACGCTCCAGCACCTGCAGGCCGTCCAGGCCGGGCAGGCTCAAATCCAGCACCACGGCGTCGGGCTCGCGCACCAGCCACTGCGCCAGGGCCGAGGGGCCGTCGGCCGCCGTCTCCACCTGGATGCCGCGCCGGATCAGCGTGCGCTGCAGCGTGGTGCGCATGGCGTTGTCATCTTCTACGAGCAGCAATTGCATGGCCCGCACGTTAGCACCGGGCGCGATGCAGGCCATCGCGCCAAGAGCGATCTAGGGATTCCCCTAGGGGTTTGGACAGCCATTTGACAGGTAGCGAACCGATCATCGACAGCCTTACAACACAAGGAGTCAAACCATGCGTCGTGATACTTTTCTGAAGTCGCTGGCCGCACTGGCCGCCGCAGGCAGCCTGCCGCTGTCTGCTCAGGCTGCGGTCGCCGTCAAGATGATGCTGCCGGCCAACCCCGGCGGCGGCTGGGACACCACGGGCCGTGCCCTGGGCAAGGCTTTGCAGGACGCTGGTCAGGCTGCTTCCGTCACCTATGACAACAAGGGCGGCGCCGCTGGCGCCATCGGTCTTGCGCAGTTCGTCAACGGCAGCAAGGGCGATCCCAACGCCATGATGGTCATGGGCGCCGTCATGCTGGGCGGCATCATCACGGGCAAGCCGCCCGTGAACCTTACGCAGGCCACGCCGCTGGCGCGCCTGACCAGCGAATACAACGTGTTCGTGCTGCCCGCCAACTCGCCCTTCAAGAACATGGCCGAGGTGATTGCCCAGCTCAAGAAGGACCCGGGCTCCGTCAAGTGGGGCGGTGGCTCGCGCGGCTCCACCGAGCACATTGCGGCGGCCATGATCGCGCGTGAAGTCGGCGTCGATCCCTCCAAGATCAACTATGTGGCCTTCCGTGGAGGCGGCGAGGCCATCTCCGCCATCCTGGGCGGCAACGTCACCGTGGGCGGCAGCGGCTTCAGCGAGTTCGCCGAGTACATCAGCACCGGCAAGATGAAGCCCATCGGCGTGACCTCGGGCCAGCGCCTGAAGGGCGTGGACGTGCCCACGCTCAAGGAGCAGGGCATCAACGTCGAGATCGGCAACTGGCGCGGCGTGTACGGCGCGCCCGGCATCACCAAGCCCCAGCGCGATGCGCTGGTCGCCATGCTGGAGAAGGCCACCAAGAGCAAGGCCTGGGCTGAGGCTCTGCAGAAGAACGACTGGACGCCCGCGTGGCTGGCCGGCGATGCCTTCGGCGAGTTCGTGGACCAGGAGTTCGCGAGCCTGCGCGCCACCATGGTCAAGTCCGGCATGGTGTGATCGCACGGCCGCACCGGCCTCTTGCGGGGCTGGTGCGGCCACAGGCCTGCACTCCTGCGGGCCACGGCAGGCGCCAGTCGCAGCGCCTGCTTCAAGAAGCGGAAGATGCCCGCGCGCCGCGCCAGCGGCCCGCAGGCCCCGGCGGCTTAATTTTTTCCCCACGTCTGCAGCGGTGGCCGGCCCGGTCGCCGGTTCCGCTGCGGCCAGGAACTGACCATGTCCGAGTCCTCACAACCCAATCCACTTGCCACGGATGCCGCCCAGGCCGATGAGCCCAGCGGCTTTCCCTCGGTTCGCGCGCAGACCATCGTCGGCTCTGGCGTGCTGCTCGTCGCTGCAGGCCTGGCCTTCGGCGCGCTGCAGATTCCTTCCGACTCCGGCTACGGCGGCGTCGGCCCCAATTTCCTGCCCTGGCTGTGCGCCGTGGTGCTCGCGGTCTGCGGCGCCTGGCTGGTCTGGGAGGCGCGCACGGGCGGCTACCGCGAAGCCTCCGCACCTGGCGGCCATCCACGCGCCGACATCGGCGCCTTCGTCTGGGTGTCGGCCGGCCTGATGGTCAACGCCGCACTGATCGGCACGGCGGGCTTCATCGTCAGCTGCACCATCTGCTACGTGCTGGCCGTGCAGGGCCTGCGCCGTGCTGGCGGCCAGGCCCAGGCGGGCGCACCCATCACCTGGGTCAAGGACGTGGTCACCGGGCTGCTCATCTCGGCGCCCGTGTTCTGGGCCTTCACGCAATTCCTGGCAATCAACCTGCCGGGCCTGACTGAGACGGGGTGGCTGTAATGGAAATCTTTGACGCACTGATGGCGGGCTTCGCCACCGCCATCACACCCGCCAATCTGCTGTGGGCTCTGGTCGGCTGCGCCCTGGGCACGGCCGTGGGCGTGCTGCCTGGCATCGGCCCGGCCGTGGCCGTGGCCATGCTGCTGCCCATTACCGCCAAGGTCGAGGTCACCGCCTCGATGATCTTCTTCGCGGGCATCTACTACGGCGCCATGTATGGCGGCTCCACCACCTCCATCCTGCTGAACACGCCCGGGGAGACCGCGAGCATGGTCACGGCCATGGAGGGCAACAAGATGGCCAAGAGCGGCCGCGCGGGCGCCGCGCTGGCCACCTCCGCCATCGGCTCCTTCGTGGCCGGTACCGTGGCCACCGTGGTCGTCACGCTGTTCGCGCCGTCGGTGGCCGACTTTGCCGTCAAGCTGGGCCCGCCCGAGTACTTCATGCTGATGGTGCTGGCCTTCACCACCGTCAGTGCCGTGCTCGGCCAAAGCGCGCTGCGCGGCATGACGGCTCTGTTCCTGGGGCTGGCGCTGGGCTGCATCGGCATGGACCAGATCTCCGGCGCTGCGCGCTACACCATGGGCAAGATGGAGCTGCTGGACGGCGTGGACATCGTGCTCGTGGCCGTGGGCCTGTTCGCCGTGGCCGAGGTGCTGTACGCCGCCATGTACGAAGGCAAGGTCGTCGATACGCAAAACAAGATGGGCCGCGTGCACATGACCGGCCGCGACTGGAAGCGTTCGTGGCCCGCCTGGCTGCGCGGCACCGTCATCGGCACACCCTTCGGCTGCATCCCTGCCGGAGGCACCGAGATCCCCACCTTCCTGAGCTACGCCACCGAAAAGAAGCTGGCCAAGGGTGAGAACCGTGCCGAGTTCGGCACCAAGGGCGCCATCGAAGGCGTGGCCGGCCCAGAGGCCGCCAACAACGCCACCGTGACCGCCGCGCTGATCCCGCTGCTGACCCTGGGCATTCCCACCAGCAACACCACGGCCGTTCTGCTGGGTGCGTTCCAGAACTACGGCATCAACCCCGGCCCGCAGCTGTTCAGCTCGTCCGCCGCCCTGGTCTGGGCGCTCATCGCCTCGCTGTACATCGGCAACCTGATGCTGCTGGTGCTCAACCTGCCCATGGTGGGCCTGTGGGTCAAGCTGCTCAAGATCCCGCGTCCCCAGCTGTACGCAGGCATCCTGATCTTCGCCACCGTGGGTGCCTACGGCATGCGCCAGAGCGCCTTCGACCTGTTCCTGCTGTACGGCATCGGCGTGCTGGGCGTGATCATGCGCCGCTTCGACTTCCCCACCGCGCCCGTCGTGGTCGGCATGATCCTGGGCCCCCTGGCCGAGGCACAGATGCGCAATGCCGTGTCCATCGGCGAAGGCAGCTGGTGGATCTTCCTGCAGCGCCCCATGTCGCTGACGCTGATCATCATCGTGGCCTGCGTGCTCATCGTGCCGCGCGTGCTCAAGCGCCTGCAGCCCAAGCCCTCGCCGGAGGCGGCTGCAGGCTGATGCCAACCCGTTGCTAGCCGGCCCGGCGGTGTCACGCATGGCGCCCCGGGCCCCTGACAGCCCCTGCCTTTCGAGGTGGGGGCTTTTTTTATTGGCGCGCCTTGATGCGGATCAGCAGGCGCCTCATGCCCATTGCACCAATGGCATGAGAAATTTATCGATATGTCCTTCCATTGGTGAGGCGGAATTCAATTGCTGATGTATCCAAGATAATCAATTTGCTTACATTTATAGGAAGAGTCTGACGCATAAATCAATTGCGCCATTGCCAGTGGCCTGTCTATGATTCCCGCTCATCGAGAGAGGGAGCCGTCCGTAGGACGGTTGACACAATGACACGACCATTTGCCATCCGCACGCCATGGGGCGAGCCACTGCATTCTCATGAAATGCCTGGCCATCAGAGAATCCGCCACTGTTTCCATCTACCCGGAATGAGGCAATGTGAAGCAATTGCCGCCCTGGATACAGCGATACAGTGCGACTGCGCCATCAAGTCCACTCAGGAGAAGTCTGCATGAGTGGCCAACCCGCAGCCCGTATCACCGACAGCGTCGTCAAGGGCAAGATCGTCACCGGCTCGCTCACCGTGCTCATCGGCAGCCAGGGGGGCCTTGCCTGCTCCGTCTGCCAAGGTGGCATCACAGTCAGCTCCCCCGTCAACCCCCAACTGGGCGCCAAGGTCCTGCTGGGCGCACAAGACCTGGACTTCGCCCTGCCCTCGGCTGCGCTGCCTGTGGCCTGGCAGCGCCAGTACAGCAGCTACGTCAACCCCGAGCACGGCGCGGCCTGCGGCCTGCTGGGCCATGGCTGGCACCTGCTGCAGGAGCTCAGCATCCGCCTGCAGGACGAGGCCACCTTGCTGCTGGACGCCAGCGGCCGCGTCATCACTTTCGACCAGCCTCTGGTGCCGGGCGGCCAGCTGCACAGTGCCAGCGAAGACATCTGGCTGCTGCGCGGCGGCAGCACGGAGCCGGACGGCGGCACAGCGCCCTGGGCCGCCAATCCTCGGTGGTCGCATGTGGAACAGGCACTGGTGCGCAACCCGCAAGCCATCCTCGCGGTCAGCGGCGATGGCGACACCCTCTGGGGCTTTGGTCCTGCGCCCGGTGAACCTGTCGACGGTCCCTGGCGCCTCATGGCCCAGATCGACCGCTTCGGGCGCCGCCAGCTCTACCACTACAGCGACGGCACCACGCCCGAGGCCGGCCACAGTGCGAGCAAGGACCCCATCCCCGCAGGCCGCCTGGTCTCGCTGAGCGACGGCACAGGCCGGCGCTACCGGCTGCTGCACCAGCGCATCCATGGCGGCAAGGACGCGCAGGGACTGAACGGACTGTGGGGCGCCGACGACGGCTGGCGGGTCACAGGCGTGGACCTCACACAGGACCCGTTGCAGCCCCTGTCCACCCCCATCGCCCTCGTGCGCTACGGCTACAGCAGCGCAGGCGACCTCATCACCGTCCACGACCGCGCAGGTCAGCTCGTGCGCGAATTCGAATGGGACCACCACCGCATCAGCGCCCACCGCCATGCCAGCGGACCCTGGCACCGCTACCGCTACGAGAGCGCCCAGCCCGGTGCCCGCGTCATCGAGCACAGCAACCAGGAAGGCCTCAGCTACCGCTTCGACTACCTGGCCCAGCCCCCGGGCCCCGATGGCCAGCCGCGTGCCGCCACCCGCGTCAGCGACAGCCTGGATCGCATCGAGACCTACTACTTCGAAGGCGCAGCGGGCCTGTCGCGCCTCATCGCCCACCACAAGGCCGATGGCAGCCGCTGGCTGCAAAGCTACGACAGCTTCGGCCGCCTGGCCTCGCGCACCGACCCGCTGGGGCGCAGCGTCCACCTCAGGCGTGATGGCCAGGGCCGGCTCATCGGCGTGCAACTGCCCGACGGGCGCAGCACCCAGCAGGAACACGACGAAGCCACGGGCCGCCTGCTCGCCTCCACCGACCCGGCAGGGGCCACCACCCGCTACGAATACGACGCCTGGGGCCGTCTCATCCAGATCACCCAGGCCGATGGCAGCACCGAGCGCTACCACTACCCAGACCCCCAGGAAGCGCCGCTCACCTGCGACAGCCCCCGGCGCATCGAAGACGCGCAGGGCGGCAGCAAACAGCTGGCCTGGAGCGACGCGGGCCAACTGCTCAGCTACACCGACTGCTCGGGCCACAGCACGCACTACCACTACGACCGCTGGGGGGCGCTCATCGAAGTGGACAACGCCCTGGGCCAGCGCCAACGCCACCAGCGCGACGGCCAGGGGCGCATCGTGGCCAGCGAACTGCCCAACGGCCAGATCGAGCGCTACCACTACGACAGCGCAGGCCACCTCACGCGCATCGAGCCGGCCCAGCCTGCCGGCACCTCCAGCGAAACCCAGACCGCAGACTCCAGCATCCACCTGCGCTACGACCTCTGGGGCAGGCTGGTCCAGCGAACACATGGCGGCCTCACCCTGGCCTTCGAATACGACAGCGCAGGCCGCCTGCTGCGCCTCGTCAACGAGAACGGAGCGCAAAGCCGCTTTGCCTGGGACGCGCTGGACCGGCTCGTGCAGGAAGAAGGGTTTGACCAACGGCTGCAGCGCTACCGCTGGGACGCGGCAGGCCAGCTCATGGAAGCCACGGACGGCAACGCCGCGCAGCAAAGCAGCAGCCACTATCGCTGGGACGAAGGCGGGCGATTGGTCGAACGCCAGCTGCCCGCCACGCCCCATGCGCCCGCGCAAACCCACCGCTACGAATGGGATGCGGCAGGGCGCCTCACGGCGGCCAGCGTCTGGCAGCACACTGGCGAGAACACCGCAGAGAACACCATCCAGCTGCAAAGCCGCATAGCACTGGAGCGCGACGCGCTGGGCCGCATCACCGCAGAAGTGCAACAGCTGTACCGGCCTGGCAAGGACGGGAACGGGGCCGCAGACCAGATCGAATACGAACACCGCATCGCCCACACTCTGGACCCCCTGGGCGCACGCCAGCACAGCCAGCTGCAAGGCCTGGGAGAGATCGCCTGGCTCACCTACGGCTCAGGCCATGTGCACGGACTGCAGCTCAACGGAGCCAGCCTCATCGACTTCGAGCGCGACAACCTGCACCGCGAAGTCCGCCGCAGCCTGCACCCACCCACCTCTGCAGCAGACGCACACAACCCCCTGCAGGTGCAACGCCAATGGGACAGCCTGGGCCGACTCACGGCCCTGGGCACCACAGGCCTGCAGAGCATGGAAGGCCGTGATCACCTGGTCCAGCCGCTCATAGGCCAGATCCTCGGCCGCCGCTACCACTACGACAGCCTGGGCCAGCTCGTTGCCATCGAACAGGCCGGCGCCCCGGGCTAGGCCGCGCAACTGCTGCGCTACGGCTACGACAGCGCCGGGCGCCTCAGAGCGGCCACCGACAGCCAGGACCCCCAGACCACCACCCGCTGGCAGATCGACCCTGCAGGCAACCGCCTGCCAGCACCCGGTGCAACGGGCCAGACAGACTCACAAGACAACTGGGCTGCCCAGGTCCACGCCCACTGGCGGCACACCGACTTCAACCTCATGGGCCTGGCCCACCTTGCAGGCCAGCGGCAAGGCCCCGTGCAGCGCTGGGAAGACAACCGCATCGGCTTCACCGAAGACCGCGTCTGGCGCTACGACCCCTGCGGCAACCGCATCGCGCAAATGCAGGCAGACCACAGCCAGCAGCAACTGCACTACGACGGAGCGCACCAGCTCATCGCCGTGCGCAGCAGCCAGCTCCAGGGCACCGCCGAGCAACTGCGCCACCACAGCCGCTACACCTACGACGCCCTGGGCCGCAGGCTCAAGCAGCAAGTGGAAAGCGCGGACTCCACAGAATCCACCCGCACCCACTACTACGGCTGGGACGGAGACCGCCTCATCCACACCGAACGCCTGCAGGGCGGCGATGACACGCACCACATAGAGCACACCATCTACGAACCGGGCAGCTTTACACCCCTGGTGCGCCTGAGCACCACGGCCAGCGGCGACCCCCAAGACCAACCCCACCTGCTGGTGCAGGCCATCACCGCGGGCCTGCCCGACCAGGACGACCCCAACCACACGCCGGCCCTGGCCCTCATGCAAACCATGCTCAGTGCCATGCCGCGCGACATGCAGCAAGACGCTGCCCGCCACCTGCGCCACACCCTGGAGCACGGCCTGCCGCCCAGCGCCCAGGCCATGCTGGGCGAACAGGCAGACAGCACCACGAGCCTGCTCAGCGCCATGCAGGCAAAACTGCAGAAACAGGAAAAAGAACAGCACGCCCGCATCGCCATCCACCACTACCACTGCGACCACCTGGGCACACCCATGGCCCTGACGGACCAGACCGGCCAGGTGGCCTGGGCCGCCAAGCTGGATCCCTGGGGCAATGTGCTGCAGGAATACAACCCGCAAGGCATCCACCAGGCGATCCGGCTGCCGGGGCAGCACCATGACAGGGAAACGGGGCTGTATTACAACCGGCATCGGTATTACGATCCGGTGCTGGGGAGTTATGTCAATCAGGATCCGATTGGGTTGATGGGTGGGGTGAATGTATATGCATATGCAGCATCACCCATGATAAAAATTGACCCTTTGGGACTATGGTCCACAAGTGCACATAATAAGATATTGGATGCTTACGGAGTAAAGGCCGGCTTGAGCTCTGACTCAGTGGCTAGAATGCAGCAAGGCTCAAGAGAGGCTGATAGGTCTCGTTTTCAGGACGAGCATCATGGGTATATGCATACAATGAGTTCAAAAACATTGTCAAAAAAAGAATCATGCTTGAAGGCAAACGAATTTCTAGACACCTTTATTGATGGAAATGCTGAAGGTGATCCAATATCGGATTTTATGCTTGGATTCGGCCTTCATGCAGTAATGGATTCGACATCGCCAGCGCATTCGAATTTCGAGATATGGAGGAAACGTGACTTTCATAGACATGGCCCATTCCCAACATCAATAGAAAATGATCCTAGCCAAAGCCAAATAGAATCTGCAGTAGATAAAATGATTGATTTCAAAAATGGAATGAGATTTGACTGCTCTTGTTTTGATTAGGGAATTTTAAATCCTGAAATTAATGGCAAATAAACATGAGAAAACTGACATTAACTATAAGTCTATGTATTTTAATTTTTACTCAAAATTCCATGGCTGCAGATGAAAAAGAATGGATGTTGTTGAGTAGATCCGATGGATGCATATCATTGGAGGAGTTGTATTTTGAGTATCAATATCTAAATCAAAAGAAAACTCCTAGTGAAATATTTGGTGAGGTAAAGAAAAAATATAAAACAACAACCATTAAACCATTTCTGGATTATATAAAAGACGAAAAAACGGATGGAGAGAAGATTGGATTAAATGAGAGATCATTTTTTAAGAATTTCAATAGAAAAAATGCGATAATCATTGAAAGCAAAGAAGATAATATTGAAATAATTCTAGTCACGAAATTATTGTGCGAAAAGATTTTTAAAAAATAGAATACTTAACCACAGTAGCAGGAAAAACCACCAAGGACGATCTCCCTAGGGCGCATGATGAATTTCTCGTCTAAGCTCAGCACCTAAGTGACTGGCGGCAGCATTCGTATCACGCATATAGTACTAAACACATCCATTTCTACCACAGGGATAGCAACTGCCTCACCCACGCCGAACGCATGCAGCACGGCGGGGACACCCGCCACATAGAACCCATGGTCTACACAAGCCGGGTAGCTTCACGCATGGGTACCACGGCCAGCGAACCCTCTGCTGGTCAAGCCATTACCGCAGGCCAGCCCGACCGGGGCGCCCCCAGTCACACGTTGACCCTGACCTTCACGCAAACCATGATCAGTTGCATACAGGCTCAACTGTAAAAACAGTAAAGAGAGCAGCACGCCCACATCGCCATCCACCACTACGACTGCGACCACCTGGGCACGCCAATGGCGCTGACGGACCAGAAAGGCTAGGTGGCCTGAGCAGCAAAGCTGGACCCTTGGGGAAATGGTACTGCAGGAGTACAAAACGCAGGGCATACACCAGGCGATCCGGCTGCCGAGGCAGCACCATTCCATTTCGGTGCGGCATTGCACGTCATACAAGATGCGACTTCACCCTCTCACTCGGGTTTTCAACTGTGGACTGGACAAGAGAGTGCTGCGGAAATTCTTATTCATATAGGCAAGGAATCGATTGTTCCCAGTAAGGATAGCTCTCTATTTGAGAGTACAAAGAAATCGTGGGAAGCATTTAAATCCGGCGACATAAATGGATTCACCTGCCCCTGTAAATAAAATGAGAAATTGCAGTTTCATAACGTGCACAGCATTTATGTGGCCCGCTACTTGCTGGGGATCAGGCGATATATCTGCCATCTATTTAATTTCAGTAGATACGTTGGTTTTTATATTCTCAATATATTGCGTAACAAAAATCAAATGTACGAAGAATAAGTTATATGCAATGGCATCTATTTTTCTCCTATTTATTTTCAAGAGCATTATTAATTTCAAAATACCTTTTGTTGATAATAAATTTTCCATAATAACATCAGCTTGTATTTTTGTTATAGCAAGTGTTTGCATCATCATCCGTTTCAAGAAATAGTATGTATACAAAATATACTGTGGAAAGCTCCGTATAAAATTGGTGATAAAAAAGCGCCACGGCGCACAGCACAAAGCAATTTCAGTTAAATGCAGCTTAAATTCAAGGGCAGGAAAAGAATGGCAACGGCGCATCGTCATTCCCTGCCATCCCTGCGACCATCTGGGCACGCCAAACCCATCCTCGCTGCCAAAGCACAGCACAGGCCTCATCGTGAATTAAATTCACAGATGGTGTTCCAGCAGACTGTCTAGTCCCGCGCAGCCCTTGAATCCATGATCCCGCCATCGACAGACATCGGATTCTTTGCATGCGGCAACTTTTTCCATCGCTTTCCACGGCCTCGGGCGCGGTCCTTCTGGCGCTTTTGATTTCCACGCCTGCCATGGCGGGTTCGACGGTGCCGGCGGGTTCGGCTGAAACCTCCAATTGGGCTGCCACGTGGCAGGCCAGCCCGCAGCCGGCCTGGGGGGCGGACTTCCTCTTTCCCACCAATCTGCCCGCCGTGCTGCAGGACCAGACCGTGCGCCAGGTGGCGCGCATCAGCCTGGGCGGGCCGCGCCTGCGCATCGTGCTTTCCAACGCCTATGGCGGCCAGCCTGTGACGGTGGGCAGGGCGACCGTGGCAAAGCCGTTGCCGGCGGGCGCCATTGACGCTGGCAGCCTGCAGGCCGTGACCTTTGGCGGCGGCGCGCAAGCCACCATTGCCGCAGGCGCATCCCTGGTCAGCGACCCTGTGGCCTTGCCGCTGGCCTCGCTGTCGCAGGTGGCCGTGAGCCTGTACCTGCCCGGCGCCATGCCTGTGCAGAGTTTTCACTGGGATGGGCGCCAGACGGGCTGGATCGTGGCGGGCGACCAGTCCGCTGCTGCGGCGCTGCGGACTTCGGACCCTGGCGCAATCAGCAGCACGGCCCGCCCGCTGTTGGCGGGTATTCAGGTCGAGGCCGACCTCGCGGAGCCTGCGGCGCCCGTGGTAGCGGTGATGGGCGACTCCATCACCGACGGCGCCACGGCCAGCCTGGACCGGGACAGCCGCTGGCCGGATTTCCTGGCTGCGCGCCTTGCGCCGCACGGCGCGGCGGTGGTCAATGCCGGCATTTCGGGCGCGCGCCTGCTGTCCGATGGCATGGGCGAGCATGCGCTGGCGCGGCTGGAGCGTGATGTGTTGGCCCAGCCCGGTGTGCGCAGCCTCATCGTGCTGCTGGGCATCAACGATATTTCCTGGCCCGGCACGGCCTTTGCGCGGCAAGCGCCGCGTCCCACGCTGCAGGACATGGCAGAGGGCTATCGCCAGCTGGTTGCCAGGGCGCGCAGCCACGGCCTGCGCGTGATCGGCGCCACCTTGCCGCCCTTCGAGGGCGCCTTGCCAGGCACGCCGCTGGACGACTACTACCAGGCCGAAAAGGACGACCTGCGCCGGCAGGTGAACGCCTGGATACGCCTGGGCGGCGCCTTCGATGCGGTGATCGACTTCGATGCCGTGCTGCGCGATGGCGCCCATCCTTCCCGCATGGCGGCGCGCTTCGACTCGGGCGACCGGCTGCATCCTGGCGACGAAGGCAACCGCGCCATGGCCGATGCGGTGGATCTGAACGCCATACTGCCGCGCTAGCCGCGCTAGCCGCGCCTGCACGCGGTGGAGGTGGCGTTGATGGTGGCGTTGGCGGCGGCGGGGCTGTCTCCCTATAAAATGCAAATGGTTCTCATTTGTCATTCGTCCCTGGCCTGCCTGCGCCCTGGGATACAGGGAGGGGTATCGTGGCCGCCGCCGAGTTTGCGCTTCAGCAACAAGTCGAAATTCTCTACACCGATCACCATGGCTGGTTGCGCGGCCTGCTGCGCCGCAAGCTGGGCAATGCCTTTGATGCGGCCGATCTGGCGCACGACGTTTACCTGCAACTGCTGCGCACCGGCCGTGTTCCACCGGCCGACGAGCACCGCCGCCATCTCACCCAGATCGCCAACGGCCTGGTGATCGACCTGTACCGGCGCCGCCGCGTGGAGGCGGCCTATCTTGAAGCGCTGGCCCTGCTGCCCGAGCAGATGGCGCCCTCCGAAGAAACACGTGCCCTGGCGCTGGAGGCGCTGGTGGAGATCGATGCCGCGCTGAACGGCCTGCCGCCCAAGGCGCGCAAGGCCTTGCTGCTGTGCAAGCTGGACGGCATGGCCTACCGCGACATCGCGGCCGAGCTGGGCGTGTCCGTGTCTTCGGTGGAGAAATACATCGCCGCCGGCCTGCTGGCTTGCTACCAGGCGCTGCACGGCCCGGTGTGCTGAACGGCCCGCCCGCATGTCCTCATCGCCTGCATCGCCCGACGCCTCCAGCGAGCTGCTGGAGCCGGCCATTGTCCAGCGCGCCGCCGAATGGATGGCCCGGCTGTGGGCCGATGACGCCAGCGACGAAGACCGCGCCGCCTGCGCCCGCTGGCGTGCCGAGCATCCGCGGCACGAGCTGGCCTGGAGCCGGCTGCAGGCCTTTGACGACAAGCTGCGCAGCGTGCCCGGCGGCATTGCGCGGCATGCGCTGGCGGACACCTCCGCTGCGTCGCCGGCGCCACGCCGTGGCCGCCGCCGCGTCATGCAGGTGTTGGGCTTCATGGCCATGGCCGGTGGCATTGCCCATGTGGTGCGCGGCACCGATGCCTGGCAAATCGCCGCTGCCAGCCATGGCACGGCGCGTGGCGAGGTCCGCGAGATCACGCTGCCGGATGGCACGCAGGTGGTGCTGGCCTCGGCCTCGGCCATCGACCTGCGCTTTGACGGGGCCGAACGCCTGATCCTGCTGCGCGCTGGCGAAATCCTCGTGACCACTGCGCCTGATCCGCAACGTGCGCCGCGCCCGCTGCGCGTGCGCTCGCGCCACGGCACGGTGCAGGCCCTGGGCACGCGCTTCACGCTGCGCCAGGAAGATGAGCAGTCCCGCGTGGCCGTGTTCGAGGGCGCGGTGGAAGTGCGTCCCGCCCGGGCGCCGGGCCAGGTGGTGCGGGTGGAGGCAGGGCAGGGCGCCGTCTTCTCCGGCGATCTGGCCCAGCCCCCGGTGGCCGCGCAGGAAAGCGCCGCCGCCTGGGCGCGCGGCGTGCTGGTGGCCGACAACATGCCGCTGGGCGAGCTGGTGGCCGAATTGGCGCGCTACCGCACGGGCCTGCTGCGCTGCGACCCGCAGGTGGCCGGCCTGCGCGTCACGGGCGTGTTCTCGTTGCGCGATACCGACCGCGCCCTGCACAACCTGGCGCTGGGCCTGCCCGTGCAGGTGGTCGCGCGCACCCGCTACTGGGTCACGGTGCAGGCGGCGGGCTGAGGCGCCTTTCATCGCGGCGCCTTCCCTGTTTCTTGGAGCCCGTTACCGGCTGATTCAACTTCCTGCCCCTGCGGATTGAGGGTTTGGCGTTCTCGTTCGGAAGACAGGCAAGAGCCCTTGTTTTCTGTTCCGCCATGCCTTCCAGGAAATCCCATGCACTCCACCGATGCCGATGACCCCCAGGCCGGCCCCGGCCCCATTGCGCAGACGCTGCAGCCCATCCGCGCGCAGCTTGTTCTTGCCGCGCTGCTGTCGTTTGCGGGCGCCGTGCTGGCGCTGGCGCCGCTGGCGGGCATTGCCCACATCGCGCGGCTGGCGCTGGCCGATGGCGGCATGGTGGCGGCCGATGCCTGGCGCGTCATCGCGCTGTGCCTTGTCTGCCTGTTCGCGGGAATGGCCCTGGTGTCGGCGGGCGAGCTGGTCGCGCATCTGGCCGACAACCGCCTCACCCACGGGCTGCGCCTGTCGGCCATGCAGCGGCTGGCGCGCGTGCCGCTGGGCTGGTTTTCCGAGCGGGCCTCGGGCCAGGTCAAGCAGGCCATGCAGGACGACGTGGCCACCCTGCACGAGCTGACTGCGCACTTCTACACCACGGTGGGGCGCGGTGCGGGCACGGTGGCCGCTTCTGCGGCCTACCTGGTTGCCATGGACTGGCGCATGGCCCTGGTCTCGGCCCTGCCGTTCGGCATCTTCTTTCTGGTGATGCGCCACGCCATGCAGGCCAGCAGTGCCCATATGCCGGCCTTTGGCGCGGGACTGGCGCGCATCAACAACGCCGTGGTGGAGTTCGTGCACGGCATTCCCGTGGTCAAGGCCTTTGGTGCCAGCGGGCGCGCCCATGGCAGCTACCGCGAGGCCGTCGATGGTTTTACCGACGCCTTCCTCGGCTTTGCGCGCCCGCTGGTGTCGGCGCGCGCCAATGCCAATGCGTTGATCGCGCCCGTGGCCGTGCTGGGCGTGGTGCTGGCCTTCGGCACGCTGTTCACGGCCCTGGGCTGGATGGCGCCCGTGGATGTGCTGCCCTTTGCCCTGGTGGCGCCGGGCATCAGCGCGCCGCTGCAGCTGCTCAGCTTCAACCTGCATGCGCTCAACCACGCCACGGGCGCCGCCCAGCGCGTGCAGGCGCTGCTGCGCACGCCCGTGCTGGAGCAACCGGCCGCCGATCAATGCAGGCTGCCCCAAGGCTGCGAAGTCCGCTTCGAAGGCGTGGGCCATGCCTACGAGGCGGGGCATGACGTGCTCAAGAGCATGGATTTCACGCTCAGGCCCGGCACGGTGACCGCCGTGGTCGGTGCCTCGGGCGCGGGCAAGTCCACGCTCGCCCGGCTGTTGCTGCGCTTCTTCGACCCGAACGAAGGGCGCATCACGCTGGGCGGGGTGGACCTGCGGCAGATCGAGACCCGGCAGCTGTACCGCCACCTGGCCTTTGTGCTGCAGGACGTGCGACTGGTGCACGCCAGCGTGCGCGAGAACATTGCGCTGGGCCGGCCCTCGGCCAGCGCGCAGGAGGTGGAGGAGGCGGCGCGCGCCGCCCACATCCATGAGCGCATCCTGGCGCTGCCGCGCGGCTATGACTCCGTGATCGGCGAAGACGCCCAGTTGTCCGGCGGCGAGCAGCAGCGCGTGAGCATTGCGCGCGCCGTGCTGCTGGATGCGCCCGTGCTGGTGCTGGACGAACCCACGGCCGCCGCCGATGCCGAGAGTGAGGCTGCCATCCAGCAGGCCCTGTCGCGCCTGGCCGCCGGACGCACCCTGCTGGTCATCGCCCACCGGCTGGACACCGTCATGCATGCGGACCAGATCCTGGTGGTGGAGGGCGGAGCCATCCGCGAGCGCGGCCGCCATGCCGAGCTGCTGGCGCTGGGCGGACGCTACGCGCGGCTGTGGGCGCTGGGCGGGTATGCACCACCGCCCACGCAAGCCCAGCCTTTTACCCCCGCCCTGGCCCCGGAGCTGCCCCCATGCTGAAGACCTTGATGCAACTGCTGGGCGACGATGCCCGGCTTTTCCGCCGCTATGCCTGGATGGCCGTGCTGCACGGCCTGCTCAGCGGCCTGGTCGTCACCGCTCTTGTGCCCGTGCTGTCGCGCCTGCTGGCAGGCGATACGCGCGGCGCCGCGGCCTGGCTGGCCGTGCTGCTGGCGGGCGTGGTGCTGTGCTGGGCCTGGCAGCGCCAGGTGGAAAAAGCCGGCCTGGGCCTGGGCGCCGCCGTGCTGCGCGTGGCACGCCACCGCCTGGGTGACCATGTGGCCAGGCTGCCCGTGGGATGGTTCACCCCTGAGAACACGGCCCGGCTCAACCACGTCGTTTCGCAGGGAATGATGGAAGTGGCCCAGCTGCCGGCCCATGTGTTCACGCCCGTGTTCAGCGGCGCCCTGGCGCCCGTTGCCGTGGTGGCTGCGCTGTTTGCCATGGACTGGCGCATGGGCCTGATTGCACTGCTGGCGCTGCCGCTGCTGGCAGGCGTGCTGCCGGTCACCGCGCACCTGGGCCGCCATGCCAACGAGCGCCTGCAGCGCAGCATGGCTGGCGCCAGCCAGCGCATGGTGGAGTTTGCGCAGGCGCAGTCGGTGCTGCGCGCCTTCAATGGCGAAGGCGGCGGCACGCGCTGGCTGGAGCAGGCACTGGGCCGGCAGCGCGCATCGGGCGCGCAATCCATCCGCCTGGCGGCGCTGTCGGGCGTGCTCAATGGCTGGGCCGTGCAGGCCGTGTTTGCGGCCCTGCTGGTGGCCGGCGCGCTGTGGCTGGACGAGCGCCTGGGCGGCGTTGCAGCACAGGGCATGGGAATGGAAGCCGCCATCCCCGTGATCGTGGCCCTGCTGCTGGCCTGCCGCCATGTCGATCCGCTGCTGGAGGTGGCCGGCTACGCCGACTCGCTGCGCGCCGCGCGCGTGCAGCTCGATGCCGTGCGCGACATCCTCGCGGTCCAGCCGCTGCCCGAGCCCGCCATACCCCAGGCGCCGCGCGATGCCTCGGTGGAGCTGCGCGATGTGGTGTTCCGCTACGCGCCGGGCCAGCCCGAGGTGCTGCGGGGCCTGAGCCTGCGCGTGGAACCGGGCTCGATGACGGCGCTGGTGGGCGCCTCGGGCTCTGGCAAATCGTCCGTGCTGCGGCTGATCGCGCGCTTTTTCGATGTGCAGCAGGGCAGCGTGCTGGTGGGCGGCATGGATGTGCGCCAGATTGCGGGCGAGCGGCTGGCCGGGCAGATCAGCCAGATCTTCCAGGACAGCTACCTTTTCCAGGGATCCATTGCCGACAACATCCGCATGGGCCGCCCGCAGGCCAGCGATGCCGAGGTGATGGAGGCCGCGCGCCAGGCCGGCGTGGCCGAGATCATCGAACGCCTGCCGCAGGGCCTGGACACGCCCGTGGGCGAGGGCGGGGCGCGCCTGTCGGGCGGCGAGCGCCAGCGCATCGCCATTGCGCGTGCGCTCATCAAGGATGCGCCCATTTTGCTGATCGACGAGGCCACGGCCGCGCTGGATGCCGAGAACCAGGCCGCCATCGCCCAGGCGCTGGCGCGGCTGCGCGGCCGGCGCACGCTGATCGTGATTGCCCACCAACTGTCCACCGTGGCCATGGCCGACCAGATCCTCGTGCTGGACCAGGGCTGCGTCAGCGAGCAGGGCACGCCGCAGCAGCTGGCGCAGGCGCAAGGTCTGTACGCGCGCTTTCTGGCGCGGCGGCGCGCCGCCAAGGGCTGGCGCATTGCGGGAACGCGCACGGGAACGGCCACAGGCACGGGCGAGGACCTCCGTTGAGCGAGCTTGCGAAGCCAAAGACAGGGGCGCAGGCCCCGCGCCTGGCGCCGTGGCTGCTGCCGTTTGCCGCGCTGTGCTGCGCGTCCGTGCTCATCGGCGCGCGGCAGGTGGACTGGGGGCAGCTGCTGTCGCTGTCGGGCGATGCCTGGCTCACCCTCACGGCCAGCCGCCTGCCGCGCCTGGCAGCGCTGGTACTCACGGGCGTAGGTCTGTCGGTGTGCGGCGTGGTGCTGCAGCAGATCGTGCAGAACCGCTTTGTGGAGCCTGCTACCTGCGGCGGGCTGGATGCGGCCAAGCTGGGCATTCTGGTGTCGCTGACGGTGGCGCCCGCCTCGGCCTTCACCTCGGGCGCGTGGGGCGTGGCCTGGCGCATGGTGTTCGCGCTGGTGTTCTGCCTGGGCGCCAGCCTGCTGTACGTGGCCATCATCCGCCGCATGCGCCTGCGCAACCTGGTGCTGGTGCCCGTGGTGGGCCTGATGTACGGCAGCGTGCTCAGCGCCATCGCCGAGTTCTGGGCCTTTCGCCACAACCTGCTGCAAAGCATGCAGGGCTGGCTGCTGGGCGACTTCTCGCGCATCGTGCAGGGGCACTACGAAATCATCTATCTCATCGTGCCCATCGTGGCGCTCACCTATGCGTTTGCGCACCGCTTCACCGTGCTGGGCATGGGCGAGGGCATGGCCACCAGCCTGGGCCTGAGCTATCCGGCCCTGGCCACACTGGGCCTGGTGCTGGTGGCCGTCACCGTCTCGGCCACGGTCATCACCGTGGGCGCCATTCCCTTCGTGGGCCTGGTCATTCCCAACCTGGTGGCCATGCGCTGCGGCGAGAACCTGGGCCGCACCCTGCCCATCGTCGCGCTTAGCGGCGCCTCGCTGCTGCTGGCCTGCGACATCGTGGGCCGGCTGATCATGCACCCCTTCGAGGTGCCGATCGGCCTGACGGCGGGTAGCGTGGGCGGCGTGCTCTTCCTCGTGCTCATCCTGCGCAAGAGGCCGTGATGCGCAAGGCCTTGCCTCAGACAACCGCATGGATTGCGGCTGCCGTGGTTGCCGTCGCGCTGGCGGCCTGCTTCGTGCTGCTGGGCTCGGGGCTGGACTTCGGCTATGTCATTCCACGGCGGCTGACACGGCTGTCGGCCATCGTCATCGGCGGCATCTGCATTGCGCTGTCGTCCATCGTCTTCCAGACGCTTGCGGGCAACCGCATCCTCACCCCCGCCATCATGGGTTACGAGGCGGTCTACCTGCTGCTGCAGGCGCTGCTGGTGCTGGCCATGGGCGTGCAAAGCCTGGTGGTGCTGGGCCCCAGCGGCAACTTCTGGCTGTCGGTGGCCTGCATGCTGGGCTACTCCTGGGCCCTGCAAAGCTGGCTGCTGGGCGGGGGCCGGGACAACGTGTACTTCCTGCTGCTGCTGGGCCTGGTGCTGGGCATGGTGATAGGCACCTTCACGCAGTTCGTGCAGCTGCGCATCAGCCCGGGCGAATTCTCGGTGCTGCAGGGCTACAGCTACACCTCGTTCAACCGCGCCCGGCCCGCGCAGCTGCTGTGGTCGGCGCTGATCGTGGCCGTGGCCTGCGTGATCGTGCGGCGCAGCCTGCCCGTGCTGGATGTGCTGGCCCTGGGCCGCGAGCAGGCCATCTCGCTGGGCGTGCACTACCAGCGCCAGCTGCGCCTGCAGCTGGCGCTGATTGCCGCGCTGGTGGCGGTGTCCACCAGCCTGCTGGGGCCCACGGCCTTCATGGGCATCTTCGTGGCCCACATCAGCTATGCGCTGGCGGGCACGGCGCGCCACCGCGTCACGCTGCCGCTGGGCTGCGCCGTGGCCGTGTCCATCTTCATCGCGGCGCAGCTGGCGGTGGAGCATGTCTTCAACTACCGCACCTCGGTGGGCATCCTCGTCAACCTGGTTTGCGGCAGCTACTTCCTCGCGCTCATGGTGCGCGGGCGTGGCCGGGCCTGAGCCGGCCCCCGGCCTCCCAAAAACACCCAATGCAATGCATCCCATTTTTCAGGAGAGAAAGCCAGTGACCCGTCTGTTCCGCACTCCCCATCACGCTTCCATGTTGGCCCTGGCCGCTGCCCTGGCCCTGTCGGCCTGCGACCGGCCCGCCAAACCGTCGGCACAGGCCGCAGCGCCGCAGGCGGCGGCCGGCGAGTTCAAGCCCGTCACCGTGCAGCACCAGCTGGGCACCACGGTGGTGGAGCGCCCGCCGCAGCGCGTGGCCGCGCTGGACATGAACGAGGCCGACTTCCTCGACCAGCTCGGCGTGCCCATTGCCGGCATGCCCAAGGACTTCGTGCCCCACTTCCTGGCCCGGTACAAGGACGATGCCAGCGTGCAGGACCTGGGCTCCATCGTCCAGCCCAACCTGGAGCGCGTGCACGCGCTCAAGCCTGACCTTGTGCTGATCTCGCCCATCCAGGCCAGCGCCTACCAGGAGCTTTCGGGCTTTGCGCCCACGGTGCATTTCGACGTGGACTTCAGGAACAGCGGCACCCGGCACCTGGACACCGTGCGCGATCATCTGCTCACCCTGGGCCGCATCTTCGGCAAGGAGGACCTGGCGCGCGCCAAGGCCGCCGAGATGGACGACAAGGTCGCCCAGGCCCGGCGCGCCACCGAGGGCCGTGCGGAGACGGCCCTCATCGTCATGCACAACAACGGCGCCTTCAGCTCCTTCGGGCCGCAGTCGCGCTACGGCTTTGTCTTCAACGCGCTGGGCGTCAAGCCCGCCAGCACGGCGGCCGAGGCCGACCTGCACGGCCAGCCCATCTCCAGCGAATTCATACAGCAGGCCAACCCGGACATCCTCTATGTGATCGACCGCACGGCCATCATGCAGCGCCGCCCGGGCATGGATGCTGCCGGCATGGACAACCCGCTGCTGCGCCAGACCAGCGCCTGGAAGAACAACCGCGTGGTCTTCGTCGATTCAGAGGCCTGGTACGTCACGGCGGCCAGCGTGACCTCGGTGAAGCTCATGGTCGATGACGTGCTCAAGGGCTACGGCGATGCGCCGGCAGCGGGCGCGGGCCCGGTGGCCGCTGCGGTTGCAAATTGATCGCATTCTCGATTGAGGGTTTGGCTTTCTCGTTCGGAAGACAAGGTGAAACACCCAACGCCTACCCGAACCGAAAGGAGTCCCGCATGGCACTACGCCATCCATCCCGCCCCGCGCAGAACGGCGCATCGCGCGCCTTGCCGCACCCGGCCTTTGCCTCCAGGCACACGGCCATCGCCGTGCAAATGCTCTGCATGGCGGGCCTGGCACTGGGCGGCCTGGCCGTGGCCATGCCGTCCGCGCTGGCGCAGGCGGCTGCCCAGGGGGCCGCATCTGGAGCAGCCTCCGGGGCGGCACCCGGCGAGGCCCGCCGCGCCTTCAGCGTCCCCGCCGGCCCGCTGGGCCAGGCGCTCAACGCCTTTGCCGCAGCGGCCGGGGTGGAGCTGACGGTCGATTCCAGCCTGCTGCAAGGCCGCAGCAGTGCAGGCCTGTCGGGCAGCTACAGCGTGGCCGAAGGCTTTGCCGAGTTGCTGCGCGGCCAGGGCCTGCGCGCTCTGCGCGAGGCCAACGGCAGCTACACCCTGGGCCGTGACCGCAATGCGGCAGCGCCCGTGGAGGGCGGCGTGCTCCTGCCCGCCGTCACCGTGCGCGCACAGGCTCAGCAGGCGCCGGAAGCCTATGCCGGCGGCCAGGTCTCCACGGGCGGCCGCATGGGCCTGCTGGGCGACAAGGACTTCATGGAGACGCCCTTCAACACCATCAGCTACACCGAGAAATTCATGGCCGACCGCCAGGCCCGCGACATCACCGACGTGATCTCGGCCGCCGACCCCACCGTGTTCAGCACGGGCATGACCGGCATCATCAGCGAGAACTATTCCATTCGCGGCTTCAGCTCCAGCATTGGCGATGTCACCTTTGGCGGGTTGTTCGGCGTGGCGCCGTTCTACCGCGCATCGCCAGAAATGTTCGAGCGCGTGGACGTGCTCAAGGGCCCATCGGCCCTGCTCAACGGCATGCCGCCCGGCGGCTCGGTGGGCGGCACGGTCAACCTCGTGCCCAAGCGCGCGGGCGACGAGCCGCTCACGCGGCTGACCACCTCCTTCATGTCCGATGCGCAACTGGGGGCCCACATCGACCTGGGCCGCCGCTTTGGCGAGCGCAAGCAGTTCGGCATCCGCTTCAACGGCGTGCTGCGCGATGGCGACGGCGCCGTGAACCACCAGGAAAAGGAAACCCGGCTGGCCTCGCTGGGCCTGGACTGGCGCGGCGACCGTGCCCGTCTGTCGGCCGACCTGTACAGCAGCGATGACCGCACCGACGGCCTGAACCGCGGCATCAACCTGGCCGCAGGCCTGCCCGTGCCCAAGCCGCCCAAGGCCGACACCCTGCTCAACCCCAGCTGGGCCTTCTACGACACCAAGGACAAGGGCGCCATGGTGCGCGGCGAGCTTGACCTGGGCGACCGCGTCACGGCCTATGCCGCCGTGGGCACCAGCAAGACCCGGTACCGCTCCACGGGCGCCTATCTGATCCAGGTCTTCAACACGGCAGGCGACTACCGCACCAACCTGGCCGACCTGGGATTCGAGATGGACAAGAAGTCGGCCGAGGCCGGCCTCAAGGGCAAGTTCAACACGGCCGGCGTGGGCCACCAGTGGGCGCTCAACGCCACCTACTACACGCATACCGACAAGCAGTTCGGCCGCCGCAACGTGCTGGCCCAGGACTGGATCACCAACATCTACAACCCCATCTGGGGCCCGGCCACCAGCTTCAATGCGCCCCCGATCTCGCGCACCGAACTGCGGCTGACCAGCATCGGCGTGGCCGACACCCTGTCTTTTGCGCAGGACCGCGTGCAGCTCACCCTGGGCCTGCGCCGCCAGCAGGTGCTCAGCGACACCTTCAACGTGGCCACGGGCGCGCGCACCTCGCGCTATGACCAGGGCGCCACCACGCCGGCCGCCGCGCTGCTGGTGAAGGCCAGCGAGCGTGTCTCGGTCTACGCCAACTACATCGAAGGCCTGAGCCAGGGCGCCACCGCACCCATGACGGCGGCCAACGCGGGCGAAGTGTTCGCTCCCTACAAATCCAGGCAAAAGGAGCTGGGCCTGAAGCTGGACCTGGGCGACTTCGCCCACACCTTCAGCCTCTACGAGATCCAGCGCCCCAACGGCTACACCGATCCTGTCTCCAACGTCTTCTCCTTCGGCGGCGAGCAACGCAACCGGGGCGTGGAATGGGGCTTCTTCGGCAACGTGGCCACGGGCGTGCGCCTGATGGGCGGCATTGCCTACGTACAGCCCAAGCTCACCCGCACGGCCGGCGGCGTGAACCAGGGCAAGCTGGCAGCGGGCGTGCCCAGGCTGCAGGGCAAGCTGGGCGTGGAGTGGGACGTGCCTGCCCTGCAGGGCCTGACGCTGACGGCCAATGCCACCACGGCATCCAGGCAGTACATCAATGCCGACAACTCGCTGTCCGTGCCGGGCCGCACCGTGTTCGACGTTGGCGCGCGCTATGTGACCACGGCGGCCGGCCATCCGCTCACGCTGCGCGGCAGCATCACCAACGTGGCCAACAAGGCCTACTGGGCCACGCCGCTGTGGACCAGCCTGGGTCTGGGCGCGCCGCGCACTTTCATGCTGTCGGCCACGGTTGATTTCTGAGCGATGACACGGCGCCTTGCCGTAGATCAAGCCGAGCCCGAGCCGGGCCGAGCCTGCGCTGCCGCCCTGCGGGCTATAAACTAGCCCGATGGGGCGGCGAGCATGCCGGCCCGCCAACCCGCCCACCCTCCATTACCAGGATGACAGACGCCTATGGACAGCCGCAATGACAGCATGGACCTGAGCGACGACAGCGTGTTCGAGAGCGCTGCGGAGCTGTTCCGTGCCATGGCGGCGCCCGTGCGCCTGAAGATCATCAGCGTGTTGTGCCATGGCGAGAAGAACGTGACCGAACTGCTCGCCGACATCACCACCACGCAACCCAACATGTCCCAGCACCTGAACACGCTGTACCAGGCCGGCGTGCTGGGCCGGCGTCGCGAAGGCGTCAGCATCTACTACTTCATCGCCAACGCGCAGGCGGCGCAGATGTGCCGCGCCATCTGCGCCCAGGTCGCCATCGCGCAGGGCTGAGCGCGGCAGACGCGCAGGCTGCAAAAAGGGATCTCAAGGGGACTCAAGGCGACTCGGCTAGGATGCCATCCATGCCGCCCACACCCACCCTGGTCCAGCCCCTGCCGCTCGATGCCGACGGCATCCTCGCGCTGGCAGCGCGCTCCATGTTCCAGCTGTTCTCCACCATGAGCCAGGGCATGTTCCTGGCCGACAGGGCAGGGCGCATCGTCTGGGTCAACGAGGGTTACCAGCGCTTCCTGCCCGACCTGGGCGTGGCCTCGGTGGACGACTTCCTGGGCCACATGGTCGAGGACGTCATCCCCAACACCCGCATGCGCCGCGTGCT
Organism: Delftia sp. K82; assembly: GCF_002193035.1. Classification (NCBI taxonomy): domain Bacteria; kingdom Pseudomonadati; phylum Pseudomonadota; class Betaproteobacteria; order Burkholderiales; family Comamonadaceae; genus Delftia; species Delftia sp. K82. Next base: position 3,487,264 of record NZ_MYFL01000001.1, on the reverse strand, counting down.
GGAAACCGGCGAGCCCGTACTCATCGACCTGCTCACCAACCGCGCCGGCACCTTCGTGGTCAGCCGCATCCCGCTCAAGGACGATGCGGGCGCGGTCATCGGTGCCATCGGCATCGTGCTCTTCGACCAGCCGGAGACCACGCTGCAGCCCCTCATCAGCAAGTTCGCCGTTCTGCAGCGCGACCTGGACGAGGCCCGGCGCGAGCTGGCCGCCCAGCGCAACCGCAGCCTGCGCGTGGCCGTGCAGGGCGAGCGCCGCGCCAAATACAGCTTTGCCAGCTTTGTCGGCAGCAGCCCGGCGGCCGTGGAGGTCAAGCGCCAGGCGCGCCGCGCGGCCCAGTCGCTCAGTCCCGTGCTGCTGCTGGGCGAGACCGGCACCGGCAAGGAACTGCTGGCCCATGCCATCCACGCCGCATCGGCCCGCACCGGCGGCCCCTTCGTCACCGTCAACATCGCCGCCGTGCCGGATGCCTTGCTGGAGGCCGAATTCTTCGGCGTTTCCCCCGGCGCCTACACCGGCGCAGACCGCAAGCCGCGCGACGGCAAGTTCAGGCTGGCCGACGGCGGCACGCTGTTCCTCGACGAAATCGGCGACATGCCCCTGAACCTGCAGGCCAAGCTGCTGCGTGCGCTGCAGGAGGGCGAGATCGAACCGCTGGGCTCCAACCAGCTCGTGCGCTTTGACGTGCGCGTGGTGGCAGCCACCTCGCGCGACCTGCCGCAGATGGTGCGCGACGGCCGCTTCAGGGAAGACCTTTTCTACCGCCTGCACGTGCTGCCCATCCGCGTGCCGCCGCTGCGCGAACGCAGGCGCGACATCCCGGCCCTGGTCGAAGTCCTCTCCGAAGAACTGGCCCTGCGCAACGACATGCCCCCGCCAGAACTCCTGCCCGACGCCCTGGCCCTGCTGGCCGGCCAGACCTGGCGCGGCAACATCCGTGAGCTGCGCAACGTGCTGGAGCAGGCCGCCATGCGCAGCGAAGACACCGCCATCAACGCAGAGCAACTGCGCGAAGTGCTGCGCTTATCCGGCGTGGAACCCGCCGCCCCCGCGCCCGGCCCCGAGACTGCACCCGCCCCGTCCCCTGCCCACAACAGCCCCGCCGACACCGACCTGCTGCGCCCCCTGGCCCAGCAGGTGGCCGAGCTGGAACGCAAGGCCATCACCGCCACGCTGGCCGCCAACAGCGGCAACAAACTGGCCACGGCGCGCCAGCTGGGCATCTCGCGGGCCACGCTGTATGACCGGATGGCGGTGCTGGAGCTGCAGGGCTGAGTCACCCGCCGCCTGCAAGCCGCACTGTGGCCAAGAGGCGTTGCGTTTCCTGCCGCTACCAATCCCGGAACCAAGCCCGGAACCAAGCCCGTGAACATGAAAAACCTCCTCACCCGCCTCAAGACCGCATTCAGCAAGCCCGACCCCGAGCCCGCTCGCCAACAGGAACACCTGCAGCGCCAGCCGCACGAACCCCAGTCGGATGCCGCAGAAGACGAAGTACTCATCAACGCCTACTGCACCGTCTGGGACCTTCCGGCGCTCGATTTCCCGCACACGCTGGCCGGGCGCCGCGATCTTTCGGACCCTGAGCTGGCGCCCCATCTTTCCGGCTTTGTCGGCTATGTGCTGGGGCGCGGCGATGGGCAGATGACGCGCAACCGCTACCACGCCATGCGCCACATCCAGCGTGTGCAGCAGCACCTGAGCCTGGGCATTGCGCCGGCCCAGCTCGATGCCTTTGCCGGCTGGGCGCGGCGCGCCAACGCCATCGCCTTTCTGACGGACGGCAGCATCCGCGATCCGCAAGGCCGCATCCTGCTGGATGCCAACGGCGCCGAGCCTGATGACCAGGCTGCGCTGCCCTATCCGCAGCAGGCCTGGCAGCGCAAGCAGCGCAGCGAGCAGGTGCTGGCGCAGCGCGGCTTCACGCCAGCGGCCAGCCTGCCGCCGCTGATCTCCGAGCCCGAACTGCGCATGCGCGCACCTGATGAGATCGCCGCCCGTGCCTTTGCCCTGCTGGCCGTGGCCGTGCGCGCCGAATCACTGAACGACGCACTGAACGAAGCACTGAACAGTGGCGAACCGCTCACGCCCGAGCAGTTGTTCCAGCGCCTGCCGGCCGCCCAGGCTGCGCTCACCCCCAACGAGCGCGAATTCATGGCCACTGCCCAGCCCTCCGAAGAGGCCATCGCCAAGTTCGGCTGGCGCTACGAAGCCGCGTATTTGCTGGAATGGGCGCTGGGCCTGGTCGATGCGCTGCCGTTCCCCGACGCCATCTGCGACGTGCCGCTCACCTCGCGCACCCTGCTGCAGGCGGGCGACCTGCAAGGCGCCCTGCATGCCGCACACATGCGGCCCGACAGCGAAATCCTCGACGCCCTGGACCAGCACTACCGCCTGCACTGGATCGTGCGCCAGGCCCAGGTGCAACAGCAGCCCGCGCCAGCCGGGCTGAACGCCGACGTGCTCATGGAACGCCACCATGCGCTGAACTGGCTGGTGCGCTTCGAAGGCAATGACTGGGATGACGTGGACACGCCCACCTGAGACGTGCTGCGCAGGGTGCATCAAGAACCCATGCGGATCGGGGCGAGCATTATTGCCATCTGCATCGTGGCTTCTGGTGTGCCATCCCACTTGCGCCCGCTGCCGGAAAGGGCGTCAGAGACTCGGCGTAGAACCCTTGGCTGTCGCTGCACAACGCGTAGTGAGCGGCTGGTGGCTTGAACTCTCCAGCCAATTGCTCCTTGAAACCATATGCCGGCAACGCACGCAGGCTTCGGGCATACCGTCGCGTTGCATTTGATGGTGGCAAGCCAGCGGCAGACGCACCAGGGGCCGTCTGTGCTGGACAGGTCGCACAGGCCGTCGGGCTGCCTCTGGATTGGGAGGGATGGCGTGGACCCCGGAGTATTTGCAAGCTGAATCAAACCGTGTCTGCGTTGTTTCCCCAATTCAATTCGTTGCACCAAAAATTGTGATGCAGACGGCACCAGCGGCAACCCCCTGATAGGTTGCGCTCCTTGCGTCGAAGGCGAAGTAGTAGACAGCTGGTTACCGATTGGAGCTTCCGGAGTGGTTAGCATGCCATGCTCATTGGTCGTTTTCCAACATGCTGATTGATTGGGTTGTTTTAATGAATTCTTGAAAGATACAATAAACCTCTTTTAGTGATATGGGGGATGCTAGTGTCTGAGTTGATTAAAATGGATCAGGAAGTTTTCAGATCTCAATTAAAAGAGTTACCCAGACATAAATACACAACTGAGGTTTTTCAGTTGCGAGATATTCCGTTGGTAATGCGTACAAGGCTTGGTTGGCATGTGGCTGCCGCATTGATGGAGCGTTGGTTCAATGGCGCTGCTTTTGCTATGCCCGATGATATGAAGCTGGGAAAAGGACACTATCGTCCAAATGCACTTGGGGCAGCATATTTGGAAGAAGGCTTGGTTACCATGCAATGGGCGCTTGGATTCGCTCGAGTGCAAAATGCAATGTCCGAATTGACTAGAAGATGGGATTCAAAGTCGGGTAGGATGGTTTTGAAATCTCGAATCTTAGCTCAAAGCCTGGGAAAATCCGATAAACCCTGGAAATTCGGTGATCTATCTCGTTCTTCAAAAATATTGGAAGAAACCTGCCAAGTAAATTACATCAAATTTGGGCATCTCAGCGATCCGATGGATGATTTCTATGGGGCAATGGGCGAGGCGCAAATGAACGTTGCAGTGGAGGGTACTGTTGTTTCTAGTGGCAGTGAACTGAAATTCATTCCTGAAGAACTGGGTTTTTATCTAAGGGATGCCTATGATTTCAATGATTCTTTTGATCTTTTGTCCCAGCCATTAGGGTTTTGGGGATTTGAAGGGGTTGAAAGAACCTATCAAATACGTTGGGATGTTGAGACAGAGAGGAAAACGGTGCATGAGAAACCCGAAGATGTAAAAAAATATAAATATGCAGTGCAAAATGATGATTTTCGAGAATGGAGAAGAAAAAACAATAGAGGTGGTGATTTTATGATTTTATCTAATGTTCATAGGGTAAAAATAAATCACCCTCAGGAGATAATTTTGTGAAGATTAAATATAGTAAAAAATGGATATTTATCATCCTGGGGATGGTAGTGGTTACGGTATTGCTTTTGCTGTTCATGATACCAAAGAAACAAGGTGAGAGCATCAGCCCCCGCGGCGTTTACAGGGTTGAGTACTATTACGTGCCATTAGCCCAGAAACTGATTTATCACCAGATGAAAATGCCCATGACTGTGCGTCTTTATGAAGTAAAAACAAGTAGACTTATTTCTGAAAGCGCTGTGGTGGATCTTTGGCTGAATGGCTCAATATATTGGTATCTTGAACCGCCAATGAATAGCATCATGGTGGGAAATGATGTGATATTTGAAAATATTCCAAGGGAGTGCCAAGATTGCCCAAGATTAACTCTTGAGCAAATGACAAATTAGGTCATCGTTGCCAGTAGATGTCGCATCCCGGACGATTGCA
>NZ_MYFL01000001.1:3383093-3481600 GCF_002193035.1 Delftia sp. K82 | reverse complement strand
TCGTACGGGATGCGACAAGTAGATACGGACTACCGCCCACAACACATCCCGCTGCGCCGCCGTCACCACATCCAGTCAGCTCTAGTCATGAACCTCAACAACGTCTTCGACAAGCGCTACTGGATCCCCGGCTTTGCCGAGCAAAACGGCAACAACGACTTCGGCGACCCGCGCAACGTCATGTTCACGCTCAAGTACACGCCGCGCATCTGAGAGACAGGCGTGCGCGGGGACTGAGGGCACGGGCCGTGCGCGCATTGCCACCACGGCCCAACTCAGGCCCAACTCAGGCTCAACCCACGCCCAACTGCTCCAGCGTGATGCAGGCCAGCCACCTGCATCCATCCAATGGCCAGGCGGCGTCATCCGCGATGCAGCGCCCGGTGGCGTCCATCTGGATGCGGGTGACGTGGCGGTTGGCGCCGGGCCTTGAGCGGCGGGCGGGCATGGCCAGCAAGGCTTCGGGCAGCGGCTGCGCTGGTGGATGGGATTCGAGGCGCGTGAGATTTTTTGCAGAGCGCAGGCGCAGCGGTGATCGCTCCATGCCGATCACCCAGGTCCAGAAGAGCGCCGGGTGGCGAAATCTGTGACCTGGCATTTCCAGCAGCAGCATGGCGCTGCCGCCCCGCTGCATGGCTTGGGCACAACGCAGCGGAGCGAGGGCGGGGAAATTCTCAAGCTGCGCTTGCCAGCCGGGCAGCAGCAAAGCCAGAACCTGCGCCAGCTCTTGCGGACCGGGCTGTGGCGTCAACTGCAGCGGCAATTGCACCTGCAGCCATGCCCGTTGCCGCAGCACGGCAGCGCATCGCCGTGCACACCACCAGGCGCCCAGCGGATCGGGCAGACACTGGGCATCGGGAACCGTGGGCAGTGTGGCCCAGCGCGTCTTGCGCGTCTGTGTACCCACCTCGTAGCGCCATTGCGTATCGAAGCGCAGGCCGGGCATGAAGGTACGAATTGGAGACCTGGGCATGTGCATTGCGGCTGCAGATCCACTACCGTCAGTCCGGTGCGGGCCTGGCTGCAAGCGTGACCGTGCCAAGCCACTGGCATGGGTGCCAGGGGCCGCCCGCATCATGCAGGAGGCAGGTCCCGTCGGCTTGCACCTGGATCCGGGTGGCGTACCCGCTGGACCAGGGCAGGGTCGAACCAAAGGGCATGGCAAGCAAAGCCTTGGGAGGCGCCATGGCCTGCGCGCCCGGTGACGGCAATGTGTCGGGCGCAACGCAATCGTCGGTGCACGACAACGGCAGCTCCGGCTCGTACCCCACCACCCAGGCCCAGAAAATGCCCGGCTTGGGCCCTTCGCATTCCGGTGACTCCAGCATCAGCAAGGCACTGCCTCCCTGCTCGACTGCCTGGGTGCACAGCAAGGGCGTCCGGGCGCATTCAGCAGGTGCCTGCACGTCCCAATCGGGCAGCAGCACATCAAGGATCTGCGCCAGCTCCTCCACGCCGGGAAGCGGGGGCAGGTGAACGGGCAGCCGCAGGAACAACCAGTGCTGCTGCTCCAGAACCACGGCGCACCGGCGAACGCACCACCAGGTGCCATAAGGGTCGGCCGGGCCAGCAAGGTCGGAGGCCATCGGCAGCTGTGTCCAGCTGGTCTTGCCGGCTTCCGCACGCCTTCTGTATTGCCAGTGACCATCAAAGAGCAGGCCGCTGATGAGGCGTTGACCGGGACTGCTTGGCTCCAGCGGAATTTCCCGCTCGTACTGCTCTGGCGTGAGATTGGAGTTCTGCATTTCATCGGGTCAGGAAAGCCGGTCAGGAAAAACCGGTCAGGAGAAACTGCCGTTGATGGCAATGTCGTTGCTCAGTGGCTCCAGCGTGATGGCCGCCGTGCAGCGGTACCGGCTTGCGCGCGCATCCAGGCCATCCACATCACACTGCCCCTCGCCATCCACCGTCACCCTCAAGGCGTGGTTCCATGCCAGGGGCGAGCCGAAGGGCCAGATCAGCAGCGCGCCAGGGCGCCCGGGCATGTCAAAGGCTGAAATGCGCTTGGCGCGCTGGAATCTCTCGTGCATTTCCACGCCGATCACCCAGGCCCAGAAAACGGCTTGCACGCCATCGCTTGAATCCTCGGCCTGCAGTTGCAGCAAAGAGCAGCCACCGGCAAGCAGCGCATCGGTGCTGCGCAGCAGCGGCGCCTGTGTCGAGGGGTCATCCAGCACCTTCACGTTCCAGTCCGCAAGCATTGCGCCCAGGGCCAGCGCCACATCGCCACATTCCGGCTGCGCAGGCAGGCCCGAGGGCAGATGCGCGGAACGCCAGGGCCTGCGATTGAGCACTGCAACGCACTGGCGCACGCACCACCAGGCCCGCTGTGGATCTGCTGCAGCCATGCCGCCTGCCCGGGTTGCCGGCAGCCGTGCCCAATAGGCTCGGCCTGAAGGCGTGAGCGCCGAGTAGGTCCACAGTCCGTCAAAGCGAAGCCCTCGGGTGAAGCGGTGGGTGAGGTGCGTGGTCTCAGCCACAGGACCTCTCATCATCGTGTGCCGAAGGCTGGGCACCGTACGGAGTCTTGATGCCGCAGCGGTCCCCGATGCGCATGAGCGCCATACCCAGGGATGTGCGCGGCTCTTTGGTCTTGCCCAATGCGAGGTCAGAAATCGTTGCTTGACCGCAGCCCACTTCGCGGGCGATCTGGCTTTGACTGACACCCTTCGCAGCAAGTCTGGCGAGGTAGTCTTTCCATTCCATAGTTTCATGCTATCGAAAAGTCGATTTTTTTACAATCGAATTTGACATATCGGTTTTCCGTAAGCTACGGAGCATGTCAACCGATTTCGGCCAACGCCTCAAAAGCGCTCGCAGTCTCGCGGGCCTCACCCAAGCGCAGCTGGGCCGCCAGGCGGGCATGGGGCAATCGACCATTGCTGACCTTGAGAGAAGCGGAAACGGCACCTCCAAAACAGCCACGCTCGCGTCCCTGTGCGGTGTCTCGGCCCTGTGGCTGGAATGCGGCAAGGGCCCCATGTCGGCCGATGCCGCAGCGCTGCAGCGCCAACTGCCCCAGGGCACGCGCCGCTACCCGCTGCTTGGCCTGCAGCAGGCCGGCGGCCGCAGCGCAGAAGACGCCATGGGCGATGCCGACGACGAGCAGTTCCTGGGCATCGAAGTCGCCAGCGACAACGCATCGCCTCGTGCGTTCTTCGTGCGATTGGAAGACAACGCCATGGCCCCGGAAATCCGGGAAGGGGACCGCGTGCTCATCGATCCAGCCCTGACGCCGCGGCCCGGGGACTGCGTGCTGGCCACCGACTGCCGGCAACAGTCCATCTTGCGCAAGTACCGGGTGCGCGGCCTGGACAAGGCCGGTGCGGAAATCTTCGAGCTGGTGCCGCTCAACGAAGACCATCCCACACTATCCAGCGACGAGCAGGCGCTGCAGTTGCGCGGCACCGTGGTGGAGCATCGCCGGCGGTTCCAGGCCCGGTAGCAGGGCCGAGGCCTTGGCACCGCTGCGGCGGCCTTGGTGCTGCCGGCTGCCGCGCCCGTGATTCATGGATGGCGGCAAGGGACAAGCGGCTTGGGCAAATCTTCCGGCTCGGGCGGGCATCAACACAGTGGGTGCCCCTGCAGGAGGCCGGCATGGCCGAATTGGTCGACTTGACCGCATTGGCCATCTCGCGCGGGCGACAGCGTCACTGCGGCCAGGCAGCGGCACTCGCGCCACTGCCCGTCAATGCCATCCACGTCGCAGTGCCCGTCGCGGTTCATCTGCACCCGCGCCGCATAGCCGCAGGCCCAGGGCATGCTCCAGCCAAAGGGAATGGTCAGCAGCGCGGCAGGGCGGGGCGCGCGGCTTGCGGGCCATGGCTTCACCGGCGCGGGCAGCATTCTCTGATGCATCTCCACGCCAATCACCCAGGCCCAGAACGTGCTCTGCGGCCGCTGGTGCAGCGCCTCTGACTGCAGTTGCAGCACCGCTCCGCCCCCGGCCATCACTGCCTGGGTGCAGGACTGCATGGACATGTGCCCGGCCCCTGCGCTCAGTTGTACCTGCCAGCGCGGCATCAGCGCGTTCAGGGCCAGCGCCACATCTTCCGGCCCCGGCCGCAAGGGTATGTCTGAAGGCAGATCCACCGACTGCCACATCTCCCGCCGCAGCACGGCAGCGCAGCGCCGCACACACCACCAGGCGCCATGCGGATCAGCCCTGCCCGCATCAGGCTGCCCCAGCGGCAGCCGCGACCAACAGGCCCGGCCCGATGGCGCGCGGGCGGCGTACTTCCATTGCGCAGCGAAGCGCAGGCCAGGGGTGAAGTGGTGGGTGATGTGCATGAATGTAGGCGTCTGCGTCTAGTTGAAGCTTGTGCGGCCAAGTTGATCCAGAGTTTGGACAGCTTCACCGAAAGCGGTATGAGAAGTTTTAAGTTGAGCCATAGGCTGGCTCTTCAAAACTGGCGAATTCAAGTGAATTTGCACTAACTCTATCGTACCGAAATCGGTATAGCAAGACCAAAGAATGCTGCCCATGCGCAGCTTCGTGAACGCAACATTGGCCGAAAACGCTGCCCTGATGATCAAGGGCAAGGCGATCGGGCGCCTGCGTAGTGACATGAAGAATGCTGGATTCGACATCGGGCAGGGCACTTTGCAGCGCATCGTTGGCGGGGAAACCGGCGTGCGAATGGAGTCACTGCAGAAGTTTGCTGATTACTTCAGCGTGGACGTCGATACCTTGTTGCGAGGCCGTGTCGCGGAAGGTGAGGACTTCATCCAACTCGTCCGCCTGGATGTTGAAGCCGCGCCCGAACGCTCTCGAAAAACCAATCTTGTCGAGGAACTCGGGGCCCTCCAGTTCCGACGCGATTTTCTGCGTGCTATCGGCGTCAGCCCGGTGAACGCAGGCATCGTCCATGTCACCGGAACCAGCATGGAGCCCACGATTCGGGACGGGGCCGTGCTCTTGCTCAATCGTGCGGATCGAACGCCGCGCCGTGGCAGCGTCTATGCATTCGCGTGGGAAGGGCAGATGCTTGTGCGGCGCTTTCAGCGGGTGGGCGATGTTTGGCATGCCGTGGCCGACAACGCTGACAAAAGCGAGCACCCGGATATCGTCATTGCCGGGAAGGCTGAGGGCCTGGTGCAAGGGCGAGCCATATGGGTGGGGGCCAAGCTCTGAGTCTGTGGTTTGTTGATGGCTGACTCTTTCATTCGTCGCGGGAACTTGAATGCCTTGTGCGTTCGTTTGGGATGGGTCAGTCGCAGAGCCAAGCAATTGGGATCTCCCTCGGAACTGATCAACCGGCTTGGCCAGTTGTCCAGCTTCTGGTCTGATATCGATCCATTTGGTGATGCTGATCTGTGGGGTGTGGGTCTCGGCTTTGCAGCGGTTGCCGCTGTTCATTAGTGCCTCGTGATCAATCGCTCACGCTCACGGCTATATAGCAGTCATTCGAGCACCCAAACTGGCGGCGGCCCAACGACAGGTCTGGGCAGCCGACAGTGATCGTCAGCGCAGCCTGAAGGCTGCTGGAAGTCCGCTATTGCGGCTCATGAACTGGTACTGCCGACCCGAAGCAGTAGCTAGAGCATGAGGAGCACCTTCCGTGCGGCGTGCCATATTGTGTTGTTCTCAGTTTCATCGGCCACGCAAGAAGTTGTCATCAAAACTCGTAGCAGCCCATTCGGCACTGCCTAGGCGACAGGTTGTTAGTTATCCTTGCCGCTCATGTATATCGAACTGCACCGCACCTTCCGAGAACTGCTTCCAACAGGGCGGCCAGGCGATGACGTGGCGATGGAGCCCGGTCGGGGACAAGATGCGGTGCTTATGTCTGCTCTGCTGGAGCAGCCCAGGGTGGTCATGCTGGCAGAAGGTGGGTCCGGCAAGACATGGTTGCTGCAGGAAGCTGCGCGGCGCTTGCGCAGCGAGCGCAAGGCGGCCTTTTTTCTCCGCCTAGAGCATGTAATCCAAGAATTCGATGGGTCTTTTGACATCGGCAGTCACGAAGATTTCGAGGCATGGTTGGCCTCTGAGGAGCCCGGTTGGGTGCTGTTGGACTCCATCGATGAGTCGCGGCTGCGCTCATCGCAGGATTTCGAGAGGGCGGTGCGCAGGGTTGCCGTGAAGCTGGCTAAGGCGTTAGACCGGACGCACATTCTGATAACGGGGCGGCCGTCGGCATGGCGGCCCCGGACTGATCTGAAGCTCTGTGGCCAGCTATTTCCGTCATCCGCGAAGCGGTCTGAACATCCCGGCCAGGGTCAGGATGAAGGGCCGGTCTTCCAGGTGGTGGGGTTGGAGCCACTTTCGTCGTCGCAAGTTGAGGGATTTGTAACCGCACGCGGCATCGGGCTCGTCAGGCCGTTCATGGATGCCATCGAACGGGCCGATGCCGGTTCTTTTACCCAGCGCCCTCAGGATCTGGACGAGCTCGTGGGATTTTGGGCCGAACGGGGGCGGATCGGTTCACGGCAGGAACTAATGAACGCCAGCGTGCAGCGCCGCTTGCAGGACAACCAGGATCGCGCACAAGCGCATCCCATGACTCCCGCACGTGCGCGAGAGGGGGTGGAAAAGCTCGCGGCCGCCCTGGTCCTAACGCGCTTACAAAACATCCAGGTGCCCGATGGGCCGCAGGCCGGTCTGGGTCTGCGCCCGCGCGATGTGCTGGGCTGGGACGATGTAGAGATCGCTGCGCTGCTTCAGCGATCTCTGTTCGATCCGGACGTCTACGGTAGCGTTCGGTTCCATCACCGATCCGTGCTGGAATATCTCGCTGCGCATTGGTTTCACAGGCTGCTCAAGCAAGAGGTGTCGCGTCAGCGCGTAGAAGCCCTGTTTATTCGCGAGCAGTACGGGCTTCAGGTGGTGACACCCTCGCTGCGCGGTCTGTTGCCGTGGCTGGCTATGTCCGATACACGCATCCTTTCGCGAGTGCAGCAGGTGGCGCCGGAGATTCTGTTCGAGGGTGGTGATCCACTCCTGCTTCCTTCAAACGTGCGCAGCGCCATACTGACGGATGTCTGCAAGCAACTGGCGTCGGGTATATCTGATCGCAGCCTGATTCAGTACGGCGCTATTCATCGCTTCGCGGCGCCGGATATGTGCGAGACAGTGCGCCGGCTGATTCAAGAGTACAAGGACAAGGAAACCGTAACCGGCTTCCTCATGTGGGTGGTGTACCACGCGCGCATCGCCGACGTTGGCCCGGAGGCCCTGCAGATTGCCCTCTCCGCCATATTGCCTTCCGAGGGGCGCATTGCAGCATTCCATGCCGTGGATGCTGTGGGACACCCGTCGGATATGGCAATCGTTCGCAGTAAGTTCGCCTCGGAAGGCGACAGCCTAGACCGACGGTGCATGGCTGAGTTGCTCAACCGAATCGATCAACCCGACGCGGCGACGTTGCAGTGGCTGATCTACTGCATTCCCCGGCTGAAAGAATTCAACGAATACGAAGTTACGGGGCTTACCACCGCGACAGTACGGTTCTTGGAGCGGACGGACCTTTCTTTATTGCCGAACATCATTGACCAGTTGTATGCACTGTTGATCGAACCCCCGGTCATGGACCGCCATGACTACTACCTGTCCGTCAGGAACCGATGGTTGCGCCGACCTATAGGCGCTTTGCTAAGCCGCCTTGTGACCGCGCGTCATGCGCTCGCGCTGAGGCCGAGCGCTGTAGCCACGCTACATGTGCTGATGCGGGACGTTCCCTACGATGAGGACGTCCACGGCGTGATGGAGACAGGCCTGCCTGAGCAGGTGCAGGCTTGGTCTGCCCTCAAATGGGCTTGGCTTTGGTATCTCGTCGATTGGCTGCGCTCGGAGCAACGCGTCATCAACCATTGGGCAGCACAGGCCGCCATGCACCCCATAGTCTGGGATGAGAACGACTTCGCCGCCGCCATCGCTGCCACTGCCGAACGCGACTTGGCAGAGGACCAACGCACGGCACTGGAGATTGCGTTCTCGCTGTATGTGCAGGTTGATCGACCGCAGGGTCTGCACGATCAGTTGGTGAGCGCCGTGGTAGGTAATGAGGCTTTAGCACTAAGACTGCAGCAGCTTGAGGCGCCTCCAGAGAAGGATGATGCGCGCCAGAAGTTGGAGCAACAGAGTGCCGAATGGACTCAGCGTAACAAAGAAGCTGCGGAACGAGCCAGGCGACAACGCTGCGAGAAAGTCGTCTTTCTCGCTGGCAGGCTGGACATTTTGCGTAACTCGAGCTTCGATGATCCTTCGAACGTGTGCTATGAGCAGCGTTACCTGCTCAACGCTATGCGCAAGCTGGATAAGGTCAACCACTCTCGATGGGCCTGCAGCAATTGGCGCAGCCTCGAAGCAGAGTTTGGAGCGCCGACGGCGCTCGCGTTCCGGGATGGCATGGTAGCGTTCTGGCGCCGGTATTCGCCCCCTTTGCTCTCCGAAGGCGCGCAAATAAGCAACATGCCGCATGCTGACTTGTTGGGACTCACCGGATTGACCGTCGAAGCCGTGGAGACCCCTGGACTGATGGCATCTCTCTCGCCTGCGGAGGCCGGTGTGGCGTTCCGCTACGCGATGCGGGAGATAAACGGCTTCCCGGACTGGTTTCCTGCCTTGTTCGCAGCCCACCCGCAGGTCGTCGCAGCGATGTTGCTGGTCGAGATCGCATTCGAACTTCAGATGAGCGACTCGTACACGGCCGCCCAATATGTGGTTGCGCGCATCCATAGCGCCAGGGAGTGGCTGGCCAACGCTGTGGCGCACGACATCCTTTCGCTGCTGGCCATCCACTCGCCGCAGCGTTCCATTGTGCTGGAGCACCTAGTTGACATTCTCCAGGTGTCAGCTCTGTCCGATGGGCTCATTGCCACCTTGGCGCGTGAACAGATGGGGGCGGCAGGTTCCATGCACCATGCACTGTGGGCCGCGGCATGGACCAGCGTTGATCCTGGCCCAGCCATCCATACCGTGGAGCAGCACTTGAACGTACTGGGCGACGCCACTCAGCGCACGGAATTCACGATGGCGTTTGTCGCGCATCTGCTAGGCAACCGGCGGACCTCGTCCTGTATGCGCGGCGCTTACCGGACGCCAGCGGTGCTCAAGCGCCTCTATCTTCTGGCGCACCAGCATGTGCGCGCCGATAAGGACATTGACCGCTCTGGCAAGGGCGTGTTTACACCTGGCTTGCGCGATGACGCCCAGGATGCCCGCGAGTACTTGGTGCGGCTGCTGCAGGATATACCTGGGCGCGATTCCTTCTTGGCACTGCAGAGCCTTTCGCAGGAACATCCCCACGCCGACTACCGCCCTTGGCTGGCGCGGCAGGCACTAGCCAGGGCCCAGGCCGATAGCGAGCGGCCAGCATGGAGTGAAATACAGGTGAGCGAATTCGCCGAAACCTACGAGCGCTCTCCGGCTAACCACCGCGAGATGTTCGACTTGGCTGTCATGCGCTTGCTTGACTTGAAGCATGAAATGGAAGACAGCGATCTCAGCACTGCGTCAGTGGTCATCCGCACGGAGCTTGAAACCGAGCTGCGCAACTGGGTCGCAGCATGGTGCCAACGACATGCCCACGGTCGATTCGTGATTCCTCAAGAGGACGAGCTTCCTGACGCAAAACGTCCTGATTTGCGATGGACCTGCTCGACATTTTCTGGCGCAGTTCCGACTGAGTTGAAGATCGCTGATAACTGGACGGGGCCGAAGCTATTTGAGCGGCTCGAGGGGCAACTTGCGGGCGACTATTTGCGAGACCAAGCCTCCAACCGTGGGATCTACTTGTTGATCTGGCGGGGTGCTAAGAAGCATCGCTGGGAACTGCCTAATGGTAGCTTCGTTGATTTCGTGACGCTGGTCGCTGCTTTGCAGTCGCATGGGACATATGTGGCCGCCCATCATCCCGGAGTCGAGGAAATCCAGGTTATTGGAATTGATCTGACAAAGCGGGCAAATAAGGCCGGATTGGCTCCGCCCACAGAAGGCTAGCAATTCAATCGCCCGGGCTGCAAGCAAAAGATCTCATCGCTTCACTAAAATCCTGAAAATGAGGCCCAGCGACTACGGCGATAGCCTAGAATTCCCCGCTGCCGGACGTGTGGACTAAGCGCCGCTGCCGGCCATAAACAGTCAAGAAGTCTCGAAGTTAAGGCGATAAAATAGAATGGGCACTGCAATAATTTTTTGAGCTCTTCTGTCATGAAGGGAGTACAAATTTTATATCTCTATTTTAAAATTGTGTGATATCTGAATTTGCCATATCAAATATGGATAAAATTAATAAATTAAATAGATAGGGGTTTATTTTGCAGCGTAAAGATTTTTTCAAGAGGCTTTACAGTGGATTTAAGGCTGAGTATATAGTTGCCGGAAAGATTTTTGGTGCCGGCTTGGAAGCATTCAAGCTTCCTGCAGATTTCGGTTTTGATCTTTTAATCTCTAATCAGATGAATAAATCTTTTGGAGAGAAAAGTGAAATTAACCGGATCTATGATTTTCCTTATGTTCTTCAAGTTAAGTCGAGAATTATTCAGGCTAGTTATTTCCAGGAGAAAAATCAACGACAAGAAGCTGTAATTAATTTCAAGATTACCGAGGATGAATTTTTTCTACTTTCCAAAGAGAAAAGCTCCTACTTGGCGCTTGTTCTTATATTTCCTGAGGAGAAAAATACTCTTTCCGAGAAGCATGCGATTGTTTGGTTTAAAGGTACACAACTTCCTTGTCTTAGAGAGCAAGTATTCCTTGAGCCAGTAATTGAAAATGATCGACGTTTCTATGAAATCTCCGTCGTTATACGCCTTAATAGAAAAGAAAAAGCAAAAGAGATGCTTATGCAATTAGTGAAAAATAATGATATCTCAGAGAAAGTGGCTAAGATCATAGAGGAAAAAATTCCAGCTGAATATCTTTCGGGAAATACTAATGAATATATTTCAATTAGACGCAGAAGCTACACTAAAGATAATTATGAAAGTAAAAAAGCATTTGTGGTTTGTAAAGTAAGTGATGTCCAAACAGCTATCGAAAATATTGGGTGTGAAGTGTTTGACATCTCTTCTGATATAAGGCCTGCTCATCTTAAGTTGCCGAATTTCTAAAATTCAAAGAATAAGTTTTTTCTCTAAAATGGTAATTAATTCTTAATTTATCTATGTAATTGATATTCCCGATTTGTAGCTCAGATGAGATATTGAATTTTTCCATACTGAAATCCGCTTAAGGGCGATTGCCGTCATCCAGTTTCCGTCGTCGAACGCGGACTATTAGCTTAAAGCAGCCATCAAGGTTAGCATCGCGACCGGTCATACCTTGGCATCAAGTCTCAGCCTGCATTAAGCTTGATCTCAAGGAATACGCGCAGGGCATCCTGATGAGCGCCTGAACTGTTTCTTCTTCGAGATTTTCGATGGCCGCATTCAGCCGAGACATGCCGACAGAGTGTCCGAATGCAGTCCTGGCGGGATTGACTACCCCAGGCCGTTAACAGTCCTTCGCTGGAAGCTGTTGCCGACCATGTATTCAACCAGCCTATTCAACAGTTTGAAGTGTGACTTCGCCGAGATCACTTCTAAAGCGGTGGCTGTTGAGGACATGAAGAGCATGGAGCATCTGTTCATTGACTTTGATCTTTCGGCCAGCGAGCATGCGGACTTCAAAGCTGCCTTTTCCGAAGTCTTTGCCGTAGGCAGCCGCCTGTCACCGAGGGCGGACCTGCCGTCCTTTCGCTCTGTACGCTCTGCGCTTTGGCAGGCCTGGGCAGTTTGTCATTGATGGCGGCGCGAAAGACGCATGCACTGCCCGGTGCCTGCGCCTGAGGTCGGTGGAGATGAGTGGCAGCAGCCCTCCACAAGCACCTCAAAACAGGTGCTGCGGGTCGCTGCAACCGCCCTCAAAAACTATGCATCAACCCCGCAGTCACCCCCGTAGCCACATCCTTGTTCTGCCCGCCCTGAAACCCTCCGCTCCAGTGCGTGCGGTCCAGTTCCGCATACAGCTTGCTGCGGCGTGACAGCTTGTATTCCGCAAACAGCAGGGCGCGGGTGTAGCCGTCTGCGGCGCGGCCGCTGCGTTCGCGTTCCACGCGGTACAGGGCGGCGGTCAGGTCCAGCGTGCTGCGGGCGGACCAGGTGGCGCCCAGCGAGTGCACGCGCTGCACGGTGCGGCTGGTGGTGGCGTTGGTCTGGCCGTCGCTGCGCGCGGTGTTCAGCGCCAGGCGCAGGTTGTCCCATTTGTAGCTGGCGCCCAGGGTGGCGGCTTTCAGCTCCCATTGGTCTGCGGTCTTGAAGCGCTGGTAGGCGCCGGAGACCGTCCATGTCTGCGTGCCATAGGCCAGGCCTGCGCCGGCCGATGAGCGGGCGGAGCCGCCTTGCGCCGTCTCGCCAAAGCTGTACATGGCGCGGGCGGTGAGGCCGCCGAAGCGGCCGGTGTACTTGACCGAGTTGTCCAGCCGGTATGAGCCGGTGGTGGCGCCTGCGCTGCCGTATTCCACGCCCAGGCCGTGGCTGCTGAGCGCGGCGGTGGCGATGTTGGGGTTGAAGGCGGCGAAGCGCATGCCCACGGGGTCCACGGGGCTGATGGCATCTGCCAGCAGGTTGGTCTGGCGCCCGGCCGTGACCTGGCCCCAGCTGCCGCCCAGGCCCACGATGGCCGCGCGGTCGAAGAATTTGCTGGAGTTGGCGGTGGTGCCGGTGTCCAGGTTCAGGCCGGTTTCCAGGTTGAACAGGGCGTACATGCCGCCACCCAGGTCTTCGCGCCCGCGAAACCCGAAGCGGCTGGTGGTGTTGACGCCGCTGGACAGCGCGGCGCCCGAGGTGTTGCTGGCCGCGTTGGCGGCGGTGAGGCCGCTGGTGTAGCGCACGCCGGTATCGGCAATGCCGTAGAGCGTGATGCTGGATTGCGCAAGGGCGGACAGCGGTGCGGCGGCGAGGGTGATCAGCACCAGGGTTTTGGTGTTCATGGGTGTGGCGAGGGTGATAGGGCTGGGCAGCGGCATGCCGCAGCAGTGCCGTTGCAGCGCCGCTGAATGGAGGTCGAACCGGGGAGGGGTGAAGGCCCCCTGTGTGTCGAGGGCCCTGAGGGCCTTGAGGGCCTTGAGTGCCTAGAGAGCCTTGAGGGCTCGGGGGCCTGCCGTCAGGGCTTGGCCGCCGGCTCCATGCCGGTGCTGCGCACGATGGGCGCGGCGGCGGGGGCTGCCAGGAAGCGGATCAGGTGGCGCGCCGTGTCAGGGCTCTTGGCGCCGGTGGCCACGCCTGCGGAGAAGAAGACGCGCTGCTGCACTTCATCGGGCAGGGGGCCGACGAATTCCAGTTCCTTGAACGGCAGCAGTTCGCTGACCTGCTGGAAGCCGATGTCCGCATCGCCACGCAGCACCACGGCACCCACGCGCTCGCTGAGGATGCGGGTGGCCTTGCCCTTCATCTGCTCGGCCACGCCCAGGCGCGGGAACAGTTCGTTGGCCAGGTAGGTGCCGCTGGCGCTGGCCGAGTAGGCAATGGTCTTGGCATCCAGCAGGGTTTGCTTGAGCGCGTCCACGGTGCTGATGTCGGGCTTGGGCGTGCCCTTGCGCACGCTCATGCCGATCATGGAGCGCGCCAGGTCCACACGGCTGCCCGCTTCCACCTTGCCTTGGGCGGCCAGATTGTCCAAGGCTCCATCCGCGAGGATGACGATATCGAACTGCTCGCCCCGCGCCAGGCGGCTGGGAATGGAGTCCTGCGCATTGCCCATGGAGGCACCGCGCGAGGTGACGACCTTGTGGCCCGTGGCCTGCTCGTACAGGGGTATCAACTGGTCGTAGGCGGCAGAGAAGCCGCCCGAGGTGACTACGCGGATTTCATCTGCGCTGGCCGTGGAGGGCGTGGCAGCGCCCAGGGCTAGGCCCAGGCTGAGTGCGCCGCCCAGCAGCGCGCCCAGGGTGCGGCGGCGCAGGGTGGATGGCAGGGGGGTGGAACGGATGGCGGTCATGGTTTGTCTCCTGGTTTTTTATGGTTGGGGGATGGCTGCCGAGGCTGCTGAAGCTGCCGAGGCTTCTGAGGCGGATCAATCGGCGGTGATTTTTCGCTCGCGGATGATGCGGCCCCACTTGGCGTGCTCGGCGGCGATGAACTGGCCCAGTTCCTCGCGGGTGCCCGGGGCGGCGGTCTGGCCGTGCTTGAGCAGGTTGTCGCGCACTTCGGGGGTGTTCAGCACCTTGACCAGCTCGGTGTTCCAGCGGTCCAGCAAGGGCTTGGGCGTCTTGGCGGATGCAACGAAGGCGTACCAGTTGGTGGCGTTGAAGCCGGGGAAGCTTTCGGCCACGGTGGGCACGTTGGGCAGGTAGGCCGGGCGCGTGAGGCCCGTGGTGGCCAGCGGGATCAGCTTGCCCGATTCGATGTGGGGCAGGGCCGTGGGCGGGGCTGCGTAGAAGGAGGTCACGCGGTTGCCCAGCACGTCCTGCAGGGCGGGCGCGCCGCCCTTGTAGGGCACGTGCAGGGTGTCGATCTTGGCGACATCGTTGAGCAGTTCACCGGCCAGGTGGGATGCGGAGCCGGGGCCGGTGGAGGCAAAGTCCAGCTTGCCGGGTTCGCGCTTGGCCTTGGCCACGTATTCGCCCAGGGTCTTGATGCCGGTGGCGGCAGGCACGACGAGCACGTTGGGAAAGTTCACTCCCATGGTGATGGGGGCCAGGTCCTTGAGCGGGTCGTAGCCGATCTTCATGAAGTGCGGCGCAATGGCCAGCGGGCCGATGGAGCCGAAGAGCAGCACCGAGCCGTCGGACGGGCCATTGGCCACCTGCGTGTGGGCCAGGTTGCCGCCTGCGCCTGGCTTGTTTTCCACGACCACGCTCTGGCCGATGTTCTCGCCCAGCTTCTTGGCGATGATGCGCGCGGCAATGTCGGCCGAGCCGCCTGCGGCGAAGCCGACCACCATGACCACGGGTTTCTTGGGGGGGAAGTCCTGGGCCTGGGCAGTGCCCACGGCCAGGGAAAGAAGGGCGGCCAGGGCGCCGCCTGCGATCAGTCTGCGTTGGTGCATGTCGTCTCCGTTTGTTGGTCTTGCCTGCCCTCAGGGGGCAGCGTTATCAAGGGCGCCATCCTATGCAGCGGGTGTTATTCTGTGAATTGCAACTTTTGGAAGGACTGTTGCGTGCAGCGCATCAAATTCGACATGGGAGAACTGATCGCCTTCGTGACCACGGCCGAGAAAGCCAGCTTTCGCCTGGCCGCGGAAGCGCTTTTCCTGTCGCCGCCTGCCTTGAGCCGGCGGGTGGAGCGGCTGGAGTCCGTGCTGGGTGCGCGGCTGCTGGAGCGCACCACGCGGCGTGTGGAACTGACCGAGGTGGGCCATGAATTCCTGCGGGAGGCGCGCAGGGCCCTGGCCGGCCTGGACGAGGCCGTGCAGCGCGTGGATGACCAGCTGAAGCTGCGCCGTGGCCGGGTGACGGTTGCCTGCGTGCCTTCGGTGGCCACCAATCTGCTGCCGCCCGTGCTGAAGACCTTTGCCGTGGAGCAGCCCGATGTGCAGGTGCATGTCATCGACGAGAGCGCGCAGCAGGTGGTGGAGGTCGTGCTGCGCGGGGATGCGGACTTTGGCCTGAGCTTCACGGGCAGCCAGGAGCCGTCGCTGCGCTTTGAGGCGCTCACGCGCGAGCGCTATGTGCTGGCCATGCCGCGCAGCCACGCCTGGGCCGGGCGCAGCCAGGTGGAATGGGCCGAGCTGGCGGGCAAGCGCCTGGTCTCCGTCTCCCACAAGAGCGGCAACCGGCTGCTGCTGGACCAGGTGATGGCCGGCCTGCCCGAGCAGCCCGTGGCCTGGCACGAGTGCAACCACGTCACAGGCGCCCTGGCCCTGGTGGAGGCCGGCCTGGGCTTGGCCGCCGTGCCCCAGCTGGCCCTGCGCCAGGACCACGCCCAGGTCTGCGGCGTACCCCTGACCGCACCCGATGTGTGGCGCACGCTGGGCCTGCTGCAAAGGCGTGACCGCGTGCTGGGGCCTGTGGCGCAGGCGTTGCGGGAGTGCCTGGTGCAGGTGCAGGGCGCGGGCGGCTGAACTGGCCTTGGATTCACTGCGCTGCAACCCCGTTGCGCGCAGGGCCTGGCATGGCTGCCGCATAGCGCAGTGCGGAGAAGGATGGAATCACACTTTCACATGAATGCAACTCATGCATCTGTGAATTAAAACCATTTTACTTCATCGATTCGCATCCATACCATTCGTTCCCATTGTTCGTTTGCATTTGGGAAGCAGTCATGGTCATCACCACACCCTCGGATCGCATGGATGCCAGAACCGGCTCCCGCGCTGAACTTGGCCATCTCGCGTGAGCGCAGCCATGTCACGTCCGCTCCGTCTGGTCGCCGTTTCCGGTGGACTGCAACGCCCCTCCAAATCTGCCGCCTTGGCAGAGCATCTGTCTGATCTGATCGCCGACGAAGTTCCGTGCGAACAGCGCCTTGTGGAACTGGGCCAGCTTGCGCCGCAGCTTGCCGGCGCGGTGTGGCGCGCGCAGTTGCCCGAGAGGGTGGAGCGTGAGCTTGCGGCGGTGGAGCAGGCGGATGTGCTGGTGGTTGCCACACCGGTCTTTCGTGGCGCCTACACCGGGCTGTTCAAGCACTTCTTCGACTTCGTCCACCAGGACGCCTTGATCGACAAGCCCGTGCTGCTGGCGGCCACCGGTGGCAGCGAGCGCCATGCCCTGGTGATCGACCACCAGCTGCGGCCGCTGTTCAGCTTCTTCCAGGCGCGCACCCTGCCGCTGGGTGTGTACGCGACCGACAAGGATTTCGTGGACTACTGCCTGCACGACGAGGCCCTGATACAGCGGGCCGCACTGGCGGTGCAACGGGCATTGCCGCTGGTCGAGCTGATGCACCGCGCCAGGCCCTGCCTGGCCGAGG
Source organism: Delftia sp. K82 (assembly GCF_002193035.1). Taxonomy (NCBI): domain Bacteria; kingdom Pseudomonadati; phylum Pseudomonadota; class Betaproteobacteria; order Burkholderiales; family Comamonadaceae; genus Delftia; species Delftia sp. K82. Next base: position 3,464,770 of record NZ_MYFL01000001.1, on the reverse strand, counting down.
AAATGGCTGCGGCCTGAATCAACCCACTTTTTTTATTTCTAAATCAGGTCATTGGATCACCATGAACGCAGAACTGCATTTCAGCCTCAAGAGCATCCGTTTCGATGAGAACTATCACCCATCGGACAGCACGCGCATTACCACCAACTTTGCCAATCTGGCCCGGGGAGCGAGCCGGCAACAGAACCTGCGCCATACGCTGAGGATGATTGACAACCGCTTCAATGACCTGGCGCATTGGGACAATCCGACGGGAGACCGCTATTCAGTCGAGCTGGACATCATCTCCGTGGAGATGGGCATGGGTGCGGAGATGGGAAGTGGCGTATTTCCGTTGATCGAGATATTGAAGACCAGCATTCTGGACAGAAGATCGAACAAGCGCATAGCCGGCATTGCAGGGAACAATTTTTCTTCCTACGTGCGTGACTATGACTTCAGTGTTCTGCTGCCGGAGTACAACATCAACCGCCAGGAGTTCAGCACGCCGGACGATTTTGGCGACCTGCATGGCAAGCTGTTCAAGCAATTCGTCCGTTCGAGCACGTACAGGGAGCACTTCGACAAGCACCCCGTCATCTGCATTAGCGCTTCTACCAGCAAGACCTATCAGCGCACCGGAAACCAGCATCCCGTACTGGGTGCCGAGTATCAGCAAAATGAGTTGTCATCTACGGACCGGTATTTTGGGAAGATGGGGATGCAGGTTCGATTTTTCATGCCGCCCAATAGCGTGGCACCCCTGGCTTTCTATTTTCAGGGCGACCTGCTGGCCGACTACACGAATCTCGAGTTGATCGGCACCATCAGCACCATGGAGACCTTCCAGAAGATTTATCGCCCCGAGATCTACAACGCCAATTGCGCGGCAGGAAAAATCTATCAGCCGAGCCTGAAGAACCATGATTACTCGTTGACGCAGATTGTCTATGACCGTGAAGAGCGCAGCCAGCTGGCCGTCAAGCAGGGCAGGTTTGCGCAGGAGCATTTCATCAAGCCGTACAGGAATGTTCTTGAGCAATGGGCTGCCGATTGCGCGCTCTAACCGGCCAGACAGACAGACAGACAGACAGACCATTTTTCATTGATTGCGCAGCGGCTTGGGACAACGGTCCTGAAGCACGCTGGCACCACCCCTCTTGCCTTGAAGGAATTCCCCGATGTTTGAAACCTCTATCGCCGGCAGCCTGCCCAAGCCAGCCTGGCTGGCCGAAACCAACAAGCTCTGGCCCCAGTGGCAGGCCGAGGGCGATGCGCTTCGCCAGGCCAAGGCCGATGCGACCCTGCTGTGGATCAAGGCCCAGGAAGATGCAGGCCTGGACATCGTGTGCGACGGCGAGCAGTCGCGCCAGCACTTCGTGCATGGCTTTCTGGAGCAGGTGGAGGGCATCGACTTCGACAACAAGGTGAAGATGGGCATCCGCGACAACCGCTACGACGCGATGGTGCCGCAGGTGGTTGCCGCCTTGCGCCTGAAGGGCCGCGTGCATGCCTTCGAGGCGCAGCTGGCGCGTGCGCACACCAAGAAGAAGCTGAAGTTCACGCTGCCCGGCCCGATGACCATCGTCGATACCGTGGCGGACCGCTTCTATGGCGACAAGGTCAAGATGGCCTTCGCCTTTGCCGAGCTGCTCAACCAGGAGGCCCTGGCGCTGCAGGCCGACGGCGTGGACATCATCCAGTTCGACGAGCCCGCCTTCAATGTCTACATGAAGGATGCCGCCGACTGGGGCGTGCAGGCGCTGGAGCGCGCAGCGCAGGGCCTGACCTGCACGACGGCCGTGCATATCTGCTACGGCTACGGAATCAAGGCCAATACGGATTGGAAGAGCACGCTGGGCGAGGAATGGCGCCAGTACGAGACGGTGTTTCCCGCGCTGGCCAGGAGCCGCATCGACCAGGTGAGCCTGGAATGCATCCACTCCCATGTGCCGCCCGACCTGATGAGGCTGCTGGCCGGCAAGGACGTGATGGTCGGCGTGATCGATGTGGCCAGCGACGTGGTGGAGACACCCGAGGAGGTGGCGGACACCATCGGCCGGGCACTGGAGTTCGTGCCGAAGGAGCGGCTGTTCCCCTGCACGAACTGCGGCCTGGCGCCCATGGGCCGGGACGTGGCGTGGCGCAAGCTGAAGGCGCTGGCAGAAGGCACGAAGCTGGCAAAGGAGCGGCTCGCCAAGGCCTGATGCCCTGCGTGGCCAAGCGCGGGGGCAGAACCCTGGGGTGCAAGGGGTGCCAGGGGTTCATGGTTTGCCCTGTATCGGATTCAGGCAACTGTCTGAAGTCAAGACACTGAATCTGTTCAATAGTCGGGCACTCACTGCCCGTGCTCTGCCCGAGCCCGCCATTGCGCCTGCTTGGCCCACCTGGGCCTGCCTGGCACAAAGCATGCATGGTCCCTCCCCACAGAAGCAGCGGGCGCCAGCCCAGCCGCCAACCCAAGGAGACAAACCATGCAACGCCGCCCCTTCCTGCATTCCGCCCTCGCACTCTCCGCCATGGCCACCATGGCCGCTGCGGCTCCTGCCGCCATGGCCCAGCAGGGCGAGATCCGCATTGCCCACGTCTACAGCAAGACCGGCGCGCTGGAGGCCTATGGCAAGCAGACCCAGGCCGGGTTGCTGATGGGGCTGGAGTACGCCACGGGCGGCAGCATGGCGGTGAATGGCAAAAAGCTGGTGGTGATCGAGAAGGACGACCAGGGCAAGCCCGACCTGGGCAAGAGCCTGCTGGCCACGGCGTATTCCGATGACAAGGCCGATCTGGCCGTGGGGCCCACGTCGTCCGGCGTGGCGCTGGCCATGCTGCCCGTGGCCGAGGAGTACAAGAAGATTTTGCTGGTGGAGCCGGCCGTGGCCGATTCGATCACGGGCGACAAGTGGAACAAGTACATCTTCCGCACGGGCCGCAATTCCAGCCAGGACGCCATCAGCAATGCGGTGGCCATCGACAAGGCGGGCGTGACGATTGCCACGCTGGCCCAGGACAACGCCTTCGGCCGCGACGGGGTGAAGGCCTTCAAGGACTCCATCAAGAAGGGCAAGCTGGCGCATGAGGAATACCTGCCCGCAGCCACCACGGATTTCACGGCAGGGGCGCAGCGGCTGATCGACAAGCTCAAGGACCAGCCGGGCAGGAAGATCATCTGGATCGTGTGGGCCGGGGCGGGCAATCCGTTCAAGATCGCGGACATGGATCTCAAGCGCTACGGCATCGAGATCGCCACGGGCGGCAACATCCTGCCCGCCATGGCGGCCTACAAGAATCTGCCGGGCATGGAGGGCGCCACGTACTACTACTACGGCATTCCCAAGAACCCGGTGAACGAGGCCCTGGTGTCCATGCACTACAAGCAGTACAAGACGCCGCCGGATTTCTTCACGGCGGGCGGTTTCTCTGCGGCCATGGCCATCGTGACGGCGCTCAAGAAGACAGGTGGAGACACCAAGACCAACACGCTGATCAAGGTCATGGAGGGCATGAGCTTCGACACGCCCAAGGGCCAGATGACCTTCCGCAAGGAAGACCACCAGGCCCTGCAGAGCATGTACCACTTCAAGATCCGCGTGGACCCGGCGCTGGCCTGGGGCGTGCCGGAGCTGGTGCGCGAGATCAAGCCCGAGGAGATGCAGGTCCCCATCCGCAACGGCCGCTGAGCAATGTTGCGCACAGAGGATCTGACCATCCGCTTCGGGGGCCATGTGGCCGTCAACGGCGTGAGCTGCGCTTTCGAGCCGGGCACGCTGACGGCCATCGTGGGTCCCAACGGGGCGGGCAAGACCACGTATTTCAACCTGATCTCGGGGCAGCTCAAAGCCACCGCCGGGCGCGTGCTGCTGGGCGGGCGCGAGCTCACGGGGCTGGCCCCTTCGGCGCGCACGCGCGCCGGGCTGGGGCGGGCGTTCCAGCTCACCAATCTGTTCCCGCACCTGAGCGTGCTGGAGAACGTGCGCCTGGCCGTGCAGGCGCGCGACGAGGGCCCGCACCGGCGCGGCCTGAACCTGTGGAGCATCTGGAGCGACCACCGCGCGCTCACGCAGCGGGCGCTGCACATCCTTGACCAGGTGGCCCTGTCCGCCCGGCGCGACGAGGCCGTGGCCGCGCTGCCGCATGGCGACCAGCGCAAGCTGGAGGTGGCCTTGCTGATGGCGCTGGAACCCCAGGTCTATATGTTCGACGAGCCCACGGCGGGCATGAGCCATGACGAGGCGCCGGTGATCCTGGACCTGATACGCAAGCTCAAGCAGGACCGCAGCAAGATCATCCTGCTGGTGGAGCACAAGATGGATGTGGTGCGCGAGCTGGCCGACCGCATCATCGTGCTGACCAATGGCACGCTGGTGGCCGATGGGCCGCCGGCCGAGGTGATTGCCTCGCCTGTGGTGCAGCAGGCCTACCTGGGTGTGATGCCGGAGCAGGGCGCCGTGAAGGAGGCCGCATGACGCTCGACCACAGTTCCCTCCCCAACCTGCTTGAGCTGTCGGGCGTGCACACGCATATCGGGGCCTATCACATCCTGCATGGCGTGGACCTGGCCGTGCCGCGCGGGCAGCTGACCATGCTGCTGGGGCGCAATGGTGCGGGCAAGACGACGACGCTGCGCACCATCATGGGCCTGTGGCGGGCCAGCCAGGGGCGCATCGCCTTTGGCGGGGCCGACATCACGGCCCTGCCCACGCCCGCGATTGCGCGGCTGAACATTGCCTATGTGCCCGAGAACATGGGCATCTTCGCGGACCTGACGGTGCAGGAGAACCTGCTGCTGGCCGCGCGCGGCGCCTCGCGCGCCGACCGCATGGACGCGCAGCGGCTGCAGTGGATCTTCGGCATGTTCCCGGCCGTGGAGAAGTTCTGGAACCACCCGGCCGGCAAGCTGTCGGGCGGGCAAAAGCAGATGGTGGCGGTGGCGCGCGCCATCGTGGAGCCGCGTGATCTGCTGATCGTGGACGAGCCCAGCAAGGGCCTGGCGCCGGCCATCATCGAGAACATGATCGCGGCCTTCGCCCAGCTCAAGGCGGGCGGCACGACGATTGTGCTGGTGGAGCAGAACCTGGGCTTTGCCCGCCGCCTGGGCGACCGCGTGGCGGTGATGGACAACGGCCGCGTGGTGCATGCGGGCGGCATGGCCGAGTTCTCGGCAGACGCGGCGTTGCAGCAGTCGCTGCTGGGGCTTTCGCTATGAACAAGCTGAACAAGCTGGATGTGGATTTCAAGCCGCTGCTGCTGGTGCCGGTGCTGGCCCTGGTGGCGCTGCCGCTGGTGGGCTCGGCCTCGACCTGGCTGACGCTGACGGTGGCGGGGCTGGCCATGGGGATGATCGTGTTCATCATCGCCTCGGGGCTGACGCTGGTGTTCGGGCTGATGGACGTGCTGAACTTCGGCCACGGCGTGTTCATCGCGCTGGGTGCCTTCGTGGCCACCAGCGTGCTGGGTGCCATGGGCGACTGGACGGGGTCGGACCAGTTGTGGCGCAACCTGCTGGCCGTGCTGCCGGCCATGGTGGTGGCCATGCTGGTGGCGGGCGCCATCGGGCTGGCGTTCGAGCGCTTCATCGTGCGGCCCGTGTACGGCCAGCATCTCAAGCAGATCCTGATCACCATGGGCGGCATGATCATTGGCGAGGAACTGATCAAGCTCATCTGGGGCCCGCAGCAGATTCCGCTGCCGCTGCCCCAGGGCATGAAGGGCGCCTGGCTGCTGGGCGATGCCGCCGTGGAAAAGTACCGCGTGGTGGCCGTGCTGGTGGGGCTGGCGGTGTTTGCCCTGCTGGCCTGGACGCTGTCGCGCACCAAGATCGGCCTGCTGATCCGCGCGGGCGTGCAGGACCGCGAGATGGTGGAGGCCCTGGGCTACCGCGTGCGCCGACTGTTCGTGGGCGTGTTCGTGGCGGGCTCGGCCCTGGCCGGGCTGGGCGGGGTGATGTGGGGCATGTACCAGCAGAGCGTGGTGCCGCAGATGGGCGCGCAGGTCAATGTGCTGATCTTCATCGTGATCATCATCGGCGGGCTGGGCAGCACGGGCGGGGCGCTGATCGGCGCGCTGCTGGTGGGGCTGATGGCCAACTACACGGGGTTCCTGGTGCCCAAGGTGGCGCTGTTTTCCAACATTGCGTTGATGGTGGCCATCCTCTTGTGGCGGCCTCAGGGCGTCTATCCCGTCGCGAACCGCTGAAGGAGTGATCGACATGCTCAACCGATTGCTTTCCGGCGACATGCCGCGCAGCCGCGTGCTGGCGGTGCTGCTGCTGTTGATTTTCCTGGGGCTGGCGGCGGCGCCCTTCGTGTTCCCTGGCGTGAAGGCGCTGAACGTGGCGGCCAAGGTGCTGATCTTCGTGGTGCTGGTGGCCAGCTTCGATCTGCTGCTGGGCTACACCGGCATCGTGAGCTTTGCGCACACCATGTTCTTCGGCATTGGCGCCTATGGGGTGGCGATTGCATCGTCGCGCATAGGTGCTGGCTGGGGCGCGCTGGCGCTGGGCCTGGGCGCGGCGCTGCTGGTGTCGCTGCTGCTGTCGCTGGCCATCGGCCTGTTCTCGCTGCGCGTGCGGGCCATCTTCTTTGCCATGATCACGCTGGCCGTGGCGGCGGCGTTCCAGACGCTGGCCTCGCAGCTGTCGGAATGGACGGGCGGGGAAGACGGGCTGAGCTTCAAGCTGCCCGAGTGGCTGTCGCCCAGCTTCGAGCCGTTCGAGAACGAGGTGCTGGGCGTGCTGATCGACGGGCGCATCATCACTTACTACCTGCTGTTCGTGCTGGCCGTGGCGCTGGTGCTGGCGCTGCTGCGCATCGTCAATTCCCCGTTCGGCCGCGTGCTGCAGGCCATCCGCGAGAACGAGTTCCGTGCCGAGGCCATCGGCTACCGGGTGGTGGTGTACCGCACGCTGTCCAGCGTGCTGTCGGCCCTGTTCGCCTGTGTGGCCGGGGCCATGCTGGCGCTGTGGCTGCGTTATAACGGGCCCGATACCTCGCTGTCGTTCGAGATCATGATGGACTGCCTGCTGATCGTGGTGATCGGCGGCATGGGCACCATCTATGGCGCGGCGATCGGCTCGGTGCTGTTCCTCATCGCCCAGAGCTATCTGCAGGACCTGCTGCGCGTGGCCAGCGAGGCCGCGCACAGCCTGCCCTGGCTGGCCGCGCTGCTGTCGCCCGACCGCTGGCTGCTGTGGTTGGGCTTGCTGTTTGTACTGTCCGTGTATTACTTTCCCACCGGGGTTGTGGGCCGTTTGCGTTCCCCCGCTGCCAAGGCTTGACCAGCCTGTGGCGCATTCGTGCATCAGAGAAATATCAAAAGGAGATGAGCATGTTCAAGCGTGAAGGTGTGGCATTGATGGATGGGCGAGACACAAGGCGGGCGCAGCCCTGGCGCTGGACGGCCACCGCTGTTGCGGCTGCCGCGCTGGCGGCCTGCGGCAGCGGCGAGCGAGATCCCAGCAACGATCTGCCCAAGGGCTTTACCGAGCTGGGCGCCACGGTGTATCCGGCCACGGCCACCGGCACGGGCGCCACGGCGGCCACGCAGGACTTGCTGACCGGCGGCCTGGGCAAGACGGGCCTGGGCGCCGCGGCCGCGCCCCTGTACGCGGACCCTGCCAATCCCACGGCGGCGGAGCTGCGGCGCAATGCGCTGTACTCCAACTACCGGGGCATCCTGGACCCCTCGGCGGGCGGCGGCTACGGCACGCTGTACGGCCCCAACATCACGGCAGACGGGCAGGTGACCACGGGCGAAGGGCTGATCCCCGGGCGCGAGTACCTGGCCGTGCTGGACGACGGCACGGGCCGCAAGCAGACCATGGTGGCGGTGCAGGTGCCGGACAGTTTTGACCGCAACCGGCCGTGCATCGTGCTGGGCCCGTCCTCGGGCTCGCGCGGCGTGTATGGCGCCATCGGCACGGCGGGCGAGTGGGGCCTGAAGAAGGGCTGCGCCGTGGCGCTGACCGATGCGGGCAAGGGCGTGGGCCTGCACAACCTGAGCGACGACACCGTCAACAAGCTGGACGGCACGCGCGCCACGCGCACGGATGCGGGCAGCCTGTCCTTCTTTGCCGCACGGCTGACCGATGCGGCGCGCGCCGCCTACAACGCGGCGTTTCCCAACCGCATTGCCATCAAGCACGCGCATTCCCAGCAGAACCCTGAAAAGGACTGGGGCAACGACACGCTGGCCGCGGCCCGCTATGCGCTGTACGTGCTCAATGCCCGCTATGGCACCACGCAGGACCCCGTGCCCTTCGGCAAGGACAACACGCTGGTGCTGGCGGGCTCGGCCTCCAACGGCGGCGCGGCCGTGCTGCGTGCGGCCGAACTGGATGCGGACGGCCTGATCGACGGCGTGGTGGCCTCCGAACCCGTGACCGAGATGCCCACGCGCCAGGGCTACACGATTGCCGTGGGCAATGCGACCATGCCCAACCCGGGCCGCACGCTGGCCGAGTACACCACCTACGGCAACATCTACCAGCCCTGCGCGGCGCTGGCGCCCGATGCGGCGCTGACCGAGACATCGATCTTCAACTACATAGGCCTCACTGCCATGACGGCGCGGGCCGAGGCACGCTGCACCAGCCTGGCTGCCAAGGGCCTGGTCATCGGCAGCACCACGGCCGACCGCGCCGCCAATGCGCTGAGCAAGCTGCGCCTGTACGGCTGGACGCGCGACCATGACCGCATGCACAACGCCCACTACGCGCTGGGCAACGGCCCCATCCTGTCGGCCATGTACACCATGGCCTATGGCCGGTTTGGCGTGGATGCCAACCTGTGCCGCACCAGCTTTGCGGCCGCCAATGCCACGGGCGACGTGGTGCCCGCCACGGGGGCCGCGCTGGCCCAGAGCTTTGCCACGGCCAATGGCACGGCCAACGGCACGCCCGCCACGGTGGTCTACAACGACTCGGTGGGCGGGGCCAAGGCCTGGCAGTTTGCCGTGTCGCCCTCCACGCGCGTGGCCGACCTGGGCCTGGACAACGCGCTGTGCCAGCACGCGCTGGTGACGGGCTTCGATCCGGTGACGGGCTTCAATCTCTCCGAAAGCAGCGTGCCCACGCGTGCTCAGAGCGACGCCGTGCGCGCCGGCATTGCCGAGGTGCTGCACACCGCCAAGCTGCGCGGCAAGCCCACCATCATCGTGGCGGGCCGCAGCGATGCGCTGGTGCCGGTCAACCACAATGCGCGCGCCTACACGGTGCTCAACCGGGGGCTGGACGGCAGCAACACGCGGCTGCGCTATATCGAGGTGGTGAATGCCCAGCACTTCGATGCCTTCCTGCCGTTCTCGGGCTTCGACACGCGCTTTGTGCCGCTGCATCCGTACTTCAACCAGGCCATGGATGCCGTGTGGGCCAACCTGCGCAGCAGCACGGCACTGCCGGCCAGCCAGGTGGTGCGCACCACGCCGCGCGGCGGCCAGCCGGGCGCGGCGCCTGCCATCACGGCGGCCCAGGTGCCGCCCTTCGTGGCGCGGCCCAGCACGGCCAACACCATCGAGGTCAGCGACGGGCTGATCCGCATTCCTGAGTGAGCCAGGCCCTGGAGCGGCCGGCGGCCAAGGCGGCCGGCCGCTCCTGCACAGCAGAGATTTCTCCCATGGCTTCCAAAGCATCTTCCTCATCCGCGCCCGTACCCGCTTCCTGCTACACGCAATGCGCGGGCTACGAGATCCACTACATGGACTGGCGGCCCGCGCCCGAGGTGGCGCCAGCGGGCACCGTCGTCGCCTGGCACGGGCTGGCACGCACGGGGCGCGACATGGATGCACTGGCCCAGTTCCTGGCAGGCCAGGGCTGGCGCGTGATCTGCCCTGACACGCCGGGCCGGGGCCTGAGCCAGTGGAGCCGCGCGCCGCGCGAGGAATACCGGCTGGGCTTCTACGCCCGCATTGCGCGCGGGCTGTTCGATGCGCTGGGGCTGGAGCGCGCGCATTGGGTGGGCACGTCCATGGGCGGGGCGATCGGCACGGTCTGCGCCTCGGGCCTGTTCGAGCCGTCGCTGCGCGCACGCATTGCGACGCTGGTACTCAATGACAATGCGCCGCAGCTGGCCGAGTCAGCGCTTGCACGCATCAGGTCCTATGCGGGCCAGCCCCCGGCCTTCGATACGGTGGGCGAGCTGGAGGCCTTCTTTCGCCAGGCCTACCGGCCCTATGGCTGGCTCAGCGAGGCCGAGTGGCGCAAGCTCACCGAGACCAGCGTGCGCCGCCTGCCCGATGGGCGCGTCACGCCGCACTACGACCCGGCCATGATCGAGCAGTTCACGGCCCATGACGACGACTACGGCATCTGGCCGCACTACGACGCGCTGGAGATCCCCGTGCTGCTGCTGCGGGGCGTGGACTCGGACCTGGTACTGCCCGAGGTGGCTCGGGAAATGACCACGCGCGGCCCCGGTGCGCGCGGCCTGCTGCACTGGCAGGAGGTGCCCGGCTGCGGCCATGCGCCGGCGCTGAACGTGCCCGCGCACTGGCAATGGGTGCTGGAGCATCTGCAGCGCGGCTGAGCATCAACCCGGGCCGGGCGCGGATGTTGCTGCCGCGCTAGCATTTGCGACGGGTGCAGCCTCGCCTTCTTTTCGGGCGCGGGCACCGTCTGGGCAAGAGAGGCCTGACATGGGTTTTCTGGTGGAGCTGATCCGCGAGTACGGCTTCGGCATCGTCTTTCTCAATGTGTTCGTCGAGCAGCTGGGTGCGCCGATTCCGGCCTACCCGGTGCTGGTCGTGACCGGCGCGCTGGAAGGCGCTGACTGGGTGCGCCTGCTGTGGCTGGTGGCCGTGGCCGTGAGCGCGGCGCTGATTGCCGACCTGTTCTGGTACCAGGCCGGCAAGGCCTACGGCCACCGGGTGCTGGGGCGCATCTGCCGCATCTCGCTGTCGCCCGATGCCTGCATCCGCCAGACCGAAACCGTCTATGGCCGCTGGGGCGCAAGGTCGCTGCTGGTGGCCAAGTTCGTGCCGGGGTTTGCCTCCATCGCCAGCGCGCTGGCCGGTGTCATGGGCACGCCGCTGCGCAGCTTCGTGCTGTATGACGGGCTGGGTGCGCTGATCTGGGTGGGCTCGGCCGTGTACCTGGGCTCGCTGTTCAGCTCCACGGTGGAAGACCTGCTGGGCGTGCTCACCGCGCTGGGCCAGTGGGGCCTGTTGCTGCTGGGCGTGGCGCTGGGGCTGTTCATCGTGCGCAAGTGGTGGCAGCGCCATCGCATGGTGCGTTCATTGCGCATGCCGCGCATGTCGGTGCGCGAACTGGCGGGCCTGCATGCCCAGGGCATGCAGCCCACGGTGATCGATGTGCGCGCTCTGCCGCAGTACCGCCAGGGCCATATCCCCGGCGCCCAGTCCTGGGAACTGCGCCCGCGCGATGGCGGCGAGTCGCATGCGCACCTGCTGCCCCAGCACGACCATCCCCACGGGCTGGTGATCTACTGCGACTGCCCCAACGAGATATCCGCCGCCCGCCTGGCGCGCCAGCTGCAGCGCGCCGGCTTTGCCAACGTGCGCCCGTTGGTGGGCGGCCTCAAGGCCTGGCAGGCGGCTGGCTTCGACGTGGAAACCGCGCCGCTGCCCGTGACGGCCAGCGCGGATGAGGGGCCGGCGCCCAGCGTGCCCTGACCTTGGCCTTGGCCTTGACCTATTTCCCCGCCGGCATCGAGCAGTGCCCGCCTTGCGTGGCCTTGCCCGAGCCGGCCGCGATCAGCGGCGCCTCGAAGCGCAGGTCCACGGGCGGCGAGTGCAGGTGGTCCCAGGCCAGGAAGAGGACGAGCACGGCCCAGAAGACCGCGCGCAGGGTGTTTTGCTGTGTCATGGCGGGTCCTCTCAGAAATTGAAGTGGCGGCGGATGCGCAGGCCGAAGATGGTGCCGGCAAAGGCCAGCGGCACCCAGATCCAGCCGTGGATGCTGCCCGTGGAGATGCCCGAGAGCATGGCGCCCACATTGCAGCCGAAGGCCAGGCGCGAGCTGTAGCCCAGCACCAGGCCGGCCACCAGGGCCACCATCCATTGCGTGCCCGTGAGCGGCTTGGCATTGACGGGCTTGGCGGCAGCCACCCACAGGGCGCCGCCCAGGATGCCGATGTTGGTGATGCTGGTCACGTCCAGCAGCACGGTCTCGTGCAGGCGCGCGGCGTTGCCGGGCTGGCTCCAGAACCAGTTGGCGGCCAGGTCCACGGCGCCCGTGGCGTTGGCGATCTTGGCGGCCCACAGGCCGAAGCCGTAGACCACGCCCCAGGGCTGGCCCGCAATGATGAGGTTGAGCGTGGCCAGCACGGCCAGCAGCACGGCGCCCACCACCCACTTGCGCACGAACAGCGGCTTGGCCGGGCGCTTGAGTGCCATGTTGGCGCCACGCACATACCAGGCCACGCCCAGCGCGACCACGGCCAGCGCCGCCAGCGTGGCCAGCAGGGCAGGGGCCCAGCCCCAGGCCGTGACCAGGCCCACGGGCTGGGTGTTGCCCAGGTCCAGCCACCAGCCCAGGTGCAGGCTGCCCAGGAAGCTGCCGATGGCGAACACGGGCAGGATGGCCGCGTTCATGGGAATGCCCATGCCGGCCTTGTACAGCGTGCCGCTGCCGCAGCCGTCTGCAATCTGCATGCACAGGCCGAAGACGAAGGCGCCCACCAGCAGGCTGATGCTGGGCGGGCCCAGGGCGGCCGTGAGTTCGGGATAGTGGCCCAGCAGCGGCATGGCCAGCGCGGCGGCCAGCGCCAGCAGCAGCAACTGGCCGAAGACGCCGCTGGCGTCCTTGTCCTCGATCAGCATGCGCCAGCCCGTGGTGAAGCCGAAGCGCTTGCCGGCCAGCACCGCGCCCAGGCCCAGGCCCACGGCGAACAGCGCGGCCTGGCGCACCGAGACGCTCCACAGCAGCCAGCCAAAGAAAACGGCCAGGATGGCCGCAAGAGGAAGTCGTTTCATATGATTTTTCTCCATGCAGTCGCCCTCCCCGCGAAGCGGGTAGAGAGGCGCCGTGCCACGGGGGGAAGGCGCGCAAGCGCCTCAGGGGGTGTTTATTTGAACTTTTTTTCCCACCACTGCTTGGCGTCGTAGGCCAGGGATTCGGCGCGGCCGGGCTGGTTGGCCATGGGCGGCGCATCGGCCTGCTGCGTCCAGTCCACCATGGAACCCGCATACAGCTTGACGCCCGGCAGGCCTGCGACTTCGGACAGGCCGAACCAGTCGGTGGCCGCCCAGTGGCCGGTGTTGCAGAAGGCCACCATGTCCTGGCCCTGCTCGCGCTTGACCTTGGCCGCGATCTGCTTGGCCGTGGCCGTATCGACAAAGGTGGAGGTGCCGGGCACGAACCACTGGTTGAAGTCCAGCTGCTGCGCGCCGGGCAGGGTGCCCGAGAGCTTGGCGGCGGGTGCGCGCGTCTTGCCCTGGTAGAAGGCGTCGGGGCGCGAGTCCACCAGAGCGGCGTTGCTGAGCTTGACGTGCTGGCCCACGTCCTCGCGCGTGGCGATCAGGCTGGTGTCGAGCTGGGGCTGGTAGCTGCTGCGGGCCACTTTGACGGCCTCGTTGTCCTGCGGGAGCTTTTGCTCGTTCCAGGCCTTCATGCCGCCGTTGAGCACGGACAGCTCCTTGAGGCCCAGCAGCTTGAGCGTCCAGTACACGCGCGCTGCGGCGCCGAAGTCGGTGGCGTCCGCGCCCGAGGTGACCACGATGGCGTGGGTGGCCGGTGTCAGCCCCAGGGACTGCACGAGTTCGGTGAGCTTGGGCAGCTCCGGCAGTTCGCCGGGATTGGTGGCGGGGCCGCGCCATTTGCCGTAGGGAGCGTTGAGCGCGCCTGGGATATGGCGCTCGCCATAGGCCTTGGGATCGCGGATGTCGATGATCCGCACGGCGTCCTGGCCGGCGGCTGCCTGCACGCCGGCAGGGGTGAGCAGGGGTTCGGCGGCGTGGGCCGTGCCGATGGCGGTGCAGGCAAGGCCCAGCGCCAGCAGCGGGACTGCCAGGCGCAGCGAGGGAAGAAATGTCTTGGTCATGATGGCTGGGGCCGATCATGTAAGACCGGCGGAACAAGCAACTGGAGTGCAATTGTCCCGCTTGCAGCATCTATATACAAAGACGCTTATGCATTCTGCTCATGAGGCAGGGTTATATGGCACGGCGCAGAAGATGCAGAACGGCCTCAGCGCTGTGCGCCCACGGCCTTGGCGCGCTCCAGGCTGGCGTCCAGTTCGGCCTGCGGCGCCTTCTGCGTGGGCCAGCCCTGCATATGCTGCTGGGCGATGCGGCTCAGCGCCGTGATCCAGGGCGCGCTGTCGTTGAGGCAGGCAATGAACTCGAACTGCTCGCCACCGGCATGCATGAAGGCCTCGCGCGCTTCCTGGCTGATTTCCTCCAGCGTTTCCAGGCAGTCGCTGGTGAAGCCGGGGCAGACCACGTCCACCCGTTTGGTGCCGCTGCGTGCCAGCTCGATCAGCGAGGGCTCGGTATAGGGCTCCAGCCATTTGGCCTTGCCAAAGCGCGACTGGAAGGTCACCAGGTATTGCGAGGGCGACAGGCCCAGGCGCTCGGCCAGCAGGCGTGCGGTCTTGCGCGATTCGCAGTGGTAGGGGTCGCCCAGGTGCAGCGTGCGCTCGGGCACGCCGTGAAAGCTCATGACCAGTTTCTCGCCACGGCCGTTGCCGCGCCAGTGGGCCTCGATGCGCTGGGCCAGCGCGTCGATGTAGGCGGCATCGTCGTGGTAGCGGTTGACGAAGCGCAGCTCGGGAATATGGCGCTGGGTGCGGGCCCAGTCGTAGACCGCATCGAACACGCTGGCCGTGGTCGTGCCGGAGTACTGCGGGTACAGCGGCAGGATAAGGATGCGCGTGGCGCCTTCGGCCTTGAGGGCATCGAGCACGCTGGGGATGGACGGGTTGCCGTAGCGCATGGCATGGCGCACCAGCACGTTGTGCCCGGCCTCGCCCAGCCAGCCGCGCAGCAGCAGGGCCTGGCGCGCGCTCCAGTGCTGCAGGGGGGAGCCGTCCTTCTCATGCCAGACGGTGGCGTACTTGGCCGCCGACTTGGCCGGCCGCGTGCGCAGGATGATGCCGTGCAGGATGGGCAGCCAGGCAATCCTGGGGATCTCGACCACGCGGTCGTCGCCCAGGAACTGCGCCAGGTAGCGGCGCACGGCCGGGGCCGTGGGCGCATCGGGCGTTCCAAGGTTGCACAGCAGCACGGCGGTGCGCTGGGGTTGGTCGTGGCGGAATGGAGGTTCTGGCGCGAAGCGGGAAGGCATGGGGCCGATTGTGGCAGGACGGAGCCGCCTGCCACGCGAGTCGGATGACCCGGCTGCTGCCGGCAACGGCGGCCTTCGCTATGCTCGAACCATGTCCCAAGCCACCATCGCCCCCCTCTCCGAATCCTCTCTTGACCCTGCATTGGCCGCCTTGCAGCAGCTGCGCCGCAGCGGCCGCATCCGCGCCATTTCCATCGACCTGGACGACACGCTGTGGCCCGTATGGCCAGCCATCTCGCGCGCCGAACAGGTGCTGCTGGACTGGCTGCACGCCCATGCGCCCACCACGGCCGCAGCGCTGCGCGACGTGGCCACCCTGCGCGCCATCCGCGTGCAGATCGAGCGTGACCGCCCGGACCTTGCCCACGACCTGAGCGGCCTGCGCCGCGAGTCCATCCGCCTGGCGCTGCAGCGCAATGGCGACGATGGCGGCCTGGCGGAAACGGCCTTCGACATCTTCTTTGCCGAGCGCCAGCGCGTGGACCTGTACGAGGACGCGCTGCCCGCCCTGCAGTTCCTGGCTGCGCGCTGGCCCGTGGTGGCGCTGAGCAACGGCAACGCCAGCGTGCACGTGGTGGGCATTGGCGAGCATTTCCATGCCGCGCTGAGCGCCACCAAGGCCGGCATGGCCAAGCCCGATGTGCGCTTTTTCCGCGCGGCAGCGGCGGCGGCAGGCGTGGCGCCTGACGAGGTGCTGCACATTGGCGACGACGCGCGGCTCGACGCGCTGGGCGCCATGGATGCGGGTATGCACGCAGTCTGGCTCAACCGCACGGGCGTAGCATGGCCTCACGAGGGGTCCACGCCCCACGTCACGGTGGCCAGCCTTGCGCAGTTGTGCCAGGGGCTGGCTGACAGCTGACCCTGCCTGCCCGCGAAGCCGCGCCATGCCATGCCCACCAGCCACAGCACCGCTTTCTTCCACCCCCCCGTCCTCCCCGCCGTGCGCAGCATCGGCTGGAAACACCCCCTGAGCTGGCTGGCGCGTGGCGCGCGCGACATGGCCAGGGCACCCTGGCTGAGCCTGGCTCATGGCCTGGTCTTGACCTTGATCGGGTTTTTGATCTTGACGCTGGGGCACAATCGCTTTTGGCTGATGGCCGGGGCCCTGTCGGGGTTCCTGATCGTCGGCCCTGTCGTGGCAACCAGCCTCTACGCCATCAGCCGTGCGCTGGAGCGCGGCGAGGCTGCCGATCTGTCCCTGGTGCGGCGTACCTGGACGCGCTGGCAAAACGGCCATGCGGCCAAGGCCGAGGGGCAGGGCGGCTACTGGTGTCTGGTCCAGTTCGGGCTGCTGCTGTCACTGGCGGCCACGGGCTGGGTGCTGGTGTCGGCCTCGCTGATCACCGTGCTCTCGCCCGTGCGCATCGCCACCCCGACGGATTTCGTGCAGCACGTGGTGCTGGCCCGCGACGGGCAGTTGTTTGCGATATGGCTGGCGCTGGGCAGTTTTCTGGCAGCGCCTATTTTTGCGTCCAGCGTGGTGGCCATGCCGCTGATGCTGGACAGGCGGGTGACGGTGCGCCAGGCCGTGCTGACCAGTTGGTTGGCCGTGCTGGCCAACCCTGTGCCTCTGGCACTGTGGGCCGCCCTCATTGTGTTGTTGACCCTGCTGGGCCTGGGCAGTTGGCTGCTGGGACTGGTGGCCGTGATGCCCCTGCTGGGGCACGCGAGCTGGCACGCGTACCGCGATCTGGTCGATGCGTCGGCCTTTCCGGCGCGTTGAGCCGGGCGGGCCCGGACCGGCCGGGCCTGCAGGGGAGGATGTAGGACGGTGTTGTCGTGATATTCGGGTATACAGAAGAACAGATCGCCCATTTCTTCCTCACCTATGGCGTGGGGGCCTTCATCCTCTTCATGGTGTTCATCATCCTTCAGCTGGCGCGCCAGTCCAAGGCAGGAAAGTTCGGCACCTTCGTGATCTTCCTGGGCCTGGGCGTGGGCTTTGTCGGCTACATCGCCAAGATCGTCATCCAGTGGTGGATGGAGAGATGACGCCGCAGGCGTCACACCCATGAGTTGGACGGACTACTACCGCTTTACCGAGGGACGCAAGATATCTCCCCTGCTGGTGCAGGCGCTTGACGCGTTGGCGGGTGATACGGCAGATAGAGCGGCCATCGATCTGGGCTGTGGCGCGGGCCATGAGTGCCGCGTGCTGCTCAATACCGGCTGGCGCGTCCACGCCATCGACAGCGAACCTGCGGCCATCGAGGGCTTGCGCCCCCTGGCATCGCAGGCGACCGGCGCTTTGACGCTGCAGGCTTGCCGTTTCGAGGATCTTTCCTCTTTGCCTGCAGCGCATCTGATCCATGCTGGACTGAGCCTGCCCTTTTGCCACCCTGACCACTTCGACGGGTTATGGGCGCTGGTTCTTTCCTCGCTGCAGCCTGGCGGTGTGTTTGCCGGCCATCTGTTCGGACCGCGTGATGCCTGGGCCGATTCGAAGGTCATGAGTTTTCATTCGCATGATCAGGTCTTGTGCTTGTTTGATGGCTTGGAACTGATGGCCTTCAATGAGTTCGATGGCATGGCCCCCAGCATGCGGGGCCCCAAGCACTGGCATCGCTTTGATGTCGTGGCCCGCAGGCCGGTGTCGTCGTAGTGCGGCGTTACTCGGCCTTGGCACCCGCAGCCTTGATCACCGGGTCCCAGCGCTTGATTTCTGCGGCGGTGTGCTGGCGCAGGGCGTCGGGGGTGAGGCGGTCTGCGGGCGGGATGATGACGCTCATGTCCGTGAAGCGCTTGACCAGGGCGGGCTCGGCCAGGGCGGTGCGCAGGGATTTGTTGAGGCGTTCGATGACGGCCTGGGGCGTGCCTCGCGGGGCGTACAGGCCGTGCCATACGGCAAGCTCGAAGCCGGGCTGGCCGGCCTGCGCGAAGGTGGGCACATCGGGCAGGGAGGGCAGGCGTTCGCGCGTGGCGACGGCGTAGCCCTTGAGCATGCCGGCCTGTATGTGCGGGCCGGTGGCCACGGGCTGGTCGCAGATGACATCGACATTGCCTGCCACCAGGTCCTGCAGGGCCGGGCCCGTGCCACGGTAGGGCACCAGGGTGGCCTCGGTGGAGGTGGTCTGCAGCAGCAGCATGGCGCAAAGGTGGGAGGTGGCGCCTACGCCGGCATGCGAGAAGCGCACTTCGCCCGGCTTGGCCTTCATGTGGGCGATGAAGTCCGCCAGCGTGGCGGGCGCAAAGCCTTTGCTGCGCACCAGGATCATGGGTACGTCGCCGGCCAGCGCGATGGGTTCCAGGTCGCGCCTCACATCGAAAGCGAGCTTGCTGTAGAGCGCGGGTGCCGTGGCAATGCCCATGTTGTGCAGCAGCAGGGTGTGGCCGTCGGCCTGGGCGCGTGTGACGCGGCTGGTGCCGATGGTGCCACCGGCGCCGCCCAGGTTCTCGACGATGACCTGCTGGCCCAGGTCGCGCGTCATGGCCTCGGCCAGCACGCGGGCCAGCACGTCGGTGGAGCCTCCGGCCGCGTAGGGAACGACGATGGTGACGGGCTTGTTGGGGAAGGCCTGGGCGGCAAGGCTGGCCGCTGCCAGCGCGGCGGCGAGAAGGGGCTGGGCGAGGGGATTGCGGATGAGGGGGCGCATGGGTTTGTCTCCTGGAGGCGCGTGCAGGGGCCGCCGGCTCTGTGCGGCCGGTTGTCGGTGGCGTGTTTGGTGGCGTGAGGCAGTAAGGCAAGGGCCGCATGCGGCCCTTGACGACGGCGAGACGGCGCAGGCTCAGGCCGGGGCCACGTACCTGTACAGCTCGGTGTGGTCGGCGGCGGGTCCCAGGGACCTGGAGGCCTCGGCCGCCATGGCGCTGACCTGTTCGGCCAGTGCCATGGGCGTGTGCATGGCCTGGCCCAGCGACAGGGCAATGCCCACGTCCTTGGCCTGCAGCGCCAGCGAGAAGCCCGAGTTGAAGGCGCCGTTCAGCATGAACTGGTGGGCCTTGTTTTCGGTGGTGTTGTTCTTGCCGGTGGAGGCATTGATCACGTCCACGATGGTGGCCGGCGCAATGCCGAAGGCCGCGCCTGCATGGATGGCCTCGGCCGTGGCGATCAGGGCCGCTGCCGAGACATAGTTGTTCAGTGCCTTGAGCGCATGGCCCGCGCCCACGGGACCGACATGGGTGATGGCCTGTCCCATGCGCTGCAGCAGCGGCAGGTGCTGGGCGAGCAGGTCCGCATCGCCCCCGACCATGATGGACAGCGTGCCCGCAATGGCGCGCTTGACGCCGCCGGAGACCGGCGCATCCAGCAGCCCGATGCCGCGCTCGCCCAGCAGGCCGGCCAGCGCGCGCGTGCGGGTGGGGTCGGCCGAGCTCATGTCGATGATGCAGGCGCCGGGCGGCAGGTGCGGTGCCAGTTCGCCGACCACGGCATCGACGATGCGGGAGTCGGGCAGCATGGTGAAGACCACGCTGCAGCCGGCAAAGTCGGCCGCGCCGGATGCCACGGCCACGCCCGCATGCTCCTGCGCGAATCGTGCGGTGGCGGCGGGCACGGCGTCCCGGATGACCAGGGCGTGCCCTGCGGCGTGCAGCAGGTGGGCCATGGGCTGGCCCATCATTCCGAGGCCGATGAATCCTATGGTGGTCATGCTGCGTGCCTCAGATGTCCATCTCTTTGAACACTTCCGAAGCCACGCGGAAGGAGTCGATGGCGGCCGGCACGCCGCAGTAGATGGCGGTCTGCAGGAAGACTTCCTTGACCTCTTCCTTGGTCAGGCCGTTGTTGATGGCGCCGCGCACATGCAGCTTGAGTTCATGCGGGCGGTTCAGCGCCGTGATCATGGCCAGGTTCAGGAGGGAGCGCGTCTTGCGGTCCAGGCCCGGGCGGTTCCAGACATCGCCCCAGCAGTACTGGGTGACCAGTTCCTGCATGTCGATGTTGAAGTCCGTGGCGTTCTGGATGGACGCATCGACATACTCGGCGCCGAGCACCTCGCGGCGGGTGGACAGGCCCTGGTCGAAGAGGGCGGGGTTCTTGGGTGCATAGGCTCGGGTCATGAAAACTCCTGATGGAAGGCGGTGAAGATGTCTTTCGATGGAGTGGATTTAATCAGATTGTCAGACAATCCTACTTGATGAAAATCGGGATTGCCTGCCGCGCCAGGTGTGTGTATGACAATCCGTCAGTCCGTCCACCCCCTGGATTGGCGGGTAGGATTCGTCCCATGAACCAGATGCTGCGTGTCCCCCGCGAAGAAACGTCGCTGCGCCTGCGCACGACGCAGACCCTGCGCACGGCCATCCTCGATGGCGTGTTTGCGCCGGGCCAGAAGCTGTCCGAGCGCGAACTATGCGAGAGCCTTGATGTGAGCCGTTCGTGCCTGCGCGAGTCGCTGCAGCACCTGCAGGCCGAGGGGCTGATCACCATCGTTCCGCACCGTGGCCCCGAGGTCACGGACATCTCGGTGCAGGAGGTGCGCGATATCTACGAGGTGCGGGCCAGCCTGGAGGGCCTGGCCAGCCGGGGCTTTGCGCTGCATGCCTCGGCAGGCCAGCGCGCCGCGCTGCGCGCCAAGTTGGGCGAGCTGGCCGTGCCCGCCGTGGCCAGCGACAAGGTGGCCCTGCTGGCGATCAAGAATCAGTTCTACGACATCCTGATCGAGGGCTGCGGCAATCTGGTGGCCGGCCAGATGCTGCGGCAGCTGAACAACCGCGTGACGGTGCTGCGGCGCATCTCCATGTCCCAGCCCGGGCGCTTGCCGCAGACGCTGGCCGAGCTGGATGCCATCGTGGCGGCGATAGAGCAGGGCGACGCGGACCAGGCCGCGCGCCTGAGCGCCGAGCATGTGCAAAAGGCCGGCCAGGGCGTGTTGCGCGCCATGGCCGAGAAGGCAGGCCCGGCCAGCTGATGCCGGGGCCTGTGCCTGGGGGTGTCAGTCCGTGTGCGCTCAGTCCGGCTTGACCTGGGCGCGCTTGAGCACCTTTTGCCAGCGTGCCTGCTCGGTGGCAATGAACTGCGCGAACTGCTGGGGCGTGCTGCCGATGGGCTCGGCCGCATCGCCCTGCAGGCGCTTGAGCGCGTCCGGCGCCTTGACGGCCTTGGCGCATTCGGCTGCCAACTTGTCCACGTGGGCTCGGGTCATGCTGGAGGGGGCGAGCATGCCGTACCACTGCGTCATCTCGAAGCCCGGGAAGCCCTGCTCGGCCACGGTGGGCACGTCGGGCAACTGGGGCAGGCGCTGGGTCGATCCCGTGGCGATGCAGCGCACCTTGCCCGCCTTGATGAAGGGCAGCAGGGCGGCGGCGCCGACCGAGGCGGCGTCCAGGCGGCCCGACATCAGGTCCGTCATCATCGGCCCCGTGCCGCGATAGGGCACGTGCAGCATGAAGATCTCGGCCGTCATCTTGAGGTACTCGAAGGCCAGGTGCCCGGCGCTGCCATTGCCGGCCGAGCCGTAGCTGAGCTGGCCGGGCTTCTTCTTGGCGTAGGCGATGAGTTCGCGCAGGTTCTTGACCGGCACATCGGGGTGGACCACGTACAGGCTGGGCACCTTGGCCAGCAGGCTGACGGGCTGGAAGTCCTTGTTGGCGTCGTAGGGCAGCTTGTCAAAGATGTAGGGATTGACGGCCAGCGTGCCGATATGGCCCAGGATGACGGTGCTCTGATCATCGGCGCGCGCCACTTCCTGCATGGCGATGTTGCCGGCCGCGCCGGGCTTGTTGTCCACGAAGACGTTCTGGCCCAGGGTCTTGGACAGCTCGGCGGCCGTGGAGCGCGCCACGATTTCCGAGCTGCCGCCCGGCGCAAAGGGCACGACAAAGCGGATGGGGCGCGTGGGCCAGGCGTCCTGCGCCAGCGCGGCCGCAGGCAGCAGGCCCGACAGGGCCATGGCGCCCGTGCCGGCCAGCAGTTGGCGGCGGCCGAGCAGGGGCAGGTCTGCGTGGTGAAGAAAGTCGCGCGAAGGCATGTCTGGTCTCCTGGCTATCGTTGTA
The DNA here is from genome assembly GCF_002193035.1 of Delftia sp. K82. NCBI lineage: Bacteria > Pseudomonadati > Pseudomonadota > Betaproteobacteria > Burkholderiales > Comamonadaceae > Delftia > Delftia sp. K82. The sequence goes on along the minus strand of NZ_MYFL01000001.1, from coordinate 3,442,620 downwards.
GTGAATGGGCAGCGGATGCGGCGCCAGCGATGGTGGCGCCGGCGGCTGTCAATCTGCTGTCAAACCAGGGTCTGCAGGCTACGGAGATACCCGGGGGATCAGGCTTTTCCCTCGGCTCCCAGGGCCTGGCCGATGGCCTCGGCCGCCTGCAGGCCGCTGCGCACGGCGCCTTCGATGGTGGCCGGATACGGTCCATCCACATGGTCGCCGCAGGCCCACAGGCCGTGGCCCAACTCCATGCCGGGGCGCTGCAGCTGCGGCAGGCAGGCGAAGGTGGCGCGCTTGTCGATCACGGTGCGCAGCGCTACCAGTCCATGCCAGCCCAACTGCGCCTGGGCCTGGGCCAGCACCTGGGCCTGCAGGGTTTCGCGGTCCGATGCGCTGTCGCTGATGACGAAGGCCATCAGGCCCTGCGGGCCGCCGAGTTGCCCACGGTCGAAGACGAATTGCGCAGGCGCATCGGGCGTGGAGCGCAGCGCCAGCCAGGGCGCGCCCGGGGGCAAGGTGTGGGAGGAATCGCCGGTCTGCGCATAGACGGTGGCAATGGGGCGGTGCTGCAGGTCCTGGGCCAGTTGCGCCCAGCGCTGCAGGGCTATGCCGTCGCGTGCAGGCAGGCTGTCGTGCTCGGCGGCGGTGAGTGCCAGGCGCGCTGCTTCGGGCGCTGGGCAGGCCAGCAGCACGGCGTCAAAGGGCGCGTCTTCGGCCTGGGCTGCGCCCAGCGTCCAGTGCGGGCCCTGGGGCTGCAGTTCGGCCACGCGGCTGCCCAGGTGCACGGCGTGGCCGCGCTCTTGCAGCCACTGCGCGGCCGGCGCGGGGAACAGGCTGCCCAGGTCACGGCGCGGCACCAGGAAATGCGAGCCGCCACGGCCGCTGAACAGCGCATCGCGCAGCACGCGAAGGAACACCGTGCCGCTGGCCAGGTGAATGGGCGTGTTGAGTGCCGAGATGCACAGCGGGTCGATGAACTCGCTGACCAGGCGCTGCGGCAGGCCGGCGCACAGGTCGGCCACGGTGGCCTGCGGCGCGCAGCGAAAGCCTGCCAGCCGCCAGCGCACGGCACGCGCCAGCAGGGCTGCACGCTCGCCCAGGCTCCAGCCGCGTGCGGTGGCAATGCCGGCCAGCGCATCCAGCGGCGCAGGCCAGTCGGGAAAGCGCAGGCCGCTGCCATCGATATAGGGCAGGGCCATGGGCTGGCGGTGCAGGGCCTGTTCAGGGTCCACGCCCACCTCGCGCATGAGGCGCAGGCTTTCGGTGTAGGCGCCGATGAGGATGTGCTGGCCGTTGTCCACGCGCAGCGGGCCCTGTGGCGTGTCGAGGTCCATGCCGCGCGCACGGCCGCCGGGCTCGCGTGCGGCCTCGTGCAGGGTGATGTGCCAGCCGCTGCGGGCCAGCGCAAGGGCGGCGGCAAAGCCGGCCCAGCCTCCGCCGAGGATGGCGGCGTGAGGCGTGTCCTTGGCGCTGTCTCTGCTCACCGCGCCATGCGCCCCAGCGCCTGCATCTTCCAGGCCAGCCACAGCTTGCGCAGCGGCGGCAGGCTGATGCGCTGGTGCAGCACACGGAAGTCGTCGGCCTCGATCTCGCGCAGCAGGGTGCGGTAGATGCTGGCCATCATCAGGCCGGGCTTTTGCGTGCGGCGGTCGGCGGCGGGCAGCAGGGCCAGGGCCTCGTCGTAGAGGCGGTGGGCGCGCTCGGCCTGAAAGCGCATCAGCGCGGTGAAGCGGTCGGAGTATTCGCGCTTGGTGATTTCATGCGCCTTGACGTCGAACTGCTGCAGCTCGCTGATGGGCAGGTAGATGCGTCCGCGCATGGCGTCCTCGCCCACGTCGCGAATGATGTTGGTCAGCTGGAAGGCCAGACCCATCTTGTGGGCGTAGGCGGTGGTTTCTTCCTGTGTTTGGCCAAAGATGCGCGCGGCCACTTCACCGACCACGCCTGCGACCAGGTGGCAGTAGCGCGCCAGGCCCGGGAAGTCGAGGTAGCGGGTCTGCTCCAGGTCCATGCGGCAGCCGTCAATGACGGCCTGCAGGTGGCGCTCTTCGATGGCGTAGACCGGAGCGTGCGGCATGAGCGCCCGCATCACGGGATGGGAGGGCTTGCCTGCAAAGGCCTGGTGCACTTCGTTTTGCCACCAGCCGAGCTTGGTGGCGGCCACGCCGGGGTCGGAGACTTCGTCCACCACGTCGTCCACTTCGCGGCAGAACGCATAAAAGGCGGTGATGGCGGCACGGCGCTCGCGCGGCAGGAAGAGGAAGGCGTAATAAAAGCTGCTGCCCGAGGCGGCAGCCTTGTCTTGGACGTACTGATCCGGATTCATATGGGGCCGGATTGTCCCATGGACGGCTGGGAGCCAAAGCCTGGGTGTCGCAACGGCCGGCCCGCCATCACATGCGCAGGGCGCGCCACAGCAGCAGCGGCGCATCGGCCTTGCCGACGGTGGGGCGGCGGTAAAGGCTGGCGCCCTGCAGCGCATCGACCTTGTCCAGGATGCGCAGCCCGCCTTGCACCACCAGACGCAGCTCCCAGCCGATGCGGCCCGGCAGGCGGTGCACCAGCGGTGCGCCGGACAGCATCAGGGCGCGCGCCCAGGCCGATTGGTCGGCCAACAGCGCGCGCACGGCAGGGGTCAGGGCAGCGGGCTCGGCGCGCAGGTCTTCACGCCGCACGCCATGGGTGGCGCAGTCGGCATCGGTCAGGTAGTGGCGCCCGCGCGGCAGGTCCACGCTGAAGTCCTGCCAGAAATTGATCAATTGCAGAGCGGTGCAGATGGCGTCGCTGCGGGCCAGCGATTCGGCATCATCCACCCCGTACAGATGCAGCAGCAGCCGGCCCACGGGGTTGGCCGAGCGGCGGCAGTAGTCGAGCAGCTCGGCGCGGTCGGCGTAGGTGGTGCCGGATTCGGTCTTGTGCACGTCCTGCGCGAAGGCGCTGAGCAGGTCGTCCATCAGCGCCAGCGGCAGCTTGTGGGCGCGTACTTGCGGCGCCAGCCCTGCAAAGACAAGAGGCCAGGCCGTGCGGGCGAGCATGGAGGCCTCGCCTTCGGTGCCCAGCGCCATCAGGTCGGCACGGTAGGCGGCCAGCGCGGCCAGGCGCTCGGACGGCGTGGCGTCGCCCTCGTCGGCCAGATCGTCTGCAGTGCGTGCGAAGTGGTAGAGCGCGGCAATCGGCGGGCGCAAGCGGGGCGGGCACAGCCAGGACGCAACGGGAAAGTTCTCGTAGTGCGTGACCGGGGCGGGGGAGGCGGGCAGGGTGGGAGCGTTGGACTTCACGGTGGCCGATTGTCGATGCTGCGCGCAAGGCCATGCATTTCACTTGACGGGCTCAAGGGCTTCTCCTAAATTACTAACCCGTCAGTCAGTAAACGGCGCCAGCCAGCTGCCGCGGCATGTTGCCCGGACCTTGCAGCCCGCAGCCGCTTTTCGCACCAGCCCTCCCGGATCCACATGCCCGACTTGCCATCGAACCCTGCCGCGCCCGCTTTGCCGCGCCATCTTCTTCTTGCCCCTCTGTGCCTGGCCGCCGCGCTGGCGCTGGGCGCCTGCTCCAAGGCCGAGCCGCCGCCCGAGCCGGTGCGCGCCGTCAAGCTGCTCACCGTAGGCGTGGGCGCGCTGGACACGCAGCTGGAGTACGCGGGCGAGGTGCGCGCGCGCATAGAGTCGCGCCTGGGCTTTCGCGTGGCTGGCAAGCTCGTTCGCCGCGAGGTGGAACTGGGCCAGCACGTGCAGGCAGGCCAGTTGCTGGCGCGGCTCGATGCCAGCGACTACCGGCTGGGAGCTGACGCCGCGCGCGCCCAGGTGGCGGCCGCGACCACGCAGCGCGATCTTGCCGCCGCCGATGTGAGGCGTTACTCGCAGCTGCAGGCGCAGAATTTCATCAGCGGTGCGGAGCTGGAGCGGCGCGAGGCCACGCTCAAGTCCGCCCAGGCCACGCTGGACCAGGCCAAGGCGCAGCTGGCATCGCAGAGCAATCAGGAGTCCTACGCGCAGCTGCTGGCCGATGTGCCCGGCGTGGTGACCGGCATAGACGCCGAGCCCGGCCAGGTGGTGTCGGCCGGATCGCCCGTGGTGCGCATTGCCCAGGACGGCCCGCGCGACGTGGTGTTCGTGGTGCCGGAGGACAAGCGCGGCGCCATCCGCGTGGGCCAGAAGGTGAATGTGCGCCCCTGGTCGGCCGGCATGCAGCCGCTGCAGGGCCAGGTGCGCGAGGTGGCGGCCAGTGCCGATCCCGTCACGCGAACCTACCAGGTGAAGGTGGCACTGCCCACTTCGGACGCCGCCGCCGTGCCGCCGCTGGGTGCCACGGTCCACGCACTGCCCGAGGGCATGGGCCCCACGGGCCAGCCCGTGATCAAGCTGCCCACCACCGCGCTGCGCCAGGAAGGCGGCGGTGGCCAGGGCACGGCCGTGTGGGTGTTCGATGCCGCCAGCAGCACGGTGAAGCTGCAGCCCGTGCAACTGGCCACGGCCGATGGCAACGAGGCCGTGATTGCCGCAGGACTGACGCCCGGCATGCAGGTGGTGGCCGCCGGCGTGCATGTGCTCACGCCAGGCCAGAAGGTCACGGTCTATCAGGACCGTTATGACAAGGCCCCGCAGCCGGCACAGCAGCGACCGCAACAGACACTGCCTGCACAGGCGCCTGCCGCCGCAGGCGCTGCGCCCAGCGGAGCGGCCCAATGAGCGGGCCCAAACACAAGGCGCCGCAGGGCGGGCACTTCAATCTTTCGCGCTGGGCGCTGGACCATGTGGCGCTGACGCGCTATTTCATCGTCGTGCTGCTCCTGCTGGGCTTTGCCTCGTACTTCCAGCTGGGGCAGGACGAGGACCCGCCCTTCACCTTCCGCGCCATGGTGGTGCGCACCAACTGGCCCGGCGCCACGGCGCAGCAGATGGCCGAGCAGGTCACCGACAAGATCGAGCGCACGCTGCAGGAGGTGCCCTACGCCGACAAGATCAGCAGCTACTCCAAGCCCGGCGAGTCGATGATCATCTTCCAGCTCAAGGACAACTCGCGCCCCGGCGATGTCCAGCAGCTGTGGTACACGGTGCGCAAGAAGATCGGCGACATGCGCTACACCCTGCCGCAGGGCGTGCAGGGGCCGTTCTTCAATGACGAGTTCGGCGATGTCTATGGCGTGATCTACGCCCTGCAGGCCGACGGCTTCAGCTACGCCGAGCTCAAGACCATGGCCGACGACGTGCGCCAGCGCCTGCTGCGCGTGCCCGATGTGGCCAAGGTCGAGCTGTTCGGCGTGCAGGACGAGAAGGTCTACATCGAGCTGTCGCAGCGCCGCCTGTCGCAGCTGGGCCTGGACATGAACCAGGTGCTGGGCCAACTGGGCCAGCAAAACGCCATCGAGGGCGCAGGCGTGCTGCAGACGCCGCGCGAGGATGTGCAGGTACGCGTGGCCGGCCAGTTCCTGGCGGTGGACGAGCTGCGCGCCATGCCGATCCGCGGCGCATCGGGCGCGCAGCTGCGCCTGGGCGATATCGCCGAGATCCGCCGCGGCTATGCCGATCCGGCCAATGTGAAGGTACGCCACCAGGGCCGCGAGACCATTGCCCTGGGCGTGTCCATGACCAAGGGCGGCGACATCATCCGTCTGGGCAAGTCCCTGCGCGGCGCCGTGGGCGACATCGCGCGTACGCTGCCGGCCGGGGTGGAGCTGGCCAACATGCAGGACCAGCCCAAGGCGGTGGCCGATTCGGTCAACGAATTCCTGCAGGTGCTGATCGAGGCCGTGGTGGTGGTGCTGGCCGTGAGCTTCATCAGCCTGGGCCTGCACAAGCGCGAGGGCCACCAGCCGCTGTGGAAGCGCTGGTACATCGATCCGCGCCCGGGCCTGGTGGTGGCCATCACCATTCCGCTGGTGCTGGCCGCGACCTTCCTGGCCATGTGGTACTGGAACATCGGCCTGCACAAGGTGTCGCTGGGCTCGCTGATCATCGCGCTGGGCCTGCTGGTGGACGACGCCATCATTGCCGTGGAGATGATGGTGCGCAAGATGGAGGAGGGCTACGAGAAGTACCGCGCCGCCACCTTCGCCTACGAGATCACGGCCAAGCCCATGCTGACCGGCACGCTGATCACGGCGGCGGGCTTCCTGCCCATCGGCATGGCCAAGTCCATGACGGGCGAGTACACCTTCGCCATCTTCGCGGTGACGGTGATTGCGCTGGTGCTCAGCTGGTTCGCCTCGGTGTACTTCGTGCCCTACCTGGGCATGCTGCTGCTCAAGCGCCCGCCGCACGCGGCCACGCTGCCGCCCGAGGTGGCCTCGGGCGAGGTGCCCATCGAGGAGACCAACCTCAATGCATCGTCGGCCGAGCATGAAGTCTTCGACAGCCCGTTCTACAACCGCTTCCGGCGCGCCGTGAACTGGTGCGTGACGCACCGCTGGCTGACCATCGCCATCACGGTGCTGGTCTTCGCGCTGGGCCTGGTGGGCATGTCGCGCGTGCAGCAGCAGTTCTTCCCGGATTCCAGCCGGCCCGAAGTGCTGGTGGACATCTGGTTCCCCGAGGGCACGTCGCTGGCCGCCAACGAAGCCGTCACGCGCCGTGTGGAAGAGCGCTTCATGCAGCTGGACGGCGTGCGCACGGTCAGCGAGTGGGTGGGCTCGGGCGTGCCGCGTTTCTACCTGCCGCTGGACCAGGTGTTCCCGCAGAACAACGTCTCGCAGTTCATCCTGGTCGCCCAGGACCTGCCCACGCGCGAGCGTCTGCGCAAATCGCTGCCGGCGCTGCTGGCCCAGGAGTTCCCCGAGGTGCGGGGCCGCGTCAAGCTGCTGCCCAACGGGCCTCCCGTGCCCTATCCGGTGCAGTTCCGCGTGTCCGGCACCGATCCGCAAAAGCTGCGTGCCTATGCCGACGAGGTCAAGCAGGTCATGATCGCCAACGCCGACATGCGCGGCGTGAACGACAACTGGAACGAGTCCGTCAAGGCCGTGCGCCTGGAGGTGGACCAGGACAAGGCGCGCGCCCTGGGCGTGAGCAGCCAGGCCATCGCACAGGCGGCCCGGGTCATGCTCAGCGGCTCCACCGTGGGCCAGTTCCGCGAGGGTGACAAGCTCATCGACATCGTGCTGCGCACGCCGTATTCGGAGCGCGACGCCATCACCGACATCGCCAACGCCTACCTGCCCACGGCGTCGGGCAAGTCGATCCCGCTCACGCAGATCGCCAAGCCCGTGATGGTCTGGGAGCCCGGCGTGATGTGGCGAGAAAAGCGCATGTTCGCCATCACGGTGCAGGGCGATGTGCGCGAAGGCCTGCAGGGCGCAACGCTGACCCATGCGCTGCTGCCGGGCCTGCGCGAGATCGAGGCGCGCTGGCACGCTGCGGGCGACACGGCCTACCGCATCGATGTGGCCGGCGCCGTGGAGGAAAGCTCCAAGGGCTCGGACGCCATCGTCGCTGGTGTGCCCGTGATGCTGTTCCTCACCTTCACGCTGCTCATGCTGCAGCTGCGCAGTGTCAGCCGTTCACTGCTGGTGTTCATCACCGGGCCGCTGGGCATTCCCGGCGTGGCGGCGGCGCTGCTGCTGTTGGGCCGGCCCTTCGGCTTCGTTGCGCTGCTGGGCGTGGTGGCGCTGATGGGCATGATCCAGCGCAATTCGGTGATCCTGATCGACCAGATCGAGACCGACCGCGCGCGCGGCGTGCCGGCCTGGGACGCCATCATCGAAGCCGCCGTGCGCCGCCTGCGCCCCATCGTGCTGACGGCCGCCGCCGCCGTGCTGGCCATGATCCCGCTGTCGCGCAGCGTGTTCTGGGGCCCCATGGCCGTGGCCATCATGGGCGGGCTGATCGTGGCCACGGTGCTGACACTGCTGGCCCTGCCGGCCATGTACGCCGCCGTGTTCCGCGTGCGCCGCGAGCCCACGCATTGATGCGGCGAAAACGCAGAGGCCGCCGCTCAAATCCGGGGTATGGCAATCCACCCCGCAATTGCGGCTAGAATCTGCGCCCTGACCTAGGAGCCGCTGCGCAGGCGGCTCCCCCAAGAACCAGCGCGGGTGGCGAAATTGGTAGACGCACCAGGTTTAGGTCCTGACGCCAGCAATGGTGTGGGGGTTCGAGTCCCCCCCCGCGCACCACAATAGAGAAAAGGCAAAGTACGCCTAATCTCACTTAAACCCGTTTTCTTCGACGAAAACGGGTTTTTTTTCGCCTCTGCATGTCACGGACGTGGGGGTAACAGGTGTGTGGATGTGATGCCGCTATGCCACAGCAACGTTCTTGGAAGGCTTGTAGCGAGATAAATGAAAATATCACCTGAGCATGATATATTTGCAATATTATCTTGAGGTAATAATTTGAATTAATCATCTTGAGATGATATTTTGAATGCCCTGGCCAGGAGAACACCATGGACCACCTGTTGCAACTGCCCGATCAGCTTGCGCTGCACCTGAAGTCGCTGCGCAAGGCCGCTGGCGTGAGCCAGGCCCAACTGGCACAGCGGCTGGGCGTGTCCCAGTCGCGTGTGGCGGCGATAGAGCGTGACCCGGCCGCCATCAGCGTGCGCCAGCTGATGGAGATCCTGCAGCTGCTGGATGCCGATCTGCTCATGCGGCCCAGGGCGGATGCGGTGGCTTCTTCTGCGTCTGCACCTGTGCCTGGGCCTGTGCCTGCTGCGTTGAGGGTTGCCGAGCCAGCTCCACAACCGTACGCGGGTGACAACGTGCCCCGCAAGCCTGCCGACCGCCCCGTGACCTTCAAGCCGCAGGCGCTGCCGCCGCACTGGCAGGACCGCAAGCCGAAAGGGTCCTGGTGATGGCGGCGCTGGGCGTCTGGATGAATGGGGAGCGGGTGGGCACCTGGGAGGTCACGCGCACGGGCCGCCATGTGTTCGCCTATGACCCGGCCTGGCCGCAGAGCGCGCATGCGCGGCCGCTGTCGCTGTCCATGCCCTTCACCCGCGACCTGACGGTGGCGGGCGAGGTGGTGGCCCACTATTTCGACAACCTGCTGCCGGACGGTGAGGGCATTCGCCGGCGCATTCACCAGCGCTTCGGGCTGCGCGGGATCGATGCGTTTTCGCTGCTGGAAGCCATTGGCCGCGATTGCGTGGGTGCCGTGCAGCTGCTGCCCGAGGGGGCCGTGCCCGAAGGGTTCGACCAGGTGCGCTTCGAGCCGCTGAGCGAGGCGCAGATTGCAGAGCACCTAGCCAGCCTGGGTGGCGGGTTTGGTGCGCTGGAGGTGGACCAGGAGTTCCGGCTGTCCATTGCCGGTGCGCAGGAGAAGACGGCGGTGCTGCGCCAGGGCGACCAGTGGTGCCGCCCGCTGGGTGCGACGCCGACCACGCATATCCTGAAGCCGGCCATCGGCGTGGTGCCGCACTGGCACTACGACCTGAGCGAGTCAGTGGCCAATGAGTGGCTGTGCGCCCGCCTGCTGGCCGAGCTGGGCTTTGCCGTGGCCGACAGCAGCATCGAGAGCTTTGGCGGGCAGCAGGTGCTGTGCGTGGAGCGCTTTGACCGCGCCTGGACGGCCCAGGGCTGGATTGCGCGTCTGCCCCAGGAAGATTTCTGCCAGGTGCGCGGCGTTGCCAGCGCCAACAAGTACGAGACCCACGGCGGGCCCGGCATGCTGCAGTGCCTGCAGGTGCTGCAGCATGGCAGCGAGCCTGCCCAGGATTGCGCCCGCTTCGTGATGGCCCAGCTGGCGTTCTGGCTGCTGGCGGCCACGGACGGGCATGCCAAGAATTTCTCGGTGTTCCTGCAGCCGGGCGGCGGCTATGAGATGACGCCTCTGTACGACGTGCTGTCGGCCTGGCCCATCATCGGTCACGGCCACGGCAAGATTGCCCGCCAGCGCGCCAGGATGGCCATGGCCCTGCCGGGGCGCAGCCGCCACTACCGCCTGGCCGAGATCCAGCGCCGCCACTGGAAGGCCTTGGCCGAGACCACGCGCATCGCAGGCCTGTGGGAAAGCATGGTGGAGATGGTCGAGGCGCTGGATGGCGCCATCGACCGGCTGCAGCCGCGCCTGCCGGCCAGCGTGCCGCAGCCTATGGCCCGGCAGATCTTCGACGGGGCGCGCGACCAGGCACGGCGCTTTCTGCTTAGGGGTGATCACTGAGCCATATGGGCGGCTGGCTCAGTATCGCGATGTTGCTGTGCATCGAATTCTGACAATGGCATGGCTGCCATCTGTCGTGCGACTTCCCGGCGCTTGATGTGTGTGCTTATCGGAAGTATCACAGACGGATTGGGGATGGCGCTGGGAGAGATAGTGCGGTTGATCTCCGTCACTGCTGAAAATACGTGGCCACATTCGAAGTTGCGGCACTGGAATATGGTTTCCCGGCTGGTGTTGGTCAATTGCAAGCTGGTGCGTGTGTACGCGTGTTCATTGCAGTGTGGGCACATCATTCGCATGGGTCATGTTCCTTTCGAGGCCAGTTGACGGTATGAGCGGCTGTTCAACAGCAGGGCTTATGGGATGCCAGGCTTCCTGGTCTTGGGGTGAGCACTTGCGTTGCACGCATGCGGGCGTAGCCGCCTATCCAGGCGTCCAGCGTGATGCCCATGCTTTCGAGGCCCTTTGGACATTGCTTTTCACCATCGATGGCAATCTGTTGGGCAACGCGGTAGGGCATGTCATGCAAGGCCTCCTGGATGAACTCGGCGACCCAAGGCGGTCCGTAGTTTTCCAGCACGTAGGCATCCAGGTACTCGGCGAGATACTGCTCGTGGCCTTCGCTGCTGGCATGGCTGGATGCCGCCGTGTGGGCCCAGCAGGCTGTAGACGCGTTTGCTTTCATGGCTGTCTGCAATCGATGTGGCAAGGCGAGGTGGGTGTGCGTGGTTGCTGGAACCGATGTCTTGAATATACCTTAAGGTTCTGTTTTTGATGGTTCTTTAGGTATTGTCCTTTGGGTATTTATGGGTATTGTTGACAAAAAAAGCCACCCCTGAGGGTGGCTTGGTAGTCTTCTGTGCGGGTTAGTAGACTTTGCTTTCCCAGGCGCGCAGCACCTTGGCCAGGATCTGAAGGTTCATGCCGGGTTTGATGTACCACTCCCGGTATTTCTTGTTCTCGCTGATCACCAGAATGCCCTCGCCGGGAATTCGCTGAAGGCGCTTGATAAAACCTTCTCCGTCGACCGAGAAGAAGTAGACGCCATCGAACTCGCACTCCCTGACGCCAGTGTCCACCAGGAGTGGATCGCCTGGATTGAACATCCCCAGCATGGAGTCTCCAAAGCCCGTCACGATGGCCAGGTTGTCGTAGGACGTCACGTAGGGGAGGTTTTTCTGGGCCCACTCACTGTTCACGCTCCAGCTGTTGATGACGCCGGGTTGGTCTCGCAAGACCAGTCCGCCGCCCATGGCGCCACCTGTGGAGTACTGTCGAATCACTATTTCGTCTCGTGTGAGTTTCTTGTTGGTATTTTCCACCAGGTGGGGGGTGTGCTTTAGAGCTGCGGCTGCCTCATTGGGTGTCATTTCCCAAAATCCGCGCGGCAGATCGAATGCCGTCCGCGTGGCTTCCATCAACTCTTGCCCAATTCCTTTGGCGCCCTTCTTGTCTTGAGGGTAGAAAAGTCGGTTGACGTAGCTTGCGTCCTTTCCTATGGCGCGTGCCATCGCGGCCCGATTGCCTTGGGTGAATTCCGAGCAGACGATTGTAAGAAGTTGTTGCAGGCGTGTGTGCTGATCCATGGGCTGATTTTCGCGTTGAGTACCTGTGGGTACAAGATACCTTTGGGTATCTTTTTATGGGTTCCTTGGGTATCATGTGCTGCATGAACCCATTCAAATTGTTTTTTTGTGAACTGGATCGTCGCGGGCGTGCCGAGTTCGCCGAGCGGTGTGGCACCACGCCAGGGCTGCTCAGCAAGCTGGTCTATGGCGGCGGGAAAGTGGAGTTGGGGCTGGCTGACGTGATGGTGGCTTTGGGGGGCGGCAGGTTTTCCCTGGATGCGCTGCCATTGACCGAAAGGGCTCGTTTCCAGAACGAAGCTCGCTCGATAGGCCATGGGAGGTGCGCATGACAAGCCAATGCAATGCCGTTCTGCCTGATCCCATGGTGCCCTGCGACTGTGATCTTTCCGACTTTCCGTTCATGCCACTGGATGTAGCCCGGCTGAGGGATTCGGACCTGGCGGCCAATGAGACCCCCGATGCATGCTGGGCCGCCGTGCTGCTGTGGTCTGCCGCCTGGCACCAAGTTCCCGCTGGCTCCATGCCGGACAACGATGCCTGGATCGCGAAACAGGCGGGCTATGCCCTGCGGGGACGTATTGACCCCAAGTGGAAACGCGTGCGTGAGGGAGCCATGCGAGGCTGGGTGCTATGCAGCGACGGACGCTACCACCACGCGGTGGTAGCGGAGAAGGTTCGCGACGCCTGGAGTGCCAAGTTGCTGCAGCGTTGGCGCACCGAATGCAGCCGCATCAAAAAGCACAACGACAGGCACGGGACAGATGTGCGCCGTCCATCGTATGAGGAATGGATAGATTGCGGCCGTCCCACCGGACAGGTGCTGTCCATGTCCGGGGACGGTTACGCATGTCCGGGGGAACAAGATGACAGTGTCCCTGGGGGCAGTGCTCCGGTGTCCCGTGGAGGCTGTGTTGCGGTCTCTGCGGAAAGCGCCTCCAAGGGACAGGGAAAGGGAAAGAGACAGGGACACCCTGATGTTCGCTCCAATCCTGGCGGTTCGATCCGCCAGCCCGTTCCTGCCAGCGACTGCAGCGAGATCATTTTCGGCTATGGGCTGTCTCTGCTGGTCAACTCGGGTACGCCGGAAAGACAGGCACGGTCCTTCCTTGGTGGGTTGCGCAAGGTCCATGGTGACGATGCGTTGATCGACAGGCTGCGTGCCTGCGCCCAGGCCAGGCCGCTGCAACCGCTGGAATGGCTGGCTGCCGCACTTCCGCCACCGACGAGGGCCGCTATTCGTCGCTCCGTCCCCGTGGGCAGGCACGGCGCAGCTTACGCGGCCATCATGGAGGCGTAGGCATGCAGAGCATTTCTGCCCTGTCGTCCGTTGCGATAACGGGAGAGCTCCGGCAGCAGGCCGCGAGTTCCGCCGTGAAAAACCTGTTCCTGGTCATGCAGGGGTCCTACGGTTCGCTGTTTCTGAGCAAATTCGCCACAGGCGTTCTGGATGATGGCGGGCGAGATCTCGGGGTCCGCGCGGCCATGCGTGTCTGGAGCGCAGCGCTGGCGAAATACGACTCCAGTGTGATTGAAACTGCCGTGGCCCGACTGCCTGCGGCCCATCCGGATTTCCCGCCGCACCTGCCTCAGTTTGAAGCGCTGTGCCGTGCCGCCACCCCCCGCAGCACACATGCCGAGTTGCAGGGGTGGGCTCGTCTGCCAGCACCTGGTGCTTCGCCTGTCCGTGTGCAACTGGTGCCTGTAGGCGATGGCAAGGACTGGGCGCGCCGCATCCTGGCCCGAACCCGGGCCGGTGACCAGACCATCACCCGCGCAGTGCTTCGCAATGCCATGCAGGCCCTGAGCATGGATGGGTGGCCGCGATGACTGTCCAGACTTGTCCGAATGCCCTCCACAGCCTATCTCCGTCGTCCTGACGTCACTGCCTGCTGCGCTGTGGCACCAATCGCCCCCTGCCGTGCCCAGAGCCGCCCCGTTTCCCAGCCTTCCATTGAAAGGGTAGAACCTTGAATTCCACGCTTTTTCGCAACAACGTATTCCAGTGGCCTGAACGGCGCGGCCCGGTGTGCGCCATCCATGCCGGATCGGCTCGTTGGTTGCCACATCTGAGCCTGGCTGAAGCCCGTGCAGGAAAGGTCTGAACGTATGGGAGACGAAGCGATCAACTGGCTGGCGGGGCAACTGCAAGGCCGAAAGGATGGCAGGCCCAGGAATCACAACCCTCGCCCTGCCGGAGTCGTGCGCCCAGGCAGTGGTACGGACGCATTGTTGCGCCATCTGCAGCAAATGCCGGACCGCTGGTTCTTCCATTGCGAACTGGTGCTGGCGCTAGGGCGTTCAAAAGGAGAGATCGATTGGGCGCTGCAGTACCTGACGGGGCGGGGCCTGGTCCAAGCCAGGCTCACCGAATTGCCCGGGCGCAAGCCTGTTCTGCGCTACCGACTGATCTGCGACCGTCGCGAGGTGCCGGCGAATTCTTCGGGCCTGCCTGATGGCGCGTCCCAAGCCTGACAGGTTCGCAGGCATGAAAACGCTAATCTCCAACACCGTCCTTTCCGGGGGGGAGCAAGTCTCCTCCTCCCGTCAGCACAGCAGCACGCAGGAGCGGCATCGTTGCTTTGCACGGGAGTACGTTGCATCGGGTTTCAATGCCACGCGGGCGGCAGTCGCCGCAGGCTACAGTCCATCCTCTGCGGCATCTCAGGGCGCCAGGCTGCTGAAGGATCCACGGGTGCAGGACTATGTCAGGGAGTGCAGCCAGCGCGTCGCGGAGCACGCCGAGGTTCGGGCCGAGGAAGTGGTGCGCCGGCTCCATGAAATGCTGATGGCCGATCCGCGCGATCTGGTCGAGGTTCACGTATCGTGCTGCCGGCATTGCTACGGAGCCGCCCATGACTACCAGTACACGCTGTCCGAGTACAACTCCAAGCGTGAAAAGTGGATTGATGCCGGCAAGCAATTTCAGGACTTTCCCGAGCTCGGCGGGGTGGGCTACGAGGCCCACCGTCCCCCCCTGGCGGAGTGTCCTGAGTGTTTTGGCGCCGGCCTGCCACGCACGGTCGTCAAGGACACGCGCGGCCTTGGGCGGGGTGCGCTGGCGCTGTTCGGTGGCGCAAAGGAAGGCAAGTACGGCACGGAGATCAGCCTCCGCAGCCAGTTGGATGTGATAGAGAAACTGATGCGCTATCACGGCCTGTACCAGCGGGACACCGCTCAGAAAAGCATGGGCATGGGGCACTTCGAAGTGCATTTCATTGAGCCACCCCGGCGCAGTGACGATCCTCGCGAGGAGCGTGCATGAGCACCATGTCTGATGAATTGCCGATGCTCGCGCTCGACAGCCTGCCTTCGGGCGAGCCTCCTGATTTTGCAGCCGACTATGAGGTCGAGCGCTCGCGCGTCACCGTCGAGTTCCCGCTCAAGCTCAGGCCGCTCTTCGAGCCGCGGCGGTTCAAGGTCATGTACGGTGGCCGCGGAGGCGCGAAGTCGTGGTCCGTGGCCATGGCCTTGCTGGTGCTGGGCAGCAACCGCCCCTTGCGCATCCTTTGTGCGCGCGAGGTGCAGAAGTCCATGCGCGAGTCCGTGCATCGCCTGTTGCAGGACCAGATCGAGGCCCTGGGGTTGGGGGCGTTCTACGAGGTGCTGGGTACGGAAATCCGCGGAGCCAACGGAACACTGATCCTGTTCGCAGGCCTGCAGGCCCATACGGTGAACTCCATCAAGTCGTTCGAGGCCATCGATATCGTCTGGGTGGAGGAGGCGCAGGGCGTCAGCGCGGGCAGTTGGGAGGTGCTGGTGCCCACCATTCGGCGTCCAGGATCCGAGATCTGGCTGACGCTCAATCCTGGCCTGGCCAGTGACCCAACCTATGACCGCTTCATCACCCATGCGGATGGTGATACTTGGCTCTGCGAAATCAACTGGCGCGACAACCCATGGTTTCCCGATGTGCTGGACAAGGAACGGGGACGCCATTTCAAGCGTGATCCAGACAGCTATTGGAACATCTGGGAGGGCCGTCCCAGACGCAGTCTGGCTGGTGCCATCTACGCCAAGGAGGTAGAGCGCCTGCACAACGACGGCCGCGTTTGCCCCGTCCCCTGCAATCCCAGGTTGCCCGTGCATACTGTCTGGGACCTGGGATGGGCCGACGACATGGCGATCGCTTTCGTGCAGCGCACGGCCGTGGACTTTCGGATCATTCATTTCATGCAAGGCCACCAGAAGACCTTGGAGTGGTACGTGCAGGAGATGGAAAAACTCCCCTATCTATGGGGCACAGACTTCCTCCCGCACGATGGCGCGCATGGAGATTTCAAGACCGGGCAGACTTCGCAGCAGATCCTGCAGGATATGGGCCGAGAGGTCGAGGTGCTCGAGCGATTCGGGCTGGAGGCCGGCATACGGATGGCGCGTGGCATCTTTGCCCAGGCCTATGTCGATGCCGGCAGGTGCGCCCAATTGCTGGATTGCCTGAGCCGGTATCGACGCCAGGTAGACCCCCGAACCCAGGAGCCTGGCGCGCCGCTGCATGACGACGCCAGCCACGGCGCAGATGTGTGGCGCTATCTGGCCATGGCCCTGCCGCGCATGGATAACGCGACCCAGGGCGCGATGAGGAATCGGCGGCGCGGAGGCGGCATGGCGCGTTGAGACCGTGCCAAGCCTGCCATTGTCATGGCATGCCTGCATGCATCGATCTTCGCAAGTCCCACCTCCACCGCCGGCACGGCGACCTGCTGGCCATCTACACCTGGATCAATGGAGAGAGGGCCCTGGTCCTGATCCCCAGTCTGCGTCCCAAAGCGCCCTGGTATGTGGTGATGGAGAGCGCCGCCTATCTCTATGACCATCCGTCTTACCTTGCACGCATGTGCGTGAAGGCTTGCGAGGTTTTGGGTATTGAACCCAGCCGGGCCAACTGGGTGCGGGTGGCCTCCATCATCAATGAAGGGTTGCCTGATCTGGTGGCCATGCCCAGCGAGCCGACATGGGAGCGCCGGGGCCGCGAGTTCGGTCACCTGGTGATCAAGATGGAAGGCAAGGAAATTGCAGCGCAGGCTTTGACCGTTCCTGATGTGGGGGCCGAATATG
This sequence comes from Delftia sp. K82, assembly GCF_002193035.1. Taxonomy (NCBI): domain Bacteria; kingdom Pseudomonadati; phylum Pseudomonadota; class Betaproteobacteria; order Burkholderiales; family Comamonadaceae; genus Delftia; species Delftia sp. K82. The sequence continues at coordinate 3,425,894 of NZ_MYFL01000001.1, read as the reverse complement.
TCCCTGCTTGAACCCCGCTTCAACCGCCGAGCAGGCGTGGGCGAGCACGTCCTGAACGATGAGCCGCCGGCTTTCGATGTGGTGGACACAGCGCCCCAGCATCCGCTGGACCAGGCCGAGGCCCGCAATACGCTGCGAAAGCTCCTGAGCTGGTACTACCGCGAACGCGAGATCCAGGCCGAGAACCGCCTGCAGATGTCCATCGACGCCGACTACTACGACGGCGACCAATGGGATCCTGCCGACGCAGCCACGCTGGAGGGGCGCGGCCAGGTGCCCCTGGTATTCAACGAGGTGGCCGTGATGTGCGACTGGCTGATTGGTACGGAGCGGCGCGCGCGCGTGGACTGGAGCGTGCTGCCACGCACCGAGGAAGGCGTGCAGATGGCTGACATCAAGACCAAGGTGCTCAAGTACGTGTCCGATGTGAATCGCACGGGCTTCAACCGCAGCCGGGCTTTTGAAGACACCATCAAGGTGGGGGTCGGCTGGCTGGACGACGGGGTACGGAACGACCCAACCAAGGACATCATCTACTCCAAGTACGAAGACTGGCGCAACGTGCTCTGGGACTCCATGGCAATGGAAAACGATCTGAGCGACGCGCGCTATATCTTCCGCACCCGTTGGGTGGACGAGGATGTGGCCATCACCATGTATCCAGCTCGCCGCGACGTGCTGCAGCGTGAAGTGGAGCAGGGACAGGAGCACAGCGCGCAGCAGTGGGCTGAGGACGCATTCCATTACCAGGGCCATTCCTCCAGTCAGCATTCGCGGGGTGGCCTGGCCAGTGGTTATGGCGATGCCGATGACGAGCAGCGCCGCCGCGTGCGGTTGATCGAGTGCCAGTTCCGCATGCCGGCCTCGGTTCGCGTCGTGACCGAAGGGCCGTTCAAGGGCGCGTTCGTTGAACCCTGGGACCAGGCTTTGATGCAAGCCATCGGTCAGGCTGGCGGGGCCATCGTGGACCGGGTGGTCATGCGCATGCACGTGGCCGTATTCACCGAAGGCCATCTGCTTGCGCTGGGGCCCATGCCCATGCGGCACAACAGCTTCAGCCTCACGCCCATCTGGTGCTATCGCCGCGGCCGCGATCGCATGCCCTATGGCGTGGTGCGGCGTGTACGCGATCTGCAAATGGACCTGAACAAGCGGGCCAGCAAAGCATTGTTCCTGTTGTCCACCAACCAGATATTCGCCGAGAAGGGCGCCTTCGACGATATCAACGAGGCGCGCGAGGAAATCAATCAGCCCGATGGGGTCGTGATCTATCGCGCCGGACGGAAATTCGAGGTGCACCGCGACAGCGAGATGGCCTCCGGCCAGATGCAGATGATGAACCTGGATACCCAGGCGATACAGAAGTCCGCCGGCATCGGCAGCGAGAACCTGGGCCGGCAGACGAATGCCAGCTCCGGCATTGCGATCAAGGCGCGCCAGATGCAAGGATCGGTCGTGACCACACAGCCATTCGACAATCACCGGCTGGCTGTGCAGATCCAGGGCGAGAAGCAACTGAGCCTGATCGAGCAGTGGTACACGGAGGAAAAGGTCATTCGTCTGTCAGGCCACAAAGGGCGTCTCGACTGGGTACGCATCAACCTGCCCGAGCTGCAGCCGGATGGCAGCGTGCGCTACCTCAACGACATCACAGCAAGCCTGGCTGATTTCATTGTGTCCGAGCAGGACTATGCGGGCACGTTGCGCCAGGTCATGTTCGAGTCGCTTTCACAGATGGCCGGCCGCATGCCGCCCGAGGCTGCGTTGCGCCTGTTGACCATCGCCATGGACTACTCCGACCTGCCCAATAGGGAGCAGATCGCAGATGAGATGCGCAAGCTGACCGGTGAGCGCGACCCCGCCAAACCTCTTACACCCGAAGAGCAGCAACAGATGCAGCAGCAGATGCAGGCCCAGGCCGAGGCCCTGCAAATGCAGCAGGAGGGCGCGCGCCAGGCGCTTGCCGAGCAGGTGGCCAAGGTCCGTGAAGTCAATGCCCGTGCCGAGAAGCTGGAGGCCGAGGCCGAGCACATGCGCGCCAGCGGCGGGGACCAGGCTCTGGCCTTGCGCATGGCGGGTGCGGCCGCCTCAGTGCGGCGCGATGCGGATGTCGAGCTGGACAACATGCGCCAGCAACTTGCCAAGGCCAATGCAGACCTCGCCAACAAGACGCTGCAGATCCGGGCAGACGAGGACGTGCGCCTGCAGGTGGCGTGCATCGAGGCCGATTCGCGCGAGCGCGTGGCGCAAATCCAGGCCTTGAGCCGCCAGCATCTCGATTCGATGTCGGGTCGCCTCGCCCAGTTTGAACAACAAGGAGTGATGGATGGGCAATGACGTCACGCAGGCCGCGCTCGAAGCTGCGGCCAACGCAACAAACGCTGGGGCGGCGGCGGCCATGAGCAGCAAGGTCGGCTGGAGCGGACTCGGACTGGGTGGCTTTGGCTGGCTCTTGACCTCCGAAGCCGGTGTCGCTATCGGCATAGTGGTGGGTGTCGCAGGCTTTTCGGTCAGCTGGTACTACCGCCGCAAGGAATTTCAACTGAAGTTGGCGGAAGAGGCTCGTGATCAGGCCGAGCACGAATTGCGCATGAGCCTCATGCGCCGCAGCGGTACGCGCAATGCCCCAGACGAGGAGGGTGGGCAATGAAGCAAGATCGATGGACCGCCGCCTTGCCTGGGCGAACTGCCGGGCCATGGGTGCATGCCCAGGGGAATGCATGATGGCTGAGCAGACTTCCAAGGTGCCGGCATGGCTGGCAGGCCGGCTGGCCGCGCTGGTGTTGCTGGCCGGGTTGGGCAGTGGAGGGGCAATCGTGGCCCGGCACATTGACGGCCCGGCACTCAACGATCCCTATGTGCAGGCCGTTGCGGCAGATACCCAAACCTCGCCCGGCGTGAAGGTTGCGATGGTACTGGGCTCGTTCTACGAGAGCAGCGGGCGCCATGTGGGAATGCCCTATGTCGACAAGCTGGGCAAGGGCCAGCCACTGACTGTCTGCAATGGCGTCACTGGAGAGGGGGTCACGGCGGGCCGCTGGTACAGCTCCTCAGACTGCTATGCACTGGAACTTGGCCGCTACCTGATTGCAGAGCGCCATGCACGGCAAATGCTTGTGGACTGGGCGGCGTATGACCCATTCGTGCAAGGGCAATTCATCGACTTCGTGCACAACAAGGGGGTGGGTAGCCTGGCTTCCAGCACGCTGCTGCGCAAAGCCAACGCCGGTGATCTGGCAGGGGCCTGCAACGAGAACCCTCGCTGGAACAGGGGCACGGTCAAGGGCGTTTCCACCGTGCTGCCGGGGCTGCAACTGCGAGGCGATGCGAATGGCGAAATCTGCCGAGAGTGGAGGGTCATGCCTTGAGCTCCCGCTTCTTCGTCCAGTCCATGGCTGCAGGACTGGCCTTCATCCTCGGTGCAGGTTGCGCGTGGTGGACTCAGGATCAACGCTACGGAGTGCGCCTGGAGCAACTGAGGCAACAGGCTGTCAGCGACGAACTGTCCCGTGTGCGCCAGGCCGCGCAGGACATGGCTGCTTTTTCCAAGGGACTTGACGATGCACTTGCCACATTCCAACGTACCCAGCAGCGCAATGCGCTGGTCCAGCAGGATCTTGAGCGCAGCCTGCGCGACATGCACATTGCTGCTGCAGGCTTGCGCGGTGACTTCGCCGGTTTGCCAGAACGTATCAGCGCAGCTACCCGGCCCTCTCTTGCCCAGTACGCCAGCACCTGCACAGCCTTACTCGAAAGTCTGGCAGAGCGAGGTACAAGAATGGCACAGCGCGGTGCAGACATCGCGCGAGCGGCTGATGGCCATGCCGCTGACGTCCGATTGATGGGTGATGCCTGGCCCCGTGCCAAGCCTGCCAATCTCCCTTGAGCACGCACATCAGGAACTGCCAACCATGACCAATCAAGACGACCAACTGCGCCTTCTGTCCGAAGCCGAGCGCGCCACGTTGCAGGAAGACGACTATGACCCCAGCGAGGACAATGCGGCAGCACTTGCTGCGTTGGGCCGTGGCAGTCTCGATGGGAGCCCCGAAGATGAGCCAATGGGGCAAGCCGATGGCCGTGACAGTGATGACGCGCCAGCATCCACGCTGAAAGCCGGGGCGGAAGCGTCAACGAGCCATTCGCCCGAAACAGACCACAATGCCGAACGCCACGGCGCCGGGGGATCCTCTAAGCCGTTGCCATCTGGCTACAGGGTGGATCTGCCCTTGGATTACCAGGACCAGGTCTGGGCCAACAAATCTGCCATGGCCGAAGTCCGCCGCAGGTTCAACGACGGTGATCTGGACCACTCGGAAATGGAGGCTGAACTGGACAGGCTGCAAGATGAGCGTGACCAGCTACGCGATGTGAAAACGCGTGCCACTGTCTCTGCGGAAATGCGCCAGCAGTCTGAAATGGATGCATGGACCCACTCCATCCACACGTTCCTGGATGACGCTGCAAAAATGCCTGAACTGGGTCGCGTGAATTACCACGCGGACTTGGAAAAACAGGCTGACCTGGACGCTTTCGTCAAGGCACTTGGGGCAGCTCCCGCCAACCAGCACAGGCCTTTTCGCTGGTTTCTGGAGGAAGCGCACAGGCGTGTTCTGGCCCTGCATGGGATCCCCACCACCAAAAAGTCCGTGGACATGCGACGCCGGGCAGATCCGTCCGACATAGTCACCAACCTGGCCGACGTGCCCGGCGGCGCAGGCGATGCCGACCCCGCGGGCGACGAGTTCGCCGAGCTGGACAAGCTCACCGGCCTGGACTACGAGCGCGCGCTGGGCCGCCTGTCCGAAGAAAAGCGTGCGCAGTTCCTGCGCTCGGTGTGAAGGGCCCCATGGCACAGGCTGCAGCATCGACGCCCGGCGTGCGCCGCATCTTCATCGAGTTGCGCACGGGGGATGTGCTGGAGGTGGGCGGCGTTCGCATCCAGCTGGAGTACAAGAAGGGGCAGGCCGCGCGCATGGTGATCGCGGCGGAGCCCGAGACCTGCGTGCGAAAGATCGCAGCTGCCTCGCGGCCCGTACCAAGCCTGCCATCTTGAGGGCTGAACCATTTTTCAACCGGGGCGCTGGAGTGCTCGCTACCACACAGGAGCACTCCTATGGGCAAAACAGTGGTGGGCGTGAACAGCCCCCGCGCGGTCAAGCGCTTTTCCGGCGACCTGGCTCTCGATGTCTCTCAAGCCTCGTACTTCGGCAAGCGCTTCGCGGCCGTGGGCCAGGGCGCCAAGACGCCAATCCAACTGCTGACGGATCTGGAATCCGAGGCGGGTGACCTGGTCAGCTATGACCTGCTGGCCGAGCTGCGCATGGCGCCCGTCGAGGGCGACGATGTGCTGGAGGGCAAGGAAGAAGGGCAGCGTTTCTACACCGATGAGCTGTACATCGACCAGGCGCGTGGCGGCGTCAACACGGGTGGCCGTATGTCGCGCAAGCGCACGCTGCACGATCTGCGCATGCGCGCCAAGCAGCAGCAGGCCAACTGGTGGGGCCGCTTCCAGGACGAGCTGACCTTCACCTACCTGTCGGGCTCGCGCGGCGTCAATGCCAACTTCATCCTGCCGTTGGGCTACCAGGGCCGTGCCAAGAACCCGCTGACGGCGCCTACGCCCAACCAGCACCTGTTCGGCGGCGATGCCACGGCGGTGGCCAACCTGGATGCCACCGACAAGATGTCGCTGGCTGTGGTGGACCGTGCCCGCGTGCGCGCAGACAGCCAAGGCGGCGGCGCCACCAACATCCCCGTCATGCAGCCCTGCGTGGTCGATGGCGAGGAAGTGTTCGTCATGGTCATGCACACCTTCCAGGAAGACGACCTGCGCAAGGAAACCGGCACGGGCGGCTGGCTGGAACTGCAAAAGGCTGCAGCCGCTGCGGTGGGCTTCAAGTCGCCGCTGTTCAAGAGCGCGCTGGGCATGTACCGCAACGTGGTGCTGCACTCGCACCGCAACGTGATTCGCCACAACACCCACGGTGCCACGGGCGACCTGGAAACGGCGCGCGCGCTGTTCATGGGTGCGCAGGCCGGCGTGATGGCGTTCGGCTCGCCGGGCACGGGCATGCGCTACGGCTGGCATGAGGAAACCCGCGACAACGGCAACCAGGTCGTGATCACCACGTCGTCCATCTTCGGCGTCAAGAAGTCGGTCTTCGAGATCGAGGGCGAGAAGCAGGACCACGGCGTCTACGGCATCGACACGGCCGCTGCTTCGCGCTGATCCCCACCGAACGAAAGGAGTCATTCATGGCTTTCAAGCAACTCAGTGCCGTGGCCGCAGGCCATCAGGCCCCCATCACCCCCGGCGGCTCCGAGCTGGTGCGCTCGCGCTTCGGCCAGCCCCTGGCAGTGGCAGACCACGCAGTGGGTACCCGTGGCGTCATCGGCATCCTGCCCGCCGGCATGCTGCCCGTGTCGCTGTACATCCGCGTGCCTGCTGCCCTGGGCGCGGGCTTCAAGGCCTCCATTGGCCTGGCGGATGCGGCTGGCGACATCAGCACAGCGGCCGACGACGGCGGCGGCGCCTGGGTGACGGACAACGATGTGGGTGCAGCCGGTGGTTACGCGCACCTCGTGCCAGCGGCCTTCGCCAAACTCGCAACCAAGGATGAAGACCGACGCATCATCCTCAAGGTTTCGGGCGCAGGCACGGCTGCCGGCCTGTTCACGCTGGACCTGATCTACACGAACGCCTGACAGCGCGCTCATGTGTGCGCCCCCGCAAGGGGCTTTCCCCGGTGGCATCGGCCGCCGGGGCTTTTTGAACCCCGGAGAACCATCACCATGAAGCTGTTCACTTCGCTGCCCGCACGCAAGGACGGAACCCTGATCGTGCGCATCAAGGGCGCCATCTATGTTTTCGAGGGCAAGCCGCTGGCCTGCGACGTCGAGAACGAGGCCCATGCCGAGCATCTGCGCGCCGGCAACTTCCAGACCGAGGAGGAGTTCGAGGCCGAGCAGAAATTCCAGCGCCTGGCCGCCGAGCGCGAAGCCCGCCGCGCGACCCTGGACGGCAAGGCCCCGTCCTCGCGCGGCACCTTCTCGCCAGGCATGGGCTCTGGCGATGATGACAACCTGGACGGCGGCACAGGTATGCCCCAGGAGTCCGACTCCACTCCCACCGGCCGTGTGCGCAAGGCCTCGCGCGCTTCCAACGTGACCGGCTGATCGCACCATGGCCAGCTGGGAGAACTGGATGCCTGAGCTGGTACTGGCTGCCCCCAAGGCGCCGGTACCGCTCATTCACCTGGCGTTGAACCGCGCCGCGCGCACCTTTCTCAAGGCAACGCGCGCCTGGCAGGAATGGCTGGAGCCCACGGACGTGACTGGCGAGGCCTTCGCCGAATACACCTTCGAGCTGCCCCAGGGCGCAGAGCTGCTGCGCTTGGAGCGCGCCACGCTGGCTGGGCGCCCGCTGGAGGTGGCGAAGGCGCGCGACCTTCCGGCCGATCCCTGGCAGCACGAGTTGCGCGGCCGGGCCTACCTGGTCACGACCAACCTGCGCGAGTTCACGGTGCGCACCAGCAGTGCCGGCCGCCTGCAGGTCTACGCCTCGCTGATGCCGTCCCTGCGCGGCAACAGCGTGCCCGACGAGGTGGCCTCGCTCTACCATGAGGCGATCCGCGAGGGCGCCAAGGCCGAGCTGCTGGCCACCGAGGGCACGGACTACTACAAGCCCGACCAGGCCGGCGTGGCCCTGGCGTTCTTCCAGCGCGCCATGGATGACGCCACGGCCGACGTGTGGCGCTCCAATACCAGCCGCGGCTCGCGCGGGAGGGCATCATGGCTTTGACCGTGGCCCAGCTGCTGGACGATGCAGCGCGCGACCTGCAGGACAAGGGGCACATTCGCTGGACCCGCGCGGATCTGCTGGACTGGTTCAACGCGGCGCAGCGCGCCTTTGCCGAGCAGCGGCCCGACCAGATGGTCCAGCCGCGCGACCTTGTGCTGGCCGCCGGGTGGCGGCAGGAGCTGCCGGCCGACGTGCTCACGCTGATCGACATCACCAACAACGCCAACGCCACGCAGCGGCGCATCACCAAGACCGACCTGTGGGTGCTGGACGCCGTGGCCGGCGCCTGGCGCTCGGGCTCCCCGGGCCGCGAGGTGCAGCACTACATGCACAACCTGGGCACGCCGCAGGAATTCCTGGTCTATCCGCCCGTGGTCGCCGGCACCAAGGTGCGCGCCATGGTGGGTGTCGCGGCTGTGGACCTGGCCGACGAGAATGGCACGCCCTCGGTTCCCGAGCGCTGGATGGACGCCGTGCGGCACTTCGTGCTGTTCCGGGCCTGGTCCATCGACGCCGAGTTCGGCGGCAACGCGACCATCGCGGCGGCGCACCGTGCCCTCTACAACGAGGCGCTGGGCATTCAGGCCCAGGCTGCGGCCACCACGGCCGTGGCCCAGAAGTGAACCAAGCCTGCCATCCTGGCGGGCATCTTCAATCGGGGCGCTGGAGTGCTCGAAGCCATAGGAGCCATCATGGCTGGTTTCAGCACATCCCTCGCCAACGCGATCATCAGCGCCACGCTGCGCAAGCAGGCCTTCCCGGCCATCCGCAACACCTTCTTCGCCCTGTTCACGGCGGACCCCACCGACGCCTTCACCGCCGGCACCGAGGTGGCAGCACCGTGGTACCAGCGCGTGGCCACGGGCGCCTTTGCCGCGCCCAACAACGGCGCCACCTACAACGCCGTGCGTGCGGAGTTTCCGCCCGTCACGGGCGCCCAGGTCACGGTCACGCACATCGGAATCATGGAAGGTGACTCGGCCACCGATGGCACGGCCACGCTCATGTATTCCGAGCCGCTGCCCACGCCGCGCACGCTGCAGATCAATGACGTGTTCCTGGTAGACAGTCAGGCACTGACGGGCGACTTCACGCTGCAGCTGCTGTAAGCCATGAACAGGGGAGCACTCAATGGCTTCGCGCTGAACGGGCGGGCCTCCGATCCCGTGGTGCGCATCCGCGTGGACGCCAAGGGCTATGCCCGTGTGCGTGCTGGCGGGAGAGTGCTCGCCTATGCCGTGGTCCACTCGGCACCAGCTGCTGCGCTCACCGGCCCGCTGGGCCGCGTGCACGCCAAGCTCTCGGCCGATTCCCTGGCGCGTGCAGCTGTCGATGGCGTGCTGGGCCGGGTCCATGTGCGCAGCCTGCTGGCAGCCACGGGCCGCGCCATCGTCAAGGTCACGCTGCCGCCCGTGCGCGGGCGTGTGGCAGTCCAGGCCCGGGCCAGCGCCACGGTCACGGCCCATGTGCAGGCCCGCGTTGGCGTGGACGCGACCGCGCGTGCCAACTTCAAGCCCCAGGCGCGTTTGCTGCGCCGTGGCCCTGTGCAATCCACGCCCACGGCGCGCGGCTCTGCCGATGGCCACATCTACGTGCGCCGCTGGCTGCGTTCGCCTGTGGACGGCAAGGGCCAGGCCTTTGTTATCACGCAGGGGCGGGTCGAGGCGCGCCTGGCCGCGCTGGTCCAGGCCAAAGCTGCCATCACAGCCCGTGGGCAGCGTCTGGTGCGCGCGCCGTTGCAGGCCCAGGGCGTGGCCTTCATCGACATCGATCCGGCTGTCCACAAGCGCCTGCCCTTCGATGAGCAGGCGCCTGAATCCCGAACCTTCCTCGTGCCCGCAGGAATGACCACCTTCTACGTCACAGACCAGGGGCAAAGCATGTTCCGCACTTCCCCCATGCAGCCTGCAGACACGCAGGACTACGACATCGAGTTCGCCGACTGGTTTCCGCCCGGCGACGAGATTGTTTCCGTCGAACTCAAGGTGCAGCCGGCCATGCCGATGCCGCCGTCCTTTGCCTTCGTGGGCCAGCGCGTGAAGGTCTGGATCTACGCGGGCGGCCTGAGCGGCCAGAAGTACCAGATCAGCGTGGCCGCAACGACCAACGACGGCCGCACGAAAGAGGTGGAGCTGATCGTGCCCATCAAGGAAAAATAGAAATGCCGCAGCTGTTCCTGAACAACTTCCAAACCCAGTTCATTGCCGACGTGCGCGCGGCGCCGCAGACAGGTGCCCCGGCCAGCGAGCTGGACTACGGCGTGCTGCGCGTGTCCGATGGCGCGGCCGGCGCGCTGCTGAATCCGCCCGCCGGCGGCTGGTACGTGCTGACAGCCTACAAGCGCAACGGCTCGCTCGAAACCGATTACGAGATCCTGCGCGTCACCGCCGTGGACAACTCGGTGATTGGCGAATGCCGCCTGACGGTGCTGCGCGGCCAGGAAGGCACGGCGCCCCGTGCCTACAACTCGGGCGACCTGCTGGAGATGCGCATGACGGCCGGGGGTATGCGCGAGTTGGTGCAGACCACGGATGAGCGCATGTCGAATCCGCGTGCACCGACCGGCGCGGCCGGCGGCGTGCTAGCCGGTCAGTACCCGAACCCCACGTTTGCCCAACCCATGGCCACGGCGGCGGATCTGCAGGGCAAGGTGGACAAGGTGCCCGGTAAGGGCCTGAGCGCCAACGATTTCACCGACGAGGCTGCGGCAAAGCTCGGCGGTGTGGCGACGGGTGCCACCAAGAACGCCACGGATGCACAGCTGCGCGACCGCAGTACGCACACAGGGACGCAGGCGATAGAAACTGTTGCCGGTCTGCAGGTGGCCCTGGATGCTGCAAGGCAGTTCAGCAATCTCGCCGGCAAACCCACCACGGGGGCCGGCTACGGGATCACGGATGTGTTGACCAGCAAACCCATCTTGTTGGCCGCAGGCACAGATTTGAATTTGTTGCCTGATGAGAACAGGATCTATGACGGGTTCAATTTCAAGAACAGCCCGTGGGGTCCGGATATGTGGTGCTACGTGGAAACGAGGGCGCACACATCGCCTAACTACCAGTATCAGATTACCCGTCTACTGACAGAAGAAAGCCCGATTATGGAGCGCCGAAAAATGGGTGTTCTTGGGTTTGGGTCGTGGAGAATCCAGAGCGCATTTTCTGTGCAGCCAATATCCGCAGGAGGGACAGGGGCTGCAAGCGCAGTAGCTGCAAGGCAGAATCTATCCGTTCGGCAATACTCCCCTGTCGGCATGACGTTCTATGTTCGCGCTGATGGAAATGACAATAATACGGGTCTGGAGGATTCGGCTGCAGGAGCATTCAGAACCATTACTCGGGCTGTAAATTATGCGAGCCTAATTGATCGATCTACAGTTTGGACAATTATTAAGATTGGTCCGGGAAATTTTGCCGGGGTATCCATTGGAGCCTACTCGGGATTCAGCGGGAACATGACCTTTGAAGGGGCAGGTGCGGGAGTTACGAACGTGGAGGCGGTGGCTGGTGTATCCGCATTTTCGTTGGTCGCGTGCCGTGTCACGATCAAGAATTTGTCCCTTGTGGCTGCGCAAGGAAGCAGCAACACCTACCTTGTGGTCGCTGATCACAATTGCTTGCTTGATCTGTTTGATGTGACGTTTGGCGGTAACGGAGTGGTTCCCTATGTACTGCTTTATTCTGCAAATGGCGGGAATATCATTCTGGGGAATATCACAATCAATGGCACTTTTGGCTATGGCTTGTATGCCACCTACTATGGAAGAATATATGTAGCAAGTCAGAGAACAAATTTTGTGAATGCTGCTTGTCAGAACTATTTTATCAACGTTCTCACTAATTCAGCTGTGGCATGGGCTAATACGACTGTGACAGGGTCACTCGCAGGCTCAGGCGGTAAATATTACGCAATCGGTAATTCCACAATTAGCACGGGTGGTGCGGGTGCCAGTGCAATTCCTGGAGTAAATCCTGGTAGCTTGGTTTCGGGAGGACAATTGACATGAAAAACTCAATCTATCGACTGTCCCATGACAAACTGGTGCTTCGCAGCAATGTGGATGGCACTATTTCTACCATTGCGCTCACTGATACACCCGAGTTCCCCAACAGGAACCCGGACTACCTGGCCTACCTGGCCTGGTGCGCGGCAGGCAACGTGCCTGCGCCTGCGGACCCGCTGCCAGTACCCGTGCCCCAGGCCATCACCCGAGCCCAGGGCAAAGCGGCGCTGATCCAGGCGGGTCTGTGGCCGCAGGTGCAGGCCTTCATGGCCGGCATCGAAGATCCCAACGAGCAGCTGCTGGCCGAGGTCGCTTTGAACGACACCGTGACCTGGGAGCGCAGCAGCCCGTTCCTCGCGCGTGTCGCCGTGGCGCTGGGCCTGAGCGAGCAGCAGCTCGATGAGCTGTTCATCGCGGCGGCGGCCGTGGTGCTGTAGCGGCCTGTCCGAGCTGGTGCCAAGCCTGACACGGTAGCGGGCCATGACCACCTACAAGCTGTCCGCATTCCCGGGCGAGGCGCCCAGCGTGTCCGACCGCGCGCTGGGCGCGAACTTCGCCCGGGAGCACTTCAATCTCTTCCTGCCCAGCGCCGAGTTCTGGCCGCTGGCCACCGACCGGCGCCACTCGGCATGCCTGGCCGGCACCCGCACGCTGCACCGCTTCGCGCGAGATGCCAGCGGAGCCGTGGTGCAGAACCCGGCCGCACCCATCCGCTCCTGGGCGCAGGAACTGTCCCTCGTCAAGGGCCAGATCAACGACGAGGCCACCGAGCGCACCTACCAGACCACCAACGACGGCAGCGCGGCGCCGCGTGCGCTGGACGTGCGCGGCAACGACCGGCTGCTGGGCGTGGTGCGCCCGGTCAAGCCAACGGTCACCCTGCAGGTGGTGGACGAGTTCACGACCGAGGAGGCCAAGACCTGGCTGTATGGCGACTTCGCCGAGCTGGTGCGCGCGGACCTGCTGGCCACGGTGATCCAGCACGAGGGCCACCAGGAGGCGATCCGCTGGGATGCCAATGGCAAGGCCTATGCCGGCGCCACATCCAACTACGGGCTGTCCCTGTCTACCGCCGTAGGGGCCGGCGCCTGGGCCGGGAATCTCTATGCCGTGGTCTCGGCCGCCCGCGCCAAGGCCTGCGAGATGGACACCACGCGGCTCGGAGCCATCAGCACGGGCAGCGGCTGGGCCGTGCCGGTGGCGGCCATGCCCTACAGCTATCCCTTCCGCAGGCCCGCGCTGCTGGAGGCGCTGCAGCAGCATGAGTTTCCGGACACGGCCGGCGAGCGCTCCGGTGAAACCGTGCTCACGGCCGACCAGGCCGCCAAGCTGGCCGACCTGGTGGAGGAGGCCGTGGCCCCCGGCACCAAGTGCGCCAACTGGCGCAGCGAGCTGGACAAGCTGGTGAAGGAGTTCGCCGACCTGGGCCTGGCCAAGGCCTGGGCCACGCCCGGCGCTGCGCCCGTGAAGCCCAGCGAGCCCAAGGCCGCGCAGTACTACTTCGACTCCGACAACAACGCCATCGAGCATGCCGACTGGGTGCAGTACCGGCGCGACCTGGAGGCCTACTACAAGGCCCTGGACACCTACACGGAAGGCAAGACCGCTGCCACCTCGCAGGCGGCCAGCCTGAATGCCCGCATGGTGGAGATCCAGCAGCGCTGCGCCACCCTGGTGTCTAGCATCCAGACCCAGCTGGCCAGCCAGTACATCGCCGCCACGGGCGACACGGCCGTGATCGGCACCTGGCTGGACCAGTTGGGCGGCGTGGCCGACCTGGCGGGCAAGACTGTGGAGCGCGTGGTGGACTCGCGCTTTTACGTCGTGGCCTTTGTGACCGACTGGGGCGAGGAGTCCGAGCCGTCGCCCATCTCCGAGATGCTGGAGGTGGACCAGAACGACACCGTGACCATCCAGCGGCCCCAGGCCATGACGGGCGAGCAGCATGCCGCGCGCCACGTCGTGAAGTGGCGCATCTACCGCAGCAACGCCTCGGCCGCAGCGGCGGCCTGGCAACTGGTGCAGGAGCTGCAGATCTCCGTGGCCAGCTTCCTCGATGACAAGAAGGGCGAGGAGCTGGACAGCCTGCAGCCGCAGTTCACCTGGGCCGCGCCGCCCTACCGCATGGACAGCCAGTACGAGGGCGACAACAAGCCCAGCGTGGGCGCCAATCCCTACCTGCGCGGGCTCACTGGCATGCCCAACGGCATCATGGCCGGCTTCATCGACAACACCGTGGCGTTCTGCGAGCCCTACGTGCCCTACGCCTGGCCCGTGGACTACCAGGTCACGACCGAATGGCCCATCGTGGGCATGGCCGTGTTCGACCAGACGCTGTTCGTGGGCACGGCCGGCAATCCGTACTTCGTGACGGGCGCGCACTCGGCGCAGATGTCGGCCATCAAGCTGGACAGCAACCAGTCCTGCAGCGCACGCCGCTCCATCGTGCCCGCGCAGGGCGGCGTGCTCTATGCCTCTGCTGATGGCCTGTGCCTGGCCAGCCCGGGCGGCGTGCAGGTGGTGACGCGGCAGCTGATCGCACGCCAGGACTGGCAGCGCATGCAGCCGGCCACCATGTTCGCGGCCGAGCACGAGGGCGTGTATTACCTGTTCTACGCCGGGGCCGGCGGCGGCTGCCTGGCGTTCAGCGCGCAAGACGGGGCCAAGCTGGGCCATACCGACCTGGGCGGCGCGACAGTGACGGCGGTTTGGGTGGACCGCTTCAACGACCTCATGTACGTGGCGCGCGGCCAGGACATCCTGGAATGCTTCACGGGCGATGCCCTGCGCACGGCGCGCTGGCGCACAGGCCTGGCCACCCAGGGCCAGCAGCTGCCGCTGGCCTGGGCCAAGGTCTACGGCCTGCAGGACGCCCAGCACCCGATCACGCTGCGCCTGTGGGGCGACGGCCAGCTGCAGCACACGGCCCAGTTCACCGACCTGCAGCCGCAGCGCCTGCCGCCCGGGCGCTGGCTGGAGCACCAGGTGGAGATCGAGGGCGCGGCCCGCGTCACCAGCGTGGTGCTGTGCTCGACCACAGAGGAGCTGCGCAGCGTATGACCAACCGCAAGAAGATCGACACGGGCGCGGCCCGCCTGCCGGCCCTGGCCCGGGTCAACGTCCAGGACAAGGCCCTGTCCAACTGGATGCAGGCCGTGACCGAGCACCTGGAGGTGCGGGCCGGCGGCCGGGGCAACGAGTTCGAGCGCGGCGTGACCCTGCGCGAGCTGGTGGCCCTGCAGGGCTCGGTGCAGGGCGTCACCCAACTGCTGGCCACGGACAAGACACCGGGTGAGGGCGAGATCGTCATCGACCTGGGCGGCGGGCTGTCGGCCACCGTGGCCGTGGAGCGCTTCGCCCAATCCATCATCGAATCGCGCCTGTTCAAGAGCCTGGCCAAGACCCTGGACGACCCCAGCCGCTTCGACCACCTGGCGCAGGAGATCCGCGACGAGCTGCTGCGCTCCATCGCCGACGAGGCCGCCAAGCGCGGCGCCGAGGTGCGCGAGCTGCAGACCGTGGTGCAGAGCAACGAGCGCAGCCTGGCCATGGCCGTGCGCGAGGTCACTGCCAGCCTGCGCAACGCCAGCGCAGGCCTGCGCGCCACGCAGGCGGCGTTCGCGGACGGCCAGCGGGCCATGGCCACCAACGTGCTGCAGCTGCAGGCCTCCCTGGGCAACTACTACCAGGACGGCAAACCGGGCCGCGCCATGCTGGAGCAGGAGATGACGGTGCTGGCGGGCTACAGCGAAGGCCTGCGCGCGCAGTACACGCTCAAGGTGCAGGCCGGCGGGGCCCTGGCCGGCTACGGCATCGCGGCCGAGGAGGTCAACGGCAAGACATCCAGTGCCTTCATCATCATGGCGGACAAGTTCGCCATCGTCTCCCCCAGCTACAACGCCGGCCAGATGAGCACGCCCCGGCCCGAAGACGTGGTGTTCGGCGTCGATGGCGACGGCATCTACCTGCAGCGCAACGTCTATCTCAAGGGCAACATGCGCATCGACGGCCTGGGCAAGAAGCTCGTGGACGGCCTGCGCGGCTCGGTGCTGCTGTCGGCCAGCGGCAGCTTCTGGAGCGATGCCACCGCGCGCCAGGCCGTCTGGCAGGCCCTGGGCAACAGCGGCAGCGCGCCCAACACCAACCACCTGATCGTGGGCGATGCCGTGACCATCACCAACGGGTCCAGCTTCACCCAGACCCGGCATTGGATGGGCGCGGCCTGGGTGATCCCCGCCGCCGTGCTCAACGGCGACCTGCTGGTGGACGGCACAGTGGCGGCCCGCAAGGTGGACACGCGCGGCCTCACCGTGCGCGACAACGCGGGCAACGTCATCCTGGACGCGAACGGCCTGGATGCGCAATGGCTGCGCAATCTCAAGGCCGCCCAGGTCAACGGCCTGGGGCCACTGGCCACCAAGGACAAGGCCCGCATCGGCGACACCGTGGCGTTTCCGGACGGCACGACGATGAACACCAGCGACTTCATCAACCGGCTGCAGCGCATCACGTCCAACAACATCGGTGTGTTCATGGACACGGCGGCCATCGGCACGGCCTACATCGGCCAGGCGGCCATTGGCACGCTGCAGATCGCGGGCGGCTCGGTCACGTCCATGGCCAGCGGCGCAGGCGGCATGACCACGATCTACGGCGATAGAGAGGTTGAGCTGTGTTCGGCCTGGGTGAACAACGCCGCTGGCGGCTCCGGCGTGGTGGTCATCGCCCTGGTCAATGCCATGCCCGTGAACAGCAACGGCAGCCTGAGCCTCACCATTTACCGGGGCGAGATCGGCCTGCAGTACACCGGCACGTCGATGCCCAACGGCTACCGGACTTCGGCGCACAACAGCTGCTTCGACAGCAGCCCGCCGTCCGGCTGGACCTCATACCGGCTCATGGCGCGGGCCGGCCCCGGGGAGACAGTCACGGTCTTTCTGTCCAACATCATCGCCACAGGAGGGCGCCGATGATCCACTTCATCCAGATCGACGGCGCCGGCTGCATCCTGCGCTCGGGCAGCGCGCCGTGCCGTCACCTCAAGGATCTGCCCGGGGCGAATGGAAGCTTTCGCCGCGTGCCGCATCCCGTGCCGGACCCGAATGCCTTCTATTGGGACGGTGGCCTGGTGGCCGTGCCGGCGGCGCCCAGCGCGTTCCACCGCTTCGACCTGGCCAGCCGGGGCTGGGTCATCGACCTGGGGCAGGCTTGGTCCGCCGTGCGTGCGGAGCGGGACAGGCGCCTGGCCGCGTGCGACTGGGTGACGCTGCGCGCTCAGGAGACGGGCGAGCCCGTGCCGGCGCCTTGGCTGGCCTACCGGCAGGCCCTGCGTGACATCAGTGACCAGCCGGACCCGCTCACCATCGTGTGGCCCACGCCGCCGGCCTGATGCGTGCCAAGCCTGCCACTCTGGCCGGCATGCTGGACTACGACACCCCCGCCATCTACACCTTCCTGCGCATGCGTATCCCTGGCCTGTTGAGCACCGAGGGCGCAGTGGGCATCGGCTGGAAGCGCGGCGGGGTGCTGGTGGCCGGGGCCGTCTTCGAGCAGCACAACGGCCGCACCGTGTGGGCGCATGTCGCCATCGACGCGCCGCTATCACGCCGCTTCCTGCGCGCGTTTCTTGACTACCCGTTCGCTGTGTGCGCGGTCGATGCGCTGCGCGGCTACGTGCTCGCTTCCAACACCAGGCTGCGTGCACTGGCCCGCCGGCTGGGCGCCGTGGAGGAAGCGGTGCTGGCAGGCGCTGCGCGCGACGGCGGCGATGTGGTGGTCTGCACCCTTTGGAGAGGAAACCTGAAACATGACACGCTGGCACAGCACTGAATTTGATTTCCTGCCCGAGCAGGCATTCCGACCTCGGCCCGGGGGCGGCATGACGTTGGAGGGTGGCGGCGCCTCGACCCCAGCACCCGATCCGCGGCTGGTGGAAGCGCAGGTGAAGAACCTGGGCATCCAGGACGACATGATCCAGCAGATCATCGGCAACGCGAACGACATGGCGCCGCTGCAGAAGGAGCAAACGCAGTTCGCGCTCGACACCTCGCGCACGGCCTGGGAGCAGTCTCAGGCCGACCGCGACTATGCGCTGGGGCGCCGCGACAAGCTGACGGGCCTGCAGGACACGATGGTGGAGGACGCGCGGACCTTCGACACGGAGGGCAAGCGCGAGGAGCTGGCGAGCCAGGCGGCTGCCGATGTCTCCAACGCCTACGAAAGCGCCAAGCGCACACAGGGCGCGGAAATGGCCCGCATGGGCGTCAACCCCGCCGATAGCAAGTACGGCGCCGGGTCCAATGCCTTGGTTGCCAGCGAGGCACTGGCCACTGCCGCCGGAAAGAACTCGGCCCGAACCGCTGCACGCGCGGAATGGCGGGCGCTGACGGATCGGGCCTCGAATGCGCTGGCCGGCTATCCCGCCATGGGCATGCAGACGACGGCTGCCACGGCCGGCTACGGCGCCTCGGGCCAGAACATCGCCAACACCGGCCTGGCCGGCCTGAACTCCGGCTACGGGCAGGCGGCGGGCATGGCGGGGAACGCCGGCAACAGCGCGGCCAACATGTGGGGCCAGCAGTCCAACGCCTACCAGCAGGCGCAGGCCACCAGTGGCGCCGGAACGGGCGCCATCGTGGGCGCGGGACTCGGTGCAGCCGCTCTCATCATATGAACTTGCAAAAAATCCAAAGCGTCGCTGAATCCACGCAGTCAGAACTGTTGGCGGCTTTCGCCGATGGCCGGAGAACGGCACTTCAGTTTTCGGGCGGCAAGGACTCCTTGGCATGCCTGTATCTGCTGCGTCCTTCCATCCTGCGGGGCATGCCGGTCTACTGGCTGCACACCGGCGACACCATCCCTGAGACGGTCGCCGTGGTTGAACAGGTTCGCTCCTGGATACCCGATTTCCGCGAGGTGCGATCTGATGTGATGTCCTGGAGAGCAATCCATGGGATGCCCAGCGACGTGACGACAGCGCAGACCAGCTGGATAGGGCGGCAATACGGCATGAGCCATACCTCCCTGGTGGGGCGGATGGACTGTTGTGCAGCCAATCTGATGATGCCCATGCATCAACGCATGATTGCCGATGGCATTGAAGTGGTAGTGCGTGGAACGAAAGTGGCCGATACAGGGGTCGTGCCGGCGCACGGTAAGACAGATTGTTATGACGTGGTTTTGCCGCTCTTGCACTGGAGTCACGCTGAGGTGTTTGCGTATCTGGATTTAGTGGATGCACCACGCAACCCAGTCTATGAAAATTTCCGATCCATAAGTGCCCCCGAGTGCCTGAATTGCACTGCTTGGTGGGATGACGGCAAGGGCGCCTATCTGAAACAGAGACACCCCGGAAAAATCGAGCAATACCGAGTGAGTCTGCAGACCATCCGTGCCGAACTGGCGCGACGAATGCAGGAGTTGGACAGTGAATTAGAGGAGTGTGGGTCATGAGCTTGGGTAATGGGTTTGGCGCCGGTTTGGGCCAAGGAATGCAATTCGTCAGAGGTATTGCTGATGCGTATCGCACTGGTCAGCAAATGAACGATGCGCGCGACCAGGCGGCGCAGAAAGAGGCGTTGAAGGGTATTGCCAGTGCCACAGCCGTGGAGTCCACGGGCTACACCGCCGACCAGGGCAAGGAGCTGGAAGGCCTGGCCGCCAACGGCTACAAGATCGACTTTGACGGCGCGCAGAAGGCCTATGTCGCGCGCAACGATGCGGGCGACACCAAGACCATCGCCATGCAGGGGGTGACCGACTTCATGGGCGAGCGCTCGGCGGGGTCGATGAGCCGCGAGCAGCAGGACAGCACGCGCATGCTGGCCATGGCCGACGTGATCGGCCGCACGGACCCTGAGCGCAGCCTGCAGATGCGCCAACAGCTCACGCTGGGGGCGCACGATGTCAAACGCCAGGCTAGAGAGATGAAGCAATGGCAGCAGGATGACGAAGTGGGGCGCATCGAGGGCGAGCAACGAAAGCAGTTCCAGGCATCGTTGATTGACCAGAGCGGCAAGTCACGCGAAGCGACGATGGACGACCACCTTGCCCATAGTCAGCGCCGTATAGCGGCGCTGACACAGGCTGGGCATCTCAAGGCTGCGGACCAGGCTACCCAGGATTTGATGGCGCAGTCGCACATCAAAATCCAGATGGATACAAAAACGCGTCAGGAGGCATCTGACAAAGCCGCTGCTGGCCTGGCGGTGGGCGACTATGCCCCGCTGATGGAGCTCTACAACCGCTATGTTCCCAGTGGCTACAAAATTTCCGGCATCGAGGCGGGACAGGGAGGGGCTTTGCAGATCAAGCGCACGGACCTGAATGGCCGGGAGGCGGCGCCAGTCACTCTTAAGGACAGTGGCGAGGCTCTTGGACTTCTCAAGTCCATGGCCAGCCCGGCGGCACTGTACCAGTATTCCCAGGGCGAGTTCCAACGCAGCTTGCGTCCGAGCCGAGAAACCGTCCCGAGCGGCTTGCCGTATGGCGCCTCCAGGTAGCGCAGCACTGATCCTGGGATGCAGCCACCAAGGCCCGCTTCAGCGGGCCTTGCCGTTTCAGGAGCCCGGGCGCCGCTGCCTGTCGTGCCAAGCCTGCCAGTCTGTGCTTCTTGCCACAAGGGGATCAGATGAGCAGCAAGAAGTACAAGCGCGAAAGGCTGGACCAGCCGGGCGGCCGGGCCTACGAGCCAGAGGCATTCGAATTGCTGGACGGGATGGATGTGACCGGCATCGGTGCCGGCGCACGCTACCGGCCCGTGCCTGCCCAGCCGCCTGCACAGCCACAGGAGCGCAGCTGGGGTGAGGCGATCGCAGATGCCGGCGTGCAAAGCGCTGAAGGGGTGAATACAACCTTGGGCAGCGTTGTCAACCTTTTTTCGCCCTCATCCGGTGTCGCGGATTTTTTCCGCAGCAATGGCGAGCATTGGCGCAAGGCACAAAGCCCCGTGACGCAGCGCAAGCTGGCCGAAGCCGAAAAGGTGATCAGCGCGGCGGACCAGGATTCGATCATCGAACAATCCATCGCGGCAGCGCGGGCCTACAGCTCGGACCCCGTACTGATCTCGCGCTTCATCTTCACGAATCTGCCCAGTGTGCTCCCGGGCCTTGGCGCGTCGAGGGTGGGGCAGATCGCCACGCTGGCCGCAGGAGGAAGCACTGCCCTGGCGGCTGCGGCCGGCACCACCATGGCAGGTGCCACGGAGGCACTGATGAATGCGGGAGGCGCCCGTGGAAAGGCTTTCGAAGAGATCCGTGACACGCTGCGCAAGCAAAGCGTCCCGGAAGACGAGGCGGTACGGATCGCCCTCGGCAAGTCGGTGATGCCAGCTGCCATAGGCAGCTTGACCGGCTTGCTGCCTGGCAAGCGCCGCATCGAGCGTGCTCTGGCGGGCAGGGGATATGCCGCGACCGGAGCACTGGCATCAGCGATGCTGGGCAAGCAGCTCGATGACGTACTGCCCCAGGTGGCGACAAACCACCAGGCTGGGGAGGTCGATGGGCGGCCGTTGTCGCGCAATGTCGGACGCACGGCGGTGGAGGCCGCTGTCAGCGGCCTGCCGCCTGCGGGCGTAGCCGCTATCGCCGCCAGGCGCCATCAGGCGCAAAGGCGCAAGGTGGGCAGTGACGGCGATGCAGCGCTCCCCGTCAGCCGCCCGGAATCTGCAACCCCGTCGCATCCCGGATCGCCGGCACCTGCGGACGCAGGACAGGCTTCCATGGAGATCTCCGCCGGTCCTGCCAGAATGGACAAGGCCGTCAGCACGGTGCCTGCAGAATCCGGCCGTGGAGCCGATGGCGAGGCGAAGCCGCAAGGCGCCAAGCAGCGCGGGCAAGTGCCGGCCGATGACTTCGCTGGTGGCGATGCGCCAGCCTTCGACCCAGCCACGGTGCAGGCCCGCAATTGGCTGCAGTTCGTGTCCGAGCGCGGCGAGAACATCGGCAGGCTGCGCAGGGGTACGCCTGCCTGGGAATTGCTGCAGGATGACTGGAAAGCCGTGCAGGCTGCACGCAGGGACGCCTCGGCTGATCGCACAGCGCCCGTGGAGGATGCCACGGTCCGTGCGCCGGGCGACGAGAATGCGCCCGCCGCCCCTGTCGCTGAAGACAGCGCACCGGTGCCGGGCAGCGAGAAGGCATCCATGCAACCTGCCCCGGGTGTGCGGCGGAGTGGGGAGCCTACTGCGGATGAGGCTTCTGGTGCACAGGACTCCTCCGGGCCGCCTGCCGCTGCGGCGCAACGGCCCCGTCCGGATGGAGAACTGCCCGCCGCGTTGCCAGCTGCAGTGAAGGTCGGTGCGGGCGATGGCGCCTGGGCACCCGATACCGCGCCTGCTGCGGCCCAGCCAGCTTCGCGCCAGGACGCAGACAAGAGTGCAAGCCCGGCGCCTGATGCCTCCATGGGCAAGGTGAAAGAGGTGGCTGATGCCATTAGTGCCTCATGGACCAAGGGACCTCCGGTGCGCATCATCTTCGACCTGAAGGAGCCCCGCCTGGCGCAGGCAATGCGTGATGCCGGCCGGGAACCGGGGGCCGATGGCGGCACGCAGGGGCCGCGCGGTTTCTATGCCGATGGTCAGCTCCACCTGCTTGCCAATGCAAGCCACACGCCGGCCCAGGTTGCACGGGTCGTATACCGGCAGGCGCTAGGCCAGCATGGTCTTCAGGGTGCCTTTGGCGAAGGGATGGATGCCGTGCTCGACCAGATCGTCGCAGCGCGCCCGCGCGATGTGCGTGAGAAGGTCCAGGAGCACGGACTGGCCGAGGGCCGGGAGGGTCGGCGTGCCGCCGCCCAGGATGTGCTGGCGGCCATGGCCGAGCAGTCGCCGCAGGCGGGGTTCGTTCGAAAGGCGGTCGAGGCGGTCCGCTCGCGGCTGCGTGCTCAACTGCCGTCCATCAGGCCCATGGCGATGTCCGATGCCAGGATCATCGAGGACTTCATCCTGCCTGCCCGCGACTGGGTGCGGCGGGGCGGGCAGCCTGCTGGCAACAGCCCGCCCACCGCCATGGCTGCGCCACACGCCGAAGCGGATGTGCAGCGGCAGAGGGTGGACGCGCAGGCCTACACCGGCTTGGACAAGGGCGAGTCCGGCGATGTGGGCTCCGGGCAGTGACGCGGGGCTCGGGGCAGGAGTCGCCGACCCGGGACGTTGCACACCATGACGACAACCATTGAATCCGTCTGCCCGCCCGAGGACTCGGCGGCGCAGTTGCTGGAGTGCGAGCTGCTGGAGATTGCCGAGCAGGAGCTTGGCCTGAGCGGCCCGCAGGCCTTGTCCGTTGCCCAGGCCATGTTGCGCGGGTTGCGAAAGCGCTATGGCGGCATGCGCATGGGCACGCGCGGCGCCGCCATCTACGTGCCCGCGCCCAGCAAGAAGGAGCGCAACGAAGCCATCCGCCAGGAATTCAACGGGGTCAACCGCCAGCAGTTGCAGACCAAATATGGACTCCAGCGGGCTCAGCTGTACCGCATCCTGGGCGAGCGGCCAGGCTCGGTTCGCAACGGCTTTTCCAGTCCGGAGACATCGCTTTGCGTAGAGGGCTGAGCCGTGCAGCGCAGCGGCGGACGGCGACCGCTGCTGGGCCTGGCATGCGCTTGAAAACAGTCTCATTTGTCGGCAGGAAATGAGACGCGAGGACAGAGAAACTGTCTGAACACGCCCAGCAGGGCGCAATGGAACCCAAGGATACAGGCGGTCTTTTTCCTATGTTCACCCACTCGAGAAACAACACCTTCAACACTGCGGCCCCGGTCGCAGGCTTGCCGGATGCAGCGGACGGTTGTGTCCGCAGCCAGACGGCCGCCATCAGAGCGTGCGCCTGATGCTGCAGCTCGAATCCATCCTGGCCTCCCGCCTCAAGTCGTTGCCGGCCTTCGGGGGCTGGCGCGTCAGCGGAGCCAGTGAGTCCGTCGACGGCTCGGCCGTGCCTGCTGCGCAGGTGCGCATGGCATCTGCCACAGGGGTGGCCGCCATGAGGACCGCGGCGCAGTTGCAGCCGACCTGGGTTGCCGCCCTGATGGTGCCGCGCGGCGCACAGGCTGCTGCCGCGCTGGGCGAGGCACTCGCGGCCTTGGTCGAAGCACTGCACAACTGGTCGCCGGGAGCGGTCGCTGACCGCTTCTGGACCCCCTTCCAGTTCGCCTCCATCCAGGAGGCGGTTTTCCCCGACCCAGGCCTCGTGGGGTACGAGGTCGCATTCACCACCACGGCCCTGTTCGACGGCCAGCCGTGATTTCTTACCTTTGATTGGAGCAGCGACATGCCGATTGCACACCCGAAAAATGACTACCAGATTCCACGAGGCCGCGTCTACATCGACCTCTATGACGCCAACGAGCAACTGACGGGCGAGATTCCCATGGGCAACTGCCCGGGCTTCACCCTCACCGTCGCGGCAGAAAAGGCTGAGCACTTCAGCAGCGAAGAGGGCATGTCCGAGAAGGACGGCAGCTGGCCCATCAAGGTTACCCGCACCGGCGCCCTGACCTGCGACAACATCAGCGCGCGCAACGTGGCCTCCTGGCTGTCCGGCACCCATGCGCTGAAGACTCAGGACGCCACCCCCGTGGACAACGAGATCCGCGCCGTGGTCCCCGGCCGCCAGTACCAGCTGGGCGCCACCGCTGCCAATCCGCTGGGTGTGCGCAACGTCTCCACCGTGTCCATCAAGAGCGAGGACGGCCAGACCAGCTACGTCGCGGGCCGCGACTACAACCTGAGCCTGGAGACCGGCCGTGTCCAGATCATCGAAGGCGGCCAGATCGCCGCCGGCAAGGTGGTCTTCGGCTACACGCCCGTGGCCGGCCAGTTCGAGTCGGTGATGACGGGCGCCAAGTCCGACATGACCTGTGCGATCCGCATCGTGTCCGACAGCGCTGCCGGCCTGGACAGCGACTGGTACATGCCGCTGGTGGCGCTCACGCCCACGGGCGAGATGCCTCTGATCACCGAGGACACCAAGCCCGTGAGCATGCAGTTCTCGCTGGAAGTTCTCAAGGGTCCCAACGCGCAGGCCATCTACCGCGACGGCCGTCCCGTGTCCATCCCCTGATGTGAACCATCCCACCTGGCCGCGTGCCGGGTGGTTCGCCCTGCCGCCTGGACAGGCGGCAGCGCCAACCAGACATGCCTACAAAAGAACCCTGAATCATGGACGAGAAACCCATTTCCATGCTCACCCGCGCCAAGGACGCCGCAGAGAAGGCGTTCGATAGCCTCAAGGCCAAGGCAGCCGAGGTGGGCACATCAATGCTCCAGAGTTTTGGTGCTGCGGCCAGGTCTGCTTTCGACAGCGCGGCCAAAGCGCTCAGCAATTTCCAGACGGTGATGGACGGTGTGCAGGCCGTGTTGCAAAGTTTGGCGGACAAGGGCGCCCAGGGAGCCCAGTCCTTCATGGCGCTCGGCACGGCGGCCGGCTCTGCGGTGAGCGGGATGGTGAGCCGGGGCGCGGCCTCGTTGGACAGTCTTGCCACCAAACTGTCCGAGGTGGGGGCATCCATGCTCAAGGGCTTTGGTGCTTCGGCTGGAGAGACCTTCAAGAATGCCGTCACGGCTGCGGCGGATTTCGAGTCGGCAATGGACCGTGTCCAGGTCGCCACCGGCAGTTCGGCCGAGGAGATGGCCGCGCTGACCAAGGCGGCCACGGATGCCGGACTCACCACGCAGTACTCGGGAGTGCAAGCTGCCGGTGCGCTGGAAAGTCTGGCGCAGGCGGGGTTGACGGCCCAGGAGAGCATTGCCACTTTGCCGGCGGTTCTGAACCTCGCGCAGGCCGGCGGCATGGAACTGTCCGCCGCCAGCGAAGCCGTGACCAAGGCAGTCTCGGGCATGGGCCTGCAATTCGAGGATGCAGGGCGCGTGGCTGATGTGCTGGCCAAAGGGTCGGTGCTCACCGGCACCAGTATCGGCAGCCTGGCCGAGACCCTGGGCACGGTGGGCCCTGCTGCCGGACGCGTGGGACTGAGCCTGGAGAGCACGGTGGCCATGATCGGCCAGTTCTCGCAGGCTGGGACCGATGCGGAGAAGGCCGGCTCGGCGTTCAACACCATCCTGGGCCAGTTCGCGGATCCGGCCAGCGCGTTCCGCAAGGAGCTGGGCGAGGCCGGCATTGTCACCGACGATTTCGAGCAGGCATTGCAGCAACTGGCCGGCAAGGGCCCGGAAGGTGCGCAGGCCATCAAGGCACTGGGGACGGAGGCCGGTCCCGTGCTGTCCGGGCTGCTCAGCCAGGGCATGGGCTCACTGAATGCTCTCTCCACCACGCTGGGCAACGCTTCCGGCAGTGCCGCCGACATGGCAGCAACCATGTCGGACAACCTCAATGGCTCGGTCAAGGGGTTCGAAAATGTCTGGGAGGGTGTCAAGACCACGCTGGGCACGCCCGTGCTGCCTGTTCTCAAGGAGGCGGTGGATGCGGTGGCAGAGGGCTTCCGCACTGCCGTTGCTGACGGCGCCATCGGGCGCTTCGGCGAATCGATTGCCGCGGCCTTCCGCTCCGGCCTGGAATTCGCCAAGGGCTTCATTTCCACGATCGATTTCAAGGCCGTGGGCGAAAAGCTGCAGGCCTTCGCGGACCAGGCCAAGGACGCCCTGACTCGGGTGCAGGAGTACGGCACGAACACCGGCAACGTGCTGAAGATTGCCTGGGGCACGATGAGCGCTGGCGTCAATGGCGTAATGACCGTCATCTATGGCCTGGGCGCGGGGTTCGCCGAGATCGCCAGCGCTGTCATGACCGGAGTGGCGAAGTTGCGCGAAGGTCTGGCCGCCGTGACGTTCGGCCAACTGTCCCAATCCTTCAAGCTGGCCGCGCAGGACGCCGAGGTGATGGCGGGCGGCTTCGGGGCTTCGGCCCAGGCCATGCGCGACAAGGCCGCCGAGTCCCTGCAGGCCGTGGCCGATGCCGCGCAGACGGCGCGCAATGGATTCACCGGCCTGGTGCAAGGCTCCCAGGAGGCCAGTACGGCGAGCGGCGAATCGGAGCGCGCCTTCCGGCAGATGGCTGCTTCCATCGAGGAGACCGGCCGAAAGAGCATGGAAACCAAGGTGGCGCTGGAGAGTACGGCTACGGCGACGGCCACCGCGTCACAAAGCGTCAGCCAGTTGCGTTCCGAATATCGGCAACTGATGGAGGCGGGCAACCTGCAGGCCGCTGCAGAGAAGCTGGAGGAAATCAACAAGATCCAGAAGGCGCTTCCCGAGTCCGCTCAGAGCGCGCAGCAGGCGGCCAAGGCGGTGGATGAAGCCTATACGGGCCTGGACAAGGGCAAAGCCTCCTTGCAAGGTCTCAAGTCCGAGTTGGACAAGACAGGGAAAAGCACCAGGGACCTGAAAGACGCTGCCGACAAGACGAAAGGCTCGAACGATCAGGTAACCCGTGCCGTGAACGACCAGCGTACTGCACTGGAGCGCTTGAATGCCGAGCGTGAGCGAGAGATCGCCGCGCAGGAAAAGGCCAACGAGCTCAAGGAACGAGAGCTGGAGCTGCACCGAAAGAAATGGAATATCGACAAGGAAGGCCACAGCCTGAACACCGCAGGCGAGCGAGTGGCACTCACCATTCTTTCGCGCACGGCCGTGCTCGAAATGGCCAAGGGCCAGGGGCTGGATGACGCGGCCGCATTGCGCGTCGTGGACCAGTTCGAGCAGCAGTACGACAAACCCGCCGGCATTTTCGGCGGGATCCAGGGCGGCGTGAATCCGAACGAGGTGAACAGGGCTATCGCCGATGCTGTTTTGCAGCAGGCGAGGGACAAGGTTGCCCAAGCGCAGAGGGCACCGCTGGAGTCTCCCACCAACACGTCCACGGTTGGGGCCGCAGCTCGGGTCATCGACCTGCGGATCAACGGCAGCTCGCTGGGCAATGTAAGGACCGACGCCGATGGCGAACGGGCGATCGAACGCCTGCTGTCGGAGCTTGAGCGAAGCAAGAACCTTTCCGGAATATGACGATGACAGCCAAGAACCACCTATTGGGAACGCTTGAGATTCCCCGCGGGATGACCTGGATGGATGAATTCACATGGTCCGCCGTGGCGCGCAGTACGGCGCGCAGCATCACGGGGGCGCTGATCGTGGACGAAGCCGGCAAGTCTGCGGGACGTCCGATCACTCTGGAGGGGGATGAGTCCCATGGCTGGATCCGCCGCGCCACCTTGCTCGTGCTGCTGCAGATGGCTGGCGCCGCAGGCCAGGTCTACAGCCTGCGGCTGGCGGATGGCCGCGCCTTCGACGTGCAGTTTTCCGGCGACGAACCCATCACGGCCCGGCCCGTCGGCAGGCCCGAGCTTCCCGCGCTCGCCAATCCCTATGTCGCAACGTTGCGGCTCATCACAGTTTGAGGAGTTGAAAATATGACAATCAGAGACGGCGATATCCGCCTGCTCGAGTCCAAGGTCATGACCGATGACCCCAATGGCGGCGGCGGCCCCACGGGCAACGTCATCGCCTGGGGCAAGAGCAATGGCATCTTCGAGGACATCACCGAAGTGGACCGCGCCGGCGGCGACGTGAGCATCCGTCAGGTGCATGCGGCCGTGCAGACGCCGACGACCGAGGCACTGATGGATACCAATATCATCGTCTCGGCAGTACCCAGTGATCCCAACGTATCCATCACCATGGCGGCCTGTGGTGTGTTCGCGCGCCGCTCGGAGATCGCGGCAGCCATCGCCGCCTACCTGATCCCGGGCACGGAGTGGAGCGGTTTCCTGCTGGAAAACCACGTCCAGGGACAGGCCTCGATCAAGATATTCCATCGTCCCGGAACCCCTGCACCGACCATTGGTCGCACGCTGATCCTCGTCCACAACGAGGGTCTGGCCAGCCAGGTGCTGCAATACGTGCGTGTGCTGCGCGCGGAGACGGAGACGCAGACCTTCACACACAGCGGCAACGGCTTTGTGGACTATCAGGCCAGTGTCACCACCTGTGAGGTCACACCCCGGCTGCGCAGCGCGTTCCCCGGCACGGCACCCAACCGCAACTATGTCCTGGACACCACGAAGACTCGCATCCGGGACACCACCGTGGCGGATGCGGCCAGCTTTTTCGGTGCCCAGCCGCTGACCGCTGCCGCACAACTGGGCGAGAGCATGCTGCGCGTGGCCGGCATCCATACCCAGCTGGTGCCCAACTCGCGTACCGAGACAGCGGCTCTGGATCAGCGCCCGGCCGGCGTGCGGCAGTTGGTGCTCGCTACCTCGCCGCGTGAGATCCGGGTGCCCAATTCCCCGCATACCAGGCGAATCAAGGTAGGCCAGGAAAACCGTGGTTTCAGCTGGGTGGCCATCCTCAAGCCCTTTCCGGCGCCCGGCACGCTTGTGGTGTCCTTCCAAGTGATGGGCGTCTGGTACACCGCATCCGACAACGGGCAGGGCGGGCTGACGGGCTCGGCCGTGGGCACGGTGAACTATGCCAATGGCTCGGTGTCCGTGACGCTGCCCGCTTTGCCTGATGTGGGCAGCTCCATCATCTTCCAGTGGGGCGAGGCCTCGGCCTTCGTCAACCGCTCCAGCGCCACGGGCTGGCGGCTGCCCGAGCACGCCATGCGCCTGCCGCACCAGGGCATCAAGCCGGGCTCGCTGGTCATCAAGTGGACCTCGGGCGGCGTGCTGCGCACGGCCACGGACAACGGCCAGGGTGACCTGCAGGGCGCCGCCACGGGCGAGATCAACTACGCATCAGCCGCGCTGCTACTGCGCCCGCAATTCATGATCGACGCAGGCGGGCAGTTCGCCATCGAGTACGACTATGCCGTGACGGTGAGCAAGAACGTCTCGGTCGTCCTCGACGCAGGCGGCTACGGCGCGATCACCCTGGACACCATCCCCGCGCCCGGCTCCGTGGCTGTGGCATGGATCACCGTGCGCAATCTGTCGGCCAGCTCCGGCGCCTCGTCTGGCGGCACCTCGGCCTCGAAAAACGGCGGCAGCGGCAAATTCAGCTACCTGCCCCAGGTGCCCCCGGCGCCTGCGCCCGTCATCACCTCGCGTGTGCCTCTATCCGATGGATCGACCACAGGCAAGTACATGGCCCAGGGCGGCGCGCGCGCCAGCGGCGGGGCCGTCTATATCGAGGTCGGCGCCACCAGCTCGCCCACGGGTAATCAGTACGTGCCGCCCGATGTCGATGGCGTGGTCTGGACGGATGCCGAGTACACGGCGGGCGTCAAGTCCATCGGCGGCGTGGATTACCGGCGCTGGGGCGCCTGATCAATTAAGGGAGAAAAACCATGGCAGAAGTATCAGTGGGCCGCGTATCGGGCGGCGTTGTCATGCAGACAACAAAGACATCGGCAAGCTCGTCTTCGACACACAGCCGGTCCAGCTACCAGACAAGCAAGACCCAGGACACGGTGCGCCACCTGTTGACGGATGACGGCCGGGGCACGTTCGGCCCGGACGGCACCATCAACTACGCGGGCAAGTTCCTCAACATCAAGTTCGTGCAGCTGGACAGCAAGACCGAGGGCTACAACAGTGACTACGAAAACGCCCTGAGTTTTGAAGAAACCACGATGGGCGGCAATGGCAGCGACCCCAGCTTCTCCACCATGTCCAAGGGCGGTGACCGCCGCGATACCTCGGTGAGCGAAGAACTGCTGGCGGCCAGCACGGTGACGGTGACTTACGCTGAGGACTTCACCAGCGCGCAGCACCATGTGATGAATTTCACACCGGAGCCCGTGGTGCTGGACCTGTGCCCCTACACCACCGACTACATCGTGCCGGGCAGCGTGCGGTTTCGGTGGATGGGCCATGTCTACGAGGACTACGACGGCGTGCTGGTGCGCGACCGCACGTCCACGGCGCTGGGCATCGTGGCTGGCGCGCTGGACTACTCCAGCGGCGTGGCGCGGATCTTCGACTATGTGGTCGATGGTCCGGCCACCGACCTGGTGGTCGAGAGCCTGTGGACCGTGCGCCAGAACTGGACCACGGCCAGCATCTTCATGCGCACGGCCGCCGCGCCCATCAAGCCCTCCGGCTTTGTCATGAACCTGTCCGATGCCACGGGCGAGCAGATCACGGCCTCGGCCGGCATCGACGGCGTGATCTCGGGCACACACCTGCGCGGCAAGATCGACTACCAGAGCGGCGTGGTCGAGCTGCAGTTCGGCGACTATGTGCTGGACACCTCTCTGACCGCTGCCCAGAAGACCGAGTGGTGGTATTCGGCTGACGACATCGGGGCCGTGCAGCCAAACCGCATCTGGCGCCCCTGGCCCGTGGACCCGACCACGCTGCGCTACAACAGCGTCAGCTACTTCTACTTGCCGCTGGACGCTGATGTCATCGGCCTGGACCCGGTGCGCCTGCCGCCCGATGGCCGCGTGCCCATCTACCGGGTGGGCAGCTACATCGTGATCGGCCACACAGGCCAGGTCGGCCCCGTCACCGTGACTAACGGCCAGGTCATCAACTGTGGCCGCGTGCGGCTCTCGCGTGCCTATGTCATCGGCGCCGATGGCCAGCGCATCCAGCAGGGCTGGAGCGTGGATCTTGAGTCGGGCAAGATCACGGTTAGCGACATCACGGGCTGGGCCCAGCCGGTCACGTTCCAGCACCGCATCGAGGAGATGGCGCGCGTCAGCGATGTGCAGATCAACGGCATGCTGGCGATCACCAAGCAGCTGAGCCACGAGTTCCCTGTGGGCAGCGTGGTGTCCAGCGCGCTGATGGCCGGAACGCTGCGCGCGCGTGTCAGCCTCATGTTTGATCAGGACAACTGGGGCAACCGATGGCAGGACACGGTGGATGGAGCCGAGGCCCTGGCCAGCTACAACGACACCATTGCTCCTCTCATCGTGACCAACGCCGGCGCGCTGCCCGAGCGCTGGATGTGCCGCTTCACCAGCGCCACGACGTTCGAGTTCATCGGAGAGCACGTGGGCAACCTGGGCCCCGGCTCCACGAATGCGGACTTCGCGCCCATCAACCCCATCAGCGGCGTGCCCTACATCACCATCCGCGCCCTGGGCTGGGGCCAGGGCTGGCGCGCAGGCAACGTGCTGCGCATCAACACCGAGGGCGGCATCGCACCCCATGCCCTCATCCGCACCGTGCAGCCCAGCGAGGCTGTGGCCGACGACTACCAGTTCGAGCACCTGGTGCGCGGCAGCGTCGACCGTCCCTGACTTTTTGGAGATCACCCATGGCATCCCTTGTCGATACCAGCGTCAAGCACTTCCTCTCATCAATGTATGGCGCGCCTGTGCAAAACGGCCAGGCTGGCAGCAAGATCGCCGTCCTTGACGCCTGCCTTCTCACGGGCTTCGGCCTGCGCGCGGCCACGCGCATCACCGTGGCAGCCGGCGTTGCTTCGGTGGAGTTCTCGGTGGGCGCGGCGCTGCCTCCGCCGGCGGACAGCGTGCTGCTGATCGAAGGCGCTGCGCAAGCTCTGCTCAACGGTGAACAGCGCGTGTCCGAGTCGGCCAGCGGCCTGTTCAAGTTCCGCACGGCTGCGCCTGACAGCGTGGACACAGGCGCGAGCATTACGTTCAAGTACGCGCCACTGGGCTGGGTCAAGGTTTTCAGTGGCACGAATCAGGCCGTGTATCGCTCCACCGATCCGCAGAGCTACGGCATGCACCTCTATGTGGATGACCGCGACACCCGGTCGACAGCCATGCGGGGCTACGAGAGCATGTCGGCCATCGATGTGGGTCAGGGGCCGTTTCCGACAGCCGTCCAGCAGGCTGTGGGGTTGTATTGGGGCAAAAGCACAGTCGCAAGCTCGGCTGCGGTGCGGTGGTGCCTTGTCGGCGACACGCGGTTTTTTCTCGAAAACGTGGCACCGGGTTCGTCAAATTCGACGACGGCTACTGCGGGCGGGAGTCGTGCATTTGGTGATTTGCTGGCGTTGCGCCGTGCAGGCGATGCATTTGCCACGGCGCTCATGGGGGCGACAAGCCTTGCCGATGCTTACGCAACCCCAAACATGGGAGCGCTTGAGGCGAACACAACGAATTCCAGAATCTATCTTCCGAGGGCAATAACGGGGTTGGGTGGTGCTGTGGTTCCGCGTTACAGCAGCTTCATTGGGTCGAGTACGTCTGGGGCAGACAGCTTTTTGGGGAATTTCCCCAGCGATGTGGATGGCGAGCTCAAGCTCACACGTACCTTCGTAGACAACACGCCAGTCTCAACCTATGTTCCACGCGCCTTGATACCTGGCTTCCGGTATGTGCCCCAAGCCAACACTGCGGCGTACTTTGAGCGCGATACTTATTTGTTAGAAGAGGGCACTGGCAGGCGCTTGCTTGCGTTGCCCCAGTCATCATCTGCATCTGCGCCATCTGGCTACGGGTTCGTTGACATCACAGGCCCCTGGCGGTGATGGCCATGGCGCAAGTAACTTACCCCGTCAGTCTGTTGGGGCTGACCGCCGTGGTAGGAGTTGGCGGTCGAGGCCTCTATTCCAACATCGCCAGGCCGCTGCAGGTCGGATCGGCCGGTCAGCAAGACTACGTGCTGGGTGGCAACGGCCTGGGCCGCGTGCGTGGTCGCACGGTCGAACAGCAAGACAAGAACAGTCCCAAGGTGCCAGTTTCGCGCCGCGTGCGGCTGTACCGCGACCGCGACGGCCTGCTGATCCGCGAGGCCTGGAGCAACGCCCAGGGCGACTACGAATTCGCCCGCATCGACAGCACCACCGCATACACCGTGCTCAGCTACGACCATGAGGGCGACTTCCGCGCCGTGGTCGCCGACCGCGTCACGCCGGAGGCCATGCCATGACACAGCGCAGTGTTGAAATCACGGTGCAGGCCAACGAGGCCCGCTTGCAGGGCCTGCGCGATCTGCTGCTGGACGTGGGTCCGGGCACGGCCTGCGTGCGCTTCTTTGCGGACGCCCAGCGGCCCGCCTTCGGCGAGCCCTCAGCCCTGCCCATGCTGGTGGAGCTGCCGCTGGCCAGACCCTGTGGCGAGATCGTGGCCGGCCGGCTGCGGCTGCTGGCCCGTGATGCGGCCGGCGCCATGATCCTGGAGTCCGGCATCGCCACCTGGGGCCGCGTCGTCTCGGCCAGCGGTGCGCTGGTGCTCGACGCGGATGTGTCGATCGAAGGTGGCGAGGGCCAGATCCAGATCCCGGACAGCACCCAGTTGTACGCGGGCGGCTATCTGACGCTGGCACTAACCAGCTACATCGAGTAGCGCCATGGCACGCATTGAGCTGATCTTCCATCGCCCACGGGCCGCTGGCTCACCCAGCCAGATGGTGTTCGGCAACGAGGACGATTCGGGCCCGGGCTCGACTCAGGACGCAGTCGCACGGATGGCCATCCGGCTGCCGGGGACGAGCGTGGCCATCGGTGCCTTGCGTCGCAAGACCGCTGGCGCCGGCATTCGCCTGCCTGGGACGCGCATGGCGCTTGGGGCGGCGTACCAGACGCGCACCGACAGGCCGGCCGTGGGGGGCACATTGTCGGGATTTGAAGAGGCCGCCCTGGCACAGGGCGGCCTGGTGTCTGTCTACCAGCAGGCGGCCATTGCCGACAGGGTCACGCAGATTCGCGGTTGGCGAGCGCTGCACGCAGGCGCGGCCGCCGTGCAGCGCTGGCAGGACTCGGCGCGCCTGCGCCTGACCACGCGCCAAGGCATGGGCTTTGCCATGGACGTGGGGGGACTCACGGCCCAGGCCTGGCAAGAGGGTACGCGCTTGCGCCTGGCCACGCGCCAGGGCCTGGCCAACGCACTGGCTGGCCAGGCGGTTGTGCTGCAGAGGTTCCAGGAGGGCATCATTTTGCGCCGTGCCATGCGGCAGGCTTTCAGCGACGGCCTCTGCGAAGGTGCCTGGCACGCCAGCAGCATGGGCGATGCCCGGGTGCTGGGCATCGTGATGGGCGGTGCCCGCCATCAGGACGCCATGGCGCCGCTGCCCGGCGTCACGCCGGGCCGCCCTGTCGATCCGCCCAAGCCGCCACCGTGCTATCGGCCGCCGCCGGGTGGGGCCGTCGAGCTGGCGTTCTCGAGCGTCTGGAGCGAAAGCTCCGAACTCGTGTTCATCTGCTGCAGGCCGGGCACGGATCCCCAACCACCCCGCTATGTCATCCCGCAACTGAAGGTTTACATGACAGTACACACGATGGAGGCAGCCCTGCTGCCGGGCATGGAAGCCGTTGCGCTGAGCGATGTGACGATCGCCAGCGATGACGACGGCTTCGGATGGAGCTTTTCGGCCAATGGTCCGGAACACCTGCTGGATCAACTGGCGCCGTCCGGGGGACTGCCTGCACGGCTGCGCGTGGTGGTCGATGGCATCGACTTCGTCTTTGTCGTACAAAGCCTGAGCCGCACGCGCAGCTTCGGCAACCATCGCGTGGCCGTACAGGGCGTGAGTGCCACCGCCTTGCTGAGCAGTCCCTACATGCCGGAGCAGACCTGGCTGAACACGGCGCCGGCCACGGCGCAGCAACTGATCCGCAATGCGCTGGAGTTCACCGGCGTGCAGCTGGACTGGAAGGTGTCGGACTGGCTGTTGCCGGCCGGCGCCTGGAGCCACCGTGGCACGCCGTTGTCGGCCGTGATGCGCGTGGCCGCATCGATTGGTGCGGTGGTGAGCAGCCATCGGACGCAGGAGCGCCTGATCGTTGCGCCGCGCTTCGCGCATCTGCCATGGAATTGGGCGGATGCGACGCCTGACGTGCGCATGCCGGCGGACGTCATCGTGACGGACGAGCTGCGGCCCGAGCCGCGTGCCGCCTACAACGCGATCTATGTCAGCGGCCAGGCGGGCGGCATCCTCGGCCACGTGCGCCGGGCCGGGACGGCTGGCAACAGGCTGGCTCCCCAGGTCACGGATGCCCTGATCACCGAGGCCGTGGCTGCACGCCAGCGTGGCGAGGCCGTGCTGGGAGCATCGGGCAACAAGCTGGTCCAGTCCATCACCATGCCCTTGCTTTCCGGTGGGACGGCACCAGGCCTGATCCGGCCCGGCCAATTGATCGAAGTCGTCGATACCGACGAATCCTGGCGCGGCCTGGTCCGTGGAACCCGTCTCAGCGCTGCCATGCCCGTGGTGCGGCAGCAGATTACCGTGGAGCGCGCAACCGTATGACCTATGTCAATCTCTTCAAGCGTCTTGTCCAACTGCTGCCTGACGAGCCTGTGCTCACCGGACGGATCAGCGCGGTGCATGGCGACGGAACAGCCACGGTCGATCTGCCTGGCAATGGCCAATTGCGCGTACGCAATCCCCTGGGCAGCCAGGAGGGCGGCAGCGTCTATGT
Source organism: Delftia sp. K82 (assembly GCF_002193035.1). Taxonomy (NCBI): domain Bacteria; kingdom Pseudomonadati; phylum Pseudomonadota; class Betaproteobacteria; order Burkholderiales; family Comamonadaceae; genus Delftia; species Delftia sp. K82. The sequence continues at coordinate 3,389,855 of NZ_MYFL01000001.1, read as the reverse complement.
CCAGGGGCAGGCGATCACGGGTGAAGCCCCTCAATTGACCTATGTGCTCATTGATATCTAAGGGGTGCGCCAGGGCTTCGATGCAGGGTGATCGGGCAACTGGGTCGTGCTGCGGGGAGGTGCGGTCCCCGCGCTGCCGCCTCACACTGAAAACCGAGGGCAAATCCCCAATGCGGCCTTTCTGATGGGAAAAGCGCCTCGTTTATAATACTTGGCTTCGCTTATCACGGGTTGAGCGAACCATGCGAGGTCCAGGCGGCCAGGCGCATGCGATGTAAGCCCTTGAAATCTGAGGTGCCGCGCGGCCGACTGGCTTCGGTCCGCGATGCACCGTGACTTTGCGCAATACGGTGCGGGCTGCATGTCAGCCGGCACGGTCCAATCCCTCATAGGAACAAACATGGCCGTTACTGTTGAAACCCTTGAAAAGCTCGAGCGCAAGATCACGCTGAGCCTGCCCCTGAACTCCATCCAGAGCGAAGTCGAGAACCGTCTGAAGCAGGTGGCGCGCACCGTGAAGATGGACGGCTTCCGTCCCGGCAAGGTGCCGATGAGCGTGGTGGCCCAGCGTTATGGCTACTCGGTGCAGTACGAAGTGCTCAACGACAAGGTTGGCGAGGCTTTTGCACAGGCCGTCAACGAAGCCAAGCTGCGCGTGGCTGGCCAGCCCCGCATCTCCGAAAAGGAAGGCGCTCCCGAGGGCGAGGCCCAGTTCGAAGCCATCTTCGAAGTGATGCCTGAAGTCAAGATCGGTGACCTGACCTCGGCCGAAGTCGAGAAGCTGACCGCCGAAGTGGACGACGCCGCCATCGACAAGACCGTGGACATCCTGCGCAAGCAGCGCCGCACCTTCGCGCAGCGCGCCCAGGCCGATGTGGCCGTGGACGGCGACCGCGTGACCGTGGACTTCGAAGGCAAGATCGACGGCGAGACCTTCTCCGGCGGCAAGGCTGAAGACTTCCAGTTCCTGGTCGGCGAAGGCCAGATGCTCAAGGAATTCGAAGACGCAGTGCGCGGCATGAAGGCTGGCGAGTCCAAGACCTTCCCGCTGGCATTCCCCGCTGACTACCATGGCAAGGACGTGGCCGGCAAGACCGCCGATTTCCTGGTGACGGTCAAGAAGATCGAAGCCGCCAACCTGCCCGAAGTGGACGAGGCCTTTGCCAAGGCACTGGGCGTGGCTGAAGGCACGGTCGAAGGCCTGCGCGCCGACATCAAGAAGAACCTGGAGCGTGAAGTCAAGTTCCGCGTCCAAGGCCGCAACAAGCAGGCCGTTATGGACGCCCTGGTGTCCAAGGCCGAGCTGGAACTGCCCAAGGCTTCGGTGCAGGCTGAAGTCGCACGTCTGCTGGAAGGCGCCCGCGCCGAGCTGCAGCAGCGCGGCATCAAGGACGCCGAGAAGGCCGAGATCCCTGAAGACGTGTTCCTGCCCCAAGCCGAGCGCCGCGTGCGCCTGGGCCTGGTGGTGGCCGAGCTGGTGCGCGCCAACGAGCTGCACGCCACGCCCGACCAGATCAAGGCCCACGTGGAAGAGCTGGCCGCCAGCTACGAAAAGCCCGAAGACGTGGCACGCTGGTACTTCGGCGACCGCCAACGCCTGGCTGAAGTCGAAGCCGTTGTCATCGAAAACAACGTGACCGAGTTCGTGCTGGGCAAGGCCAAGGTCTCCGACAAGGCCGTGTCCTTCGACGAACTGATGGGCCAGGCCTGAGGGTTTGAGCACCGCCTGCCTGCCGCTTCGTGAGATCGGCGGGCGGGTTGGCATCTGCGGGGCTTGTGCTTTGGCGCACAAGCCCCATTTTCTTTCCGGATACGGCTAAAGTAGCCCCCTAGTACTGGAGAAAACATGAGCGCATTGGAAACTCAGGGTTTGGGCATGATCCCAATGGTCATCGAACAGTCCGGCCGCGGAGAGCGGTCGTACGACATCTACTCGCGCCTGCTCAAGGACCGGGTGATCTTCCTGGTGGGCCCTGTCAATGACCAGACGGCCAACCTCGTCGTGGCCCAGCTGCTGTTCCTTGAAAGCGAAAACCCCGACAAGGACATTTCGTTCTACATCAACAGCCCCGGCGGCTCCGTGAGCGCCGGCCTGGCCATCTTCGACACGATGAACTTCATCAAGCCCGATGTGTCCACGCTGTGCACCGGCATCGCAGCCAGCATGGGCGCCTTCCTGCTGGCCGCTGGCACCAAGGGCAAGCGCTTTGCGCTGCCTAACTCCCAGGTCATGATCCACCAGCCGCTGGGCGGCATGCAGGGCCAGGCCACCGAGATCGAAATCCACGCCCGCGAGATCCTCAAGACCCGCGAGCGCCTGAACAAGATCCTGGCCGAGCGCACGGGCCAGCCGCTGGAAAAGATCCAGCACGACACCGAGCGCGACTACTTCCTGTCCGCCGAGGAAGCCAAGGACTACGGCCTGGTCGATCAGGTGATCAACAAGCGCTCCTGAAGTCCGGAGGCTGCATGAGAATGGGCGGCGTTTTCCCCCTACGGAAAACGCCGCTTTCCATTTGGTTATCATCCTTTTCCATATTTCTGTAACAAGGCACCGACCCCATGGCCGAGAAAAAAGGCTCCTCCAGCGAAAAAAACCTTTATTGCACCTTCTGCGGCAAGAGCCAGCATGAGGTCAAGAAGCTGATCGCGGGTCCGTCAGTCTTTATCTGCGACGAGTGCATTGATCTCTGCAACGAGATCATCCGCGACGAGCAGCCCAGCACCGAGGCCAAGGACGGCCGAGGCGACCTGCCCACGCCCGCCGAAATCAAGGCCAACCTTGACAACTACGTAATCGGCCAGGACCTGCCCAAGCGCACGCTGGCTGTCGCCGTATACAACCACTACAAGCGCCTGCGTCACAAGGACAAGGCCGGCAAGGACGAGATTGAGCTGGCCAAGAGCAACATCCTGCTCATCGGTCCCACTGGCTCCGGCAAGACGCTGCTGGCGCAGACGCTGGCGCGCATGCTCAACGTTCCCTTCGTCATGGCCGATGCCACCACGCTGACCGAAGCCGGCTACGTGGGCGAGGACGTCGAGAACATCATCCAGAAGCTGCTGCAAAGCTGCGAGTACGACGTTGAGCGTGCACAGCGCGGCATCGTCTACATCGACGAGATCGACAAGATCTCGCGCAAGTCCGACAACCCCAGCATCACGCGCGACGTGTCGGGCGAGGGCGTGCAGCAGGCCCTGCTCAAGCTCATCGAAGGCACCATGGCCAGCGTCCCTCCGCAAGGCGGCCGCAAGCATCCGAACCAGGACTTCCTGCAGATCGACACGACCAACATCCTGTTCATCTGCGGCGGCGCGTTCGCGGGCCTGGAGAAGGTCATCGAGAACCGCACCGAGGCGTCTGGCATCGGCTTTGGCGCCACGGTCAAGAGCAAGAAGCAGCGTTCCATCTCGGAAGTGTTCCAGGAGATCGAGCCTGAAGACCTGATCAAGTTCGGCATCATCCCCGAGCTGGTCGGCCGCATGCCCGTGGTCACGGCTCTGGCCGAACTGGGCGAAGACGCCCTGGTGCAGATCCTGACCGAGCCCAAGAACGCCCTGGTCAAGCAGTACAGCAAGCTGCTGGCCATGGAAGGCGTGGAGCTGGAGATCCGGCCTGCCGCGCTCAAGGCCATCGCCCGCAAGGCGCTGGCGCGCAAGACGGGTGCCCGTGGCCTGCGCTCCATCCTGGAGCAATCGCTGATCGGCACCATGTACGAGCTGCCCAATGCCGACAATGTCGAAAAGGTAGTGGTGGACGAGTCCACCATCGAAGACGGAAAGGCGCCGCTGCTGGTTTACCGCGAAGCGGCCAAGAAGGCCTGATGCGCCGCCGCCTGCAAAGGTCCGGCAGCGCAAGTCCCTGCGGCCCGAAATCCTTTCGGGCCGCAGGGTTGAAATACACCGGTGTGCGGACCATCTTCCGCTGACAAACCGAGGATTCCCATGTCAGGACATACCCCTTTGCCTTCCACCCCCCTAGACCTGGCGCTGCTGCCGCTGCGCGATGTGGTCGTGTTCCCCCACATGGTGATCCCGCTGTTCGTGGGGCGCGCCAAGAGCATCAAGGCGCTGGAGTTGGCCATGGAGGGCGACCGCCGCATCATGCTGGTGGCCCAGAAGACCGCCTCCAAGGACGAGCCCACGGCCGCTGACATGTTCGATGTCGGCTGCGTCTCCACCATCCTGCAGATGCTCAAGCTGCCCGACGGCACGGTCAAGGTGCTGGTCGAAGGCCAGCAGCGCGCGCTGGTCAAGCAGGTCATGGACGAGGAGACCCACTTCGTGGGCTCCGTCGTGCCCGTGGCGCCCGAGGCCGAAACCCACAAGCCCAGCGAGATCGAGGCCCTGCGCCGCGCCGTGACGCAGCAGTTCGACCAGTACGTCAAGCTCAACAAGAAGATCCCGCCCGAGATCCTCACCTCCATCGCCAGCATCGACGATGCCGGCCGCCTGGCTGACACCATCGCCGCGCACCTGCCGCTCAAGCTTGAGAACAAGCAGGCCGTGCTCGACCTGGTGGACATCAAGGAACGCCTGGAGAACCTCTTCGAGCAACTGGACCGCGAAGTCGACATCCTCAACGTCGACAAGCGCATCCGCGGCCGCGTCAAGCGCCAGATGGAGAAGAACCAGCGCGACTTCTATCTGAACGAGCAGGTCAAGGCCATCCAGAAGGAACTGGGCGAGGGCGAAGACGGCGCCGACATCGAAGAGATCGAAAAGAAGATCAAGCTCGCCCGCATGCCCGCCGAGGCGCGCAAGAAGGCCGAGGCCGAGCTCAAGAAGCTCAAGCTCATGTCGCCCATGTCGGCCGAAGCCACCGTGGTGCGCAACTACATCGACGTGCTCACGGGCCTGCCCTGGAGCAAGAAAACCAAGATCAAGCACGACCTGGCCAATGCCGAGGACGTGCTCAATGCCGACCACTTCGGCCTCGAAAAGGTCAAGGACCGCATCCTTGAATATCTTGCTGTGCAGCAGCGCGTGGACAAGGTCAAGGCGCCCATCCTGTGCCTGGTCGGACCTCCGGGCGTGGGCAAGACCTCGCTGGGCCAGTCCATCGCCAAGGCCACGGGCCGCAAGTACGTGCGCATGGCGCTGGGCGGCATGCGTGACGAGGCGGAAATCCGCGGCCACCGCCGCACCTACATCGGCGCCATGCCGGGCAAGGTGCTGCAAAGCCTGGACAAGGTCGGCACGCGCAACCCGCTGTTCCTGCTGGACGAAATCGACAAGCTCGGAATGGACTTCCGTGGCGACCCGTCGAGCGCCCTGCTGGAAGTGCTGGACCCCGAGCAGAACCACACCTTCGGCGATCACTACGTCGAGGTGGACTTCGACCTCAGCGACGTGATGTTCGTGGCGACCTCCAACTCCATGAACATCCCGCCCGCGCTGTTGGACCGCATGGAAGTGATCCGCCTGTCGGGTTACACCGAGGACGAAAAGGTCAACATCGCCATCCGCTACCTGCTGCCCAAGCAACTCACCAACAACGGTGTGAAGGACGGCGAAATGCAGGTCGACGAGTCCGCCATCCGCGACATCGTGCGCTACTACACGCGTGAAGCCGGCGTGCGCTCGCTGGAACGCGAGCTCTCCAAGATCTGCCGCAAGGTGGTCAAGGGACTGCAGCTCAAGAAGCTGGAGCCCACCGTCGTCGTCAATGCCGACAACCTCACCGACTACCTGGGTGTGCGCAAGTACAGCTACGGCCGTGCCGAGCACAACAACCAGGTCGGCCAGGTCGTGGGCCTGGCATGGACCGAGGTCGGTGGCGATCTGCTGACCATCGAAGCCGCCATCATGCCCGGCAAGGGCGTGATCTCGCGCACCGGCTCGCTGGGCGACGTGATGAAGGAATCCGTGGAAGCCGCCCGCACCGTGGTGCGCAGCCGTTCGCGCATGCTCGGCATCAAGGACGAGGCCTTCGAGAAGAAGGACATCCACGTGCACGTGCCCGATGGCGCCACGCCCAAGGACGGCCCCAGCGCGGGTGCGGCCATGACGACGGCCTTCGTCTCTGCGCTGACCGGTATCCCGGTGCGTGCCGATGTCGCCATGACTGGCGAAATCACGCTGCGCGGCGAGGTCACCGCCATCGGCGGCCTCAAGGAAAAGCTGCTGGCGGCCCTGCGGGGCGGCATCAAGACGGTGCTGATCCCGGAAGAGAACGTCAAGGACCTCCAGGAGATCCCCGACAACGTCAAGAGCGGCCTGGAAATCATCCCCGTCAAGTGGATCGACCAGGTCCTCAAGGTGGCGCTGGAGCGCGTGCCCGAGCCCTTGTCCGAGGAGGAGGCCGCAGCGCCGCCGCCAGCGGAATCCAAGCCTGTGGAGCCAGCCGTCAAGCACTGAAGATGAAAAAATGTAGCGTTTTTCCTGAACCCTCCAAGAACTACGCTACAATTCATCCCATCGCAGCAAACGACGTTGTAGAATGTCAGGCTTCGGTAGAAATGCGGGAATAGCTCAGTTGGTAGAGCGCAACCTTGCCAAGGTTGAGGTCGACGGTTCGAACCCGTTTTCCCGCTCCAGATTTTGAACATGCTTTCGGGTGTGTTCGGTTCTGGTGGCGGTTGGCTGCCAGAATGGATGATTCAAGCGGGAATAGCTCAGTTGGTAGAGCGCAACCTTGCCAAGGTTGAGGTCGACGGTTCGAACCCGTTTTCCCGCTCCAGTTTTGGATGTGCCTAGTGCATATCGAATTCAGGTGACGGTTGGTTGCTTGAATTTTTTGCGGGAATAGCTCAGTTGGTA